>JBBCGD010000006.1:0-74818 GCA_037200665.1 Pseudomonadota bacterium | reverse complement strand
GCCCGCAACTGCTGCGATTCAGCGCCTGCACGCGCTTCGACGAGCCGCCCTTCGCGCAGGCGCAGGTGGCGCCATACGGCGTTCGACCACAACTGCCGGTGCGCCGTGCCTTCCTGGTCGAGCAGCTGTCGATAACGCGAGCCCTGCTGCTGGCACAGCATGGCGGGCGCACCCTGTTCGCGGATGTGCCCATCCTCCACCACCAGCACGCGATCGAAGCCGCGGGTATGTGCGATGTCATGCGTGACGTAGAACAGTGTCGCGCCGGCGAAGCGCTGCCTGGCGGTGGCGAGGAATTGCGCACGTGCATCGCGATCCAGTCCACGCGCGGGTTCATCCAGTACCACCAGTCGTGCCTGCTGCCGACCGAAGCCGCGACCGATGCGCACACGCTGTCCTTCGCCACCGGAAACCAGCGCGCCGTTCTCGCCCAGCTGCGATTGCAGCCCTTGCGGTGACTTGCCCATCAGCCCGACCAGTGCCGCGTCGCGCAGCGCATCCGCCACATGCGTCGCGGCCTCCGCGCCATTGCCGTACACCAGGTTGTCGAACAGCGTGCCCTGGAAGAGATGTACCTGCGGATCGATCCACACCGTTTCCCTGCGCAGCTGCGACAGCGCCGCCGCGTCGAGCACGGCGCCGTCCACACGGAAGCGGCCGCAAGCCGTGGTGTACCAGCCCAGCAGCAGCCCGACCAGCGACGACTTGCCTGCTCCCGACGGACCAACAACGGCCACATGCTCGCCCGGTTGTACATGCAGCGAGATGTTCTCGAGTACGCAGCGTCCGGCCACCACCACGTCGACTGCTTCGAGCTCCACCTTCACGCCGCCACTGCGTGCGGCGACCGCAGCCGTGGCCGGCTCCGTCGCCGGCGCATTGAGCAGCTCCATCAGGCGCAGCAGCGTGTTGCGCAGTGCCGGCAGGCTCCAGAACAACCGCGCTGCCTGTTGCCCGAGCAGCACCAGCGACAGCGCCCAGTACACCAGCAGCAGGAGACTTGCAGGCTGCTGCACTGTGGCCATCTGTCGCCATACCAGCGTGATCACCGCGCCAATCGCCACCACCAGCTGGATGGTCTCGGCGCGTATCACCAGCGATTGCTGTCGCAGTCCCGCCGCGAGCCACTGCCGCAGCTGCGGTGCCTGCGCATCGCGCAGCACCTGTTCGGCTGCATGCGCCTGTACCGCGCGTACGCCGAGCAGCGCATCCAGGTAGAAGCGACTCAGCGCTGCGCTCGCATCGCGCACCTGCAGGTCGCGCTCGGTGAGTGCCGGCACGAACAGGAACGGCAATGCGCAGGCGACTGCGGCCGCGAGCAGTGTCCATGGTGCCGCACCGGAGAACAGCCAGATGATGGCGAGTGCGGTGATCACGATTCCCGCGCACAGCCGCGCCAGCTGCGCCACCACTGACGGCAACTCATGCAGCAGCTGCAGCCAGTGCGCGCGCATCGCCATGTCGGAAACCAGCCGCGACTGGAAATACCGGTCATCCAGCCGCGGAATCCGTTGCAGCAGTCGTGCACGCAACCGGCCTTCGACCAGCGTGCCCATGTCCTGCAGGCCTCGGCGCAGCAACCATTCCACCGCGAGCAGTGCGCCGAGGAACACCAGCAGCGCCGCCATCGCGCCGAATCGCTGCAGTCCCAGCTCAAGATGACCACGCAGGTCGATCAAGGCACGCAGCAGCAGTACATCCAGCACGGCGCCCAGCGCGCTTGCGAACAACGCCGCCGCCAGTGCGGCGGGCAGCAACCAGCCGGTGCCGTGCAACGCATCGATGACGGGTATCCACACCCGTGGCGGCGGTTCGTTGAGCACGGCGGTCAACGTGTCGGGCAGTGGCGCGTCCGCGGCATCGGCGAATGCGCCTGAGATGCTCAACACCACGGCGCCGCGCAACCGCAGCTGTCCGGCGTCCGTCGCAACGGCGCGTGCGGCCCAGAACTCAGCGGGAATTTCCGCCGGATGTTCCGCGCACAGCGCCAGCAGCTGCGCCGCCGCTTCACCGCGCGGCAGCTGCTTTGCCTGGCGCAGCGTCCCGGCCAAGCGCAACGCCGCGTCCTGCTGCGCGAGATCGGGCCACAGCGCAGCAGTGACTCCGAGCGCGCGCATGCGCGCAGCCAGCGTCGCGCGGAACTCCGCGGAGTCCGACCATTCCTCCCATGCTGCGCGCGGCACGTCCTGTTCATGTACGTACAGTGATTCGAGCAGGCGATCGCGATGCATCCACACGCGGCCTTCGCCCGGATCCATGACCTGCACGAACGCACCATGCACCCGCCACAGCACCACGAAATGCGGCGCGCCGTCAGCGAGGCGAATCACCGCGATGGCCGGCAGCGCACGGAATTCCTCGCGCAGCACGAAGTCCGCAGGCAGCATCGACTGCGTCGCCGTGAGGCCAAGTCGCGGCGCCAGTTCCTCGAGCGCATCGATCGAAGTGCCATCGACATCGGTCTGGCAGGCTTCGCGCAAGCGTCCATACGAAAGATAGCGCCCGAATCCACCGAAGATGGCTTTCAGCGCCGCCGGACCGCAGTCCATTCCCGAGGTCTGGATGACCTCCGGAATGAGCAGCCGCCGCTTCACGTCTGCGCCGTGAACCACTGGCCGGAAGTCCGCAGCAGCAATGCCAGCGGCGAGAGCCGCTCCACGGTCACTTCGATGGAACCCGGCATGCCGTGATCGAGCCTGCCGTGGAAGTTGGGACTGGGTTCGAGCGTGAGCTCCACCCGTACCTTGCCATCGCGGATCTCCTGCGCCACCGCGTGTACCGTCGCGCCAACCACGCCGAACTCCGCCCACGGGAATCCCTGCAGTCGCAACACGCCATGTTGCCCGGGACGCAGGCGCCCGAAGGCATCCTGCGCCGGATACTGCGCGACCACGATCAGGTCCCCGGCCGGCACGATGGAGCCGAGCTTCTCGGCTTCATCCACCACAGTGCCCACGTGCACGGTAGCGGCCTCGCCGATGCGGCCATCCACCGGCGCGCGGATGTGCCGGCGTTCGATCTCGTACTGCAGTCGTTCGATTTCCGCGTGCAGCGTGGCATCGCGGCTCGCAAGGTTCGCGAGCTGGCCCTGCAACTCAGCCATCTGCGCCATGCGCGTGTCGTCCTTCGTGCGTTGTTCCTGTGGCACGCGACGTCCCGCCGCCTGCAGCGCCGCGGCCGCTTCGTGTCGCATGCGCAATTCCGATTCGGCCTTTTCCAGGTCACGCGCGGCGACCAGGCCCTGCTTCTGCAGGGTGCGCATGCGCGTGGCTTCGGTCTCGGCGGTTTCGGCGGCGATGCGCGCTTCTTCAGCGCGGCGTGCGGCCTCTTCACTGGCCAGCACCGTCGTCGCACGTTCCTGCGTCAGCGCGCCGCGCTGTGCGCTGATCTGTGCCTGCAACTGCGCCAGCTGCGGCGCGAGTCCGTGCTGTTCGGCCTGCGCTTCCTGCAACTGGAGCTGTTGCGGCATCGAATCGATTTCGACGAGCACTTCGCCACGGCGCACACTGCGGCCAACACGCAGGTCGGCACTGACGACGCGGCCGAGGAAGGGACTCGCAATGGGATAAGTGGCGCTTTGCAGTTCCACCCGCGCCTCGCTGGAGACGGCATACAGGGAAACGCGCGCAATCATTGCCCAGGCCAGCCAGGCGGCGATCAGCAATACGGCGCCGATGAGTACCCAGGTCGTGGTGCCGTCGCGATTGCTGCGGAGCTGCTCTTCGGTCTGGGGGAAGAAGTTCATCGGGGCGGGAAATCGCCGGGTTCCGCCGGTCCGGAGCTGCCGTACTGGGCAGCTCCGGTCGATCCGGGTGGATCCTTACTTGGGTCCCGGCAGCTTGGGGCGGCCGGCGCGGATGTTCGTCTTGATGTTCATTGTCTTCATCCTCTGGTTTGGTAGATTGAAAGGGCACTTTTCTGCTGCCCACTCATGAGATCGGAAACGCGCCATGGAACCCGACACGCCTCCGAAAGATTTTTCCGTGGGTGGGAGCGAGCTGAATGCCAACGAGCTGTTCACCTCCCTGTATGGGGAGCTGCGGCGGCTGGCTTCCAGTGCCCTGCGCCGCGCCGGCGGACCGGCCACGCTCACACCCACCGCGGTGCTGCACGAGGCCTACCTTGATATCTGCGGCGGGCCGCTGGGCGCGCAGTTCCCCGACCGCAACCGCTTCATGGGCTATGCCGCGCGCGTGATGCGCGGCCTCGTCATCGACTACACCCGCCGCAACCTGGCGCAGAAGCGCGGCGGCGAGTTCCATCTCACTTCGCTGCCCACCGAGTTGCCGGAAGCGCAGGCCGATGGCGATGAGCTGGCGCGCATCGCCGAGGCGCTCGACGAACTGGCCGCCGTCGATCCGCGGCTGGTGGAGGTGGTGGACCTCAAGTATTTCTGCGGCTTCTCCTTCACCGACATCGCCGCGATGCGCGAAGTGTCCGAGCGCACCGTGCAACGGGATTGGGAAAAGGCCCGCATGCTGCTGCACAAGGTTCTGCGCGACGATTCACTCGCCTAAAGGGCGGCGCGGCTGTTGTTCAGGCGCGGGCCGCCGCCGTAACGACTCAGCCTGCCGCCTCCGCGGCGGCGAGGTTGCGCCGTGCCGCCACCAGGTACGGATGCCCGGGCGCGAGTTGCTTCTGCAGGGATGACGTCGCGCGTGCCAGCATGGCCCTGCCTTCATCGATGGCGCCGTGTTCGGCCAGCAGCCGACCCAGGTTGTTCAGTGTCAGCGCGATGTCCAGCGCATCCGTATCCAGCAGCCTGCACTGGATGTCGAGCGCGTCGCGATAGCATTCCTCGGCCTCGGCAAAACCGCCGCGCGCTTCGATCGCAGCAGCAAGGTTGTGCAGCGTGGTCGCGACTTCGTGGTGCTCTTCGCCGCAGATTTCGCGCCACAGCGCGAGCACCTCGCGATAAATGGCTTCGCTCTCGGCATGGCGACCCAGGCCATCGAGGATCGCGGCATGCGCGACGCGATCCTGCAGCGTGCGCGGATCGCGTTCGCCGAGCCGGGTTCCGGTGATTTCGCACGCGCGGCGCGCATACGGCTCGGCCGCTGCGTAATCACCCTGTACATGCAGTATCCCGCCGATATTGTGGAGCACGGCCGCCGCGGCGAGGGATGCATCGCCTTCGAGCCGCGCGATCGTGCACAGCGCCTGCTCGTACAGTGCGCGCGCCTCGCGATAGCGGCCCAGGGATTTGAACAGCACGGCGAGGTTGTTGCGCGCTTCGGCCGCCTCCGCCGATTCCGCACCGAACTGTGCCGTGGCCAGCGCGAGGCCCGCACGGCATTCCACTTCAGCATCGATGAGATGGCCCTGCATGCGCAGCAGCTCGCCGAGCAGTGCGCAGGTTTTCAGGCGGATGCGTGCGGCATCCTCGCCCTCCCAGGCCAGCTTGCTGCGCGTGGCCATCGACTTTGCCCGCCGCAACGACACCATCGCAGCCGCGAGTTCGCCCTGTTCGAGCCGAAGCTCGGCCAGTTCGTTCAGCAGATTAGCGATATCGGGCGATCCGGCATCGCCGGACTCCTCGACCAGCGCCAGTGCCGCGGCGCAGGCCTCGCAGGCTTCGGCGATGCGGCCCTGCGCCTGCAGCGTCCAGCTGCGTTCCTGCATTTCAGCAATCATTGCGTCGCTCATGGGAAAAACCGGGGCTACGGGGGTCGTGCAGCCCCGGCCGCTCTTCAGCGGACCGTTACATTGTGATTCGAGCTGATCCGGCCGGCCTTGATGCGCGTCTTCACCTTCACCGCGACGTTGTGGTTGAACGCAATCCTTCCGGCCTTCACACGTGTCTTGAGTTTCATGACTTCTTGTCTCCTTGCTTTACAGTTGCAACGGGCACATTGGCGCCCGTTACTGGTATCGCAATCGGCCGGAGAAACCCGACATGCCGGACGCGCCGCAGGCGCAATTGCGATCAGGAAAAAAGGGGAAGGGGAATCATGGGGAACGACCGGCCCGGCGCGAGGCTCGGCCGACACCCACTGAACGCCAGCCTCAGGCCAGCGCGAAGAACTCGTAGCGGTTGCGGCCCGCGGCCTTGGCGCCATACAGCGCCTTGTCGGCCTGTCGGTACAGCAGGTCGAAGCCGCCCTGCAGGCCGCCGGAACCTACGCTGATGCCCACGGACACGGTGAACGATATCGGCGCATCCGTGCCACGTACCGCCGACAACAGGCGTGTCGCGATGAGTTCGGCACTGCGCTGGTCACAGTTGCGCGCGAACACCAGGAATTCGTCGCCGCCCAGTCGCGCGGTGATGTCGCCGGGACGCAGGCAGCCGCGCAAGGCCTGCGCGAGCCGCTGCAGCACTTCATCGCCGCCCGAATGTCCGTGGGTGTCGTTGATGGTCTTGAAGTTGTCGATGTCCACCAGCAGCGCTGCGTGCGAACTCGCACCCGCTTCGTTCCACAGCGCATCGATGGCGGCCAGCGCACCGCGCCGGTTGGGCAGGCCGGTCAGTGCATCCTGGATGGAGGATTCGTAGTGCTGCCGCAGTTCCACTTCCTGCGCATGCCGGTAGCGCGCGTACAGGTAGCCGAGCAGCAGCGCCAGCAGCAGCACCACGGCGATGCTGGAAATCTCGATGGCCCGGAAGCGGGCTTCCTCGCTCATGTAATAGGTGAGATCGAAATCCACGGCGGCGAAGCCCGCGACTTTTCCGCTGCCGTCGAAGATGGGCGCGTTGCCGGAAAGGAAATAGCCGTAGTCGTCGTACTGGAATCCCGGATTCACGTAGGTGTGCCCGGCGGCGAGCGTGGGTAACCAGTCATCGGGATACTCACGCCGCAGCTCGAAGGTTTCCATGTACTTCGATGGCGTGAGGGCGTGGCGATGCGCGAAATCGGCATCCTGCGCGGTGTCGAGGATGAAGTGCGCCTTGCCATCGGCGAGCACGGCCATGGTGTACACATAGAAGGCTTCCGGCATGGCCTGGTGGAGCCGCAGCAACGGCACCAGCGCGCGCGTGCGCGTGGCCTCATCCGCATGGCCTTCGGTCAGCTGCCGATGCAGGTCGCCGTCGACCTGGCTTGCGACCATGCGTGCCACTGCATCGACGTGATTGCGCAGCACCTGCAGGCGTGCGCTCTTGGCCAGCAGCTGCGGTGCCAGTACGGCACCCAGCAGCACCACGGCGATCAGGCCGCTGGCGATCAGCAGCGTGCGGAGATGGAACTGGAACAGGCCGGAGCGTGCAGACATGGGGGCCGGATTATCGTGGAGCGCCCCGTGGTGCGCACACCTTTAAGCCGGGCGGGTGAACAGATCCACGTAGTCTGGCTGCGCGGCCACGCGTGCCAGCCAGGCGCGCACCTGCGGATAAGCCTCGAGCAGCAGGCCGCCGTCCGGCGCCACATGCGTGTAGGCATACAGCGCGATGTCGGCGATGCCGTAGCGTTCATCGACGAAGAAGTCGTGGCGCGCGAGGTGCTGCTCCATCACCGCGAGTGCGGCGTCGCCACGTAAGGCTCGTGGCTGTACTGCTCGAAGAACATCCACTGCAGCACCTGCGCGCGGCCCAGCCGTGAATCCGGCACGAAGCGCGAACCTTCCGCGAGATACCACAGGATGGCGTTCGATTCGAACACATGCGTGCCGTCATCCAGCTGCAGCGCCGGGATGCGGCCATTGGGATTGCGGGCCAGGAATTCCGGCGTGCGCGATTCGCCCTTCATGATGTCGATCTCGGTCCAGTCGTACTTCAGGCCGAGCTGTGCGCACAGCAGGCGGATCTTGTAGCCGTTGCCGGAGTCGAGATAGTCGAACAGCCGCATCAGTCGAGCCGCTTCGCCTGCAGCAGCTGCACGACGGAATCATGGCCGCCGGTGCGCGCGAGCTCGAGCGGCGTGCGGCCTTCGTTGTCGGTGACGCTGGTGTCGGCGCGCGCGTCGAGCAGCGCCGCGGCGATGTCACGCAGGCCGAATTGCGCAGCCAGCAGCAGCGGCGCATTGCCCGATTCATTGCGCACATCCACGCGCGCGCCTGCTGCAATCAACATGGCCACGAGTTCGGCGTCGCCGGAGCGCGTGGCCTGCAGCAGCGGCGTGTCACCCTCCGTGTCGGCGGCATTCGGATCGGCCATCGCGGAAAGCAGCAGCTGTGCGGCTTCAAGGCGGCGCGCCGTGGCGGCGGATTCACTGCTCTTCTGCGCGGGCCGGAATACCAGCCGCATCAGCGAATTGCGATCCTGGCCCAGCGCGAGGCCGATGCCCACCACCATCAGTTCGTACTCGCTCTTGCCCGCAGCGATGGTGAGCGGTGTGTCGCCGGCGGCGTTGCGTGCATTCACGTCGAGCCCCGCCGCGAGCAGTGCCGCGAGTGCAGTGACGTGGTGATGCTTCGCGGCGATCATCAGCAGAGTGTTGCCGTTGGCATCGGTGAAATCCGTGCGTGCGCCCTGCGCGAGGACGGCGCGGAACAGGCGCGGCGAGGGCAGCTCCACGGTCTGCACCAGCGACATCGTGCCGGGCTTCACCACCGGCTCCAGCTCCAGCAGTTTCTGCAGCGCCTGTTCGCGACCTGTCACCGAGGCACTGAGCGTTGCGCCATGCGCGAGCAGATGTTCCGCGGCAGCCCAGTGCTGGGTCTCGAGCGCCGCATCGAGTGCGGTGTAGCCGCCGGTGGCGCGCTTGTAGTTGATGTCCTCGCCGGGTGTGAGGAAGAGATCGAGCAGTTCCACGCCGCCATTGCCGGCCGCGGCGAACAGCAGGCGCGAGCCGTTGGCATCCATGTCGTTGCGATCGGCGCCGGCGGCGAGCAGGCGGCGCGCGGTGTCGGGCGAACCCGCAGCGACGGCGATGCGCAGTGCGCTGATGCCACGACCAACACGTGTATCCACACGCGCATGCGCATCGAGCAGGCGTTGCACGGCGAGCGGATGGCCGCTGGCCGAGGCCAGCATCAGCGCGGAAACGCCCTGCTCACTGGCAGCGTCGACGGCGGCGCCTTGCTGCAAAGCCTGCGTGAGTTGCTCGACATCACCGGCGCGCGCGGCGCCGAGCAGCGCGGCGTTCGCATCGGCAAGGGTATCGGCGGTGGCGGGCCATGCGGCGACAATCAGTGATGCAGCCAGCGCGAGCTGCATCGCCCGCAGCCGTGTCACGGCGCGAACTCCACATCCACCGTGATCAGTACCAGCTTCTGCAGCGGGTTCGCGTATTCGAAGGTCTTGGCCGCATCGAGCGCGGCCAGCCCGAAGCCATGGCCCTTGGGCGATTCGCTCATCACCTGGGCTTCGAGCACCTGTCCCATGTCGTTCAGCAGCAGGTCGACCTTGACGCTGCCTTTGAGGCCGGCCTTCCTCGCATCGGGTGGATAGTGCTCCGCCGGCGTTTCGCCGCGCAGCAGCTTGAATGCCGCGAGATCCGCACCGCTCACCCTGACTGCATCGGGGTGGACGATCCTGCCGCTGGGAACCGGGTCGATGTGTTCCATGGCCGCCAGCATCTCACGACGGCAGCAGCAGCGTGAAGACGCTGCCACGTGTTTCGCCCGGGCGGTACGAAATGAACCCGCGGTTCGCACTGCTGCGGATCGGCATGCATGGTGGGCGCCGGTTCGTTCATCGTCACGACTTCGCCGCTCTCGTCGAAGCACGGCAATGCGACGCCAGCATGTTCGACCACGGTTTTGAGGTACTGGCAGTTGGCGGCCTTCCCGGTGTTGAGGCGGATGAGCCCGGCGCGCAGCGCGCGGTACACACCGGCGAGTGGGCGCAAGCCCGCCGCAGGTTTCAAGCAGGCGCTGACGCTCATACGCCAGCAGCGCTCGAGCGTGTCCGCCGCAATCCACGCCATGGGTCGCGACGGACACGCCTGCTTCGCGTGGCGGCAATCCCGCGCCCGCGGCGGCAATTTCCGGCCGATCGCGATAACCACTTCACGGCAATACATTTGCTTACAGGTGCAGTGGACATCACCGTTGATATTCCCCCATGAAGCCGCCTGTCCGGCGGCAAACATGAGGAGATGGAGATGAGTAGCGTCTCGTTGAGTGGCGGAGTACCCGCCACCCTGTTCGCAAGCCTGCAGAAACCGCAGGCCACGGACAGGTCGCAACAACTGTTCAGCAAGCTGGATACCAATGGGGACGGCTCCATTGATTCCACCGAGCTGAAGACATTCGCCGACGACCTCGGCAGCAAGACCGGCACGAAGATCGATGCCGGCTCGCTGATGGCAGCGCTGGACAGCGATGGCGATGGCAGCGTCAGCAGCACGGAACTGAAGGACAACGGCAAGGCCTTGTTCGA
Source organism: Pseudomonadota bacterium (assembly GCA_037200665.1). Lineage (GTDB taxonomy): Bacteria > Pseudomonadota > Gammaproteobacteria > Steroidobacterales > Steroidobacteraceae > ZC4RG30. The sequence continues at coordinate 64,557 of JBBCGD010000006.1, read as the reverse complement.
CCAGTTGCGCCAGCAGCTGATGGGCTCCCAGATGCAGGCAACGGCGCAACCACCGGATGCGGACAAGTTGTTCAGCAGCATCGATGCCGACGGGGATGGCAGCATCTCGAAGTCGGAGCTGGAGAGCTTCATGTCGCAGCATGCCGATGGAGCGGGCAAAGGCCCGCATGGTCCGCATGGTCCGCCGCCCGGCGGTCCTCCTCCGGCCGCGCAGTCACAGGACAGCAGCGACACCAGCACCAGTGATGCCAGCAACATCATCAGCAAGCTGGTGGCATCGCTGATTGCACAGTACGGCGCGTCCACGTCCGATGCAGCGACCTCCAGCTCGACGCTGAGCGTTGCAGCCTGAGTGCAGAACCCCGGTGGCCTGATACGCCGGGGTCTCCTGCGAGATGCGCCGCGGTTTGAACGCATCACGGTGCTGCGCGTTCCGTCGCGCTATTTTTCCGGTGCCGCCGCCGTCGCGGGCAGATGCCGCTGGAACAGTTCCACCGCCTTGCGCGCCGCAGGCCCCGCGGTCTCGCCCTTCACCAGCACCACATACAGCGGCATCTTGCGCATGCCACCCACGGACAGCGGCAATGGCTTGAGCCGTCCGGCCGCGATGTCATCGGCAACCAGGTGCGAAGGCAACCACGCATAGGCGAGACCATCGCGTGTCACCGCATGCGAAGCCTCCACGCTCGCCACCGTCCAGCGCTGCTGTGCGCCGAGCCAGCCTTCATCGCGCGGATTCAACCGGCCCGAATCGCGCACCACCACCTGCGGATGCAGCGTGAGGTCATCCAGCGTCAGCGTGCGCTGCATGCCGTGCAGTGGATGCCTGGGCGCGGTCACCGCGATCATCTCCACGTCCATCAGCCAGTCACCGAGAAAGCCATGCGGCACGCGCGTGGTGACGACCACATCGGCAGTGCCTGCAGTGATCGCCTCTTCCGCGCCAGAGAGCACGGCATCAGCCAGCGAGATCGTGGTGTGCGGACAACCCACGCGCAGCTCGGCGAGGATGCCCAGCAATCGCCGCTGTGGAAACGCGGCATCGACGACCAGCCTGAGCTCGGTCTCCCAGCCGCCATCGATGGCGCGCGCGAGTTCCTCGAGCCGGCGAAACTGATCGACGATGGCGCGGCTGCGCCGTAGCAGTTGTTCACCGGTCGTGGTGAGCACCGCCTTGCGACCCTTGATCTCGAGCAGCGGCACACCCAGCCCTTCCTGCAGCTGCGCGATGGCGTAACTCACCGCCGACTGGCTGCGATGCAGGCGCTCCGCGGCCTGGGCGAAACCGCCCGCATCCACGACGGCCGCCAGAACTTCCCATTGGTCGATCGAAGAGCGTAATTGGGCCATAGGATCTGAATTCCTGATTGATTAGGCCAGAATATTGCGCTTTTCAATCGGATCATCCAATCCCATCATCGCTCCATCACTTCAAAGGAGGACGCCATGTTGGAAGTCCGCAAAAGCCAGGATCGGGGCCATGCCGACCACGGTTGGCTGAAGAGCAAGCACAGCTTCTCCTTCGCCGACTACTTCGATGAGCACCATGTGGAGTTCGGCGCGCTGCGCGTGATCAACGAGGATCGCGTCGTGCCCGGCGCCGGTTTCGGCACGCATCCGCACCGTGACATGGAGATCATCAGCTACGTGCTCGAGGGCCAGCTCGCACATCGCGATTCCATGGGCACGGGTTCGGTGATCCGCCCGGGCGACGTGCAGCGCATGAGCGCCGGCAGCGGCGTGTTCCACAGCGAGCACAACCCGTCGGCGAAGGAAGGCGTGCACTTCCTGCAGATCTGGATCATGCCGAACCAGTACGGCGTGAAGCCCAGCTACGAACAGAAGCATTTCGAGCCGGGCGAAAAGCGCGGCAAGCTGCGGCTGATCGTGTCGGGTGATGGCGCCGAAGGTTCGGTGAGCATCCACCAGGATGCGCGCATCCATGCGGGGCTGTTCGATGGTGCGGAGAGCGCACGGCTCGATGTCGCGGAAGGTCGTCGCATCTACGTGCACGTGGTCCGCGGTGAACTCACCGTGAATGGCACGACGCTCGCCAGCGGCGATGCATTGAAGCTCGCGGGCATACGCACAGTGGAACTCGGCGCCGGCAAGGATGCGGAAGTGCTGGTGTTCGATCTGCCCGGCGAAATCGCGAAGCATTGAAGTTAGCGGCGCTAACCATCTGAACTGAGCTGACAGGCTCGCGTCGTCCCTTCGGGAACAGGGGCGACGCATTCTGTCGTGCCGCGCGCGGAGCTTCCCGCTTCGCGCAGACTCCGGCAACGTCTAGACTCCACGCGTCGTCGTTGCATACCCGGAGACATAGTCGATGCGCCCCAGTTACGTGAGGAATGCGGGAGTCGCTGGCGTGGTGCTGGCCACGGCCCTCGCACTCCTGTCCGGTTGCACGAAGCAGCCCGACGCCGCCGCCGTGCAGGCAACCGCGCAGGCCGCGGCATCCTCGGCATGGACGCAGCTCGTCGACGACTGGATCGAGAGCGACATGAAGGCGCAGCCGCAGATCGCGGTCTACCAGGGTCGTCATGAATACGATGGCCTGCTGCCCGACTGGAGCGCAGCGGGTCTCGCCGCAGAAGCGCAGCGCCTGAAGGACTGGCGTGCAAAGACCGCCGCCGTGGATGCGACCACGCTGCCCGCGGCACAGCAGTTCGAGCGCGAGTACCTGCTGGCGGTGATCGATGGGCGCCTGTTCTGGCTCGAGTCCGCCGACTGGCCGCACCGCAATCCCACCTGGTACTACTTCGATCCGGCGGTGTACCTGGATCGTCCCTATGCGGATCCCGCCACGCGCATGAAGTCGTACACGCGCTGGGCCTCGAATGTTCCGGCTGCCACCGCGCAGATCAGGGACAACCTCAAGGCGCCGCTGCCGAAGGCCTTCATCGACATCGGCATGTATACCTTCGGACCCTTGTCCGATTTCCTGAAGAGAGATGTAGTGAAGGTGTTCAAGGGTGTGGGTGACGCGGCCGCGCAGGCCGAGTTCGCGAAGCAGAATGCCGCGGCCGCGGCCGCGCTCGCCGACCTGCAGAAATACATGCAGGGCCTGCGCAAGACGCAGACGCAGGATTTCGCGCTCGGCCCCGACCTGTTCGCGAAGATGCTGTACGCCACCGAGCGCGTGGATACGCCGGTTGCCGAGATCGAGAAGATGGGCATGCAGGATCTGGAGCGCAATGAAGCGGCGCTCACCGAAGCCTGCGCTGCCTACGCGCCCGGCAAGAGCGTCACCCAATGCGTCGCCAGAGTCGCGGCGTCCAAGCCTGAAGGCGGGGATTTCGTCGGCTATGCACGGCAGCAGCTGGTGGACCTGAAGAACTTCGTGCAGGACCACCATGTGCTGACCATTCCAGGCCCGGAAGAAGCGAAGGTGAAGCAATCCCCGCCGTACAACGCACAGAACGGTGCGTACATCGACGTGCCCGGCCCTTACGAGAAGAACATGCCGTCGTTCTACAACGTGGCGGCGCCGGATCCCTCCTGGTCGAAGGCCAAGCAGCAGGCCTACATCATGAGCAAGTCGAACCTGCTGTTCGCCTCCGTGCACGAGGTGTGGCCCGGCCACTTCCTGCAGTTCCTCGTCTCGAACCGCGCGCAATCGATGCTGGGCAAGCTCTACGTGGGCTATGCCTTTGCCGAAGGCTGGGCGCACTACAGCGAAGAGATGATGTGGGAGGAAGGCCTCGGCAACGGCGATCCGGAGACGCACATCGGGCAGCTCACCGAAGCCACGCTGCGCAATGCGCGACTGCTGTCGGCGATCGGCCTGCACACAGGGGGGATGACGCTGGCGCAGTCGAAGCAGCTGTTCATCGATCGCGGTCGCCAGGATGAAGGCAACGCCGAGCAGCAGGCCGCGCGCGGCGCGTACGATCCGGCCTATCTCAACTACAACATGGGCAAGCTGCTGATCCGCAAGCTGCGCACTGACTGGTGCGCGAAGCATGGTGGCGCGGACGACAAGGCCTGCTGGCACGACTTCCACGATGCGTTCCTTTCCTACGGTGGACCACCGATTCCGCTGGTGCGTGGCGCGATGCTGGGTGAGTCGCCGAAGTCGGTGTTCTGACGGCGCAGGCGGTCGTGGCTACGGACCGCCTGTTCTTTGCGTTGAGGCCCGATGCGGTCGCCGCCACGCATGTGCATGCACTTGCTTCGCGCCTGCGGGATGTCTACGCACTCAGCGGCCAGCCGCTGCTGCTGGAACACCTGCATGTGACGCTGTGCTTTCTCGGCGATCACGAAGGGTTGTCTCCCAAACTGGTGGCCGAGGCCGATGCCGCCGGAAGACATCTTCGCGGCGTACCCTTCGAGCTGTCCTTCGATCGCATCATGAGCTTCCGGCGCAAGCGCAATCCGCCGCTGGTCCTGTGCCGCGAAGGCAGCTGCGCGCCACTGGTTCTGCTGCGCCACCAGCTTGGCGTGCCTGATCCGCAGCAATTCACGCCGCATGTCACGCTGCTGTACGACCGCAGGATGATCACGCTGCAGGAAGTGGCACCCATCTCGTGGCGGGTCATCGAAGTACTGCTGATCCGCAGCTACATCGGCCAGACGCGACACGAAGTGCTGGGACGCTATCCGCTGGGCTGAGGACAGGAAGAGCTTTCCCTGCTCTGTCTGCGCGGGCGCAATCTTCTGCCCGGGCCACCGAAGGCCTGAACGCCGCGCGCTACTTCGCTGGCACCGCGAGCCCGGTCCAGCGCGCGATGAACGCCCACATGTCGGCGTACTCCGCGATCTGCTTGTCGGTGGGCTTGCCCGAACCATGCCCCGCGCGCGTTTCGATGCGCACCAGGTGCGGCTTGTCGCCGATCTTCGCGGCCTGCAGTGCCGCGGTGTACTTGAAGGTATGGCCCGGCACGACGCGATCATCGGTATCGGCGGTGGTTGCGAGGATGGCCGGGTAATCCACGCCACTGCGGATGTTGTGGTACGGCGAGTAGGCGCGCAGCAACCTGAAATCCGCCTCCTTGCCCGGATCGCCGTAGTCATCGACCCAGTAGCGCCCCGCGGTGAAGCGGTTGAAGCGCAGCATGTCCATCACGCCCACCTGCGGCAGAGCCGCGGCGAAGAGATCCGGCCGCTGGTTCACCACTGCGCCGATCAGCAGGCCACCATTCGAACCGCCGCGGATCGCGAGTTGGGATTTTCTGGTGATGCCTGCGGAGATGAGGTATTCGCCGGCCGCGATGAAATCATCGAACACATTCTGCTTGTGCGTGAGCCGGCCCGCGTCGTGCCACGCCTTGCCGTATTCACCGCCGCCGCGGATGTTGGCGAGCGCATACACGCCACCCATCTCCGCCCAGGCGAGGTTGGCCGGACTGAAGCTCGGCGGCATCGACACGTTGAAGCCGCCATACGCGTACAGCAGCGTCGGCACGCCGGCGTCGCTGCCGCTGCCCAGCTTCAGCCCCTTGCGATACAGCAGGAATATCGGCACGCGCGTGCCGTCCTTCGACTTGTAGAAGCGCTGCTCCACCTGGAAGTCATCCGGGTTGAAGGCGACCTTCGGTGTGGCGAAGGGTGTGGAGCGTCCACTGGCACTGTCGTAGTGGAAGATGGCCGTGGGCAGGTTGAAGCTGGCGAAGGAATAGAAAGTTTCCGGGTCACCTGTTTCACCGCTGAAGCCGGAAGTCGAACCGAGGCCGGGCAATTGCACCGTGCCCAGCGCCTTGCCATCGAGCGCGAAGCGGCGCACCTCGCTCTTCGCATCGACGAGATACGAAACCAGCAGCACATCGCCCACCAGCGAAGCACTGTCGATCGTCGAGGCCGCCTGCGGCACGATCTCGCGCGGCGCGCTGGCCGGATGCGCGGCATCGATCGCGACGATCTTCTGCAGCGGCGCATCCTTGTTGGTGATGAAGTACAGCGTGTCGCCCTTCGCGCCAGCCAGCGACCAGTTGTGCTCGAGTCCGGCGATCAGCGTGAAGGGTTTGGCGTCGGCCCTGCGCAGATCGAGCAGCGTGATCTCGTAGCGATCATCCGTGCCTTCGGAGGAATAGATGACGAGCCAGGCGCCGTCATCGCTGACCTCGGCGGTGTGATTCAGCACCGGGCGCGCCGGCGTGGCGTAGATGAGTCTGTCTTCGCCTTGCGGCTTGCCCAGCGTGTGGAAGTACAGCTGCTGGTTCTCGTTGAGCGCCTGGAACTCCGCGCCCTTCGCGGGCTCCGCGAAACGTGAATAGAAGATGCCCGACCCATCGCGCGCCCAGGAGATGTTGGTGAACTTCGCCCACTTGATCTCATCGCTGCTGGGCTTGCCGCTCGCGACATCCAGCACGCGGATGGTGCGCCAGTCGGTGCCGCCATCCTGGATGGAGTAGGCGAGCTTGGTGCCATCGTGCGCGGGGGTCCACTCGGCGAGCGCGGTGGCACCGTCTTTGGCCCAGGTGTTCGGATCGAGCAGGGCATGCGCTTTGCCATCGAGCCCGGCGCGCACATACAGCACGGCCTGGTTCTGCAGCCCGGAGTTGCGCGCATAGAAATAGTTCCTGCCGGCTTTCTCCGGGACACCGAAGCGCTCGTAGTTCCACAGCGCGGAAAGTCGTGACTTGATGGCGGTGCGACCGGGCAATGTCGCGAGATAGGCATCCGTCACCGCATTCTCGGCAGTGACCCAGTCGCGCACCTTCGGGTCGGTCCGCACGTCGTTCTCGAGCCAGCGATAGGGATCGGCGATGGATTCGCCGAACTGCGTCTCGGCCACCGTGCCGCGCTCGGCGCGAGGATAGGAAAGAGGCGCGGCCGACAAGCTGGATGTGATCAAGATGCAAAGGCCTGCGAGCGCTGCTTTGAGCATGATTTCAGGCGGCCACAGCGTGCATCCGCCCTCCTAGGGATTCGATGTGCCCGAGTTTACGCGTGCAGCCGAGGCGGTAGAAGCGCCGCAGGGCGGTGACGGCCGCGCGCCGCGCCACGGGCCGGTTCGACAGCAATGCCGCTTCGAGCCTCGCGCAGAAGCGCGCCGCGTAATGCGTGGCGGCGGCATAAAGCGCGCGCCGTGCGGGTGGCAGGCGTGGATCCACATGCGTCCTTTCGAACAGCGCAGGATGCAGCTCGCGCGGCTGGTGGCCGGGATGCTGGGCGCGCAGCAGCCAGAACGCGGCGATGTATTTATCCACTTCGCCCTGCAGCTCCAGTTCGAGCTGCGAGATGCCGCGCGCGTGGCCGGCGTTCCACATGAGGTAGGAGAAATGGCTGACGCCTTCGAGTGCTGTCCAGAAGTCGGCGATGTTGTCGCCGTCGAGCGCGCGCAGTGGATCGTGCGCGGCCAGTCGGGCGAGCACGGCCTCATCTATATAGAGGCCGAGATAGCACGAGCGCCGCTGCTGGATCAGCACCAGTTCTTCATCCGCCGCCTCGGTGCGGCGTTCGCGCGGCAGCTGTCGGCGCTCGGTCAGCAGGAAATCGCGCACATCATGGCCGCAGGGCGCATCGTTGATGGTCTCGAGCAGCTGCTGCAGTGCTCGCAGCATGCGGTCAGCTGAGCAGCAGCGATGCGGGTGCGGGCTGTACGCCGAGTTGATGCAGCAACCCTTGCGCACGACGGCTGCCGGTCTTCAGCCACAGTTCGTACAGACGCAGGATGTCCTTCGACGACCACACCCGCGCGGTGTCGCTGATCTCGCCGATGGCATCGACCACCGAGTGGAACTTGCGCGCCAGTTCATCGAACACGCCGCACAGCGCGCGGCGCGAACCGCTGACCGGCGTCGTGGCCAGCGTGCCGTAAGCGCGGCCACCCATGGCGATGTGGTAATCCACATCGACCAGCCGCCGCTCGAAGCCATGCGCAAAAAACCCGGCCATGAACAGCGACACGTCGCCGAGCCGCTGCAGCAGCGCGGCACGTTCCACCGCCGTGCGCGCTTCGCTCGCCTGCGCCAGCAATTCGACCAGGCTGATCCAGCGCTGGCCGGGACGCGTGTCGCCATGCGAGACCTCGGTGCGCGAGTACAGCGTCAGCAGGCTGACCACATAGTGTGCAGTGTGCGCATCGAGCGACACATGCTGGTGCATGAGCGCCTGGTCGAGCGCGTCGCGAAAGAACTCGGTGAGGTTGCTCACCGCCGAGACCTTGCTGCCATCTGTCGTCTGCATGCGTCACCTCGTGTCTCAAGGCTTACAAAGTAGTACTACGCCATCGGCGCGGCTGTAAGACGATACCGCGTCACACTTCATCCGATGCAACGCCCGTGCCGGGTGCGTATCATCGGTTCGCATCCAGGGAGTGGTTCACTGGCAGCCATCAAGGCAGAGTGCTGACGACGTGACGGACAACACCCAGCCGCAGATCCACGCACCTGTGGTCGTCGGCATCGATCACTACGCGGTGGCGCGTGAAGACAGACTGCTGTGCGCACGCCTCGCGGGCAGTTTCGCGGTGTGCATCAGTGATGAAGTGTTCGAGTCCGGCGCGCTGCTGCACATGCAGGTCGGTCGTCCGGGTCGGCCCACCGATGCCGAGCTCACCGACAACACGCTGTCGATGGATCTGCTGCTGCTCGACCGGTGTGTCGCCGAGCTGCGCGCGGTGGAACCGCAGGCACGCCACTGGCAGGCGCGCTTCTTCGCGCATGCCGATCCGAATGCCGGCGGTGAAGAACGCCTGCTGGGATTGCGTGCCTTCTTCGAAGCCGCACTCGAGGACACCGGCATCGTCATGGCCGGCGGCAATTTCTACGAAGGCGCCACGCAGTGGCTGAGCTTCCGCCCGGCCATGCGCCAGATGCGCTGCGAGGCGGATACGCGTTGAGCGGGTTCGGCCCGCGCCGCTCGGCGCAGTTGCCCGGCGTGCACCAGGCGATCATCGTCGGCGGTGGCACGTTCGCACCTGTGTAGCCGCTGCTGCGCGCTTCACACCGCGTTCAGGTAGCGGCCTATATCTTGGCCTCCGTCATCCCAGACCAGAATTCCCGGAGGAATATATGCGCAAGCTTCTCGTGTTGTCCGCGCTGGCCACGCTCGGCGTCGCCGGCCCGGTCATGGCCGGCACCTTCAGCTACGACATGGTGGAAGCCGGAATCATCGGCGATACGATCGATGATCCCCACGGCAGCGAAGATCTCGAGGGCCATGGTCTGAGCGTCGGCGGCAGCGTCTCGCTCACGCCCAATGTGTTCGGCTTCGCGAACTACAGCAGCACCGATTACGAATACAGGCACTTCGATGACAGCGACTTCACGGTAGGGCACTTCGCGCTCGGGGTAGGCTTCGACGTGCCGCTCAGCCGGCGGCTCGATCTGGTCAGTGGCATTTCGCTGCAGCGACTGCACCTCGACAATGACAACGACACGCTGAACGAAGATGGCTACGGCCTGAACGTCGGGCTGCGTGGCATGCTCGGCCCGCGCCTGCAGTGGACCGTCGGTCTCAACTACGTCGACTACGGCCGCAGCGATGGCGACGATGGCGACGACACCTCATGGACCGCCGGCTTCCGCTACTACTTCACGCGCGTGTTCGCGGTGGGCGTGGATGTGGGAAGCACCGACAAGAACCAGGCGAATGCGCTGATTGCATTCCGCTGGGATTTGGGCAACCGTTAGCGCCATCGAGCCCAGGGGTGGGTTCGCTTGTCAAAACAGAGGTTGAGAATGAATAAGCTGGCACAGTTCACGGCGATCGCGGCATTGGGCATCGGAGGCCACGCGATGGCTGCGGGCTTCGACTACCACTACTTCGATGGTGGTCTGGTTCTCGCGGATGGACCCGGCAATGATGGCAAAGGCGTTTCCGTTACCGGCTCCATGGACGAACCACAGCTGTTCCGGAATGCAACGGTGTTCGGCGGCGCCAGGTACCTCGACTTCGACTACGGCAACCTGCTGAACCTCGAAGCGGGCATCGGCTTTCATGCGCCGATCTCGGGCATCGTCGATTTCACCAGCGGCGGTGCACTGGAGCTCGACCGGTTTACCCACCTGGGTTCGGATCTGGGCTTCAACCTGAATGCGGGTGTGCGTGCGCGTCCGTTCGGGCCGCAGTGGGAACTCGATGGGGGCCTGAAGTACGCGGACGTGGGTCACTACTATGATGGTGACCATGTCCACGCGGTACTCGGCGGGCGTTACACCTTCTCGCCGAACGTCTCCGTTGGCTTGCAGCTCGATAGTGGCGACGTCGACTACTGGACGCTGTCGCTGCGCTGGGAACTCTGATCGCGGTACTTCCGGTGGGCGCCGCTGTAGCATTGCAGCGGTCGCCCACGCCGGGCGAAGCAGGGAGTGCATCGCCATGTCACTGTATGAAATCAATGCGCGCCGTCTCGATGGCACGGATCGCGACCTCGGCGAATTCCAGAACCAGGTACTGCTGATCGTGAATGTGGCGAGCCGCTGCGGCTTCACGCCGCAATACACCGGACTCGAAGCGCTGTACCGCACGTACAAGCTGCGCGGCTTCGCGGTGCTGGGGTTTCCGTGCAACCAGTTCGGCGCGCAGGAGCCGGGCGATGCCGTGGAGATCGGCGCCTTCTGCAGCACGACCTACGACGTGACCTTTCCGCTGTTTGCGAAAATCGAAGTCAACGGCGCGGACACGCATCCGCTGTACAAATGGCTCAAGAGCGAAAAGCCCGGCGTACTCGGCACGGAAGCCATCAAGTGGAACTTCACCAAGTTCCTGGTCGATCGCAACGGCAAGGTGGTCGCGCGCTACGCACCCAAGGATGCGCCGGCAGGGCTTGGCGCAGACATCGAGGCGCTGCTGTAAGATCCGCGCCGGCTGACATTCAAGCATTCAAGAGGACGGACCAGTGATGAACATTCATCGCCTGCGCGCGCTCGCGCGCCATTTCTTCGTTGCCGGCGCAATGCTGGCGCTTTCACTGCCGGCGGCTGCGCAATGGACCGGCAAGGGTGAGGCGGGCCTCGCCATCGCCGACGGCAACACGGATACCCGCACGGCCAATGCGCGTGTCACCGTGGGTTACAAGGCGGACGACTGGGAACATTCGCTCGGCCTCGCCGGCCTGTACGTGCGCAACGAGAGCGAAACTTCCGCGCGGCGCTGGGAATCCTTCGCGCAGACGCACTACAACTTCGGCGGTGGCAACACCTTCTGGTTCGGCGGCCTGCGCTATGAAGAGGATCGCTTCAGCGGCTTCGACCATCAGGGCGTGGTCGATACCGGCGTGGGCCACAAGTTCTTCGACAGCGATGCCACCAAGCTGAGCGTGCAGGTGGGCGTGGGTTACAAGTTCTTCGAAACCCTCGACACGCCGCGCGACAAGGACAACGCCATAGCCGGCACGGCGGGCATCGATTTCTCGCAGCAGCTCACTGCGACCACGTCGTTCTTCGACAAGTTCGGCGCCGAGATCACCTCCAGCAACAACTTCCTGCAGAACGAAGCAGGCATTGCGGTGAAGGTGTCGGATCGCCTGGCGCTGAACCTCGCCTACGCCGTGCGCTACAACACCGATCCGCCTGCGGGCTTCAAGAAGACCGATACGCTGTCGACGGTGAATCTGGTCTACGAAGTGAAGTGACGCGAGCCGCGGCCGCTCACGGCGGCCCGGAATGCGCTTCGATGAAGCGCTGCGCTTCTTCGTTGATCTCGCGCGGGTCGCGACCGCGCGTTTCGATGGGCGCGCCGATGACCACGCGAATGGTGCCAGCCTTCTTCAGCAGGCCGCGTCGCGGCCAGTAGTAGCCCGCGTTGTGCGCCACCGGGATCACCGGTGCACCGGTCTCCGCTGCGATCGCGGCTCCGCCCACGCCGTAGCGGCGCGTCTGCCCCTGTGGCATGCGCGTGCCTTCCGGAAACACGACGATCCATTCGCCATTGGCCAGGTGCTGGCGACCCTGCTCGATCATCTGCTTCACGGCCGTGCCACCGCCGCCACGATTGATGGCGATGGCATGCAGCAGGCGGATGCCCCAGCCCACGAAGGGGATCCACGTCAGTTCGCGCTTCAGCACCCACACCTGCGGCGGCAGCAGCGTGGCCTGCGCAAAGGTTTCCCAGCTCGAGGAATGCTTCACCAGCGCGATGCAGGCGCGATCCTTCGGCAGGTGCTCGCGGCCTTCCACCTGGTAGCCGAGCCCGCAGAGGATGCGCAGCGCGGCCAGCAGCATGTCGGCCCAGTTGCGCGCCAGCGCGAAGCGGCCACGCCATGGCAGCAGCGGTGCGGTCAGCACGAAGAAGATCGCGTAGCAGAAGGTGAACAGCAGGAAGAAGCTGGTGAAGACAAGCGAGCGCAGGAACTGCATGCGTTGAACCGTTGGTCAGGGCAGTTCGCCGCGGCGAACCGCGGGAGTGTCCGGGGTTGCAGCGGCGGAGTTTGCCACGGCGCGCAAGGCAGCGTCGTGAAGAGCCGCGCGCCAGTTCGCAGCTTGCGGCGGCAATCCCAGTGCGATGAGCACGACATCGACATCGGCGGCGGGCGCGGTGTCGAGGGCGAGCACTCTTTGTCCGGGTTGCAGATGCGCTTGCAGCGTCGCAGTCAGCGGCACCGTATCCAGCAGCACCAGTCGTGCGCCGCGCAGGGCCGTGGCGAGTTCGTCGATGGCATCGACTCCACTCGCTTCGATGCGCGCGCGCATCGTTGCATCGCCGTTGCTCAATCCGGGATCCCAGGCGCGCAACGCACAGCCACGCGGCGCCAGCAGTGCCGCGAAACATGTGGCGCGCGCACCGAAGCCGAGGATCGCGATGTTCGATGCGGGCGTGAGCATCAATATGTCACCGGCGCGACGCACCCCATGCATCGCGCCTGCATCCCACTGCCTGCCCATGGCAGGCATGCGTTTCCGTACGTGCCATACCTCTTCATCACAGGGCAAACCATGTATCACGACGCAGTGATTCAGGATTGTTCATACCTTGCGCGAGAATTCTGCGCGGGCGGCGTGTGGCCTGCAATTCATGCTTCAATAGCCGCCTTTTTGTGACGGGAGCTGGCGGATGATCGAACCGGGTAGCGTGCTATGGACGCCATCGCAAGAGCGCACGGAGCGCGCACGCATCACCGAGTTTCGCAAATGGCTGGCGGAAAAACGCGGTCTCACCTTTGCTGATTTCGAAGCGCTGTGGCGCTGGTCCACCACCGACATCGACGCCTTCTGGCAGGCGATCTGGGATTTCTTCCACATCGAAGCGACTCGGCAGCCGACCGCGGTGCTCGGCAAGCGCACCATGCCGGGCGCCGAGTGGTTCCCCGGCGCCGAGCTCAACTATGCGCGGCACATGCTGCGCCATGAACGTCCCGATGCCACCGCGCTGCTGCATCTCAACGAGCGCCAGCCATTGCAGGAAGTTTCCTGGGAAGAGCTGGGCGCGAAGGTGCGCATCGTCGCGACGCAATTGCGCAAGCTTGGCGTGAAGCGTGGCGATCGGGTGTGCGCCTATCTGGTGAATGTGCCCGAGACGCTGGTCGCGATGCTCGCCACCACCAGCCTTGGTGCGATCTGGTCCTCGGTGGGTCCGGATTTCGGCACGCCTGGCGTGCTCGATCGTTTCTCGCAGCTCGAACCCACGGTGTTCTTCCACGTGGATGGCTACCAGTACGGCGGCAAGCCTTTCGACCGTCGTCCCGAAGTGGAGAAGATCCTCGCGCGCCTCACCAGCGTGAAGCATGTGATCCAGCTGCCGTATCTGGACAGGGTGAATCCGCGCCGGCTCACGCCGGGCACCATTTTCTGGAACGAGCTGCTCGACCATCCGCCGGTGCCACGTGAAACCTTCAAGTATGAAGAGGTGCCGTTCAACCACCCGTTGTGGATCCTCTTCTCCTCCGGCACCACCGGGCTGCCGAAGCCGATCATGCACAGCCACGGCGGCATCCTGATCGAACAGCTGAAGCACCTGGCCTTCAACTTCGACATGCATGCCGGCGAGCGCATGTTCTTCTTCACCACCACCGGCTGGATGATGTGGAACTTCCTGGTCAGCGCGCTGCTGTCGAACGTGACGCCGGTGCTGTACGACGGCAACCCCGCCTGGCCGGATGGCGACATCCTGTGGAAGATGGTGCAGGACTCCAAGGCCGACCTGTTCGGCGCGAGCCCGACCTACCAGGCCATCCTCGAAAAGAACGGCGTCATCCCGAAGGCGAAGTTCGATCTGTCGAACCTGAAGACCGTGACGCTGGCGGGTTCGCCTGTTTCGCCCGAATGCCAGCAGTGGTTCTTCGACAACGTGAAGCGCGATGCCTGGGTGGTGCCCGGCTGCGGCGGCACGGATATCTGCTCCGGCTTCGTCGGTGGCGTGGTCACGCTGCCGCAACGCGCCGGCGAAATGCAGGCGCGTTGCCTCGGCATGGCGGTGCATGTCATCGGCGAGAACGGCCAGTTCGTCATCAACGAAGTCGGCGAGATGGTGATGAACCAGCCCGCGCCTTCGATGCCCGTGGGTTTCTGGAACGACAAGAACGACGAACGCTTCACCGAAACCTATTTCGCCGACTTCCCTGGCATGTGGCGGCAGGGCGATTTCTACCTGATCAACGAGCGCGGCGGTTCCTATGTGCTCGGCCGCTCCGACGCCACGTTGAATCGCCACGGCATCCGCATCGGCACTTCGGAAATCTACCGCACCATCGTGCTGGTACCGGGCATCGAGGATGGCCTCATCGTCAATCTCGACCTGCCGGGCGGCAAGTTCTTCATGCCGCTGTTCGTGAAACTGGCCGAAGGGCTCACGCTCGACGACGAGCTGCGCAGGAAGATCAATGACCGGCTGCGCAGCGAATACACGCCGCGCCACATTCCCGACAAGATCTACCAGGTACCGGCCATTCCCTACACCATCAGCGGCAAGCGCATGGAAGTGCCAGTGCGGCGCATCCTCGCGGGCTTCCCGCTGGCGAAGGCCGCCAACCGCGATGCGATGTCGAACCCTGCAGCGCTCGATTTCTTCATCGAGTACGCGCGCACGCAGGACGACTACCACCTCTGACCGGAATCCCGGTCGGAGCGGCGGCCGCGCTGTAGATAGCGCTAACATCCAGAGGCATCCGCCGAGCGAAATCAACGCGCACCATGCCGGCCCGGAATCGGGTAGGTTGTCACGCTTAACAACAGCAACAGATTCTTCGCTGGAAGCGGCAATGTCAGGCAAGCAGGCGCCACGGCGCGCCACGATAGTCGATGTCGCCAAACTCGCCGGTCTGTCCATCAAGACTGTCTCGCGCGTCACCAACAACGAGCCGAACGTGCGGCCCGCGATGCGGCAGCGCGTACTGGACGCCATCGCGGTGCTGGGGTACCGGCCCATGCAATCCGCCCGCGGGCTGGCGGCGCGGCGCTCGCAGCTGATGGCACTGGTGTACGACATTCCGAACGGGAACTACCTCATCCGCATCCAGAACGGTGCGCGCCAGTGCTGCAAGGAACATGGCATGCAGCTGCTGCTCCATCCCTGCGACCACCGCAGTCCACTGCTGGCGGCGGAGCTGGTGAAGCTGGCCTCGCACCTGCGCCTGGAAGGATTGGTGCTGGCGCCGCCGATATCGCTGGACGATGCCGTGATCGCCGCGCTGGAAAACGCACATATCCCGGTGGCGCTGCTGGCAGCGGTGCGCACAGATCGCGGCACCTGTGCCGTGCGGATGGACGATGAGCACGGCGCGAAGCTGCTGGTCGAGCACATCATCGGTCTCGGGCACCGCCACATCGGCTTCGTGCGCGGTCATCCGGACTATGAATCGAGTCGTGCGCGGCTCACAGCCTTTCGCCGCGCGATGAAGCGGGCCGGCCTCGAAGTGCCGGAAGGCTCGGTGATCGATGGTGATTTCTCCTTTGAGTCCGGCCAGCGCGCCGCTGCCGCGCTGCTGGATCGTGACACTCCACCCACCGCCATCATCGCCTGCTACGACAACACGGCGGCCGGTGTCATCGCCGTTGCCCACGACCGCGGCATGGCCGTGCCCGATGAACTGGCCGTCGGTGCCTTTGGCGACACGCCGCTGGCAAGCATGACCTGGCCGCCGCTGACCAGCGTGCGCCAACCGCTCGACGACATGGCCTATGCCGGAACGAGGCTGCTGATCGCGCATGTGCGGGGCGAGCGCAGGGTTCATCCGCCCAGCAGTCTCGAGTTCCGGCTCGTAGTGCGCGAGTCCACCGTCGCGGCGGAAGCGGGCGCGTGAAGCGCAGGAAAAAAAGCAGCCGACGCACCACCGTCACCATCCGGCACGTAGCGGAGCAGTCCGGCGTTTCATTGATGACGGTTTCGCGGGTGCTGAACGAATCGCCCAATGTGGCCGAGGCTACGCGCGTTCGCGTGCAGAAGGTCATCGCGCAGCTGGGTTTCGTGCCGCATCGCGCGGCACGCAGCCTGCGCGCGCGCCGTTCCTGGTGGATTGCGCTGTTGTTCCAGGGCGCGGCGCGCGAGCTGCGCGGCGACCCGAGTTATGTGGTCGAACTGCAGGCAGGCGTGATCGAACGCTGCGTCGAAAACGGTTACCACGCCGCGGTCGAGCGGCTCGATGCCTCCACGCCCATCGCCGCCACGCAGTTGCGCGAGCTGGTCCAGCAGCTGGCGCCGGACGGCGTGGTGCTGGCGCCACCGCTCAGTTCCAGCGAGGAATTGCTGGCGCTGCTGCGCGCCCTGCACGTGCCGTTCGCGCGCGTCGCGCCGCGCAGTACCGATGGCGACGAACCCGTTGTCTTCATCGACGATCGCGCGGCGTCACGCCAGATGACCGAGCACCTGCTGTCGCTGGGCCATCGCCGCATCGGCTTCGTGCAGGGGCCGATGCAGCGTTCGTACAGCGTGCGGCGCATGGCGGGATATCGCGCCGCGCTGCGCGCGTGGAAAGTACGCGAGGAACCGGCGCTCATCGTGCCGGGCGACTTCACCTTCGAAGGCGGGCGCATGGCCGCGGCACAACTCCTCGGTGGTGGCATGCCGCCGCCCACCGCCATCTTCGCCAGCAATGATGAAAGCGCCGCAGGCTGCCTGGCCGACGCGCACCAGCGCGGGCTGCGCGTGCCCCGCGACCTTTCCATCGCCGGCTTCGACGACACCTACGTCGCGACCATGCTGTACCCGCCGCTCACCACGATGAGCCAGTCGATCCGCGAGATGGGACGCATGGCCACCGACCAGGTGCTGCAACTCATCAAGGGCACGACTCCGTCGCAGGCCATCCGCATCGAACACCGGCTGGTGGAGCGGCAATCCACCGCGGCGCCCGCGGTGGCCGCGGTGGCCGCGCAGGAAAAATCGGCACAGCAGGTGCCTTGATAGCGTCAGGGGTTTTCGCCTCGACTTCCTCTCAATGGCTTCGAGAAAGTGACGCTGGCGCCAGGTGAAACGCGTACGCTGCGCTTCATGTCAGCGACGCAAACCGTACTGGTCGATGATCTCGTCGACCGGCAGTCGCTGACCAAACGCAACTACTTCATCCTCGGCCTGCTGCTGGCCGCGCTGCTGTGTGATGGCTTCGATCTGCAGATCGTCGCTTTCGCCGCGCCGCGCCTCGCGAAACTGTGGAACCTCGCGCCGTCATCGTTCCTGCAGTACGTGCAGTCCGCGAACCTGCTGGGGATGATGCTGGGCGCCACCTTCCTCGGCAATCTCGGCGATCGTCATGGCCGCAAGCGGTTGATCGTTGCCGGTACGTTGCTGTATGCGGTGATGGCGCTGCTGTGCGTGTTCGTGCAGAACCCGACGCAACTTGCGCTGCTGCGCTTTCTCACCGGCCTCGGCCTCGGCGGCGTGCTGCCGAACGTGATCGCGCTGACGGCGGAGATTTCGCCAACCGCGCAACGCGCCCGACTCACCAGCATCCCGATGATCGGCATGTCGCTGGGCAGCGGCCTGCCCGCGGTGGTTGCCGCATGGCTGGTGCCGCAGTTCGGCTGGCAGGCATTGTTCATCGCGGGCGGGTGCGTGCCCATCCTCGTGGCGTTGTTGATCGCGTGGAAGTTGCCGGAGTCCATCCTGTTCCTCACCTTCCGCCATCTGCGTCGCGATGAGATCGTGGCGCGTGCGCGCGAACTGCGGCCCGGGATCGCCATCACCCCCGACACGCAGTTGGCGCTGCGGGTGAAGCCGGGTGCGCAATCACGCGGCACCATCGCGGATCTTTTCGCCGGTGGATTGAAGCTCACCACGCCGCTGCTGTGGCTGATGTTCGCGTGCACGCTGCTTTCCATGCATTTCCTCAACAGCTGGGTGACGGTGATCCTCAACCAGGCGGGATTGTCGGAAGTGCAGACGGCCTTCACCAACGGCGCGTTGCATTGGGGTGGCGCGATCGCCGCCGTGTGCACGGTGTTCCTGCTTGGCCGCATGGGCCTGAACCTCGCGCTCGCACTGCTGCTGCTGGGCTTCGCGGGTTGCTTCATCATCGCGAGCACGGGCTTCGCGTCGGCGCCGCTGCTCACATTCGCCATCTGCGTGGCAGGCTTCGGCATCATCGGCTGCCAGGGTGTGCTGAATGCCGCAGCGGGTTTGATCTATCCCGTCTCGTGTCGGCCCACCGGAGTGGGCGCAGCGCTGGGAATCGGCCGCATCGGTTCGCTCAGTGGTCCGCTGGTGGGTGGTTACATCCTCGCGCAGCACTGGCCGAGCCAGAACATGTTCTACGTGCCATTGCTGCCGCTCGCGATTGCGGCTGTGGCGACATTGATATTGATGCTGCGTGGAGTGGATATCCGCGGCACATCCGGAAGCGCGACACACTAAGCGCATTGCCTGCGGATCGGTCCGATCCGGGCAGATGAAGTGCGAGTGTCATACACACGTCCGCCACTTCGCCCACGAATGAAGAGATCGAGTGCATGCGCCGCGCGCACATGGCGTCGATGAGACTTCCTTCACACTCCAGCAATCTCGTTGACATCATCCGCCGCGAGCATCACTCCCGCAGCGCAGGGCTGCCGCGCAAAACAGGCCGGGTGGACCACGAGAGTCGACACGGAAGTCTTCGCGGAAAGATTCATCGCCTTCACCTCAATCCATTCAGCTGTTTTCTGGAGATCCCCATGATTCGTAACCTCGGCCTCAAGGCTCTGGCCGGCGCCGTCGCGCTGGCGCTGGGCGGCAATGCTCTGGCCAATACCACCTTCGATCCGGCCAGTGCGGATAGCCACCTGTTCCTCAACATCGTCGACAGCACCACCCAGACTTCCTACCTGTTCGACACCGGCCTGACGCAGTCGTCGGTGATCAGCTCGCTGAACACGTTCAACTACAGCAGCGGCAGCCTGGCGTCGGACAGCAACTACACCTCGTTCCTCGCCTCGATCGGCGCGGGCGACTCCGTCGACTACTCGGTCATTTCACGTCGAAGATCGGAACTGTCGGCAAGGCGCTGTTCACCAGCAACCTGGGCTCAGTAGCCAAGGCGACCGGCTCGAACCTCAACCAGGGCCTCACCGTCGGCACCAACTTCCAGAACGGCGCCAATGCCGTGACTTCCAGCAGCACCACCTCGGTGAAGCTCGACAACACCAATTCGTGGATAGCTGCTCCGCTGCTCGCCGAAGGCACCTTCGGCCAGAAGCTCCTGGGCAACACGACCGGCACACAGGGCGCCATCGGTACGGCCATGAGCTTCTACTACGAGACCAGCTCACAGCTCAACTCCTTCAGCAACACCGCCACGACCCTGGCCCAGGCGGCCGGCCAGTGGCTGCTCAGCAATGACACGCTGACCTTCAGCAGCCCGACCTCGCAGGTGCCGTTGCCCGCTGGTCTGCCGCTGCTGCTCTCGGGTCTGGCTGCCATGGGTCTGTTCGGTCGCCGCTCGAAGGGCGGCGCGCTACAGGCCGCTGTCTGATCCAACCCCGCATTACTTGTCAGAACTGAAAATCAAGAACTGGAGATCGATTCCATGAAATCCCTCGGTAAGATCGGCTTCGCCGTGGCCGCTGCGCTCGGCACCGCATCCGCCTTCGCTCTGCCCCCCCACTGCCGCCATCGACTACACGCTGTACGCCGCTGGCGGTTCCGCCCAGGCCAATGCGTTCATGGTCGGCGCCAACAACATCCTCAGCAACCTCGACAGCTACACGGACGCCGCGGGCGGCGCCGACAACGGTTCGTACCGTGTCGTCTCCGGCACGACCAAGCGTGCGTTGACCTACAACAACACGACGATTCCGGCCGGCAAGAACGTCATGTACTTCTACAAGTTCAACGGCGGCAGCTACACGAACGGCATTGCGCCGTTCGCGCCGACGCTGCCGGGCTTCACTGGCACGCTGCCGTTCCCGACCGTCGCCATCGTGACGACCGGTGCGACCGCGATCGCTTCTCCCGCCGCCGGCAAGCCGACTTACCAGTCGCCGGGCGTGTACGCGAACACCGTGCAGCAGCGCGCCCCGGACTGGGGTGTTGCCGACGTCGAAGTCGCGCTGTTCCGTGGCTTCAACAACCCGACCGGCAACGCGGGCGGCACCGTGGCCAATACCAACGGTGGCGCGGCCCCCGTGGTGGGCGCCACCACCGGCATCTACGACAACCTGTTCGGTGTTGCCGTGACGGCGAATGTCTTCACGGGTGCGCACCCCAAGACGAACTTCAGCAAGGCCGATGTGACCGGCATCCTGCAGGGTGGCATCCAGGACTGGGGCCAGCTGCTCGGTGACGACGGCCAGCCGCTGCCCGCCGGTCCGATCTTCTTCCTGGATCGCGGTGAAGGTTCCGGCAGCAAGGCTGCGGGCAACGAGTACTTCCTCAACTACCCGGCTTCGGGTTCCTCCGCGCTGCTGCCGAACAGCGCCAGCAATGGCTACACCGCCACGACGCTGAACGTGAATGCGGTGGACTTCCAGGACGTCAACGAGAGCAGCACGGGCACGCTCATCGCCGACCTGAAGGCGGCGCAGGCTGCGGGCAAGCGTGCGATCGCGATCATGGGCCTCGAGAGTCCGCCGAAGTCGCAGCAGGTGGCCGGCGCGAACGTCTACTACTTCACCAAGATCAATGGTGTGGGCGTGGACAGCGGCACCACCGGTGATGACATCAACGGCACGGGCGCGGGCGCTGCCACTTCGTACAGCAACGTCGTCAAGGGTTACTACGATTTCTACTACCAGAATTCGTTCAACACCCTGGCCGCGACGCTGGGCGGCACGGCTCCCGGCAGCGTGTTCGCCAACGAGTTCAAGACGGTGATGTCGCAGCCCTCCTTCGTCGGTGCCAACGCCGGTCTCGCCTTCCCGAACGCGGTTCCGGGCACGCTGGTGGATGCCAGCATCGCCACGAACCTCGATCCAGGTGTGACGATCAGCACTCGCGCTGGTGACTCGAGCGCCCCGGCGCTGCCGTACCTGAACGGCATTGCGGTTCCGCTCAGCCACGAGCCGCTGTAAGGGAAGCAACTTCGAACAAGTTGCAGTGCATGGAGGGCCCCGTGGCAACACGGGGCCTTCTGCTTTTCTGACGCATGCCGGACCTGTCCCGTAACAGATCCGCAACCACGCGCACCGGATAATTCCCGTTCCATGTCTGCAAAGCGCAAGAAACGCACGCAACTCAAGCGCGCTACAAAGCGTCCATCAAATGGATGTTCGAATGCCGCGGTATTGATCGGCGCCGCCGCGCTGTGCACCGACGCGAGGGCGACGCCGCCGCTGCCCACGCCTTGCAAGCACCACTTCGTGCGGCTCCAACGCACAGGCCTTCGTGCAGTTCGGGCTCCGCCACTGCGGTGGTGAGCGGCAACACGATGACGGTCAATCAGGCGACCGACAAAGCCATCCTCAACTGGGCCGACTTCAATATCGCGAACGGCTACGGCGTCAACTTCAAGCAGCCCTCGGCGACGTCGGCAACGCTGAACAAGATCTGGAGTGCGGACCCCAGCAAGATCGCCGGCAATCTCACCGCCAACGGTCAGATCTATCTCTACAACCAGAACGGCATCATTTTTTCCAGGGGCGCGCAGGTCAACACGAACAGCCTCGTGGCCTCGACGCTGGCGTTGCCGGACAACGTTTTCCAGGCGGGCCTGCTTTCCGGCAATGGTGCCAGTGGTGGCTTACCCGCGTATTCCAGGCGCAGAATGCCAACCCCGGTTCGGTCACGGTCGAGTCGGGCGCCAGCCTGACCAGCGGCGATGGCGGCAGGATCATGCTGCTGGGCTCGATGGTCCGTAACGACGGCAACATCAGCACCCCCGACGGCCAGGCCATCCTCGGTGCCGCCAGCAACGCGGTGTACCTCGCGGCCAGCACCGATCCCTCGTTGCGCGGGCTCTATATGGAAGTGCAGGACGGGCAGAACACCGGCACCGTCATCAACGGTGCCACCGGCCAGATCACGGCGGAGCGCGGCAACATCACGCTCGCCGGCCTCGTGGTGAACCAGCGCGGCAAACTTTCCGCGACCACTTCGGTGAGTGCGAACGGTTCGATCTACCTGATCGCCGGCAACAACCTGACCGGCACGGCATCGCTCAACACCAATCCGCTCGATCCCGACGGCAAACCCACTGCTTTCGGCGGCATGCTGCCGGATAACGGCGGTCAACTGGTCTTGGGCGCAGGCAGCGTGACGCAGGTGACGCCCGATACCGGCAGCGACGGCACCATCACTGGCACGCAGCTGGCGTCCTTCATCGGTTCACAGGTGGAGCTCGCGGCGCGCAACATCACGCTGGAAGGCAATGCGGCCATCCTCGCGCCGGGCGGCAGCGTCAACGCCTACGCAAGTTCCAACCCGCGCGCTCTGGTCAACACACCGACAAAGATGGATGCCGATACCGACGGCACCATCTATCTCGACAGTGCCAGCGTCATCGATGTCTCCGGCCTCGAGAACGTCGCGGCCAGGGCCACCGACAACATCATCGCGGTCACGCTCGAGACCAACGACCTGCAGGATGATCCGCTGCTGCGCGATGGCTTCCTGCACGGCTCCACGGTGTATGTGGACGTGACACGTTCGCCGACGCTGTTCGACATCACGCCTACAAGGACAACATCGCGCGCAACGTCAGCCAGATCCTGACCCGCGGCGGCGCGATCAACCTGAAAGCCACCGGCAGCGTCATTGCGCGTTCCGGTTCGAAGCTGGATGTGTCCGGCGGCAGCATTGCCTACCAGAGCGGCATGGGCACCGCCACCACCAGCCTCATCGGCGCGGATGGCAAGGCCTACAACATCAGCAGCGCGCCGCGCGATATCCAGTACAAGGGTTTCGCCAGCAGCTACTCGTACATCGATCCACCTGGGGCACGAAGACCACGGGTGCGACTCAGGCCTACTACGCCGGCTTCACGCAGGGCAGTGATGCAGGCTCGGTCAGCATCGCGGCACCGCAGGTCTACCTGCGCGGCCAGATGCTGGCCAGCACCACCGCCGGCATCTACCAGCGCGATGCCAGCACGCTCGCGAAGGGCGGTACCTTCGTGCTGGGCTGCGCGGTGTGCGTGAACCCGCAGAACTTCGCGGACTTCGGCGTCGACGGTGGCGTCACGTTCACGGACCAGCTCAGCGACGACCTGCATGCGGATGTCAGCAGCAACGGCACCGTGACGGGCTCATCGAGCATTCCGGCAACCAGCCTGATCTCGCCGACGCAGCTGGCGCAGAGCGGCTTCTCGTCACTGCAGGTGTACAGCAACGGCGCGGTCACGCTGCCGGTGGGCACGGCCATCGCGCTGGCACCGAATCCGGATTCGGGCCTGACGGTGAAGTCGGGCACTTCCATCGACATCCTCGGCGGCATCACCGCGCCCGGCGGCACGGTGAATCTCGCCACGGTCGCGACAACGGACCAGCAGGCGCATGACATCCGCATCGGCGCCGGTGCCATCATCGACACCAGCGGTAACTGGATCAACGATTCGCCGCTGGTCACGGCCACTGCATACACCGGTCCGCGGCAGATCAGCGGCGGCAGCGTCAGCATCAGCGCCAACGGCGACCTGCTGCTCGGCAACGCCAGCACCATCAACGTCTCCGGTGGCGGCCGGGTGAAGCAGGACAACACGCTCACCGCAGGAACGGCGGGTTCGATCTCGCTCGCTGCCAGCTACGACAGCAACCACGGCGCGGGACCGGTGGCGAACCTGGTCGGCAAGATCGACATGGGCCCGGGCGTGAACCTGCTCGGCGCCGTGCTCGGCAATGGCCAGGGCGGCACGCTGAAGCTGCAATCGGGCTCGGTGACCGTGGGCGATACCGCGGCGGGCACGCTGGGCGAGCTGCTGCTGGCGCCGGATTTCTTCACGCACGGCGGCTTCTTCCAGTACAACATCGTCGGCGAGAACGACATCTTCATCGGCGACACCACCGGCGCCGATGCGCGGGTGACCATCGCACCACTGCAGCAGAACCTGGTGTTCACGCGCAATCCGCTGCTCCAGCGCACCGGCACCGCAGTATCGGGTTTCACCAATCTGCAGACGCAGCCGCCAGCGCAGCGCCAGGCCGCCAGCGTCAGCTTCGGCACCGGTACCAGCGACATCAAAGGCAGCGAGGTCGGCGACATCACGCTGGCCCACAACGCTTCGATCGTCACCGATCCGGGCGCGACGGTGACACTGGCCGCCACCGGCCTGAACGCCAACCTGATGGTGCTGGGATCCATCATCACGCCGGGCGGCAACATCAATCTGCAGCTCGGCAGCACGAAGCTGCAGACCGGCCAGGATCCTGGCTTCATCGCGGACCAGCGCATCGAGATCGGCAGCGATGCCGTGCTCTCGGCGACGGGCTACGCGAAGATCGACACGGCCAACCCGTTGCACTACCGGCAGGGCCCGGTGCTCGATGGCGGCAGGATCTCCATCGTCGCCGACAAGGGCTTCGTCGTTGCCGACCAGGGCTCCGTGATCGATGTCAGCGGTGCCGCGGGCATCCTTGATCTGCTCACCACGCATGGCGTGGCCGCGACCACGGTGGCCGGCAACGCTGGCGCCATTACCATCGATGCACGCGAAGGCATCGAATTGCAGGGCAGCCTGCGCGGCTTCGCGGCCACGATGAATGGCAAGCCGGTGGCTGGGGCCGGTGGTGGCACGCTGAGCATCGGCCTCGGCACTACCGGTCCGGGCAGCGGCGACATAGCCTCGCACAATGGATTGGGCGGCAACGGCAGCACTTATCCCACCGCGCCGCGCGTGCTGACGCTGACCAATGCAACCGTCGCATCCACCTCGCTGCAGAGTGGTTCGGCCACCCTCTCCACCACCACGCTCGAGTCCGGTGTTTCGACAGCCTCACGCTCGCCAGCGGCGACACCATCGCCTTCAGCGGTCCGGTCAACCTGCATGCCAATGCCAGCATCACGCTGGATGCGCCGCTGTTCACGGCCAGCGCGGGATCGCACACGAGCATCGATGCGGCGTATGTCGCGGTGGGCAATTACTTCAACGACCCGGCCTATTTCGATCCGGCCTTCCCGGGCGCGAGTGCAGCCACCGTGCTGCATCCGGTCACCGGCACCGCCACTTTCGATGTGGTCAATGCGCAGCTGATCGACATCCGTGGCATCAGCGGCTGGTCGGGTTTTGCCTCCGGGGATTTCCACAGCGGCGGCGACATCCGCCTGGTGGCCGGCGCGAATGTCATCGCCAATCCACCCGCGGTGAATGTGCCGGGCAACCCGCAGTTCGAAGGTGCGTTCAACACCGTCGCGGCGCTGACCTTCACCGCCGCGCAGCTGTATCCGGTCACCGCCACGCAGTTCGCCATCAACGATGTGGCGGCCGCGGGCGGCGCGCCGATGACAGTGACGTTTGCGTCCTCCGGCGGCGCGCATGCGGTGCCGCTGTCGGCGGCCGGCGGCCTGTTCGTCAACGCCAACACCATCAACCAGGGCGGCGTGGTGCGCGCGCCGCTGGGACGGATCTCGCTCAACGCCACGCCGGTGACCGATGGCAGCGGCAATGTGCTGTCGCCCGGCACACTGAACCTGCTCGCCGGCAGCCTCACCTCCGTGTCGACGGATGGCGCGATCATTCCCTACGGCTCCACCTTGAACGGCACGCAGTGGACCTACTCACCGTCGACCGACGTGACCGATGTGCAGGACCATGCGCCCGACAAGCAGGTCAGCCTCAACGGCACCAGCGTCAGCATCGCGGATGGCGCGAAGGTGGATCTCTCCGGTGGCGGTGATCTGTACGCCCATGGTGATGCGCATCAGGCCCAGCACGGTGAGCATCTGCAGCTCGCCTTCGGACAACTGCGTGAAGCTCACCGCACCGCCGTGCTCGTCGCGCTTCTTGACCGTGATGCGCACTTCCTCGATCAGGTCGCCGATGTAGGCCCCCTCGGCATAACGGAAGAAGCTGTCGGTGCCGCCCACCAGCTCGCCAAGCTGTCGGAGTTTGGCGTGGCTGGGCACGTACAGGTAGAGCTGCTTCTGCTTCTCCGTCCGGCCCCGGAAGTCGATCTGCTGTGTGGCCTCTTGCTCGATGGGCGCCCAGGCCACCTGCCATAGCTTGTCGAGGAACTCGCTCACTACATTGCCCCGCGCGTACCAGAAGCGCGGGTCGCCCTCGTTCAACTCGCTCTCGTCGAAACGGCCACCTCGGCGCTTCTCGCGGAGCCGGTGCGGCTCCTTCAACACGAACAGCGCCGACTCGAGCGCCTCGATGTGCAGGTTCTTCAATACTTTCTGGAACACCGGGTCGTCTGACAGCAGGCACGCCAAGAGCACCAGCTGGCTATGGCCGCCGCGGCAGTAGAACAGCCTGCGTAGCCGGTCGTCACCGGCCTGTTTCAGCCGGGCTTCGCGACGGCGGCGTACTTCTTTCATCGCGCGGATGTCGGATTCGCTGGCCGAGAACTGATTCAGCAATTGCTCGGGCAGGACCTCATCGGTGGTGATTTCCTGGCGCTGGTTGAATCGACGCTGGTGCTCTTGGAACAGCGCCTCGATGCGTTCGTTACGGCCCGAGTAGTAAGCGAAGACGTGCGAGGGCAGCAGCTCCCGATTCTTCAGCAGGTAGCCTTGTGACTCGGCCTTGCCGTCCACCCACACGAAGGGCCGCATCTGCTTCGCTGTGTCGGCCTGCAGCTTGATGGTGTGACCGCGGATCTCATACTCCAGCGTGTAGTCCAGAGGCTGCTTGTTGTGCGTTTCGGCAGGCAGGTCCAGATCCACATTTCGGAAGATGGTGATAAGTGCCTCGATGAGGTTGGACTTGCCCACACCGTTTTGGCCGATCAGCGCATGGGTGCGGATAGCCTTGGGCGCCGTCGCAGGTGCGACGCCGGGCGCGGGCTCCAGCTGAGTCGCGAAGTCGATCGCCACACCGCGCAGGTTGCGGAACTGTGGGATGGCCAGGTGCCGCAATTGCATGGTCAGGCCTTGGCTGCTTTGGCAGTTGGCTTCTCACGCACGTGCGCTACCTCGGGCTCGGCGATCCACCCGTGCGCGACTTCCCTCTTGAGTTGGGCGTAGAAGGCGTCGATCTCGCCGCCGAAGCGTTGCCACAGGTCGCCCGCTGCTAGTTCGCCGTGGTGGCGAACTAGGATTGCAGCAAGTGGCGCCTGAACCTTCACGTCGGGCAGCCTACCCAGGCGCAGGCGCGCGATGAGCTCAGTTTGCGGGGCTTTCATGGGGGTGTCCTCGTCTTGATCAATGTCGATGCCGGTGAGAGCGGCTACAGCGGCATTGGCAGTCTTCCCGCTTACATCCATGGAAGTACCTAGCTGTTCCTCCAGCACGTCAATCATTCGCGACAGCGTGCTGACCTTATTCAAAATGCGTCGCTGCTCCTCAATCGGAGGCAGCGGGACCGTGACTGATCGAAGCTTGTCTTGGGAGATGTTCATTTGGCTCTCAGCCATCCCCGACTTGAGACGCTCAACGATGCGCCCAGGCTCCCCCGCCGACAGACACAGAGCAACGAAGTTCGGATCAATTAAGTCGTCAACGATGTGAAACCGAATCAGCTTGTCCGAGATCATCAGCCGAGCGGGTGCAACGTCCACCACGCAACATATCCCAACGCGATTCTTTGGACCCGCTCGGGTGATGAGAATGTCTCCAACGTTTATCTGGTACTGAAGACGAGGATCAAGCGAAGCGGGTAGCTCCTTGTGCTCGTGTGGCTGGAACCGAAGCGTCTGGACGGAAGTTGTCTTGAGCACTCCCCACTTTGACTCGTCATCGCGCGAACGCGGAAGACAAGCCGGGCTCCAACCTGCGTCGATGCTCGAAATGGCGTCATCGAGAGTTATGGAATCCCAATGTGATGGCAACACCGTCTCTTGAAGCTCCTCCGGGTTCACGTGCTTCTTTCGAGCTGCTGTGCCGGTAGACATTGCGGCTTTGCTAGCGGCAAGGATCTCCTCCTTCAAGGAGGAGGCCGATCGATCTGGTACAGCGCCACAGGTAAGGCGGCCCGACACAGCTAGATCAAGTACTGATTTGCGCAGATCAGAAACATCCACTGGCTCACTGAACAAACGCCCGAAGTTGGCTTGCAGGCGCTCCCAGCTCATTTGGAGCTCATGTTGACTCTGCGCGCTGGCGAGGGCTTGCAGGATGGACTGACGCAGGGCGTTCTGCAGCTTGCGGCGGTCTTGCTGCTGCATCTCCACCTGATCGCACAAGCCCATCAGCTCATCGACTTTGGCGACGATACGGGACTGCTCTTCGGTTGGCGGCAGCGGTAAGGCCCGTGTCGCGAAGTAGTCCGTCGGCACACGCTTTTGGCCTGCGGTGCCGGTCATGTTCTGCAGGCCTTCAACCGTGAACAGCGGCGAACGTAGGAACAGATAGACGTACGCGGGCAAGACGCCTACGTGTATGGGCCGAAAGACCTGGAGTTCGGTGGTCCCAGCGCCGACGCCCGTATCGCCGGGCAATCCTTCAACTATGGCGGCCTTGCCGTTCTCGAAACAAGGCGTGATCTTGGCCAGCACCACGTCGCCGTCGGCAAAGTGGGTGTAGCCTTTTTTGATGTCGCCCCAGCGCTTAGTCTCTGCGACGATGGCCGCGCGGTGAAGCTGAGGTATGCCGCTCATGGGGACAAAAGCAGCAAGTTGATCGTCCGGCGCCTCGTTGCGTGGGCTGATCTCGCCGATGTCGAGCAACCGGGTCCATCGCCAAATCGCTGGCAGTGCAATGCCAGCGGGCGGTCGGACCGGCTCGCTTTCCAGCTCAAGCATCCGCTTGTACTGCTTGGCACGAATCAATTCCTGCCGTCGCTCACCGATGCGGGCCAGCAGACGGCCAGCGTCTTCGTCCGTGCCGGCGCGCGGGGTCAGCGCGCCAGTGACCGCCAACTGGTAGATCATCTGCCGAAGGTGCGCGATGCCTCCTGGCGCATTGGCAATGTGCCCGAACTCAGCCAGAAACTGCTGCGCATTCATCAGGCGTCCGCGCCGACGAAGTGGTGCGCGAGGGCGGCAGCGAGCTCGCTCTTTAGGCGATTCTCGGTCTCTTCGATTTGTCCGATCAGGATCTTGTAGGCCTTCAATAGCTCGTCTGGATCGTCCGGGAGATCTTTGGGCGCGCGGGGGTTTTTCTCATCAAGGTTGTAGATGGGCCAGTACAAGCGATCACCAGCGGCCTGTGCGTCGCGGGCCTGCAGGCGCAAGACGTCGGCCTGGGTGTGCAAGGTCTCCATTTCGCCTTCCACCGGCCGCCGCAGCTTGGCTTCGCTCACCCCCTTGATGGATTCGCGCAGGTCGCGGATGCGGTTGTCCAGCGTACTAGCCTCGTTGCCCAGCTGCTCGGCACGGTCCCAATGGGGCTGCGCGGCAGCTTCCGCCTGTTCGCGCGTGGTCTTGAAGTCCACCTTCCAGGCGAAGTCGCTCTCCACCCGATCGGTAAAGTCGTTGGGCTCGCTGCCCCACCAGTCCTGCTCGGGCTTAAATTCCTCGAAGCGGATGGGCTTGGTCTTGCTGTAGCTCTTGTAGCCTGGCGGGTACGGGTGCTCGTAATACCAGATGGTGTCGGTGTGGAAATGCTCGGTGCCATCGTCCACCGCGACGCCCTTGGTGAAGAACAGCAGATTGGTCTTGATGGTGGTGTACGGGGCGAACACGCCCTTGGGCAAGCGCACGATGGTGTGCAGCTTGCAGTCCCTCAGCAGCAACTTCTTCAACGTGGCTTTGATTCCGTCACCGAACAGGAAGCCGTCGGGCAGCACCACGGCGGCACGGCCGTTCTCCTTCAGTAGCTTCTTGACGATGAGCGCCATGAACATGTCGGCGGTTTCGCGGGTGCGCAGGTCGGCCGGGTAGTCGCCGCCCACGCCGTCGTCTTCATAGCCGCCGAAGGGAGGGTTGGTGATAACGCAATCGACCTTGTCGTTGGCGCTCCATTCGTTCCAGCCAACGCCCAGGGTGTTGCGATGCTCGATCTGGCTGGGCACGTCGATGCCGTGCAGCAGCATGTTCGTGGTGCAGAGCAAGTGCGGCAGCTGCTTCTTCTCGATGCCTCGGATCAGTCCCTCAATGGCGCCCTTGTCGGCGGCACTGGACTTGGCCGTCAGTTGGTTGCGCAGATGATCGATGGCGGCGGTCAGGAAGCCGCCGGTTCCGCAAGCCGGGTCCATCACCGTCTCACGCTTGGCGAGGCTCGGGTTCAGCCGGTCGGCCATGAACTGGGTGATAGCACGCGGAGTGTAAAACTCGCCCGCGTTGCCGGCACCGCGAAGATCGTTCAGCAGCTGCTCGTAAACGTCGCCCAGGCTGGCGCGTGTCTTGAAGTCGTGGAAGTTGATGGCCTCTTCCAGCTTCTCGATCACGGCCAGCAGCTGGGTGCCGGACTTCATGTAGTTGTTGGCGTCCTCGAAGACTCCGCGGATCACCTTGTGCTGCGGGCTGGCGTTGGCGTCCAGATCCTTGAGCCAGGAAACAGTTCGTTGTTGACGAACTGGATCAGCTCACTACCTGCCTTTTGTGACTTGGTCTTTCCATCTTGGCCAGCCAGATAGGCTGCCCAATTCCTCCACCGGAACTGCTCGGGCAATGGAGACTTGTACTTCTTCCCTTTCTCTTTGGCGTCGTCTTCCCACTCTTGCTCGCGCTGATCGAAAACCTTGAGGAAGAGCATCCAGGTAAGCTGGCCCAAGCGCTGAGCGTCGCCGTCGACGCCGTCGTCCTTTCGCATGATGTCCTGATGGACTTGATGGTACTGCTGAGGTTCATCTCTTTGTTCTCGGATCAAGCTTCCCGCCAGCGGGTCAGGCCTGCTTCTTGTCGTTCTCTTCGTAGAGGGCTTGTTCCAGAATCTGCACGGCCTGGGTGAACTTTTCGACGCCGCCAAAGATTCCGCGCCGGATCTGCGTCTTGCTGCCGAATTGGTCGAAGGGCGGCAGCTCCAGAACCTTGGCGTCTTCGATGTTCTGCACGCCGTGGTCGGCGAACTTGTCGAGCAAGGCTTCCAGCACGGCCTTGGCCTGGTCACCGTACTTCCCGAACACGTCGCGCTTCTTCACGTTGTTTGCGCGCTCGCGCCGGGTCAGTGGCTTCTGGTCGAAGGCGACATGGGCCACCAGGTCGAAAACGTCCAGCTCGGCGCCGTTCTGCACGGCTTGCTGCAAGACCTCCAGCGGGACGCCGTGGTCGGCCAGCTCCGCAAGGACTGCTTGCTTGCGGTCGGCGCTGTTCCACCTGCGGAGGAAGTCGGTCAAGCTGCCGAACTCGGCCTGTAGCGCCTTCTTGATGTCTTCCTTGAGCAGTACCCTGTAGTCCTCGGTGATCAGTTTGCCGTCGGCATCTAAGTACTGTGATCTTTCGACCGCGACGCGGACGTTGACATCGTCGATAACGTATTTTATGCGGCCTTCTCCACCGCCGGCGGCGGCGCCCGTGGAGTCGAGCCGGTAGGGTGGCCGCCCAGGTTCACCGATGCCGGATTCGCCGGCATCCACCGGTGGCACTACGGGGTCATGGGGCTTGGGCTCATAGATTACGACTGGTTCACCGTCGAACTGTGGGTCGGCAAACAGGCGCGTGCGCCCTTGAAATCCATGATGGTGAAGTAGAGCTTCTGATAGTCCTCTCGTAGGCGCGTGCCGCGACCAATGATCTGCTTGAACTCAGTCATCGAGTTGATGTTCTGGTCCAACACGATCAACTTGCAGGTCTTAGCATCTACCCCCGTGGTTAAGAGCTTGGAAGTAGTTGCAATAACAGGGTACGGCTCGTCATTGTCGATGAAGTATGACAGCTGTGCCTTACCTTCATTGTCATCGCCTGTGATACGCATGACGTAGCGACGATTGTTGGCGGCAGCAGGTATGATCTTGACCAACTCCTGGCGCATGCGCTCAGCGTGATCCTGGTCATCGCAGAAGACTATGGTCTTCGCCATGGGATCCGTCGCCTGGAGGTACTCCCAGACCCTGCTCGCAACAAGGCGGGTGCGCCTCTCCAGCACCAGATTGCGGTCGAAATCCTTGGTGGTGTACTGCCTCTGCTCGACAGACTGACCGAGCTTGTCGACCTTGCCCTTCTCCGGCGTGTAGCCGACTGCGTCCACGTCGGTCGCGATACGGATCACCTTGTAGGGAGCAAGGAAGCCGTCCTCAATACCTTGCTTCAATGAATACGTGTAAACCGGGTCTCCAAAGTAGGTAATGTTGCTTGCCTCCTTGGATTCCTTAGGTGTTGCGGTCATGCCAAGATGGGTAGCTGCACTGAAGTAGTCCAGCACCTCGCGCCAGGCGGAATCGTCAGCAGCGCTGCCACGATGGCATTCGTCGATGACTACTAAATCGAAGAAGTCAGACGGAAACTGTCGGTATATCTGCTTCCATTCTTCTTTACCTGTTACAGCTTGGTACAGCGCGAGGTAGACCTCGTAATTCTTCTTTACTTCGCGGTTGGTGACTTTGTGCATCACTTCGCCGAAAGGAGAAAATCCTGCTGAATGGTTTGGTCAACAAGGATGTTGCGGTCGGCAAGGAACAGAATGCGCTTCTTGGCCTTGGCCTTCCACAAGCGCCAAATTATCTGGAACGCGGTGTATGTCTTACCGGTACCTGTGGCCATGACGAGCAATACACGCTGCTCGCCCTTGGCGATGGCTTCTACAGCGCGATTGATCGCGACTCGCTGGTAATAGCGAGGTTCCCGTCCAGAGCCGTCTGTGTAGTAGGGTTGAGTGACTGTCGCCACCGCAGCTTGATTCTCTATCCCTTTCCATCGCTGGTAGATCGCCCACAACTCCTGCTTGGTTGGGAAGGAATCTATTGAGACTCCGCGCTCCACAGGGTGAGTTAGCCCTGTCTTGTCGTGAAATAGGAAGCCGATTCCGTTGCTGCTAATTGCAAACGGCACATCGAGAAGTTCTGCATAGGCTAGGGCCTGTTGCATACCGTGACCAACGGCATATGTGGCCTGTTTGGCCTCAATCACAGCGATGGGCAGGCCGCCTTGGGCATAGAGAACGTAGTCGGCGCGTTTTGGTCCACCCTTTGCCCGAGGATTAAGCACGCGGGACGCTAGGTTTCCTCTAACGACTACGCGACCGTCCGTAAGTTGGACTTCCTCACGGAACTCTTGCTGCTGCCATCCTGCTTGCAGCAAGGCGGGAGTAATGAACTTCGTGCAGATGTCCCGTTCGCTGAGTTGGTCTTTGTCCATCTCTGGTTCCATGAGCTCTGTCAGCGCTCTAGATTTGGTACAGCGCCAGTTGCCCGTAGATGCTGATGCCCCTCAGCTTGCCACCGTGGGATTCCACGAACTTCTCCGACTGCACGAACATGCCGCCGGATCCGCACGCAGGGTCGTAGATGCGTCCCTTGTACGGCGCGAGCATCTCGACCAGGCAGCGCACCACGCAACTCGGCGTGTAGAACTGCCCGCCGTTCTTGCCCTCGGCGCTGGCGAAGCGGGTGAGGAAATACTCGTACACGCGGCCGAGCAGATCAACGGAGCGGTGGGTCTTCTCGCCCTCGCTGGCGGCGGTGAGTTCGATGGTGGCGATGACGTCGATGAGTTCGCCGAGGCGCTGCTTGTCGAGGCCGGGGCGGGCGTAGTCCTTAGGGCAATCGCCCTTGAGGCGCGGGTTGTCGCGCTCGATGGCGACCATGGCGTCGTCCACGATCTTGCCGATGGTGGGCTGCCTGGCGCTGGCCTGCAGGTGCGGCCAGCGGGCCTCGGCGGCGCGGTGTTCCTCGAAGGTGTCGGAGATGTACTTGAGGAAGATCAGGCCGAGGACGACGTGCTTGTATTCCGCCGCGTCCATGTTGTTGCGGAGTTTGTCGGCGGTGAGCCAGAGCTTGGCTTCGAAGCTGAGGGAGGCGGAGGACGGCTTGGATTTGCGCTGTTGTTTGGGCATGGGCGGGTCAATCGATGGCGGTGTTTTCGTTTGAATGACGCAGATATTCAGCGCCGCCAAGGTTCCTCGAGGGGAGAAACTTGGCCGAATGGTGCAGCTGCCAGATGTCGAAGTGATCGAAGGGACGATCCACGTGGTGCGCGGCCAACGCGTGATGCTGGATGCAGACCTGGCGCGGCTCTACGGCGTGCAGACCGAGCGGCTGAATCAGCAGGTCCGGCGCAATCAGGAAGATTCCCGCTCGACTTCGCGTTCCGGCTCAGTCCGGAGGAATGGAAGGGGATGTACCTGCAATTTGCAGGTACGTGGCAGCGCGCCAGGCGATCTGATCGTCTCCCCGTCGCCTTCACGGAGCATGGATGCCTGATGGCCTCCAACCTGCTGCGCTCGCCGCTTGCGATGGAAGTGAGTGTGTTGATCGTGCGCGCGTTTGTCCGCTTGCGCGGCGCCCTTGCCGCCAATGCAGAGCTGGCGGCGCGGCTGGACGAGCTGACTCGTGCCGTCGAACGCCAGGGCGGCGAGTTGGCTGTTCACGATGCGGCGATTTCGAAGCTGCTCGCCGAGATCCGTCGGCTGACGCAGTTTCCAGAAGCGCCGCGGCGTGAAATTGGCTTCACGGCCAAATGGCCGAAAAACCAGTAACAGGCACCTCGACGCAGTAAGTGCTGGCGGCTTCATCCCTGAGCGTGCCTTGGTCTTCTTTTAGTGATGTCGATTCTAGGCGGCATGCCGGCCGGGACTGTGCGCGACTTCGCCCCATTCGTTCAAGACGTTGGCGCTGGTGTCCGTCTCTGGCGATGATCCGCCAGTGGCCACCTTTCTCTCCAGCCCATGGACCGGCGCTCGAGGTGTAACGCCCGGCGAACGCCGCTTCGCCGAGCGCCTCCGCTCCCTGCTCGAAGACGACTACTCTGCTGGTACGACGTCCCCATCGGCCCGCGCTACCAGCACCCCGATTTCCTGATCCTCCATCCCGCCCGCGGCATCCTGGTCCTGGAGATCAAGGACTGGCGCCTCGACACCATCCACGACATCAACCCGGTGAGCTTCACGCTCAACGAGGGCGCCGGGCACAAGGTGGTGCCGAGTCCGCTGGAACAGGCGCGCCAGTACGCCCACGCCGTCGTCGATCTGCTGCGGCAGGACGCGCAGTTGATCCATCCGGCAGGCTCGTCGTTCGAGGGCAGGCTCACCTTTCCCTGGGGCTACGGCGTTGTGCTCACCGAGATCACCCGGCAGAAGTTCGAAGCTTCCGGTCTTGCCGAAGTGCTGCCGGCGCATCTGGTGATCTGCAAGGACGAGATGACGGAATCCGCCGACGCGGAGGCCTTTCAGTCGCGCCTGTGGGGCATGTTCAACGTGCGCTTCCAGAGCAAGCTCAGCCTGCCGCAGGTGGAGCGCATCCGCTGGCGGCTGTTTCCCGAGCTGCGCATCGGCCATCAGCGTGGCCTGGAATTCGATCAGCAGGATGAGCACGCCGGCGCCGACGCACCCGACGACCTCCGCGTCATGGACCTCGCCCAGGAAGAAATCGCCCGCAACCTCGGCGACGGCCACCGCGTGATCCACGGCGTCGCCGGCTCCGGCAAGACGCTGATCCTCGCCTACCGCTGCCAACATCTCGTGCGCACCTTGCGGAAGCCGATCCTGGTGCTGGTGTTCAATCGTTCGCTGGCCTCGTGGCTGCGCCATCACCTGGATTCACAAGGCATCGGCGATCGCGTCGCCGTGCGCACCTTCCACGGCTGGTGCGCGGACCAGCTGCGCACTTATCACGTGGTTCAGCCCGCGGGAGACTACGAGGAGATGGTGCGCACGATGATCCGCGCCGTGGAACGCGGGCAGGTTCCGCGCGCGCAGTACGGCGCGGTGCTGATCGACGAAGGCCACGACTTTGCGCCCGAGTGGCTGCAGCTGGCCGTGCAGATGCTGGATGCCGAGAGCAACTCGCTGCTGTTGCTGTATGACGATGCGCAGTCCATCTACAGCGCGAACCGGTCGAAGTCGTTCTCGTTTCGCAGCGTGGGTATCTCCGCGGCGGGGCGGACGAAGATCCTCCGGCGCAACTATCGCAATACCGACGAGATACTGGCCTGTGCGCGCGGGTTTGCGGAGCGGTTGCTGTCGCCGGTGGAGGCCAGTGACGATGGAGTGCCCCTGCTCTTTCCAGAGGCCGGTGGCCGCAAGGGAACTACGCCGCGGTTCGCACAGCTCAGTTCGCTGCAGGCAGAGGCGGAGTACATCGGCAATCAGTTGCTGGCGTTGCATTCCAGCGGCGTAGCCTGGAATGAGATGGGCATCTTCTACACCGCGCCGTTCGTCGCGCCGGAAATCGCCGCGGCGCTCGAGCGGCTGAAGGTGCCCTGCGATTGGCTGAAGGATGCGGTGTCCAAGTCGTTCGATCCGTCATCACCGAGCGTGAAGCTGATGACGCCGCATACCGGCAAGGGCCTGCAGTGCACGAACTGGTGATCACCAGCAGCAGGCACAGCATGTTCAGCGACCGATTGCAGCGGCTGTGTGCGCCGCTTGCGGCGTGATGATGACGGTGAAGACCAGTTCCGGGCGGAATCTCTCTAGTCCTGCTCTTCGCCGGTCAAGATGCGGTAGAGCGGCTGGTTGATGTAATAGCTGTGCCGTCCGATCTTCTGCTTGTCCAGAAACCCGTCCTTCGCCAGCACATCCAGGTAACGCGTTGCCGTCAGTCGCGAGACCTTCAAGTCGCGCTGGATGAAATCGATCTTGGTATACGGATGCGAAAACAGGTTGTTGATCAGATCCTGGCTGTAAAAGCGGTGCTTCGCGCGGATGCGATGTTTGTAATCCATCAGCTGCGCCTTGATGGCCTGGATGGTGGTGATGCCGTCTCTTGCGGTCTGCTCGACAGCGGCAAGCATGTAGAGCACCCATTCTTCCCACACATCCTGTTCACGCACACCCTGCAGCAGACGGTAATAGTCGGCCTTGCTGCGCACGATCGCCCGGCTGAGGTGGAGCACCGGGCTTTCCAGCAACTTCTCTTTCACCAGATAGAGCACGTTGATGATGCGACCCGTACGGCCATTGCCATCGTGGAAAGGATGGATGCTCTCGAACTGATGATGGATGAGGGCCATCTTGACCAATGGGTCGAGCATGGAAACCGCGGGTGCGTTGACGAACCTTTCGAGGTCGGTCATCAGGCCAGGCAGGTGTTCGGGTGAAGGTGGCGTGTAGACGGTTCTGCCGACGCCATCCTGCAGCACCGTGCCGGGCAACTTGCGCAGGCCGGCGCGGTTCTTTTCCAGTTCGGCCTGGATGGCCAGTATCTGGTTGACGGTCAGAAGTTCCGTCTCCCGCACGGAGTCGTAGCCGATGCCGAGCGCCTGCCGGTAACGTGCCACTTCCTTGGTAGCGGCACTGGCGACGGCTTCCGAGAAAGCCGCCTCGCGGAACAGCTCGTCGTGGGTAGTAACGATGTTCTCGATTTCCGAGCTGTCCTTGGCTTCCTGCAGGCCCAGGGTGCTTATGAGGATGGCCTGGTTGGGCATGGAGGAAGCCACGCCTTTGAACTCGGCCAGCTGGCGATGGGCGCTGACCAGCTTCTTCAGGATGGCCGGGATCTCGAATCGTGCGGGATCCAGGTGCTCCAGCGGCTGGGGAAGCAGCGGGCTGTTCATCTTGTTTGGGTTTCTTTAACCATGCTGCCCAACATGTATAGAGAATGCCATATTTGTATGCATGTCAGTGAACACATGTATACACTTTTGGGCGTCTGTATCACCTGCCCAAAGTTGCGGTCAGGACGCTGGCCACGCACGAATCGCCAGCGCATGCGCAATCCCGTTTATTCCGCTTGCGCACGGACACCATGGCAAGCTCCACGCTGCTCATCAGGGAGAAGACATGACCATCGCGTTCTGGTGCGTGTTCATTGCGGGCCTGCTGCCCTACATCGCGACGCTCGCGGCCAAGATCGGCGCGGGCGGCTACGACAACAAGGAGCCGCGCCGGTGGCTTGCGAGGCAGGAAGGCTTTCGCGCGCGCGCCAACGCCGCGCAACAGAACGGCTTCGAGGCCTTCGCGCTGTTCGCCGCAGCGGTGCTGATGGCGC
Source organism: Pseudomonadota bacterium (assembly GCA_037200665.1). Classification (GTDB taxonomy): domain Bacteria; phylum Pseudomonadota; class Gammaproteobacteria; order Steroidobacterales; family Steroidobacteraceae; genus ZC4RG30. The sequence goes on along the minus strand of JBBCGD010000006.1, from coordinate 26,273 downwards.
GCGTGGCGCATGGGCCGCAGGCGCGCGTGGACATGCTGGCGATGGCGTTCATCGCCGCACGCGTGGTGTACCTGCCGGTGTACCTCGCCGGCTGGGGCGACATGCGTTCGCTGGTGTGGTCGGCGGGCTTCATCGCCACGACATGGATCTTCCTCGTCGCTGCAGGGTTGGGCTGAGCCGCATGAAGCTCTACGACCGCCAGGGAACGCCGAACGCCGCGCGCATCCGCATCGTGATTGCGCAGAAAGGGCTGGAAAAAGAGTTCGAATTCGTCACCGTCGATCTCATCGCCGCCGCGCAGAAGCAGCCTGCGTTCCTGAAGATGAACCCCACCGGCAAGACGCCGGTGCTGGAGCTCGACGACGGCGTGTTCCTCTCCGAATCCACCGCGATCACCGAATACCTGGACAACCTCGATGGCAACCCCGTGCTCACCGGCAGCACGCCGCTGCAGAAAGGGCTCATCCACATGATGCAGCGGCGCGTGGAGATCCTGCTGCTCGAGCCGGTGGATGACTACTTCCACTACGCGACCATCGGGCTCGGCCCGGCGCTGCGGCCGTGGCGCATGCCCGAGTGGGCGGGTGCGCGCGAATGGGCCGAGCGGCGCGGCAAGTTTGCGATCGACAACCTGCCCTGGTTCGAGGAACAGCTTGCGACGAAGCCGTTCCTCGCGGGCGAGCAGTTCTCGATGGCGGACATCACGCTGTTCGCCGCGCTGGCGTTCGCGAATGGCGCGGGGTTGCCGGTGGGCACGGATTTCAGCGCGCTCAATCGCTGGCATGGGCGCGTATCCGGACTGCCCGCGGTGAAGAACCGCAGTGGCCAGACTTTCCTGCCCGAGGATATTTCGCGTCGGCAGGCTTGAACGCGGGCGCACGGAACTCCGTGCGCGCTACCTCGCCTGCAACTTATCCACGTAAGCCGCGACGTCCCGCATTTCCTGTGGCTTCAGCGTGGTCGCGAAGGACGGCATGTCCTTCTTGCCCGCCGTTGCCGTGCTCATCACCGCGCCGCGGTGATGTTGTCGGGAAGGATCGCGCCTTCCGAATGGCCGCCCTTGCCGGTTTCGCCATGGCAAGGCTCGCAGGTGCGCTGGAACACGAGGTGCCCCGCCTCGGGATTGCCGGGGGTTGCATCCGCCACGGGTTGCACCGTCTCGCTGGTCGGCAGGACATCCATGAACTGCGCCGCGGGCTTCATCTTCCCCTTGCGCGACAGCAGCCACACGCCATCACCACGATGTGAACCGGTGAAATAGTTGCCGGCCGCGTACACGGCCACCAGTTGCTCGCCCTTGTATTCAAACGTGGCCACCGGCGCGGAAATGGGCGCATCCAGCTGCCATTGCCACAGCGTGCGTCCATTGCGCTTGTCCAGCGCCATGATGCGGCCGTCGGTACGGCCCACTGTCGCGATCGAGTTGCTTCAGTGGCGAGTAACGCTGGTTGTAGAGATTGCCGCCGTTGGTGGGCCAGCTGGTCGTCGGCAGTTGCACCAGCTGCGTCGGTGCGAATGCGGGGGATCGTGTGATTGCGGGCGTGGCGCCAGTCGCCCCGCCACCGGCGTCTGCGCCGACTACCTGTACCGAAGCGCCAGCTCCCGAGATCAGCGTTGCGAGCAGCGCGACTGCAAGTCGGCGTGAGAAACGCGAGCCCATCGCGATCTACCTCACTTCCACCCGCCGTCACGTTTCTCGATGGGCAGGATGCGGATGAATGCCTCCACTGCGTGGATCTGTCCGTCGAAGACCTTGAAGGCCTCGAACGCCGTCAGCTGGTCGCCGCCTTCCTGCTTCACGCCCCACGCGAGACGCAGCCACACGATACCCATGCGTTCATCCACTGCGACTACGCGATAGATCGGCGCACCGAGGCGTTTGAAGATGGTCAGCGGCTGCGTGGCGATGTTCTCGCAGCCTTTCTGGAAGGTGCAATCCGGGCCGGCCATGATCTGGCCGTTCTCATAGCGGTAAGCGTCCGGCGCAAACGGCGCGTTCACCGCGGCGAAGTTCTCGGCCTTCGTCAAACCCTCAGGATATTTCTGCGCGGCCTTGATGGCCGCGTCGCGCGTGGGCAGCTGCTCCGGCCGCGGCGCGTAGTTCATCACTTCGCTCGCCGCTTTCAGGCCGCCGAGGTTGTAGATGAGCCCTTCGGCACGGCTGTGCGTGGTGACGAGCTCGATCTCGGTGAGCTTGTCGTCGACCACTTTCAGGCGCACGACCAGCATCACTGGCGCGCCGCTCTCCTCCACCATCACATACGCGCCGACTACGCCCATGCGCTCATCGATGAAATCCTGGCGAAAGCCCTGCAGTGCCGTGACGGTCTTGATGAGCCCGACATTGGCGAGCTTCTTCTCGTCGGCATCTTCGGTGACGCGCAGATTGGCAGCGACGGGCAGCTTGCTGACGTCGTGCTTCACCAGCGCATACAGCAGCTGCGTAACTTTGCTGCGCAGGCATTCACGATCACAGGTGGGTACGGCTTGTGCCGCATGGGCAGTGGCGCTGCACGCGCCAAGAACGAACAGCAGCCCGACGATTGCCTTGCTCTTCATCGTCATCCCCCCCGCTTGATGTTTCGGGGGAGTGTACGCCAGAGCCGGCGCGGCGGAACTTGGCCGCGCGCCGCCGATAGCTAAACCGCGGCGGGCTCCGCGCGCAGGCGCTGCACTTCCAGTACTTCGGCGAGCGGCATGCCGGTCTGCTTCGCAACCACCGCCAGGATGGCGTGCGTCGAACTCTTGGGCAGCCGCACCTGGTGCAGCCGTTCCCAGATGCGCACGCGCACCTCGGGAGTGTTCTCGGGCGAACGCTGGTCGATCAGCGAGCGTTCGCGGCGCTCGGCATTCTCGAGTTGCATGCGCTCGATGCGCGCACGATGGTCGAGCAGTGGATCATGCGAGCTCATGGGGCTGCTCCTTGTGAAGGGTGGCGCTGAAACGGATGCGTGCGCAGATCGGGCATGCCTCGCGCGCGTTCAGTTCCTGCGCGCGTAGCCCGGTGCAGGAAACCTGTACGCGGCGGCTGCGCTGGGCGCGTCCGGCAAGGTCTGCAAGTTCGGCCACGTAGCCGGAAAGATCGAATTCCCCGCTGCAGCTGTGGCAGGGACAGGCGTAGCGGAAGAAGCCGCGTGCCGCCGGAAAATAGGAAAAGGATTGCGGCGACGGGTTGCGCTTGGTGCCGTCGTCGAATTCAAACTCGATGCGCAGTTCGGCCAGCTGCGGATACAGCTCACGCAGCGCTGCGGCGCGCGTGAAATCCTGCTTCAACTTTTCACGGTTGTTGAGGATGAGGCCCTTGGCCGGAGGACGACTCACGATGCACTACCCTCCGGTTTTGGTGTCGTACCGACGAGCGCAGCGGCGGGCTCCTCAGGAGCCCGCTCGCCGCGTCGTGTCAGGCGTTCGGACTGGCGCTCTTTACGCGCCAGCTCCTTCTGCCGTTTTTGCTGGCGGAAGTTGACCTTCGCCATGCGTGGCAGCGCTTACCAGCGGCCGCCGCCGCCGCCACCACCGCCACCGCCGTAGCCGCCGCGACCACCGCCGCCGCCGCCACCGCCGCCGTAGCCACCGCCGCCACCGCCACCCGGACGACCGCCGCCGCCAGTGCGGGGCTTGTCCTGGGCTTCGTTGACGCGCAGTGCACGACCGCCGAGATCCTGGCCATTGACGGCCTGGATCGCGCGCGAGGCATCAGCCTGGCTCATCTCGACGAAGCCGAAGCCACGCGGACGACCGGTTTCGCGATCATTGGGGAGGGCGACCGATTCGACGGTGCCATGGGCTGCGAACAGCGCACGGACCTGGTCTTCGGTAGCGGTAAACGGCAAATTGCCTACGTAAATCTTGGCCATGTAGCTAACTCTCTTCAAATAAAAGATGGATGAACAATGACAGGTAGACGGATCGAAGAGAGCCGGAATACGGCAGACGGCGAACCTTCAAAGTCCTGACACCTGATCGGCAGGCGTTTCGGCTCGAGCTCAGGAGCGCCTAATGGAGGCGCAGGGTCCGACGCGGACGGAAGACGATCGGCGCGTAGAGTACCGGTTTATCTGCGGTCGTGTTGACTTTTCGTGTGGCAGGGCAGCTGCGGCAGGTTGCGCGGCGTCTCAATCCGGTGAATAAGCAAGATTGAGGCTGTAGAAAGCGCCGCGGATGAACGCGCTGGCATCACCGTACTGCGCCTCGAACCCACGCAATGGCCGTGCGGCAATGCAGTCGCCGGAGTCGAAGCCCTTGTTCTGGAACAGCGCCATCTGTTCGTGGAAGGCGGCGAACATCGCGTGCTGGCGGGTGATGTCGGCGCCGGTGAGCAGCGGACCATTGGCGGGCACCACGCGCGTATCCGGTTTCACCAGCGCGGCGAGTTTCTCCTGCGCCTTCACCAGGCCGCCGAGCCAGGCGCCGTTGCGGTAGTCGAGCAGCGGCCAGCTGCGTGACTGCACGGGGCCGCCCGCAACCAGCAGATTCGCGTCGGGAAAGTGGATGTAGAGATCGCCGTTGGTGTGCGCGGCGGGCAGGTAGCCGTACGCCACGTGATGGCCGGCGAAATCGATTGAGTCCGTGGTACGCGTGGTTTTTGCCGGGCGCCCTGCGGGCGCGAGTGGCCCGTACAGTCCTTCGTAGTCGATGGAAGACACGGGCCTTCCGAGATACAGCCGCGTGACTTCATGCGCGATGATCAGGCCGCCGTCGCGACCGATGGTTTCGTTCGAACCGGTTTGCGCCGGATGCCAGTGCGTGTTGATCAGCGTGCTGACTTTGCCGTTGCGTGTGGCTTGCGCGACGGCTTTGAGCAGTGCCTTTGAATTCCTCGCATCACCGCCATCGATGAGCAGCGAGCCTTGCGGACCGCGCAGCGCCACGACATTGCAGGCGGCGCCATCCAGCAGCCACATGTCCGCTGCGAGTTGCGTGGTATGGATGCCGTTCGCGTGCGCGGAACGTGCGAACGCGCCCATGCTCGCCGCTGCCGCGAGCTGCAGGCTCGCGCCGAGGAACTGCCGACGCGCGTTCACAGTGGCCAGATCACGGATTCGCGGCCGCGCGGCGGACCGATGGGTGGAAACTCGCCGGGCCAGTCGGGCGTCTTCGCAAGTTCAACCGTCGCGCCGAGACCGCGCAGTACCTTGACGAGATCGGTGCGCGGCGGCGGTCGCGTGTTCAATGCGGGCAACCAGCCGCGCGACATCGCGTAATCCAGCGCGGTCAGTCCGTCTTCGTCCTTGATGTCCGGGTTTGCGCCCAGCGCGACGAGCTCGGCCATCACTTTCTTCAGGCCTTTCTTCGTGGCGGCATGCAGCGCGGTGCCGCCGTGATCGCGCGTGATGTACAGGATCTTCTGTACGCCGTTTACATCGGCGCCCGCATCTTTCAAGACATGCAGCACTGCGATGACCTGATCCTCCGTGCCGCGGCCTTCGATGGCCACCATCATGGAGGTCTCGCCGGCGGCGGTAGCGAGCTTCGCATCGGCGCCATGTGCGAGCAGATACTGGATGAGGTCCACATCGAGCGAAGCACAGGCGCGCTGGAATGGCGTGGTGCCGCGCGCGCTGGTGGAAACCTGGCCGTGTTCTTTCGGCGGACGGAAGAACATCTGCTGGTTTGGATCCGCGCCACGTTCGACCAGCATGCGCACCACATCCTTGCCGTCGGTGTCGTTCGGTGCTTTGTCGGAGCCGTAGTTGACGGCACCGGTACGGCCCACGTAGGCGTTTTCGATGGCCACGTGCAATGGCGACTGGCCGTAGATGTCCCACTGGTTCACGTCGGCACCGGCCGCGAGCAGGCGCTTCGCGATGTCCCAGTTGCCGTTCATCATCGCGAGCGTCAGCGGTGCGATGCCGTCCGGATCCGGCAGCAGGATCTCGGCATGGTGCCGCAGCATGCTCTCGACGCAGGCCTTGCAGTTCTCGCGCACGGCATACAGCAGCGGCGTCAGGCCGCCGGTGTGCGTGTTCTTGTAGCGCTGCTCGACGGTGATGTGGCGTTCGAAATCCCGCACGGTGGCGCGCGCATTCACATGTGCGCCTTGCGCGAGCAGCAGCTCCACCATTTCGGGATGGCGGCGTGCCGCGGCCCACATCAGCGCGGTCTGGCCACCGAAGTGCTCGGCGGCGTTGACGTTCGCGCCGTGCTTGATGAGCAACGTCGCGGCCGCGACGTTGCTGGTGCGCGCCACGCTCATCAACGCGGTCTGTCCTTCGGCATTGGCGGATTCGACGTCGGCGCCGGCCTTGAGCAGCATCTGGATGATGTCGGTGTTCGCGGTTTCGGCTGCGAGCTGCATCGCGGTGACGCCGTAGTCGTTCGCCGCGGAGACCAATGCGCCCGCAGCCAACAGGCGCTTCACTTCGGCGGCATCGTCGCGATACACGGCCCATTGCAGCGGCGTGCTGTCGTCAGGTGAGGCCGTCGCCGCTGCGCTGGATGTATTGGCAGTCGGCGTGGTGACCATCGATGTGTCAGCGAGTGGCGCATCACTGGCCAGTGCTCCATCTGCACATAGCGCCACGCCCAGCATCACGACGAAACTCGCAGCCGTGTGACGCATCAGATTTCCGCGAATGTGCCCGTGCTGTCGGACAACTTCTCGAGCGGCACGCCCACACGCTGCAGCAGTGTCACCAGCAGGTTCGCGTGCGGCGTGTCCTGCGGATAATGCAGGTGCTGGTTGCCTTTGATACGGCCCGCGGCATGGCCGATGAGCGCCGACGGCACCGGGTCCGCATCATGCAGATCGCTGTTGGCCATGTTGCTGCCGAACAGGATGGCGGCGTTCTCGAGCAGGTTGTTCTCGCCGTCCGGAATGCCCTGGAGCCGCTGCGCGAATTTCGCAACGCGCTCGGTGTGATAGCTCTGCACGCGCAGCAGGCGCTGGATCTTCTCCGCGTCCTCGCCATGGTGCGACAGCGGATGGAAGGCTTCGCTGATGCCCAGCCAGCCGTATACGCGCATCGATACTTCATTGCACATGCGGAAAGTAACGATGCGCGTCTGGCTGGTCTGCCAGGCCAGCGCCATCAGTTCGAACTGCACGTCGAGCAGCTCGGTGAAATCATCCGGCGCACCCAGTGGCGCATCCGGCAACGCAATGCTGTGGTCCTCGCTGCCTTTGATCTTCTGCACGCGACGTTCGATCTCGCGCACGGAATCCAGGTAGTCGCTGACTACGGCGCGGTCGCTGGCGTCGAGCTCCTTGTTGAGCGCGGTGGTCGCATCGGTGACGTAGTCGAGCAGGCTGCCGGTGGTGCGCACGATCTGGCGCCGCTGTTCATCGGAATCGCCCTGACCGAACAGGTTGTAGAACACCTTGCGCGGATTGCTCTCCATCGGCAGCTCCTGCACCGGCGTGCGGAAGCTCAGCGAGTTGTAGCCACCGGGCTCGGTGCAGATTTCCAGCGAAGGCAACGGCGTGCCCTGGCCGATGTGGCGTGCGGCGATCTGGTCCACGGTGACGCCGGCCTGGCCCGTCGACGTGCGGCCGGGTTTGCCCATGCACGACAGCCACGACAGTTCCGTGGTGCCGTGCGGGCCCGGGCTGTTCTCGGCGCCCTTGTTGCGCAGGCCCGATACCACCGTGACGTAATCACGCAGCGGTTCGAGCGGCTTCAGCACATGGCTGAATTCAAAATCGCGTCCGGTGTTCTGCGGCGTCCAGAACTGTTGTACGGCGCCGTGCGGGAAGTACACGAAGCCGAGCCTGGTGCTCGGCGCGGCAGCGGTATCCGCGAGTGCGGTGTGTGCCGGAATCATCGCATCGAGCAAGGGCAGCGCAATGCTCGCGCCCGCACCCTTGAGTACGGTACGGCGTGGCAGGTGCTTCTTCGTGAGGAACATCTACTTCTCTCCTGCCGCCGCTGGCGCAGGATCAGTGGTGTTGGCAGTGAGCTTGATCGCCGCGGGCGCGGGCATGGCCGCTTCGCGGCGACGGAAGGCATCGCTGGCCACGATCTGGCTGACGAGTGAGGCGAAACGATAGTTGTCCTGCGCGGCGTTGCGCACGATCTGGCGCACCACCGGCATGTCGCGGTAATCGACGGGACGGCCGAGTGCATAGGTCATCAGCTGCTCGGTGACGGTCTGCACGAACTGTTCGGGATGCAGCATCAGCGCATGGCGCAGGTCGTCGGGACCGTTGATCTTCGTGCCATCGGGCAGCACGCCGGCGGTATCGACTGCACCACCGGTATCCGCGTCGCGCATGCGGTACTGGCCGACGGTGTCGAAGTTCTCCAGCGCGAAGCCCAGCGGATCCATCACGGCATGGCAGGAGAAGCAGCTCGGGTTCCTGGCATGCAGCTCCAGCCGCTCGCGCAGCGTCGCGGGCTTGCTGTGTACCTCATCCGTGAAGACGCCGGCGCCGGCCGGTGGCTGGTATGGCGGTATGCCCAGCACGCGATCGAGGATCCACACACCGCGCAGCGTCGGCGACGTGCGGTTGGGATAGGCGGTAACCATCAGCACTGCACCCTTGCCCAGCAGGCCGTAGCGCTTGGAGTCGGACAGCGTCACGCGCCGGAACTGCCCGCCTTTCACGCTGCCGATGCCGTACAGCATCGCCACCGTCTCGTTCAGGTAGGTGTAGTCGGCGGTGAGCAGCGTGGTCACCGGTTGATCACTGCGCAGCACGCTGTCGAGGAACAGCTCGAGCTCGCGCTTGAGCAGCGGCCGCGCGTCGAGCGTGCCGCTGGCGTTCGCGAACAGGCGCGCGTCCGGCACGATCTCGTCGAGCTTGGCCATGTTCAGCCACTGGAAGCCGAAGTCGGTGCTCAGTGATTCGGCCTTCGGGTCGGCGAGCATGCGACGCACCTGGCGATCGAGTTCGGCGGGCTTGCCCAGCTCGCCGCGCATCGCCGCTTCGAGCAACTGGTCATCCGGAATGCTGCCCCAGAGGAAGAAGGAAAGCCGTGAGGCGAGTTCGACGTCGTTGAGCGTGTGCGTGCCACCGGCGCTGTCGCCGCTTTCGATGCGATACAGGAAATATGGGCTCGCGAGAATGGCGGTAAGTGCGTTGCGCATGCCGCCATCGAAACCGCCGGTCTGGTAGCCATCCGCGTAGAACGCCAGCAGCGGTTGCAGCAGGGTGTCGTTCATCGGCCGACGGAAGGCGCGCTGCGCGAGCATGATGATGTCGTACTTCGCACACGCTGCTTCTTCAGCAGCCTTCGACGGATTGCAAGTGAGGATCTTGCGGCGCGCGATGGAATCCTGTGCGGCATCCACCTTGTAGGGACCTCGCACCTGCAGCGCGGACAGGAACATCTGGCGCACCTCGCCACCTTCCGGCGGTTCGGAGGGAAAGCGTTCCTCGCTCTCGATGCTGGCGCGCTTCAGGAAGGTGACGGCGATGCGATGCTGCCCGGCCGGCGCATGGAAGCGGATGTCGCGCAGGCGCGCGTTGATCTGGTCCACCGCTTTTTCCTGGGTCTGGTCGATGGCCTTCTGGTCGCGCTCGCCGCCGACCGTGGTGCGGTAGAACTCCTTGCCATCGAGCAGTGCGAGCACGGTGTTGCTGAATTCCATGCGCGGGATCTGCCGGCCGGAAGCCAGATCGCCGATGGTCAGCGAATATTCGCCGGCAGCAGGAAAATCGTGCTCGAAGCTGATGCCGCCGCGCGTGCCGAACGGCATGCCTTCCTTGTAGAGGAGCTGCGAGCCCGAGCCATCGAGGCCTTCGGCCGCGAGCGCGATGACCATGTCCGAGAGCTGGCCGTAGGTGGTGCTGACCGGCTGCGCCTGGCGATTGCCCATCGCCTGGTTCGCCACGTTGCGGGCGGCCGCGAGGTACTGGTCGAGATAGGAAGGCGAGACCTGCAGGTGCGCGGCGTCGTTGTCGAAGGCGTCTTTGCGCTTGTCGGTCGGCAGCAGCGCGGCGACATCGACGTCGAGGCCGAGCAGGTCGCGCACTGCGTTGGCGTATTCGCGCTGGTTCAGGCGACGCAGCGGCACGCGACCGGGCGCGGGCGCGACCTGCGCGGCATCGAGGCGTGTCTCGAGATAGTGGATCAGGCTTTCGACCGCCTGCTGCTGCGGACGCGACCGCGCGCTGGGCGGTGGCATGAAGCCTGCGCGCAGCTTGCGCACGGCCTCTTCCCATACCTTGGCGTCGCCCGCGAGATTGTCGAACGACATGGTATCGAAGGCGACACTGCCGGCCCAGTCGGTGGTGTTGTGGCAGTCGAAGCAGTACTTCTCGATCTGGCTCCACTGCGCATGCGTATCGTCGGCGCCATGCGCGGCGCAGGCGGCGACGCCCGCCACCACGCTCATCGCCAGTCTGAACGCCAACCCCCGCGACATGCCGCCACCTCGCCTGATGGACTGGTGAGACTAATTGCCGACCGGATGGGCCGCAACCGATGACTCGCGCGGCCGCCGGCCTGCGAAATGTTCGCGTTCAGTCGAACCGGCAAGCCGTACGCCGTGCCTATTACCAGCTGGACCTGCGCCGCCATGACATGCCAGAGCCGCTCCATACAGAACAGCGGCAGGCATGTGGACACCGGACTGCGGCGGCCGACCAGCTGCATCAGGGAAAGGATGAATCGCCCGGCATGCATCGAACTTACGGAAGAAATGAGAGCCGCATCAATGGCTATGGCCGCGGCGACGGGCTAAGTTGGCGGCCCAGTCCCGCGACTCCTGCATGTTTCAAGAACCCCTCATCGTCCTCGACTTCGAAACCACCGGGCTGCGCGCCGATGCCGGCGATCGCATCACCGAGGTCGGGCTCGTGCGCATCGAGGACGGTGGCATCACGCAGCGCTACCAGTCCCTGGTCAACAGCGAGGTGCGCGTACCGGACTACATCACCACCTACACCGGCATCACGCAGCGCATGGTCGATGGCGCACCGCCGGTGGCGCAAGTGCTGCGCGAGGTCGCGGACTTCATCGGCGAAACGCCGGTGGTAGCGCACAACGCGAGTTTCGACCAGCGCTTCTTCGTACGCGAATGCCGTCGGCAGCGCATCGGCATCGTGATCGAACCATTCATCTGCTCGCTGCGGCTGGCGCGGCGCGTGTATCCGGAATTCGCCAGTCATGCGCTGGGCGCGCTGACGTATCGGCTGCAGCTGCACAGTTGTGGCGCCGCGCATCGCGCCGCGGCCGATGCGGAAGTGACTGCCGAGCTGATGCTGCGCATGGGGCGGGACATCGCCGCCATGCATAGCGGAGTGAGCCTGACCGCGCGTGCGTTGCGCCGGCTGATGCACCTGCCGGTGAAGCAGGTGCCAGCACAGCTGGAGCGGCTCTGCGCCTGAAACGCTGATCGCCTGGGCTCGTCAGCCCGGAATCCACTCGAATTGCATCGTCAGTGCTTCGCTGGCGCCGGGCTGCACGACAAACACTCCTGGTTTCTGGTCGAACTGCGCGTCGAACCCCTGTGGATCGGCCACGCCGCGCCATGGTTCGATGCAGATGAACCCGGCGCCTGGCCTGGTCCACAGGCCGAGGTGGGTCGCATCCGGAAAACTCACCTTGATCCGCGATCCGCGGTCCGCACCATAGGTCACGCTGCGGCTCGCAAGCTGGTCGAAGATGATGACGTCGTCGATGAACAGCGCGTCCTCGAGCAACAGTCGCCGGCCGCGCACCGGCGTTGCATGGCGCTCACTGGTCAGCAGGCCCTGCGCATCCAGGCGGCGGACAGGCGCAGGTTCATCGGTTTCAAATTCCAGGTAGTGCGCATCGCGCGCCGTGCCACCAGGTAAGGGCCAGCGGAACGCGGGATGGAAGCCGAGGCTCGCGGGCAGCGGGACGGTGCCTGTATTGCGCACGCTAGCCACGGTTGTCAGCTGACCTGCTGCGCGGAACAGCACGTCGAGTTCGAAGGCGAAGGGATAGACCTTGCGGCTTTCCGCGTCATCCGTCAGGCGCAGCAGTGCTTCGTGTGCATCGTGCCGGACCGTGATGAAGCGCCGGTCACGCGCGAAGCCATGGCGGCCCAGAGCATGATGCGCGCCTTGCCAGCGGTACCGGCCCTCATTCAAGGCACCGACGATGGGAAAGAGGATGGGCGCGCGGCCTTTCCACACGGCCGGGTCGCCATTCCAGAGCAGTTCGTTTTGATGAGGGTCGCGCAGCACGGAAAGCTGCGCGCCTTGTGGATCAATCTCTGCGCTGACGCCGTCGGAGCGGAGACGGATCCAGTCTGGTGGGCTGGGGCTCATGGCCCAAGCCTACCTGTCATCAGGCTACCGCCGCGCGATGACCTTGCGGCGGTAGCCTTTGATGAGCTACTCGCGAGTAGCTCAGTGTCCGGCGCCAGGCGGTGGAGCGCCTGCACCTGGAGGACCACCGGCCCCTGGAGCGCGAGGCGGACCACCGGCGCCCGGACCACCCATGCCCGGAAGGCCGGCATTGGTGTCATTGGCAAAGCGGCCTGCATAAGCCGCCTTGGCAACCACCTTGCCCTTCATCGCCTCGAGCAGGTCGGGACGACCAGCCGTCGCGGGCAGATCGAGCTTGGAGCTCAGCGCATAGAACTCGAATATGTAGTGGTGGTAGCGCCCGAGATTCGGCGCACCCGGGCCCATGAAGGCCGCACCACGCATGCCCTTGCCGACGGCGCCATCGGGAATCTTGCCTTCCTCGATGACCAGCGTGTCGCCGCTGAGCGGAATGTTCCAGGCCATCCAGTGCAGGTTGTCATCGGGGTTGCCGCCAGCCGCCACATCCAGATCGTGGAAAATGAGGGCCATGCTCTGCGCGGTTGCCGGGATCCTGGTGATCTTGAAATCCGGCAGCGTGCTGCCGCCATACATCGAGTACTTCAGCGGAATGACGCCGCCGTCCGGGTAGGCCTTGCTCTCGATGGTCATCGGGACGATGCCGCCACCACCGCGCGGAGCGCCACCAGCGCCGGGACCACCGCCGCCAGGACCACCCTGTGCGCGCGGCGGGCCACCACCCGGAGCGCCGGCACCAGGCGCAGGACCCTGCTGGGCCAGCACACTGCCGGCCATGACGAGTGCGGTGGCGAGCACCGCCCCGCTGAAGAAACGACGGGTACGCATGACAAATCCCCCTACGGTTTGATTGATGATCCGAATATACAGAACTATATAACGGCCGGAAATGAATCCGGCATTTCAGCCGGCCGGATCTTGTGCCCCGCGGCTGGCAACGATCCGGGTTAGTGCCACATCCGCCGTGACATTGCCCACCGTGCGGAACAAATCCGGAATCACTTCAACCGCAACGAGGATGGCGAGCAGCGAAGTCGGCACGCCCATCGCAAGACATACCGGCACGATGCTTGCGAAAAACGAAGAAGCGCCTGGCAGTCCGGCGACGCCGAAACTCACCAGCCATGCCACCACGAGGCCGGCGATCAGCGTGCCAGCCGATACCGGCAATCCCAGCACATGCGCGGTGAACACCACGACGGCGAGATTCATCGTGGCACTGGTCACCTTGAAGATGGACACCGCGATCGGCAGCGTGACGCCTGCCACGCGCGCAGGTACGGCAAGCGGCCCTTCCGCGGCGGCGATCATCGCCGGCAGCGTGGCCAGCGAGGATTGCGTACTCGCTGCCACTATTTGTGGCGGCGCTACGGCACGCACGAACCGCAGCGGCGAGATGCGGCCGAACAGCGCAGCCATCGGATAGATCGCGAGAATGATGGCGCCACCGGCCGCGCATTCCAGCAACACATACTGCACGATCGCACCGGCCGCGCCGGCGCCGCCGTGCAGCCCGACGCCCAATGCCAGCGTGAACGCGCCCACTGGCGCGAGCTTCAGCACCCAACCGACCAGCACCATCATCGCCTGGTTCACGGACTCGAAGAAGGCGAGCAGCGGCGCGCGCCGTTCCGGTGGCAGTCGCGTGATCGCCAGCGCGAACAGCAGCACGAATATCACCATGGAGAGGATCGCGCCCTGCGCCGTGGCCGCGAAAGGGTTGGTGGGAATCACGTTGATGAGCCAGTCGCGCAGTGGCGGCGGCGATGCGGGTGAACTGCCGTCTCCGAGCGCACCCAGTCCCGCTATCAAGGCAGTGCGTGCTGCGTCACTGACGGGCCAGAGTGCGAGGAAGCCGAGGATGACTGCGGTACCGAGCAGCCCCGCGCCGATCACCAGCAGCACGATCCACGTGAGACTGCGACCGGCGACACGCCCGCTGGCCGCGACATCGCCCGCGCCCGCGATGCCCGTGATGAGCAGGGCAATGAGCAGCGGCAGTGAAGTCATCTGCAAGGCGCGCAGCCAGATTTCGCCGACCAGCACGACGTAGTCCGCTGCTGATGCAAGCCCGGGCATACCGAAAGCGCGCAGCACGAGTCCGCCCAGGAAGCCGGCGATGAGCGAGAGCAGCAGGATCAATGGTTGCGGCATATGCCATTCACTTCCCGATGCAGAAGCTGGCGAAGATTTTACCCAGCAGTTCGTCGCTGGTCACATCGCCGACCACCTCGCCGAGTGCCTGCTGTGCCCCGCGCAGTTCGAATGCGGCGAGCTCACCCTGCTTCGCCGCGAGTTGCCCGCGTGCGGTATCGAGATTTCGCGCGGCCCGGCGCAGCGCATCGACGTGCCGCGAGCGGGCCGAGAATGCACCGCCACCCTCCTCCACGTGGCCAGCGCGCCCTGCGATATGCCGGCGTAGTGCATCGAGGCCGGCGCCGGTCGTTGCTGATATTGCGAACATCGGAAACTCCGCAGCGGTCGTGGCACCAGGCGGAGCGAGATCGATCTTGTTCAGTACCAGCGTCACCGGTACGCCTTCGGGCAGCGTCTTTCGTTCCTCCTCTAGCGCGCGCTGCTGCGGATCCGCCGCGGCATCGACCAGGAACAACAGCAGGTCCGCGCGTGCGATGGCCGCGCGCGCGCGCCGCATGCCTTCGGCTTCGATGGCGTCGTCCGTCGCATCGCGCAGGCCGGCGGTATCGATCAGCTCGACCGGCACGCCGTCGATTTCGATGCGCTCGCGCAGCAGGTCACGCGTGGTGCCGGCAACCGGCGTGACGATGGCCACGTCATGGCCGGCGAGCCGGTTCATCAGCGTGCTCTTGCCGGCATTGGGACGACCGGCGATGGCGACGGTGAGTCCGCGCGTGAGCACGGCGCCCTCTTCCGCTGCTGCAAGCACGGCAGCCATGCGTTGCTGCACGTCTTCCAGGCGTTCGCGCAATTCGGCACTGGCAAGGAAATCGATCTCTTCTTCGGGAAAGTCGATGGCGGCTTCGACGTAAACACGCAATGACGTAAGCGCGGCGCACGTGGCGTTCACGCGCTGGCTGAACTCGCCCTGCAGCGAGCGCAGCGCCGCCTGTGCGGCGCGACGCGAACCCGCATCCACGAGGTCGGCGATGGCTTCGGCCTGCGCCAGGTCGATCTTGTCGTTGAGGAAGGCGCGTTCGCTGAACTCACCAGCTCGCGCGCGCCGCGCGCCCAGCTGCACGATGCGGTCGATCAGCGCGTCGACGACGACGCCACCATGTCCCTGCAACTCGAGTACGTGCTCGCCGGTGAAGGAGTGCGGCGCGGGGAAATACAGCGCGAGGCCGAGGTCGATGAGCTGGCCAGCGTCGTCACGCCAGTGGCTGAAGGTGGCGTAGCGCGGCGCAGGCACGAGGCCCAGCAGTTGCCGCGCAATCTCCGGCACCGCCAGCCCCGAAAACCCTCACCACCGCCACACCGCCACGCCCGGGTGGCGTGGCCGCCGCGACAATGGTGTCGCGCTCGCGCATGCAGCGCTAGTTGCGTGACTGGCCGGCGGTGGCGATGCGCCGATTGATGTTCCACTGCTGCAGGATGGTGAGCAGCGTGTTCACCCACGTAGTACAGCACCAGGCCCGAAGGCAGGAAGGCGAAGGTCAGCGACAGGAACAACGGCATGATCATGAACACCTTCGCCTGCACCGGATCCGCCGACGGCGGCTGCAGCCGGTACTGCATGAACATCGCACCGGCCATGAGTATCGGCAGGATGAAATAAGGATCGCGCGACGAGAGATCGTGCAGCCAGCCGATGAACGGCGCCTGGCGCATCTCCACGCTTTCGACCAGCACCCAGTAGAAGGCCATGAACACCGGGATCTGGATCAGCATCGGCAGGCAGCCGGCCGCCGGTTGATCTTCTCTTTCTTGTACAGCTCCATTGTCGCCTGCCCGAGCTTGGCGCGATCGTCCTTGTAGGTCTCCTGCAGCTGCTTCATGCGCGGGCCGAT
Source organism: Pseudomonadota bacterium (assembly GCA_037200665.1). Lineage (GTDB taxonomy): Bacteria > Pseudomonadota > Gammaproteobacteria > Steroidobacterales > Steroidobacteraceae > ZC4RG30. The sequence continues at coordinate 10,085 of JBBCGD010000006.1, read as the reverse complement.
CTGCTTCATCTTCGCAGCCGAGCGGCCGGAGATTTCCGACAGCGGATACATCGCGAGCTTCAACAGCAGGGTCACGATGATGATGGCCCAGCCCCAGTTGTCGAAGAGCTTGTGCACTTGTTCGAGCAGCAGGAACAGCGGGCGCGCCACCAGCGTCAGCACGCCGTAATCCGTGGCGCGGCCGAGCTGCGGGTGGATCATCATCAGCTGCTGCTGCAATTTCGGACCGATGAACAGCGTCTGCTTGATGGTGGCGTTGGCGCCCGATGCAACCGCGACTACGGGACCGAGGTCGCGGATGTTGAACTCGGTACCCCCCGATTGGAAATCGTGTAGCGATGCTGTTCATCGGCCGGCGCGACGATGGCGGTGACGAAGTGGTGTTGCAGCGCTGCGATCCAGCCGTTCTTCCAGCCCTCTGGATACGTGCGGTTGAAGTCGGCGATCTTGTTCGCGTCGATCTTCACCTTCTGGTACTTGGTGCCGTCCCAATAGGCCGGGCCGGTGAACGAATAGCTGTCGAAATTGAAATAGTTGGAGAAGGAGCGCACCGGCACCGGCATGTCGTGCTGGATCTGCGCGTAGGGCGCGACAGACCAGGGCGCCGTGCTGCCATTGGCCACCGCGTATTCGACATCGATGCGGTAGGAACCGCGATGGAAGATCAGCGTCTTCGTCACCACCACACCCGCAGGCGAGGTCCACTTCAGCGGCACGCGCAGTTCATCGACGCCGTCCCTCGAGACGGAAGCCGGTGTAGTCGCTGGTGAAAAGCGCGAGATGGGTGGGGTAGTCATCCGGCGCAGGATTGCTGGTGTTGCCCGCGAGGCCGGTCTGCAACAGGAACGTGTTGCCGGCGCCTTGTTTGCGCAGCAGGCGTACGGGCTCGGCTGCTCCCTTCACGAACCGGTACTGCAGCAGGTCGGCACGAGTGAGCTCACCACCGCGCAGGCTGATGTCCACGTCCAGCACATCGGTGCGCACGGTTAGCGTCGAAGCCACGGGCAGTGAGGCAGCAGTTGGCGCCGGTGCGTTCGGTGCGGCGGCTGCCGGAACGTCACCGGGTGCGACCGCGACGACGCCATTGGTGCTGATGGCCGCCGACGGAACCTGGGGTATTTCGGCGCCCAGCGGATGCGCGGCATTTTCCGCCGCAGCGGCGCGCTGAATGGCAGCGGCTGCAGCGGCATCACGCGGAGCGAACTCCGCCATCCATGCCTGGAAGTTCACGAACAGGACCAGCGCAAGGCCGATCCACAAATACAGACGGAGGTTCTTCATGGCACGGGGTCGATCCCGCCCTCATTGAATGGGTGGCAACGGAGGATTCTTCGGCCGGACAGCGCGACGCCTTTCAGGGCACCGTGCCTGGCGATTGCTTCCTGCGCGTAGCAGGAACAGGAAGGATGAAATCGGCAGCATTGACCCAGATGCGGGCTAATGAGCAGTTGATATCCTTTTATTAGAGCTACGAGGAAACGGCGCATTACTTTTGGACCAGCTTCCACAGTCCATCCAGGCTTTCGCGAAGCCGCGCATTATGCGCGGTCCTGGCGCCGTTGCGCGCGCCCACGACAAGGTCGAGAGCAGGAAGGTCGGCGGCAATCCGGCGGAAGGAATCCCGTATTACCCGCTTCACGCGATTGCGGGCTACGGCGTTGCCCACCACCTTTCCACCGATGGAAAGGCCCAACCGGGCCAGACCCAGTTCGTTGGGCATGAAGTTCACCGCGAAGAAGGAATCGGTCACGCGGCGGCGGCCTGCATAGACCGCGGCGAATTCGCTGGCCTTGAGGATCCGCTGCTTGCGGGCAAAGCCCTGCCGGGCGGCATTCGCGCCGGACATGGGCGCGGAAGCGCTTACGGGATGAGGCGCTTGCGGCCCTTGGCACGTCGCCGCGCCAGCACCTTGCGGCCGTCGGCGGTGGCCATGCGGGCACGGAAGCCGTGCGTGCGGACACGCTTGATCTTGCTCGGCTGGTATGTGCGTTTGGTGGCCATGGCGCTCGCGTCGAGGTCGTAAATTCGGGCTGCGCAGGGTACGCACGGGCGTGTTGCAAGTCAACCCCTCGCTTGGTGAGAACAGGAAAATCGATGCGCCTTTCCTGCCCTATGGCGTCAACCGTCAAGGCGCGTAGACTCGCCCTCCCTTCCAATCACCCCCGAACCTCCGACGCGCCACCCGCATGTGCGAACTCTGGAATCAGATCCTGACGCGCCTGGAGAACGAAATCCCCGAGCAGCAGGTGAACACCTGGTTGCGACCGTTGCAGGCCGTGCGTGAAGAAGGCGCGTTGCGACTGCCTGGCGCCGAATCGATTCGCCGTGGATTGGGTGCAGAACCACGCCGCCCAGCGCATCACCGCGATGCTGCGCGATGGGCAGAGCGAAGAGCTCGCACTCGTGGTCGAGATCGGTTCGCGCAGCAATGCAGTAATCGCGGCGCCCGGCATCGTCACGGAGCCACCGAAGGGCTTTGGCAAGCGATCTGCTGCGGAGATTCCACAACAGATCGGCGCGAAGCTGAATCCGGAATCCACGTTCGAGCGCTTCGTCGAGGGCAAGAGCAATCATTTTGCCAAGGCTGCAGCCATGCAGGTCGCCGAAAATCCCGGCAAAGCCTACAACCCGCTGTTCATCTACGGCGGCACGGGCCTCGGCAAGACCCACCTGATGCAGGCGGTGGGGCATGTGATCCGGCAGCGCGACCCGCAGGCACGCGTCCGCCTACGTACATTCCGAACGTTTCGTCGACAACATGGTGCAGGCCCTGCGCCACAACACGATGAACGAGTTCAAGACGAACTACCGTTCGCTGTCGGCACTGCTGATCGACGACATCCAGTTCTTCGCCAACAAGACCCAGTCGCAGGAAGAGTTCTTCCACACCTTCAACACTTTGTTTGAAGGCCAGGCGCAGATCATCATGACTTCGGATCGCTATCCCAAGGAGATCCCCGGACTGGAGGAACGCTTGAAGTCTCGTTTCGGCTGGGGCCTTTCTGTGGCGATCGAACCGCCGGAGCTGGAAACCAGCGTCGCGATCTTGATCAGCAAGGCACAGGCGGCAGGCACGATGCTGCCAGAGGAAGTGGCGTTCTTCGTAGCCAAGCGCATTCGCTCGAATGTGCGCGAACTCGAAGGTGCATTGCACCGGATCATTGCCAGCAGTCCGCTTCACCGGCCAGCCCATCACGCTGGATTTCTCGAAGGAGGTGCTCCGCGACCTGCTGAACCTGCAGGCACGCCTGGTGACCATCGAGAACATCCAGAAGACCGTGGCGGATTACTACAAGCTGCGCATGGCGGAGTTGCTGTCGGAGCGGCGCAACCGTTCTTTAGCGCGACCTCGCCAGATGGCGATGGCGCTTGCCAAGGAATTGACCGCGCATAGTCTGCCGAATCGGCAACGCCTTTGGCGGGCGGGACCACACAACAGTGCTGCATGCCTGCAAGCGCGTGAAGGAATTGCAGGCAAGCGAACCGCGCATGGGTGAGGACTACTCCAATCTGGTTCGTATACTTACGGGTTGAATCCCGGTGCATGTCCTGTGCACAAGCCTGGGCAAAAGCTGGGAGTTGAAATGTGGATGGAATTATCCACAGCCGGTCAACAGGACACCCGCGCAGTCTGCACTGACTCGTGCTGGTCAGAGTCGAGCCTAAAGTCATGACTGGTAAGACTTGTCTGATTTATCCTCTGCATCCACAGCCCCAATGACTACAGTCATTGCTTTAAATAGACCAAGGTTTAATGCATGAAATTCAGTGCCACACGTGAACAACTCCTTGGACCCGTGCAAGCAGTCATCGGAGTGGTGGAGCGCAAGCAGACCATGCCGGTATTGGCAAATGTGCTGTTGACGGCCAAAGCAGGACGTCTTGCGGTTACTGGCACTGATCTTGAAGTGGAACTCGTAGCTTCTGGTGAAGTGAATGTCGTCCAACCAGGAGACGTCACGGTTCCTGGTCGAAAGTTGCTTGATATCGCCAAGGCATTGCCCGAGGGCGGTGCCATTACCGTCACGATAGATGGCGAGAAGTTGAAGATCAGTGCTGGGCGGAGCCGGTTTACATTGTCGACTTTAAGTGCGACAGAATTTCCGGTGGTGGATTCAGTCAACGCCACTCAGACCTTGGTGCTCCCGCAAACCGAGCTCGCAAGATTAATTGCGAAGACGCACTTTTCCATGGCGCAGCAGGACGTCAGGTACTACCTGAATGGTACTTTGCTCGAAACAGACGGTAAAATGCTGCGAACGGTTGCGACCGACGGGCATCGTCTCGCAATTGCCGAGGCGTCGCTGAGTAATGCCGGTAAAAGCGTAAATCCACAGCAAGTCATCCTGCCGCGGAAGGGTGTTTTGGAGTTGTCCCGCCTTCTCGGTACTTCGGGTGATGTGGAGATCGCGATTGGCGTCAATCACGTCAGGCTTCAGATTGGCGATGTTCGATTCACTTCAAAGCTGATAGACGGTAAATTTCCTGAATATGGGCGCGTAATACCAGCTAATTCGGGGAAGATCATCGTGCTGCAACGCGAAGCACTCCGGGCTGCGCTGCAGAGGACAGCGATTCTGTCCAACGAGAAGTACCGTGGCGTCCGGGTAATGGTGTCCAAGAACTCGTTCAAGCTCCAGGCCCACAACCCCGAACAGGAAGAGGCGCAGGATGAAGTTGAGGTGGACTACATGGGCGACGAACTGGAGATCGGCTTCAACGTGACTTATCTGCTGGATGCGTTGGCGGCAGTAGACACGGAAACAGTTGAAATCGGGCTCACTGATGCCAACAGCAGCTGTCTGATCCACTCGCCTGGCATGACTTCATCGCGTTACGTAGTGATGCCAATGCGGCTTTAAGCCGCGTTGCGCCAGCTTTCATGAGCTTGGCGTCGCTCGCAGTTACCGATTTACGCTGCCTTGGCGCGGCAGCCTTGGAATTTGGTCAGGGATTGAACCTTATCCATGGACCGAACGGGTCTGGCAAGACCTCCATTCTCGAGGCCGTATTCTTGGTCGGTCGCGGGCGATCCTTTCGCACCCACCAGACGAACCAACTAATCGCACGAGCTCGACCGAGCTTCACTGTCTTCGCCCAAACCATGGATCCGGTGCATCGGATCGGTTTTGAGTATCGAAGGGATGAAGCTTACGTCGCACGGCTCGATGGATGCGATGTGCGTAGCTTGGCCGAGTTGCCCTCGGCGTTTTTTGTAGAGGTTATTGATCCCGAAATTCACAGGTTGATCGAAGGCGTACCTCGGGAGCGCCGGCGCTGGCTGGATTGGGGGGTGTTTCACGTGGAACATTCTTTTCTGGAGCATTGGTTGCGATTCAGTCGGGCGCTACGTCAGCGCAATGCTTCGCTAAAGGCGGGATCCGATCCCAGGGTTTGGGATGGTGAGTTAGTTGCGCACGGTGAGCAGATCGCCATCCAGCGAGCTCACTGGTTTGACGCGGTCAAACCGTCCCTAGTGCAGACAATCCACCGCATTTCGGGTCTTGATGTGGAGTTGAGTTACCACCGCGGGTGGCCGGCAGAGCGCACCTTGGCAGACGTCATATCAGAAGGGCTGGAAAGAGACGAACTTCGAGGGAGTACCTTCAGCGGACCTCAGCGTGCTGATGTAATGCTCAAGATTGGTGGAAAGGCCGCGCGAGAAAGTCTCTCACGCGGCCAACAGAAATTGGTGGCGTCTGCGATGGTATTGGCCTTGCTGGGTCAGTTGCGTGAGAAGGTGGGGACTCCACCAACGCTGCTGCTTGATGACCCTGGGGCTGAATTGGATCTGGGCCGCCTGGGTAGTCTGGTCGAAGCAGTGCGCGAGCTGAAATGCCAGCTGGTTGTTACTTCGCTGGATCCAGACTTGCGCTCGTTCGGTGAGCCCGATCGTGTGTTTCACGTGGAACAGGGGCACCGTTCAGAGGTTATAATAATAAGGTGCAACATCCAGGTGCGCTCATGTCCGCAGAAGAGTCCTATACCTCCAGTAATATCAAGGTCTTAAAAGGCCTTGATGCCGTGCGTAAAAGACCGGGCATGTACATCGGCGACACGGACGACGGCACCGGTTTGCATCACATGGTGTTCGAGGTGGTGGATAACGCCATTGACGAAGCCTTGGCCGGTTTTTGCTCAAGCATCCAGGTCCTCATCCATGCGGATGAGTCCATCACCGTCCATGACAATGGTCGTGGGATACCCGTCGACATTCACCCCGAAGAAGGCCGCTCCGCAGCCGAAGTCATCATGACCGTGCTGCATGCCGGGGGAAAGTTTGACGACACGTCGTACAAGGTATCGGGTGGCCTGCATGGCGTGGGCGTGTCGGTAGTCAACGCCCTTTCCGATGTCCTTGACCTGACCATCCGCCGTGGCGGCAAGACCTACACTCAGCAATATCGCCTGGGCGATCCGGTGGCGCCGCTCGCAGAAACTGGCACCACCACAGAGCGTGGCACCACGATCCACTTCCGGCCTTCGCCGACCATCTTCACCCACATCACTTTCGAGTACGAGATTCTGGCAAAGCGCCTGCGCGAGCTGTCGTTTCTGAATTCCGGAGTGCGCATCGAGCTGGTGGATGAACGCGATGAGAAGCGCGATGTATTCCAGCACGAGGGTGGCCTGAAGGCGTTCGTCGCCCACCTGAACCGTGCTCGCAGTGCAATTCACCCTTCAGTGTTCCATTTCAACGTACAAGAGGGTTCGATCGGCATCGAAGTGGCTCTGCAGTGGAACGACTCCTACCAGGAGACGATGCTCTGCTACACCAACAACATTCCGCAGCGTGACGGTGGTACCCATCTGGCGGGCTTCCGTGCCGGGCTCACGCGCACGCTGAACGACTACATCGAAAAGGAAGCCAAGAAGGAAAAAGTCACCACCACTGGCGACGATGCACGCGAAGGCCTGACCGCGATCCTCTCCGTGAAGTTGCCGGATCCCAAGTTCTCCTCGCAGACCAAGGACAAGCTGGTCAGCTCCGAGGTCAAGGGCCCGGTAGAGACGCGTGTGGCCGAGAAGCTCGGCGAGTTCCTGCTGGAGCGTCCGACCGAAGCCAAGGCCATCGTCGGCAAGATCATCGAGGCAGCACGAGCACGCGAGGCCGCACGCAAAGCGCGTGAACTGACCCGTCGCAAGGGTGCACTGGATATCGCAGGCCTGCCCGGCAAGCTCGCTGACTGCCAGGAGAAGGATCCCGCGCTGTCGGAGATCTTCATCGTCGAGGGTGACTCCGCCGGCGGTTCGGCCAAGCAGGGCAGGGACCGACGCACCCAGGCCATCCTGCCGCTGAAGGGCAAGATCCTGAACGTGGAGCGCGCGCGCTTCGACAAAATGATCAGTTCGGCCGAAGTCGGCACGTTGATCACAGCGCTGGGCTGCGGCATCGGGCGCGACGACTTCAACATCGACAAGCTGCGCTACCACCGCATCATCATCATGACGGATGCGGACGTGGATGGTTCCCACATCCGCACGCTGCTGCTGACCTTCTTCTACCGGCAGATCCCGCTGCTGATCGAACGCGGCCACATCTACATCGCGCAGCCGCCGCTGTATAAAATCAAGCGGGGCAAGCAGGAGCTCTACGTCAAGGACGACAACGAACTCAACGCCATCCTGCTGAACAACGCCATCGACGAGGCCGCGTTGTACGTGAATGACGGCGCCCCGCCGCTGGCCGGTTCCGGCCTCGAAATGCTGGCGCGCCAGTACATGGAAATCCAGGCCATCATCCGTCGCTGGAGCCGTCGCTATGACGCGCGCCTGCTCGAACAGCTCATCTACGCGCCCGCACTTTCCGCCGATGCTTTCGCGTCAATGGATACGCTGCGCGACTGGGCACAGCAGCTCGAGCGCGCACTCAATGCGCTGAATGATTCCACCGCCAAATACCAGATCGAGCTGGCCAGCGCAGTCGAAGGCACGGACGGTGAGGGCGGCAAACCGGCGCGCTTCATCGTACGCCGCAACGAGCACGGCACTGCGCACGAGAAGGCGCTGCCGCGCGAATTCTTCTCCTCTGCCGAATACACCGCGATCGCCGGATTGGGCAGGACCCTCACGGGCATGATCGGCGAGGGTGCCTATGTGGTCAGTGGTTCGCAGCGCAAGGACGTCGGGTCCTTCAAGGAAGCCATCAACTGGCTGTTCGACCAGGCGCGCAAGGGGCAGACCATGCAGCGCTACAAGGGTCTCGGCGAGATGAACCCCGAACAGCTGTGGGAAACGACCATCAATCCCGAAACGCGCCGGCTGCTGCAAGTGCGCATCGAGGAAGCCATCGCGGCCGATGAGATCTTCAACACGCTGATGGGTGACCAGGTCGAACCGCGGCGCGAATTCATCGAAAAGAACGCGCTGTCGGTCGCCAACCTGGATATCTGAATTCCGCGACATCAGGTCGCGGGAGTTTTAGGGATGCGCGATGACGACCAGCGTACTGGCGCGCTTCAACGCGCAATCCGCGCATTGCTGCTGATTCTCGGGATCCAGCGCGGCGAAGCTCTCATCGAGGATCACCGTACCGGCACCCTGCAGTAATGCGCGGGCCAGAAACACGCGACTGCGCTCGCCTTGCGACAGACGCCAGCCGGTATCTCCCACCAGCTGATTGAGCCCGGCCGGCATGCGTTCCAGCAATGCACCCAGCCCAAGCTCGATACACAGCTCTTCGGCCTCCTGCCTGTCGCGCGCCGGTGTGGCCCGTGACGACCCAGCAGCAGGTTGAAACTCAACGGTGCGGCGAAGATATGGTTCTCGTGATACTGCGGCGCCATGGCCACGTCGCGGCGCCACGCCTGGCCACCGCGCGTCTGGCGATCGAGGCCACCTGCGAGCACGAAACCCGCGTCAGGCTCATGCATGCCGGCCAGCATTCCCGCGAGCGTGGACTTGCCACCGCCGCTTTCGCCTTCCAGCAGGATGCGATCGCCGCGCTCGACGTTCAGACTGCAGTCGTGGATTGTCGGCACAGGCCGACCCGGATGCGTGAACGTGAGGTTGTGGGCCTGTATGGCGGGTCCACTGGATGTCGTGGCATCGCGCGCCGCACCCGCATCGGGCATCGCAGTCTTCGCCTCGGCCGCACCAAGGATCGAGCGCAAAGCGCGCCAGGCCAGCCATGTAGCAGCCACGCGCGGTGATTCGTTGCAGGCGGCATCAAGCGCCGCAGCCACGAACAGTACGGCGCCGAGCGTAATGGCGAGAGATGCCAGCGTGGCATGACCCGCAACGAAGGCTGGCACCAATACTGCCAGAGCCAGCAACACATAAAGGCGCGGCAGCGCGCCCGCAAGCAACGCAGTGGAACGATCCAGTTGTCGCGAAGTCGCGAGGTATAGCGAGAGTTCGCGATCCTCCTTCGCATGCCACTCATCCGGTGACTGCTGCGCCAGGCGCGTGCGATGCGCCGCCATCTTCTCCACCATCGCGCCGGTCATGCGTCGGCGCTGCGCCGTCAACGTCGCGCGTTGTTGCAGATTGCGCCGGAACAGGATCGCGAACAGCGTGAGGCAGAAGCCCAGCACCGCAAGCTCCGGCCATGCAGAGGTGCCTGCGAGCAGCAATGCGGAGCCCAGCAACACCTCCACGCCACCCAGCACACATTGCAGTACCGCTGCAGCGCCCGCGCCGTCGATGGCATCCGCATCCAGCACCTCGCTCATCAGTTCGCCTGCACCACGGCGACGAATCGCGTTGGCATCCATGGCCGTGGCGCCTGCCAGCAACCGTTCGCGCAGCACGCCGCCGAAGCGCAGCGCCGTGACGCGTTCGATCCACTGCGACCAGGCGCGCAACGGGATCGAAGTCAGCAATGCCAGCGCCCACGCCGCGAGCCAGCCGGCATCCAGTCGGCCGCTGAGCGCGCCGTTGCCGATGCACACCCAGCTCGCCAGCATGATCGCCGTGCCGAGCGCGTATACCGCGAGGAACACCGCCGCCCGTCGACCCAATGACATCGCATGCAGCTGTGCGGCGAAGGACGCATCACCGCCGCCGGCAAAAGCAGCGGTCGACGCACCGGGCTTCGCACGGGCACGCGGCAGCAGATCGAGATAGGCGGCGAGGGCGCTCAT
>JBBCGD010000005.1:0-347249 GCA_037200665.1 Pseudomonadota bacterium | reverse complement strand
TCAACCGCTCGCGGGCAGCGAATGCTCCGGCGAGACATGGCCCAGCTCGACGCGATGATCGAAGCCTTCCCAGCCACGCGCGTAACGCCGCGTGAAATTCAGTTCGCGCGCACCAAGCAGGCGCTGCGCGGAAAGCTGCACGCCCCACAGGCCCAGTGGCTGGCGCACGGCCGCGATCTCCTCCAGCTGTTGCCAGCCATCGCTGCCAACATGCAGCGTGAAAGGTTCGCGATCCTCGATGAGCAGGCCGCGCCCGTTCTCGAGGAAATGCACCGGCACTTCGCTGCGCCAGTGCCAGTAGCGCGCGGGAGGTGGCGTGCCGGCGCCATAGCGATCTTCCACTGCGCGCAGCAGCTCCACCGGACGACCGAGTTCGCGCGCCACCAGCAGCTTGATGAACTCGGCATGCGACCACAGCAGCGGCATGGCGCTGCCCGAAGGCTTGCCGGGGAACAGCCCGAGCTCGGGAATCGCCGTGGTATCCCACACCTGTTCGGGTAGCAGCCCGCCCGGACTGGCACAACGCAGGATGGTCTGCAGGTATGGCAGTGGATCGATGCCGGACTGCAAGGCGAGGTGACCGCGTTCACCGACCAGCAGCGGCCACGCACGTCCCTGCCCCGCGCCATCGAAAGGCCGGCCATCGGGATGTTCACCGTAACCGTCTTCGTTGTAGCGATGGTAGAGCGCACCGGAAGGCGTCTCGACTTTCAGCTCCTGGTCGACGACGGCGATGGTGTCCTGCACGCGCTTGTCCATGGCCTTGCGCAGGCCGAGCCGCACCAGCCAGGAGAAATCCATGCTGACCAGCGCCGCGGCCTCGATGGTTTCACCGAGGCGATTGCGCAGCGTGACCGAACCCGCGAGATCGCCGGACTTGTCGGGATCGCCCAGCCGCACGTAGTAGCCGCCGATGCCGAGCCGCTGCGCCAGCTGCGTGTCGCGCACATAGCACCAGCTCTCCAGCCGCTCGTTCCAGTCGTCGGCGAGATCGAGCGCGTATTCGCGTTCGGCATCACTGAGCCATGGCGATGCGGCCACCAGCGCCGCGATCGCGATTGCCAGCGTGAAGGGACTGACGCCGGGGTTTTCCTCCCAGCGATCCTGCGGACTCGCGGGACCACAGCTCGAAACGAAGGCCACCGCATTGCGCACCATGTGCGCGGTGTCCGGCAGTTCCGCTTCGCCGAGTTCGCGCAGCTTCGCCGCGAGCAGCACGGGGAACGCGGCCTCATCCAGTTGCACGCCCACCCAGAACGGCGCGCCGCTGGGAAAATAGTTCTGCGCCCAGTGGCCATCGCGCTGCTGCGCCACCATCAGGTTCGACAGGATGTTGCGTGCATCCTGGTGCTGGTGCGCGGCCAGCAATGCGAACGCCGTGAGCGTGGCATCGCGGGGCCATACCAGGTGGTAGCCGCCCAGCGTGTCGGTGCTGTTGCCCCAGGGAATGCTCAGGCTCGCCACCACCGCACCGGGATATTCGCGATCCTCGTGGATCTTCAGCACGGTGGCCGAGAGGCGCGCGGCATCACCAAGCGGCGCATCCGGACGCGGCAACACCAGTTTCGTGGACCATTCATGCCAAGCGGCGAGGAAATTCGCGCGCAGGGCATCGAAGGATTGCGCCAGCGACGTGCGCGCATGTGTGTGCGCGCCGTATGCGGAATCCGCGAAGCCCAGCGCCAGCACGCCGCGTGAGGCACCGGCCTGCCCCGTCAGCGCGACCGTGCCGTGTTCCGCGAGTTCATAGTTGAAGGTGAGATGGCCGTGCGCATTCAGGTCCTGCCAGCCATCGGAGGTTCCGACGTAGCCGCAGCTCAGGTTCTGCAGCGGCACATCCGCAGTGAGGCACACCGCTGCGCCTTCGCGATGCGCATAGGCCACGCCATTCTCGATCCATGCATTGTTGTCGCGACCCGTGGCGCCAAGATGCGGCGCCAGCAGCACCACCAGCCGGTAGTTGCCGATCACCGCGTAACGCACCAGCAGTACATCGCGATCCGGATCGGGCAACAGCTCGAGCTGCAGTTCGTAGTCGGCGCCGGTGTGCGTGATGGTCAGCGCGGGCAGGTCAGGGCCGGGCGTGGCAAGTCGATAGCGACGTATGCGCTTCAGGTCGATCCAGCGTTCATCGTTGACGAGATAGAAGCCGAAGTCGCGGATCTGCGGCTGTCCCGTCGACGGCCAGTAGATTTCATTGACGATGCCATGTCCCACCGTCGCCCACAGCCGCGCATTGCCCAGCGCGGTGGTGACGTAGTCCTTGTCGCTGGAACACCAGGTGGGTGGAATGCCGGGACCGCCCGGTGCCTGCTTCATGGACATTCAGCCTCCGTGCGCGAACGCAGGATAGTCGGTCATGCCGCCATCGACGAACACACTGGTGGCGGTGACATACGCGGCCACGTTCGAGCACAGCACCAGCGCCATGCCGGCGACGTCGCTGGTCTCACCGACGCGCGCCAGCGGCACCTTGCTGATGAGATCGAGCTGGCCCGCCGGATCCTTCCACACATCCGCATTGATGGGCGTGCGGATCGCGCCGGGCGCAAGGCACAGTACGCGTACGCCATACGGGCCTGCTTCCTGCGCCATGGTCTTCGCCATCATCGCGAGGCCGGCCTTGCTCGCGGTGTAGGCACTGTAGCCGCTCCATGCGATCTGCTCGTGCACGCTGCTGGTACAAAGGATCACGCCGGCGCGCTGCGCGACCATGCGCTTCAATGCTTCGCGCGCGCACAGGTACGCGCCGACCAGGTTGATCTGCAGCACGCGCATCCACGCGGCGGGATCGGCCTCCCATGCCAGCGCACGTGGCCCATCGACACCGGCGTTGTTGATGAGGATGTCGATGCCACCCCAGGCTGCATCGACGCGCGCGAACATCGCGGCCACTGATTCAGCGTTGGCGACATCGGCCTGCACCGTGATGACATCGGCGGCCTGCGGCCGGACCTCCGTCGCCAGCTGCTCCGCCGCTTCGGGATTCACCACATAGTTGATGGCGACACGCGCATGCTCGCCGGCGAAGGCGCGCACGATGGCGGCACCCAGCCCGGAGTTGCCGCCGGTGATCAGTACACGCTTGCCATCCAGCAGCAGATCCATCGCGTTCTCCCGGGAATGCATTCGAGGATAGCGAGCACGCCTGCGCACGCAGGTTACTTTTGCGTGATGCGCGCCATCAGCCGATGGTGAGGCCAACTCCCGAACTCACGCGATTGCGGCCCTGCTTCTTGCTGGCGTACAGCGCGCGGTCGGCGGCACTGACGAGGTCTTCAGGCCGCTCGTCGGTGGTGGGCACGCAGCTCGCCACGCCCAGGCTCACGGTGATGTGGCCCAGCGGGCTGCCCACATGCGGCAGGGACAGTCGCTCGATGCTCTCGCGGATGCGCTCGGCGATTTCGCTGGCGGCATCGACACTCACGCCCGGCAGGATCAGCGCGAATTCCTCGCCACCGTAACGCGCGGCGCAATCACGCTCGCGTCGCAGGCAGCCACTGAGTGCGCCGGCCACTTCGGCCAGGCAATGGTCGCCTTCCTGGTGGCCGTACTGGTCGTTGTAGCGCTTGAAATGATCCACGTCGGCCATGATCACCGACAGCGGCAGGCCGGCGAGCCGGCAGCTCTCCCAGCCCTGCGCCAGCATCTGGTCGAAGCGCCGGCGATTGCCGAGGCCGGTCAGGCCATCTTCCCAGGCCAGCGATGCCAGCTTGCGATTGACGGACTCCAGCTCCTGCTCGGCCTGGTGGCGACGCGTGATGTCGCGCAAGGTGACGATGAAACCTTCCTCGCCGCTGCGACCGAGGTTCACCCCCGCCTGCTGTAGCTGCTCGTCGTCGAACAGCATGAAGTCCGAGTCGCGGAAATGCTTCACGCGCGCCTCCAGCCACAGCCGGCTGCCATCGACGCGACGACTGGGGAAGGTGATGGTGGCCTTGCCGTTCTCCTGCAGCGAGAGCTGCTGCTGCAGCTGTTGCAGCGAATCGACATGCTCGGGCGCGACCAGGTCGCGGAACGTGGATCGCAGGAAGTCCTCCGGCTTCTGGCCCAGCACTTCCTGCACCGAGGGCGAGACATACAGGCGGCGGCCATTCATGTCGGTGAGCACGATGATGTCGGAAGCATGGTCGGCCAGCAGGCGCAGTCGATTGCGCAGCTTGTGCTCGGTGTTCTGCCGGTAGCGCAGCGCCGACATGCCCACGGCCACCGGGAAGCAGGTGAGCAGCAGCACCGCCATGAAGGTCTGCAGCACCAGGTAGTTGTTGAAGTAGCTGGTCGTGGCCGAGAGCATCAGCGGTCCATGGCCGAGGCCGGTGAGCGTGGCCGAGATCGCGATCACCACGATCAGCGCGAAGGCCGTACCCGCGAAGCCCGCACGCAGCGCGGCCAGCATCACCGTGGGGAAGATCAGGAACAGCAGCGGATACTGCGACTGCCAGAACACCGCCGTGGTGGTGAGCACGATCAGCAGCAGGCCGCCGATGAGCTCGATCATGTGGCCGCGACGGAACAGGCGCGCCAGTTCGTTGCCGCACAGGGCCAGCGTCACCGGCACCACGGTGGCCATGCCGAGCGCATGGCCGACGGCCCATCCTTCGAGAACGCGCGGCGATACGCGACCGACGCCTGCGAACAGATACGCGCTCAGCACCGCGCTGGATATCAACGGCGCCGCCAGCACGGCATAGCCGAGGAAGCGCAGGAAATTCGCGGGCCGCGACAATTCGCGCGCGCTGGTGATGCCCGTGCGCAGCGTCAGCGCCGCGACCAGCACCTCGATGCTGTTGAACAGCGCGGCCAGCAGCACGAAGGAGGTGGTGTCGTGTACCAGGACACCGCTGAGCAACTGGCCCGCGACACTGGCCAGGATCAGCCGTCCCCAGCGCTCGCGCGATGCATACAGCAGGTAGCCGACAGTGAGGCCATTGGCGAGCCAGATGGTGGAGACGCCACCAGCGCCGCGCGTATACAGCTTGGAAACGAGGCCGGCGACCGTGACCAGCACACACAGCAGCGCCCACTCGGCGATCTGCCCCAGGCGTCGTCGGGCCGGCTGCTGCATCACTGTTGACCCGGCTCCTCGGCAGGTGCTCTTGATAGTCCGGCAGGTTCGCAATCCCGTAGGGGCAGGTCAACACGGCCAGCGCGACGCACTTTGCGGTATGCAAACAAAACTGCTGGATGCGGCAGCCTCGTCCTACGCGGGCGCGCACCAGGACTGTGACGCCGTACCACCTTCCCGCACGCGTTCAGTCGATAAATATCCACCTGTTTCCCCGATACATTGCCCCTGATGAATGCGCGCGCCGATGACCTGCTCTCCTCGTACCTGGCCCTGTTCCGGGGACTGGCACCCGGACTGCAGGGACTGTGCCTGTTCGATGAAGAAATGCAGCTGCTGGAGGCTTCGGAAGGCGCCGATGCGCAGGCCGCGAAGGAGCTGCTGGCCAACCGCGACTGGGGCACCGAGGGTTCTCGTGCCAATGCGGCGGCCAAATCGCGCAATGGAATACTGACCCTCGCCCTGCCCCTGCAACGCAGCTCGGGCCGCATGCTCGCCGTGGTGTGTGCGCAGTTCCTGGACGACGGCACGAGCCAGCTGGGCAAGCATCCGGCCGCGCGACTGGTGCGTCGCCTGCGACCGGCGCTGTCCATCATGCGGCGCGAACTCGCCAACCGGAAGACGCGCGCAGCGCGTGCCACCACCATGGCCGAACGCACGGCCGAACTGGAGTGGCTGTTCGAATTCAGCACCGAAGTGCGCACGCCGGGCGATGAATCGCGTGCACTGGATAGATTGCTGGCCGCCGCCGCGCAGCGACTGCGCGCGCAGTTCGCGACGCTGGTGGTGCCGGACCGGCGCGTCCAGCCCGAGTATCTCGCTGAAGATTCCACCGCCGGTGAAACGCTGCGCCATGCACTGGGCCTGATGCAGACGCATCTGCTGGTGTGGGCGCATCTGCGCAAGCAGCCGCTGGTCACGAATGCGAAGGATCCGGCGGCCGGCGCCGGCCTGCCGGCGTGCAAGATCCTGTCGGTGCCGGTGGCGGCGAAATCCGGGCGCATCATCGGCGTGCTGGTATTCCTCAATCCGCCCGGCGCGGCGGATTTCGGCAGCCGGCAGATGTTCCTCGCCAGGCACCTCGGCCGGCATGTCACCACGCTGCTCGAAGCGCAGTTCGACCCGATGACGGGATTGCTCACGCGCGCCGCGCTGGAAGAGCACTGCGCCGCGCTGGAACTGCAGCCCGAAAACCAGCAGCGCGCATTGATCTACGTGGACATCGATCGGCTGCACCTGGCCAACGAACTGCATGGCTTCGAGCTGGGTGATGAAATCATCGTGCGCGTGGCGCAGCTGCTGGGCGCGCCCATCGTGCCGCCCGAAGCCACGGTGGGCCGCGTGACCGGCGACTGCTTCGCCGTGATCGTGCCGAACTGCACGCCGCCCGCTGCCGTGGTGGTCGCGCAGCGCATCCTCGATGCCGCCGCGCATGTACGCATCGGTCCGGACCAGGAACCGCTGGAGGTTTCGGTGAGCTGCGGCGTGGCGGCTTTCCTGCCGGCGCCGAAATCCTTTGCGCGCACGCTGGCCGCGGCGGAGATCGCCTGCAAGGCCGCCAAGGACCATGGCCGCGCGCGCATCGAGACCTACGCCAACGAAGACAGCACCATGGTGCGTCGTCACGACGACATCGTCATCGTCGGCCAGCTGCGCGAAGCATTGAAAAACGACCGCATGGTGCTGTACGCACAGCGCATCGTGCCGCTGCTCGATGCGACGCGGCCCGGTGGCTACGAATTGCTGGTACGGCTGCAGAATGCCGATGGCAGCATCGTCACGCCGTCGGAATTCCTCTCCGCCGCAAGCGCTATCAGTTGCTGCCGGCCATCGATCGCTGGGTGGTGGGCGCGCGCTGCAGTGCTGGGTGCATACCGCTACCTCGTGAAGCAATCGGGGCTGTCGTTCTCCATCAACCTGTCGGCGCAGTCCATCGGCGATGCGCCGTTCATCGAGCAGGCGCTGGAACAGGTGCGCGTGTCGGGCATTGCACCGGCGTCGCTGACCTTCGAGATCACCGAGGCAGACCGCAGTGTCGAACCTGACCGTCGCAGCCGGCCTGATGCGCCGCCTGCGCGACGCCGGCTGCCAGGTGGCGCTGGATGATTTCGCACCGGCATGAATTCGCTGTCTGCGCTGAAAGGCCTGCCGGTGAATCGCATCAAGATCGACGGCGGCTTCGTGCGGGACCTGCTCACCAATCCGCGTTCGCTGGCCGCCGTGCATTCCATCATGGCGCTGGCCAAATCGCTGGAGCTCGACACGGTGGCCGAGTACGTGGAGAACGAAGCACTGGCGGCGCGGCTCACCGTGCTGGGCATCGATTACGGCCAGGGTTATGCATTCGGCAAACCCATGCCGCTAGATGAAGTGCTGGCGGGTCTGAAGGGTGACAGCGCGAGACACGCCCACATTACGGATTCTTCAGACTCCGGCTCGATACGCCTGAATTCACGCCTCGCGTGATGCCGCTTCCACCCGGGCAGGCAGGCGTGTAGGACTTCACCGCTGGACTCGCACCCGGTGCTGCGGCACCTTTGAACGCAGGCCATGTCGGAGTCTGCATGGGTAGCGCGTCCAAGTTGCTGCGAACCTGCGTGCTGAGCCTCGCAGCGATGGGTGCGACGTTGCCCGCGATGGGCTCCACACCGAGCCCACTCAAGCCCGAAGACATCGCCTGGCTCCAACGCATCACCTGGCAACCCGACCAGGCCACGCTCGATCAATACCGCAAACTCGGGCGCCGCGACTTCCTCAAGCGGCAGCTCAGTGGCGATGCACCGCTGCCAGCGGCAGTGCAGGCGCGCATCGATGAATTCGAAGTCGCGCATCGCAGTGGCGCCGAGCTCTTGCTCGATGCGACCAATGCGCAGAAGCAGCTCAACCAGATTCCCGAAGGCGACCAGCGCGAGGCGCAGCGCAAGACCATCAACGACCACGCCAACACGCTGCTGAACGAGGCCATCGGTCGCGAGGTGTTGCGCGCGGTGTATTCACCGCAGCAGCTGCGCGAACAGCTCGTATGGTTCTGGACCAACCAGTTCAGCATCCACCAGGGCAAGGCCAATGGTCGCGTGCTGGCGGCGGATTACGTGGAGCAGGCCATCCGTCCGCATGTGTTCGGCCACTTCCGCGACCTGTGCTCGCGACGATGACGCATCCGGCCATGCTGCAGTACCTCGACAACGCGCAGAGCTCGGCCGGCCACGTCAACGAGAACTACGCGCGCGAACTGCTCGAGCTGCACACCATGGGCGTGGGCAGCGGCTACACGCAGCAGGACGTGCAGGAACTCGCGCGCGTCCTCACGGGCATCGGCGTGTCGGTGGCGGATCCGCCCAGGCTCAAGCCTGTATGGCAGAAGCTGTACGAGCGAAAAGGCGCGTTCGAGTTCAACCCGGCGCGCCATGACTTCGGCGCGAAGATGCTGCTGGGCCAGCACATCGAAGGCGGTGGCTTCAAGGAAGCGGAACAGGCGGTGGACCTGATCGTGGCGCTACCGGCCTGCGCGCATTTCGTCGCCACGCGCCTCGCCATGTACTTCGTCGCGGATGTTCCGCCGCCTGCGCTGGTGGACAAGCTCGCCCATGTTTTCCAGAGCACGCATGGCGACCTGGCCGCGGTGATGGATGCGCTGTTCGGCTCGAAGGAATTGCTGAAGAGCGCCGGCGGCAAATTCCGCGATCCGATGCAGTACGTGGTCGCGAGCCTGCGCCTTGCCTACCAGGATCGAGTGATCATCAATCTGCAGCCCGCGATCGGTTGGTTGAATTCACTGGGCGAGCCGCCATTCGGACGCACTACACCCGATGGCTATCCGCTGGTCGCCAGTGCATGGACCAGCTCCGGGCAGATGAGCCGCCGCTTCGAGATCGCGCGCGCCATCGGCAGCGGCAACGCCGGCTTGTTCCAGACCACCGGGGCTGCACCCGGTTCGCAGCCCGGCGGCTTCCCGCAACTCGCCACGCGTCTTTACTACGACTACATCGAACCGCGCCTCGGCCCGGACACGCGCGCCGCGCTGGATCGCGCGCCTTCACAGCCGAGTGGAACACCTACCTGCTCGCCGCTCCCGAACTCAACTACAGGTGAACACCATGAAACGCAGACACTTCCTGCAGGTCGCCGGTGCCGCGTTGCCCGCGCTGTGGTTCGGTCGTTCACTGGCGGCACCTGCACCGGGTACGCCGCGCCTGCTGGTCGTGTTCCTGCGTGGCGGCTACGACTGCCTCAACGTGCTGGTGCCCCATGCCAGCAGCGACTACTACGCCGCGCGGCCTGGCATCGCCATACCGAAGACCGACGACCTGCTGCTGCTCGATGCGGACTGGGCGCTGCATCCGGCACTTGCAACACCACTCGCACGCTGTGGAATGCGAAGCAGCTGGCCTTCGTGCCCTTCGCAGGTACCGAAGACACTTCGCGCAGCCACTTCGAAACCCAGGACAACATCGAACTGGGCCAGTCCGGTGGATCATCCGGATGCGCGCAGTGGCTTCCTCGCACGCCTCGACAAGGTGCTTGCGGGCCAGCGCGCCATCTCGTTCACGGATTCATTGCCAGTGAGTTACCGCGGCGCCGACGACGTGCCCAACATCTCGTTGAAATCGGTGGCGAAGCCGGTGTTCGACGACCGCCAGGCGCAGATCCTCGCCGACATGTAAGCGCATCATCCGCTGCACGCGCAGGTGCGTGAAGGGCTGGACCTGCGCCAGCAGGTCAGCGTCGCGATGGCTGAAGAGATGCAGGCGGCCAACCGCGATGCCATCACGCCCAAGGGCTTCGAGCTCGAAGCACAGCGCATCGGTCGCCTGCTGCGCCAGGACTATTCACTCGGCTTCGTGGACATCGGCGGCTGGGACACGCACGTGAACGAGAACGGCACGCTGGCCGCGAACCTCGACAGCCTCGGCCGCGGCATCGTTTCGCTGTCACGCGAGCTGGGCAGCGAATGGAACAACACCGTCGTCGTCGTGGTCTCCGAGTTCGGCCGCACCTTCAAGGAGAACGGCAACAAGGGCACGGACCATGGCCATGGTTCGACCTACTGGCTGGCCGGTGGATCGATCAGTGGCGGCAGGATCATCGGCCGGCAGCAATCCGTCGCTACCGCCACGCTGTTCCAGAACCGCGACCTGCCCGTGCTCAATGAGTACCGCGCACT
Source organism: Pseudomonadota bacterium (assembly GCA_037200665.1). GTDB lineage: Bacteria > Pseudomonadota > Gammaproteobacteria > Steroidobacterales > Steroidobacteraceae > ZC4RG30. Next base: position 337,020 of record JBBCGD010000005.1, on the reverse strand, counting down.
GCTCGCCGCGGTGATGAGTGGCATGTGGGGACTGTCGCCGGCGCAGGTCGAGCAGGTTTTCCCGGGACCGGTGGAAACCCGCAGCGACCTGCGCCTGGTCTGAACCCAGCGCCGCGCTACTGCCGCGGCTCACCATCGCGATTCACCGAGATGGTGCGGCCTGGAGGGCGCGCTCATCTGCACGTGATGGTCCACGTTGCGATAGCGGTAGACCACATCCCAATAGTCAGGCGGACCATCGCGATCCACGGTCTCGCACTTGCGCTCTCACCGCGCCGTATTCCGTAGTACGTCCGGCGTTGGCGCCGATGGCCGCACCGGTCAATGGCACCACCCACCGTGGCCGCGCCCTGCGAACGACCACCGACGATCTGGTGCCCGAGGATGCCGCCGATGATGCCGCCGACCACGCCACCCGCAGCACTCGGATTGCTGCGTGCAACCTGGTCGCGCTCCGTCCAGCAATGCTGCTTCGGGCGGACCCATCACCGCATGCACCGAGATCACCGGCGCTTCGTACACGCGCTCATTGGCGCGCCGTCGCCATTCATAGTCCGCGGTCGCCACCGGCTCCGGTGAGGTGTAGTGGTCGTAGCGTCCCTGGTCCGTGACCAGGCGCGCCGAGGGACACGCGGTTATCAAGCCCCATCTGCCGCAACGAGCCATAGTTGCCCGGTCGCAGCAGCACGCAGCGTCCGCCGAAACCGGCGTCCTCGCAGACTTCCCAGCGGCCGCGGTCCACGATCACCGATGAAGCACGATCGTTGAAGCCGGCGCGCTGCAGGTTCACTGCACCGCGCGACACGGTGAATGCACGGCCGCGAAAGCCTTCCCCTTCGTAGAAGGTGACCTGCGCGAGAGCCTGCGCGCACAGCGCGAGGCCGGCCGCGCCGACGAGAATTCTGGTGATGATTTTCATGTGTACTCCTGCGTAACTCTGTTGGTCAGGCCTTGCGCCTGGACTTCGACTTCGAGGGAACGCGGGCGCCCTCTCTACGGGCCTCGGAGAGTCCGATGGCGATGGCCTGCTTGCGACTTTTCACCTTTTCGCCGGATGCGCCGCTTTTCAGCGTACCCTGCTTGAGCTCGTGCATCGCGCGCCCGACCTTCTTCTGGGCGCGAGCGGAGTATTTGCTGGCCATGAATCCTCCGATCCCTTTCGGCTGGATCGAAGCCTAGCCCCGCGCACGGGACCCAACAGTCGGTGCGCAGATGGAGGCACGGTAGTGCTTCTCCTACATCACGCTGCGGCCCGCAGCCATCGCTGCATGCGATGGCTGCGCGGATCATGCAGTCACTGAATTCCCCGCGAGGAGACTGCGATGAAACTGGTGCTCATGTGGTTGGTCGGAGTTCCCGCGCTGGTCGCGGTGATGGTACTGGCGCGAGCGATGTCCCCGCACGGAATGCATGGCGCCGCTACGCATCGCACGCTGGCGCAGGTACAGGCCACGCCATCATGCGGCCGGCAGGTTCAGTTCGACGACGTGCTGGTTGCCGTCGCGAATCACGGTGTCGCCTGCAACCGCAGCGCCATCGACTAGCAGCGCAGTCGTCGCGCCCTTGCGGCGCATCCGCACCAGGTACTGCGCGCCGTCGAGCTTGAGCGCGGCTTCGAACTCGGGCCAGTCCTGCGGCACGCAGGGCGCAACGCGCAGCGTATCGCCATTGATCTGTATGCCGAGCACATGCTCGAGCACGGCGCGATACATCCACCCCGCTGCCCCGGTGTACCAGGTCCAGCCACCACGCTGCGCGATGCCCGCGCCTGAGTAGATGTCCGCCGCCAGCACATAGGGCTCGACGCGATAGAGGCTGGCCGATGCCATGCTGTCGCTGCGCCGTATCGGATTCAGCATGGTGAGCAGTTCGCTGACGCGCTCGTGGTGGCCGAGCATGGCCTCGGCGATCAGCACCCACACCGCCGCATGCGTGTACTGGCCGCCGTTCTCGCGCAAGCCCGGCAGGTAACCCTTGATGTAACCCGGATCCATCGCCGCGGTATTGAACGGCGGCGTGAACAGCAGCACGAGGCCGAGGTCACCGCGCACCAGCTGCTTCCATACCTCATCCATCGAAGCGCGGGCGCGCTGCGGATCGGCGGCACCGGAGATCACCGCCCAGGTCTGCGCCAGAGAATCGATGCGGCATTCCTCGTTGCTGCTCGAACCCAGCGGCGTGCCATCGTCGAAGAAGGCACGGCGATACCAGGCGCCATCCCAGGCTTCGCGTTCGCAGGACTGCCTGAGTGCATCGATGTGGCTGCGCCAGCTGGTGGCGCGCACCGCGTCGCCGCGCGCTCTGCCACCGGCACGAACTGCTGCAGCGTCGTGATCAGGAACCAGGCCAGCCACACGCTCTCGCCTTTGCCCGCGTAGCCGATGCGGTTCATGCCATCGTTCCAGTCGCCACCGCCCATCAGCGGCAGGCCATGCGCACCCGTGGCGAGGCTGACATCCAGTGCGCGCGCGCAGTGCTCGTACAGCGTGCCCTGCGTTTCGGAGATGCCCGGCTGGTAGTGCGAATCCTCGCGCTCCAGCGGCAGCGGCGGGCCATCGATGAAGGGCAGCGTTTCATCCAGTACCGCCGTGTCGCGCGTGCAGGCCAGGTACTGATGCACGGCGAAGGGCAGCCAGATGCGATCGTCGGAGAAATGCGTGCGCACGCCGCGTCCGCTGGGCGGATGCCACCAGTGCTGCACATCACCTTCGGGATACTGTCGCGCGGCCGCGCGCAGCAGGTGCGCGCGCACCTGGCCCGGCATCAGGAGGTTCACCGCCATGCCATCCTGCAACTGGTCGCGGAAGCCGAAGGCACCGCCCGATTGATAGAAGGCAGTACGTCCCCACAGCCGGCACGCGATGGTCTGGTACGGCAGCCAGCGGTTGAACAAAAGGTCGAGCGCGCGATCCGGCGTGCGGATGCGGATCCTGTCCAGCATGCCGCTCCAGCGCGCACGCACTTCATCGAGCACGGTGGCGGCCGCGAGGCCGCGATACTTCTGCACCAGCTGCCGCGCTTCGGAAGGATCCGCAGCCTGGCCCAGCACGAAGGAGAATTCCTCGCTGGCACCGGCCGCGATCTGCACGGTCACCGCGAATGCGCAGCAAGCATCGAGCCCGGGAGCGCCATCGCTGGACCACTGCTGCTGGCTCCACAATCCCGCCGGCGCGGCGGTATCGCCATTGCGACCGAGGAAGTCATGCCGGCTGTCGGTGGAGCGCTGCTGGCGTCCACCCAGATCACAGAAGGCGACGCGACTGCCGAAGTCGATCAGCGCCGGGTTGGAGGCGAACTGCGCGCCGGTGGCCGGATCGAGCGCGACCTGCACATCGTGGTTGGGCAGCGCGCGCGTGGCACCGAGCGTCCATTCCACGTAGCTGACGATGGTGAGCGTGCGCGTGGTGCGACCGCTGTTGGTGATCTTCAGGTGGCAGAGCTTCACGGGATCATCGTTCGCCACCAGCACGGTCAGCGCGCTGCGGATTCCGCGGAACGCCACGTCGAAGCGGCTGTAGCCCTGGCCATGGCGGATCTCGTACTGCGCATCGGCGCGCCGCACCGGCTGCGGCATCGGGCTCCACAGCTCGCCGTCGTCGTCGAGCAGGTAGAAGCATTCACCGGAAGGATCACCCACCGCATCGTTCGACCAGGGCGTCAGCTGGTTCTCGCGGCTGTTCATCGACCAGGTGCACATCGCGCCGCGTTCGGTGACCAGTGCGCCGAACTGCTCGTTCGCCAGCACATTGCTCCACGGCGCCGGTGTGTTCGCGTTGCCGGCGAGGCGGATGCGGTACTCGTCCTGTTCCGCCGCGAAGCCACCCCAGCCATTGAAGAACTCCAGCGGTTCAGCGGCCGATGCTTCCGTCGGTGCCGGCAACGCCAGCAGGTTGCTGCGCGCACCGACGATATCCGGCACGCGCGTCATGGCCGGACGCGACAGCTGCTCCTGCAGGCTGCCCTGCCCCGGATCCACCACCACGCGTGCCAGTGCCAGCAGCAGCGCACGCTCGGCCACGCCGATGGCATCCAGTGCCAGCGTGTAGATGCCGCCGCGATCCTCGCCATCACCCGCCACGCCGAAGGCGCGCGCGGTGCGTTCGATGGCCTGCTGCAGGTCCTGCATGTACGAGTGCCGACGCTCGTTGAGGATCACCACGTCCACCACCAGCTGCTTGGTGCGCAGGTATTCCTGTGCGCGCAGCAGCTGCTGGATGAATGGCAGGTCGTCGTGGCTGTGGCACCGGATCAGGAGGATCGGCCGGTCGCCGGAGATGGCGTAGCGCCACAGGTGCGTCACGTCGAGCGTATTGCGCTCGCGCGGTCCCAGTGACGCGCGCAGCTGCCGTGTCGACTGCAGCAGGTGCGCGGCCAGCGACTGGAACAGCAGCGCCTCGCCGAGGTTGCTGCGCAGGTAGTACAGGTCCGCGCGCACGAAGGTCCATGCGGATTCGAGCACATGGTCGAACAACGCCGGCGTGCGGTACTTCACCGCCAGCGCCAGTGCCTGCTCGCGCGTCTCCGCCATGAAAGTCGCGAAGGTCACGGTCACCGAGGAACGCGGCGGTATGGTGAGGCGCGTGCGCAGGCTGAAGATCGGATCCAGCACGTTGCCGACGGTGTCGGACAGCGGCCGTCCGCCCTGCGCCGCCTGCGGCGCGCGCGTGCCATTGCCGCGACCGACGAAGCGCGAGCGATCCGTCTCATATTGCAGCGTCGCGGCCGTGTCGCCCTGTGCGGCCATCACATGCATGGCCCACAGTGGCGCCTCGCGCTCGCTGCGCGGCCGGCGTTTGGCCAGCAGCGCGCCGGAATCCGCCAGGTATTCGGTCTGCACGAACAGGTTGGAGAAACCCGGATGCGCGAGGTCGGCGCGTTGCGGAGCGAGCACCACCTCCGCATAGGAAGTGACTTCGATGCGCCGTGTGCGACTGCCCTCGTTGCGCAGCGTGATCCTGCGCAGCTCGCCATCGTCATCCGGCGCCACCACCACCGCCATCGTGGTCTGCAACGCGCCGTCACGGCGCACGAAGAACGCGCACTCCTCGTTGAAGTGCACGTGGTATTCGTCGGGAATGGCCGCCGTAGGCTGGAAGCCCGCCGACCACAGGCGATCGAGGTCGGGGTCGTACAGGTAGATGAAACTTCCCCAGCAATCGCGCGTAGCGTCTTCGCGCCAGCGCGTCACGGCACGGCCGCGCCAGCTGCTGTAGCCGCCACCGGAATCGGTGAGCATCACCGTGTACCGGCGATTCGACAGCAGGTGCGTGACCGGCGTGGAAGAACCAAAGCCCTCGATGGTGCGCGCCACTTCGGGCAGCTCATCCAGTTCATGCGACAGCGGGCCGTCGGCTTCGATCAGCGCAGGCGCTTCGACGAAGCGGATGCTGCGTTCCTGCAGCAGCAGGTCCGCCGCGGTGATCGCAGGTTCGGCGTGGAAGCGCGCCTGCATCACGCGATCCTGCAGCACGTTGTCGAGCGCCACCAGGCTCATGCCCTGGTGATGCGCCATGTAGGCGCGCACCACCGCGACGCTCTTGCCCTCGGGCACGCGGGCCGCGGAGTAGTCCATGGCCTCGTAGAAACCGTATTCACCACGCGCCGCCGCGCGCGCCAGCGTGCGCAGGTTCGCGGCTGCCTCCACCGGGCGATACATCGCGGCCAGTGCGGTGGCATACGGCGCCACGACGTAGTCGGCACCGAGTCCGCGCTTCAAGCCCAGTGAAGGCAGGCCGAAACCCGAATACTGGTAGGTGTATTCACGGTCGCGCAGATTGCAGGCGGATTCGGAAATGCCCCATGGCAGCTGGTGGTGCTCGCCATAGTTGATCTGTTGCTGCACGGCGCGGCGGTTCGTCTGGTCGAGCAGGCTGCGGCCCGGCTCCTGCATCACCAGCGCGGGCATCAGGTACTCGAACATGGAGCCGGACCATGAGGCCAGCACCGGATGGCGCGAACCCCCGGTGAGGCGCCGCCCCAGCCGGAACCAGTGCGAATACGGCACGTCGCCGCGCGCGATGGCTACCAGGCTCGCGAGCCGCGCTTCGGAAGCCAGCAGGTCGTAGTAGCTGCCGTCGAGTTCGCCATCGGCCACGCGATAGCCGATGGAGAAAAGCCCGCGACTCTTGTCGTACAGGAAGGTGAAGGACATGCCCGCCACCAGCCGCCGGCATTGCTCGGCGATATCCGCGAGCGAAGTGGCGAGCGCGGCATGCCGTGGTGACAGCGGTGCGAGCTGCGCGAGCGTGGCCCCGCACGACAGAGTCGCGGCGCTGCCGAGCTCGTGCAGGTCCTGCAGGTGCGAATCGATGTCCGCGCCGGCCTTCAGCAGCCAGCGCCGCGCGGGACGCGGCAACTGATCGTCACCGGCATCGAGTTGCGCAGTGATGTGATGGGCCGCGCCCTGCAGCGTGGCGCTGGCGGCTTCGAGCGTGGCGCCGCCAGTGGCCAGCCGCAGCTCGATCCTGCGCAAGGCACCGAGCAGGTCGCGACCACGGACCGCGGCGGATTCCGCATCGGTCTCGCGCAGCGCCGCGCGACACAGCGCAATGGCATCGAGCGGACCGGTGAATGCACGGGGCGAAAGCACCGGTGCCTGCAGCATCGCGAGACAGGCCTGGCGCAGCGTCAGCAGGTGGCCGGCCAGATTGCCGCTGTCCACAGTGGACACGTAGCGCGGCGACAGCGATGCCAGCGAGCGCGTTTCATACCAGTTGAGCAGGTGCCCGCGGAAGCGCTCGAGCTTCTGCACCGAGTCCAGCGTCGCGCCCAGGCGTGCGCTCGTCGCGCCAAGGCCGAGCCAGCCGAAGTCGCGCGCGGCGACGGTGGCGAGCAGGTACAGGCCGATGTTGGTGGGCGAAGTGCGATGCGCGACCGCCGGTGCCGGGTCTTCCTGGAAATTGTCCGGCGGCAGGTGGTTGTCTTCCGGCGTCACGAATTGCTCGAAGAAGGACCAGGTGAGCCGTGCCGTGCCACGCAGTTCGCGATCCACCTCCGGGGGCAACTCCTCCTTCGGACGACGCAGGTACAGCGGCCGGCTGAGATAGCGCGCCACCACCGGCGACAGCCACCACAGCACCAACAGCGGCGCCAGCCGCGCCACCGCCGGTGGATTCGCCAGCAACAACACCGCCACCGCGCCCACCACCACGATGCTGGCGCTCTTCAGCGGCCACACGAAGCTCGACAGCAGGGCGCTGCGTCCGGCCTTCGTCTGCGCGGCGGTCACCCCACTCCAGCATGGTGTTTGTGTGAAACGAAGGTGCGGTACAGCGCGCGCGCGATGGCATCGATGGCCAGCCACGCGTTCTGCGCCAGCAAGGCCAGCGATACCGCGGCACGCTCGATTTCATCGCCGAAGTCGAACACCAGGCGGCGCAGGTGCATGCGCTTCGAGCGCGCCGTAGGCGTGCGCGCAAGCAGCTCGATCGCATTCATCAACGCCGGCCACAAGGCGGGGCCCAGTACGACCAGCAGCCACAGCCACGGCAGCGCCAGCGCTTCGGCGCAGGCCGCGATCAGCAACGCCATCGACGTCGGCGCCAGCAGCGAACGACGCAGGTTGTCGAGCATCTTCCAGCGGCCCATCGGCGGCAGCGGCCCGTGCCGGCCGAGTATCCACGGCAAGAGCTGCCAGTCGCCGCGTATCCAGCGATGCGAGCGCGAGGCGGCGACCTCGGAATGCGAGGGGAAATCCTCGAACAACTCGACATCGGAAACCAGGCCGCAGCGCGCGAACAGGCCCTCGAAGAGGTCGTGGCTCAACACCGCGTCGGTGGGCACGCGATCGCGCAATACCTCGTCCCAGGCCGCGAGGTCGTACAGGCCCTTGCCGGTGAACTGGCCTTCGCCAAACAGATCCTGGTGAAGATCCGACACCGCCGCGGCGTAAGGATCCACGCCGCTGCCGCTGGTGATGATCTCGCGATACAGCGAATGTTCTTCCACCGCGGGCAGCAAGGGCGTGATGCGTGGCTGCAGCACCGCGTAGCCGGCAACCACGCGCCGCTCCGCCACCGACACCTGCGGGCGATTCAGCGGATGCGCGGCCGTGCCGACCAGTGCGCGCAGCGCGCCCAGCGGCAGGCGCGTGTCGGCATCGACGGTGAGCACGTAGCGCACGCCGGCAGGCATGGCCACCTGGCCCGATGCGTCGGGCAGGAAGCTGGTTTCGACAGACCCAAGCAGCAGGCGGTTCAATTCCTCGAGCTTGCCGCGCTTGCGCTCCCAGCCGATGAAGCGTCCCTCGGTTTCATTCCACAGCCGGCGTCGATGCAGCACGTAGTAGCGCGGTTCGCCATCCGGCGCGGGGTCACCATCATTCAGCGCCGCGATGCCTGCACGTACCGCGTCGAGGATGGTTGAGTCATCCGCACGCGTCTCGGTGTCGCTGTCGGTCCAGTCGGAGAGCAGCGCGAAACGCGTATGCGGATCGGCCGCAGCGAGGCCATGCACATGCAGCTGCCGGCACGCCTCCACCGCATCGGCGGTGGAACGCAGCATGGTCGGCACCACCAGCAGCGTCTTCATGTCCGGTTCGAGGCCGGTTTCGAGTGCGAGGCATGGCAGGTGGCGCGGCGGGAAGATGCGCAGCCATTGCCGGTTCAGCACCGCGATGACGAGTTCGGACATCGGGAACAGCGCGAGCACACCCAGCACGCCCAGCATCGCCGGATTCATCTCGCGCCAGCGTGCGCCGAAGGCCAGCGCCAGCGTCGTCAATGCCAGCGTGAACACACCGATGCCACCCAGATACAGCACCGCGCCATGCCGCACGGCTGCACGCCGCAGCCATTGCGACGGCGTCACCGGGCAACGCAGGGCCACTTCCAGCTCCGCATGGCGCGGGCCGATCAGCCACGCACCCATGTCTGCTTCACCACCAGCACTGCCCGCGGCGGCTATCACGCCCAGTACATCCGCGGTGATGGCCGGCTCCGGACGATGCGTGGCGCGCGCCAGCTGTTCGATGCTGGAGCGATAGCGATCGCGCGTGCGCCGGTCGCAGGCCATGTATTCGGGGCGTTCGCGCAGCAGCGCTTCGACGCGCGAGGTCTTCTCGAACATCGCGCGCCAGTCGAACGAGGCCAGCGCGCGCAGGCTGGTGATGATGTTGCGCGCGGCCACGTTGCTGGCGCTGCGCCGTGCATGCTGGCGCTGGATGTAGTCGTCGATGCCGGTGCCATGCGCGGCGAGCTGCTGCGTCAGTGCATCGAGCAGCGGCCGGCCACGTTCGCCGAGGCCACGCAGGCGATGCGCCAGCTGCACGACGAAGGGCGTGATCAGGCGGCCCTGCGGCCAGTGCAGGGTTCTCAACTGCACTGAGTCGCCCCGCGCCGCTGCGCTGGACCAGCGCATCGGCAATGCCATCGGCCACTGCACGAGCGGCGAGTGATTCCTCGACGCGCGCCGCGATCCGCCGCAGCTCATCGATCAGCGCGATGCGCAGCACGGTGTGCAGTGCCCAGATCTCGCGCATCCGCAGCGGCGCGACTTCCTGGTAACCGCGCAGCATGCGGATCAACAGCTCCTGGTTGAAATCCCACAGCGTGTGGCGCAGGTATTCCGTGGCGATGAGCATCACGCGCGGCGGGCCGGAGGTGCCGGCGCGCGCACTGCCAGGCAACTGGTGCCACTGTCGCGGCCCCAGCCGCACCGGAATGTCGTTGAGGTGGTCGGAGATGACGTGGAAGTTGTCCACGATCCACTGCGCCGCCGGCGAGATGGCGCGACCCGCCTGGAGCGCCGCCACGATCGCCACGTAGGCCTCTTCCAGCGCACGCGCACTGGCGCGCAGCGATTTCTTCAGGTCGCCGCGCGCACGAAAGCCACTGCCGTAGACGAGCCCGCCTTCAGTGGCAAGGAAGCGGCCATGCTGTTCCAGCCGTTCCGGATCCCACAGCTCGCCTTCCTGTGGCAGGTCTGGCGCATGCGCCATGCCACGCAAGCCCTGCAGCAGGGCCGGCGGCAGTTCGATGGTGTCTTCGGACGTGTCGCTCGTAGCCATCATGTATCAGCACCTTCCTTTTTCCGAAGCATCCCATTGACGCTGGCCGTTGCGGCGCTCGCGCGGCGCTGTCCTACAATCGCCCGGGCCGGCGTCCTACCATCCTGCCTGTGCCTTCTACTCGTAAATTGAGCGGCTTCATTCGAGGATGAGAGACATGGCTGAAGTAATGGATCCTGTTGTTCCCTCCGGCATCGAAGGACTCGATGACATCCTGCGCGGTGGCCTGCCGCAGGATTGCCTGTCGTTGATTTCGGGAGCGCCCGGTACCGGCAAGACGACGCTGGCCATGCAGTTCCTGATGCAAGGCGCGAGCCGCGGCGAGCGGTGCCTGTATATCACGTTGTCGGAAACCCTACCGGAGATCGAGCGCATCGCGCGCAGCCATGGCTGGGATCTCAGCGGCATCCACATCCGCGAGCTGATCGCCTCCGAGCGCAACTTCTCCGTCGACGCACAGCTCACCGTATTCAATTCATCCGAAGTGGAGCTCAGCGAGACCACCGAAGCGATGATCGCCTTCGTCAACGAGATCCATCCGCAGCGCGTGGTGCTCGATTCGTTGTCCGAGTTGCGGCTGATCGCGCAGAACGGCCTGCGCTACCGCCGCCAGGTGCTGGCGCTGAAGCAGTACCTCGCCGGCCACCAGTGCACCGTGCTGCTGCTCGACGACCAGACCGGCGGCGAGGAGGACGGCCACCTGCAGAGCATCGCCAATGGCGTGGTGGTGCTCGACCAGCTCGCCAACCAGTACGGCGCCGAGCGCCGCCGGCTGCGCGTTAGCAAGATGCGTGGCGTGGCCTTCCGTGGTGGTTACCACGACTTCGCCATCCGCCGCGGCGGGCTCGATGTGTTCCCGCGACTGGTCGCGGCCGAGCACGTGGTGGAGTTCGACGACAAGGAGATCCCCAGCGGCAATGCGGAGCTCGACCTGCTGCTCGGTGGCGGCCTGCCCAGCGGCACCAGCACGCTGCTGCTCGGACCGGCGGGCACTGGAAAATCCACTGTATCGACGCAGTTCGCGATGGCCGCGGCCGCGCGCGGCGATCGCACGGCATTGTTCGCCTTCGATGAAAACATCGGCACGTTCCGTTCGCGCTCGCGCAAGCTCGGCATGGACATGGACAAGGCGCTGGCCACCGGCCTCGTGTCGCTGCAGCAGGTGGACCCCGCCGAGCTTTCTTCCGGCGAGTTCGCCGCCGTCGTGCGTCGTGCCGCGATGGGCACCGATGCGGATGGACGACCCGCCAAGCTGATCATCATCGACAGCCTCAATGGCTATCTCAATGCGATGCCGGAGGAGAAATTCCTCACCGCGCAGCTGCACGAACTGCTGTCCTTCCTGGCGCAGCGGGGCACGGTCACCATCCTCACGGTGACGCAGTCCGGCATGGTGGGCAACATGGTCTCGCCGGTCGATACCACCTACCTTGCGGACAACGTCATCCTGCTGCGCTTCTTCGAGGCCGCGGGTACCGTGCGCCGGGCCATCTCGGTGGTGAAGAAGCGCAACGGGCCGCATGAACGCAGCATCCGCGAACTCGACATGGACTCCACCGGCCTACTCATCGGCCCGCCGCTGGCGAATTTCCACGGCATCCTGACTGGCGTACCTACGTATGTCGGGCCGGACGGCACGCTGCATAAGAAGCCACCCGATGGCAGCTGAGCTGCAGCCACCGCAGAGTCCGGGCGCAGGGGCGGACGGGCCGCGCGTGCTGGCGCTGCCGCTGACTCCCACCGATGGCAATGCCATCTGCAAGCTGCTGTCCTCGGTCGACATCAGCTGCGATGTGTTCATCGACATCGAGAAATTGTGTAGCGCGCTCGATGCCGGCGCGGACTGCCTGCTCCTGTGCGAAGAGGCCGTGCTGGCGCATTCGACGCTGCTGCTGGCGCGGCTCGCCAACCAGCCGATGTGGTCGGAACTGCCGGTGATCGTACTGTCGAAGCCGGGACAGGAATCCAACGCCATGGCGCAGTTGATGCCGCGCCTCGGCAATGTCAGCGTGGTGGAACGGCCGGTGCGCATGTCCACGCTGCTGTTGCTGGTGCGCTCCAGCCTGCGCGCGCGAGTGCGCCAGTACCAGCTGCGCGACTTCCTGCGCGAGCGCGAACAGTTGCTGGACTCCGAGCGCTTCGCGCGCAGCGATGCCGAACGCGCCGGCCGCATCAAGGATGAGTTCCTCGCCACGCTGAGCCACGAGCTGCGCACGCCGCTGAACGCCATGCTCGGCTGGGCGCGCGTGCTGCGCAAGAACGCCGGCTTGTCCGAGGACATCCGCAATGGCCTCGCGGTGATCGAACGCAATGCGCGCTCGCAGGCGCAGATCATCGGCGACCTGCTCGACATGAGCGCCATCATCTCCGGCAAGGTACGCCTCGACATGCAGCCGGTGGAGATCACCGCGGTGATCGATGCCACCATCGAGACCGTGAAGCCCGCGGCTGAAGCCAAGGCCATCCGGCTGATCGGACCGCAGCCCTGCGCCGGCGCGATGCAGGGCGATGCCAATCGCCTGCAGCAGGTGCTGTGGAACCTGCTGTCGAACGCGGTGAAGTTCACGCCACCGGGCGGCGAGGTGCGGGTCACGCTGGCGCGCACCGAATCGCATCTCACCATCGAAGTGGTGGACAACGGCGAAGGCATCGATCGCGCCTTCCTGCCGAACATCTTCGCGCGCTTCAGCCAGGCGGATGCCTCGAGCGCGCGCCGGCACGGTGGCCTTGGCCTCGGCCTCTCCATCGTGCGGCAGCTGGTGGAGCTGCACGGCGGCACGATCTCCGCGCAGAGCGACGGCCCGGGCACGGGTTCGAAATTCCGCGTGATGCTGCCGGTACGGCTGGCCAAGTACGCCGGCAACGAGGCAACCGGTGGCTGGCACGCGCTGGACGCGGAGCTCGCGCCGGCCGAGGAATCCACGCATGGAGACCTCACCGGCCTGAAAGTACTGGTGGTGGACGACGAACCGGATTCACGCGCGCTGCTGGAGCGCCTGCTGCAGGACTGGCATGCCGATGTATTGACCGCCGCATCGGCGGAGGAAGCCATGGCCGTGCTGGCACTGCAGTCACCGCATGTGATCGTCAGCGACATCGGCATGCCCGGCACCGATGGCTATGCACTGCTGCGACAGATCCGGGCATTGAACGATGCGCGCGCCGACATTCCCGCGGTGGCCGTCACCGCCTATGTACGGCGCGAGGACCAGGTGCAGGCCGCGCGCGCCGGTTTCCAGGCGCATCTGAGCAAGCCCGTCGATGCAGGCGAGCTGCAGAGCACGGTGGAGCGCGTGGCACGCGGCACCAACCGCGGCAAGACCACGGATATCCGCGCCTGGCATTGATCGCGTTGATCGTCGGTCAATAAAAAAGGCCCTGGAACACCAGGGCCTTTTTTTCCAACAGGGCCGGCAAGCCCTTACTGCTTGATCTTCAGCTCGTTGTCGACCGACCTCACGCCCTTGGTGTGGCGCGCGATGCTGGCCGCGGTCTGCGACTCGCTCACGTTGCTCGCCCAGCCCGACAGCACCACGTTGCCGTTGGTGGAATCGACGTTCACGTCGAGGCCATCGACCTTGTGGGATTCGAGCAGGTCGGACTTCACGCGGGCGGTGATGCCCACGTCATCCACATACTGGCCGGCCGTGGACTGGCCACGGAACACACTGCAGCCCGAGGCGGCAACGCTGATGGCAAGCGCCGAGGCAATCGCAAACTTCCTGATGCTGTTCATGGTCTCTCTCCTGAATATCGCCGCAACATGCGGTGTACTGGACTGTGCGCGGCGCGCCACTTCGAGTAACGAGGCCATCCGCCCGGCGCGGTGTAGGACGCTGCCGGATCGCCCGTCACGCCAGCCAAAGGCGCTCAATTCCTACAGCAGCTTTCCTACAGCGCTTCTGGATGATCGACCGACAGTCGCCGCGATGAATGCGCCACAAGCTCTCTCCACCACGCAACGTGGCAAGGAGAGCGGGCTTGGCGATCGACATGGCATCCGGTGGGGCAACGAGAAGTGGCGATGCGCTGGCATACGCCGATTCCTTCCTCGATGCACCGGACATACGCGAGCGCGCCAGCATCCATGCGCTGGATGAATTCGACACCCTGCCGTTTCATCATGGCGATCGCGAAGTGGTGGTGCGCCTGCTCAATTCGACTCTCGCCGCCACCATCGCCTCGACGCTGCGCTATCGCCGCCATCACTTCATGGTCCGTGGCACGGCGGCGGACCCGATCCGCACGCAGCTGCGACAGCTTGCTGCCGAAGACCAGGTGCATGCGGACCTGGTGGCGGAGCGAATCGGCGAGCTCGGTGGCGCGCCCGACCTGTATCCCATGCAGCTGCACGATGCCCGCCACTCCGGGTATGTCGAAGGCGACGGCATCGCGCAGCTGCTGCATGAAGACCTGATCGCGGCGTATTCGGCCATCGCCTCGTACGGCGAGGTGGCGCGTTACCTCGGCGATTCCGATCCAACGACGCGGCAGATGCTGGACGGCATCGTCGCGGTGAAGGGGGAGCATGCCAGCCAGCTGGCAGCAATGCTCGAGACGCTGTTCGGCACGGGCCGGACCTGAGTTTTTTCATCAGTCGCTCAAGGAGATCATCGTGAACAAGACAAGCAAACTGGCCGCTGCCCTCGCCATCACCACACTGGGCACGGCCGCCGCACATGCCGAGCATGAAGGCTTCTACGTCGGTGGCGCCATCGACCAGTCGCGCTTCGATTCGCACAAGTTCGACATCGACGACACGGACAAGGACGACCTGGGCTGGAAGGCCCTTGCCGGCTTCCGCTTCACGCCGAACTTCGGTGCTGAAGCCGCGTACACGAATTTCGGCGAATCGAATGCGCCGTCGGTTTCCGTTGGTGGCCCGTTCCATGCCAATGCACACGGCTTCTCGGCCTTCGGTGTCGGCTACCTGCCGGTGGGCCCGGTGGATTTCTTCGCCAAGGCCGGTGCGGCCAAGATCAAGGCGAAGGGTAACGTCGGCGCAGTGGACTTCGACGACGACAAGACCGAGTTCGCCTACGGTGCCGGCCTGCAGTGGAACCTGGGCCACCTGGGCCTGCGTGCCGAGTACGAGAAGTTCGACACCGATGTCATCGGTGACCTGGACATCATCTCGGTGGGCTTCACGTTCACCTTCGGGCCCTGAAGCACAGCTTGAACGGGCCGGCAATCCTGCCGGCCCTTCGGGCGGATCGACCTGGTTCGTGGCCCTGCTGCCCGTGGTGGCCGCGCGCGGCCCGATGGGCCATCACCCCAGCCAGCCCTGCTCCAGCAATTCGTACACACCTTCGATCACATGATGCGGCCTGCGCCGCAGCGGCTGTTTCTTCCATTCGAGGCGAGTGGTAGTGCCGGTGCATACACCGAAACCCGTGGCCTTGCCGGCGCGCGCCATCTGCATCTCGACCACCGGATCGTCACCGACGACGCCGACTTCGGTGGTCTTCACGCCGAGGTGGCGCGCGATGAAGCGCAGCGCATGCAGTGAAGGCTTGCCAGTGATGATGGCGCGCGCTCCGGTCATGCGGCGCACGGCGCCGTTGATGGCATAGGAGTAGCCGATGGTACGGCCGGCGCGCGAAGCGAAGAACGGCACATCCGAAGCCACGTACAGCTTCGCGCCGTTCCAGATGGCATTGCAGGCAGCCTCGATGTCCTTCATGCCGCAGTCGGGATGCCAGCCGATGTAGACGGCATCGACCCGTTCGCAGTCCGGCTCACCGGTGAAGGTGATGGTGATGCCCTGCTCCTGCAGCACATGGCCCACGCCCGGCGAACCCAGCACCAGCACGCGCT
Organism: Pseudomonadota bacterium; assembly: GCA_037200665.1. GTDB lineage: Bacteria > Pseudomonadota > Gammaproteobacteria > Steroidobacterales > Steroidobacteraceae > ZC4RG30. The sequence goes on along the minus strand of JBBCGD010000005.1, from coordinate 321,197 downwards.
CGTGGCCGGCGCGCAGGAACACCTCGGCGGTGACGCTGGAGGGCGTGAACATCTGGCCATCCTCGACCGGCAGGCCATGCGCACGCAGCTTCGCGGCCTGCAGCGCCGGCGGATGCGCACTGCCATTGGTGAGTACGAGGTACGGAACACCGCGCCGGCGCAGGTGCGTGAGCACTTCGATGGCACCCGGCAACACGTCATAGGACTTGCCCGTGCGATCGCCCAGCACCAGCGTGCCATCGAGGTCGAACATGAAGCCTTTGGCGCGCAATCGTTTCAAGCGGCACTCCCCGACAGATGCAGACGGAAACCCGGCTTCTCGACCAGGATCTCGCCGAGGTCGCGCCGTGCGCACAGCTCGCGGACCAGCTGCAGCACCGGACGCAGCTCGGGGTCGTATTCACGCGGTGCGGGCCCGGCGGCCTGCATGGCATCGATGAGGTTCGCCGGCATGGTCGCGCGCAGCAGCAGCTCCTCATCAGAGAGTTGCGCGCCGAGCTTGCGGCGCAGTTCGGCCACGCTCGCCATCGGCGGCTCGGCTTCGATTTCCTTGGTGCGCGGCAGGTTCATGATGCGGTCCAGGACATTCGCATCGATGGGAATGTTGGGACGCCCGAAGCGGCCCAGCGCATAGCGCACCACTTCATCGGGAATCACGCCGTAGCGCTCCCTGCCGGTGACGTTCATCACCGCCATGGTGAGGATCATCTGCGCGAACGGCGTCATCACGATGGGCCAGCCCAGTTCCTCGCGCACGCGCGCGAGTTCGGCGATCACGGCGCCTTCCATGTGCGAGAGGCGTGACTCGCCGAGATGGCGGCGCATGGTGCCGACCACGCCGCCGGGAAGTTGATGACGCAGGTAAGCCGCATCGAAAGACATGGGCCTGCCCACCTGCAACCCTTCCGCTTCCGCGAGGCGCGTGAAGTAGCTGTTCACTTCGGCCAGCGCTGCATCATCAAGATCGATGCGATGACCCAGCGCGCGCAGGTTGGCAACCACGCGGCCGGAGGGCGGATTCGAATTGCCATCGGCCGCCGCGCCGGAGGCACATTGCAGCGCCGACACGCCGTAGTCCGGTGCTTCCATGTAGGCGAGTTCGGCGAGGCCGATGGTGCAGTGGGCGTGCAGCTCCAGCTTCCTGTCGCCGATCACGGCCTTGATGGCCGGGATCAGCGTGCGCGCGCGCTGTGGCATCAGGAGGCCGCCCGGATCCTTGATGTACAGCGCGTCCACGTCGGCGCAGGCGGCGAGTCGCCGTGCGGCTTCGACGTAATGCGCATCGTCGTGGATGGGGCTCAGCGTATACACCAGCGCCGCGATCACGAACTCTCCACCCGCCTCCTTCACCCGTGCGCGCACAGGCGATCTGCGCATCCACGTCGTTCATCGGATCGGCGAGGCAGAAGCGGCGGATGCCATTGCGCGCCAGCGTGCGGAAGGCCAGCGCCATGAACTCCGGGCTCGCGGTTTCCCAGGCGATGAAGCGGAAACCGGTGGACATGAACTGCAGCGGCGTATTGGGCGTGGCCGCGGCCATCAGGCGGATGCGTTCCCAGGGATCCTCGCGCGTGTAGCGCACGGCCACACCCATGTGCGTGGAGGTGGTGAAGTCGATGGCCTTGAAGCCGACGCGATCCATCACCGGCGCGATGGTGAGCGTGCGCGCGGTGTCCATGCCGGTGGCGCCCCAGAGGCTCTGGTTGCCATCACGCAGGCTCGTCTCGACGATCTGGATGTCGGCCATCAATCCCCCCTGCGCCCGAGGAAGCCCGTGTCGATGCCACCGCGGACGAACTCGGGGTCCGCGAGCAGCCCGGCCTGGAAAGCACGATTGGTGTGCACGCCTTCGATGCGCGTGGCATTCAGCGCGGCGATGAGTCGCGTGCGCGCGATCTCGCGCGTCGCGCCATGCGCGATGATCTTGCCCAGCAGAGAATCGTAGTACGGCGGCACCGTGCTGCCGGCGACGATGTGGGTATCGACGCGGATGCCCTCGCCCCGCGGCCATTCGGCGCGCGTGATGCGACCGGGGCTGGGCATGAAATCGCGCGTGGGATCCTCCGCATTGATGCGGCATTCGATGGCGTGGCCGGTGAAGCGTACATCCGATTGCGTGAGCGACAAGCCACCGCCATCCGCGACGCGGATCTGCGCGGCGATGAGGTCGAGGCCCGTGACCTGCTCGGTGACCGGATGCTCCACCTGGATGCGCGCATTCATTTCCAGGAAGTAGAACCCGCCACGCTCCACGTCGACCAGGAATTCCACCGTGCCGGCGCCGCGATACTGCAGGCGTGCGGCAAAGCGCACTGCGGCTTCCAGCAGCGCGGCGCGCAGGGTTGCATCGAGCAACGGCGCGGGGCTTTCCTCGATGAGCTTCTGGTAGCGGCGCTGCACCGAGCAGTCACGCTCGCCGAGATGGATCACATTGCCGCGACCATCGCCGAGCACCTGCACTTCCACATGGCGACCGCGTGCGACGTAACGCTCGAGGTAGACACGCGCGTCGCCGAAGGCCGCGCCGGCTTCGGCGGATGCCATGTCCATCGCCACCGGCAAATCATCGAGGTGATCCACGCGCTTCATGCCACGTCCACCGCCACCGCCGACTGCCTTGATCAGCAGTGGTGCGCCGATGCGCGCAGCCAGCGCCGCGGCCTCATGCTGGGTGTGCACGGCACCCCCCGGCACCACCGGCACGCTCGCGGCTTCGGCCGCGGCGCGCGCGCGCAACTTGTCACCGACTGCCTCGACCTGCTCGGGCGTCGGACCGATGAAGGTGATGCCCGCTTCCTCGCAACGTCGCGCGAAGGCCGGGCGCTCGGAGAGAAACCCGTAGCCGGGATGCACGGCATCGGCGCCAGTGCCCAGCGCCGCCTGCACCAGCGTATCGATCTTCAGGTACGAATCGCCCGGTCGCGATGGACCGATGCATACCGCGCGGTCCGCATGCCGCGCCGGCAGCGAATCCCGATCGGCTTCGGAAACAGCCAGCACAGTCTGCAATCCCAACTCGCGACAGCTGCGGATCACGCGCAGCGCGATCTCGCCGCGATTGGCGATCAACACGCGTTGGATGGGCATAGGGCCGCGCCCTCTCAGCCCGGGCGCACGAACAGCAGCGCTTCGCCGTGCTCGACCAGCTCGCCATTGCGCGCCGGAATCGCCACCACCTCACCGCGCACGCCGGCGCGCACGGTGTTCATCAGCTTCATCACTTCGATGATGCCGACAATAGTGTCGGTTTCAACGCGCGCGCCCACCTCGACGAACGCCGGTTCGCCCGGCTTGGGCGCGCGATAGAAGATGCCGAGCAGTGGCGCGGCGACGGGGGTCGTGCCGGGGGGCACTTCGACAGGAGCGGCGTTGCCGTTGTTCGCAGACGCCGCAGGTGTCGAGGCGCGCGGGGATGCTGGCACCGCAGGTGCCCTGGTTGCCGGACCCGGCGCTCCGGAAGCCGCACCACTGCGTCGCAGCTGCAGCTTCACGCCATTCAATTCGAGATCCAGCGTGTCGAAGCTCGATGCTTCCAGCGCCTTCAGGATCTCGGCCACATCCTTCGCAGTCAGGCTCAACGGCGGCCTCCGAATACGTTCATCACATGATGCAGTGGATTGTCTTTTGCCGCAGCTACCGGCGCCGCTTCCTTCGCGGACCACACGGTTTCAGGCCGGCTCTGCAGGATGCGCAGTTTCTCCGCGCGATCGAAAGCCCATTCGATGTCCTGCGGGCGGCCGTAGTGCTTCTCGATGCGGCGTGCCACCAGGCGCAGCTGCTCCAGCTGCGCATCGGAGAGGCAGGTCACCTCGCGCAGCCCGGCCGGTGTTTCCTGTTCTTCGGTACCGCCGCCAGCACGCGGTACATGGCGCACATGCTTGTCACGCAGCTCGCGCACGCTGATCTCGCCGGTGATCTTGCCGACCACGAAGCGGTCCGGCGTCACCTCGCCGCTGACCACGGCGGAGCCGAGGCCCCATGCGCCTTCGATGACGATCACCGAACGATCGCCGGTAGTCGGACTGCGCGTGAACATCACGCCAGCGCAGCGCGCATCGACCATGCGTTGCACGACCACGGCCATGGCGACGCCTTCCTCGGGCAAAGCCTGCTTGCGCCGGTAGGCGATCGAAGGCACCGAATACAGGCTGGCCCAGCACGCGCGCACTTGCCGCTCCACCTGGTCCGCGCCCATGACCCAGAGATAGGTGTCCTGCAGGCCGGCGTAGCTCGCGTCCTCGGCATCCTCGGTGGTGGCGGAGGAACGCACCGCCAGCGGTGACTGCGCATCGCCGGCGCACAGCTCGCGATGCGCTTCGGCGAGCTCCACGCGCAACGCCGCGGGCAGCGGCTGGGATTGCACGCGGGCGATCAGGTCAGTGGATAGCGCAGTGATGGCATCGAGATCATCCGCATCCAGCGACTCGACGCGCGAGCGCAGCGGCTGCACGCGCTCCAGTCCACCGATGAACTGCTCGAACGCCGCCGTGCGCACCACGAAGCCCTCGGGCACCGCGATGCCGGCACGCGTCAGCTCACCCAGCGAAGCGCCCTTTCCACCGACCGTGGGCCGGTCGGCCAGCGTGAGGTCGGCGAACCAGCCGATCGATTGCGTTGAAACCATCGCCATTGCCGTGGCCTCAATCCAGCAGCGTGACGATGCCGCGACCGCCATCCACGCGGATGCGCTGGCCATCGCGGATGCGACGCGTGGCGGTGCCGGTACCGACCACCGCCGGCAATCCATATTCACGCGCGACGATGGCCGCATGGCTCATCGAGCCACCGATGTCCGAAACCGCAGCCGCGATCTTGCGGAAGATTGGCGACCAGGTCGGGTTGGTCACCTGGCACACGAGGATGTCGCCATCGCGCAGCTTTGAAATTTCATCCACGGACTTCACCACGCGCGCGGTGCCTTCGACGACGCCGCGCGAAGCAGCGAAACCTTTCAGCTCCTTCGTTTCAGCGCCATCTTCGGCGGTGAGCCAGGCATCCAGGCTTTCGCGCGTGATGCCCCAGAGCATCACGATGGCCGGGTCATCGATGATCTCCGGCACCGGGCCGAGCGCGGGTGGCGTGTCGTGCTTCGCCCAGGCTGCGATGGCGGCGCGGCGCTCCGCGATGATGGCCGGCCAGTGCGCGGCGCCGCGCGGCGCAGAACCCGCCGACCACGACTGCATCAGATCCACGATCGCCGACTTCAGCTCGTAATGCGTCAGGTGGAACACGTCTTCGGTCTTCGCGAAAAACCCATGCCCGGCCAGCAGCGCACCGAACTCGCGGATCTTGTTGAAGAACAGGTTGGTGTACCAGTGCTCGCAGTAGAACTTGTGTCCTTCCACATACGGGAACACGCGATGCGCCAGCGTGATCATCTGGTCGAAGGCGGCGCGGTCGGCATCGGTGCCCAGCAGCTCGCGATAGTCGGCGATGAGCTCCTTGCGTTCCTCCAGCAGCTGGTTCATCGGCCGCTCGAGGTTGTCGCCGGCCTGCACCTGGCGGATGTAGCTCGGCAGTGCCGAGAACGGCATCGACAGGTCGTCGTTCCATGAGCGGTGGTAGTGGTAGAAACCATCGCCCACGTTCACGTTGAACCAGGGGTGACGCGATGTTTCCAGCTCATCCAGCCATTTCTGCCCCTGGGTGCCCATGTCCTTCAGGCCATCGAGAACAGTTTGCACGGAGGCCCCATCCTCGAAGGGCTTCTCCACGCCGAGCTGCACGGCTACGCGCGCGAGGCGGCGCAGTTCCTCATCGGGACGGAAGATCTCCGCCTCCATGCCCGCCACCATGCGCGCGATGGATTGATCGCTGATCTCGGGAAACGCCTTCTTGCAGAAGGCGAAGAAGGTCATGTACGCGCCATAGCCCAGCAGCAGGAACTCGAAGTGGTGGTGCCACATCCGGAAGTAACCTTCCAGCGTCTTCTGGTAGGTATCGAGCAGCGCGTGGTTGGCAGCGATGCCTTTGCCGGCGTGCACATTGGCCAGCGGCTCGTATTTCGGCAGCGAGGGCACCGGCAGTTTCTGTGAATCCTCGATCAGCGTGCGCATCTTCACTTTCCACGACGCGTACAGGGTTTCCCAGTTCTCGTAGTAGTAGAAGGCGCGCTGCACGAACTCGTCGGTGCGTTCCTGGATCTCCGCCGGATCGGAAACGCCCACGCCGCTGATGTACACGCGGCCGTTGATGATGCGCTCGTCGATGCCCTTCACCGTCGGCAGGCATTGCACGCGCGTATTCGACGCACCGAGTGCGCAGTACGCCGCCTCGCCCGTAACCGAGTCGAAGGCATGCATGGGCTCGGGAAAGTGCATGGAGTTGTAGAACCAGAAGCGCGCGTCGTCTTCGGGTCCGAACTGCATGTAATAGGGATAGGCGGACTGGGCACGCTCAGTGCCGGGAACCACCTGCAACGAACTGGGCAGCGGAAAACCCTTCATCGGAACCCCCCGTCCCGGTCGTCCCTGGAATGAGGGGTTGCGCCGGGGTGATGGTCCGATGCTACGCGCCGCTTGTGCGGCGAGGCAACGCGCGCGATGCCGCGCTGATAGCTCAGCTGCCCGCGTTACCCGCGGTGCCCTTGATGAGCTTGACCAGCTCTTCGGGCGCCGGGTCGCGGCGGTCTTCGGTGGTGTCACGACCGCCGGCGAGGCCGGTCAGGCCATCGACCAGCGTCTTGCCCTGGTCGTCCTTCACATCGAGGCGCGCGCCGTGGTCGACGAGATAAGTCGCCACCTTCGTCCAGTTGTTGCTCACGGCGCCGAACAGCGCGGTCTGGCCCTGCCGATCGGTCATCGAGCTCGGCCGCGCGATGATGGCGGTGTGGCTGCTGGTGTCGGTGATGCGCGCATTGATGTCGGCGCCGGCCTTCAGCAAGAGGTCGATGGTGGCGATGGCATAGGCCTGTGCATCCACACCCGGCAGCGGACCTTCGCTGCGCACCTTGCCGCGACCGGAGCCGATGCCGGCGGCGGCCATCAGCGGCGTCACGCCCATCACATTGGGCAGGTCGGGCAGCGCGCCATGGTTCAGCAGCAGCGCGACGGCGTCCTTGTCCACCGACAGCGCGGCGCGCAGCAGCGGCGTGCAGCCGGTGGGTCATCAAATCGTCCGCGAAGCGGCCGCGGAAGGGACGATGCGTATCGAGCCTGCGTGTTGGGATTGACGCCCATTTCCAGCAGACGCTGCAGCACCTGCAGGGCCGTGGACTGCGGCGGTTCAGGCATGTAGTTGATGTCGTTGTTGCGGAAGCCGGAAGGACCAGTGCGCACGGCACCGCCGCGGGTGCGCATGTCGGCGGCGAGATAAACCGCAGTACGACTCCACCAGTCGGTGAGATTCGGGTTGGCGCCAAGATCGAGCAGCGCATTGGCGGCGGAGAAATTACTGTTGTCGATCGCGGTCATCAGCGGCGTGACGCCATCGGGTGTCGGGCGATCGACGTTCGCGCCGGGCCTTCACCAGCGACTTGATGCATTCGACGCAGCCCGAGCGCGCCGCATACAGCAGCGGCGTGAGTCCGCCGGTTTCGCGGTACTGCGCGCGCGGCTCGGAAGTGATCTGGTTGCCCCAGTCATTCTCGGCGGCGCGGAAATCCACCTCAGCCTTGTGCTGGATGAGCAGGTCCGTGATCGCCGCACTGCGCGAATCGACCGCCCACATCAGCGCGCTCTGGTTGCGGTATTTCTCACGCTGGTTGACCTTGGCGCCGGCCTTGACCAGCGCCTGCGCGATGGGCAGCGAAGACACGCGCGCGGCCAGCATCAGCGGCGTTTCATCATCGGCATTGCCGAGGTTGGGATTGGCGCCGGCCTTCAGCAGCATGAAGGTCATCTTTTCATCGGCCACCGTGATCGCTTCATTCAGCGGCGTGGCACCGAGCGCATTGGCGAGGTCCGGCTTCGCGCCCTTCTTCAGCAGCGCTTCGACCAGTTCGTAGTCGACCTTGTACACGGCCCACAGCAATGGCGATGAGCCATCGTTCTGCAGCGCGTTGACGTTGGCGCCATCGCGGATGGCAGCGAGTGCGGCCGAGCGATCGCCACTGTGGATCATCGCGGCGAGATCGCCTGCGCTGGCCAGCATCGGCAGCAGCGTGGCAGCGGTGAGGGCCAGGAGCTTGTAGGTGCGCATGGGCGCCGATAGTACCCCCCGTGTTCCCTGCGTCGCGACAGTGTTAGGGACAGTTCCTACCGTGAAATGACCCGCTCGGTAGCTGCCGGCCAATGCGCTTTCCGAGATCCTGCTCCCCGACGATTTCAAGCAACGCCCCATGGGCAACAGGAGCAAGGACATGAAGACCAAAGTATTTGCCGCGACACTCGCCTCCCTTGTCGTCGGTGGCTTTGCCGCCGGCGGCGCCTTCGCCGACGAGACGGTTGGCCAGAAGATCGACGACGCCACGCTGGTGGCCAAGGTCAAGGCCGAACTGCTCAAGTCGCCGGACGTCAGCGGCCTGGCCGTGAACGTCGATGCCAAGAACGGCATGGTGACGCTGTCGGGCAGCGCCAAGACCGATGCCGAGCGCGCCAAGGCCGCTGAGCTGGCCCAAGCCACCACGGGCGTGGTGGGCAAGGTGGACAACAAGATCGTGATCAAGCCTGCGTCGAACTAAGACCTCGAGCTGACAAGACACCGTGCCGGTGCGCGAGCGATCGCCACCGGCATTTTCTTGTGCGCAGAACGCGCGATATGGTCAATCGCCGCTGCGGACCGGGTCCGTGGAAGGCAGCAGGTAGCCGTGCTTCACCATGCTCATGTCGGGCGCGTAGTCACAGGGGACGCAGTCCGGCAGGAACAGTTCCGGCTGGCGACCACTCACCGGATTCTTGTAGCCCCACCACATCGGCAGGATTCTCGGCCAGTCCCAGGGTTCGCCCGTGCCACCGCGATAGTGTTCCTGCAGTTTGCCGAGCCCTGTGATCGGCACGTCGGGCTGGAATACGGCGACCAGCGCGGCACCGACATAGCGTTTGCCCGGCACCGGCACTCCGGGAGTGTTGGTTACTACCGCAGACGCACCAGCAGCTGGAGCGGCCGGTCGCGGCGGCGCCGGCTCGCGATCCTTCGCGGCGGCCCATCCGCCCTGCCAGTTCGGCATTTCGAAGTAAGGCTCATCCAGCGACAGGTTCCACAGCCGCCAGATTCCATCCTCGAGGATCAGGTGATCGTCGGGATACATGGCACCGAACAGCGTGCCGCCACCGCGCTTGGCGGTGTTGGGATGGAACAGATAAGTGCGCACGCGCGCGGAGCGGCCATCCGGCGCGACATTGATCACCGGCTGGATGCGCCAGTGGAAGGCAACGCCCGCTTTCGTCGCATCGAGCTTGATCGGATCGCCGTACTCCAGGTGCAGGCCCTGCGAGATGCGCGCGAAGCCCTTGTAGTAGCCGGCGTAGGGAATCTGCTTGGTGCCGGTCTTGCCGAAGAGCTCGGACAGCCAGTCCCACTGCGAGTCGTCGGCGAAGAAGCCGTATGAACTGGAGACGTGTTCGGCGCCGTCATAGGCCGTCGCAACGCGCACGCGGCGCGCCACTTCCTTGATGCGCGCATCGACCTCGGCGGAAATTTTCCTCGCCGGTGGTGCAGCGATCGGCGCGGTCAGCGCTTTCGTCGCGACGAGCTTCATGCCCGCGGGTGCGGCGATCGGGCTTGCCGGTCACGGGATTCGCCGTGACGAACGCAGGCACGACGCGATCCTGCTTGCCCGCATCGGCCGCCGGCAGCGGCTTGTCCGGCGCCAGCGCGCCGCTGGTGTTTTCGACGAGACGGCTCTTGCCCCAGCCCTTGCTGTACTCCGAGCGGAACAGCGGGAACACGCGCATCTCGCGGATCTTCCACAAACCGTCTTCCTTCACGAAGCGGTTGTCGAAGACATTCACCGTCCAGAAGCCTTCACCCTTGTCGGCTTCGCCGCTCATGCCCATCTCGAAGCCACGCACATGCGCTTCGCGACGACCGCGCGCGATGCTCACCACCGTATCGAACTGCAGGTAATCATTGAGCACGCCATGCGTGAGGCCCGGCGGACCCATGCGCTCCAGCGCCTTGCGGATGCCCTTGCCTGCATAGAGACCAACGCCACCCAGCTCGTACACACCGTTGCTGGTGAACAGATCGGTGACGTCATCCCACATGCGGCGATCCACGTAGTAGCCGTAGGCGGATTGCAGGTTGCGCACCAGGCTCTCGTCATTCATCGCGGCGGCGCGCTCTTCGAGCTGCGCCAGCGTTGCCTTGCTCACCGGCGCATTGCCAACGGCGGTGGAATCGGAATGCCCGCCTGGTCCGGCGTGAAGTGATACGGAAGGATGCCGAGGTCGCGGCCCTTGTAGTTGGTCCAGCCCGCTTCGTACGGGCCTTCGTACTGCGGATAGAAATGATGCACGGAGATCTTCCACTTGCCGTGCTCGCGCAGGTACTCGTTCTCGTACACGCCGCCCTGCATGCTGGCGTTGCCCCTTGCTGTCGCTGAGCAGCGCGAGGCCGTACCAGCGACCTTTCGCGGATTCACCATCCACCGAGAGATTGACCACCGGATGATCGAGGATCTGCGTATGCACTTCGCCGGGCCGCAGGCCCTGGTGGCCATTGCCATCGTGCTGCGTCAGCCAGGCCGCGATGGCCTTCGGTCCCTTCACCGTCTCGTCGTCGAAGGTGAAACTGGCGCTGCCGGAGAACAGCGTCGCCATCTCGTTCCACAACCCGAACTGTGCGTACTGCGCATAAGTGCGCTGCAGGTTCTTCACCGCACGCATGGATTCGGCGCGATCCACGTCACGCGCCAGCTCATCGTGCGCGCTCTGGCACGGCGCCAGCGTGGGCAGCAGGCTGCAAACAGCGACTGCGGCAATCGACAGGATCGTCCTGCGGAACATTGCGTACTCCCCCCGGTCTATATAAAGGACAAATGTGCGCCCCTTGCGGGCTGCTCTTTTGATCAGAACGGCAGCAGGACTTTCTCGGCTTTTTTCGCCTTGCGGCCGTTTTTGGATTGCGTTCGATGGACTGCCCCGGTTCGATCCCCTATCTTGCGATCCCCGGTTGGCGGTCGCACATACTCACGTGCCCCGCATAATAATGAGGGGCGTACGGATGGAGGGGTCAATGAGCGGGATCAGTGCTCGGTTCGGATATGGGCTGAAACTGGGTGCATGCGTGCCCCTGGCCGCTAGCCTCGTGCTTGCAGCTTCCGCTGCACAGGCCCAGGCGGTTGTCCCCGCCGGTTCCGCGGCGGCTTTCAACCAGCTGACCAAGGACTTCTGCATCAAGTGCCACAACACCGAGGACTGGGCCGGTGGCGTCGCCATGGACACCATGGACGTCGGCCATGCCAGCCAGGATCCGAAGATCTGGGAAACCGCGGTCACCAAGCTGCGTGGCCGCCTGATGCCGCCCGCCGGCCAGAAGCAGCCCAGCCAGACCGATGTGGATGCCTTCGTCGGCTTCCTCGAAACCTCGCTCGATGCCTCCAACAAGGAGCAGATCGGTCATGTGCCGATCCAGCGCCTGAGCCGCGCCGAGTTCGCCGCCACGGTCAAATCGCTGATCGGCGTGGATATCGACCCGAAGAAGGCACTGCCCACCGAAGTCACCATCGACGGCTTCACCAACATCGCGAGCGCCCTGGCGGTATCGCCCTCCTTCATGGAGCAGTACCTGTCCACGGTGCGCAAGGCCGTGGAAATGGCCGTGGGCCAGCCCGTGCCGAAGATGGCCAAGACCACCATCCCGGTAGTGCCGGCCACTGCGGCCGATTTCCCGCTGGGCACGCGTGGTGGCGGTGCCGGTCGTGGCGGCGGTGGCGTGACTTTCAACTACGTCTTTCCCGCCGACGGTGAATACAAATTCAGCGTTCCGGCCGAAGACCAGCTCGACATGGGCCTGTATCCGCGCGGCGCGGAGACCGAGGCCACGATGGTCATCCTGATCGACGGCGTCGAGGTCGTGCGCAAGGTGCTGGGCGGACCGGCCTACCTCAATGTGCTCGACCGTGATGGTCCAACCGGCGCCAAGGAAGCCATCGCGATGGCCGCCAGCACGGCGAAGGTGAAGGCGGGCACGCACCGCGTCGTCATGACTTTCATCGACCGTGCCAAGAGCCTGAACAATGACGCCACCAATGGCGGCGGGTTCGGTGGCGGTGGTGGCCGCATTTCCAACATGCCCGTCATCAATGTCTCGGTGGTGGTGGAAGGCCCGTTCTCGCCCACCGGGCTGTCGATGAGCCCGAGCCGCGCGAAGATCTTCGTGTGCCAGCCGAAGAGCGCGGCGGAAGAGCGCCCCTGCGCCGAAAAGATCGCGCGCAACCTCGCGGCGCAGGCGTATCGCCGTCCGCTCAACGATGCGGACATCAAGTTGCTGATGCCCTTCTACGACAACGCGCGCACCGATGGTGGCTTTGATTCAGGCGTGACCGAACTGGTCACCGCCCATCCTGTCGAGCCCGGACTTCCTGTATCGCGCGATTCCCGCTGCCGCGAAAGCCGAAGAATCGCGCCCGCTGACGGACCTGGAGCTGGCCTCGCGCCTGTCCTTCCTGATGTGGAACACCGGCCCCGACCAGCAGCTGCTGGACCTCGCCGCGCAGAAGCGCCTCTCCGACACCAAGGTGATGGATGCGCAGGTCTTGCGCATGCTCAAGGACCCGCGCGCCAGTGCGCTGGTGGACAACTTCGCGATGACCTGGCTCAGCGTGGATGATCTCGGCCAGGTCGAGCCAACCGATGGCAACACCGCGACCAACAACGCGCTGCGTGCCAACCTCGACGCCGAGATCCGCCTGTTCCTGTCCAGCGTGCTGCTCGAGGATCGCAGCGTCGTCGACCTGCTGACCGCTGGACCTTCGTCAACGAATCGCTGGCGCAGCGCTATGGCATCAAGAATGTGCACGGCTCGCAGTTCCGCCGCGTGCAGCTCACCGACCCGAACCGCTTCGGCCTGCTGGGCAAGGGCGCGGTGCTGATGGCCACTTCGTACGGCGATCGCACTTCACCCGTGCGCCGCGGCCAGTGGGTGCTCGACAAGATCGTCGGCGCCCCGCCTGCGCCGCCGCCTCCCAATGTGGCGACGGATCTTTCCCAGAAGGAAGGCGAAGCGCCGACCACCGTACGTGCGCGCCTCGAACTGCATCGCACGAACCCGACCTGCAAGGCCTGCCATGGCCTGATCGATCCGCCGGGCCTCGCACTCGAGAACTTCGACAACACCGGTCGCTGGCGTGAAGTGGACGCGGCTGCGAAGGCGCCCATCGATGCGAAGACCGAGCTCACCAGCGGCATCGTGCTCACCGGCCCGAGCGACCTGCGCAAGTACCTCACCGGCCATGCGGATCAGTTCCCGACCACGGTGACGCGGCGCCTGATGATGTACGCGCTGAATCGCCAGCTCGAGTACTACGACATGCCGGAAGTGCGCAAGATCGTGGCCGAAGCCGCGAAGAGCAACTACCAGTTCACCGCCATCATCGACGGCATCGTGAACAGCGATGCGTTCCGTCGCCAGGGCGGCGAAGCGGCGAAGCCGCTGGCCAAGCCGACCGTGGCCTCCAACGCCGGTGTTCCGGCCATCCAGCATCCATAAGAAGGAAGACCGCAATGCATATTTCCTCACCAAGAAGCACCTGTCCCGCCGCACATTCCTGCGTGGCACCGGCGTGGCACTGGGATTGCCTTTCCTGGATGCGATGGTGCCGGCAGGCACTGCACTCTCGCAGACCGCCGCCGCGCCGAAGACGCGCGCCGGTTTCTTCTACCTGCCGCATGGCGCGATCCAGAACAACACGCCCTTCGGCAAGGAAGTGGATGCTGACCTGCACCGGCAAGGGCGATGACTTCAAGCTCGGCCGCACCATTGCGCCGCTGGAGCCGGTGAAGAAATACCTCACCACCTTCGACAACATCGAGAACACCGCGGCCGGCGGTTCGGTGCACGTGCTGAATCCGGCCACCTGGCTGTCCTGCGTGCGTCCGGACACGGCCTCGTCGAGCGCCGCGATGGCCACCACGCTGGACCAGGTGATCGCGCAGAAGCTCGGCCAGCAGACCGCGCTGCCCTCGCTCGAACTCGCCTCCGAAACCACCGTACAGATCGCGGCCGGCAACGGCGGCTTCTACGCGGTGACCACTTCCTTCGCCGCGCCCAACAAGCCGCTGCCGATGGAATACAACCCGCGCAAGGTGTTCATCCAGCTGGTGGGTGAAGGCGATACGGCAGCCGAGCGCGCTTCACTGCTGCGCAAGAACGGCAGCATCCTCGACATGATTTCCGATCGCACCAAGTCGCTGTCCGCCGACCTCGGCCCGGGCGACAAGCGCGCGCTGTCGGATTACCTCGATACCGTCGGCGAGCTGGAGCGTCGCGTGAAGATGGCCGCGACCGCGACATGGGCAATGTGAAGGTGCCCGATGCGCCCATCGGCCAGCTGGAAGATTTCGACGCGCAGCTGAAGATCATGTTCGACCTGATCGCCCTCGCCTACCAGGCGGACCTCACGCGCGTTGCCACCTTCGTGCAGGCTGCCGAGGGCACCGCGCGCGAATACAGCAACCTCAAGGTGCCGGGCGGCTTCCACCCGATCAGCCACCACTCGAACCAGCGCGACCGCATCGATGGCCTCCTGAAGATCCAGCGCTACCACATGGAACGCTTCTCGGAGTTCCTGGTGAAGCTCTCCAACAGCAAGGAAGGCGAAGGCAGCATCCTCGACCATTCGCTGTTCCTGTACGGCTCGAACATGGGCAACAGCAACGCGCACGACAACTATCCGATCCCGGAACTGCTGATCGGCGGCGCGAACGGCAAGCACGTGGGTGGCAAGAACGTGACGCCCGCAGCCAGGACGCCGCTGGCCAACATCCACCTGACCATGTTGCAGAAGCTGGGCATCGAACAGCCGAGCTTCGGCAACAGCACCGGCGTGATCTCCGAGGTCTGATGATGTCTTTCGACCGCAGGAATTTTCTGAAGAACTCGCTGGGGCGGCATTGCCGGCCTCACGGCCGTGCCGCTGATGGGCAGCCTTGCCGGCTGCACGACTGCGCCGACCAAGCCCGTGCCTTCTGTCGCATCGGCCGCGTCCGCCAAGCCGGCGCAGGCCAAATCGATCAATGCAAAGGTACTGCCGATCGCGAAAGTGACCGACCGCGTCAGCGTCGTGACCGGCGCGCCGGGCAACGTGCTGGTGCTCGACACCGGCAGCGGCCTGCTGCTGGTCGAGAGCGGCTCGCTGGAACTCGCACCTTCGGTGCAGAAGACACTGGCCGGCGGCACCGTGCGCACGCTGTTCAACTCGCACTACCACGCCGACCAGACCGGCGGTAATGCGCTGTTCGCCAACGCCGGCGCCGAGATCCACGCGCACACCATCACCAGGCAGTGGCTGGCCGCCGACTACTACGTGCCGGCCGAAGATCGCTGGGTCAAGGCGCCGCCGAAGGAAGCCGTACCCAAGGTCACCTTCCGCGAGAAGGGCGAGATGAAGGCCGGCAACGAGCGCGTGGAGTTCGGTTACCTGCTCGAAGCGCACACGCGCGGCGATGCCTATGTGTTCCTGCGCGACTCCAACGTGCTGGCGGTGGGTGACGTCGTTTCACCGGAGCGCGACCCCGCGCTCGACTGGTATGCCGGCGGCTGGCTCGGCGGTCGCGCCGATGCCATGGATGATCTCGTGAAGCTCGCCAACGACCAGACGAAGATCGTGCCGGCCTATGGCCCGGTGATGACCTTCGCGCAGCTGAAGGCCGAGACCGAGCTGATGAAGAAGTTCTACGACATCACCTCGGACCTCGTGCACCACGGCCACGGCGCCGAGGACATGATGAACGACCAGGTCTTCGAGAAGGCCGGCCGCAAGTTCCAGGATCCGTACAAATTCCTCTACGACGTCTCGAAGGGCTACCAGGCCCACTACACGAATTTCGGGGGCAACGTTGTCTAACTACACCCGCCGCGTCCGGGGCATCCGGACCTTCGCCGCATTCGGCCTGCTCTCGATCGGCGCATCGGTTTTTGCTGCCCCGCCGACAAGCCCCTGCTCGTCGACATGGTGCGCCAGGGCGATCGCGACGGCGCGATGGCCGCGATCGCCGCACACGCCGACGTGAATGCGAAGTCCACCGACGGCTCCACCGCGCTGATGTGGGCCACCTTCAAGGCCGACCACGAGATGGTGCAGGCGCTGCTGAAGGCCGGTGCCAAGGCCAATGTCACCAGCACCTACGGCAGCACCGCGCTGACCGAGGCCATCAAGCTGGAGGACATGGACCTCTTCAAGACGCTGCTCGATGCCGGCGCGAACGTGGATTCACCCAATACGGACAACCAGACCGCATTGATGCTGGCCATCAGCCTGAACAACCAGGACATGGCGAAGACGCTGATCGCGCGCGGCGCCAACGTGAAGGCCATCGAGACCTTTCGCGACCAGACGGCGCTGATGTGGGCAGCGGGCGGCAACCTGCCGGACCTCGTCGACCTGCTGCTGGCCAAGGGCGCGGGCCCGCAGGTGAATCTGCGCGCCAAGTCCGATGACTGGCAGCGCGAGATGACCTCCGAGCCGCGCGCGCAGTTCGGGTCGCGCCAGACCGGCGGCCTCACGGCTCTGCTGTATGCGATCCGCGCGGGCTGCCAGCGCTGCGTCGTGTCGCTGGTCAACGCCGGCGCCGACATCGAGAAGCCGAGTCCGGATGGCGTCACGCCGCTGATCAATGCGCTGGACAACCGGCGCTTCGACACGGCGATGTACCTGCTCGACAAGGGCGCGAACCCGAACACCTGGGACATGAGCGGACGCACGCCGCTGTACATGGCGATCGACATGAACTCCTACCGCGGTGCTGGCGGTGGTGGTGGCGGCGGCGGTGGCGCCGTGAATCCGGGCGGCATCGGTGGTGTCGTCGGTGCCGCGCCTGCGCGTGGCGCCGGCGGGGCGGGTGGACGCGGCGGCACAGGTGGTCCCGGTGGCCCGGGCGGAGCTGGCGCTGCACGCGGACCAGCTGGCCCGACTGCGCTCGATGTGGCGAACCGCCTGATCGGCATGGGCGTCGACGTCAATCACCAGCTCACGCGCAAGCGTCCCTACACCAGTGGCCGGCAGCGCTTCACCGACTACGACATGCGCGGTGGCGCGGGTCCCTTGTTCATCGCGACGCTCGCCGGTGACCAGGAAGCCATGCAGTTGCTGCTCGCGCATGGCGCGGAAGTGGATCTCGAGAACGTCTTCCAGATGACGCCGCTGATGATCGCAGCCGGCATGCGCGGCACCGGTCGCGGCGGCGCGCCGGGCGACCAGGCGCGCATCGTCAAGAGTCTGGACCTGCTGCTGGATGCCGGCGCGAACGTGAATGCGCAGGTCACCAACAGCCACACGCACACCGCGATGCTGATGGCATACGTGGCCGGGCGCGACCAGGAAGGCAGGACAGCCTTGATGGCCGCCGCCGAGAATGGCTCGGACAAGGTCGTGCAGCATCTGCTCGAGCGTGGCGCCAATCCGGCCATCCACGATGCGACCGGCAAGACGGCACTGGACATCGCGAAGGCTGCGCCACCGCCCGCTGGCCCGGGTGCGGGCGCACAGGCTGCGCAGAATGGTGAGGCGGCTGCTGGCGCTGCGCCGGCAGCCGGCGGCGCTGCACGTGGCGGCCCGGGTGGCGGTGGCGGCCGTGCCGCAACCGTCGCGGCGCTCGAAGCGGCAATGAAGAGCTCACCGAAGTAGATCGGATGCAGATCAGATAAAAGAAGGCCGGCAGATTTGCCGGCCTTTTTCTTTTGGGGCGGGCGCGACATCATCGATGACAACAGCCGCACGGACGGGGGAACAGAAATGAAGCATGAGCCACTGCCGACGCGCCGTCGGCTACTGCGCGATGCACTGGGTTTCACGAGTCTTGCCACCATCGGGGCGCTGCCGCGCGCGTCGGCACAACTGGCTCCCGCCACATCGGCTGCCCGACCGGCCGCGGTTGCGAACGCTGCCGCCGCTGCACGTCCCACCACCGGCACGCAGATCGTGCTGCTCGGTACGCGCGCGGGGCCTGGCATCGACCTCAAGCGTGCGCAGACCTCCACCGCCATCCTCGTCGATGGCGTGCCCTATCTCGTCGACTGCGGTTACGGCGCCGTGCGCAACCTGAACGCGGCCGAGATCAACGGGCTGAAGATCGAGAAGATCGCCTTCACCCACCTGCACAACGACCACACCACCGACCTGCCCGCGCTGCTCAGCCTGCAGTGGACCGGCGGGCGCACCCAGCCCATCGAGATCTACGGGCCCTACGGCACGGCGGACATGGTTCGCGCCATCGTCGATTACTGCAAGGCCGACGTGGGCATCCGCACCGTCGATGAAGGCCGCGAAACCAGTCCCGCCAACCTGTACCACGGGCATGACATCGACCCGGGTTCGAAGATCACCGAAGTGTTCCGCGACGAGCGCGTGAAGGTCACCGCCATCGAGAACACGCACTTTCCCGAGCATTCGCGCAGCCGCATGCCTTACCGCTCGATGGGCCTGCGCTTCGACACGAAGACGCGCTCGGTGGTGATCAGCGGCGACACCAGCTACTCGAAGAACCTGGTGGAGCTGGCGAAGGACGTCGACGTCTTCATCTGCGAAGTGATGGACCAGAGCGTGCGCGACGCTTTCCTCGTGCAGCAGAAGCAGGATCCGCAGGATGCCGACAAACCCAGCGTAGCGCGGCATGTGTCGGAAACTCACTCCACGCCCGAGGAAGTCGGCCGCATGGCGGCGGAAGCGAAAGCGAAACTCGTGGTGCTGAACCACCAGCTGACGAGCGCAGGAACCACGCTGCCGCTGGCGCCGCTGCTCGAAGGCGTGCGCAGGTTCTATGCAGGCGAAGTGGTCTTCGGCCAGGACCTGCTGACCATCTAACGGCGCGCGCCGCTAGCCCGTATTCGACTGGGGATCCTGGGTTGCGACCGGCGTGACATGCAGGCGCGTGAAATCGTAAGGCGACAGCGGCCTCGACAGATAGAAACCCTGCCCTTCGTGGCAACCGCGTTCGCGCAGCCATTCCAGCTGCTCGACGCGCTCGATGCCTTCCGCGGTGACGGAAAGATTCAGGCTCGACGCCAGCGACAGGATGGCATTGGCCACCGCCGCGTCGGCCGGTGAGCGATCCACGTTCTGCACGAAGGCCTTGTCGATCTTGATGCGGTCCGGCGGGAAGCGCGTGATGTACGACAGCGCCGAGTAGCGCGTGCCGAAATCGTCCAGTGCGATGCGGCAGCCGAGCAGTCGCAGGTTGTGCAACACCTTCTGCACGCTGGCCGAATCATTGGCCAGCAGTGATTCGGTGATCTCCACCTCGATCAACGACGGCGGGATGTTCGCAGCCGCGGCCTCGGCGGCGATCACCGCGGCCGGATCACCGTGCATCATTTCCTTCGCGGAGCAGTTGATGGCCACCGGAATCGCCACGCCCTGGTCGAGCCAGTGGCGCAGCTGCCGGCACACGGCGCGCACCACCCACGAACTCATCTGGATGATCAGGCCGCTGTCCTCGGCGATTTCCACGAAGCGCGCCGGCGACACCTCGCCATGCTCGTCGTCGCGCCAGCGCAGCAGCGCCTCGGCACCGGCGATGCGGCCATCGTGCAGGTGGAACTTGGGCTGGAAGACCAGGTGCAGCATCTCGTCGCGCACCGCGCGACGCAGGCGTGCCTCGAGTGCCAGCCAGTCGCGCAGGCGCGTGCTCATCGCGGTGCTGTATTCGACCACGCCATCGGCGCCATCGGCCTTCGACTGGTACATCGCGGTGTCGGCGTGCTTCAGCACCGTGGCCACGTCCGCGCCATCGTCGGGGAACACGGCCATGCCGATGCTGGGCGCGCAGTGGAACTCCAGCGCGTCGATGCCGATCGGCTGGCCCAGCACCATGCGGCAGGAGTCCGCCACGCGCAGGCCCATGGCGCGCGCATCCTTCGCACTCACCACCACGACGAACTCGTCGCCGCCGAGGCGGGCGACCAGCAGCTCGTCGCATTGCGCGTGGAAACCCTCGACTGCTTCACCCAGGCGCACCGCCACGGTACGCAGCACCGTGTCGCCCACGGAGTGGCCGAAGGTGTCGTTGACGCGCTTGAAGCCGTTCAGGTCCATGTAGATTAGCGCCACGCTCCCCTCGCGCGGCGTGGCGGCGGACATCCACGCGCCGGCCTTGTCGAGGCAGCAGTGGCGGTTGGCAAGACCGGTGAGCGGATCGAAATACGCGAGGCGCTCGATGTGCTCGGCGGCCAGCGTGCGCTCGGTGGTGTCCTGGCGGATCACCACCACGTCACCGCCCTCGCGGCGGCTGAGGCGCAGCTCGTAGCAACGCGGATGCGCCCCTTCCTGCACGCGGAATTCGAGCTTGCGATGCAGGCCGTCCGCAGCAGTCAACGCAATGGCCGCGAGCAGCTTCGGCATCTGCTGTGCAGGCGCGATGGCTGCATCGGATTCCTCCGCCGCCACCACGTCGCGACGGCGCGCGGCAGTGCTGGCGCTGGAACTCCAGCGGATCTCGCCACTGCCGCTCACCACCCACAGGCTGTCAGGCAACGCTTCCACCAGCGTGCTCACCTGCGACATGCGTTCATGCAGCGCACGGCCGGCCTCGGCATTGCGCAGGATGTATTCGAGCCGCTTGGGCAGCAGCGCCCAGTTCACCGGCTTGGAGACGAAGTCCGTGGCGCCAGCCTCGAAGGCCATGCGCACGGCTTCGGAATCATCGTGGCCGGTGACGATGACGATGGGCACGCCATCGAAGCGCGGATCCTCGCGCATGCGGCGGCACACGGTCAGGCCATCGAGGCCGGGCATGCTCACGTCGAGCAGTGCGATCGCCACCCGCGACTGCAATGCGGCTTCGAGCGCGTCGGCGCCATTGTCGAAGCACTGGCTCACCAGGCCCGCGACCGCGGCGGCTTCGGACAACAGCAGGCGACCGAGTTCCTCGTCCTCGGCGATGATGGCAACCGGCAATGCGCGCAGCAGCGTGGTCATGCCGCCACCATGCGTCGCGTGCGCAGCGCTGCAAGCAGGGGTTCATAGGCCGTCGCGAGCCTGGCATGCAATTCCACGGCGCCAGCCGCGTTGCCCTCGCGGCAATGCTGCTCGAGTTCACGCAAGCCGGCAGCGAAGGCCATGGCGCCGACATTGGCCGAGCTTGATTTGAGGCGATGGCACAGGCTGGCGGCCTGCTCGAAGTCGTTGTTCTTCAGCGCGGTGTCGAGCTGCGCCATGACCGGCTGCGAGGAGGATTCGAACAGCGCGGCGAGACGGTTGTACAAGGCCTGCGGGCCACCGGTGCCGAGGCGGCCCAGCGATTGCACCGCGCCCGCGTCGATACACGCCAGCGCGGCCGTGTCGTCGGCAGCGGCCGCGACTTCCGCGGTGGTGTCGGCCTGCGGAGCGGCGTCGACTTCCTCCGCCGCGACAGCATTGCCGCCGATCCAGCGCACCAGCATCGCGCGGCAGTCGTCGAGCGAATACGGCTTGCTGAGGATGTCGTCCATGCCGGCCTTCAGCACGCGCTCGCGATAGCTGCGCGCGTCATGCGCGGTGAGCGCGACGATGGGGATGCGCACACCACTGGCCTCGCGCTCGCGGATGCGCGTGGTGGCGGTGAAACCATCCATGTCCGACATGTTCAGGTCCATGAAGACCAGGTCGAAGTGTTCGGTCTGCTGGCGCGCGATCGCGGCCTTCGCGCTCGTCACCCACGCGCTGGTGCAGCCGAGTTCGGCGAGATAGCCCTCGGCCACTGCGGCGTTCACGGGATCGTCCTCGACCAGCAGCACATGGCCGCGCAGCTTGCGGTGTTCCTCGCGCGGCGCTGGCGCCTGGATCAGCTCCGGCATGCCCAGCACGGTGGCCAGTGCTTCGCGCACGGCGACATGATGCACGGGTTTCAGTACCACCGCGCGCTCGGGCAGCAGCAGGGTCAGCGACAGGCGTTCGACCTCGGCAGGTGTTGCAATCACCACCAGCGAGCTGCGGCACAGCTCGGGCTGCGTGAGGCAACGGGCCAGCAGTGCATCGCTACTGGCCGCGTCGACCAGCAGCACTTCACCGGATTGCGGTTCGCGATCGTTGGACTGCGGATCCCACGCCAGTTCCAACCCCAGCAGCGCGCAATGACGCTGCAGCGACTCGGCCAGCGAAGGACGACGCGTGGCGAGGCGCGCCACCACCTTGCGCAGCTGCGGTTCGACCGGCAGTTCCGGACCGAGCTGCATCGGCAGGTGCAAGGTGAAGGTCGAACCCACCTGCGCACGACTTTCCACGCTGATGCGTCCGCCCATCACCTCGGCCAGCTCACGGCAGATGGCGAGGCCAAGCCCGGTGCCACCGAATTGCCGCGTGGTTTTTTCATCGGCCTGCGTGAACGGCTCGAAAATCTTTGCGAGCACGGCCTCGTCAATGCCGATGCCGGTATCGGTGACCGACAGCCGCACGGTGGCCTTGTCCTCGCCCAGTTGTTCGACATCCGCGCGCACCACGATCTCGCCCTGCGAAGTGAACTTCACCGCGTTGCCGACCAGGTTCATCAACACCTGCCGCACGCGCAGCGGATCGCCACGCAAGGCGCGACGGGTATCGCGCGGTGGGCAGACGATCAGCTCGAGGCCCTTCGCCTCGGCGGCACCCGCGAACAGGCTGGTGCATTCCTCCAGTACCTGGCCGATGTCCACGGGCAGTGATTCGAGCGCGACCTTGCCGGCACGGATCTTCGACAGATCCAGCAAGTCGTTCACGATCTGCAGCAGGATGTGCGCGGAGGCGCGGATGGTCTTGGTGAGATGCGTCTGCGTGGCCGACAGGCTGGTACGCGACAACAGCTCCGTCATGCCCACCACGCCATTCATCGGCGTGCGCAGTTCATGGCTCATGCGATCCAGGAAGTCGCTCTTGGCGCGCGCCGCTTCGGCCAGCTGGCGATTGCTTTCCACGAGCTCGACGGTGCGTTCCTTCACCTGCGTTTCGAGGTGGTCGCGGGCGCGCTCGATGTCGCGGAACTTGCGCTTCTCGTGGCGTATACGCAGCGCGATGGCAAGGCCGATGAGCAGCGCATACACCGCATACGCCCAGGGTGTGAGCCAGGGTTTCTGGTCCCGGTGCAGCGCGAAGCGCAGCGGTGCGCTCCACGGCGAATCGGCGCTCGCGGCGCGCACCTCCAGCACATGATCACCGGCCGGCAGGCTGGTGAGCGTGATGGTCCGCTGCGCATCGATCCACTGATCGGAGAAATCCGCCATGCGGTACTGCAGGCGTGCGTGTTCGGGCGCCGTGAAATCCAGCACCGCGAAATCCAGTGACGCGATGTCGTCGCGGTAGCCCAGCGAAAGCTTCTTGCGCAGCCACACCGGCGTGGCGCCTGCCACGGGAATGCCCGCGATGGCCGCGCCGGTGAGCAGCAGCGAGGGTGGTGCGCGCGAAGCGGAAAGCTTCCGCGGGTCGAAGATGTTGAAGCCGCCGGGCCCGCCGAAGCACAGGCGACCGTCGGCGAGGCGTGCCACGGCACCGTTGTTGAATTCCTCGCCCTGCAAGCCGTCTTCGCGGTGGTAGGCGCGCGTGACGTGCTTGTCCGGATCGAAGTACACGAGGCCGGTGTTGGTGCTGATCCAGATGCCGGCGCGCGGATCGCCGACCACGCCGTACACCACGTCCGATCCCTGGCCGAGCGCCAGTGTCACGGTGGAGATGCGCTGCTGCGCCGGGTCGACGTCGGCGTCGAGGGCGCGCGCGACGCCCTTGCTGGTGCCGATCCACACGCGACCGCGGCTATCCAGCGCCAGCGAATACACGGAGTCGCTGGGCAATGCGCGTGGCTGGGCCGGGTCCATGCGGAACCGGCGCAGCAGCCGGCCTTCTGCGCTCACCAAGGTGAGGCCTTCACTGTCGGTACCGAGCCAGAAGTTGCCCTGCGTGTCTTCGAGCATGGCCGTGACGTTGCTGCCGCTGACCGCATCCTTCGCGCCACCGAATGGCAACTTGCGGACCTCGCCACTGGCCGGATCGACGATGTTCACGCCGCCACCGTAGGTTCCAACCCAGATGCGGCCCGCACGCGATTCGGCCAGCGACATGATGCCCGCGGAACTCAGCGCCCGCGGATTGTCCGGCGCCACCGCGAAGGACTGCAGGCTGCGATCCGGTCGCAGGCGCTTGAGGCCGGCGCGCATGGTGCCGATCCACAGCGAGCCTTCGTGGTCTTCCTTCAGTGACATCACGCTGGAATCACCCAGCGCATTCACGCGGCCGAGCACGGTGTCGATGCTGCTGGCATTGCCGTTCATCGCGTCGTAGCGATACAGCCCCGCCATCGATGCGATCCAGACCTCGCTGCCCGGTGCATCGGCGAAACCCATCACGAACTGTTCGCGCAGCCAGTGCGGGCGTGCGCCGCCCATCTCCCAGCTGTACGGGTTCCAGCGGCTGACGCCACCGCGCGTGCCGATCCACAACAGGCCCGTCGGGTCCTGGTACAGCGACATGATGTTGGAATTGCGCAGCGTCGCGATATCACCGGCGTCGTGCTGGTAGTGCAGGAAGCTGCTGCCTTCCGGCTGCAGCAGGTCGAGGCCGGCATCGGTGCCGACCCAGAGGTTGCCCGCCTTGTCCTGCAGCAGCACGTGGACTTCATTGCTGACCAGGGAATCCATCCGGTGCGCATCGTGCTGTTCACGGCGCAGCACCTTGCCATCGGCATCGATGCGCGCGAGGCCCTTGTCGTAGGTGCCCACCCAGAACGTGCCGTCGGAGTTTTCGAGCAGCTGGTGCACTTCCGTTCGCAGCACGGCGTCACGCTGCAGGCCGCCGACGCGTTCGATGCGACCGGAGGCGCGGTGCCAGCGATCCAGGCCGCTGGCAGTGCCGATCCATACATCGCCGGCGTGGTCCTGCTGCAGCGTGAATACCTGGTCGCTGCTCAACGTGTCTTCATCGTGCGCATCGTGACGCAGGTGCTGCACCTTGCCGGTGGCGGGATCGAGGATGTCCACGCCCGCATCGGTGGTGCCAGCCCACAGGCGACCCTGCGCATCCACCAGCACAGTGCGCACATTGTTGCTGGCGAGGGAATCCGGCTTGCCATCGACATGGCGGAACAGATCGAAGCGATCCGCATCACGGCGCCAGCGCGCCACGCCGCCGCTGCCCATGGCGATCCACAGATCGTGGTTCGGATCTTCCACCACCTGCCAGATCCAGTTGTCCGGCAGGGAATTCGTGCTGTCGGTGGAACCCGCATAGCGCACCAGCTTCTGGCCATCGAAGCGCACCAGGCCATCTTCGGTGCCGAACCACACGAAGCCCTGCGAATCGCGCAGCGTGGTCATCACGGTGGCCTGTGGCAGGCCGTCGGCGGTGGTGAGGTGCTTGAGCACCAGTGGCCGCTGCTCCATCGCCGGCGTCGAAAACGCGGTGACGAACGCGAGCAAGCCCGCAACGAGGGTCATGACCTTCCTTGAATTCGTCGCGGCCGACCCACCGGTGCTCTTCATCTGCATGAGGATGAACGAGCACCCGCGGCTGTTCGTTGAACCAGTTCGGAGCAGCGCGCCTGACGCGTCGCGGCTGAGAACTCCGTCACACTCGTATTACTGGTTCGGGACCCAGGGTTCGATCGACGCGGGCGCGGTGCCCGAGGCCGGCGTCGAAGGCGTGGTCCACCAGTCGACGTTGCGGCTCCACGCGTAGCCCTTGCTCCACGCGTAGCCCTTGCTCCAGGCGTAGCCCTTGCTCCACGCATAGCCCTTGCTCCAGGCGTAGCCCTTGCTCCACGCGTACCCGGCAGCCCAGCTGTAACCCTGGTCCCACGGATAGCCCTTGCTCCACGCGTAACCATCGGCGGTAAGGGGATTCGCCCAGGTGGTGCCGGCCATGTCCATCACGTAGTAGTTGCCGTTGTCGTCGACGTTGGCCGGACCGCCGAAGTGTTTGGTGCCCGCGAGGTCCGCATCGATGTCGAGGCCGACGTTGGCGCAGTTGCTGACGCCGCTGTTCGCGGCGTCGGTGGCGTTGATGAGGCCAGCACCCTGCTGGAACACGCTGTACGCCAGCGTCTTGTTGCTCTTGATGGCCGGGCGCGCGGTAGCGAGCAGGCGGCACTTCACCTGGTCGGGAGTCAGCGATGGATCACGCTGCAGCAGCAGCGCCACCACGCCCGAGGTCACCGCCGCGGCCTGCGAGGTACCCGACATGGTGAACAGTTGCTGCAGGAGTTTCATGGAATCCGGATCGATGTTGGCGAGATAGCTGCTGCTCGACATCGAAGCGGCGATGTGGCCACCCGGCGCCACCACTTCCGGCTTCACGAAGCCTTCATAGGAAGGACCGGTGCTCGAGAAGCTCGCGAGCTTGTCGTCCGCGCCGTTGTACGGCGTGTAGTTGTCGGTGAGCGCACCCACGGTGATCACGTAGGGCACGTTGCCCGGCACGTTCACCGTCATCGGGTCCGGACCATCGTTGCCGGCAGCCGTCACCACCACGATGCCCGCGCGCCATGCGGCCATCACGGCCTGGTTCAGCGGATCGTCCCAGTAAAAGGATTCAGGCGGCGCGCCGAACGACAGGTTCAGCACGCGGATGTTGTACTTGCTCCTGTTCTGCACCAGCCAGTTGAGGCCGGCGATGATGTCGCTGTAGCGCGCACCACCGTATTCGTCGAAGGCGCGCACGACCACGAGATTGGCGCGCGGCGCGATGCCTTGGTACTGGCCGGCTAGGTTGATCGCGCCACTGGCCGCCACCGAAGTGATGTGCGTGCCATGGCCGTACGGATCACCCTTCACCGCGCCCTTGCCGCCATTGACCACGTCGATCGAGGCCAGCACGCGCGAACCGTAGTTCTGCGTGGTGTCCTGCCACAGGCCCGTGTCGAGCACGGCGATGGTGACGCCATCACCCCTGGTGCCCGCGTTCTGCAGCAGGTCGGCATCGATCAGGTGCGGGTAGTTGGTCTCGTAGGTCAGGCCGAGCGCGGCAACACCCTTGCCATCCTGCAATGAAGTGTTCGCACTCAGGCCGCTGACCACCGGCTGCGTGAGCGAGCTCACCACGTTGAAGGCCAGCACCGGCTGCAGCAGCTGCTGGAACAGCGCTGCCGTGGTGCTGCCCACCGCACTGTTGGCGACGGTGGTGTTCAACTGGTTGGTCACGTTCTTGGCGATGACGACGAGGGCCGAGAGCAGCGAGCCGCTGGTCTTCACGCCGCGGTCCGCGTACAGGCGCACGGCGGAGTCATTGCGCAGGCTGGCCACCTGTGCCGGCGTCAGCTTGACGTTGGCGGCATGGATGATCGGCAGCTCCTGCTCGGCGTGTGCGGATACACGGGCCAGATGCGCCTTCAGTATCTGCGGGTTCGCGGCCTGGACAATCCATGTCTGGGTCGCAACGGCTGGTGCCGCACTCAGGCTGGGGGCAGCCATGACACCCAGCAACGGCAGGGCGAGTACGGCGAAGGGTCGTGCGATGGACATACGGGTTACCTGACTCCGGCTTGTGATCTGGAGCACGATTCTTCCGGAAGGGTCGGGAGCGGGCGCTGCGGAAAGCCGCCTCCGTTGCGGCGCAAGTGTGACGCCGCGCACATAAGTGCCTGTCAAATCGCAGCCGTGCCGCGGGCGATTTTCCTTATCGCGGGCGCGAGGCGCTCAGGGGCCACCGTACAGATCGCCCGTGCCCTGCTCGCATCCCAAAGTGAGTAGCGCATCACGATGCGCCCGCGTGTCGACGCCGCTGGCCAGCGGCGTGAAGCCCAGCGCCTGCGCCACGCGCAGCACCGCGCCACACAGGCGGTGCGCCAGCTCATCATCCAGCAGGCGGCTGGCCCAGCCACGATGCAGCTGCAGGCCCCATAGCGGCGCACCTGCGAGACGCGGCAGCGGCACGAGTTCGCGGCCCATCTCATCCGCCACGATGCGCACGCCCATGTCGCGCAAAGGCCCGAACTCGGCTGGATCGCGCGATACGGCCGCGCTTTCGGCAAGACGGATCTCGAGGCGATCAGCGGGCAGCGCGGTGTCGAGAATCGCGCGCCGCACGTCGCCGAGGAAATCCTCATGCAGTGCATGCGCGCGCAACGCGCCGAATGAAAGACGCAGGTCCGCGGCTTCGTTGCCGAGGCGCGCGAAGTCTTCATGCAAGGTGTGCAGCACGCTGCGCGACAAGGCGGTGGCGAGGCCCATCGATTGCGCGACCGGCAGGAACTCCGCCGGCGCGATGGCTCCGCGCAGTGGATGCTCCCAGCTCACGTAACCCACCCAGGCCGTGCGCCGGCCGGTCGCCAGTTCATGACGGTAGCGATAGCGCAGCCGGAAATGCCGCGCATCGATGGCGGTGCGCAGTTCGCGCGCGATGTCCATGCGCGCCAGGGATTTCATCTGCAGCGTGTCGCTGAAGAAGAAGACGCGCGTGGCCGCCGCGCGCCGCGCTTCGCCAGCGGCCACACAAGCATGTTCCACCAGCACCTGCGGCGAAGTGGCGTCGAGGCCGAGGATGGCTACGCCCGCGTGCAGCACCAGCTGGAACTGCGTCTCGCCCAGCTCCATCGGCTCGCGCAGCTGCGAACAGAGGCGCGAAACGCAGGCTTCGAGGCGGTCGCGATCGGCGCTTTCGATCCACAGCGCCAGCTGGTTTTCCTTCAACTGTCCCGGCGTCCACGCGGGCTCGTCATCCGGTCGCCTGGCTGCCAGTTGCTGCAGGCTCTGCAGTGCACTGGCGATGATCTGTTCCGACACGCGCGGCGCGATCACGCGGCCGAGCTCGGTGATGTCATCGATCTGGATCACCGCAACGGCCAGCGGACGTTCGCGCAGCCGCGCGCTGGACAGCGCTTCCTTCAGACGACGCAGGAAGCCGCGCCGATCCAGCCCGGGAACCGGTGCTCCTTGCGCGTCAGGGACACTGCGCCGATCCGTCGCTTGCGCGGCATCGGCCGGGCTGATGATGCATGCCGCACGATCCTGCGCGAGCGCAGAGGCGCGGATGTCGAAGCGCTCACCCGCCACGCTGAACCCCGCGGCACAGCGGCCGCGATCCGCGATGGCCCGACGCACCAGTTGCGCCAGCAGCACCGTGACCTCATCCGGCCAGGCCGGTTCGAACACATCACCCTGCCAGCTGCCGAGCGCGCGCAGCCCGGGCACGCCACGGCCGCCTTCTGCGCGCAGCAACGTGCCGTCACGACGGACCAGCAGGATCAGTTCGGGCAGCTGTTGCAGGAAATCCCCGTCGCTCATGAGGGCGGATGGTACAGAGCAGCGGCCTGAACCAATGCCGGGGGCTTCGCGTTTTCGCGAGGCGTAAGCGGACCTTTGCCGCTGTATCCGCCCGGGAATTCCTCCCGTTGATCGAATATCATCCTCCCGGCCTGCAAGGCAGGCGCATCGCCTCTGGATCAACGAGTGGTCATCAGCAGGCGTCCAAACCAATCAAGCGGGGAGCGAACGCATGCGAAATTTCCACAAGATCCTTCTGGGCTGCGCCGTGTTGGCAGCAGCCGGTTGCACCACGAACCCACCGGGTAGCTCATCTTCGGGTGGCTCGGGCGCTTCGGCCGACTGGCCCACCTTCGGTGGCAGCAATGCGCGCAACAATTCGAACCTGGCGCCCACGAAAATCACCGCGGCCAATGTCGGCTCGCTGGTGAAGATGCAGGTGAAGGTCTCCTCGCCCATCGACGCCGGCCTCATCTACCTGAAGGGCGCGAAAGTGAACGGCGCCTCGCACGATGTGTTCTTCGGCACCACCAACATGGGCCGCACGGTGGCCATCGACGCGAACGCGGGCACGGTGCTGTGGGAATACACCTCGCCGGGCTTCGATGAGGCGAAGGCATTTGCCGGCGCCCCGATCCCGATGGGCCTGATCATCAAGCAGATCACCAACTCCACGCCGGTGGCCGATGCCAACCGGCAGTTCGTGTATGCAGCCTCGGCCGACGGCAAGGTCACCAAGATTTCCATCGCGGACGGCAAGTCGGTCTGGTCCACTTCGGTCACCAAGCTGCCGAACTTCGAGAAGCTGGATTCACCGCTGACCTTCCTGAACGGCAAGGTGATCGTGTCGACCGCCGGCTACGTCGGCGACACGGCCCCGTACCAGGGCCACATCGCGGTGCTCGATGCGAAGACGGGCGCGCTCGAACATGTATGGAACTCGCTGTGCAGCGATCGCGCCGAACTGCTCGAACCGAAGGCCTGTCCCACTGCGCAGTCGGCCATCTGGGGTCGCGCGGGCGTGGTGGTCGAACCTTCGACCGGCAACCTGATGTTCGCCACCGGCAACGGCCCGTGGGACGGCAAGACCAACTGGGGCGATGCGCTGATCGCACTGAACTCCAATGCCACGCAGATCGTGGCCAACTGGACCCCGACCAACAACGAGGAACTGAACAAGAAGGACCTCGACGTGGGCTCCACCACTCCGGCACTGCTGGGTGATGGTTACTACGCGCAGGGCGGCAAGGATGGAACGGTGCGCGTCGTGCACTTCGACAACATCAAGGGCAGCGCTCCCCACCAGGGTGGCGAGGTGCAGATCGTCGAGGTGCCGGGCAAGAACCAGATGAGCGCCGCTCCGGCGGTGGCCAAGGTCAACGGCAAGACCTGGCTGTTCGTGTCGGCTGCCGGTCGCGGCGGCGGTGGCACCACGGCCTGGACTTTCGGCGCCGACCACAAGCTCACCGAAGCCTGGAAGAGCACCACCGGTGGCACCAGCCCCTTCTATGCAGGCGGCTTGCTGTACGTCTACAGCGCGACCGGCCAGGCGAAGCTGAGCGTGCTCGATGCGACCACCGGCAACGTGGTGACGACGCTGGAAGCAGCGGCGGGCCACTGGAACAGCCCGATCGTGGTGGACAACCGCATCGCGCTGCCGGAAGGCGCCATCCCGGGCTTTGGCGGTCGCCCGCCTGCGCCGGGTGCCGCGGCTCCGCCGCCCGCGCCGACCAGCCCGCAGGCCGGCATCGTCAACATCTGGCACCTGCCGTAACGGCAACGCACACGGGCGCGGTTCAATCCGCGCTCGTGTGATGCCGGCCGAAGCGCCGGCGATCCTTCAGTCTTCCGGTGTGAACACCACGTGGCCCACGGCGGTGTTCGACGCCGGCACGTGATAGAAGCGATGCAGTTCGCGGATGCGCGGGCCCAGCGCGCCACGCATCGTCATCCACATGATCAGCTCCATGCCTTCGGAACCCGCTTCGCGGATGTATTCCTCGTGGGACATGGTGCGCAGCGCCTCCGGATCCGTGGTGAGCTGATCCAGGAATTTCGTGTCCCACTCGCGGTTGATGAGCCCGGCGCGTTTGCCGGAGAGCTGGTGGCTCATGCCGCCCGTGCCCCACACCTGCACGCTGAGGTCTTCGGGAAAGGATTGAACCGCACGCGCAATCGCTTCGCCCAGGCGGAAGCAACGATTCGCCGTCGGCGTCGGATATTGAATTACGTTCACCGCCAGCGGGATCACCTTCACCGGCCACTTCTCGGGCTGGCCCAACATCAGCGACAGGGGCACGGTGAGGCCGTGGTCGACATCCATCTGGTTCATGAAGGTGAGGTCGAACTCATCGCGCACCACCACGCTGTTCGCGATGTGCCAGGCAAGCTTCGGATGCCCCTGCACCACCGGCACCCGGCGTGGTCCCCAGCCTTCATCGGCGGGCGTGAAGGAATCCGCGCAGCCCAGCGCGAACGTGGGCACGGCATCGAGCGAAAAGGCGGAAGCGTGATCGTTGTAGACGAGGATGACGACGTCAGGCGGCGCCTGGTCGAGCCAGCGCCGCGTCCATTCGTATCCGGAGAAGATCGGCGCCCAGTCCGGATGCGCCGTGGCACCGCGATCCAGCGCAGCGCCGATGGCAGGCACATGGCTCGAGCCGATGCCTGCCGTGATGCGCGCCATCAGAACCCGCCGGCGATCGACCTGAGGCCTGCGGGGCTCCTGCCACCATTGCGCATCATCGCGGCGTACTCCTCGTTCGACTGACCGGAAAACGAAGCTGCCACAGATTGCGTCGGACGGCCATCGAGCGCCGCGAGCTTGAGCACGAAGAAAATGTTGCCGCCGAGGTTCAGCAGCGCCTCGAAGTCGCGGGCGATGACGGCCTGCTTCTGCTCCTCGGCCATGTCCCACTCGTCGAGGTAGGCGCGCTGGTCGGCCTTGAAGCGGGCGCGATTGGCGGCGCTCATCAGGGACATGCAGAAGCGGTTGAGATGGCGCCCCTGGATGGCGCGGTCGCCGTCGAACACGTATGTGCCGGGGATATCGCTGAAGCTCGTGTTGCTCATGACGCCGCCTGCTGTGTGGGTGGGGACGGGTTCCATCATATTCATTGCGAACCGCAACAACTAAGACCATATTACGGCCTCACCTTTTGCGATTCGAGATAGATCATGGACATGATCGCCAACCTGCGCGCGTTTCTCGCCGTGGCACGTTATGGAAACTTCTCCGAGGCGGGAAGGCAGCTGAACGTGGTTCCGTCGGTGGCGGCCAAGCGGGTTACCCAGCTGGAGCACACCGTGGGCACCAAGCTGTTCGAACGCTCCACGCGCAAGGTCTCTCTGACCGAGGCCGGCGGCCGGTTCCAGGGTCATGCCCGCAGCCTCATCGCCGATCTCGACGACACGCTGCACGGCCTGCGCCGCAGTGGCGATCGCCTCGAAGGCCGCATCCTGATGATGGTGCCGACCACCCTGCACATGCTGGTGCTGTCCGATGTGCTCAGCGGCTTCCTCGCTGAACACGAGCACATCACCATGGAGCTGGCGCTGGTGAATCGCTCGGTGAATCCGGCGGAAGAAGGTTTCGATCTCGCCATCACCGGCCATGCCGCCAGCAGTTATGAAGGCGTGGTCGATGTCCCGCTGCATCCCATCGAGCAGGTGCTGTGCGCATCACCCGAATACCTGCAGCGGCGTGGGACGCCCCACAAGCCGCATGACCTCGAAGGCCACGACGGCCTGTTCTTCAAGCCACTGGGCACCGCCTGGCGCTTCGACAGCGAACAGGGCGAACTCGCCGTGGACGTGCGCCCGCGCCTCATCGCCGACGACACGCTGACGCTGCGCGCCGCCGCGCTGGCCGGCAATGGCATCGGCATGCTGCCGCGTTACGTCTGCGCCGAAGCGATCCATACCGGGCAGCTGGTGCAACTGTTGCAGGACTATCCGCTGCCGAAGTCATGGTTCCGCGCGCATGTCACGCAGAGTCGCGCGAAGCTGGCGCGCATCGAGAAGCTGCTCGAATGGATGAAGACCGCGCTGGAGAAATCATTGCCCGCCCCCCAGAATCGCGGTTGAGACATGAGCATGATCGAAACGCTGGTGCTGGTGCCGGGCCTGATGTGCGACGACGCGGTGTGGGAACACCAGGTCGGCCTGCTCGGCGCCGGACGCGACGTCCGGGTGGCGAGCCACGGGATGATCGATTCGTTGGGCACGATGGCCGAGCGCATCCTCGACCATGCACCACCACGCTTCGCGCTGGCCGGTCATTCCATGGGTGGACGCGTTGCGCTCGAAGTGATGGCGCGCGCACCCGAGCGTGTCACGCGACTCGCATTGCTCGATACCGGATATGAAGCCATCGCATCTGGCGAACCGGGTGAGCGCGAACGTGCCGGCCGCTATCGATTGCTGGAGATGGCGCGCCGCGAGGGCATGCTGCCGATGGCGCAGGACTGGGCGCGCGGCATGGTGCATCCACTGCGACTCACCGATGCGCCGCTGATGGACAGCATCCACTCCATGATTGCGCGCGCGACGCCGGAGCAGTTCGATGCGCAGATCCGCGCGCTGCTCTCCCGTCCCGATCGCACGGCGCTGCTGGCGCAGCTGCGTCTGCCGGTACTGGTGCTGTGCGGGCGCGAGGATGCATGGAGCCCATTGGCGCGTCATGAAGTGATGGCCAGGCGCATCCAGGGCAGCCGGCTCTTCAGCATTCCGGAGTCGGGACACATGAGCACGATGGAAAGGCCCGACGCGGTCACCAATGCGTTGCGCGCGTGGCTGGATTATCCGACCGGAGACCTGCGCGGCTGAAGCGCGCGCGCTGCAAGCGGCAGCGCCGCCGGCATCATCACTGCGCGGCGTTTACTGCGCGGCGTTCTGCGCCACTGGCGGCACCGACTGCGGCTGCTTCGCCGTCATCAGCTTGCGGATCAGGTCCGCCGTCTCCGGCCGCACGTTGACTGCATTCTGCCGCCCGAAGCCACCGGCTTTGCCCAGCGCCGAATCCAGCGGCAGCATGCCGCCGTTGTCCTTGGCGAACAGGTCCGCGCCGTTGTCGACGAGGAACTGCACCACGTCGTTCCAGCCCCACATGGCGGCGCCATGCAGTGCCGTGCGACCGGTGTCGGTGGCATGGCGATTGATGTCGCCCTTGAAGGCCAGCAGCACCTTCAGCGTCTCGATCGCCTGCGCCTGCGTCTTGTCGATGCCGCGCGAATCGATGTCGTTGGAGCCGAGGCCGGCCGCGGTCATCACCGGCGTGAGGCCGCGGTTGGTGGCGAGGTTCGGATCCGCGCCGTGTTCGAGCAGGATCTTCACCAGCGGCACGTCACCGCCCTTGGCGGCACGGATCAGCGCCGTAGTGCCGAAGGTGAGCATGACGTCGAGGCCGCGGTCGTTGCCCAGCGCGCGATACGGCGGCAGGAGCTTCAGCTGGATGTCCGGATCCGCGCCGCGATCGAGCAACAGCTTGGCGATCTCGACGGGCTGGGTTTTATCCAGTGACAGCTGGTCGGAGCGGCCACCCTTGGGCAAAGTGCTCACGTCGGCGAGTGCGTAGAGATGCGAACGCCCCCACCAGTCCCAGCGATTCACTTCGGCGCCCCCGAGGATGATCTCCTTCGCGGCATCGAAGTTCAGCGACAGCAAGGCGTACTGCAGGGCCGTGGTGTTCTCCGGATCGCTGGCGCTCGGGTTGGCGCCGCCTTCGATCAGGTACTTCGCGCATAGCGCGCAACCCTGGCGGGCCGCGTACATCAGCGCGTTCATGTTGCCCACGGGGCGCTGCTGCGCGCGAGGCTCCGCACTCACCTGCCGCTGGCCGAGCAGCGACGGCGTGCGGATTTCCGGATCCGCCTTCGCTTTCATCAGCGCGCGCACGATCTCGGCCTGGCCCTGGGCCGAGGCGTAGATCAATGCTGTTTCACCATGCGCGGCAGCGCGTGCATTCACATCGGCACCGGCATCGATCAGCGCCTGCACGGCCTCGAGGTTTGGGGTGCGCGCGACGATCATCAGCGCGGTCATGCCGCCTTCGCTCGCGGCGTTGGGATCGGCCTTCGCCTTCAGCAGCTTCCTGATGATCCCGGTGTTGCCGGCGAGCGCAGCTTCATACAGCGGCGTGGAACCGAAGCGGTTGCGCGCGTTGACGTCGGCATGCGCCTTGATCAGCGCATCCACCTTCGCGGCATCACCGTTGAACACGGCCCAGTGCAGCGGCGTCGTGCCATCCGCAGCGGCGCCATCGACCTTGTCGGCGGCGAACGCAGGTGCGCCCGCCACCAGGGCAACCATCAGCACTGTCGCATGAAGCAATCGACGCATGATGCGATCAGACCTCGCCCATCACGGTGGTGCTGTCGCCGACGTGATCCACCGGCGAACCGGCGCGATCGAGCACGGTGAGCAGCAGGTTCGACAGCGGCGTCTTGTCCGCATACTTCAGGTGCTGGCCGCCCTTCACCTTGCCGCAGGCACCACCGATCAGCGAGATGGGCAGCGGGAACTGGTTGTGGCGGTCGCTGTTGCTCATGTTCGAGCCGTACATCATCAGCAGGTGGTCGTACATCGAACCATCGCCATCGGGCATGTCCTGCAGCTTCTTCAGGAAGCGCGCCACGTGCTCCGAATGATAGGTCTGCAGCTTGATCAGCTTGGTGATCTTCGCCGGGTCGTTCGCATGGTGCGACAGCGGATGGAAGGCATCCGGAATCTGGATCTGGTTGTAGGTCTGGCCGCTGACCTCCGCCGCCATCATGAAATTAACGATGCGCGTGAGGTTCGCCTGGTAGGCGATGCCCATGATGTCGAACATCAGCTTCAGCTGGTCGTCCCAGGCCATGGTGGCCGGCGGCACGGCGGGCAGCGTCACCTTCGAGACATCCGAGTGCGTGGCCTTCTCGACGCGACGCTCGATCTCGCGCACGGTCTCGAGATAGTCGTCGAGCTCGGCACGATCACGCGCACCCAGCTGGCCCTTCAGCGAAGCCGCATCGTCCGCAACCATGTCGAGCATGCTGTTGTACTGGCTCGCCAGCACCGCGCGTTCGTCGGCGGAATCACCACGACCGAACAGGCGCTGGAACAACTTGCGCGGGTTGTATTCCATCGGCAGCGGTGTGGTGGCCGTGCGATACGAAATGGTCGAGGAGTTGCTGCAGCCGTACAGGCGATCGCAGGCACCACCCGCACCACCGGCTTCCATCGCGACCTCCAGCGAAGGCAGCGGCGTGTCCTGGCCCAGCTTCGAGGCCGCCATCTGGTCTATGGAAATGCCGCCGAAACGTTCCGGCGTTTCGCGCGGATGCACGCAGGTCAGCCAGGTGCCCGGCACGATGGCATGCACCGTCGAACTCATGCCAGGGCGATTCTCGAGGCCCGACACGATGGTGAGCTTGTTCTTGAACGGCTCGAGCGGCTTGAGGATCGGCGAGATCTCGAAGTCCTTGCCTTCGGTAGTCGGCGTCCAGTGATCCATGATCGCGCCGTGCGGGAAGTAGATGAACGCGAGGCGCGGCTTCGCGGCCGCGGCGGTCTGTGCGATCGCGGTGCCGGCGGGAATCATCGCGTCCAGCAGCGGCAGCGCGATGCTGACACCGGCGCCCTTGAGCACGGTGCGGCGGGACAGATGCTTCTTGGTGATGAACATGGCTGGCCTCGTTGTCTTCAGGCGATCAAAGCGCGGGCGTGGGTTTGGTGTTCAGGTTCTGCGCGGTGGTCTTCTTCGGCAGCGCATCGCCTTCGGCGGGCTCGGGCACCGGCACCTGGCGCATCTGGAAGGCGTCGCTGTTCACGACGCCCATCACGATGGATTCAAAGCGGTAGTCATGTTTCGCGGCGTCGCGCACGATGGCGCGCACCGTCGGCATGTCCTGGTATTCCACCGTGCGGCCCAGCGCGAAGATCATCAGCTTGCGCGTCAGCGTCTGCACGAACTGGTCGGGACGCGCGCTGAGCGCGGCACGCAGGTCGGCGGGGTTCTTCACCGGCTGGCCGGAGGCGAGCTTGTCACCAGCTTCGATGGGCGCGAGCGATGTGCGATCGACCACGCGCCACTTGCCCACGGCGTCGTAGTTCTCCAGCGCGAAGCCCAGCGGATCCATGATGCCGTGGCACGCGTTGCACGAGGTCTGCTTGCGATGCACTTCGAGGCGCTCGCGCACGGTGAGCGGACGCCCGCCTTCGCGCTTGCCATCACCCAGCGCTTCGACGCCCGGCGGCGGCGGCGTGGGCGGCGTGCCGATCAGGTTCTCCAGGATCCACGCACCGCGCACTACTGGCGAAGTGCGATCGCCATAGGAAGTAGCCATCAGCACATCGGCCTTGCCCAGCAGGCCAAAGCGGTTCGGATCCTTCCACACGATGCGGCGGAAGTCGTTGCGCGCACGCCGGTGAGTCCGTAGTGCAGCGCCAGTCGCTCGTTCACGAAGGTGTAGTTGGCGTTCAGCAGCTGCATCACGCTCTGGTCACTGCGCAGCACGCTGTCGACGAAGAGCTCCAGCTCTTTCTTCATCGCGGTGCGCAGGCTGGCGTCGAACTCGGGGAAATTGCCGACGTCGGGCATGATCTCGTCGGCCTTGTCGATCACCAGCCACTGGAAGGCAAAATTGGTGACCAGCGACTTGCTGCGCTGGTCGGCCAGCATGCGCCTGACCTGCGCTTCGAGCACGGCGGGCTCATGCAGCTTGCGCGACTCGGCGACCTTCAGCAGTTCGTCGTCGGGGCCTTCGCTCCACAGGAAGAAGGCGAGGCGCGAGGCAAGATCGACATCGCTGATGCGATACGACTGACCCGCCGCGAGGTTCGCGGGCATCTGCTCGGCGCGATACAGGAACTTCGGGCTGGCGAGGATGGCCATCAGGCCCTGCTGGATGCCGGCATCGAAGTCACCCGTCTTGCGCGCCGTTGCGTAGAAGCGCAGCGGTGCGGCCAGATCCTCTTCGGTGACTGGGCGGCGGAACGCCTGGCGCGCGATGTTGGCGAGGATGCGCTGCGCGCAGGGCGCGTCTTCCACGGCGCTTGCCGGCCGGCAGATGAAGATCTTCTTGCGGCTGGCGGTGTCGAGGATGCCATTGGTCATCGCGCTCGGCGGCGCGACGATCTCGAGGCCGGTGCCGCCGCCACCACGCGGACCACCGAAGCCACCGCCACCACCCATCGGATTGAGCGGCCTCAGCATGTCATCGCTCTCGGAGAGCGAACGCGCTGGCGAAGCCAGCACCACCTGGTGCGTGCCGGCCTCCA
Organism: Pseudomonadota bacterium; assembly: GCA_037200665.1. GTDB lineage: Bacteria > Pseudomonadota > Gammaproteobacteria > Steroidobacterales > Steroidobacteraceae > ZC4RG30. The sequence goes on along the minus strand of JBBCGD010000005.1, from coordinate 282,707 downwards.
CGGTCACCTTGATGTTGCGGCCACTGCGCGATTGCCCGGGCGCGTTCTCGCTGTCCCAGACCGGCACGCCATCGATCAGCAGTATGTTGGCGGGAGTCGCCGCAGCGGCTGCGCCAGCTACGGGAACAGCAACCGGATTGGCGGCAGCGGGGGCAGCCTCTGCGCCAGCGATGCCCGCTGCGCCTGCGCCACCGCCCGCGCCAGCTCCACCACCTGCGCGCGCACCACCGCCAGCACGACCACCACCTGCGCCACCCGCTGCAGCTCCGCCGCCAGCGCCACCGCCGGGAGGTGCGCCACCGGGAGCGCCACCACGTGCGCCACCAGCCGCAGGTCCACCAACGTTGAAGGTGTATTCACCATCCACCGGGAAATAGTGCGTGGCCATCAAACCGCCACTGCTGCCCAGCGGCATGCCGGGCACGTACATGCGCGCATCTTCCGCACCGGCACGATACGTGGTGCTGTTGCGCGCGGCCTTCGGATCACCCACCGCGGCGACGCTCACCTCACGCGCCGCCCACAGGTACTGGTCGAGGAACGACGGCGACACCTTCAGGATGTTCGCCACATTGTCGAAGCCTTCGTCGCGCACATCCTTGGGCAGCAGCGCGGCGGCATCGATCTTCACATCGAGCATCTCCTCGACGGCGCGCTCGTACTCCGTGCGGTTCAACCGATGCAGCGACACGAACCCCGGCGCCGGATGTTCGGCCGCATGCGCGTCGATGCGCGTCTCGAGGAAGGACACCATCTGGTCGATGCTGGCCTGGCTCGGCTGCTTCTTGGTCGGCGGCGGCATCAACCGGCCGCGCAATTTGGTGACTACTTTTTCCCAGGTCTTCGCATCAGCGGGCACCTGGCTGAGGTCCATGCTGTCGAGCGCGAGCTGGCCGGCCCAGTCGGTGACGTTGTGGCATTCCTCGCAGTAGGTCTCGAGCAGCGCGGCTGGTTTCTTGTCGTCACCAGCGGCATGCAGCGTCGGCGCGAACGCACCGGCACAGAGAACAACGGGGAGCAGTTTGCGGATGGAGTTCATGTTCATGGTTCAGACGATGCCGCCGAGTTCACGCGCATGCGCCCACAGGCCGAGGTAGGCGTTCTGCAGGAACAGTTTCGAGTCGCCCCAACTGGGGTCGTAATCCCTGGTGAGTTTCTGTGCGATGAAATCATCGCCATTGCCACCCGACTTGATGCCCTTCACCAGGATGGGCCGCACGGCGGAAAGCATGTCGAACTGCGCCTGCAGGTCGGCCTTGGTCGCAACGGGCCCGGAGCCCGGCACGATGCGCGTCTGGTCATTGCACAGCGTGAGCAATTTCCTGTTGGCGTCGATCAGGCCGCCGATCCAGCCATTGGTGGTGTAGTCGAGCACGGGGTAGCTGCCCACGGAGAGCAGGTCACCCACCACCAGTACGTTCTGCTTCGGCAGGTGCACGAAGATGTCGCCATCGGTATGTGCCTGCCAGAGATGGCCATACCTCACGTCATTGCCCGCGTGCTGCAACTGGCCATCGCCATAGAAACCGATCTTCGGCACCGCCGTTGCGGGACGACGCTGGTACAGGCGGTCCTGCCAGGGCACGAAGATGGAAGTCATCAGCCACTGGCGCGTGAAAGCCTGCGCCATGATGGTGGTGCCGGCCTTGTTCAGCGCGTCGTTGCCGCCGGTGTGGTCCCAGTGCCAGTGCGTGTTGAAGGCGGTCTTCACGATGCGCGTGCCGGTCGCGGCCTGCACGGCATCGAGCAGCGCGGCGGTGTATTCGGCGGAGCCGGTGTCGACCATCAGCAGGCCATCGGCGGCCTTGCCCAGCGTCACCACGTTGCCGCCCGCGCCGGAGTACATGAAGACGTCATCGGCGAGGCGCGTCGGCTGGATGGAAGCAGCACCGGCACGATCGCCCCCGACTGCGGCAAGCACTGAGGAACCCAGCGCACTACCCACGGCGCCCGCAACAGCGGCCTGCATGAATTTCCGACGATCGGTCATTGCGATCCATCCCCCGTTATCAGCCGCGAATGTCATCACGTCCGCTGCCAATAATCCAGCAAGGGCCCGGGCTTCCGAAGGCGCGGGCACGCGTGTGTAGAGCCGCGTCCGGCGTGGAAGTTCGCTGCTTCGATCAGCGAAGCCGGCGCCGTCTTTATGAATAGGTAAAAGCAGTCACCATCGCCGGGACAAACGCGCGGCCGGGCACCTTTTCAAATAGACTGCGCCGCCCTGCTTCCCCCGCGTCCCTTCCGGGCGCCACCAAATCATGCTTTCCACGGTCAATCTCGGCATCCAGTTCGGTGCCAAGCCGCTCTTCGAACAGGTCTCGGTGAAGTTCACCGACGGCAACCGCTATGGCCTGATCGGCGCCAATGGCTGCGGCAAGTCCACGCTGATGAAGATCCTCGGCGGGGAGCTGGAGCCCAGCACCGGCGAGGTGATCCTGCAGGCCGGCCTGCGCATGGGCAAGCTGAACCAGAACCAGTTCGGTTACGAAGACCAGCGCGTGCTCGACGTGGTCATGCAGGGCCACCAGGAAATGTGGGCCGCGATGACCGAGCGCGACCGCATCTACGCCGATGCCGAATCCACCGACGCGGATTACATGCGTGCCGCCGAGCTCGAGGGCAAGTTCGCCGAGTACGGTGGTTACGATGCCGAGGCGCGCGCCAGCGCCATCCTCGTGGATGCCGGCATCGCCGAAGCCCAGCACACCGGCCCGATGCGCGAGGTGGCGCCGGGCCTGAAGCTGCGCGTGCTGCTGGCGCAGGCGCTGTTCTCGCGCCCCGACGTGCTGCTGCTCGACGAGCCCACCAACAACCTCGACATCAATTCCATCCGCTGGCTCGAAGGCGTGCTCAACGACTATGAAGCCACGATGATCATCATCAGCCACGATCGCCACTTCCTGAACCAGGTGTGCACGCACATCGCGGACCTGGACTTCCAGCAGCTGAAGCTATACCCGGGCAACTACGACGATTTCATGCTGGCCTCGGTGCAGGCACGGCAGCGCGTCGAAGCCTCCAACGCCAAGGCGCGCGACCAGATCTCCGACCTGCAGGAATTCGTGCGGCGCTTCTCGGCGAATGCCTCGAAGGCGCGCCAGGCGACCTCACGCCGCAAGCAGCTGGAGAAGATCAAGATCGAGGAGATCAAGCCCTCCTCGCGGCAGAACCCGTACATCCGTTTCGAGCAGGCCAAGAAGCTGTATCGCTCGGCGGTCACGGTGGAGAAGCTCGCCTTCGGTTATCCCGATACCGACGTGAAGGTGCTGAACGGCATCGGCTTCACCGTCGAAGGTGGCGAGCGCATTGCCATCATCGGCCCGAACGGCATCGGCAAGACCACGCTGATGCGCTGCCTCGCCGGCGAACTCAAGCCCGACAGCGGCCGCATCACCTGGGTTGAAAACGCCGAGCCAGGCTACATGCCGCAGGATCCAACGGCCGAGTTTGCCGAGAAGGTGGACCTGTTCCACTGGATGTCGGCCTTTACCGGCAAGGCCGATGACGAGCAGATCACGCGCGCGACGCTGGGCCGGTTGCTGTTCTCGGGCGACCAGACCAAGAAGTCGGTGAAGGTGCTGTCCGGCGGCGAGAAGGGCCGCATGATCTACGGCAAGCTCATCCTCACCAAGCCCAATGTGCTGTTGATGGACGAACCCACCAACCACATGGACATGGAAACCATCGAGTCGCTGCAGATCGGGCTCGAGAAATATCCCGGCACGCTGATCTTCGTGTCGCATGACCGCGAATTCGTCAGCGCGCTGGCGACGCGCATCATCGAGATGAAGCCCGATGGCACGATCGCCGATTACAACGGCACCTACGACGAATACCTGCGCACTCAGGGCATCGCGGCCTGAAGCTTATTTCCTGACCGGAAACAGGACGGTGACGCGCAGGCCAGGCGTCATGTCGTCCAGCTGCAGCGATGCTTCGTGCAGGTCGCTGATCGCCTTCACCAGCGACAGGCCGAGACCGGTGCCCGGACCGGAGCGCGAGGTATCCAGCCGCACGAACCGCTGCAGCACGCGCTCGTGCTGGCTGTAGGGAATGCCGGGACCCACATCCGCAACGCTGAGCTGTATCACCTCCGCGGTACTGGTCAGGCGCAGCGTCACCGGCACGCCGGCCGGTGTATGGCGCAGCACGTTCTCGATGAGATTCACCAGCAGCTGCACCAGCAGCGCGCGGTCACCCACGAGGCCGATGTCGGGCTTGATGTCGGTACGCAGGCTGCGGCCTTCGTCCTCGAACAGCGGGCGGTAGTCAGCCGCAACGCCAATCGCGAGCTGCGAGAGATCGAACTGTTCGAACCCCGCGCGCCGCTGCCGCGCCTGGATCTGCGAGATACGCAGCAATGCACCGAACACGGTGAGCACCTGGTCCACGTCGGCAATGGAGCGGTCCATGGCGGCCAGCGCGGGGTTGTCCGCATCGATGGCGGAACGTGACTTCTCGAGGCGGAAGCGCAGGTGCGCCAGTGGCGTACGCAATTCGTGCGCGATGTCGGTCGACAGCTGGCGCATGCTTTCGAGCACCAGCGCATTGCGTCGCCAGGTCTTGTTCAAGGCGGCCGACAGGCGATCGATCTCGTCGTCGCGCGCACTCACGGCCAGGCGCGTGTCGCTCTGGCCATCGACGATCTGCGCAGCCACCTTGGCGATATGGTCGACGCGACGCAGGTAGCGCTGCGCCGTGAGGAAGCCGGCCAGCAGCGCCGCAGCCACACCGCCCAGACAAGCGGTGAGGAAGGCATGGCGCAGGCGCGCCAGCAATGCATCCGCGCGGCGACGATCGAATCCGACGAAGAGCCTGCGGCCATCGTTGAGGCGACCCTCTACCACATGCAACAGCCGCGGCACGGGGCCGTCGGAAAGAATGTGCACGCTGGTGTCGCCGAGTCGCAGCGGCCGCACCTTGATCTCGCCATCGATGTAGCGGCCGCGCACGTCGAACAGGCCGAAGTGCTCACCTTCGTCGAGATCCACGGTCTCCTGTGCGGTGGAGCCGGCCGGCACCGCATTGAGTACATGGGTGAGCACGCGCAGTTCGTCGGTCGCCGTCGAATGCACGCGCTGCTCCACGTACGCACCCACCGACAACCAGGTGACGCCGAACAAGGCCGCCACGATCAGCGCGAACAGCACCGCCTGCAGCGCTGCGAGCCGGAAGGCACCGCTGCGCAGCAGTACGTTGCGAAGCCTGGGGGAACCCGCCATCAGGCGCGGCTGGCCGGCACACTGCGCAGCAGGTAACCCTCGCCGCGCACCGTCTCGATCAGCTCGCCGGAGGTGAAGCCGCGATCCACCTTGCCGCGCAGGCGGCTGATGTGCGTCTCGACGATGCTGGTCTGTGGATCGAAGTCGTACTTCCACACTTCCTGCAGCAGCATGGTGCGCGTCACCAGCTGATCGCAGTGGCGCATCAGGTATTCCAGCAGCAGGAACTCGCGCGGCTGCAGCGGGATGTGGGCGCCGGCGCGGCGCACAGTGCGACTCACGGCATCGAGCACCACGTCGCCCACCTGCAGCACCGCGGCCGGCACGTCGCTGCGCGAGTGCCGGCGCTGCAGGGCCATCAGGCGCGCGCTCAGTTCCACGAATGCGAAGGGCTTGATCAGGTAATCGTCGGCGCCAGCCTCGATGCCTTCGACGCGCGCATCGATGTCGCCCACCGCGGTGAGCATCAGCACCGGCGTGCCATTGGCGCGCTGGCGCAGCTTGCGCACCAGCGCCACGCCATCGCCATCCGGCAGCATGCGGTCGAGCACGATGGCATCGAAGCGCGCGCTGTCGAGCTGCGCCATGGCGCTCGCACCATCGACGGTCTCGCTCACGCTGTGCCCGGCCGCGGTCAGGCCAGCCACTACGTGGCGGCGCGTTTCCTCATCATCATCAACTACCAGTATTTGCACGGGACGGCCTTCACGCGGAGTATCGGGACCAATGGAACTGCTCAAGGATATATGGACGGCGGGCATCGTGTCGGCCACGGTGCCGGCGATCCTCGCGCGCGGTACGGTCGAAGGCCTGCCGGTCACCTGGCTGCCCAGCGCCGGACCGCTGCGCTACCTCGCCGACCCCTTCGGCCTGTGGCGCGACGGGCGCCTGCATGTATTTGCCGAGATCTACGACTATCGCGTGCGCGTCGGAGCCATCGAGGTGCTGGTATTCGACGCCGGTTTCCGGCTGCTGGAGCAGCGCCGCGTGCTGAGTGAACCCTGGCATCTGTCGTATCCCTTCGTGTTCGAGGCGCAAGGCACAACGTGGATGCTGCCCGAGGCCAACCGCTCGCGCACGCTCACGCTGTATCGCGCCGTGGAATTCCCGTTCCGCTGGGAGCCCGCGCACCGCATCGTGCTGGACCAGACACCCATCGATGCAACGCCGCTCTTCCATGAGGGCCTCTGGTGGTTGTTCTATACGTCAGCGGCGCGACGCGGTGACAACAACTCCGCGCTGCGCATTTCCTGGTCCGAGCGACTCGCCGGCCCTTGGCACGCGGTGCCCGGCAACCCCGTGCGTGTCGATGCCTCGGGCGGACGCCCCGGAGGCACGCCGCAGATCATCGACGGCAAGGTCATGCTGCCCGTCCAGGACTGCAGCCGTACCTACGGCGGCGCGCTGCGTCCGCTGTGGTTCGACACGCTCACTCCCGGCAAGGTTGCGATGACGGCGGGGCCAAGCCTCACCGCGCCGGCTTCATTCGCTCCATTCACCGCGGGCCTGCACACGCTGGCCGCCGCCGGCGACGTCACGCTGATCGACGTAAAGCGTAGGCTGTTCTCGCCGCGGGGACTGGCCGTGGACCTGCGGCGTAAGGTGCGGAAGAAACTCCTGCGCCGGTCTGCCTGATGCAGCGACGGAAGGCCTGCAGGTAATCCTCGGCGATGCCGCCGATGCGATGCATGGCGACCGCCGCGGCCAGCACCTCGGGATCCGGCGGCGCGCTCGCCAGTATTTCGCGGATGGCTTCGGCCATGGCCCCTGCATCGCAAATCGGCACTGAGCGGCCAATCCGGCCCTCGATGGCGAGATCCTTCACCGCATGCGTGCAACGCGTGGCGATCACCTGCCGGCCGGCGGCGAGTGCTTCAACCACCACGGCGGGAAATCCCTCGTAGTGTGAAGAGAGCACGAAGGCACGGCATTGATCGAGCCAGGGGCGGATGCATGGCGCAAATCCCGGCAGCGAGATGCGCCCCATCATGCCGAGCTCGAAGATCTGGCGCCGCAGCCGCGCCTCGTCCGGCCCCTTGCCGATGATCATCAGCCGCGCATCCGGATCACCGACACACGCAAAGGCTTCGATCAGCGTGCTGAAACCCTTCTCGCGCACCAACCGGCCTGCGGCCACGACGATGCGGCAATCTGGCTGCACGGCAACCGGTGGTGGCGTGTCTTCATCGAGCGCCGGCAGCGGGATGCGGATCGCCACGTTACGCCGCAGGATGTGATTGGCCTGCTCGCGCGCGCGCTCGGACATGCAGATGGCGCCATCCACGCCACGCAACCGCAGGCGCATGCGCAGGTCGAACCAGGCCTGGCGCAACGGTCCGCGCTGGCGCTTGTCCAGCGCTGCACTCACCTGCGTGACGATGGCGGGGCGGACGTGTCGCGGCAGGCGCGCCAGGGCAGGCACCACGCGCCAGTGGAAATTGCCCGGGATGAACACGACATCGACCGGGTGCATGTGGAAATGATCGGCGGCCGCCTGGCCGAGACGCTGCAGCGAACGCAAACCACGCTCGATCGGTGTCGGCGCTTCGACGAGTTCGATGCTGGGGCACAGCAGCTGCTGCAGCTCGCCCTTGCTGGAACCACAGAACACGGTGACCTTCGCGCCCGATCGCGCCCACTGGCGCGCCAGTCGCAAGGCGATGCGCTCCGTTCCACCGAGCGAAAGATCGTGCAGCACGATGCCCACGCTCATTCGCTCCACCACCGATGTCTCGTCCATCAGCATCCCCAGTGATTATTGTTTTTCTGGTTATGGACGCTGCTGCTCCGCGCCGGATCCGGCACCCCCCTGAGCGTCCTCACTGGATTTATAGGCACTTCAGCAGTGCCACGCATTTACCGATTGGTAAACGGCGCGCAACGCACGATACGCAGGCGGACGGGCCCGGGATGATGCCCTAAGGGCGCGCCGCAGCCTGCGGTGCGCGTGGAATCAGTCGATCTCTGATGTCGCCACGGTGCCGGCAGTGGTAGCTACGCCATCGGCGGCACTCTCCGGCAGGTTGCGCAGGCAGTCGGCGAACTGGCGCGGCGTGCGCGTGATCTGCACCCAGCCTTCCGCGGTGAATCTGCCCCAGCGCTGCTGGTCCCAGCTCATGAGTCGCTGCCACTGCCTTCGGATGCTCATTGACGGTGTCCTTCGCGGTTGGTTGCCGGTGGACACATGCTGCCGCGGACCCCGCATGGCGATCAGCTGCGCCACGCTGCTAGTTACTGTAGGAATCTTCCGGCGCGCGGCGGATCAGCGAGCACTCACCGGATTGACGTAGTGGAATGGCGGCGTAACGCGCGTGGGCAACAACCATCCATCCGCCGCGGATGCATTCACCCAGCCCGCTTTGTAATCGACGCGGTATGTGCGGTACAGGTGCAGGTGCCTGAACTTCCACACGCCATTGTCTTTCACCAGCTCGCTCTCGTAGATGCCACCGCCCCACAGCGGACGTCCCTTTGCATCACGCGCCAGCTGCAACAGGCGCGAGCGCACTTTGGCACTGTGCCCATCGGCAGCGACATCGATTACCGGCTGCAACTGCAGCTGACTGTTCAATGCACCCTTCACCGGCCCCTGCGGGCCAAGCGATTTCAGGTACGCGAGGATGCGGTCGCTGCCGACGTAACGCTGCGCATCGATCTCGAGCACGCCATCACGGGTGAACAGGGCAACGATGTCCGGCCACAGCGATTTCTCGGCGTAGTAGCCGTAGGCGCTCTGCAGGTTGTCGATCTCCTGCCCATCGAGCACGCGCTGCACCTGGCGCGATACCACGCTGAGATCGTCGTAGCGGGTGGTGGCCAGTGCTTCGTCACCGAACGAAGTGTCGGTGCCATCGGCATTCGACTCGCCGGTTCCCGCGGCGTACTGCGTCGGTCGGCCGGTCGCGGCGTTGTCGAAATGCAGGCGCGGGGTGAAGACGCTGGGATATGCCGCATACACCACGGTAGGCGGTCGATCCGGCGGAAGAACCTTGCTCGGCTGCGATACGGGCAATGCGCTCTTGCCCCAGCCCTGTTCGTAGGCCGTGGCGAGAATGGTGTACACGTGCATCGAAGCGATCATCCACACGCCATTGCGGCGTACATAGGCATTCTCCTGCACACTCTGTTCGATGCGCGCCGGCGTACCGCCACCACCGACGAAGGCCAGCTCGAAGATGCGGCCCTGCGCGCTGCGGCCGTCGGCCGCGACATCCACGATGGGTTCGATCTGCAGGTGGTCGTTGAGTTGCCCGGCCCGCAATCCTTCCGGTCCGTCGAGCGCGAGCGCGCGGCGGATGTGTTCGCGTCCCACGTACACACCGGCCTGCCCCACTTCGCGCGTGCCCTGCGGCGCGAACAGGTCAGAGGCCTGGCGCCACAGACCGCGATCCACGTAGTAACCGTAGGCACGCTGCAGGTTCAGCACTGCCTGCTCATCGGCGAGTCGCTGCGCGCGCCGGATCAGGTCCGCGCCACGCGTGCCGGCATCGGTACTGTGGCCCGCAGCAAATACGGCGGCGGGATTCGCCGGCGGCCGCAGGCGGCCGCGATTGGCATACGGGAACGGAACCACGCAGGCCGAGGTGTCTTCCTCGCAGGGATCGATCCATGGACGATCCGCCGGATGCGCGAGATTGAAGCGGATCGGCGAAGTATCGGCGGCGCCGGGCGGACGCGGCTTCGGCAACACCCAGCCATCGGCATAGCCGCCACCTGAACCTGCGTAGGCGGTCAGCACCTTGATCTTCCACTGGCCGTCCTGCTTCACGTAGTCGAAGCGGTACAGCGAATCCGCCCACGTGGCCGAACCACCGAAGCGGCCGAGCATGCCGAGCACGCGCCAGCGACCGGTGGCGGTGGCGCCATCGGCGGCGAGATCCACCACCGGCTGCAGGATGGTGTGATTGTAGATGCGGCCTTCGGCGAGACCGGTTTTGCCCTGTCCGAGGTTCTGCACGAACATCGCGCGGATGCTGGCATTGCCATCGAAGCCGCCACTGGGATAGTTGGCCACGGCGTCTTCGGTGAAGAGGTCGGCGAGGTCGTCCCACAAGCCGCGGTCGGCGTAGTAGCCGTAGGCGCGCTGCAGTTTCCTGATGGCGCGCAGGTCTTCGGCACGCACCACCTGTGTTTCAAGGCGATCAAGCTGTGCAGTGCTGGTAGTGCTCGCAGCCGCATTCGTTACGGACAGCGGCGCAACCGCCAGCACCAGCGCGAGGACCGCCGCCTTCATCAATCCAGGCCCATTTCCTTCAGCACGGTGCCCGCGACATTGAAGCCTTCGGCCGCGGCGGGAATGCCGGCGTACAGCCACACCTGCATCAGCGTTTCGCGGATCTCCTCCTTGTTCACGCCATTCGCGAGCGCGCCCTGCACGTGGTAGCGCAGCTGCGGGCTGCGGCCAAGTGTTGCAAGGATGGCGATGGTCAGCATGCTGCGCGTCTTGTGGTCCAGCGGGCCGCGGTTCCAGGCATCGCCGAAGCATTGCTCAGTGACGATCTCCTCGAAACGGCGCCGGAACGGCGATGCATTGTTGAGTGCGTCGTCGGCGCCAGCCTTGCCGAACATGCGACGCCGCAACTCGAGGCCTGCTTCTTCCAGCTTCTTGTCCATGTCATTCCTTCCGTTTTGATCTGGCATCGAGGCCCACGGCCACGAAGGCGCGCGAGCTGTCGCTGGTCGCACCCTCGCGCTCACGCGCGGCGGCGAAGCGCTCACGCGTGAGGCGGAACATCGGCAGCTCGAGCTGGAGTGCATCGCCCAGATCAGCGGCGATGCGCACGTCCTTCGCGAGCAGGCCGAGCGCGAAGCCGGTGGCGAAACGCTGCGGGATCACATGCTCCTTCGCCACGAGCTCGGTGACGAAGCTGCGGCCCGTGGAAACATTCAGCACATCCACCATGGTCTTCGGATCGAGGCCGAAGTCCGCGCCCAGCGCCAGGCCTTCGGCAACGCCCACCATCGTGGCACCGGCGATGATGTTGTTGATGGCCTTCATCGCATGGCCATTGCCGAGGCCACCCAGCACGAACAGCTGGGTGCCCATCGCGGAAAGCACCGGAGTGACCTTGCGCAGCAGGTCTTCCGAGCCACAGCCGATCATGATGGCCAGCGTGCCTGCTTCAGCGCGCGGCCGCGCACCCGAGACCGGCGCATCGACGAACTCGATGCCCCGCTGCGCAAGGATGGCGCCGGTCTCGCGCGTGAGCAGCGGCTCGGAGGAACTCATGTCGATGCACACCGTGCCGGCACGCAGTGACTCGAGCAGCGCCTGCCCTTCCGCGCGCGTCAGCACTTCCTGCACCACCTTGCCATCCGGCAGCATGCTGACGATGAACTCGGCGGCGGCAAGTTGCGCCAGCGATTCGGCGCCTTCACAACCCAGCTCCCGCGCCACCTGCACGGCCCGGCCCGGAGCCGCATCATAAAGAGTGACCGCAAAACCCTTGCGGACCAGATTCGCTGCCATCGGCGTACCCATGGTGCCGATGCCGATGAAACCAACGCGCGTCATGTTGCCCCCGCTGCGAGTGGGCAGACACTACAGCGAACGGCGCAGGTTGGCTAACGCGACTTGCGGCGTACCGTCTGCCAACCAAAAAAGGGGGCCCACCATGTCTGTTCGCCATCACAACGTACCGGGCGTCGGCAGCCTGCCGCTGGGCGGGTCGAACTCCAGCATGCAGGCGGTGGAACTGTTCCGCATCGACCGCGGCCGCATTGCCGGGGTCGAGGCGATGGGCGCATCGCTGCCTTATGGCACGAAGAGCGGCTGGGGCGATTAGACTCGGGTGCTATGAGTCCTGAACCCAATTCATTGCCCGGCAAGGGTGGCGCGCGCGGCGGCGGATTCGCTGCCGCGTTCACGCGCATCCTCGCCGCCCTCGTCGCGCTCGCGGTGCTGGTGGTAGGCGCCATGTTCTCGCTGGTGGTCATCGCCATCGCGGTGGTCGTGGGGCTGGTGGCGTTCGGCTGGATGTGGTGGAAGATCCGCCGCGTGATGAAGCAGGCGCGCGAGGATCCGCGCTTCCAGGAATTCGCCAACCAGGCGCGCCGCGGCGGCAAGGCGCGGCGCGGCGACATCATCGAAGGGGAAGTCATCCACAAGGATGACTAGATCTCCAAAACTGGCGCGATGCGCGCAGAAAGAAGGCGGGCAACTACAGCAAGCAGCGCAAAGGGCAGGAGCATTGTAAATCCCGAGGCACCCTGAAACGCTCGCGCGCGAATTGCAGCTGGATACCAGGCCGCAAACTGGCATGTCGGGCTACGGACGCTTTAGTTCACGCAGGATTCTGCGACCAGGGCAATCGACTTCGACCCGGATCGAGTTGCTGCTTCCAGCTCGCAGGGCTCGGTAGTCGCCAATGGTCCGTGCACAGCGCCACCGCGACGCTGGGCAATGCTGGATCAGCGTGCTCCTGCTACCGCGAGGTTCGCGCCGGCGATATAGGAAGCGGCGTCGGATACCAGGAACATCACGGCCGATGCCACCTCATCCGGCTCACCGGCACGGCGCAGTGGCAGTCCGCTGGAGATCGCATCGAGCTTGCCGGGCACGTGGATATCCGTGCGTATGGGCCCCGGCGACACCGCATTGACGCGGATACCCTGCGAACCCACTTCGCGCGCCAGCCCCAGCGTGAGACTGTCGATGCCACCCTTCGATGCGGCGTACCACACATGCTCGCCAGGCGAGCCATACAACGCCGCGCGTGAGGAGATCAGCACGATCGAGCCACCAACGCCACCGTTGCTGGTGGACAGGCGCTTTACCGCCTCGCGCGCGCAGATGAGCGCACCGGTCAGATTCACCTCGATCACGTATTGAAGCGTCTCGTTGCTGGCAGCGAGCAGCGATGACGAAGGCCCGGTGACGCCGCCGTTGTACACCAGCGCCGCGAGTCGACCGAGTCTGTCGGCGGCGGCGAACATCTTCTCGATGTCAGCCACCTTGCCCGTATTCGCCTGCACCACCTGCGCCGCGCCGCCCTCGGCGCGGATGCGTGCAGCGACCTCATTGGCCGCCTTCTCGTTCGACGTGTACGTGAACAGCACCTGGTACCCGGCGCGCGCGGCCTGCAGGGCAATCGCCTCGCCGATGCCGCGACTGCCACCGGTGAGCAGGAATACCGGCTTGTTCGATGTCTCAACCATGTTCCATTCCAATGCGTAAGCGAGTTCGAGTGAAAGAAGACGATACAGAGCCCGCTGCGCCAATACCAATTACCGGCCGTCTTGCGGGCTGCGTTCGTGCGACGCGCAGTACATACTGGCCCGCATGAAGATCCTGGGTTGCGAGACTGCCGTCGTGCAGGTGAACTTCGAAGGCGTGATGCCCGGCACGCACATCGTGCTGCGACTCATCACCGACGATGGGCGCGAAGGCATCAGCTACGTCAGTCGCGTGAACCCGCGCAACATGCGCCCCCTGCGCCTGCTGGTCGAGGCGATGGTGCAGCTGGTGATCGGGCGCGATGCCACGGACCTGCCGGAGATCTGCAAGCGGCTGTATGCAGCGGCGCCGGGTGCGCCGGTCACGGGTCTCGAACTGCGCGCCGCCAGCGCGGTTGAAATCGCCGCATGGGACCTCAAGGGCAAAGCCCTGCAGCAGCCCGTGCACCAGCTGCTCGGCGCGACGCGCACGCGGGTGCCGGTATCCGCGAACTGGGGGCTGATGCCCGGCCAGGATCCCGGCGTTCTCGCCGCGCACATCGACAGGCTGCTGGCACGCGGCTTTGGCGCGCTGAAATGCCCCGTCGGCATGGCGCCACTGGACAAGGCCATCGCGCACGTGCAGTTCGTGCGTCGCTGCGCCGGACCGGGCGTGCGCATCATCGTCGATGGCAACTTCAGCTGGAGCGTGGAGCAGGCGCTGCTGTTCGCGCATGCCACCGAAGACTGCGACCTGTACTGGATCGAGGATCCGGTGGCGCCGCATGACTACGCCGGCCTCAAGCACGTGACCGATGCCATCCAGCAGAACACCTGCGCCGGCGAGATGTTCCAGCAGCGGCATGAGTTCCGCGAGCTGCTGGCGCGGCGCGGCGCGGACCACATCATGATCGACCAGGATCTCGGGCTCGCCGGCTTCATGCAGGTTGCGGGCATGGCGGAGCGCGCGGGCTGTCCCGTGATCAACCACCTGGCACCGGAGATCCTGCTGCACGCGGTGGCGGCCGCGCCGAACGGACTCATCGTCGGGCTCGTGCCCTGGGCACAGCCGTTGTTCCTCGAACAGCTGCAGGTGGTGGCGGGTGAGCTGGTGTTGCCGGAGATACCGGGCCTCGGCCTCACGCTCGACGCCGAGATGCTGGAGCGCTGCGCGATCGAGTGAGGTCCTCAACCGTAAAGACCTCGCGTGCTGCTCAGAAATGCGTGGCCACGGTCTTCGTGTGGATCACCACCGGTGTGCCCACGAAGAACGGACCGACCAGCGAGCGCCAGGCGAGAAACCCCTCCGAGCCGCGGAATTTGACTGTGTGGTGTTCGACGGTTTCCCACTGCACCACGAGCTTGTAGCGCGCCGGATCCTCGATGACCCGTTGCAGCGCCATGCCACGGCAACCCTCGGCGATGCGGAACAGCGGCGCGGCCTTGGCAACGGCGGCCTCGAACTCCGTGGCGCGCGCCGGATCGATCGTGATGTTGGCGATCTCGATAATCATGGCGGCGTTACCTTGCGTCAGTCGTTGCGATGATTGAACTGGAGTAGGTTCGCGCCAGCGCGCGGTAGATGGCTTTGCCGCAACTCCCGCAGCACAGGTCATGCGCGGGCAGCAGCAGCAGCCCTGCGTCCTTTCCAATGCGTGGCGGTGGCGCACAGCAACCGCAGGATGCGCCACCGGAATGACGCTCCAGCGCATCCAGCATTGCCTCGGTCCACGGAGCGCCGCAGAAGGGGCACGGGGGTGTTTTGGTGGAATCGACCATCACGTCATTCTCTCAGGTGACTCTATATATATGTCATCGAAGCCAGGTGGGCACGGCAAGATTGATTGCCCCGGGCGGAAGGGACCGATAGACGCGCAGGGCTTTGCGCTCGCGCGACGGCAACGGGTAGTCTCGCGGCTCCATCGCGCACGGAAGCCTCCGCATGAAACCTGCACGACTCGCATCGCTCGGCCTCGCTGGCCTTCTGGCACTGGGCTGCGTATCGCAACCACCTGCTCCGCGGACACCACTGGTGCCGATCCGCGTGGCGGGCGCGCGCTGGATCGAACTGTCGCCAGTGGTCGTGGCGGCGAACAGCTTCTATCCACAGCAGCTCACGGTGCCTGCGGGCGGCGTGGTCAGCATCACTGCGGGCAGCGCCGATCTCGCCACCAATGCGGAGACGCAGCTGCTGCGCGAATCGGTGGCGAACCCGGACCTGCGCATCATCATGACGGTGGCGGAAAGCTTCTACCGACTGGTGGGCCGGCGCTCCGCGGGCATCAGCAAGCTCGCCGATCTCAAGGGCAAGCGCGTGGCCGTGCCGCGCATGACTTCCGCGCAGTACTACCTGGTGGCGATGCTGCGCAGTGCGGGGCTCAAGGAAGAAGACGTCACGCTGGTGAACCTGCCGCAGGGGACTAAGATGTCCGACGCGCTCCTGCACGGCGACGTGGATGTCATCGCCACCTTCGAACCCGAGCCCGGCATCGCCATGCAGAAGCTCGGCAAGGACGCGATCCAGCTGCAGGACCGCAAGGTCTATCGCGAAGCGTTCAACCTGCATGCGCGCGCCACGGACCTGGCCGATCCGCAGAAGCGCCGCGCGATCGTGGCGTTCGTGCGTGCCGCGGCCGATGCGACGCAGGCATTGAAGAAGAATCCGCAGGCCTACTGGCCCTACATATCGAGCGTGATCGGCTTTGCCCCGGAGGAAATCGCGCTCGGCTGGCCCGAGACACGGTTCCCGGTGCGCATCATCCCGGACATGCTGGATGTGCTGGATACCGAGGAGTTGTGGGTAGCCAAGGCCAGCAACCGCGCACCCCGCGGCCGTGCGGAACTGGCGAAATTCATCGACCGGTCGGTGGTCGATGAGGCTCTGGCCCTGCGCTGAGAACCGCGAGCGAATACCTGTAGTCATCCTCCTACGTGCGCTCGGGATTTTCCGTGCGTGAGCCGACGGGTCCACTTGTTATGTTTGGCGGCGACTTCAACCGATCAGGGCCACCTTGGAAGAACTACTGGCATCGCGCAGCACGCAGCAACCCATCCGCATCATCGTCGCGGAGGACAACGACGACCTGCGCGCGGTGATGCCGCCGCTGATCGATGAAGTGCCTGCGCTGCGGTGCGCGGGGACGACCGCCTATCTTGAAGAGATCGCACCGCTGATCGCCGAACACCGCGCGCAGGTTGCCGTGCTCGACATCCAGTTGCGTGGTGGTTCGACGCTGCAGCGCCTGCCTTCGCTGCGCGCGCAGTTCCCGGCCACGCGCTTCATCATCCACAGTGGCCATTCCAACCCGGAGCTGATGCGCAGCACGGGCGCCGACGCCTATGTGCTCAAGTCCGGCGACTTCGACGAACTGATCCGCGTGATCCAGTCACTGGTCATGGCGTCGTAAGACGCCGACTACGCTCGCACGGATGGTCGATGGGTTCCGGCGCGACGCGCGCGTTCGTATCGTGCGGGTGACAGAACCATTCCGAGGTCACCATGATCATCCTGAGAATCCTGGGCGCTGCGATCATCATCCTGTGGCTGGTGTTGTGGCTTGCCGTGAAGGTCACCTTCGGCGCCATCCACCTGCTCGTGTTGCTGGGCATCGTGATGCTGGTTGCCGGCTTCATGAAATCAGCGAGTCGCTGAATACACAGGACAGCAGCGCTTTCGAAACCCGAACGCGCGGGTGCATGTCCTGCATCCGCGCTGGGCCAGTGGTGTGCGGTGGTACGCGTATGCTGTTCGCGGCAACCACACATAGGGATATCCCGATGATCAGGTCAGTCCGGCGGCAGGCCGCCGCTATCGCAAGTACCTTTTTGCTGGCTTCCGCTGTTACCACGGTGCTCGCCGCCGATTCCACCGCAGCCACCGATACGCCACTGCCACCCAGGGACTATGCGGTTTCCGCCAAAGCCAAGGATTACATCCGCAATGCAGTTGCAGATCCCGCGCGCACGGCTGACGAGAAGACGCACGATGCGTATCGCATGCCCGCCGAAGTGCTGCAGCTTGCCAATGTGAAGCCCGGCAGCCGCGTGGTGGAATTTTCCGCGTACGGCAATTACTACTCGAAGATGCTGGTGGACATCGTCGGTGAGAAAGGCGAACTGTGGATGTACGACCCGCCCTTCGCCGACCAGGTGTTCGGCAAGCAGCAGCAAGCCTTCGTGGCTGCGCATCCGAACGCGCATTACTCAGGCACGGACTGGAACAGGATCGAGCTGCCGAAACAGGTGGATGTGGTCACCTGCTTCATGTGCTTCCACGAGCAGCTGGCGACCGGCACCGAACTCTCGGCACTGCACTCCAGGCTGTACAAGGCGATGAAGCCGGGCGCCATCTACATCGTCGTGTTCGCCAACGCACGCTCCGGCACCGGCACCGATGACACCGGCAAGACCCACCGCGTCGAGGACAGCGTGGTACGCCAGAACATCATTGCCGGCGGTTTCGAGCTGGTGGAGGAGAATCGCATCCTCAACAACCGCGCCGACCCGCATACCTCGCAGGTGTTCACGGACAACCAGGCCGATCTCTCCGACCGGACGATCTACAAGTTCCGCAAGCCCTGAGCGATATCCAGCAACTGCGCGGCCAGCGCCCGCGCCGTGACGGCACCCTTGCCGCTGCCGTCCATCTGCGCCGACACCGCCGCGCCGTCATAGAGCAGCACCAGCTGGTCGGCGAGTACATGCGGGTTATGCGCGCCGACTTCCTTCGCGAGGCGCGTGAACAGCGCGCGAGTCCACGCGCGTGATTCATCGCACACGACCTTCACCGCACTGCCCGGCTTGAGTTCCGCGCTGGCGCGCACGAAGGCGCAGCCACGGAATTCCGGCCGCGACGCCGTTTCGCGCATCACGTCGAAAACCCCCAGCAGCTGCGCGCGCGGATCATCGCTTTTTGCCAGCCGTGCATTGATGCGCTCCTGCCGTGCCTGCAGCTGCGTGTGGAGGTAGGCGCGGATCAGCTCATCCTTGCTGCCGAAGGTGTTGTACAGCGAGGCCTTCGCGACGCCGGCGTGCTCGATCACGCGATCGATGCCGACGGTGTTGATGCCCTCTTCATAGAAGAGCTCTCCCGCGGCGGCCAGCAGGCGATCGCGCGCGGAAACCTTTTCGGATACGGCTGCCTTGTTCATGTGTTGATCATACTAGACAGATCTGTATACTGCAACCCTCGTTGAACAGACCTGTCTATCTATCTGCCCTGTGCAAGGAACGACTCCCGTGAACTCCCTCGACCCCGCCATCCTGCCTTCGACGTCCGCCGTCGCCGCTGGGCGGACGAAGCGCCTGTCACCGCGCGCCGCCTTCCTGCTGCAAGCCTCACTGACGGTAGGCTTCCTCGCTGGTGCCAGCGCGCCCACGCCGCTGTATCCGCTGTACCAGTCCGAATGGGGTTTCTCGTCGCTGGGCGTAACCATGGTGTTCGGCATCTATGCACTGGCGGTGCTCGGTACGCTGCTGGTGTTCGGTCGCATCTCGGATCACATCGGCCGCCGGCCGGTGCTGCTCGCCGCGACCATCGGCCAGGCGTTGAGCATGCTGCTGTTTGCCCGCGCTGACGGCCTGGATGCCTTGCTGGTGGCGCGTGTGGTACAGGGCCTCGCCGCGGGTTCGGCGCTGGCGGCCATCGGTGCCGGAATGCTTGACCTGGATCGCGAACGCGGTGCCACCGCCAACGCACTGACTCCGCCCATCGGAACCGCGCTGGGTGGCATCGCCTCCGGATTGCTGGTGAGCCTGCTGCCCGCTCCCGCGCAGAGCGTGTACCTGCTGTTCGGAGTGGTGTTCATCGCGCAGGCCATCGCGCTGTGCTTCATGGAAGAGACGCGCCCGCCGCGTGCGGGCGCACTGGCTTCGCTGAAGCCGCAGTTCCGCTTCCCTGCACGCACACGCGGGCCGCTATTGCGCGCAGTGCCCGCCATCATCGCGGCCTGGGCGCTGGCTGGCTTCTTTGCCGCGCTGGGGCCTGCCATGGTGCGCGGCATACTCGGCGTCGATTCCCCGCTGCTCTCGGGCATTGCAGTATTCATCTTCGCTGGCAGCGGCGCGATCGCGGTGCTGCTGCTCAGCCATCTTGAGCCCACGCACACGCTGCGACTGGGCGCTGGCGCGCTGCTGGTTGGCGTACTCATCGTGATGGCCGGGTTGCTGGCGCATTCAGGCGCGCTGTTCCTGGCGGGCAGCATCATTTCCGGCGTGGGCTTCGGCACGGGCTTCCAGGGAGCGGTGCGCAGCGTGCTCGCCACTGCCGATCCGAATGAACGCGGTGGCCTCGTGTCGGTGATCCTTGTCATCGCCTACCTCGCCATGGGCCTGCCCGCGCTGGGCGCGGGTTACCTGCTGGCACATGGCGGCACCTTGCCCGGCACGGTGCGTGAATTCGCCGGCCTCGTGGTGGTGCTCTCGGGCCTCGCACTCGCAGGTGGCATGGGCCGAAGCGCGTTGCCGGTGCCGCGCCTCGAAGCAAAAGTCTTCCCGCAACCGTCTCATTGCAAGGAGTAGGACCATGGCTTCCCCCGTCGTTCTCGTCACCGGTGGACTCACCGGCATCGGCCGCGCCTCGGCCATCGCGCTGGCAAAGGAAGGGGCACGTGTCATCGTTTCGGGTCGCAACGACGATGCGGGCCACAAGCTGGTCGCCGAGCTTGCGGCCAGCGGCACCACCGTCGAATTCATCCGTGCCGACGTGCGCCACGAGAGTGATGTGCGGGCACTGGTGGAAGGCATCGTGCAGCGCTTCGGCCGACTCGACGCCGCCGTCAACAACGCCGGCACCGAAGGCCAGCCCGGGCCCATCACAGAGCAGACCGCTGAAAGCTACGCGGCCACCTTCGACACCAACGTGCTCGGCGTGCTGCTGTCGATGAAGCATGAGATCCGCGCCATGCAGAAACAGGGCAGCGGCAGCATCGTCAATGTGTCATCGGTGTTCGGCAACGTGGGCGCCGCGGGCGCTTCGGTCTATGCGGCGAGCAAGCACGCGGTGGAAGGATTGACGCGCTCGGCGGCGCTGGAGCTCGCCACCAGCGGCATCCGCGTCAACGCCGTGGCACCGGGCCCGATCCAGACCGCGATGATCGACCGCTTCACCGGCAACGATGCCGGCAAGGCGCAGCTCGCCGGCCACATTCCGCTGCAGCGCCTGGGTCGTGTCGAGGAAGTAGCCGCCGCAGTGGTGTTCCTGGCGCTGGGCAAAGCCACGTACATGACGGGCCATTCGCTGGCAGTGGATGGCGGCGCACTCGCTGGCTGAAACAGCGGGCGCTGTTCAGTCGAGCAGCGCGTGCCCCTTCGGCAACTGGTGCGCGTACCAGGCGGCGAGCCGGTGGCGTACGGTCTTCTCGGAGACCTGCTCCTCCGGCATCGGCGCGATGAGCTTGTCATGCACCAGCAGCCGGTACACGTACAGCGCCTTGTCGCTGGCTGAATCGGTAGCTTCGAACTGCACCACCTTGCGGCCCGTGGCGTAATCCACGCCGGCCTGCAGCGCGGCCTTGAACAGTTCCGCTTCGTGCCTGAACTTCTTCACTTGCCGCGATGGACCTTCGGCTTGCCCGGCCGCGGCGGACGCTTCTGCACGCTGCCGGCCTGCAGGTCGAGCGCCTGGCCACGCACGCGTACCTTCGAAAGCCGCTGGATGATGGAATCCGGCAGCCGCGCGGGCAGTCGTACCAGCGTGTAATCCGCGCGGATGTCGAGGCCGTTGATCTGGTTGCCCTTCAGTCGCGCTTCATTGGCGATGGCACCGACCACATTGCCCGGCTGCACGCCATTGCGCCGACCGACAGCCAGGCGCCAGGTGATCTGTTCACCATCATCTTCGAATGCGAAGTCGCCTTCCGCCACCGGCGGCAGCTCTTCGTGGGCTTCGCCATCACGCCCCTCGCCCGCACCACGCGGTCCACGTTCGGCACGCGGCCCGCGGTCATCGCGTGGTTCATGCTCATTGCGCGACTCACGCTCATAGCGGTGCGCCTTGCCGGTGAACTGCTCGGGCGTCTTGGATTCCACCGGCGCCTTCGACTGCACCGGCGCATTGCCTTCGACCAGTGAAGCCAGCGCACTCGCCACCGTCAGCAGGTCCGCGCCCGTCTCCAGTGAGACTTCCTGGATCGCCTTGCGGAAGAACTCGGCCGGGCCCGCGGCAATGGCTTCACCGATGCGCGCCTTGAACTTCGCGAGACGGCGCATGTTCACGTCATCGACGGTCGGCAGGCTCAGCGGCTCGATTTCCTGGCGCGTGGCGCGCTCGATCAGGCGCAGCAGGTTGCGCTCGCGCGGCGCGATGAACAGGATGGCCTCGCCGCTGCGACCGGCGCGACCGGTGCGGCCAATGCGATGCACGTACGACTCGGTGTCGTAGGGCACGTCGTAATTCACCACATGCGTAATGCGCTCGACATCGAGCCCGCGCGCGGCCACATCCGTGGCCACGAGGATATCGATCTTGCCCGCCTTCAACTGCGCCACCGTCTTCTCGCGCAGCGCCTGCTGGATGTCACCGTTCAGCGCGACGGCCGCGAAGCCGCGCGCCTGCAAGCGCTCCGCAAGGTCGACAGTGGATTGCTTGGTGCGCACGAACACCAGCATGGCGTCGAACTCCGCCACTTCCACGATGCGCGTCAGCGCATCGAGCTTGTGCATGCCGCTGACCATCCAGTAGCGCTGGCGGATGTTGGCCGCCGTCGCGGTACGACCCTTGATGGTGATCTCACGGGGATTGCGCAGGTGGCGCTGCGCGATGCGGCGGATGTTCGGCGACATCGTCGCGGAGAACAGGGCCACCTGCTTCTCGGCCGGTGTCTGCGAAAGGATCGCATCCATCGCATCGGCGAAACCCATGGCGAGCATTTCGTCGGCTTCGTCGAGCACCACGCAGTTGATGGAATCGAGCGACAGCGTGCCGCGTTCGAGATGGTCGATGATGCGACCCGGCGTGCCCACGATCACCTGCGGGCCGCGCTTCAGCGCGCTCAGCTGCGGGACATAGCTCTGGCCGCCGTAGATCGGCAGCACATGGAAGCCACTCAACCCGGCAGCGTATTTCTGGAAGGCCTCGGATACCTGGATGGCGAGTTCGCGCGTCGGCACCATCACCAGCGCCTGCGGCGCGCGCAGCTTGGTGTCGATGCGCGACAGGATGGGCAGCGCGAAAGCCGCGGTCTTGCCGGTGCCGGTCTGCGCCTGCCCGAGGATGTCGGTGCCTGCGAGCAGTGCCGGGATGGTCGCAGCCTGGATGGGAGAGGCCGTTTCGTAGCCCACGGCCTTCACGGCGCGGACCACCTGTTCGGAAAGTCCGAGGTCGGTGAACAGGACGGATTCGGCCTCGGGGGCAGGTTTCATGCAGGAACTCGCGGGATTTACGGGGACGCGAGTGTAGAGGCTTTGAAGCGATAGAGCGCGGGGATCGTAGTTGCTGCCCCCGCAATACGGCCGGTGTAGGCTTGCCGGCAGCCAGACAACGACCAGACAACCGGGGGAAATCATGTTTCAGCGACGCCGCGGCCTCGTGGCCGGGATCATTGCCACCTTCGTTCCGATGCTGACGCTGGGCTTTTCCGGCATTGCGGCGGCTGCGGAAAACTGCGACCGCGCCTGCCTCACCGGCCTCGTCAACCAGTACGTCGATGCGCTGCTGGCGCACGACGCCGGGAAACTGCCGCTGGCAGAAAACGTCAAATTCACCGAGGACTCCAAGGCCGCCAAGCTCGGCGATGGCCTGTGGAAATCGGTGACTGGCAAGGGCACGTTCCGCCACGACTATCTCGACGTGAAGCAGCAGGTCGCAGCCTCCCACCTGGTGGTGCTCGAAGGCACAACCCAGGCGCTGGTCTCCGTGCTGCTGCATGTAAAGGATCGCAAGATCACCGGCATCGAGACGCTGATCCAGCGCGTCCCCGGCGATACCACGCGCTTCAAGCCCACCGAACTCGGCAAGCCGGTACGCGGCATGAACGATCCGGTGCCGGCGGGCAAGAAGCAGTCACGCGAAGCGCTGATCAAGATCGCGCTCACCTACCCCGCCGGCCTGCGCATCGGCAGTTTCATCGACGGTGGCACGCCCTTCTCCACCGAGGCCTATCGCGTCGAGAACGGCGTGATCACCGCAGGTGGTGATTGCGGACGCGGTGACTGCGGCATGTACCAGCAGAACATCATGCTGCATCCGAGCATCGTCGCGAGCGTGGCCGCGGTGGATGAAGAGAACGGCGTGGTGCTGCTGTGGATGAACTTCGGCCACACCGGTTCATCGTATGGCGAAGGCAATGCACTGGTGACCTTCGAGGCCTTCAAGGTGTGGGGCGGGGAAATCCACGCGGTGAATGCGTTCTTCAAGCCGCTGCCGGTGGCGACGGCGCGCTTCTGGCCGACTTCGGATCCGCTGCCGAAGTAGTCAGCTCAGGTGCGCGCGGCGGCCTGCACGAACAGGCGCGCGCACTGCAGGCGCTGCTCGTAGCGGCTGTCGATGATGTCGCGCTCTTCCGGTGGCCGCAGATCCGGGCACTGCACGCCGCGCAGCCTGCGTGAGTAGTAATCGGCGAGGCCGCGTACAAGGCGGTCCGTCTTTACGCTATCGCGGATGATCTGCTCGGTCATGTGCGACTTCCCCTGGCTGCGTGGCTGGGAAGAGTTTTATGCAGCGCCCTGTCGCAATACAGCGGCAGTGGTCCTTACGCGCGGTCGTCCTTGTCCTACAGCCCCGCACCTGTGCCCGAGCGTGCGCCGCGCGGCTATTTTTTCGCGGGACGCCTGTGTTGTCGCCTGGGAGTTCCACGCAGTCGTAGGGCGTGTAAGGTTCCATGCAGCCGTACTTCAGCGCAATGGTGTTTTTGCGCTGGACGATTTCATTGACGTTCTCGCCATGCGCCCCGCCGAAGATGAATGTCGGCGATGTCGCATTTGATGGCGGGACCGCCGCGCCGTGAACACCGCCATGACAAATCGGACAGGCCGCGTGCTAGCCTGCCGCTGCATGTCCACGCACATCTTCAAGGTAATGTTCGTCAACCAGGGCAAGGTCTACGAGATCTACGCCCGCAAGGTGCAGCACGGCGCGCTGCTGGGCTTCGTCGAGGTGGAAGAACTGGTATTCGGCGAACGCTCCACCGTGGTGGTGGATGCCTCCGAGGAAAAGGTGAAGGCCGAGTTCGACGGCGTGAAGCGCACCTACCTGCCCATGCATTCGGTGCTGCGCATCGACGAAGTGCGCAAGCAGGGCGTGAGCAAGATCAGCGCCTACGATGGCACGAACGTCATGCAATTCCCGATGCCGGCGTACACGCCGGGAGATGGCAAGAAGTAGCGTCGGTGCACGCCGCCGGAAACAGGCGCGCCACTAACCCTGCGCCGCCTGGATGCGCCGGACCGACTCCATGGTGTCGGCTTCCTCCACGCGCTTGTCTTCGCGATAGCGCTTGACGCGCGCCAGCCGCAGCGCAAGCCCACCGGCATAACGCGGGCTCTGCTGCAGGTCGCTGAAGGCGATCTCGGCGACGAGCTCGGGACGCACGTACACCGTCATCGCATCGCGCCGCGTCTCGCGCGCCAGCAACTCGCGGGTCTGCCACTCGAGCATGGCATCGGTGAGTCCCTTGAAGGTTTTGCCCAGCATCACGTATTCGCCGGTCGCGGGATCGAGCGCGCCCAGGTGCAGGTTCGAGAGCTTGCCGGTGCGGCGACCGCTGCCCCATTCCGCCGCAAGGATCACGAGGTCGAGCGTGTGTGCGCGCTTGATCTTGAACCAGTTGGCGCCGCGGTTGCCGGCTTCGTAAGTGGATGCGAGTGACTTCGCCATCATGCCTTCGTGACCAGCGGCGAGTGCCGCGTCGTAGAAAGCATCGGCTGCGTCTTCATCGGCGGTGACGAGAGAGGGGATTCGCAACTCCGCCGGCACCGCGCGAACGAGCGCAGCCACACGCTCTTGCAGTGGTGCATCAACCAGCACGGTGCCATCCAGCAGCAGGCAATCGAAGAAAAACGCGCGCATGGGCAGCTCTTCGAGCAGTGCCTGCACATTCAGCTTGCGTCCGAAGCGGCGCATGGAGATCTGGAAAGGATGGGGCCGACCCGCGGCCGTGTAACCGAGCGCTTCGCCATCCAGTATCACTTCGCT
This sequence comes from Pseudomonadota bacterium, assembly GCA_037200665.1. Classification (GTDB taxonomy): domain Bacteria; phylum Pseudomonadota; class Gammaproteobacteria; order Steroidobacterales; family Steroidobacteraceae; genus ZC4RG30. The sequence goes on along the minus strand of JBBCGD010000005.1, from coordinate 257,201 downwards.
CACGGGTAGCGCCTGCATGGCAGCCACGATCTCGGGTAGCGCATCGCCCACTTCATTCAATGCGCGAGTGTAGATGCGCACCTCGGCACCGCGCCTGTGCACCTGGATGCGGGCGCCATCCATCTTCCACTCGAATTGCACCGGCGCCGGCAGTCCGCGCAGTGCTTCGCCTGCATCTACTGCGGTCTGCGCCAGCATCGGCACCAGCGGACTGAAGACATGCAGCTCGAACTGCGACAAGCCGGCAGCGCCGTTGGTGAGCGCCGCCGCTGCAAGCCGGCCGAGCTCCGGCGCGTACATCGCCGCGCGACGCACCGCATGCGGCGGCAACTTCGCGGCGACCGCGATGGCATCGATCATGATTCCTTCCTGCGCGCCCTGGCGCAGTTCGCCGGCGAGCAGGCGGCGCAGGAAATCCTGTTCGTCGCTGGTTGCGGCGGCGAAGAGCCCTGCCAGCAGCGTCGTGCGTCGTGCAGCGGAGCCAGCGCCTTCGGTCGTCGCAATGGCTTGCAGCGTCGCATCGACGCTACGGATATCGAGGCTCGCCGCGATGGCCGGCTCCTGCGCGGCGCCAGCATGCACGACGCGATGACCAATGCCGATGCGTCCCTGCGGCAGGGAGCCCGACAGGTACAGCACCGCGATCTCCACCATGTCCGCGGGCAGCCCTGACAGGCATTGCGCCAGTGCGTCGATCTTCGCCAGGCGCGAGGTACTGGACGCCACGTGCAGGGAGGTTTCCACCAGTGAAAGCAGCGATGCCATGCGCCATCAATAACCGATTCCGGCGCGCATGGGGATGGCGCTTCAGCCGCGCCGGCATCAGGTGGCGTCCTACGCGCGACGACCCGATGGTGCATGCCGATTGATGCAGCTTCGCTGCCAGCGCCACGGCGATTGTTGCCAGAAACGGCTGCCGCAAAAAAAGGGCTCCGTGGTTTTACCGACGGAGCCCAGTCCTGGGGGTCACGCCCTGCGGCGCGCTGCGCTCAGAACTTCGCGCTCAGGCTCAGCGAGTAGCGACGGCCGACCAGATCGCGGTAGGGATCGACGTTGCCGAAGCCATTCGTCGCGTCGGCGTAGGCGTAACCGGCCGCACCCGGGTGGGTATCGAGCAGGTTGCTGACGCTGAGCTGCACGTCGAGATTCTTGAACTGGTGGCCCGCGCTCAGGTCGAACTGGTTGCCGGTCGGATAGCCCGCGAAGATCGTGGTCGGACGCAGGTCGCCGCCGAGGCCCTTGGTACCGCGGTGGTACAGCCAGGTCAGGTTCACGCGGTTCGAATCCCACACGTAGCCCAGCGTGGTGTTGGTGCGCAGCTTCGAGGCACCGAGGTAGCCGGCGTAATCCTGCAGCGCGCCGCCTACCGTCACCGGCTGGGTCTGCTGCGTCAGGAAGTTCGCGGCCACGTTCGCCGTGAGGCGACCGGAGAGTTTTTCCATACCCAGGTCGGCCATGCCGGCGCTCCAGCGCAGCGTCAGGTCCACGCCAGCGACGCTGTTCTCGCCGATGTTTTCATACTGCGTGCGGGTCGCGGTGACACCGCCGCTGATCGGATCACGTTCGATCTTGGCGCAGTTGCCGCTCGGGTCGTTCAGCAGGTACCCCGGGTTCGAGCCGTCCTGGTTGAAGCACGAGTTGAGGATCAGCTGCGAAGACAGCACGTCGATCGGATCGCGGATGCGGATCTTGTACCAGTCGAGCGTGGCGGTCGTACGCGCCAGCAGCGGGTGCTGCCACGGCGAGCTCAGTACCAGGCCAGCCGTCCAGGTATCACCCTTCTCGCTCTTCAGGTTGGGGTTGCCGCGGAACGTGACCACCGCCGGCGCCGAGATGAAGGTGTTCGGCGCCGTGTGGTAGACCGACGAATTGTTGCCGCCGTACAGGTTGATCTGGGCGGAGCACAGGGCCTGCAACAGCGCACGATCCGGGTTCGTCGCCACGTTCGACTTCGGCAGCGTCGCAGCGTTGCTGGTGCTGCACGGGTCGGCGCCGGTGGTGAGCTGAGAACTCGTGGTCGGCAGCGTATACAGCTCGGCGATGTTCGGCGTGCGCTCGGCGCGGTTGTAACCACCGCGGAAGCGCGCCCAGGTCACCGGCGTCCAGCTCAGCTGCGCCTTGTAAGTTGGCACGTGCTGGCTGGTGGAGTAATCCGAGTAGCGGTAACCGAGCTCGAGTTCCAGGTTCTGCACGCCAGGCAGGCCCTTCAGCAACGGCACCAGCGCCTCGCCGTAGATTTCCTTCACTGAAACCGTACCGTCGATGATGGCGACGCCGAACTGGCCCATCGGACCGTCGAACACGGCCTCGGGCTCGCGCAGCGAATCCGGCGTGTACAGGTAGTTGCTCTTGCGCCAGCTGACGCCGACGGCCGAGCGAACTTCACCAGCGGGCAGCATGAACAGGCCGCCCTGCAGGTTCAGCTGCGACTCGTACTGCTGCATCGACTGCTTGTCGGCCTGGTTGGAGGTGAGCGCGCTGATGCAATCCGCCGAAACCGCCAGCGTGCCCGCTGCCTGCTTGAAGGGATCGAGGCCGCTGGTGCAGGTGAAAGTCTTGTTCGACACGCTGCTGTTCACCGTCAGGCCCTTGCCGTAGTTCGGCGCGGTCATGATGGCGTTGTAATCCTGCGCCGACACGTAGCCCACGTATTCGGTGAGCGTGCGCGATTCACCTTCCGAGATGTACGCATCCCAGGTCCAGTCGTGCACGCCCAGGCTGCCCTTGAGGCCGGCGAACAGCTGGTAGTCGGTCTGCGTGTTGAACGTACCGCGCGGTGGCAGGTAGGTGAGCTGGTTGGCGAAGCGCCACGCGGAGTTCGGGCCGCAGACCTTGTAGGTGTCGCCGGTGTTCGGATCCATCGCCACGGTGTACGGCGTGCCGGCGGTCGTCGTGCGCTGCGCGGTCTGGCGACCGGCCGCGGCGTTGACGTCCTGGTAGCGCTGTTCGCACACGCTCATGCCGTTGAACGGCGAACCGGCGTTGTTGAGCGTGACATCGGGACGTGAGTCGAGCAGCGTGCGCATCTCGGCAGGAACCGGGAAGGCCTGCGCCATGGTGCAACCGCCCACATCGGGGCAGTTGGTGCCACGCTTGCCGCCCACGCGGAACTCGGGCAGCGTCGCGCCGATTGCCAGTCCGCCGCTCGTGTTCTGCACCACCGAGGGCAGGTAGATTTCAGTCGGGTTCGAGTGATACGGAATCGCCACACCCCAGTTGCCGCTGGCCGGTGAAGGCTCGCGACGCGTTTCGGTGTTGGAGTGGGCGAAGGTGATGGTCGAGTACGCAGTGACGTAGTCGTTGATCTCGTATTCACTGTTGCCGAGCAGCGTGTAGCCATCGCGGGGGCTGGTCAGGCGGCGACCGTAATCGATGCGGCTGAGCTGCGGGTTGCACGCTGTCTGGAAGCCGGGCATCACGTTGACGAAGCCCGCGGTGTAGGGGCAGGTCACTTCATCAGGATGCGCAGGCGTACCGTTGGCAATGCCCGTGAAGCTCTGCGGGCCATAGCGGTTGGTCACGGCAGTCGCCCCGGAACCGATGGTGGCATTGCTGGTGGTGGTGAACAGCGTGCCGTCGCCATTGAAATAGTACGTACCCTGCCCTGCGTTGGTGACGCAGTTGAGCGCGCCGCAGGTGCGGTCACTGAACACCGAATTGATGGCCGTCTGCAGCGGTGCGTTGCCCGCCCACGCACCATTGAACACGTTGTTGCTGCCGCCGCCGGCCGCAGCCGCAAGGCTCGTGGTCGTGCAGGTCGCAGCGGCGCAGGTCGGGTTGCCCGTGGGCGCGCCACCTGGCGCATAGCCCGGATACCACTGGAAGATGTAGTCGGCCGCGTTCGACAGCGGCGACTTCATCAGCTCGACCAGGTAATCGCGGTTCTTCCAGTAAGCGACTTCGCGCTTGCTGTAATCCATGGCCACCATCGCATGGCCCTTGCTGCCGAGGCTGGTGCCGACGATGGTGGAGAACTGCCACTCCTTGCCGTCACCACCCGCTTCGTTGACGCCACCGCGCGTACGCACTTCGAGGCCGTTGAAGTTGTTGCGCAACTTGATGTTGGTGACGCCGGCGATGGCATCCGCGCCGTACACCGACGAGGCACCACCGGTGATGACCTCGATGTTGCCGATGGCGATCTGCGGCACCGTATTGAGGTCGATGGCGCCCGAAGCGTTGGTGGGAACGCCGCGACGCCCGTCGATCAGCGTCAGCGAGCGGTTCGGACCGAGGCCACGCAGGTTGACCGTGGCCGCACCGGGCGTGAACTGGCCGACGCGCGCGTTGTCCACGCCGCGCGCCGTATCGAACATGTTGCCGGTACCGGCACCGCCGGCGACGTCGCCCGCGGCAGTAAGGCCCGTGACCGCGCCGGAACTGAGCAGCGCGCCGCCAGCCATGAATTCAGGCAGCTGGTTCAGCGTCTGTTCGATGGAAACGTAGGCGCTCTTCTCGAGCACTTCCTTGTCGACGGTGATCAGTGGACTGGTGGTTTCGGTGTCACGGCGCGTGATGCGCGAACCGGTGACGGTCACCTCCTCCAGTTGTTGTTCCGGCGCTGCGGCAGCGGGTTCGGCCGCCATCGCGCTGGACGTGATGATGCTGCTGGAGATGAGCGCAGCGGCTGCGACTTCTGCCAGGAAGTTCGCGGCAACGCGCCGACGCACCGCGCCTGCGGTAGCTGTAGAGACCTTCATCAAGAGACCCTCCGAGAACGAACGGAATTTTTTTAGTTCGCCGGCTCCCTGCTGCACGGCGGTCGCGACGATACCATCGGGTCTGCGGGCATCGTTCCGTACAAATCGATCAAAAGATGTAAACGATAACGTTAACGTTACGAGGCCATCGCGTGCACGACGTGGTCATGAAGAACCGCATCGAACCGCTCGGTTCTTTGCCGAAGCACATGCTGTTCGACCAGCAGCTGCTCATACGTCATAGACTCCATGCGATAGGCTCGATGTTCAAAGCCGGAGTGGATGGATGAACGCAGTGGATCTGTTTGAGCTGGTGATCGCGATGCTGCTCACGGTGATCGCCCTTCACTACCTGGCGCACCGCCTGAACCTGCCACCCGCGGTGGCACTCATCGTCGGTGGCGCCGCACTCGCGTTCATCCCCGGAGCGCCGGCCGTCAAGCTGGATCCCGCGCTGGTGCTGGTCATCTTCCTGCCACCACTGCTGATGGATGGCGCCTGGTTCATCCCGCTGCGCCACCTGCATCGCCATCTCATCGGCATCCTGTCGCTGGCCATCGGCGCGGTGATATTCACCACCCTGGTGGTCGCCCTGGTGACGCATGCGCTGGTGCCCTCGCTGCCATGGGCGGTGTGCGCGGCGCTGGGTGCCATCGTGTCGCCACCGGATGCGGTATCGGCGCGGGCCGTGCTGCAGCGGGTGCATCTGCCGCAGAGACTTTCCATCCTGCTGGAAGGCGAGAGCCTGCTGAACGATGCCACCGGTCTCGTGCTGTTCCGCTTCGCCGTGGCTGCCTCGGTGACGGGCATGTTCAGCACCGCGCAGGCGCTGGGCAGTTTCCTGTTGCTGGCACTCGGCGGTGCGGCCGTGGGCGCGGCGATCGCGGCGTTGTGGATATTCCTGGTGAAGCGGCTGCGCGACGAATACCTCGTGGTCGCCTCTTCCATGCTGCTGTGCTGGGCCGCCTATATTCCCGCGGAAATGCTGCATGTCTCGGGCGTCATCGCCACGGTGGTATGCGGCCTCATCTGTGGCTGGTACCAGCATGTGGTGTTCTCGGCCGCAGTCCGCCTGCGCGGCACTTCGTTCTGGACGGTGATGATCTTCCTGCTCGAAGCCAGTGTGTTCATGCTGATCGGCTCATCCATGCGCGATGTCATCGCGCGCGCCGGTGGCATCGCCAACGTTCTCCAGCACATGGCCGTGCCGGTATTGTGGATACTGCTGGCGCTGACGCTGGCGCGGTTCGCATGGATCTTCTTCTGCGATGGACTCATCGCGCTGCGCCGGCGCTGCGGTTGGCGGCGCTTCGAGACCATGGGCTGGCGCGCATCGACGGTACTCAGCTGGGCAGGCATGCGCGGCGTGGTGACGCTGGCCGTGGCGCTGAGCCTGCCGGAAGGAATCCCGGGTCGCGATTTCCTGCTGATCGCAGCGTTCGCGGTGATCCTGGTGACGGTGCTCATCCAGGGCACGACGCTGGGCTTCGTGATCCGCTGGCTGCGGCCACCCGAAGCCGGCTCGCGCGTTGCGCCGCTGGGCATGTCGCAGGCCGAGGCTGCCATGGCGCAGGCACAGGTCAAGGTAGTGGAAGCGCGCGCCTATGCACCGGATGGCACGCTGATCCATCCACAGCTGCTGGAACGTTATCGTCGCCGCGCCACGATCTCGGAGGACTACGCCGGCAACGAAGATCAGTACCAGCCGCGGCTGCAGGCGCACTTCGACCTGGTGCTCGAAGCCGTCGCGGCCGCACGCGCGGAACTGCTGCGCCTGCATCGTGCGGGACAGATCGATGACCGCGTGCTGCACGAACTGGAGCGCGACCTCGATCTCGAGGAACTGGGTGCGATCTCGGCCAAGGCGACCTGAGCAGGCAACGCCAGGCATCGGCCCAGGCGCTCACCGGCAGGCGCTACTTTTTCTTCTGCTGCTTCTGCTGCTTCTGCTGCTGGTCGCGCAATGCCTGCAGGTGGTCTTCCCAATCCTGCTCGGTGCAGTCGTAGTCGAGCATGCGGCCACCCTGCAGCTGCGTGTACTCGCGCGTCAGCGTGGTCGGTTGCGTGTAGAACTGCGGATCGTTGATGGTGACCTCCACATGCAACCGGCGCAGGCCATCCTCGGTGTGCGGCGTGTAGCGCTCGACGAGGCGCGCGTTCTCGCTGTGCGCGGTGGCCTGGTCGATGCTTTCCTCGAGGCCGGTGGTTTCCACCACCAGCGTGTTGCCTTCCCAGTGCCCGGTGGAAATTCCGCCACGACTCGGCAGCACGTCGCGCGGATCGATCTTGCGGCCATCCAGGAACACGCGCCGCACTTCATTGTGCGTCTCGTAGATGATGGTCAGCTGCTCCGGCCGTTGCACGAACTCCACCGGGTAGCCACCACCCAGGAAGATGGAAGCCGGCATGCCGGAAGGAACGCAATGCGCACCCGGCGAATCGCCCGTGGCATCGACCAGTGAGTGATAGTCGGCGCGCTTGCTGCGTGCCTCGGGTGTATACGGCGCGGTCTTCTCGAAATCACCCACGCCATTGAGCGCGGCGCCGGCCTTGCCATGGGCATCGAGGGTCCACAAGCCACTGAGGTCGGGCGGGGCCGCGACCTTCGTTCCACAACCGGCGAGCAGCAACGACACCACGCATGCAATCGGTAACTGGCGCAACACGGTCCCTCCTCAGGCAACGATGAGATCCTGGTACATCAGGCGCAACACGGCGGCGGGCGCGGCCGGGAGCACGATGCGCGCATCCTGCCCCGTGCCGAGAATTCCGGTGAGGAAATCCTTGGTGATGCCGACCCAGCCACCGGCCACCTGGTAGCTCACCGCGAACATGCCCTCGCGCCGATCGGTAAGCAACCTGGCTTCATCCACTGGCTGCGCCTGGTGTGCGGCGATGAGTTGCCGATCCGACGACCGCACGTACTCGACTGGCAGCTGTGCAACTCCGGTCGGCGCAGCAGCCTGCGCATCACCAGACGTCGCGACATGCAGGCGACCGGTACGCACGCTGGAACCTGCATCGCGGGAAGCAGCGTCGCGCAACGCCTGCTCGACACGCGCAAAGACATCCTCCGCGAACTGCTGCGGGTATTCGTACAGCTTCAGCACTTCGGCATTGATATGCGGCAGCTTGCGCCAGCCGCTTACCCAGGCGAGCTTGTCCGCGCCGCCATCGGTGAAGACATCCTCGAGGCTGAAGCGGATCTCCGCATCCGGCTGCAGCGTCTTCATCACCATGTGTTCCATGAGATTGGACGAGAACCCGTACATCACCCCATAAGGAGAGTAACTGCCGCGGACCGGTCTCGCGCGCAGGCAATCTTCATGCAGGGGTTTTGCCAGGCGAGCGACCAGCGCGGCATATTCATGCACCAGCCGCACATGCCGTTCGCCCGTGCGGGTCCAGGCGACGCGGCCGGTTGCATCGGCTGCGACGAACAGATGCTCGATCATGCTGTACGCGGCCAGCAGGTCCACGCGATTCACGAACAGCTGCGGATCCACCGAAATGCCCTGGCCGATCACGGCGGCAAGCGCAGTCCTGCGCCCGCCGTCGCCGGCACCGATGGCGCCTTCATAGGCTTTCAGCAGCGTCACCAGCCCCTGGATGGTCATCGCGAAATCCAGTGCATTGGAACCGCGCGTACTCAACACCAGGGCGGGATCATCGATCGCCGTGCCCTGCATGTTGAAGTGGCGCAGCTGCGAACGCAGGTGCCCGCCAGCCATCAGCACGCTGGCCCGGTGGATCTCGATGCGGTCCGCTTCCGGCAGGCAGGTCGCGATCTTTCCGGCGGCCTCGAAATAGGCCCCGAGATCATCGGTGGTCGGGCTCTGCGCCACCGGAACGAGCCAGCGCGCATCACGCACCAGCACCGGTTGGTCGGCCGGCGATGTCTTCCACAATGCATCGAGCAGGGCCTGCACCTGCGCGAGACGCGCGCTGGCCTCGGCGGCGCCTTCATCACACAGCCGCATGTCCAGCAGCGTCAGGCAACGCACTACGTAAAGATTGAACAGCGCCTGTGCGTAACGCAGCCGCCCGTTGCGGCCCGGCCAGCGCGTATCGCTCCACAAACGAAACGCACGCACCATCATGTCCGCCGGATCGAACATGTCATTGGGGATGCCGGGCATGATCCGCGGCCTGAAGCCGCTCGCCCAATGCGCCTGCTGCAACTGGCCGCGCAGCTGCGGCGCTTCGCCGGACAGTGCCGGCAAGGTGAAGAAGCAATCCTCGAAGGCCCGTGACAGCTGCGCGCGATCCTGCAGGTAGTACGCCGGCCTGCCCTGCGCGTTCAACACCGCCTGGATGCGCTCGACCAGCGCGTCGCGATGGCCCAGGAACTCCTGCAACAGCTCGACATGCGCCTGGAACGGCACCGTGCCGGCTCGTTCACTGGCCATCGTCAGCCGTGATCCTTCATTTCCTTCGCCAGGTATTCGCTGTGCGCGTGGTCCTTGTCGCGCTTCTCGGCACCGGCCTTGCGGCGCGCGCCGACCAGCGCGCGTTCACGCGTGCGCCGCGTACTCACGGCAGCCGAACTGGGGAAGAACCGCTCCACGCGGTTGACGCCGCAGGCGGGACAGTCCGGCGTTTCGCCGGCCTTGACGAGCTGCTCGAAGCGCTGCCCGCAGCTCTTGCACTGGTAGTCGTAGATCGGCATGCGGACAAAGATAACCGAAGCGCCGGTGGCGGCGCTGCGCTGGTCGGAGGTGAGGATCAGTCGTTGACGAACAGGTGCCCGGTGAATTTCTTCTTGCGGGTGTCCTGGTAGATCTGCACCAGCTTGGCGTGTTCGAGCAGCGCGGTCATCAGCTCGGGATCGGCCTTCACCATCTTGAGCATGCGCTCCTTGAGCTCGGGGTTCACCACGCGCCGCATCTCTTCGGCCGAAGTGAAGCGGACGTTGCCGCCCATGCCCAGCAGGTACATGGCCTGGTCGTGCTGTTCATCGGCGATCTTCTGTGGATCGCAAACGCGCTTGGTGAGGCGCGTGCCGGTGGGCGCGATGTTCTCGCAGGTCACGTTCCACTGCGGGTCCTTGTTGAGCTCGTTCCAGCGGTTGTAGAAACGATCCTGGGCATCGACCATCGCCTTGCGGATGCCGCTCAATGAATTCAGTTTGCCGGTGACGACCACATCGTCCAGGGTCTGCAGCGGGGTGCCGTCCTTGTTGGTGAGGGGCGTGCCCTGCGGGGCCGCGCTCGGGGCATCTTCCGCAAGGACGGCTGCAGCCGGAACCAGCGCGATGACCAGCGCGGCCAGAGCGAGCTGAACAGAAGAATTGGATTTGCGACGCATATTGCCCGTTGCCCTTGCTGATCCCCGAGTCTGGCGAAGTCTGCGCCAAGCCGCGGGTTTCAGGCAACAAACCGGCGCGCGACCAACTCTTCGCTTGGCGACTGCAGTGAACTACCGTGGCGGTGGCAGCTCCAATCGCGCAACCAACGGAAGTGCGAGCATCCATGTCGATCCGCCTGCTTATGGCAATACCGTGCTGGGCCCTGCTTGCGCTTGGCGCGCATGCCGCCGATCCCGGGCACAGCCGGATCGTGTTCCAGGGCGGCGGGCCACGCCACATCGGCCTTTACCTCGCCGATGCGGACGGCCAGCACGAAATGCCCTTCCTGCCCTCGGCGGGACGGGACTTCAATCCTTCTTTTTCCGATGACGGCCAGTGGATCGTCTTCACCTCCGACCGCGCAGGATCAGCGGACATCTATCGTGTGCATCCGGACGGCTCGACCCTCGAGCGACTCACGGACAGCAGCGCCTTCGATGACCAGGGCGCGCTGTCACCGGATGGCACCCGGCTCGCCTTCGTGTCCACGCGCGCTGGCGGCGCCGCGAACATCTGGCTGCTCGATCTCGCGCGCAGGAAATATGCGCGCGTGACCCGCGATGCAGGCGGACATTTCCGCCCCAGCTGGTCACCGGATGGCAGATGGCTTGCCTTCAGCGCGGATCGCGACATGCCGCACCGGCGCAGCGGCCCCGACAAGCCGCCACCGGAAGGCAGCGGCTGTTGCGGCTGGGAGATGGTGCAGTCCACGGCGCTGTACATCGTGCATCCCGATGGCAGCAACCTGCGCCGACTCACCGAACCAGATGGCTACGCCGGCAGCCCGAAATGGTCCGCCGATGGCAAACGCATCGTGTTCTATGACGAGCGCGGGCAGATCGTCGCGGTCGATGTCGATGGCAGCAGGCGCGATGAGCTGACCAGCAGCCCTGCACGCAAGTGGTCGCCGCAATTCATCGGCACCACGGTGCACTACCTCGCCTCCGACAACGGCAGGATGATGCTGGCGGATACCAGTGGTGCGACCGGCCCCGACGCGACGCGCATCTGGTCGCCGGCGTGGTCAGCGGACGGCAAGCGCGTGGTGTATGCACGCGGCGAATGGGGCGAGATCCCCGATGGCAGGGCCATCGAACCCATCGGTCCGGTGGATCGCGAGTTCGACTTCTATCGCGCCACGCGCACGCAGTCCTGGTCACCGGATGGGCGCAAGATCCTCTTCGCACCGCCGTTCGAAGGCACGCCGCTGCTGCAGGTGATGAACGCGGACGGCAGCGATCGCCACACGCTGTACGACACGAAGGATCCGGCCACCGGCATCGTCTTCCCGGTGTGGTCGCCCGATGGCCAATCCATCGTGTTCACGCTGGGTCGCTATGGTTCGCGCAATCCGGTGACTCCGGCGCAGCTCGCGCGCGTGAACGCGGATGGTTCGGGGCTGCAATTGCTGACGCACGGCGATTCAGGCAGCGGCTATCCCAGCTTCGCGCCAGATGGAAAACAGCTGGTGTTCCGCATGCTCGGCAAGGAACCGGGATTGCGCATCCTGTCGCTCGACACCGGGCAGATCACCGCGATCACGCACGAGGCCGACAACTTCCCCGCCTGGTCGCCGCGGGGCGACCGCATCCTGTTCACCAGCATGCGCAGCGGGGATTTCGAGATGTATTCCATCAAGCCGGATGGATCGGGCCTGCGGCAGCTGACGCACGACCACGGCAACGATGCGCATGGTGCGTGGTCGCCCGACGGCAGGCTCATCATCTTCACGGCCACGGATTCAGGATGGAAGGATGAGACCCGGCTGCCGAGCAACGACATCCAGTCGAACGGCGAGCTGGTGGTGATGCGCGCGGATGGCACGCATCGGCGGCAACTGACGGATGACCTGTGGGAGCAGGCCGTCACGGCGTGGCTGCCGGCTGCGCATTGATCAATCGGTCACGAGCTTGCGGCTATTGATAGACGCATGGCTTTACTTGTAAGCAATCGCAGCGCTTGCAGTACCCGCCAGCGGCAACACCTCGCAGCGACTGAACCCGGCCTCGCCGCACCATCCGGAGAAATCCCGGAATGTGTAGTCGAAGCCATCGCCGGTCTCCACCAGCATGTTCAGCGACATCATCAACCCGAGCACGTTCTCGCGCCGCGCGTCGTCGATCAGCTGCTCGACCACGATGAATGCACCGCCGGGCGGCAGCGCGGCGTACGCCTTGGCGACCAGCATCTTCTTCACCGCGAGGTTCCAGTCGTGCAACACCATGCCCATGGTGATCACATCGGCGCGTGGCAAATCATCTTTCAGGAAATCCACGGCCGCGGTTGCGACGCGATCCGCAAACCCCAGCGCCGCGATCTTCCTGCGCGCGATGGGTTCGACCACTGGCAGGTCCGCGCTCACGCAACGCAGGTGCGGATGCGCACGCGCCACCATCATCGACAGCATGCCTTCGGCACCACCGACATCGCACAGGGCCTGGTAGCGCGAGAAATCGAACCGGCCGGCGAGCGCGATGAAATTGCCCGTGGATGCACCGCTCATCGCCGCCAGGAATTGTTCGAGGCGCGCGGGATCGGTGTAGAGCTGGTCGAACAGCGACTTGCCGGTGCGCTTCAGTTCGTTCTGCGGCTCGCCGGTGCGCAGTGCCTCGATGAGGTCGCCCCAGAACGGATACAGGCGGTCGTGCGACATCTCGATGATGCCGCCCATGTAGGCGGGACTCGCGCGATCGACGAAGGTGGCCGTCTCGGCGGTGTTGCGATAAACCGCCGCCGCCCCTTCTCCATCGCGCTCGAGAAGTTTCAACGCAACCAGTGCGTCGGGAAAATCAGGCACCGCACGTGGATGCAGGCCGAGCGCGACACGGATCTGCCCGGCGGTCATGCCGCCCTTGCTCAGCACCGTGAACAGGCCCAGCTTCACTGCGACCTGCAAGGTACGTGCGGGCCAGTGGCCGCTGGCGATCTGCATGATGCGCGCGGGTGATACGTCTGCCATGCGAACTCCCCTGTTCTTTCAGCGAAGTCTGCCGCCTGCGTACCGGGCAATGCAAACCGCGATCCGGCGCCGTGGCTATGGGCCGACCTGTAGGCAGGATGCCGGATGAAATGTAGGAACACTTCGTTGTCGGTGCAACTGCGGGAACCTCGTCAATGACGGCTGTCCAACATGGTGAACAACCACGAGGAGCTCGACATGAAACCGCATTCCACACTGGCTCTGCTTGCAACCACCGCATTGGGCATCGCGGGTGCCGCGACGGCAGCACCGCGGGATAGCAGCGACCCGGACGTGCTTTCGATTCGATCCGAGGCCGTGCACTACGACGCGACACAGGTCACCGATGACAAGTCAGCGAAGGAACTTTTCTTCCGTATCCGCAAGGCTGCAGAGGACGTATGCAGCATCAGTTCGCACCCGGCAGGCTACGAAATCTGGTTCGAGCACAACTGCAGTGAGAATGCCGTGGAGCAGGCCGTGCGGGACGCCAACCTGCCGGCACTCGACAGCTACTATGCGAACCTTCCTAAGGCGCTGCTGACCGGTGGTCGCACGGAACGCTGAGACCAGCACCGCCGGATCAATCAGGCAGCAGACCGCGTAGCGACCCGCGCTAGCGCGATGAACAGATCGTGTATCGCATCGAGCGCGGTCTGCCGCAACGTGCCCAGGATGAGCGGCATGCTGCCGGCGAGCGCTATGCCTGCACCCCAGATGACCGCCACACAAAGCAGCTGAAGGTCAACGGTGATGCGGAAGATGCTCCACGCACCGTTGACCAGCGTGCCGTCGAGCCACAGCCACGCCAGTGCCACGCCGAGCAGCGAACCGAGGACGGACAGGCATAACCCCTCCATCAGCACAGAGGCGGCTACTGCGCGCGAATCGAAGCCCAGCAGACGCAGCGTGGCGACTTCACGGCGACGCTGATCCAGCGAATCGTGCAGCACCAGCGCGGTCCCCAGCGACGCGCCGGCACCGAGGAGCGCGGCAGATGCGCCGGCACGGGTGACGCCATGGTTCGCGAACGACATCCGCCTGACGGCCATGGCGAGTGGTGCCCGCCATGGCCGCTATTCCTCAGTCGTAAACGGTGTGGCAGACGCGCTTCGTCGTCGTCTGCGTCGCGTTGTCCTGCACGCTCTTCTGCACGCGGTTGCCCGCGTAGCCGCCGGCAGCGGCACCGCCGATCGTGGCGACGCCCTTGCCACCGACCTCGTGGCCGACGACGCCGCCGACCAGGGCCCCGGCCACGGTGCCCAGCACGCGGTCCTTGTCCTTCACGGGCTTGTCTTCCGTGGTGGTCTCGTCATGGCAGACCTCGTGCGGAGTCTTTGCCGCAGGCTCGGACGCTGCCGTTTGCGCGGTGGTCTGCGCCACATCGCTGGCGGAGTTGTGGCAGGCCACCAGCAGCGCGAAGACCGCGCCGCTCATCAATATGGGTATTCCCCTGGTGTTCATGATGGCAATCCCTCTTGAAGTCGTGGGTGCCATCTTCCGCCGCGGTCGCGGATTCGTTCAGCCCCACCGGGCCTCATGCGGCGTCGGATCGCTCCGACAATCGCTGCGCGAGCGCTTCGTGCGCACCTTCAGGTGAAGGCGCGGCGGATCAACTCCAGTGCAACGAGGCTGAGCAGTACGCGGAACACCAGCCGGAAAACAGCCTCTGGCACGCGCGTGAGCATGCGGCTGCCCACCGCGGTGCCGGCGAATCCTGCAACCACCATCACCAGGATCAGCAGCAGGTACTCGTGGAAGGCGAAACCCATCGCCATGAACACGATGACCTTGAACACATGCTGGAAGGTATTGAGCGTGGCGTGCGTGGCGACCAGCTGCCGTCGATCCGGTATGCCGCGCACGAATGCCGCGACCAGCGGACCCGCCGCACCCACCACCATGCCCACCGCCGAAACCACCGCCCCACCGACGAACTGCACGACGCGGTTGTCCGCCAGCCTCGGACTCTGCGGCAGCCACGTCGTCACCAGCACGAAGAAACCAATCGCCGCGGCGAACCATTTCTCCGGCAGCACATTCGCGAAACTGCCGCCAACGACGGAGCCGATCACCGCGCCCAACGTCACCCACAGGATGAAATTCCACTGGATGAAGGCGCGCATCACCCACGCGCGCCCGGCGTTGCTGCCGATCTGTATGCAGCCATGCACGGGGATCACCACGGCCGGCGGCATCAGCAATGTCATCGCCGCGATCAGCAGCGAGCCACCACCCAGTGAAAAGGTGGCGGTGATCAATGAAGTGAGGAAACTGAGGCCTGCGAGCGCCAGCGCGGGCCAGCCGCCGAGTCCGGGTGCGAGCTGCAAGGCAGCCCTGCCTTCAATCCTTGAAGAAGGGTTCGACCCTGCCCTTGAGCGTGACCGTCAGCGGCTTGCCGCGACGATCGAGGGTCTTGCCCACGGAGGCGCGGATCCAGCCTTCGGAGATGCAGTATTCCTCGACATTGGTGCGCTCGGCGCCATTGAAGCGGATGCCGACATTGCGCTCGAGCAGCTTCGCATCGTGGTAGCGGCTGGCAGGATCGACGCTGAGGCGGTCGGGGAACGATGGCGTATCGGCTGGCGTATCAGTCACAGGCATCTCCGTAGGTCGCGCGAATATACAGGGCCGCTACTGGCCCTTGAACCCCTTCGCAACGAGATACACCTCGCGCGATTCCTTGCGCGAGGCGGCGGGCTTGCGGATCAGCACCTTGTCGAAGTGCTTGCGCAGCTCCTTTACATACTGGTCGGAACCGGCGCCCTGGAACATCTTGGCGGCGAAGGTGGCCCCGGGTTTCAGCGTCTTGCACACCGTGTCGAGCGCGAGCTCGAGGAAATAGATGGAGGTGGCCTGGTCGGCCACGTCGATGCCGGTGATGTTGGGTGCGATGTCCGAGACGATGAGGTCGAACTTGCCGCCGCCCAGCCAGTCGAGCAGCTGCTGCACGATGGCCTCTTCGGTGAAATCGCCCTGGATGAAATCGACGTTCTTCAGCGCATCCATGGGCAGGATGTCGGTGGCGAGGATGCGGCCCTTGTCACCGATGATCTTGCCGGCCACCTGCGACCAGCCGCCCGGCGCCGAGCCCAGGTCGAGGATGCGCATGCCGGGGCGGATCAGCTTGTCCTTGTCGTTGAGCTCGATCAGCTTGTACGCGGAGCGGGAGCGGTAGCCATCCTTCTGCGCCTGCTTGACGAAGGGATCGCTGAGGTGGCGCGACAGCCAGCTGGCGGAGCTTTTCGATCGGGCCATTCGCGCACACACCACACGGTAGAATGGCGGCAATTCTACTACCTCTGCCGGATATACCGGCCAGGATGCTCGTGATCCGCATCGGCGAATTGCCCTTGCCGCTCGACTACGCGCCCGAAGCGTTGCGGCTGGCCGTCTTGCAGCGGCTCGCCCTGCCCGAGTCGGCGCTGCTCGATTTCAGCCTGTTCAAGCGCAGCTACGACGCGCGCAAGAAAAGCCACATCACCTTCAGCTGCATCGTCGACGTGACCGTGCGCGATGAGGCAGCGGTGCTGCAGCGTTTTGCCGGGGATCGGCATATCAGCGTGGCACCGGATACTTCCTATCATCCCGTGGCGCAGGCGCCGGCGATGCTCAAGGAGCGGCCGCTGGTGGTGGGCTTCGGGCCCTGCGGCCTGTTCGCCGCATTGCTGCTGGCGCAGATGGGTTTCAGGCCCATCGTGCTGGAGCGTGGCCGCGACGTGCGCCGGCGCACCAAGGACACCTGGGCGCTGTGGCGGCAGAACACGTTGACGCCGGAATCCAATGTGCAGTTCGGCGAAGGCGGCGCGGGCCTGTTCTCCGACGGCAAGCTCTACAGCCAGATCAAGGATCCGAAGTTCTACGGCCGCAAGGTGATGCGCGAGTTCGTGCGCGCCGGCGCACCCAGGGAAATCCTCTATCTCAGCAAGCCGCACATCGGCACGTTCCGGCTGGCCGGCGTGGTGGCGAGGATGCGCGAGGAGATCATTTCGCTCGGCGGCGAGGTGCGGTTCGAATCGAAGGTCACCGACCTGGTCATCGAAAACGGCCAGGTTGAAGGCGCGGTGCTCGCCAATGGCGAGACGCTGCACAGTCGCCATGTGGTGCTGGCGCTCGGGCACAGCTCGCGCGACACGCTGCGCATGCTCGAGCAGCGCGGTGTGTTCATGGAAGCCAAGCCCTTCGCCATCGGCTTTCGCATCGAACATCCGCAGGGGATGATCGACACTGCGCGCTTCGGGCGCTTCGCTGGTCATCCGCAACTGGGCGCCGCCGATTACAAGCTCGTCCATCACGCCCGCAACGGCCGCGCGGTGTACAGCTTCTGCATGTGCCCGGGTGGCACGGTGGTGGCGGCGACTTCCGAACCAGGCCGCGTGGTCACCAACGGCATGAGCCAGTATTCGCGCAACGAGCGCAATGCCAATGCGGGCATCGTGGTAGCCATCAATCCGGAGCAGGATTTTCCCGGTGGTCCGCTGGCAGGCGTGGCGTTGCAGGAAGAGCTGGAATCGAAGGCCTACGTGCTGGGTGGCAACGACTACAGCGCACCCGGGCAACTCGTCGGCGATTTCCTGCGCGGCACGGCTTCGACGCAACTGGGTGAAGTCATCCCTTCGTACACACCGGGCGTGAAGCTCACCGACCTCGCGCCGGCATTGCCCGCCTACGCCATCGAGGCCATGCGCGAAGCGCTGCCCGAATTCGGCAAGCAGATCCGCGGCTTCGATCGCGCCGATGCCATGCTCACCGGCGTGGAGAGCCGCACTTCATCGCCAGCACGCATCACGCGCGATGGCGAATCCCTGCAGAGCCTGAACGTGCGCGGGCTTTATCCTTGCGGCGAAGGCGCGGGCTATGCAGGCGGCATCCTTTCTGCAGGAGTGGATGGCATCCGCGTGGCCGAAGCCGTGGCGCGGAGCCTCGCATGAAGTTCGAAGACATCAAGAAGCTGCACCAGAAGAAATTCCGCGAGGAGGAAGGCTTCTTCCTGCTCGAAGGCGAGCACCTGGTGCAGGAGCTGCAGAAGGCCGCGCGGCTCGATGCGCGCCTGCGGACCAGCGAAATCTATTGCACGCATGAGTACGAGCGCCCCTCGAGCGACCTGCCGGTGCACGTGATCAATGCGCGGCACATGGCGCAGATCAGCGAGACGCGCTCGCCGCAAGGTATCGCGGCAGTCGTACCGCTATTGCAGGCGCCCGAGCCGCAGGCGGGCGAACGCGCGATCTACCTGCACGAGATCCAGGACCCGGGCAACCTCGGCACCATCCTGCGCACACTTGCATGGTTCGGGAAATTCCGCTGCCTGCTGAGCCCCGATAGCGTCGACCTGCACAATGGCAAGGTGGTTCGCGCCAGCATGGGCGCCATCTTCCATGTGCCGGTGGAGATCGACGTGCCGCTCGATGCCGTCGCTGCGCGCCATGCACGACTCGCCTGCCTCGACCTGCACGGCCAGCCGATCACGACACCTGCCTTCCGCGAGTTCGATTGCTACCTGTACGGCAACGAAGCGCGCGGCCTGCCGCGCGAAGCACTCGCCGGCCTGAACACCGAGGCCTTCACCATCGCCGGCACCAGCGCAATCGACTCACTGAACGTCGCGGCCAGCGTGAACATCTGCCAGTACGAACTGCATCGCCCCGCATAGATCGACCATGCCCAAGCCACCTGCATCCCCTGAAAATGCGGAGAACCCGCGCCTCTCCAAGCGCATGGGCGAACTCGGCCTGTGCTCACGGCGCGAAGCCGAGCGCTGGATCACCAGCGGCTGGGTGAAGGTGGATGGCCAGGTCGTCGATACGCTCGGCGTACGCGTTTCACTCGATGCCCGCATCGAGATCGATCCGGCGGCGCGCGATCACCAGAGCGGACAGGTGACCATCCTGCTGCACAAGCCGGTGGGCTATGTCTCCGGACAGGCCGAAGATGGATACGAACCGGCCATCGTGCTGATCCGCCCCGAGAACCGCTGGGCCGCGGATCCTTCGCCGATCCAGTTCCGGCAGGAACAACTGCTCGGGCTCGCGCCCGCCGGAAGGCTGGACATCGACTCCACCGGGCTGCTGGTGCTCACCCAGGATGGGCGCGTCGCCAAGCAGCTCATCGGCGAGGATTCCTCGGTCGAGAAGGAATACCTCGTGCGCGTGGAAGGCAATCTTTCAACCACGGGCATGAAACAACTGCAGTACGGACTGCGACTCGATGGCGTGCAGCTCAAACCTGCGCAGGTGTCGTGGCAGAACGAACACCAGCTGCGCTTCGTACTGCGCCAGGGCCGCAAGCGGCAGATCCGGCGCATGTGCGAGATGGTCGGGTTGTTCGTCACGGCGTTGAAGCGGGTACGCAGCGGCAATGTGCCGCTGGGTGGGTTGCCGGTGGGCAAGTGGCGCTACTTGCGGCCCGACGAGAAATTCTGAACGCGAGGGATTTTCGCGAAATTCCGCCGCGCCGTGGTCAGCCGGCGTGGCCGGTACCCTTGCCGCCGGGATGCGGCAAGGCATTCACCTCTTTGACAGTGGCCTTGTCCTTGAAGTCATTGCCGAAGTGCGTACGCACGTAGTTCACGACAGCGGCGATCTGTTCGTCCGT
Source organism: Pseudomonadota bacterium (assembly GCA_037200665.1). Taxonomy (GTDB): domain Bacteria; phylum Pseudomonadota; class Gammaproteobacteria; order Steroidobacterales; family Steroidobacteraceae; genus ZC4RG30. The sequence continues at coordinate 237,601 of JBBCGD010000005.1, read as the reverse complement.
CAAAGCACCCGCCATCTTCGCTACTGCTGGTTCGACATCCGGAACTCCGCCGAAGGCCGGCATGCCGTGGCGGCCCAGCAATATCGTCATCGCCGCGTACTGCCACGAGACCAGGCGCGGATTGCTGGCGAGCTTCGGGTAGGTACCCGCTCCGGTAGCGCCCTGCCCTTCGGGCATGTGGCAACCCTGGCAGATCGTCTTGTAGACATGCTCACCTGTATCCGTCGGCGCATCGGCCGCGTGCGCGACACCGCCCGCCATGCTGACCATCAGCAACGTGGATGCGATGGTCTTCATGCCTTCGCTCCCTTCGCAACCACCTGCTGGTGGATACGCGAAATGGCATCGATGGCTGAAGTCAGCGCACCTTCCTGCCAGCCGCCCATGAACGAGGCGTGCTCGCCGGCCAGCGCGATGCGGCCATCGATGGTGCACAGGTTGTCGTAGTGCTCGGCGCGGGCGGTGTCGTTCCACACACCCATGCAACCCATGGTGAACGGCGAGCGATGCCAGGCCATGGCGAAGCCGTTGTCGAATTCCCGGTTGTACTGCGGATGGATCTTCGCGCCCTGCCGCAGCGCTTCGCGCACGCGCTCCTCCGGCGTCATCGAAGTGAACTCCATGGCGTCGAGTCCCCAGATGTAGCAACCCAGCAGCACGCCCTTGCCCTTGCTGAAGTAGTCGGTGTTCGGATAACCGATGGTGGCGATGGGCTGGTCGGTGTAGGTGATGCCGCCGTAGATCTGTTCGTCCTCTTCCCAGAAGCGACGCTTGAACTGCAGGCCCACCTTGATCGCCGAGGCGTAAGGAATGGAGCCGATGGCTGCAGCCAGCTTCGGCCCGACGTTCATCGGAATCTGCGACAGGATGGGCAATGGAATGGTGACCAGGCACCAGTCAGCCGCAGCCTTCAGCTTCGCGCCACCGCCGGCGAGGTCTTCATACGTGACCGTGACGCCCTTGCTGTCCTGGCGGATCTCGGTGACCTTTGCCTGGTACCTGATGATGGGCCCAAGCTCACGCCCGAAGGCTTCGCCGATGCGACCCATGCCACCCACGGGCTGGAAGATCGAGGTGTGCATGTCGTACTCGGCATCGTTGCCCAGCGCCGCCCACAGCCGCGAATTGAGCAGCTCCGACACACCGATGATGTCGGAGGGAATCGGCCGCGCCGACAAGCCACCGCCAGGATGCTTCTTCCAGCCACGCTTCTCGCTGGCGATGGGCCCTGATACGTACTTGAAGTTCTGGTCCAGCGCGCCCCATTCGCGCAGCGACTCCAGCAGCTTCTCCTTGTCCTCATGCGACACGCTGGCATCGAGCGTGGAGGCCTGCGTGGCCTTCGCCAGCAACTCGGCCACATGTCCCTGGTAATCGAACTTGATGTCGCGGAAGCGCTGCGGCTTGCCGCCGAAGGCCGTGCTGCTATGGAGATACGCGTTGTGATTGGTCTGGATGAAAGGCTCGACCTTCACGCCCAGCCGCTTCGCCAATGCCAGCATGCCGTAGTGATGATGCGGCAGTCGCCACGGACCCGGATTGATGTAGAGATCCTTGTCGAACTCGCAGTGCTGCGTGGCGCCGCCCAGTTCGGTGTAGGCATCGCCACCACGCACGCTCCAGTTGCGACCACCGGCGCGGTTGTTGTACTCGAGGATCTGCACCTTGTAGCCGGCCTTCTGCAGCTCGTAAGCCGCAGTCATGCCAGCGATGCCCGCGCCGAGGATCAGCACCGATGTGCCGGGCGGCGCGCCCTGCAGGTCCGGTGCCCCGGCATATGGGGATTCCGCTGCATGGCCCAGCGTGCTCATCGCCTGGTACATCGCGCCTGCGCCGGCGGTGAGGCCGATCATGCGCAACAGGTCGCGTCGCCTCATCGTGCCGTCTTCGTTCGCGGTGGTCATGCAACTTCCCTGCAGCAGAAGGACGATGCGCGATCCTGCGCCTGCAAGCCCACGTGCTTCCAGCAATGATTGGACGGCTCACGAATCGAATGCCGCCCGGTGCCGCGTTGCGTGCCCCAACAACGGCTAGGGCGTCGCCCCCGCCTTGCCATCCGCAGCAGCATCGCCAGCGCCGGCCGGCGTGGCGCGCGAGATGTAGATCTTCTCCTGGCTGCCCGCGACGTAGATACGCAGCTTCTCGACCATGGCCGAGCCCATCGAGAACGGCGTCGAGCCGCGGCATTTCGCGTACTGGATCCCGCCATCCTTGCCGCCGGTACGGGCCACGCCGCATTTCTGGCCGAGCTCATCGAGTATGCGCACGCGTGCACTGCGCACGTTCAGGCCGGCCGCGCTCAGGGACATGGCGGCGTAGCTGGCTCCCGGCATGCCGGGTTCATCGTGGGTGATGGCGGACGACTTCTCATCGAGGTTGTAGTACTGCCGGGCAGCGGTCGCATCGAGCGACGCCGCACGCAGCCCGTTGAGCAACCCGGTATCGACGTTCTTTCCGTCCAGCTCCATGACGAAATGCATGGCGCCATTGGCATCGAGCACCAGCTTCTCCGAGGTGAACTCACCGCCCCAGTACACGGGTGAATCCTTGCACTGGTTGGCATTGAACAGACGCATCTTGTGGTTGGCGAGATCCAGCTCCACGTCGACCAGCTTGAAGAGCTGCGTGCCCATGATGCCCACAATGGGCTTGCCGTCGATGTAGCCCAGCGGACGGTCCGTATCCGGCAGCACCACGGCAACCCAGGAACCCACCGTCGCGCGACCGAGCGTGAACGACTGCAGCGATACCTCCATATCGACGGGCTTGTCGCCACGGAAGATATGCGTCTCGTCCTTGCGCGTGTGCGACCCCGTGGCGGCATGATCGATGATGGGCTTCGGAGTGAGACCCAGCGCGGCAACGCCTGACTGGAACAGCGCGGGAGCCATGTTGTTGGTGTTCAGAGCGAACCACACATCGTGGTTGGCCACTTGCGCCGGAATGGCGACCGCACCGCCCTGCGATATGCGTACTTCCAGCTCGGCGACCAGGCCGAGCTTGCAGGGCTCGGGCGCAGCCTGCGCAGGCAGGACCATGGCCATCGCCACCGTGAATGCTGCGGCGACTGCCGCCAAGCCTTGCTTCATCATGAGCAGAGCCCCCTCTATTGTTTGCCTGCGAGTGTAGCCAAGCGCGGCGGCGAAATGACTGCACGACGGCTTGAGTTCGGCAAATGACATGCATTTAATCCGCCCCATGAAACATCACCTGTTCGCCGCGGGACTCGCCGGATTGCTGCTGGCCTCTGCTGCATCCGCGACCAACCCGCTGATCATGGATCAGTTCACCGCCGACCCCACGGCGCGGGTATTCGATGGCCGCATCTACGTGTATCCCTCGCATGACATCAAGGCGCCGCCCGGATACAAGGGACGCCCCGACTGGTTCGTGATGGAGGACTACCACGTGTTCTCCTCCGACAACCTCACCGACTGGAAGGACCACGGCGTCATCATCACGCAGACCAGCGTGCCATGGACCAACCCCACCGCGTACGCGATGTGGGCGCCGGATTGCGTGTTCAAGGACGGCAAGTACTACTTCTACTTCCCGGCGATGGCGAAGAGCGGCGGGATGAAGGTGGGCGTCGCGGTGGCGGACAAACCCACCGGTCCGTTCAAACCGATGCCCGCGCCGATCGAAGGCATCAGCGGCATCGATCCCGTGGTACTCATCGACAAGGATGGCAGCGCTTATATCTACTGGGCGGCCACCGGTGCGGGGCTGTACGTCGCCCGGCTCAAGCCGGACATGCTGGAGCTGGACGGAGAGCCACGGCATGTGGACAACCTTCCGGCGCAGGGATTGATCGAAGGCCCCTTCGCGTTCGAACGCGACGGCACCTACTACCTCACCTATCCGCATGTGGCGGACAAGATCGAGCGGCTGGAGTACGCGACCAGCAAATCGCCAATGGGGCCATTCAGGCAGGCCGGCGTGATTCTCGATGAATCACGGAGTGGCTGCTGGACGGTGCATCACTCCATCGTCTACTACAGGGAGCAGTGGTATCTCTTCTATCACGACCGCGACCTGTCGCCTGCGTTCGACAAGAACCGCTCGATCCGCGCGGACAAGCTGTTCTTCGAGACCGATGGTTCGATCCGCAAGGTAATTCCCACGCTCCGCGGTGTGGGTCTCGTGAAGGCAGCGAGCGAGATCCAGATCGATCGCTACAGCGCGAAGAGCGATGATGTCGCCGTCGCCTTCCTCGATGAGGCGCATCCACAGCAAGGCTGGAAGACCACGTTCAATGCGGCGAAATCGTGGTTGAGGTTCAACGAGGTGGATTTCGGTCGTGGCGGACAGAAGTCGCTCGAGGTGCGCGCGCAGGCCGGCGACGGCGGTGCGCTCGAGATTCGCCTCGACCGGCAGGATGGTCCGGTAGTCGGGCGTGTGGAAATCGCCAGGGATGAAAACTGGAAGATCGCGAGCGCCGCCGTGAAGAACATCCCCGGCGGCACGCACGATCTTTTCGTCACCCGGGCAGGCGCCGCAACACTCGCCGTGGATTGGCTCAGCTTCCGCTGAGCCGGTTCAACCTTCCGCGGCCTTCGCCGCCATCGTCGCCTTGGCCCACCACACCAGCTCATCCAGTGCCGTCTTCGCCGGCCCGAGCAGATGGGCTTCGATCTCTTCGATGGGCTTGTTCACGCCGCCCAGCGGATGCACCGCCATCAGGTCCACGCCACCAATATGCACGGACTGGTGCGTCGGCACCATGCACAGCTCGAGCCCGATCAGGCGCAGGTGTTCGATGGCGCGCGCCGCGCCCGTGCCGCCGTAACCGATCGCCGTGAACGCCTTGCGGTTCCACTCCTTGTAAGCCTGGTCGAGGGCGTTCTTCAGCACGCCAGTGATGGAGCGGTTGTATTCAGCCACCACGAAGATGTAACCGTCGTAGCGCGCGATGGTCTGTTGCCAGCGGATCGCTTCCGGGTTCTGGCTCGGCAGCCACATGTTGGAAGCCACTTCGTCGAAGAACGGCAGCGGATGGTCGCGCAGGTCCACCAGCTCGACATCCATGTCGCCGCGGGCCTGCGCCTGCCTGAGGATCCACTGCGCGGGCTTGTCGGCGAAGCGCGTGGGACGGGTGGAACCGATGATGACGGCGATGCGGGGTCTGGTGTTCATGGTCTGGTCAACTCTCAGCTTGCGTTGCGGATGGATTCGAAGAATTCGCGCATGGAACGCGCCGGCTTGCCGGTGATCTCGCGATAGTCGGGGCTCACGATGTCGAACTCGCCGGCCGCGATGGCCTGCATCGTTCCCACGGTGCTCTTCGAGAGCTCTGCCGGCACGCCCCAGTTGTCGGTCATGTAGCGCGGCCAGTCGGTGGGCGCAACGGCCTCATAGCGCACGGGCTTGCCGAACACCTCGGTCATCAGCGCGGCAATTTCCGCGCCCGAGTAGGTGCGCTCCATGGTCTCCGCGTAGATGCGACCGGAAGGCTGCTCGCGCATCAGGATCTGCGCCGCCGACACGCCGAGGTCGGCGCGCGCCACATAGGCGCAGTGCGCATCGCCACCACAGCGCCGCAGCACGCCGCTGGCCAGCGTGTGCTGCAGGTCGCCGGTCAGGATGTCGGCATACAGCGCATGACGCAGGATGGTGAAGTCGAGCCCCGACTTGCGGATCGCATGCTCGGTGGGGTTGTGCACCAGGCGGCTGTGCTCGACCAGCTGCGATTCCACGTTGAGGAAGCTGGGATAGACGATGTGGCGCACGCCCGCCGCGCGCGCCGCTTCCAGCGCGTTGAGGTTCTGCTGCAGGCGGACGTCGTTGGTGTCGTAGGTGGGGATGAACAGCGCCTTGTACGCGCCCTGCAATGCACGCTGCAGCAGCTGCGGATCGCGGAAGTCGGCCAGCCGCACGTCGACGCCGCGATCGCGCAGCTCGCGCGCGAAGAGCGAATTCACATCGCGCGTGCCCACCGCCAGCGAATCGCCGCGGCCAGCGGCGAGGATGGTGTTGATCACGGCCCGCGACAGCTGGCCATTGGCGCCTGATACAAAGATCATCCTGTTCTCCCCGATTCGACGAAGTTATTTTGCAGCCGTGCCCGTTGCGGCCGCATTCGCCGCTGCTGCGGCCTTGCTGCGAACCTCAGCCAGCGCATGCTGTGCAGCCACTTCCAGCGCCGCGACGATCGCACCCACGCGATTGCCACTGGCAGGCTCGCTGGCCGTGGCGTCGCATCTACCGAGTACACGACGCGGTGAGCCCGCCACCAGCGCGCATTCGAAAGCCACCTGCGCTACCGGTGCCGCGCTGCCGGCTGCATAAGCTGCTTCGAAGTGGCGCACCGTCAGCACCAGCTCGTAATCCGCCGGCACGATCGCGCGTCCCGCATCGACCACATTCGCGAAGCCACCACCACCGGCCAGCGACTGCACAGCCAGCGCCGCAATGACCTGCGGCAAGGTGTCGCCCCAGCGGCTCGCTGCGAAATGATCCAGCTCCTGGCCATCATGCGTCAGCAGGATGCTTTCCGTATCGAGGCCAGGCTGCACCGCTGGATGCAGTACCGCGAGCACACCCGGCACCGCCGCCGCACCTGCAGCCGGCGCGGCGCGCAGCAGGTAGATGCGGTCCGGATCATCCTTGCTGTGCAGGAGACCGCTGCATGCAGTAGTCAGCACGCTGGCCACGATGCCGGCAAGGATCAGTTTCACTTTCATGTTGATGGTCCCCACTCTCATCTCGGCACCGCCACGCCACCCTCACTCTTCTCGTAAATGAGCTGCGAGGGGTTTTCCTTCAGGCTGCGCGACAGCGCGCGGAACTCGGTGGCGGCCTGGCGCGCCTCTTCCACCATGCGCTGCATCTGTGGCAGGCCATCGTGCGTGAAGCCGGCCACGGCGCCGCGATTCTCTTCTATCAAGCGGTTGATGCTACTGGTGGCCTTCTCGAGGTTGTCCGCCGTGGAATTCAGCCGCGCGGTGAGCTGTGCCACATCGGGACCCAGCTCGTTGGTGGCGCCCTGCAGGCTGGCGATGAGCTTGCGCGTGTCGGTGACGGCGAGGCCGAGATCCTGCAGCAGGGATTCCGCGCCTTTCATGGTGGCAGGCAGATGCTCGGTGGCGCCGTGCAGGTTCTTCACCATGTCGGAGAGCGCAGCAGTGTTCTCCGGCGAGAAGATCTGCTGCGCGCGATCCACCAGGCTTGCGATGCTGCCCGCGAGTTCGGGCAGGCTGTTGAGGAAACTGTCGAAGTTGGAACGCACGGTGTTGATCACCGGATAGTGTTCGGACGGCACCGGCGGCAGCAGCTCGCGCTTGCCGTTGTACTGCTTCAAGTCGATGTACAGCAATCCCGTGGCAAGACTCAGCGACGAAAGCTCCGCAGTGGTGTTCGCGGAGACCGGCGTTTCCTTGTCCAGGCTCACCACCACCTGCACGCGCGTGGCGCTGCGCTTGTCGAGACGGATGCGTCGCACGCGCCCCACCTCGACGCCGAGGTAGCGCACCGAGCCGCCTTCCGACAATCCGGTGACGCTGCCCTGGAAATAAATCTCGTACGGCACATAGCTGCGCTGGTCGCGCCCTTCCGAGTACCAGTACACGAACATCGCGGCCATGGTGGCGACGAGGATGACGAAGGCGCCGACGGCGGCGTAGCGGGCTTCACGTTCCATGCGTTGCTCCCTGTTGCGCCGAGAAGCGCGCGGCGCGCGTGCCGTGGAAATAGGATTGGATCCAGGGGTTCGGGTTGTCCACGATGCGCTCGCGCGTGTCCTGCACCATGTGCTTGTCGACGATGACGCCGACGTGCTGGCAGATGCGGAAGATCGTGTCGAGGTCGTGCGTGATCATCACCACGGTGAGGTGCAACTCCTTCTGCAGGTAGGCTATCAGGTCGTCGAAGGCCGCGGCGCTGATCGGATCGAGACCCGAGGTGGGCTCGTCGAGGAACAGCAGCTTCGGATCCAGCGCCAGCGCACGCGCCAGTGCCGCGCGCTTGACCATGCCGCCGGAAAGCTGCGCGGGATATTTGCCGGCCGCGTCCTCGGGCAATCCCACGAGTCGCAGCTTCAGGCGCGCGAGATCATCCATGGCATCACGCGGCAACCGCAGGTGCTCGATCATCGGCAACTGGATGTTCTCGCGCACGGTGAGCGCGGAGAACAGCGCGCCGTTCTGGAAGGTGACGCCGTAGCGCGCCTTGGCGGCACGCAATGCCTTGGCGGACTGCTGCGTCATGTCCACGCCTTCCAGGTGCACGCTGCCGCCCTGCGGACGACGCAGGCCGAGGATGGCCCTGAGCAGCACCGACTTGCCCGTACCCGAGCCACCGATGATGCCGAACACTTCGCCGCGGCGGATCTGCATGTCGAGTCCGTCGTGCACCACCTGCTTGCCGAAGCGGTTCACCAGGCCCTGCACGTCCACCACGATGTCGTCGCTGGTGGCCATCAGAAATCGATCTTCATGTAGAGGACCGCGAACAGGGCGTCCGCCAGCAGCACCAGGAAGATGGCCTGTACCACTGCGGCAGTGGTGAGGCGCCCGAGTTCACGCGATGAATTGCGCACCTGCAGCCCGCGATACGTACCGGAGAGCCCGATCAATATCGCGAACACCGGCGCCTTGATGATGCCCGCCCAGAACGTGGTCGGTGCGATCGCCTCGTTGGCACGACCGAGGAATTGCTGGAACGGCATGTCCAGCAGCGACTGGCACAGCAGCGCACCGCCGGCGAGGCCGATGATGTCGGCGACGAAGGTGAGCAGCGGCAGCGCGATGATGAGCCCGAGCACGCGCGGCACCACCAGCACCTCGACCTCGTCCACGCCGATGGCATCCAGCGCGTCGATCTCCTCGTTGAGCTTCATCGAACCGATCTCGGCCGCGAAAGCGCTGCCGGTGCGACCGGCAACGATGATCGCCGTCAGCAGCACGCCGAGCTCGCGCAGCACGCCCACGGTGACCAGGTCGACCACGTACACATCCGCGCCGTAGTTGCGCAGCTGGCTCGCGGACATGTAGGCGATGATCACGCTGATCAGGAAGGCGATCAGCGCCACGATGGGGATGGCGGTGATGCCCGTGTCGTATACATGCCGCGCGATGGAGATGGGCCGCAGGTTGCGCGGGCGTGCCAGCGCCTTCCCGAACACCACGGTGGTGCGGCCGATGAAGATGAGGCTGTTGCGCACATCGCGGATGCGCTGGATGGTGGTACGACCGAGCCGTTCCACCGGATAAAGGGAATCTTCGCGCAATGCGGGCGGTCGCGCGGCCGGCTCGGCATACAAGGCCGTGCGTACCAGCTGCAGCGCCCGCGGTTCGTCGTCGGCGAATTGCACCGCGAGTCCGCGCGCCGCGAGGCGACGCGTGAGGTCATCCAGCGCCCAGGCACCGGCCGAGTTCATCGCCTCGGCCACACCGCCCGCGACGATGGCGGCCTCGCGCGCATCCGCCACGTCGAGCGCATCGACCTCGGCGCGCACGGACGCAACGGCGCCTGCATTCCAGTCACCGCGCAGCTTCAAGCGAAGTTGCGATCCTTCACGTTGGCTTTCGAGGAAAGCCATGCCATCCCCTGGTTTCGTGGCGGGGTTCCGCGCACCTCTGGAGGTTTACAGTATTCTGCAGCACACGGCGATACGAAATGACGGACGACGCCGTGTAGGCATCGGCTGATGCCGGCACGGGTTACAGGGGAATCGGGTTGGGAGAACAAGCGCCTTGCACGTGGCCTGTGTTGCCGGAATGACTTGCCTCGCGGCACTGGCCGCGACGCCGCTCGCGCAAGCTGCGACCGCGGATCCCTACGCCAGCGTCTTCCACGATGTCGAAGCGGAAGCGTACCTGCGCCGGACGCAGATCGACGCCGCCGCACCGGAGCCTGGCAGTTTCACCGCACTGGGCGTCGCGCCCTTCCAGACCGCGCAGACCCTGTCGCCCTTCGATCTTTCCTTCGCCGCCGCGCAGTCGCTGGATGGCGCGCATCGGCCACGCACCACCCTCGCCATCGACTTCAGCTCGCTGACGCTGTTGCGCAGCCGGCCGTGGCATGTCTCCGACTACAAGGGCCATCACGACCATCGCGTGGTGGCACGCGCGCAGCTGTCGCTGGCGGCAAGCCGTGGCGAAGGCGATGACGACCGCTCGCTGCGCCTCGCACCGGCGCTGCGCGTGGTGCTGCATCAGGAACGCGATCCGCGCGTGCATCGCGGGCCGGGTTCGCTGGAGGATTGCTTCGAGCGCAACGCCCCGATGTCGGGCGACCGGCGCATCGCCATCGCCGAACTCGGGCAGCAACTCGATGCCGTCGAAGCAGAGCTCGACGCGCCCTTCCCCGATGAGGCCACGCGCGATGCCACGCTCGCCGACTGGCAGTCGCTCGAATCCAGATGGGATGGCGCGGTGAATGAATATCGCCGCGCGCTGCAGGAGTCGATCGACAAGGGCGAGGCGACCTGCCGCGAAGACGCGCAGATGGCCGCCTATGCGTGGAACTCCACCGGCCTCGTGGTCGGCGGCTCGCCCACCTTCATCGCCCACGATGGACGCATCGGCAACGTGGCCGCGCATGGCTACTCGGCATGGACCACGGTGTCGTATGGCTTCGACGCGCGCAGCACCTTGCGCAACTGGTCGCCGACCTTCTTCGGTCGGCATGCGCAGCTGCTCGGCCAGTTCCTGTTCCGGCACGACCAGCTGCTGCAACGTCCCGGCCGCCGGGACGTGATGGATGAAGCCGACCAGTACGCGTATTCGGTGCGCATGCGTGCGGGCACTTCACCGGTGAATGGCAGCCTCGAATTCGCGCTGATGCGCGACGACTTCGACAATGGCGCGGCGGACAGCTATACCGGCGTCACGCTGGGCGCGGACCTGCGGCTGCGCTACGGCACCTGGCTCAGCGCGAGCATCGGCCGTACGTTCGCGCGCGAGCGGATTCCGGACCAGACCTCGCTGCGGGTGAGCCTGCAGTGGTCGGTGTTCTGAAACCCGCCGGCGAACGCTGCGCGAGCCGGGATCGTTCGGACTTATACGAGATCGTCGGGACCGCGCTCATCCACAGGAAAGCGCGTCGACAGCCGCGCCACGGTGATCGGCTGCGCATAGCGCTTGCCGGGCCGGTAGTCCGCCTGCGACAGCGTGGTGTATTCGAGGCGGTCGATCTTCCATGAAGCGTTCGAGTTCGCAGCATCCCTGCGATAGCTCACCTGGTACACACCACCTTCCCACCAGGTGCGTACCCCTTCGCCATGCAGCCGTGCCATCGCGGCCAGCGAGGATTCAGTCTCGATAGGCGTGCCCACCTGGATCGAATAGGGAAACACGGCCGTGGCAGTGCGCAGGTCGGCGGAAATTTCCACGCGCTCCTGCTGCTGCCCGGCGCTGAGTTCGAAACCCGGCGCTGCCTGCATCCGCACGCCCGTCTTGCCCGCTGCGAAATGTTCGCGGAACAGCCGGCTCACGCCCGCGCGATTGCGGAACGCTCCGCCGTTGAATATGACTTCGGCATCGTCGGCAAACATGCCGATCACTGCCTCGTGCCGGGCCTGGTCCATCGCCTGTTCGAACTGCTGATGGAATTTGCGCAGCACCTTCTCCTCTTCCAGCAGCGCCACGCGCAGCGACAGGTCATCCGTCTTGCCTGTGCCGGCCTTGCCCGACTCGGCCGCAGAGGCCAGCGCCGTGGACGCCACGGCCGCCGAAGCGCCCGCGCCCAGCCAGATGAACGAACGACGGCTCCGGTCTGCCGACTCCGTGTTCCGCGATTTCTTCGTGTTGAAGATGTTCATCACGCGACCGTCCTGCGCTTCGGCCCGTAGTACTCGAGGATGTCGAACTTGCCGATGTGGCGACCGATGGCGCCGGTGACGCCAAGGCTCGCGCCGCGCGCACTGCCGTTGAAGGTGAAGCCGCAGTCATGCGAGGCCTTGGTGTTCAGGAGCTCCGTCATCTGGTTGCCGTTACAGGCCTCTTCGTTCTGGCAGAAGATGTAAACGCCCGGCCGCAGCTTCACGAAGATGCAGGGCGAGCCCCACTCCGCGCCCATCTGCTGGCTGCCGGTGAAAATCACCCACGACATCGAATGCGGCGAGGAATACACATGCATTGAAGTCGTCTGGTCGGAGTACGACCACGAGAAGCAGTGGCCAACGAGTTCATCCGTCAGCTGGTGCCGCACGTAGATCGGTGCTTCCAGGCCCGGCAGGTTCTCGACCACGCCGAAGATCGGGCGGTAGGAGGTCTCATTGCCGTAGTACTCCGTGCCCAGGTGCGATTCGATGCTGGTGGCGAGGCCATTGGTGAAATCCACCGCGACCATGCAGCAGGCGCGCGGCTTGCTGTCCGGAATGATGTGCGCGAACCAGGCGAGGTTGTCGTCGCCTTCGTAGGCGCGGTACTCCAGGTCGTGCCAGGCGCTGTCTTTCTCGCCCTTCAATTGCAGCTTGTTCGAATCCTTGACGCGGTAACTGCGCACCGGGCCGCCGTTGTCGAAGCGCAGCGTGAATTCCTTGCCGACGAGGATGTCCGAGAACGGCAGGTTGTTGCTGGCAGCCGCTGGCGGCGGCGGCGCGCCACCGGGTGGTGTCGCAGGCGCGGGCGCCACGGGCGCAGCAGTGCCAACCTGCACCACACCGAAGGCGGTGGTGCGCATGTCGGCGGCCTTCTGCATTTCGTCATCGCTCATGTGCGTGAAAGTGCGCACGGGACGATAAGTGGTGCGCGCGCCTTTGGCAGGCGGAACGGCTGGCGTTGCAGCGGCAGCCGACGCAGCGGCAGGAGCCGGCGCGAACATCGGGCGAATGCCGTGGTCATCGAAGTTCTCGAGGTACGCGATCTGCCCGGCGACTTTGCCGTCGCCCCTGAACATGTAGTACTCGAGCTCGTCCTTGTCGTTGAAGCCGAAGCGCACGCCCACCTGCTTCGTGCCATACAGATCGGCCACGAAACAGGTGTGGATGCCGGAGAACTCGCACTCGGTGCGGTTGTAGATGACGGTGCGATCATCGGCAAGCACGTAATCAGACGGCGAGACATAGGCCAGGTCGTCGACGTTGCGCGTCAGGTCCACGAAATTGGTGTTGGCCACGGAAACATACAGCTCGACGGTCTCGATGCCGTTGTCCTGCGTCCAGTGGATGCCCTTGCCCGTCATGCGGTTGGTGTAGTGATGCAGCTTCGTGGGCGCGGGCTTGCCGTCATCTACGTAACCGAAATAGATCTGCCGCTGCACTTCGCGGTCGTCGAGCGTGTATTCGTTCGGCGCGCGGCCTTCCTTCTTGCCGCTCGACAGCCACACCTCGAACACCGTGGCGAGGTTGGTCTTCTGGTCGATGTAGACGTTGTAGCCCTTCTGCTCGCCGGGAATCAGGTGCGAGAAGAACACGACCTGGTTCAGCGTGAGTTCGCCGTAGCCGGCCTGCGCCTGCTTGCCGCCTTCGGTGAGCGTGAGGCGCTTGTTGGCCGCGAATTTGTATTCGAGCGTCGGGCCATCCTGCGTGACGATCTTCAGCGACTTGCCGTTCAGCGCATTGGTGAAGGCAGAGGCGCTCTTCGGGCCCGTGCCTTCCACCGGCTTGAGCTTCGCGCCGATCTGATCCTTCGTGAGCTTCGTGTACTTGAAGCGATGCATCGGAATGCGCATTGGCATGGTGTCCCCCGTTGGCGCCCCGTCCGGGCGGGTCGCCTGATGTAGTTCGTGGCGGCAGAATCGAGCGGTGAGGATAGTCAGGTAGGGCGGCGCGATCCAGCACAAGGAAGATCGCGCTTCGGCCCCAGTTATCGGCAACCGAAAATGCCGTATCGTGGGCGGCAAAACCAGCCCGCATGGGCCACCTTGATCTGCACGGGGAATTTCAGCGCCATGGTCGATACCAGACTCTTTTATATCAACGGCAAATGGACCTCACCGGCTTCCTCGCAGGTGCTCGATATCGAGAACCCGGCGACGGAACAAACCGTTGCCCAGATCGGCATGGGTACGCAGGCCGACGTCGATCGCGCCGTAGCCGCGGCCCGCGCTGCCTTCGAAGCCTTCTCGCAGACGACACCGGCGGAGCGGATTGCGCTACTCGAACGCGTCGTCGCCGAGTACAACCGGCGCGCGCCGGATCTCGCCGCCGCGGTCACCGCCGAGATGGGCGCGCCGGCCTGGCTCGCGCGTGACGCGCAGGTACCGCTGGGCATCGCGCATTTCTCGCAGGCCATCGAAGTGCTGAAGACCTACGAATTCGAACGCCGCTTCGGCACGACGCTGGTACGGCGCGAACCCGCCGGCGTGTGCGCCTTGATCACGCCGTGGAACTGGCCGCTGTACCAGATCGGCTGCAAGGTGGGCGCGGCACTCGCCGCTGGCTGCACGATGGTGCTGAAGCCGAGTGAGATCGCGCCGTTGAACGCCATCATCTTCACCGAGGTGCTCGATGCCGCTGGCGTGCCGCCGGGCGTGTTCAACCTGGTGAATGGCGATGGCCCGACGGTGGGCGTGGCGTTGAGCACGCACAAGGATGTCGACATGGTGTCGTTCACCGGTTCGACGCGCGCCGGTATCGAGGTGGCGCGCAATGCCGCGGCCACGGTGAAGCGCGTGGCGCAGGAGCTGGGCGGCAAATCCGCGAATATCCTGCTCGACGATGCGGACTTCGCGACCTTCGTGCCCGCGGGCGTGCAGGCCTGCTTCATGAATTCGGGACAGGCCTGTGCGGCACCGACACGCATGCTGGTGCCGCAGAACGGCACGATGAAGTCGTGCAACTGGCGAAGGCTTCCGCGGAAGCAACTACGGTCGGCGATCCATTGAAGGATGGCATCAAGGTCGGGCCGCTGGTCAGCAAGGTGCAGTTCGAACGAGTGCAGGGCTACATCGCGAAGGGCATCGCCGAAGGCGCGACGCTGGTGGCCGGTGGGCCGGGCAAGCCCGAAGGCGTCACCACCGGCCACTTCGCGAAGCCACCATCTTCGCGAATGTTCGCAGCGACATGGTCATTGGCCAGGAAGAAATCTTCGGCCCAGTGCTGGTCATTATCCCGTACAAGGATGAGGAGGACGCGGTGCGCATCGCCAATGACTCGCAGTACGGCCTCTCCGGTTTCGTGGTCTCGAAGGATGTGGAGCGCGCGCGCAAGGTGGCGCGGCGCATCCGCACTGGCCAGGTGCGACTGAATGGGCGAAGCACGATTTCTCCGCACCGTTCGGAGGCTACAAGTATTCGGGCAATGGCCGTGAGTTCGGCGTGTTCGGCATGGAGGAGTTTCTCGAAGCCAAGTCGATCTGCGGGTATTTCACCGCCTGAACATCGGCAATCAGACTACGACTACGCCGGAATGCGCGAATGCGCATTGCTGGCGTAGCGCACAGCGCCTACCTTGGTTGCGAGCCCCGCCTAGGATGGAGGATTGCCATGAAGACATCGGAACTCACGCTTCCCGAAATCGGATTGATTGCCGCGACCCGCGGCATGCTGGGCGCGGGACTGGCTTTGCTGGTCGTCGATTTCCTGCCCGAGGACAAGCGCCGATCCGTTGGTCGCGTTCTGCTCGCAGCGGGTGTGCTGAGCACGTTGCCGCTGGTTGCGGATGTGTTCTCCCGACGCAAATGCGCTGAGCAGACGAGCTGATCAGCGCCAGTTGGCGTGCATGCTCCAGTATTCGACCGCGCGCCGATAGACAGCGCGATCCAGCGGCACACCTGACCCGCCCTCTTCCACACCAAGCGCATTGCGCAACATGGTGATTGGCGCCATTGGGATCTCCTCGGGCTCGCTGGTATACATGCACCCGACGACGCCCCACTGCGCATCGATGGGCGAACCTTCCTTCTTCAGCTGCTCACGGTCGTAAAGAATCACGATCAGATACCCGGCTACCGGCGGCTCGACACCTTCGAACCAGCGCACCAGCACTGGCAGCTCGCTGCTGTTGCGAGCCTCACATACGCGGAACGCAGCTGGTGCTGGTTCGCGCCGGTAATGGGAACAGTGAGGCAGCGGGTCGAGGTCCAGTTGCGGTGTACATGGAGCTTGCGAGAACGGCGCATAGCCATCAAGCACACGCAGCGGAGCATGCTCATTGAGATGCCGCTCGAAGTGAACGGCGTCGATATCCTGGATGGTGTTGCGACGAGTCTCTCGTGGAAACAGCCGCGGGCGGGCGAAACTCGGTGGAGCACGATGCGGGCGGCAGGATTCAGCGCGGGCATGGCGCGATCTCCGCGATCTGGTACGCATTCTGCCTGGTCTGCTCGCGCAATCCTCACCCGCGCCGTAGCCTGCTGCGCAGGATCCATCATCGCCAGCATGCGTTCCTGCATCGACCTGCGATACGCCTCGGCCTTCGCATGGGCTTCGCCGGCAACGGTTGAGCCATCCGCCCTGGTCAGGAAGCGCCTGATCGATTCATCGCTGCCGATCGGCAGCCAACTCATGCAGCTGCAGACCTTCGCTTGCGAAAAACTCCCGCTCCGCGTCGAGCGCGATACCGAACACCCAGGGCTCGTTGCGGATCATGTCGAGCAACCGCTGCAGCGGCGGCCGGGCATCCGGCGGCAGCTGCGCAAGATCCAGATTCCTGATGCCATCGATCATCGCCTGCGTACAGAAACGAGCACGATGCTCGAACCCGGCGCGTGCGTGGCGAAGAAGCGCAGGGGTGGGCGCGCAACGCGTCCTCGCGCACATACATCGTCACGCCTTCCATGATGATGAAGGTGGGTCGGGAGAGGTCGTAGCCATGGCGCACGAGGGCATCGCGCATGGATTCACGCTCCAGGTCCGCCGGTACATACACGAGGTTGGCCGGTGGTGCGCCCAGTGCGGCGTCGTGGCACGCTGCCGCTTCCAGGCCATGGTCTCCGGCCGGTCGAGCTCGAAGACACGCGCGCCTGCGAGCAGATCCCGGTAGCGCCACGCATGGGTATCGAGGCCAGCACCGACGATCAGGTACTGCGTGATGCCGCGTGCTGCCCGCACGTTCGAGCGCCTGGTCGATGAAGCGCGAGCGCTCGATCATCGCGCGCAGCGTGCTCGCGATTTCGATGTCCTGTATCGCCGTGTCGTAGTCCTGGCCGAGCGCGCGGACCAGCGGGATGATCCAGCACCAGCGATGCCTGGTCTCCGAGCAAACGCTCGGCCAGATGGTCCGGATTGCGCACGGCTGGATCCGGTTCGCGCGCGCCCACTGCGCGTGCGGCTGCAACCCAGATGGCGGTCTTCGAGATTCCGGCCTGCGGGCCGATCGGTGGCTTCGATTCCTGTTGCGACATGCGCTTCTCCCGGGATTGAACGAGCGAGACCGTCATTGCGTGCAGGCTTATATCCGGCCACAGCGACGCGCGGTAGCCTGCAAATCGCAGGCAGAGGTGCCTTATACTGATTCCGCCGGCTGGATGATCTCGGGCGCGCCCATGGGGCGCAAAAAACTGCTCAGGGGGAAACATGAAACTCAAGCACTTGCTGGTGGTTGCGGCATTCACGCCCTGCTCTCGCAGCGGCGGCCGATCTCTCCGGCACCTGGAAATTCGACAACACCTTCAACGGCAAGGTCTCCTCCATCCACTGCACACTGGTGCAGAAGGACGATGCACTCACCGGCAGCTGCAAGCCTGACATCGAAGGCATGGCGGCTTCGAAGCTCACCGGCACGGTGAAGGGCGCGGCGGCGAAGTGGGGTTTACGACCTCGAATTCAACGGCAAGCCCGCGCGCGTGGATTTCGACCTCACGCTGGCCAGCGGAATGGTTCGTTGTCGGGCAACCTGCTGCGCAATGGCAGTGGCTCACTGATCAAGGGTGTGCGTCAGCCGTATGGCTTCAATCATCAGCGGAAGGATCCGCCGACGGAGTTACTCCGCCGATTTGAGGGACCAATGAGAAACGTCCTGCCCCTGTTCCTGACCTGCGCCCTGCTACAACACAAACAACCCATGGCCCATGGTGCAGCAGCTTCCAAAGGGCCGCCGCCAACTCCGGCACAAACCGGATCGGGGCACTCCGCTGGAGTTTTCAAGTCCCGCGGTGCTGGTCGAAGCAAAAAACAAGCGCGTGGCCATTTGATCTGCCACAGACCCGCGAGGCGCTCGTCTACGTCCGGATCGTGATCTCGCCACACTGCAAGGTCACGAAGGCCACTATCGAAGAGGACATGGGCTTTTACAGCTCCGACTTTGCCGACGGCGCGTTGGACGTCGCCAGGTCCCTCACCTTCAAGCCGGCAACGCTGGATGGCAAGCCCGTCGAACAGACCGTCCTCATGCCGGTCGGCTTCGGCAAG
Organism: Pseudomonadota bacterium; assembly: GCA_037200665.1. Classification (GTDB taxonomy): domain Bacteria; phylum Pseudomonadota; class Gammaproteobacteria; order Steroidobacterales; family Steroidobacteraceae; genus ZC4RG30. Next base: position 219,367 of record JBBCGD010000005.1, on the reverse strand, counting down.
GGCGGCACTGGCGTAACGCCCGAATTCATGACGGAGGCGCGCAAGGGTCAGCGACCTGTTGAAGAGTGGCGACTATGCCGGCGCCGATTTCCATGCCCAGTGGATGATGAAGGAGAAGGTGCGGCACGGATACGAATTCGCGGTACTGAAGCTGACTCTTGCGCAAACCCATGCCTCGCTCGGGCACGATCATGAGGCGCTCGCCTACGCCGAGGAGGCGACCCAGCGAACCTCGATGAAGATCGCGGAATTTTCACTGCACCAGGCCATACCCCCCAACTCGCCCGGGAACTACATGCTGCCGAAGGACCTGGTCGTCGACTTGCTGGATCTCCGGATGCGGCTCGCGGCAAGGAACGGCATGCCGCGAAAAGCCCTGATGGCCTACTACGAACTCGCGGGCCTCGAGACCATGGCGCTCGATGATCCGCGTATAGCGCAGGCAGCTGAATTCACGGCAAGACTTGAAAGTGATGAGCCCCTGGCCGCGAACATCGTGTTGCTGAAGCGCGGCTGGGGACATGCCTTGTCCAGGCATCGCTTCACCCTGGAGCACATGTCCGGCAGCATCGACTCGATAACCCTGAAGTGCGGCGACACCTCACGGTCCTTGCCTTACGTACCCGGCGAGGAGTGGGCAGTGCCTGATGTGTTCACGGGACTGCACGCTGGGCTTCATCGGCGAGCCCGGAACGAAATTCCAGCTCGTCGAACCCGCCGACTGACCACGATCCCGGCGCCACTCACCCAGCGCGCCATCGTTACAGCAATATTTTTGAAATATTAAACGCAGAGCATGACCGGCCCCTGAGTGGAGTCCGTCATGAACAGCACCACCGCTACCGCGATCCCCGTCCCGCATTCACGCCCGCAGCTCGATGGCAAGCCCGGCATCGGCACCGTCCTGCTCTTCCTCGCGCTGCTGGCCATCGGCGTGGTGTACACGGGCATCAGCCTGCGCCACGACGTGGTGGCCACGAGTTCGCATGCCGTCGGCTTCCTCCCCTACTTCCTGCTGGGCGTCGCGCTGCTGATCGCGCTGGGCTTTGAATTCGTCAACGGCTTCCACGACACGGCCAACGCCGTGGCCACGGTGATCTACACGCATTCGCTGCCACCGAACTTCGCGGTGGTGTGGTCCGGCCTCTTCAATTTCGGCCGGCGTGCTGGTGTCGAGTGGCGTCGTCGCCTTCGGCATCATCTCGCTGCTGCCGGTGGAGCTGATCCTGCAGGTGGGCTCGAGCGCGGGCTTCGCGATGGTGTTCGCGCTGCTGATCGCCGCCATCCTGTGGAACCTCGGGCACCTGGTACCTGGGCCTGCCGGCTTCGTCCTCGCACACGTTGATCGGCTCGATCATCGGCGTGGGGCGTCGCCAATGCATTGATGCACGGCCGTGACGGCACCAGCGGTGTCGACTGGGCGCAGGCGACCAAGGTGGGGTATTCGCTGCTGCTGTCGCCGCTGATCGGCTTCGCCGTCTCCGCGCTGCTGCTGCTGTTGCTGAAGGCCCTGGTCAAGAAGCCGGAGCTGTATGCCGAGCCCAAGGGCAACCAGCCGCCGCCCTGGTGGATCCGCGGCATCCTGGTGCTGACCTGCACGGGCGTGTCGTTCGCGCATGGTTCGAACGATGGCCAGAAGGGCATGGGGCTGATCATGCTCATCCTGGTCGGCACCGTGCCGCTCACCTATGCGCTGAACCGCTCGATGCCGGTGGCCGAGATGACGCGCTTCGTCGCGGTGGCGGAAGCCACGCAGCGCTCGATCCTCGCGACAACAGCACGCCTTCGACGGGCAATCCGCGCATCGTGCTGACGGACTACGTACGCACCAAACAGGTGACGCCGGAAGTGGTGCCGGCGGTGGCCGCACTGATTGGCGACATCGGCGCGCAGGTCAAGCAGCACGGCACCCTCGCCACCCTGCCGGCGGAGAATGTCAGCAACGTCCGCAATGACATGTACCTGACGTCCGAGTCGCTGCGCTCGCTCGACAAGAGCGGCGTGAAGTTCAGCGCCGACACGAAACAGAACATGAGCGAGTTCAAGAAGGAGATCGACGACGCGACCAAGTTCATCCCGCTGTGGGTGAAGGTGGGCGGTGGCGATCGCGCTGGGCCTCGGCACCATGGTGGGCTGGAAGCGCATCGTGCGTACCGTGGGGCGAGCGCATCGGCAAGACGCATCTCACCTACGCGCAAGGCGCATCGGCCGAACTGGTCGCGATGGCGACCATCGGCGCAGCCGACATGTACGGCTCTGCCCGTGTCGACGACGCAGGTGTTTGTCATCCGGCGTAGCCGGCACGATGGCGGCCAGCCGCTCCGGCCTGCAATTGGGGCTTACTGTGCGCAACCTGCTGCTGGCATGGGTGCTGACGTTGCCGATGGCCATGTTGCTGTCCGGCTGCCTGTACTGGCTGCTCACCAAGGTGTTCTGAGCGAGGAGTGCGCGCATGAGCCTCGATCCATCGCTGCATGAAGACCTGATGGCGCGCGTGCGCCGCGACCTGCTCGATTCCTGGGACGAGGGAACTCGAGATGGACGTCGAGGATTACCATCCGCTGCCGGGCCTTCCCGATGGTGGTGCGGGCGCGAGCGGCGAGCAGGAGTACCGCAAGAAGTATTTCCAGCAGCTGTTCCGCCTGCAGGGCGAGCTGGTGAAATTGCAGGACTGGGTCGCGGCCACCAAACAGAAAGTCGTCATTGTGTTCGAGGGTCGCGACGCTGCGGGCAAGGGCGGCGCCATCAAGCGAATCACGCAGAAGCTCAACCCCCGGGTCTGCCGCGTGGTGGCGCTGCCCGCGCCCGAATGACCGGGAACGCACGCAGTGGTATTTCCAGCGCTACGTATCGCACCTGCCAGCGGCAGGCGAGATCGTGCTGTTCGATCGCAGCTGGTACAACCGTGCCGGCGTCGAGCATGTGATGGGCTTCTGCACCGCGGACGAGTACGAGGAGTTCTATCGCTCCGTGCCCGAGTTCGAACGCATGCTCGTACGTTCCGGCACGCACCTGCTGAAGTACTGGTTCTCCATCACCGACGAGGAGCAGCACCTGCGCTTCCTCGGCCGCATCCACGATCCGCTGAAGCAGTGGAAGCTGTCGCCGATGGACCTGGAATCGCGCCGCCGCTGGGAGGATTACACCCGCGCGAAGGAAGTGATGCTGGAACGCAGCCACATTCCCGAGGCGCCATGGTGGGGTGGTGCATGCGGTGGACAAGAAGCGTGCGCGCCTGAACTGCATCGACCACCTGCTGAAGCAGTTCCCGTACGAGGAAACACCGAAACCTTCGGTGATGCTGCCCGAGCGCGAGCGGCACGAGCATTACTCGCGGCAGGCCGTGCCGGCTTCGATGCTGGTACCCGAGATTTACTGAGCTCACGCGGCCACTCGCTGCCGCAAGGCACGCGGGCGTAGACTCCGGCTATTCAAATAGCCGGGGGACTGCCATGGAACAGGTGATCACCGACCTGGTCGACCGTTTCGATCGCGGCATGCTGTCGCGCCGGCAATTGATCCAGGGGCTTTCCGTACTCGCGGCAGCCGGCAACGCACTGCCCGTGGCGGCTCAATCGCAGGAAGCGCCGCTGAAGCCCACGCGCCTCGACCACATCAGCATCCAGACCGCGAACCTCGCGCGCTCGGTCGAGTTCTACACCAGGGTGTTCGGCCTCAAGGTGCTGAGCGAGGACAAGCCGCAGAAGATCGCACGCATGGGCGTGACCAAGGTCATCGTGTCGCTGCACGAGAAGACGCCGGTGGGCATCGTCGATCACTTCGCGCTCGCGATCGAGGACTTCGACCGCGAGCGCGTCACCGCCGACCTGGCGAAGATCGGCGTGAGGACGCTGGATCATCCGGATGCCGGCTTCGCCGTGCTGGATCCGGACGGCATGCCGGGTGCAGATCGTGAAGGCCTGATGGCGATCCCACGACCTGCCTCAGCGGCAGGTGGCACTTCGGTGATCTTGAATCCCAGGCTGGTGGTCCAGCGCTCCGTTCCTGTTGTGAACTGACCGGCGAGCGGAGCCGAACGCCGGACGATCCGCGAACTCGCGCCAAGGTTGACGTTGCCGCTCCATGACGTGGTGTCCCACCCCCTCGGAAAGGTTGATGGCCCTGGACGAGGAATTGCCGAATACATCGACGTCGGTTTGCATCGCCTGGGTAGTCACCAGGATGAAGCTCGAATTGGGCACATCCGAAGGAATTCTGGAACGTGACGTACAGCAGCGGTGTCGCCAGGCGCCCGCGTGCGTCGAGGTTCCAGCGGTCGACGCGATAGCTGGCGATGGGACTGCCGCACTGGCTGATCGTTGGGCTGGTTTCGTGCGCTGTCGTGGTGGACTTCACGTAGGTACAGCGGTACGCGCCGTCCGCACACTTCATCTCGTAGGAACCCGTGGCATCGAGCGACGTGGAATTCAACTCGAGCGCCGTCTGCGCGACATGCACTGCGCCGCTCGCCGTGGTATTGAGTCGGTAGGTGCTGGTGTTGTTGTTGGCCGGATCGCCATCGAACATGCCATCCTGCTCCACGTTGTGTACCTGGCTGAAGGTCACCGAGATGTCGTAGGTCGAGCGACCGCAGGTGTCGAGCACGGATTTGCAGGGTGACATCCGTCTCGATGCCCAGCAGTGCGGCCTGGCGCAGCAGGCCCAGGATCTGCACGGCTGCGGCTGCATTGCCGTTGGCCTGGCAATCCTGCATGCCGATCTGGATACCGCGCCGGGTGTAGTCCAGCACTTTGTTCGTGACTTCGGTGTCGCTCTCATCTGCAATGCCCAACAGCTGCCGCATCCGCATCCCACGTGGATATCTTCTGGGTGGCGTCGCGGAACTGTTGCGAGGTCGGCATCGGCGGCATTCGCGGCATTGATCGCCGGCGCAACCTCGTCGTTGTAATAGGCATCGATGCGCGCCTGCAGCTGCGCGAACCCGTCATCCGTGGCGGAAGCCGAGGCCGCATGCCACAGCGCCGTGAGCGACCACAGGCGCGAAGGCTGCGTCTTGGCCTGGCCGGAGAGCGCGGGCCTCGCGCCACTGATACGAAGGTGATGCCACGGCGGCTTCCAGCTGGAAATCCTCGAACGACGGCCAGGCTGCAGCCAGCGCCACGGCCTGGTCGCTGCTGACGGTGGCAATGCCGAAGATGCCGAGGTGAGCGGCGTGGTGGTCAGCGCCAGCGTGGACCAGCTGCCATCTTCATTCTTGAACACCGGCATCAGGTGCAGCTGCGAGCCATCGGCGCGTGCGGAGAAGATCACCGGCTGGCCGCCCAGTGCGTCGAGTGCCTGCTGGGTGAGCGTGAAGCGGATGCGCAGCAGGTTCATGGCCTGCAGTTTCCGGCAGGCTGGAATCCGCGGTGCCGAGCACGAAGGCACCGAGCACGGTCTGGAACGGCAGTGGATGCGATTCATCGAGCGCGGCCAGCGCCACTGTCGTAACCGCCAGCGTCTGGTCTTCGAGGAAGGCATTGCCGGGGGAACACCGATGGAAACGGTCACGCCGCTATCCACGGCAAGATCCGCTGCGCCGGACGGCACCTGCGTGGTCGCCATCGGCGGTGCTGGTGACGTCGAAGGCGGGACACCGCATCGGCGGCAGGCGTGATCGCAACGGCCAGCGGATTCGCGGTGTGCGGGGAACTCACCGATCGGGCCGGTGGGACCTGCAGGTGCCGAGAGGACCGTGAGCTGCACGCTGGCGCTGGTCACGCTGCCGGCAGTGTTGGTGACGACCACGGAGAAGTAGCGGCCCTGCATGGTCGCATCGGTGGCACCAGTCTGGTAGCTGGCCGTCGTGGCGCCGCTGATGCTGCTCCAGTCCGTGCCATTGCTGGAGCTGCGCCATTGATAGGTGAGCGGCGCGGTGCCGCTGGCGACGACGGAAAAGGTAGCGGTCGCCGGCGCAGTTACGCTCTGCGCGACGGGCTGGGTGGTGATGCGGGAGCAGTCGCTGCGGGCGAGTCTCCACCACCACCGGGCGCGGCGCCTTCCGATCCGCCGCCGCAACCGGCAAGAGTGAGTACCAGCAGCAGGGCGAGGGATCCAGTCGCGAGTTTCATTACATAGTCTCCGCGGCAGCCGGCGGGGATTCCCGGCGCTTCGGATACAGATGCGAAATGACAGGCGATTTCGTACACGCCCTCGAAAATTTTTGCTGATGTGGGAGACTCGGCGCCGTCCGCAAGGAATCAGGAATCCATGACGTCCCGAGTCGACCCGAGGCCGGTCACCCAACTGCTGGCGCTGGCGCGTGACGGCGACGCGCAGGCGCTGGATGCGGGCCTATGCCGCGCTCTACCAGGAGCTCAAGCAGACCGCGCGCCGCCAGCTGCGGCGCGAACGCGGCAGCTTCGAAACCACGGCGCTGGTGCACGAGGCCTACCTGAAGCTGGTCGGCGGTGAGCGGGCCCTCGCCCAACGACCGCAATCATCTGCTGGCACTTTCGGCGCGCGCCATGCGCCAGGTGCTGGTCGACCCACGCCCGTCATGCGCAGGCGGACAAGCGCGATGGCGGCGGACCGACGTTGTCCCTGCACGACGCCAGCGTCGTCGCGGCCACTCCCGATGCGCTCGGGGGTGCTGGTGGTCGACGACACCATCGAAGCCTGCAGAAGGTCGATGCCCGCCTGGCGCGCGTGGTCGAACTGCGCTGCTTCGGCGGCTACGACGTGGCGGAAATCGCCCGAGATCATGTCGCTGCCGGATTACACCGTGCGCCGCGACTGGCGCAAGGCGCGCGCCTTGCTGCTCGCGGAGATGGGCCAGTGAGCGAACCCGCGCCGCAGATCGCGCGCGTTCTGCAGGTATTCGAGCTGGTTGCGGACCTGGCAGGCGCGGATCGCGAAGCCAGGCTCGCAGAGCTGTGTGCGGGCGATGCGCGGCTGCGCGCCAAGGTCGAAGCCATGCTCGCCGCCGACGCCAGTCCCGTGGACCCGTTCGACGGCGGCGCGATGCAATGGACCGCCGGCGCTGGCAACGGCGGCGGACGATGTACCGCCCGGCCGCACCATCGACGCATGGCGCATCGTTGCGGTGGCCGGCCCGCGGCGGCATGGGCACGGTGTATGAAGTGGAGCGCGCCGATGGCGCCTACCAGCAGCGCGCGGCGCTGAAGCTGATGCGCGCTGCGAGCGGCTTCTCCGCCGTACGCGAGCGTTTCCTGCGCGAGCGCCAGATGCTGGCGCAACTGCGCCATCCACACATCGCGCGCTGCTCGATGGTGGTTTCACCAGCGATGGCGATCCGTACTTCGTGATGGAGTACGTGCAGGGCGTGCCCATCGACCGCTGGTGCGACGGGCAGCGGCTCGACGTGCACGCGCGCGTGCGCCTGTTCCTGCAGGCCATCGATGCCGTCGGCCACGCGCATCGCCACCTGCTCGTGCATCGCGACCTCAAGCCCTCGAATCTCCTGGTGGATGCCGCAGGCCAGGTGAAGCTGCTGGATTTCGGCATCGCCAAGCAACTGCAGGATCCGGAATTCACGGTATTTGCCGATCGCGCCGTGACCTTCGGCTATGCCTCGCCGGAGCAGCTGCTCGACGTTCCCATCACCACGGCCACCGACATCTGGCAGCTGGGCATCGTGGCTGCATCTGTTGCTGGCCGGCTCGCATCCCTTCGGCGTACTGCGCGAGATGCCACTGGCCCGCCAGGTGCAGCAGCTGCAGGGCGAAGCGGAACCTCTGACAAAGGGCGGCTGCGCGCGCCTCGCTGGCGAAGCCGCGATGCGCGGCGAGTTCGGTGCGGTATCGCTGGCGAAACGCCTGCGCGGCGGCCTTGCCGCCATCGTGGCCAGCTGTTTGCGGCGCGAATCCACGGCCCGCTACGGCAGCGTGGATGAACTGGCCGCCGACCTGCGCCGCTGGCTCGACAACCAGCCGGTGCTCGCCGCGCAGACCGGCGCGCGTGAACGCGCGCGGCTGTGGCTGCGACGCAATCGCCTGCTCGCCGCATCGGTGGCCGCGGTATCGCTGGCGCTGATCGGTGGGGCAGCGCCATGTCGCTGTGGCAGGCGCGCGAAGCGCGCCGCGAAAGCGCACGGGCACGCGAATCGCTGCAGTTCCTCGCCGATACCCTGGGTGCCGCTGCGCCGGAGCAGGCGCTGAACAGCGAGGTCAGCGTGCGCCAGCTGCTCGACAGCGCACGCCGGCAGCTCGAACTGCGCAGCGTGGTCGATCCACGCGTACTGCAACCGGTGCAGCGCATGCTCGGGCGGCTGTATTTCTCGGTGGGAGAATTCCAGCAGGCCGCGCAGCTGCTGGAAGCCGGCTCGAAGAACCTCACGCCCGAAGGTCGCGACGCTTGCGCTGGCACTGGCCGACGATCTCGTCGTGTATTCCGACGCGCTCGACAGCCTGGAGGACACCACACGGAGCGTCGAGGTTTCCGACCAGGCCGCGGCGCTGCGCCGGCGCTTCGCACCGGACGACCCCGAGCAACAGCTGCGCGCCCTCGCGCACCAGACGCTCGGCCATGTCGTGAAATACGGTTGGGCGGCGTGCCGCAAGCAGGCCGAGCAGGCACTGGCGATGGCGCTGGCCATGCCGCATCCACCCGTGGACGTGGTGTTGCGCCTGTATTCGGACCTCGGCAGCGTCGCCAACTTCACCAACGATCGCACGCGCCTGCTGCAGGTGAGCGAGCAGGGCCTCGCCTTCGCCGACAGCATCGCGTGCCGGCGGATTCCCCGCAACGCTTCGCGCTGCTGCGGAACCGGATCGAGGGCCTGATACTGGCCGGACGCTTGTCGGAAGCGGAGGCCGTCAGTCGCGCGACCATCGAAGTGGCGCAGAAGACCGGCGGCGTCGGCAACACCGGATGGGCGTGCTCTACAACGTGCTCGGCAACACGCTGCGCGGACAAGGCCGTTACCGCGAAGCGCTGGCGATGCACGCGCGCTCCTTCGAACTGCTGCCGCCCACCCGATGCCGGCCACCGCAACATCGCCACCGGACTGTCCAATCTCGCCCTGCTGCGCGCCGAGGTCGGCGACTACGCCATGAGCCTGCAGGCAGATCGATACGGCCATCGAGCAGGTGAGTGAAGCCGGCCTCCCGGCCACCGACACCTTCCGCGTCTCGATCGAGCGCAATCACGTTGAAGTGCTGCTCGCCAGCGGCAAGTGGCGCCAGGCGCTGGCGCTGGTGCAGGAACAACTGGCCATCGTGCGCAAATCGCAGGGCGAGGATTGCGAAGACTACGCCTCGCTGCTGGTCCAGCAGATCGAAGCCCTGCGCCAGGCAGGCGATGCCGGTGAAGGCAGGCGTGTCCTGGCCGAAGCACGGACGCGCCTGCTCCGGCGCGGCGTACCCGAAACGCACCCGCAACTGGCATACCTGCTGCGCCATGAGGGCCGCATTCGCACGCATGGAGGGCGACCTGGTTGCGGCGGAGCGCGACCAGCGCGAGGCCTTGCGCAGGCTGGAGGCCGCGAGCAACACCTTCGAGCTGGCCGTCACGCGTTACGAACTGGCAGCGCTGCTGTTGCAACAGGGCAAGCTCCGGGAATCCGCGGGCCTGCTTGCACAGGCGTTGCCAGTGATGCGACAGGCCGTGTTGCCGGAGCAGGTCTCCCTCAAGGCAGCCGAGGCACTGGCGGTGCGCGTGCCCTCAGTTCACGACCAGGGAAAGGGTTGAAGTAATCTCGCCCGCACGCAGGTCGAGCGGCGTGACGATCGATGCGCGATGCAAGGTGCCATCCGGATCATCCGAATTCCAGGCACGCGTCGAGAGGTAGAGAGAAATCCTCGTCATCGCCGGCCGGCAGGTTTGTCGAGCGTCAGCGTATCGCCGCCATTCCTGTTGATGGCCTCATCGAGCGTGAGCCGTCTGGATGATGGCGCCATCGCGCGAGACGATCAGCTGGGCGCGGTCATATCTTCCCGGCACCCCTGCGGTCACGCGCAGCGAGAGGCTGCTGGCATCGGAACCTGAAACGGGGTTGAGTGCCGCGAGCGTGGCGAGGGCGGTACCCGAACCGCTCGAAGGCGCCGCTATCGTCTGGCTCAGCCCGCCATCCGCGAAGCCCGCCGCGGTCGCCGACAGCGTGTACACGCCGGCGCCCTGCACGGGCGTCGAGTTCGCGAGCGTGATGCCGGCCGCGTCGTAAGTACCGTAGTCGATCGTCCCCAGTGAGAGCGCATGATCCTCGTAGAACGTCCTGCTGAATGGATCGATCTGGCCTTGGGTCGATGAGAGTACGGCACTTCTCCCGACTGCGGCAGCGTCTGGTAGAAGCCGATCAGCGCACCGGAAGGAAAACGCCTGCTCTTCTGATTTCAGGTTGGTCGTGAAGGAGCTTGCCGCGCGCACGGGAATGGTTCCGACCGACGCCACGGTGCCGGATGCGGGATCGCCAACGCTCACCGGCACCGACTTGATGATGACCGTGGCGATGTCCGGTCCGTGGATCACCAGGTCGTAGTTCACCGGCGTCGTCGTATCCGTGGGCAAGGGGTACATCGCGAAGCTGCCATCCGCGGCATACCGGCACCGTCTTCACCGCGACTGTGCCGAGAGCCATCAGCGCTGGTGTTCTCCGCAGTAACAGAGACATCCACCTTGCCATTGCTGTCGATGCTGGTGGCGATGTTGGTCAGGTCGATCGAGCCACTGAGCGTGCCGATGCGGCGGCGTCGGATATCGAGGGATGCGGGTTCAGCAGCACCCCGATCTCGGAGTCGTAGTCGAACTGCACGAGGTCGTGCATGCCATCGAATGCGAACAGCAGGGAGAGATCATCGGGATGACTCTCGACGCTGCGATCCTGCTTCACCTGGAAGGATGCCTGGATGCGATGCCTTGCTCGGGATTGATGAGCTCCAGCGGCACCTTGTGGGTCTTGCATTGGAATCGACGAACACCGCTTCGGAGTTGTAATCCCGCGCCCGCGTCGTCCGAGACGGTAGTCAGCGCGGTGGCCGCATCGACCGAATCAGGCGGATCTGCTTGTACGTATCCGCCTTCAATTCCAGATTGCTGGCGATCTGTTCCAGATCGCCCCTGGTCAGCGCCGCCAGGTCGACGGTGATGGGCTTGCCCAGCGTGAACCGGTCCCAGGTGCTGTCCGCTGGCGTCGCGGTGTCATCGGTGTTGAACCAGATCTCCTGGATGGTGAGCCATACATGCGTGTAGCGCGACTGCACGTCTGCAGTCGCCGACACATCGACCTTCGGAACGCAGCCAGCCATCGCGGCACAGGCTGCCATCGCGACCAGCAACGCTCCGGATTTGCGCAACCTGCTCCTGCGCCCGGGGCGCTGCTAGAACTTCACGGCCCCTGGCGTCGTTCATGATGATCTCGTGGTACACGGGCAGCGACCAGCCCTGTGCCTCGAGTTCATTCAACCGCTTTTCAACCATACGCACGTAGTTGGCAGGCGTTCCGTATTTTTTTCTTAACGGTGGCCGCATCGACGGGCGTCTGCCAGCCGGAGAGATAGCACAGCAGCGGCGTCTGCATGCGGCCCGAGCCCGCGCCGGTGCTGGCCGGGTTCGGCGGGTTGTGCATGGTGTACTTGTACAGCGGCACATCCACCCAGGTGGTGCGGATGCCGCCCATGGCATTGCCGTAATTTGTCGAGCTGCATCAGCGAGCCGTCGTTGCCCGTGTACATGTCCCATGATCACGCGCGGCGCATGCGGCGGCGTGATTGCCCTGGTCCACCCAGCGCAGCATGTGGTACAGCGCCACCGATGCCAGCGCATCGAGCGGCATCTCGACAGTGGCTGCAGGCAGTCTTCCTGCGTCAGGCGCTTGCGGGTATTGCGCGAATCCAGGTGTGCCATGCCGGCCGAATTCATACACGCGCAGCTGCTTGCCGGGTTCGTCGCTGTCCTGCGCGGAAGTGGCCACATCCATGTATTCCACCTGCGTGGGCACCACGATCACCGGCACATCCACCGGCGTGAGGGCCGAGCCATTGTTCATGGTGGGCAGGAAGCCGTCGTAGATGTTGGCCATGCTGGCGAGCTTGTACTGCCGGTGTGTCGGGAAGTAGCTGACCACCATCCCCGAGCTCGCCGAGGTACCCCACAGGATCATCTTGCGCAGCTTCAGGTCGGGCGATGGGGCTCTGCTGGCTTTTGATCAGCGCGCCGGCCTGCGCCAGGATCTCGCTCACCTGCTTCTGCCCGACCTTCAGCGTGCCGCTAGCGCTGCGGGTTTTTGAAACGCCGTGATCTGCTCGACACCCTGGTGTCGATCTCCACCGCGATGTGGCCCGAGGTCATGATGTACAGCGAGTTGTATTCGAATGCCTGCGCGGCGGCCCCGCGGCAGGATGCATGGGCTCAGCGATCACCCAGGGCCGCTGAACTTGCTGTTGTCCTTGGGCTTGCGGATGACCAGGCGTGTTTCATACGGATCGCCCGCGGCGGTGCCCGTGATGAGTATTCTCGACTTCATAGTTGTAAGTGATCGGGCCCCTTGCCCGGCCACAAAGCGGAGGCGGAGTCGTACACCTTGCCCGGGCCAGTGAGTGGCTTGATGGTCGGGATGGGTGCGACCACCGGAGTGACCGGCGCTTCAGGCGCCGCGGGCCGACGACCCGGCATGCCCGGCGGCGGTGCCTGCGCCAGCACCAGGGTGCTCGCGACCGACAAGGCCAGCGCGGCCAGTGAGATGCGGAAATCCCTTACGTTTGTCTTCATGGCCTGCGGTCCCCTTTGATTGTTTGTCCTAGCCGCCACGGGCAAATACTACTCAGGATTCACGCGCGCCATGGGCGCTTTGTGCATGCAAGTCCGGATAGCGGAACGCTGGACTTGGCCGCATGGTGAATTTCGAGGCAGTGCGCAAGATCGCCATGTCGATGCCGGAGGTGGAGGAAGCCACGGTATACGGGCAACCAGCCTTCAAGGCTGGCAAGCGGCGCTTCGTGGGGACGGCCGATACCGCGCGAAGGCATCGAACCCAACACCATTGGCATCAGCGTGAGCCTGGAGCAGCGTGAGCTGCGCGACTGACGGTCTGCGACTAGCCGGAAGGCGGCAAGTGGCCGCATGCCGGGCATGTAGTGGTGGTTTGAAGATCGAGGAACCACCTTCCGGCCGTTGATCTGTTCGTCAGTGCTGACACTGGCCGTGCCTTGCATTCAGGACACTGTATCAAGAGCACCAGCACAGCATGCTGACTACACCCAGACCTTCTCCGGTGTATTCCAGGATTTGAACCGAAACCTCCGGAAGCGCCAGGGAAGTGTGGAACCAGCTCGCGCCCCACGCCACGCAGCCCACCAGACCCAGGACATTGGCCACTAGCAGCTTGGGGCGTTGCCGCGTGGCGCTGAGCCAGGATATCTGCCCTGCTCTTGAGTGGGTTCATCCAGATCGGACATCAATCGCACCTCCAATCACCGCGGCAACCATGGGCCTCGGTCCAGCCACTCATCGTGGCTACTTGTCGCCATGCTATGCCCGAACCGTTGCAGCGGGATGTACGGCCGGACTCAGGCGACGGCCAGCTTTGCCTGCAGCGCGGCCTTGACCCGCGGCCACTCGCTGCCGATCACGCTATGCAGGACGGAATCGCGATTGCGCCCATCGCGCATGATCATGTGATGGCGCATCACGCCCTCCTCCGTGGCCCCGATGCGCAGGATTGCCCGGCGCGACTTCGCGTTCAACACATCGGTGATCAGCTCGAGGCGCTCGCAGGACCAGGTCTCGAAGGCATGGCACATCATCAAGTACTTCGCTTCGGTATTGATGTAGGAGCGCTGCCACGACGCGGCGATGAAAGTGAGCCGATCTCCACCGCGACGATGGCCGGTGTCGATCTTCATGAAGCGGGTGCTGCCGACCACTCGGTCCCGAGGCGAGATCGATGGTGGCGAATGCCAGTTCCTGCTTGTCGGCATGGCGCGTGGCCGCGATCGACAGGATGGACTCGAGGTCATCGGGATGCGTGGACAATGGTGACCGGCAGCTTCCACAGTTGACCGTCATGGATGGCTTCAGCCAGACCCGGCAGGTGCGCCCTGGCCAGAGGTTCAAGAAGCACGCGCCTGCCGCGAAGCTCGACACTTTCAATCTTCACGGGAAGGCACTCCCGCCTGCTGCACCACAGGCGTCGCGGCATTCAATTTGCGCGCCTTCGATTTTTTGGCCTTGGCCTTTGTCTTCACCCTGGTCTTGCCCTTGGTCTTGCCCTTCGCAGCACGGACCTTGGCAACCTACGGCTTCGGTTCGGCAAAGCCAGCGCCGTGACGCGCAGCGCTTCGCCTCAGTCGGTCAGGCTCATCCAGTTCCGCCCGCAAAGAGATAGAAATTCTTCGCGCCTGGAAACGGCGCTGCTTCCGACACGATTTCGAGATATGCCTTGCCCTCCGGAGTGGGCTTCAGGAACAGCTGGTCGTCGCAGACCAGCGCGACGACCTTGCCATCGAGGTAGAGCGCGTACTCCCCGAACATCTTCCTGAAGGGTGAGCCGATGACTGAGCCGGCCTGATCGAGGATGTATTGAACTGTGTCGATGCTGGAAGCCATGCAGGAACCAGGTGATGCCTTGAATCTGTATCGAAGGACGATATTCCTGATGCCGAATTTAGTATCCGGGTGACCGCGTGGTCCAGTCCGGTTTCCGAAAGAACGGCAGTTGCCTCTTCTGCACATGCGGATGCCTTCACCGAGTGCCCAGATAGCCCGACACGCGGTTCGCTCCGGGCGATTGACCCCAAGCCCAACAAGTGCGTTAAACAACCTGCCCGACTAATCACCAGGAGAAGACCGATGCGCATTTTTGCGGGACTGATGGCGGCTGGAGCACTGGCCCTGACAGCGGCAGCCTGGGCTGCTCCGCCGGGCGTGACCGAGAAAGACGGCGCGTTCGTCGCACCGGGCGGCAAGCCGCTCTATACGTTTGCGCGCGACTCCGCGCCGGGCAAGTCCGCGTGCAATGGCGGGTGCGCAACGGCCTGGCCGCCGCTGGCTGCCACAGCCGATGCCAAGCCCGACGCAGGACTGGACCGTCGTGACCCGTGACGATGGTTCGAAGCAGTGGGCTTACAAGGGCAAGCCGCTCTACACGTACGCCAAGGACACGGCTGGCGCCGCCCGCGACCGGCGTTTCGGACAACTGGCCGCTCGCCAAGAAATAGGGCGCCCATCGCGGAGCTGGAGGCGCCGGCGGTCGAAGATCGCCGGCGCTTTTTTTTGCGTGGAGGACAGAGAGCAGACCTGGTGGACCGTGAGGCTGTCGGAACCAGGCGGATCGTCTCTGTGCGGCTACTCCTGAGCGTCATGTGCGCCCACGTTCGGCCGCCTGCGGCCGGGCACTTCATACGTCCCCGACTGCCGCAACGTTTTGTCACTGCTTTTCTCCATAAGGAATAACGGTAAAGTTCAGTGTCCGCGGATGAGCAGTCCACGGGTTCCGGATCTCTGCAACGTCTTGTTGGGCGTCATGAGGCGAGCTCAGCAACCACATGCTTTGCGAAAGTTACTGTGTTCGGAACTAGACCTGCGTCGTCCCAAGCGGCAGATCACCCCCGTCACCACGGCGCCGGCTTGTAATCCTTGAACTGCCCCCATACATGCTCGCCACTGTTAACTCCGGCGAATATCGGATCCACGATCCGCGCTGCTCCATCAATGATGTCCAGCGGCGGCGCAAACCCCTCCTCCGCCTTGCGTGCCGCGTGCACCACCGGATCCTCGTCCGTCACCCACCCCGTATCCACCGCATTCATGTGTATGCCATCGCGCACATAGTCCGGCGCGCTGGTGCGCGTCATCATGTTCAGCGCGGCCTTCGCCATGTTGGTGTGCGGATGCTTGTCGGTCTTGGTGGGTGCGGTAGAACTGCCCTTCCATCGCGCTGACATTGACGATGTGCAGGGTCGCGCGCGCCGCCCTTCATCATCAACGGCTTCAATCGCGCGTTGAGGATGTACGGTGCGATCGCATTGACCAGCTGCACTTCGAGCAGCTCCGGCGTCTGCACCTCGTGCAACCGCAGGCGCCAGCTGTTCATGGTGCGCAGGTCCACCTGCTGGCTGTCCTCGTCGTATCGGTCCGTGGGGAACAAGGCCTCACCTTCCAGGTAGTCCTCATCCAGGTTAACGACGCTGCGAGAGCGCGGCGCTGTGCACGAGGCCCTCTGCGTTGCGCGCGACGAGTGCACGGCACAGTGACTGGTGCTGCGACAAAGGCGCGCGCTGCGCGTCCGGCAGCGCCACCGCGCCCTGCGCCTCGCGCTCCAGCAGGTGTCGGAAGAACCCGGCGGGACGCCGCACTGTCTGGCAGGCATTGTTCAGGATGTAGTCAAGCCGCGGCAGGCTGCTCGCCGAGCCAGCGTGCAAACAACTCCACGCTTGGCGTGTGCCGCAGGTCGAGCCCATGCACCTGCAATCGGTCGCACCACTGCGCATAGTCGGCTTCCTGCGCATAAACGCCCGGCGGCATCCACAGGGAAGCGTGTCAACGCCACGACCTGCGCGCCCGCACGCAGCAGCTTCAGCGCCGTCTGGTACCCGATCTTCACGCGCGCGCCGGTGACCAGCGCCACGCGACCACGCAGGTCCGCGCCCTGTTCACGCTTGGCATAGTTGAAGTCGCCGCACGCCTGGCACATCGAATCGTAGTAGCGATGCACCTCTATATAAGGCTGCTTGCACACATAGCAGTTGCGGGGCGGCATTCAGGTCGGGCCGCGCGACTGTTTCGGCATCCGCTCCGTTGGCATCCGGTGGCGGCAGCCATAGCGGCGCGTAGGTCTCGCTGCGCCGCTGGATGCGCAGTCCGGCCTGCTCGAGGGCTGCGCGATCCTCGTGCTGCGCCTGCTGGCGCTCGGCGCGACGGAACGCCTTGGCCATCTTGCGCAGTTCGGCGCGCCGGGGCTTGGTGATGCGCCCGGCGAGCACCAGCAGTTCACGGCGCTCCTCCTGCGTCAGGCGCGTGAGCAGGCCGCGGTCCGCATCGATGGCCTTCAGCGTCTGCAGGCAGGCGCGCAGTTCATCATCTTCAGGTCCATGTGCCGACATGCCGGAATTTTACTAGGATGAACGTCGATGAATGACATCGATCTCCAACCCACCCTGCACACACCCTTGCTGGATCTGCGCCCGCTGCGCGCCGCTGACTGGGGCGCACTGTTCGCCGTGGCCTCCGATCCGCTGGTCTGGGCAGTGCATCCCGCGCACGATCGCTGGCAGGAACCCGTGTTCCGCAAGTTCTTCGAGCAGGGCCTCGCCAGCGGCGGCGCGCTGGTAGTCACCGCACCCGGCACCGGCGAGATCATCGGCTATTCGCGCTATGACCGGACGCGTGCCGGCCCGGACGAAGTGGAGATCGGCTGGACGTTCCTCGCGCGCGCGTACTGGGGTGGCGCCCCGAACCGTGCGATGAAGCGCGCCATGTTGACGCATGCGCTGCAGTTCGTGCCGCGCGTGATCTTCATCGTCGGTGCAGAGAACCACCGCTCGCGCCGCGCGATGGAAAAGATCGGCGGACGACTGGAAGAGCGTCCCATCAGCACGGCTGCCAGCCTGCCACAGGGGCCGCATGTCACCTATGTGATCGACCGTGAGTCCTTCGCGGCAGGTCCGCTGATGCAAGCAGAGGCATCGGCGCCCCCGGCTGGGGTGATCGATGTTCCCTTCCGTGAAAGTCTTGCGGAGCGGGCTGCGCTATCTTCGGGCCAGACCACAAGAGCCGTACCCCGCATGCCCGACACCATCCCGCTGTACGACACCACGCGCACCTGATCGCCGACGACTGGGATCGCTATCCCACGCGCGCGCTGCGCGCTGACCTGCCCACGCGCGAAGCGCACGGACTACACCGTCACCGCCGAACACCTCATCGGCCTGATGGATGCGCACAACGTGCCCACGGCCTGCGTGGTACAGCGCGGCCACATCTACGGCTACGACAACAGCTACATCATCGACTCGGGCAAGAAGTATCCCGGACGCCTGCTGCCGGTGGTGATCCTCGATACGCAGCATCCGGACACCGTCGATCAATACACGCGGATGGTGCGGCAGGATGGCGTGCGCGGCCTGCGCCTGGCCAATACGCGACCCTCCCACCTGGATACCGCATGGCTCAGCTCCCCCAACGCCATGAAGATCTGGCAGGCCTGCGTCGAGCTCAATACGCCGGTGGCATTGATCATCTTCTACAACCAGCTGAGCTATGTGCTGCCGCTGCTGCACATCATCGCGAAGCTGCATCCGCGGCTGCCCATCGTCATCGACCACCTGGGCACGCCCTACTGCGCCACGCTGGTGGAGCTGGCGTGGGCGAAGGAAGCGGGCATCGCCGAAGTGTCGTTGCCGCCGCCGCCGGACTTCGGCATCGAAGCCACCATCGGTCGCTTCGCCGACACGCCCAACGTCTACTTCAAGTTCACCGAAGTAAACATCGAGAACCTGCATCGCAGCGGCATCGATTCATCGCAGCTGATCCGCAGCATGGCGGACCGCTTCGGCGCGAATCGCCTGGTATGGGGCTCGGACATCGGCCAGAGCCTGCGCTGGGATTTCGCGGAGAAGGCGTCGATGGCACGCGCGGCATGCAGCCTGCTCACCGCCACCGAAAGCCGCCTGTTCCTGCACGACAACGCCGCGCATCTTTACGACGCTGCCGGCAAGGCGGCACGCTAGGCGCTCCAGCGATTCCACGGAAGCCCTTGCAGGCGCCGACGCCTCGAACGTATCCGCGATTTCCGCCGCGCCCATTCGATTGAAGAGCTGCACATCCTGGCGCGGCGGCGCCTGCCGTACTTCTCCCATGAATACGTGCGGGGCGGCGCCGAAGACGAGATCACGCTGCGCCGGAATCGCACGGCCTTCGATGGCTGGGCGTTCGCACCGAAGACGCTGGTGGATGTCACGGGGCGCGATACATCCACTACCGTCCTGGGCAGACGCCAGAGCGTGCCCATGCTCGTTGGTCCCACGGGCCTTCAACGGCATGCTGCGGTTCGGCGCCGATGCCATGATCGCGCGCGCCGCCGCGCAGGCGGGCATCTCATCGTGCCTGTCCGCGTTCTCGAACATGACGCTGGAAGAGGTGGCCCGCGCCTCGCAATGGCGCGAGAAACGCGGCGCGCACGGTGATCCATGCGGTGAACAACTTCCGCGCGGTGTTCGAGAGCCCGACGCAGGCGACCTGCTCCTGGTACCTGTCGCTGTACGCGGCCGATGGCCTGCCCATCCTGCCAACGCATGCGCCGATCACCATCTCGATGATGACGGACAAGTGCACCAAGGTTGCCGATGGGCGCTGGCTGTATACGTACCGGCAATTCGTCACCTGGTTCCAAGGCGGCACGGCGCCGACGAACCCGAAGCTGTAGCGGAATCCTCCGGCGCGTTGCCGCATCCGCCCAGTAGGACATTTTCCTACGCCAGTTCGCTGCATCGTCGGGGTGACCCGGAGCCAGCTCCGTTGCAGCATCTGCTGCATGAACGCGCGCCGACAACTCGCGCTGCTGCTCACCATCCCGGTGCTGGGAATGTGCTGCGCGCAGGCCGCACCGATCTCATACATCGGTCCTTATCCGGTGGCGACCTGTTGCTGGCGCGCATGGATCCGAAGCACGCCGATGTCCGCAACCTCAATGCACGGGACATCCGCGACCTCGTGGTCAGGAATGACCTCGACTTCGGATGGAAGGGCATGGTTGGGGCACGTATATCACCACGCCTGGCATTCGAGGCTGGTTACACGGACCTGGGCAAGGCCACCGTTCCCTCGATCACCACCAGGCAGGCCTCCGTGGCGCGTACCAAAGCCTTCACCGCCTTCGGCGTCGGCATGATGCCGGTCGGCAAGGTGGATCTCTTCGCCAAGGCCGGCCCGGTGCGCAGCGAATCAACGGGCCGCGTCGATGGCACCTTCTTCGACAGCAGCCAGCGCAGGATCGGCTACGGCGCCGGCGTACAGCTGGCGCGGCGCCGCTTCGTGATGCGCGTGGAATACGAACAATTCGGCAATGGCGCGGCGGGCAACCTGCACGCCATATCGCTGGGCTTCCGCATGTCGCTGCATCGGGGCCAGCCTGCAAGCACGCTCAGGGCTTATTGACCTGCTTGCGGAACATGATCAGGTGTTGCCACGGAAGATGCTCGCCGGTCCGCTCCCACACCAGCGCGTGTTCCGCCGCTTCACGACGCACCTGCTGTTCGGACATCTTGTGCAGTGACTTGATCGGCACGTCCGGATCTTCCGCACGATATTCCACGAATGCGACGCGGCCGCCGGGCTTCAATGCCCGGACGATGCTTTCGAGTACTTCGTACGGATATTCAAGCTCGTGGTACACATCGACCATGATGGCGAGGTCGATGCTGTTCGCAGGCAGCTTCGTGTCGTCCACCGTTCCCTTCAAGGGTTCGACGTTCGCGTAGTGCGGATCCTGCGCGAGCTTGGCCAGCAGTGCGAGCATCTCCGGTTGGATGTCCTCTGCGAGCACGCGTCCACCCGGCGCCACCAGTGGCGCCATGCGACGACTCAGGTAACCACTGCCCGCGCCCACATCGGCAACCACCATGCCGGGTTTCAGGCCGAGGTCCGCGATCAGCACCGAGGTGCGTTCTTCCTTCTCGCGCTCTTCGCGTTCCAGCCAGGGCGCGGCCTGCCAACCCATGACCTGCGCGATCTCGCGTCCCTGGTAGCGCTTGCCGATGCCATCGGCGGAGGCAGCGCCCTGCGTGTAGCGGTCAACCGGCGCGGCGGCAATGCAGCCGACCGCAAGGAGCAGCGCGCCACAGACGCCGGGCAGTGAAATACGACGCGCCATCCGGGTAGGGCCGCGACCTACTTGCCGTCGTCCGGCCACACGGCGTGATCGCCCTGCAGGCGACCACCGAACACGGCGTTGATCAGGTAAACCTCGCCCTTGTCGTTGAACTTGAAGATGTGCACGTCCGGCAGCGCACCGCCGAAGTTCATGAAGCCTGCGGTGATGCCGAGTTCCGTGTCCGTCACCAGGAAGCGGCGATGCGTGTGGTTGATGTAGAGGCCGGTGCCCTGCGGTGAGCACTTGCCGTCCTTCACGGTGGTCTGCAGGCCGCCTTCCCAGCGATGGCAGACGGCGGCGTAGGGGACCATCCTCGACCTTGTCCTTCGTGAACGCGCTGAAGTACTTGTTCGCCACGTCATTCATGTAAGCGCGTGATTTGCGTGCCGCAGGCGGCAGTGGCGTCTTCCAGTCCTGGTCGGCGGTCGCGAGCAGCGCCTTCGGGTTGTAGAAGGTCTTCTGTTCCTTCTCGCGCGTGACCAGCGTCTCGATCTCGCTGACCTTGCCGTCATCCACCTTCAGCCGCACGGCCATCACGGCCTGCGTGGGTGCACCTTCGACGGTCTCTTCGGTGACCGCTTCGCTGACCGCGGCACAGCGTTCGGTATCGATGACGTCCCGGCGCAGCAGTGTCTTGCCGCCACTCTTCAGCAGGCCTTCGCCGGGCTGCAGGTCCTGGCCGTTCTCGGTGATGCGCAGCTTCGCGGTGGTCGCCAGCGCGGACATGTTGTGCGTCTCGACCACCTTGAAGTAGTTGTCGATCACGCGGGTGATGCCGCGGCGCGGTGCAGGTTTCCGCGTGGGCCGTGGATGCCAATGCCGGCCAGCGCGGCCACGAGTGCGAGTTTTTTCATGATCCCCCCTTAACTTGAGCGGGTGATGGTACTAGAAACCCGCCTCCTTCTATTGGGGACTCACGGCGCCCGGCCAGCGTAACATCCGGGACAAATCGGGGGGACTGCCATGCTTTTACGCTCATCGCGAACCGCTGCCATGTTCGGCGCACTCTGCCTCTGCATTCGCCTCGCGAACGCCGCCGACACCACGACCGCTGGCGAAGTGTTCGTCGAACCACCCACGCTGATCAACCTCGGCTTCGAATGGCCGATCGACGGCGACGACAACCGCAATGCGCGAGTCGCGGTGGAATACCGGCGCCAGGGAAGCGGCGCCTGGATGCAAGGCATGGACCCTTCTACGCCTGCAGCGCGAGGAAGTGTGGCTGCGTGGCGCGCTCGACTACATCTCGCCGAATGCCTTCATCGGCAGCGTGCTCGATCTCGACGAGGACGCGGCCTATGAAGTGCGCCTAACGCTCACCGACCCTGATGGCGTCGCGGGATCGTCCAGGGGCCAGCCGGTCGTGAAAGTACTGACCGTGCACACGCGCGCCGAACCCAGGCCAGCCACCGGCGGCCACGTGTACAACGTCTATCCGCCGGGCTTCACCGGCAAGCGCGAAGAGCCGGCATTCTCCGGCCTGCTCGAGGCTTACTACGTCGCGGCGCTCGGCGGCGACTTGGTCACGGCGCCTCGCCACCGCGGGTACGCGCGGGCGACATCATCCGCGTGCATGCCGGCGTGTACCTGTCGAAGCACGACCACTACTCGCATGAGATCAACTCGCGCTTCACCACCTGTTGCGGCACGCCCTGGGACGGCACCTACTACCTGACGCAGAAAGGCACGGCGGACAAACCCATCGCCATCGTCGCCGCGGGCGATGGCGAAGTGATCTTCGATGGCGACGGCAGCAGCGTGCTGTTCAACATGATGGCCGCCGACTACCACTACTTCGAGGGCATCACCTTCCGCAACACCGGCATCGCCATCGAGGCCGGCATGAAGGGCATCGCCGGCTCGAAGGGACTGACGGTGAAGCGCTCGAAGTTCACCGATGTGGGCACCGCCGTGCACAGCGACTGGTCCGGCTCCGCCGGGTTCACGCTGCTCGACAACGACATGCAGGGACGCGAGCCGCTCGATCGCCTCTTCACCTGGTATGCCATCAAGCCGTGGATCGATTACCCGGATTTCGAGCAGCGCGCCAGGATGCATTCCTTCTACGCGGTGTCGGTGTATGGCCAGGGCCATGTGTTCGCTTACAACCGCGTGCGCGGCTTCCACGACGGCATCGACCACGCCACCTACGGCATGCCGGATGACTGGCCCAATACGCCTGCGGACCGCCGCCCCGTCGCCATCGACATCTACAACAACGATGTCTCGGTGATGCACGACAACTGCTTCGAAACCGACGGCGGCATGCACAACATCCGCGTGCTGCGCAATCGCTGCTTCAATGCCGTGCTGGGCGCGATGAGTCCGCAGCCCATCTTCGGTGGACCGGTCTACTTCATCCGCAACGTGGTCTACAACGCGTGGTGGGGGCCGGTGAAGATCCATGCCGATCCGGCGGGCATCATTTACTACAACAACACCTACGTGGGTGAGTTCCGCATGCTGACGCCGGCGTCCAACCTGCACCTGCGCAACAACCTGCTGCTGGGCCAGGGCGTGACGCCGCGTGTGCTGTCCATCGATACCTTCACCAACTACAGCAGCTCCGACTACAACGGCTTCCGGCCCAATACCGGCGCTGCGGAAAGCTTCGCGTGGAATTCACCACCATTCGAAGTGGCGAGCGACTACTACCGCGCGCGCAAGACCGCCGAGGCGAATGCCGCGCCGGTATCGCAGACGGCGAACTCGACCAGCAACGCACCGGACCTGGGCCGCACGCTGGTGGCGACGACGGCGGTATCGCTGACACAGCGCGTGTTCCGCACATTGCAGGAGTACTCGCGCGCCACCGGCCAGGATAGTCACAGCGTGCTGGTGGATTTCAGCGACTTCACCAATGCGCCAGCGCCAGATTTCTCGGATCCGACGCGCGTGGTGGATCCGCAGACCGTCGATCTCACGCTGCGGGCCGGATCGCGTGCCATCGATGCGGGCACGCCGATCCCCAATGTCACTGATGGTTATACCGGCAAGGCACCGGACCTCGGTGCCTACGAGCGCGGCACGCCGCTGCCGCAATACGGGCCGCGGCCCTAGAGCCGGGCGAGGTTCACGCCGCGCCTACGGTTTGAGCGCGGCGATCTCGGCGCGCAGGGCGGCAACCTCGCCTTCGAGTTCGGCGATGCGCGCCACCAGCTCGGCACGCGATGGCGCCGCTGCAGTCGCATCGGGCGCAGGCTGAACATCCGTGGCCACGACGCTCGACTCCGGCAATTCCTCGAACAGCTGCGCCCAGCGCGAATCGCGCCGCCCCGATTCACGCGCCAGCTGCACGACCACGGGACCGCCCGGACGGTTCGCCAATCCCTGCAGCAGGATCTCGATCATGCCGGGGTCCGGCAACTCGGCGAAGCGCGGGCACGCGACTGCGCAATTCACCCGGCGTCTGCGGACCCCGCAGCAGCAGCTCGCACACGATGCCGGTTTCCTGCGGCGTGAACTTGAGGTTGCCGAACTGGGTGTTGCAGAAGATCTGCTGGTACTTGGGAACGCGGCTGCCGTAGCCGGACCGCTCCATCACCATGTGCCGCCGCCCGAGGCTCTCGACCAGGAATTTCACCGTGGCTTCGTCGAGCTGCATCAGCGGTTCGCGATTGCTCTTCTGGTTGCAGGCGTTGACCAGCGCGTTCAGGGAAAGCGGATATTGATCGGGCGTGGTGATCTGTTTTTCGATCAGCGCGCCGATGATGCGGGCTTCGTCTGCGGTCAGGCGGATATTCATGCGCGGCAGTATACGGGCCGCTTACGTCGCCGCTCCCCGGGATTTGCGGCGCTTGCGCCACCAGCCGTAGCCGATCACGAGGATGGTGATCGCCACCGGCAGCCAGTATGTATCGACCAAGACCTGCGGCAGGTACGGCTGCATCGCCGGATCCGAATCGACCATCTCGCCGGCGGTCCAGGTGATGAGCCCTGCCCCGATGTACACCACCAGCGGGAAGCGCTCCATGATCTTCATGATCAACGTACTGCCCAGCACGATCAGCGGGATCGACAGCAGCAGGCCCACGGCCAGCAGCATGGTGTCGCCCCTGGCGACGCCGGCAATCGCCAGCGTGTTGTCCAGGCTCATCACCACGTCGGCGATCAGGATGGTCCTGATCGCGCCGGACAGCTTGCCCTGCGCCTGCTTCGTCTCTTCGGTCTCGTCCTCCCCGACCAGCAGCTGGTAGGCGATCCAGCACAGCAGCAACCCGCCGAGGAACATCAGGAACGGAATCTTCAGCATCTGCACGGCGACGATGGTGAGCCCCACGCGCAGCACGATGGCGCCGAAGCTGCCCCAGAAGATGGCGAGCTTGCGGTGATGGGGCGCGAGGTTGCGGGCCGCCAGCGCGATGACCAACCGCGTTGTCTCCCGACAGCACGATGTTGACGACCATCACTTCCAGCAGCGCAGCGAGAAAATGTCCCGAGAATATTTCCATGCCGAAAACCACCACCAGTATCGGCATGAACCTTAGCAGGTTTGGCCGCGGACCTATTTCGTGGGCGGGTTCTTTCGCAGCGACAGCAGGAAGCGGAGGACGAATTGCTTGCGGGTGCTGCGCACGGCGGTTTCACGCGACGCCGAGCTTGCCGCGCTCTCCCGTACGAGGATTGGCGAGATCCTCCGCCGTCACGAACTCCTGCAGATCCTCCACCTCGTAAAACGGCCGGATCTCGATCTCGCTCGAGCCCAGCGTCGGATTCGGATTCGGGCAGCGATTTGCCCAGGCCACGGCTTCGTCCATGTCCTTGACCTCCCAGATCGAGAAGCCAGCCACCAGCTCCTTCGTCTCGGTGAACGGCCCATCGATGATCCGGCGGCTGGTGCCTTCGAAGGCGATGCGTTTCGTGGCCACACCGCCCTTGAGGCCAGCGGCAGCGACGAACACGCCGGCCTTGACCAGCTCCTCGGTGAACGCATCCATCGCCTTGAAGGCTTCGAGCACTTCGGGCGTGGGATCCTGCAGTGGATCGCCGGCCACGTTGGACTTGAAGAACACCATAACGCGCATGGTCAGTCTCCCTGGTTCGGGTTCGTCGATACGCCTTTCAGGAGTACGACGAACGAGCCGGTCGAAAAATCGACGGCAGCCTGCAGGTGTTTATTGCCCCGAACTGCCCAGCGCGCGCCGGAACTCCTTGTAGTCGGTCGGTCGCTCAGTCGGCGGGTAGTAGTTCTGCGGGAACCAGCGCAACCCGACGCGCATGATCTTGGACGTGCCGCTGTCATCGAGCTCGCTCACGTCCTTGATGAAGAACGCAAAGCGGTTTTCATCGGGCAGCAGCGCGTTGTCCGGTGAAGGGGAAGGCGAACGCCGTCAGGTCGAAGTCGAAACGGTAGTCGGAGTCGTGCGCGGCCGGCGCAGCAGGCGTGATGAGCACGTGCACGCGTTCCGAAGAGAAGTCGGGCTTGTCGAAGGTGATGGAGAGCTTGTCGCGGCAATCCGGCGAACTGACCGTGAAGGTCTTCAGCTGCTTGCCGGGCACCAGCACGGTGGCCGCATCGGCGGTCGAGGCGAAGCTGTCCTCCAGGTCCGGATCGCTGATGAACTGGAAGGTGGTCTCCATGCTCGCGACTGGCGTGCATGGCGCGACCTTGTCTTCCCACAGCTGCGCGATCTGGCGCTGGATCACGCGGTGCGCGGTCTGGTGCAGGTTGGTGCGCGCCTGCGCGATGGCCGTCTGCGGGATGGTCGAACCTTGTAGGCCGTCAGCCGGTCATCCGCATCCTGCAGCAGCGGCCGCAGTTCGAAGTGCTCGTGGAAGTTGAGCGTCAGCAACTGCGCGAGCACCGCATAGCGCACCGGATCGGTTGCCGTGCTCGAATCCCCCGGCCCGGCGATCGGCGAGATGAGCTGCCCGAACATCGTGGCGCGCAGTGAACTCTCCGCCTGCTCGCGCTGGTTGATGAGCTGCAGGTTGGCGCGGTTCTGCTCGAAATGATTGGCGAGCCACGCCGCAACCACCGCGCCCAGCGGCACGGTCAGCTTCATCACCACATCGAGCCAGAACTGGACGTTGCTCTTGGCCTTCACTTCCGCGCGGATTCACCGGCTGCGCGGGCCTCACCGCCCTCTTTCTCATTCGCCATGTGCGAAGGCTTACTGCTGGCAGTTGATGGTGACGGTCGCGGCGCCGTTCAGCGCGGCCACCTTCGAGACCTTGCCGTTGGGGCAATTCACCGTGTAGACGCCGGTGGCCAGCGGTACGGAAAACTTGCCGCCTTCTTCCACCTTGATCTCGGCGACCTTGGCGTCGCCCTTGAAAACCGACAGCACCGTGCCGGCCTTCACGCCCGCGACCGTGCCCTGCAGGACGCCTACCTGGGCCTGAGCCGCGGCTGCGGTCATGAGCATTGCTGCAATCGCCAATTGTCTGTTCAAGGCTTTCATGTCGCACTCCGCTGTCAAGCTGCCCGCCGGTTGGCGGGGAATGGCCCACTATATGGAGGTCGCCGCGGATTTGGCTATCCGTCGGAGATACTGGATTCCTCCCGGCGCTACCTCATCATGAAGGCCGGAGCATCCTGAACATGACTTCCGGCGAAATCTCCGCGTAGGCGTCGGCACCGCCGGCGCGGAGGATCGGATGCGCGGCGGCCGTGTCGTAGATGCCGTTCACCAGCAATCGCTTCGCGATGTGCACGGCCACCACTTCGCCGAACACCACCCAGTTCGGCATGTGGCCGCCCTGGTGATCGGTGAGCTGGATGATCTGCGTGACCTTGCACTCCATCGCCACTTCACTCTCGGCTACGCGCGGCGCTGACACGCGGGTCGATGGCAGCGGCGTGAGCCCGGCGAGCTCGAACTCGCTGATCTCCGCTGCCACCGATGCCGCGGTCTGGTTCATCTGCGTGGCCAGCGCCTTGGTGGCGAGGTTCCACACGAACTCACCGGTCTCGCGGGCGTTGCGCAGCGTGTCCTTGGAACCGGTGCTGCCGAAACCGAGGATCGGTGGCGTGTACGCGAAGGCGTTGAAGAAACTGTAGGGTGCGAGATTGAGTGTGCCGTTGGCGCCACGCGTTGCGATCCAGCCTATGGGCCGCGGGCCGATGATGGCGTTGAACGGATTGTGCGAAAGGCCGTGGCCCTGCAAAGGTTCGTAGTAGTAGAAGTCCGGGCTGCTGCTCATCAGGGCCTTACCAGTTTTCCGTCGTCGCTGAACCAGATCGATCCCGCCGCCGAGGAAAGGTACACGCCTGCCGCCCAATCCTCGATGGGATTGCGAGGATAAGTGGAAACCCGGCCTTCCAGCACATCCAGCCCGAACGAAGTGAGCACCACATCCGTCTCGCGCATGTTCCGGTGATTGCCGCTGATCTCGAGCAGCGGTGACGGCAGTGACTTGTCGCCGAGACGCAGCAGTCGCGCGAACAGGAAGGAGTCGCCGACGGGATCGCCCTGATCCCAGTTGTGGGAAATGGTGTAGCCGATCACGCGCGCAGCCCTCGGTCCGTGTGCATGGGCTTCGGCGAGCAGCTTGAGATCCCACCAGGGCAATCCGGACTGCTTGTCCGGGAAACGGTGCAGCAGCAACTGGATGGCCTGCCTCAACCACGGACTGGCATCGGGATGTGTCGGCGCGAAACTCTGCAGTATTTCCGGATCGGGAGAGGTGATCGCAGTCCAGGCATCGCGGTAGCCGCGCAGCATCGCCGCGGAGAATGGCACCGCCTGCGGATGCGCATGCATTTCGACCTCGTCGAGTTCGCCAGTGCCGATCACGCGCTCGGCATTGCCCTGCACGGTTTCGAACTGCAGCAGTCGGAGCCTGCCGGAGTCGATACCCATCTCATCCGCGCGATGCACGACATGGGAGACGAAGAGTTGTTCGCTGGCACCCGTGGCCGTCCAGATCGTGATCTGGTCAGCGGCTTGGAAGCGCGCACGCTCACTGATGAAGGCGAAATCGGCAGCCACCGGCTTTGGAACACCGGGCGCGACCACGCCATTCCAGAATTTCCGGCGCGCTTCGCACCACGCAGCGATGTCATCACAGCGCGGCGTCGGTCCACACGACAACACGTCGCGTTCGACCACCAGTTGATCGGAGGGATGAAACGCGTGCTGGAAAGTGCCCGCGGCGGAATCGCCCAGGATGACCTGCAGCCCCGATGGCGGGAGCCTTTTGGCATGGGATGCGGTCAATGATGTTCCCCCGACTCGACCCTCGCCGGATGTAAGCACTACGCGTCACCAGTCGCAAGCCATGCGGCGCGGGTCATTGCGACCCAGCGGCAGGGCAATGTTCAGCAGCAACGGCTGCAGTCGGCCTTGAAGAGTGACACGGGGAGCCTCGTCGGTTTGCGTGGGACAAAACGACGAACCGCTGCCGGAATGGCGCGCGGGAAGGAAAGCGGGATGGAGTGCAGGTGCTGGACGCTATCGAGTAGTAGAGGGCCGCTGCGCCCCGAGTACTTGCCGTGCTTCGGCGCGAACTTCGAAAGCCGGGTCGTTGGCCTCTATCATCGCCAGGGTAGTTCTTGCGGCAGGTTCATCGCGGAGATCCCCAGCCAGCAGCGCCACGAGATTCATGCGGGATTCGACGCCTGCCACACGATCGCCGTTGGGCTTTTCCCTGAACAGCAGATCCTGTACCTGGCGCATGAGGTCGGGGCCGTTTCCAGCGCCGAGCGACGCCCTCACCAGCTGCGTGCGCAGCGCCCGATCGCCGACACCAGCGATCAGGTCGCCGACTGTCCGGAGTTCATTCCCGTCCATGCGCAGCTTTTTGTATTTGACCAGGCTGTTGAAAGCCATGGATCGAAGCTCGGGTGCCGATGGATCCAGCAACATTGCATGCAACCGGTCATCGAGCAGTTGATCGGGAGCAGTCGACTCCAGGCGCCATGACAGGATATGCAAGGCGGCGGCGTCGGATGGTGTCGAGTGACAATCGCCTTCGCGTCGCCCGATACATGAAATCTGCATGGGCATTGGGTAACCGCCACCCCAGAACACGGCGTGATAGGTGTCGACGCCGTTGGCATCGGACTGGAGGGCATCAACCTCGAACTTCAGTTCCAGTTTCAGCAGCGGCTCCTGGCCGATCGCGGCAGGTGTAGCGACCAGGGTGCCATCAGGATCCAGATGAAAGTCACCGCCTGTTTTCGACTTGTTGGTATAGGTCATGCGAAATGCAGGCTGTGGGGCTCCAGCAGTACCCGCATCGACGAAAATCACGCCAGCGAGCGCGTGCAACTCCTCCCGCGCCCGGTCGTATACTTGCTGGCCGTAGTCGCGACCTGCCGGATCATCCGTCTCCTGATTCAGCACCAGTGTTACGGTGACGGGCTGGATGGGAGTTGCATCGCGCGCGAGACTTTCGTGGAGAGCGTGCGCCTGGGGATTGGCTGCTGCTGAAGCACTGGGCGCGACGACGTCGACGTTGGAGTTCTGCAGGACGATCCTCGACGGTGCACTCACCAGAGACACGACCAGCATCGCGGCAGCAGCGGCCACCACGAACAGCACGCTGATCAGCAATATGTGCCGGCGCCTGCGCGGCACGGGTTGCGATGCGCGCCACGCAGCGGCAGACACGCGCGCCATCACCGCATCCTCGAAATCCGGCGCCGGTGCGCGCAGCACGAAAGCCGCGCGCACAGTCTGTTCAAGACCCATGGCTGTCTCCTTCCAGTTGCACGCGCAGCCATTCCAGCGAGCGGCGCAGGTGACTCTTCACGGTGTTCACGGACATCGCGAGGACGGTCGCGATCTCGGAAGGAAGCAGCTCCTCCTGGAAGCGCAGCAGCAGCACGGCCCGCGCTTCCGGCGAGAGTTCCAGCATCAGCCGACGTACCTGCGCGACGGCAAGCAGATCGCCGCCCTCTTCCGTTGTAGTGCCCTGTGCAACTTCCGGCAGCGCGTCGATCGATACCAGCCGGGGACGGCTGCCCCGATTGCGCAGCCGGTCGATGCAGCGATGCGATACCGCACGCAGCAGCCAGTGCCTGAGGTGGCTGGTGGAAGCGATCTGCGCGATGCCGCCGTACAGCTGCAGGAAGACATCCTGTGCCACTTCCTCTGCATCGGCGCCGTTGCCGAGGATGCGCAGCGCCATGCTGAACACGCGCATCTTGTGTATGCGCAGCAGCTCGCGAAAAGCAGTGAGGTCGCCACGCCTGGCGCGCTGGAGGGCGTCGTCGGTGGCAGGGTCCTCCGCTGGCGGGTGCTGCGCTGGGGTTGGCGCGGTTTGCGTGTCCACGGAACCCTTATACGGACCGGGTGCACCGCCAGGATGCAATCAGACAGTCTTTTCCTTCAAATCAGCGCTGGCAGGAGCTTCCATGTACGCTGGGATACATAGCGTCAGGAACACAAGACATGCTCGCTCCAGAACAGAACCATCTCCTGGCTGCATTGCCACCCGGCGAACGCGCAAGGCTCTTCGCGCATCTGGAGCTCGTGGCACTGCCGCTCGGATCTGTCCTGTATGAATCCGGTGACGTGCAGGGCCATATCTATTTCCCGACCGACGCCATCATTTCACTGCTGTACGTGCTCAAGAATGGCGCCTCGGCGGAAATCGCCGTGGTAGGCAACGACGGTGCCGTCGGCATCGCGCTGTTCATGGGCGGCGTCAGCACCACGAACCGGGCCATCGTGCAGAACGCGGGCAGTGCGTACCGGCTGACACAGAAACGCATCAGCGCCGAGATCGCCCTGCATGGCGACATGATGGAGATCCTGCTGCGCTACACGCAGGCCCTGATCACCCAGATGGCGCAGACCGCGGTCTGCAACCGGCACCATTCGGTGGACCAGCAACTGTGTCGCTGGCTGCTGCTGTCCCTCGATCGCCTTGATTCCAACAAACTGACCATGACACAGGAGCTCATCGCCAACATGCTGGGCGTGCGGCGCGAAGGGGTCACCGAGGCGGCGGGCAAGCTCCAGGCGCTCGGCGTGATCGAATACCGCAGGGGCCTGATCACCGTGCTCGACCGGCCGCGTCTCGAAAAGCTGTCCTGTGAATGCTACGAAGTGGTGAAGAAGGAAACCGACCGGCTGTTTCCCGAACACCTGCGCTGACCACCGGCAACAAGACACCATCGATCTGGCGATGTCTGTACGCTGGCGTACAGATGAGGGCCGTCCAACCGCGGGAGACTGGCGTTCGTAGCTGAACCACGCCGGGAGCCATATGGACTTTCAGAAAGAGAGTACAGAGTCGTTCACGGCCGTCCCCCGTGCAGCTGCCTTTGCGGCACACAACGATGTGGCCATGGCCCATCCCCGGCAACCTCGTCCATCGCCGGGCATCGCGCAGCAGAATTCCGGCAACTCCCGCATGGAAGAACTGCTCGCGATGGTTTGCCACGAACTGCGCAGCCCCATCGCATCCATGCGCTATGCCGTGCGGGCGTTCCTGGGCAGCCATGCGCAGGAGGATACGAAGCAGCAACAGCTGCAAGCCCTGATCGAACGCCAGACCCGGAACATGACGCGGCTCATCGACGACCTGCTCGATATTGCGCGAATGCGCAATGACAGCCTGCGACTGCACTGCGAACGACTCGACCTGCGCGCGATCGTGGCACACGCCGTCGAGACACTGGCCTCCGAAATCGATACACGCGGCCATCAACTGACGACAGTCGCACCCGACCACCCCTTGTGGGTAACCGGCGACCCCTTTCGCCTGGAGCAGGTGTTCGTGAACCTGCTGGCCAATGCAGCCAAGTACACCGGACCCGGTGGCCGGATCGCGATCCGGATCCACGTCCGGGAGAACCTCGGCGTCGTCCGCATCTGCGATTCAGGCTCGGGCATCACGCCCGAGCTGCTGCCACACATCTTTCAACTGTTCCGGCAGGCGGGCGAGACCGGTTCGCAATCCCTGGCCGGACTCGGCATCGGCCTTGCCATCGTGCGCACTCTCGTCGAAATGCATGGCGGAGACGTCACTGCGAACAGCCCCGGAGCCGGACAGGGCAGCGAGTTCGTGGTCTGCTTGCCAATGGAAAGCTGAAGCGCGAGCTTCGCTGCAGCAGGTCAGGGTTCCATCAGGCTGCGTGCCGCCAGCAACAGCAGCACGCAAACCACGAACAGCAGCGGCCCGAACCAGCGGCTGCGGATGACCCCGATCGGCAAGCGGGCGACGAGCACCGAAGCGGGCATGTCCCGGCTCGATTCGCGTGGCAGCAGCGATACCAGCTGGTTGGCCAGCGGCATGAGATCCGGTGGTTCGCCACTTGCCGCGAGAAGTTTTGCCAGCAGCGCGGAAAGCGCACGCGCCGCCTTGTCCAGCGGCAGGCGCGCCAGGATTGCAGCCTGCTCCCAGGGATCAAAACCCAGCCGCGCCAGCGCCGAGATGACCGTGAGCACACCGCCATCACCGTCCGCACCCACATGTGCGTACAGGAAGCGATCGAAGTCCGCGCCGAGCGGGCGCAGTGCGGAGGGCCGCGGGAGCTGCATCAACAGGAAATTCCTCATCGGCGCTGGGCGCGTTCGAATACGGCGTTGACGATCTGGTAGCAGGAGCAACTGGCACGCTCCAGGCCTGGCACATCCAGCACCTGCAGCTTGCCACGTCTGTAGTCGATCAACCGGCGGCGTTTGAGCGAGCTCGCCGCTTCGGTGACCGCGACGCGCCGCAGCCCCAGCATGTGCGCCAGGAATTCCTGTGTCAGCGGAAACTCGTCCGCACCGACGCGATCGCGCGTCATCAGGAGCCAGCGGCTCAGTCGTTGCTCGGCCTCATGGAAGCGGTTGCAGGCGGCCGTCTGCGAGACCTGCGCCATCAGCGCGTAGGTGTAGCGATACAGCGCCTGTTGCAGGGCTGGCATGCGATCGAACTCGGTACGGAACGGTCCCGCGGCCATGCGCAGCGCATGGCCGGCGCCCTGCACGAGGGCGCGCACACCCGCGATGCCGACACCAAGGATGAACGGCATGCCGGCCATGCCTTCGTTGCCGACCATGCCGACCTCCAGCGTGCGCTTGCGGTCCACGGCAGTCAGCAGCGACACCAGGCAATCAAGCGGGAAGTAGACCTGCCTGATCGCCTTGCCCGGCTCGTAGAGGACCTGCCCGAAAACGAGCTGGACCGGTTCGAGCTGGCGATTCAACCGCAGCAGGTCGCGCGCGGGCAGGCTGCCGAGTATCCGGTTGGTGGTGCTTGATCGCTCGCTCATGAATCATGCCTATATCTCCCGGGGCGGGGATCGTGGACGCAAGCGGGCGCCGTGTATGTGCGGCCGCACGCTTAGCGCGCGATTTGCGCTACGCGCTGAAGAATCGATATGTGCCGCGGCCGCCGGCCTTGGCGCGCAGCAAGGCAAGGTCCGCGCTCTTCAACAGCCGCTCTGCATCCATCCCGTCAGCGGGATACACCGCGATACCGATGCTCATCGCGCAGGAGAGATGGTGAGGGCCGATCTGGTGAGACAGCCTCAGGCTGGCCAACATTTTTTTCGCCACACAGGCGGCATCTTCCGCACGGCTCAGTTCCGCGAGCAGCACGACGAACTCGTCCCCGCCCTGCCGGCCCACCGTGTCCGATCCACGCACGCAAGACACCAGCCGTCGCGATACCGACTGCAGCAGCTGGTCCCCGGTCGCATGCCCCAGGGAATCGTTCACGCCCTTGAACCCATCCACGTCCAGGAACATCACCGCCAGCGTCCGGCGATGCCGATCTGCGGAGGCGATTGCCTGCGACAGTCGCTCGCTCAATGACAGGCGATTGGGCAACCCGGTGAGGAAGTCATGGTGGGCCAGGTGGGCCATCTTCTGTCCCATCGCCCGTGCGGCGGTCACATCGCGAAAGACCATGATCGCGCCTGCCAGCTGCCCGCCCTGATCGTGGATCGGCGTAGCGGTGTCTTCGACGGCGAACTCGCGTCCGTGGCGATCGATCAACACGCTGTTCGCATCCATGCTGGCTGGCCGATCATTCATCAGTGCCAGCTCCAGCGGATTCGGTGCGTACTCGCGATTCGCTGCGTTGAGAATACGCAGGACGTCCGCGAAGGGTTGTCCGGCAGCGTCCCGACGGGACCAGCCCGTCATTCTCTCCGCTACCGGGTTGATATAGGTGATGCGGCCTTCCAGGTCGACGCTCACGATCGCATCGCCGATCGAATCCAGCATTTCCAGTGCGCGTTCGCCGCTCAGATACAGCGCTGCGGCGCTCTCCGGCAAGGCAACTGGCGCTTCGTCCACCAGCGAGCGCATGACATGCTTGGGCACGGCGTCCTCTGGAAATCTGTTTGTCAGCTGCCAGAGAATACGCAGCGCCATGCGGCAGTCTGTCTGGTGGCGTACACATAGCCTGTTGCGTTCGCCAACCAACGCAAGTCCGTGCGATATTTCCCCGCTTGCGACCTGACGGGGATGTTCGACATGACCAGGAGACTTCTGCCTGCCTTTGCAGCCCTGGGCCTCACCCTGCTCTGCGCACGGACCGCACAGGTCGCAGAGCCCGGCGATGTCTTTTCCTCCCAGTCCCTGGCCGCACTTCCGCGCACAGGCTGGCTGACGAATGGCGGCAACCTCTTCAACCAGCGCTACTCGCCACTGGATTCGATCAATCGCGGCAACGTGGCCCAGCTCAAGGGCGTGTGGCGCACGCATCTGAATGGCTCCGGCCTTGGCCCGCAGTATTCGGGTGAAGCGCAGCCCCTGGTCCACGACGGCCGCATCTACCTCGCGACGGGCGCCAGCGATGTGTTCGCGCTCGATGAAGTGAGCGGCGCCATCCTGTGGCAGTACAGCTCCGGCCTCGATCCCAAGGTCTCCACCGTGTGCTGCGGCTGGACCAATCGCGGCGTTGCGCTCGGCGATGGCAAGGTGTTCTTCGGCGCACTCGATGGCCGCCTCATCGCCCTCGACATGCTCACCGGCAAGCAAGCCTGGTCGGTGCAGGCGGAACGCTGGCAGGACGGCCTGTCGCTCACCAGCGCCCCGCTGTTCCTCGATGGCGTCGTGATCACCGGCTTTTCCGGCGCCGAATACGGCGTGCGCGGCCGCGTGAAGGCCTTCGATGCGAAGACCGGCAAGCTGCTGTGGACGTTCTTCACCGTGCCCGGCCCGGGCGAGATCGGACATGAAACATGGCCGAAGGATTCGAACGCCTGGCAACGCGGCGGCGGTTCGGTGTGGCAGACACCAGCCGCGGATCGCGAGCTCGGCCTCGTCTATTTCTCCACCGGCAATGCCAGCCCCGACTTCAATGGCGCCGTGCGCGCTGGCGACAACCTGTTCACTTCATCCATCGTTGCGGTCGAGGCGAAGACCGGCAAGTACCGCTGGCACTTCCAGCAGGTGCATCACGACCTGTGGGACTACGACGCACCGAACCCCGTGATCCTGTTCGATGCACGCATCGATGGCCGCGTGCGCAAGGGACTGGTGGAAGTCGGCAAGACCGGCTGGGCGTACATCCTCGATCGCGAAACCGGCAAACCGCTGCTCGGCATCGATGAGCGCGCGGTGATGCAGGAGCCACGCCAGGCGACATCCGCCACGCAGCCTTTTCCGCGTGGCGATGCCATCGTTGCGCACGAGGTGGATATCCCACCGGAAGGTTATGCGCTCGTGAACGGAGGACGCATCTTCACGCCCTTCTTCGGCAATGAAGGATTGATCGCGAGCCCCAGTCTTTACGGCGGCGCCAACTGGCCGCCCAGTGCCTACGATCCCGCACGCCAGCGCCTGTTCGTATGCGCATCGGATGTGCCGGGCAATTTCATCGGCGGCGGCGACAACACCACGCCCGAGGTCGGCAAGGAATACCTCAGCGGCAAGGTGGGCTTCGCGCCACTGCCGCGCACCGGGATCCTGGCGTCGGTCGACGTCACCACCAACAGGCTGGTGTGGCGCCAGCGCTGGATGGACCAGTGCTATAGCGGCGTGGTCGCGACGGGAGGCGGCCTGCTGTTCGTCGGTCGCAACGATGGACGACTCACGGCGCTGGATTCCGATTCCGGCAAGAAGCTGTGGGAATTCCAGACCGGCGCGGGAATGAACTCCACCGTCAGCGTGTTCGAACGCGACGGCAAGCAGTATGTCGTTGCGTATTCAGCCGGCAACCTGCTCGGCGGCACGACCAAGGGCGACAGCGTGTGGCTGTTCGCACTGGACGGCAAATTGCCGCCTGCGCAGGAGCGCGATACACAGGCAGCGCCGGTCGCCGCGACGGCGGCCACTACAGCGGTAGCCAATTCGCTCGGCAATGCAGGTGCGGATATTTATCGCCAGGCCTGCCTGCCCTGCCATGGTCCTGATGGCAAAGGTGGTCATGGCGGTGGCGCACCGCTCGACAAAGCCAGGGATCTCGCGAGCGTCATGCTCACCATCCGCGATGGAAGGAAGAACATGCCACCGTTCGGGGCTGCGCTGACGGCGCCACAGATCCAGGCAGTGGGCGCGTTTGTAGTCGAGGGGCATTTCAATCCGTAGTCGTAGCGCGCCATGACACAATCACTGCCTTCCCAATCCCGAGAGAACACCATGCCCAAGGCTTACTGGCTGTCCCTGTATCGCGAAGTCTCCGACCCGAACAAGCTCGCTGCCTACGCGAAGCTCGCCCTTCCCGCCATCGAAGGCGGCGGTGGACGCTTCCTCGCGCGCGCGTCCGCGGCGAAGGCCTACGAAGACGGCAAGGTGGATCGCACCGTGGTGATCGAGTTCGATTCCGTGGAGCAGGCCATCGCCACGCACGACAGTGCGGCGTACCAGCTGGCGCTCAGGGCGCTGGATGGCGGCGCCGTGCGTGACATGCGCATCGTGCCGGGGATCTGACACCCGCACGCAGCGCGTTCAGTGCGTCATCGCATACACGGCGGCGTTTGAACCGATGCGCAGCGCCCGGTTCGCCTCGTCCGACGGATAGCGCGGATCATCGGCCCACTGCCAACCATCGCCCACATCATTGTTGTGGGCGATCAGCACCATCAGCCGGCCGTCATCGTCGAACACGCCGCGCCAGTGCGGCTCCCCGGTCTGCAGGTAGCCATTGCCGCCAAAGTGCGGAACGGACACCTGCGTCATGCCCTTCAGGTCGAAGGCGACGTGGAACACCACTTCGTCGTCGGTCAACGGCCGGATCTCGCGATCGGGGAACACACGCTGCAGGCTTTCCGCGAACTCATCCCAGTTCCTGTCGCCGAAGAAGCTGTCGCAGAACAGGAAACCGCCGCGGTCCAGGTATTCACGCAGCGTTGCCGCCTGCTTGTCCGAGAGATTCCATGACATCGCAAGGCCAGCGACCAGGAATGGCCAGTGGTAAATGTCATCGCCATCGTCGAGGCTCACGGGCTGCTCGACCGCGCGCACGTTGATGCGCGTGTTGCGCCGGACCATCCTGATCAGCTCGCGATCACCGCGCGGGTAGTCATCGGTCCAGCCCGTGCCGCCTTCGTGCCAGTCGCCGCCGCCACCGAAGAAACGGCCACCGCCTGCGCTGGGGTACATCAATCGTCCCACCACGAGTTCGCCGGGCACCTGCCAGTCCGGCGGCAGCTCCGCTGCGGAATCCGCGCCTTCGAAGCCCGGATATTCGCGAAAAGGCATCGGGTCTTTATATACGGGCGCCACGCTGGATGCGGCACCAAGCACGACCAGCGTCCAGGCCGAGAACATGGCAGCCGACAACCATCGGAAGGGAGTGCGCAAGCGCCACCGCATGCGACGACAATAGCAGCACCGTGCACATCACCGACACCAGCCTCGCATTCCTGTTCCTTGCCGCACTGGCCGCGCTGCTGGTCGGGCTTTCGAAAGGCGGCCTTTCGATGGCCGGCGCATTGGGAACACCCTTGCTGGCCACGGTGATCTCGCCCGTCAAAGCCGCTGCGCTGCTGTTGCCGCTGTTCGTGGTGAGCGACTGGTTCGGGCTGTATGCCTATCGACGCGAGTTCGACAAACGCAACCTGCTGATCCTCATCCCCGCCGGCATCGCCGGCATCGGCATCGGCTGGTTGTCGTCGTCGGTGGTTTCGGAACGGATGGTGGGCCTGTTGATCGGTGTCATAGGCATCGCGTTCTGCCTGAACGCCTGGCGCGTGCGCCATCATCCGCCGCGCCCGCGACCTGCCGATGTGCCGCGCGGACTTTTCTGGGGCACTGTCGCCGGCTTCACCAGTTTCGTCTCGCACTCCGGTGGTCCGCCGTACCAGGTCTATGTGTTGCCACAGCGGCTACCCAAGACCGTGTTCGCCGGCACCACGACCATCACCTTTGCCGTGATCAACATGGTGAAGCTGTTGCCCTATTGGCAGCTGGGGCAGTTCGACATGGAAGGCATCCGCTTGTCGCTGCTGCTGATGCCGATCGCCGTCGCCGGAACCTTCCTGGGCGTGTGGCTGGTGCGGATCATTCCCGAGCGCACCTACTTCGTGCTCATCCACGTCGCGCTGTTTGCCCTGTCGATCCAGCTGCTGGTCTCCGCCATTCCGCGATGATGAAGAAGCTGGCCTTGTCGCTGCGCTCGAAGCACAGGCAGCTCACCACGGCAGCAGAGCATCATCCGGCAGCCGCTGCTGCATGGATGCTGGTGGCCGGCGTGCTGTTCGCGTTCATGGACGCGGGCATGAAGTGGATCGCCAACAGCTACTCGCCTTTCCAGGTGGCGACCCTGCGCAGCATCGCGGCGCTGCCGCCGGTGCTGCTGTGGATCCTGTGGCGCGGCAAGATGGGCACGCTGCTGCGCGTGCATTGGCCATTGCATCTGCTGCGCGGTGTGCTCGGCCTCGGCGTGATGGCGGGCTTCGTGTACGGCGTGGCGCAGATGCCCTTGTCCACGGCCTATTCCATCGTGTTCGTCGCACCGCTGATGGTGACTGCGCTCGCCGTACCGCTGCTGGGTGAGAAAGTCGGACCGCGCCGCTGGGCGGCGATCGTGACCGGATTGCTGGGTGTGCTGGTGGTACTGCGACCGGGGATGAGCGGCATTGCCACCGGGCCCGGGCTGGTGCTGCTCCTTGCAGCGCTGTGCTACGCGGTGGCGGCGATCACCGTGCGCAAGCTCGCACAGCGCGACAGCCCCGAGGCCATGGTGTTCTGGTTCCTCACCCTGCTCTCGGTGTTTGCCGGCGCCATCAGCGCCTTCGGATGGCAACCGGTACAGCGTGAACACCTGTGGGTGGTGGCCGGGATCGGCCTCACTGGCGCCCTCGCACAGATCGCGTTGACGCATGCATTCCGGCTGGGCGAGGCGAGCCAGATCGCACCACTGGAATACGCCGGCCTGCTGTGGGTCGTGATGCTCGACCTTGCGATCTGGCATGTGCTGCCCGACGGGCTCACATGGGTGGGTGCCGCGATCATCGTGGCCAGCGGCCTGTATCTCATCCGCCGTGAAAGTACTACGCATCGGTAGTTCGCTGCCGAGGCTTGTGATTACGGATTGGACAGGTAGCGTCATTCCACGCCAATCCCCGCATGAAGAATTGCCTGACTGCTTGCGGAACTTGTTGACAACGATAACAATCCGCGCAGGAACGAAGGGCTGAGGAAGGACGTTCCTGTTTGGCACTGAGCCATGACCTGAAGGTGGCCGCCTGGTGCCAGGCCAAGAGTCTCAACGACCAGGGGAAAATCAATGTTCAATCGCAGATCGATTTGCGGACGCCCGCGCGCGCGCGCGATGGTGGCCGCCATCCTGGGCACGGGCGCACTTATTGCGTACCTGCCGCTCGTCAGCGCCGAGGAGGCGAAATCCGACGACACCGTGCTCGACGAAGTGCAGGTCACCGGCTCGCGCATCAAGCACACCACTGACTACACCACCGCTGTTCCGACCACCGTCATCGACGTGAAGACGATGGAAGACGCAGGCGTGGTGAACGTCGGCGACGTGCTGGCGCTGACGCCTTCGAACATCTCGGCCTTCACGCCGACCACCACCGGTGGATCGAGCTTCAACACCGGCGCCTATGTGCCCGACCTGCGCGGCCTGAACCCGTTCTTTGGCAGCCGCACGCTGACACTGATCGACACGCAGCGCCCGGTGTCCACCAGCACGCTGGACAGCTTCGACCTGAACATGATCCCGTCGGCGCTGGTCCAGCGCATCGACTCGGTGACCGGTGGCGGTTCGGCCTCGTATGGCTCCGGCGCGGTCGCCGGCGCGATCAACATCATCCTCAATCACCAGCTCGAGGGCGGCAAGTTCGACATCGACCACTACGCCGCCATCCCGGAAAACGATGCCAAGAGCGATCACCTCGCCCTGGCCTACGGACACGGACTGTTCGACAACCGCTTCCACTTCGTGCTCGGCGGCGAGTACCAGAAGAGTGGCGCGGCATCCTGCATGGAGTCAGCGCGCGAGTGGTGCGCCCGCAGCTACGGTCCGTACCAGACCTCGACGGTGCTGGCTTCGGCTTCGCGGCACGTCGACGACGGCGATCCAGAGCGTCGGGGCCGGCCTGACCAACAACGTCAATGCCAACGGCGTATTCGCGCCTTCGGTCTTCAATGGCGGGCACCTTCCAGTACAAACACCACCACGACGGGCTTCGCTTCGAGCACCGCGGGCTGGCACGGGGACGCAACCCTTCCGCGCCAACTCGAGCATCTACCTGAGCAGTGCACCCGGCGGTGACGGCACGCTGGTCAACCAGTACACCAACCTTGCGACCGGCGTGAAGCGCAAGATCCTTTCCGGGCTGTTCACCTTCAAGGTCACGGACAGCGTGACAGGGCACCTCGACCTCAATTACGGCAAGGTCAATGCGCTGAATCCCGACAGCAACTTCCAGATCCAGACCGGCACCATCCTCGGCTTCGATAACCCCTACCTGCAGGCCGTCACCGGCCAAGAATGCAGCGCAATTGCAGACGGCTGCCAACGCCGCCGCCGAGCAGCCGTCCCGGGCACCGCTGCCCCGGATTCGCCCGGCTATGCGCTGGCCAAGGACTTCAATTCGCAGATCCCGGACGTACAGTTCAACGACACCACCGTGAAGCAGGCTTCGCTGGGCTTCGAAGGCAAACTTCCCTTCACGTCCACCTGGAGCTGGGACGCCCATGCCCTCGTCGGCAAAACGGACAACGTGCAGGGCTCGTACCACGAACCCACGGTACTGAAATTCAGCATGGCGCTGGACTCCACGGCCAATGGTTGCCGCGTGAGCCAGGCAGGCGGGCTGGCGGCAGCGTATGCCAGTGCGAAAGCAAACGGCTACGGCAACGGCGGCAACGGAGCGGCATTCCCCTTCGGAAACATTCGGAGCGGGAACCGGCCTGCCATTGTGGGCAAGGCTGTACAACGCGGTGAACACCGGCATCGATCAGGTAAGACCCGGTCACGGGCCTGAAGGAAAGCGACACCCTGGCGCTGCTCGCTTCACGCTGCCAGCCCCTCAATCCCTTCGGCACTTCGACACTGAGCGCGACCTCCCGCGACTATTCCACCGGCGCCACTGTCGCTGGCGCTGGTACAGAAAGTCACCTCGTTCAACCTGAATACGTCGGGCGATCTGTTCGATGGCGTCGGCGCCGGTGCTTTCTCGCTGGCGGTCGGCTACGACTACCACAAGGAAACGACGCAGAACGACTTCGCCGCCTGCCCGGGCGCGCGGAACACGCTGGGCAATGCCAACCTGACCGCTGCGCAGCCGCGAGTGCCTGGCCGTGGCCACCGACTTCGCCTACCAGTTCGGCAACGACTACGGCGGATCCTCCACGTTCAATGAAGCCTATGCAGAGTTGAGCCTGCCGCTGCTGAAGGGCGTGACGGGTGCCAACCTGCTGGCAGCCGACCTCGCCGGCCGCGAGTCCTGGTACGACAACAAGGCCGCGTATGGCTGTGAACATCGTACCGGGCGCCAAGGGCACCGGCTCGCTGCCCGACCTGGAAAGGCGTCGCTGGTGTACGAACCGCTTGCGGGCGTCCGCTTCCGCGGTTCGGAGTCGCATGACTCGCGTGCGCCGAATCCGCGCGACCTTGTACTACTCGCAGACCTTCGTGCCGGGCGGTCCGTTCGGCGGGTTCTGCTACTCGGCTGACTTCAGCACCTCGAGCCCGGTCTGCTTCGTCAACCTCGTGGGCAACGTCGACCTGAAACCCGAGACCTCCAAACACCACCGCGTTGGGATTGGTGTTCAATGCGGGCGACGCGGGCGTCGACTCGCTGCGTGGGCT
Source organism: Pseudomonadota bacterium (assembly GCA_037200665.1). Taxonomy (GTDB): domain Bacteria; phylum Pseudomonadota; class Gammaproteobacteria; order Steroidobacterales; family Steroidobacteraceae; genus ZC4RG30. Next base: position 176,490 of record JBBCGD010000005.1, on the reverse strand, counting down.
TCGAGGCTTCGGCTGACTGGTTCCACGTGCACCTGAAGAACGCCATCCAGGGTGGCGGCCTCGCCAACCTCTTCGGCTGCATCGGCGGCGGGCTCATGCGACACGATCAAGTTCAACACCTACTACTACGAATCGAACCCGGCTCCGGGTGCCCCGCGCCAGGTTTCGACAGTGGCGTTGCCTGGATACGTCACCGGCCAGGCCGCTTACCGACTGGGTAACGTAACCAACATCATTGGTGATGATGAACCTGCGTACAACGGCGGCTTTACCGATGAAAAGGGCGTGGACTTCTCCATCAGCTATGCCACCGACCTGCCGGACGGCAGCAAGCTGAGCGTCCGCTCACTCACCACGATGGTTACAAAGCAGATGGTGCAGACCGATAAAGGTGGCGTGGTCCAGGACGTCAAGGGCGCGATCGGCGGGCAGCGGTAGCCTCTTCACTCGCGAACTTCGTACCGGCGGCGAAACTGCGCGGCAATGTGTACGTCAACTGGAGCAAGGGCAACTTCAACCTGACTCCGAACGTGAGCTGGGTCGCGCCAGGCACGATCAGCAACACTGCGCTGGCCTGCACGGCCTCGGACTTCTCCAGCACGTCCACGCTGTGCAACTGGGTGGCACACGGTTATTACGCCGGCACGCCGGGCCAGACACAGGCGCAGAAGGATGCGCAGCTCACTGGCTACTCTTTGCTTCCGCTAGGCGTGCAGAAACCGCGTGGGCACGTACTTCCTGTTCGGGTTGAATGCGGCCTACAGCATCCAGCACGTCCCGGGCGTGAAGAGCCTGCAGATCTGGGGACAGGTCAACAACCTGCTCGATCGCGATCCGCCGTTCGTGAACAGCAACGACGACTGCTGCGTCGTTCTACGACCAGCTGGGCCGTGCGTATCGCGTGGGCGTGCGCATGAGCTTCTAGGCAAGCTGCAAAGCCTCGGCCGCCTTCGGGAGCGGCCGCTGGCCTTCACCAGGGGCCGCACCTCATCCAGGGTGCGGCCCTTTCGCGCTGAGCCCCGCAGCAGAACGGGTCAGCAGTCTCTGCGCGTGGAAGCGCACTCTCACTGGTCAGAATCCTGCGGAGGCGCCGAAGTTGAAACTGCGCCCGTTCGCTGGCTCAAGTCCACCGAACAGCACGCGCGAATAGTATTTGCGGTCGAACAGGTTCGATATGCCGCCGAGCAGGCGGATGTGCGCGCGGTGATTGTAGTAGTCGACACCGAGAAATCCGCGACGGTGTTAGTGCGGGATCCTGGCCGGTGCGTTGGAGCCGGCCAGTGGCTGGTTACTGTCCTGCACGTACTGCGAACCTGTTCGACGACACCGCGCTGAGGCTGAACTTGTACTGCCCATCACGCCGCCACAACAGGCCAGCGCGGACGATGTAAGGCGGCGCATAGCCCGGCTTGTTTGCCCACCGGCGATGCCGGACCGTGCGCGTGGAGGTGAATTCGGCATCGAGATAATCGGCATTGAGGAAGGCCACTGAGATGTTCGGCGGCGGCGAAAGCGCTGGGAACAGCCGCAGGAAATCGTATTCGACCTGACCCTCGCGCGCCGCGGTGTCGGGTGTTGCCGCTGTTCACGTTGATGGTCTCCGTGCCGACGCCGGTGGAAACCGATTCGATGCGATCCTTGTAATTGGTCTGGAAGACGCTGACGTCGTAGTAGAAGCCGAGTATCGGCCAGCCATGCACGCCGGGCCTCGAAGGTCAGCGAGCGCGGCGTTCTGCGGATCGTTGTTCGCCGAAATCGGCTTGGCGGACGTCGGGGCGACGTCCAGGAAGCGCACCGGACGATAGCCCTGCGACACGTTCACGTAGGTCTCGTTGCCGGTGCCGAAGTCGTTGCCGAAGCCCAACCCGAACAGCGGCGTGTTGTTGGCGAAGCTCTTGTTGATCGGCGCGCGCGTGCCGGCCGGCAGTGGCTCGTGTATCTCGATCACTTCGCGCTCGAAGCGCACCGAGGGCAGTACGTGGAAGCGGCCGAAGCGGAACACGTTCTCCGCGAACAAACGCGCCATAGTCGACGCCGCGCTTCTGGTACAGCGTGGGCGTGCCGCTGCGGTCGTCGCCATCGGCGTCGATATTAAAGCCGAAGCTCGCCGCATTGCCCCGGCCCCAGCGCAGTCGCGCCCCGCGTGTCGAGGCCGACATAGCGGAATTCCTGGTCCACCAGGTTCATGCTGGCGGGAATCGCGCCGGGCGCGGCACCCGCCGCGTTGCGCTCGGACTGGTCGTGGTAGCCGCCCCACAGCTTGCTTTCAACCAGCAGGTTCTTGCCGAATTCGCCGCGATAGCTGAGCACGCCGGTGTAGCGCTGCACCCAGTCGTGGTCCTTGGGCGTCACGGTGAAATGCGGATCGGCCTCGAACTGCGCGTAACTCATGCGGCCGGCTTCACCGTTGTCCGATGAATAAGCATGCAGGTCGAAGGCCAGGCTCTGGCCTGCGTCGAGCTTGTAGCCCGCATGCAGGTCCGCGCCCTTCACGTCGTAGTCGCCGTTGTCGCGTTCACTGTCGGAGCGGCGGTAGTCCGCATTGACCAGGTAGTTCCAGTTGCCCCGGGTGCCTGACAGTGTGTTGAAGGTGGAATAGAGACTGTTGCTGCCGAACACCTGCTCATCAGGTCGATAGAACCGATGCGGCAGCAGTTCGATGCGCACATAGAGATCGCCATCGCGTCCACCGTTGAAGCCCTTGCCGCCCTGCCCCGCGAGCCGCACGCGCTGTCCCTCGGTGGCGCCTTTGGGAATGCGCACGCGGAGCGTGCGCGGCGTGGACACCACGCGACCTTGCGCATCCCTCTGCGGCGCGACCAGCTGCAACTCCACCTGCGTACCCAGGTAAGCCTGCTCGAGGCTGATGTGGACGCTGGCTTCATGATCCTCGCCCGGCATGGCGATGCTGGCACCGCGGCCGCCCGCGTCATGGCCGCGCATGCGCGCGAACAGGTCCGCGAGGTCGAAACCTTCGAAGCCGGCACTGCCGGTCTCACCAACATCACCGGCATCGCGCGCCTGCCACTGCGGTGGCGGCTGGATCTCTTCGCCCGGCGCGTGCCGACCCAGCTGGTCGTACGCCGCACGCTTCTCGGTATCCTTCAGCGTCTGGTAAGCCTCGGCGATCTCCTTGAAGCGCGCTTCGGCGCCCTCCTCTTTGGAGACATCGGGATGGTACTTGTGCGCCAGCTTGCGATAGGCCTTCTTGATGTCGGCTTCGCCCGCATCACGCGCAATGCCCAGCGTTGCGTAGTAATCCTTGTATTTCATACGCAGGGAATTTACCGCACGGAGCGCTATCGCAGTTGCCTACAATCCGCGACCGGGAGAAATGCATGCACGACCTGCCAGCCTATCTGCAACGCATCGGCTTCAACGGCCCTCCCCAGGTCGATCTCGCGACGCTGCGACAGATGGTCCTTCGCCAGGCTTTGGCCATCACCTTCGAGAACCTCGATGCGTTCACGGGCCGTGCGGTCAGCCTGGTGCCGGCCGATGTCGAAGCGAAGCTGGTGCATGGCCGTCGCGGTGGCTGGTGCTTCGAGCACAACCTGCTGCTGGGTAACGCGCTGCGCGCCGTTGGTTTCGCGGTTACGGATCTCGCCGGCAGGGTGCTGTGGGGCCGGGCGATCACGGATTTCCCCGCGCGCACGCATCGACTGCTGCGCGTGGAATGCGCCGGACGCCACTACCTGGTGGATGCGGGCTTCGGCGTGCTCACACCCACCGCGCCGCTGGATTTCCCGGTGCGTGAACCGCAGGCCACCGCGCACGAGCGCTTCCGCCTGCGCGAGCTGGATGCGGACCTGCTGCTGGAGGCGGAGGTGCATGGTGAGCAGGGCGGGATGCGCTGGCTGCCGCTGTATCGCTTCGACCTGCACCCGCAGTGGCCGATCGATTTCGAGGCGGCGAACTACCAGCTCTCACACGATCCCGCCTCGCGGTTCGTCGCTGGCCTGCGAATCGCGAGGCCAGTGATGGAAGGTCGCTACACGTTGAACGATCGCGAGCTCACCTTCCGCGATCGCAGCGGCACGCCGCAGGTGCGCCGCATCGCAGACAGCAACGAACTGCGCCACGTGCTGCGCGAAGTCTTCTCGCTCGAGCCAGATGGACTCGAGCGTCTGGACGCGCGCTTCGACGCGCTGGCGTGATCAGCACGCGCAGCGGAATTCGGTGGTCCAGCCCCGGAAGGTGACGAAGATCACGTTTGGACGGGCGCCGCACGCGGCAAAACTCTTTTGTCGCCACCGGATCGGGTCGATACTTCTTCATGGCCAAGGAGCACGGTAGCACCGGAGATGTGCACATGAACAGGCTGAGCGTGGTCCAGCGAACAGTGCTGGTGATCGATGACGAGCCCGCCATCGGGGATGCCATCGGCATGGTGGCGCAGGACCTGGGCATGGCGTGCAACGTGCTGACTTCGGCGTTGCAGGTGGAAGAGCAATTGCACGAGGGCGTGACGGCCATCGTCCTCGACCTGATGATGCCCGGCATGGATGGCATCGAGGTGGTGCGCCTGCTGGCGCAGCGCCAGTGCCGCGCCACCATCGTATTGATGAGCGGACACGATCGCAGCGTGCTGCGCTCGGTGCAGGAGATGGCGCGGGCGCTCGGGCTGCGCACCGGCGAACCCTTGCAGAAGCCGTTCCGGCTGGCCGACGTCAGGGCCATGCTGAATGCGGTTGCCGAACCGCAGCTGGACCGTCGCAAGGTAGTGCGCACCGAGCAGCAGCCGCTGCCCGAGGAAGAGCTGCGCGCCGCGATCAGTGCCGGTGACGTGATCGTCCACTATCAACCGCAGATCGCACTGGCCACAGGAAAGGTGGAAGGCGTCGAGGCGCTGGTGCGCCTCGACCATCCCGAGCTCGGCATCGTGTACCCCGACCGCTTCATCGAGCAGACCGAGAGGCTGGGACTGGTCGATGCGCTGACCGACCTCGTCATGGAGCGCGCGCTGGAGGAAGTCTCCGCCATGGAAGAACTCGTGCATGCAACGCTGTCGATCAATTTCGCGGCGCATTCGCTGGTGGACCTGGCGCTTCCCGAACGTATCGCCATGGCGGCGGCACACACTGGCTTTCCGCTGTCGCGGCTGGTCGTCGAAATCACCGAGTACGGCCTGATCAAGGAGTTCGGCAAGGCGCTGGACGTGCTGGCCCGGTTGAGGCTGCGCAATGCGGGCGTGTCCATCGACGACTTCGGCACCGGCTATTCCTCGATGGCGCAGTTGCGGCGCGTACCGTGCACGGAGCTGAAGATCGACCGGCAGTTCGTGAACGACATGCTCACCGACGAATCGGCGATGGCGGTGGTGGAGGAATCGATCGGTCTCGCGCATCGGCTGCGCCTGCGCGCAGTGGCGGAAGGCGTCGAGACCTTGCAGCAGGCACGCGCCCTGGCCGATGTCGGCTGCGATCTGGCACAGGGCTACTACTACTCCCGTCCCGTCGCGGCACAGGATCTGGTTGCCTGGTTGGCAACGCGTGCTTCCGACCTCCGTGATGCCGGAGACCGACTGGCCTAGCGCGCTGGCGCGGGCGCCGGCACGATGGTCGCAGGCAGCGGCCAATTGCCATCACTGCCCTGCGCCGGCCATCCCGGCACCGGCAGCTCCGGCGCCGGGTAATACATCGCCGTATACGCAACGCGGATCTTCGCGTCGTCGACCACGAACCACCAGCTCGCCACATTGCGCGGCGTGGGCGAACCCGGCTTGCGGATGAACACGCCCATCGCCATCACGATCTGCGCATCCACATCGACCAGCGGAATGCGGCGCGCCGCGACCATCGCGGCATTGAAGTTCTCCATGCCGGTGAGGCAATCGCTCGGGCGGCCCGGTTGTGCACCGGGGCCAGGAGCCGGCGGACCCGCAGGCACATTCGCACGCGGCGGCGCTGGCGGCAGGAACGCACCAGCAGGCGCCGGCCCGCCATTCTCCGCACGACCGCAGCCATCGAACACCTGCGCAGCCGAGCGATCATGCGAGGTGATCGCATCGAAGTAGCTGTCCGCGATGCGGATCAACGCCGCGCGATCCACGCGCTTGTCTTCCGGCACCACGCGCTGCGGCGGCGGGTTCTGCGTGAGGTACTCCGCGTTGTAGTTGTTGGCCGGCGGCCCGCCCGGCTTGCGCGGACCGCCCAGGCCCGGATCATTCTCGCGGGCGACATACCACTCGGCCTCGGTGATCTTGCGATCCTCGATGCGCAGACGGATCGTCACGATCGGCGTCTCCTCCCCCTCCTTCAACGTGCCGTAGAACCCCGCCTGCCCGCTCACCGGGTCGAAGTACTTGCGCTGCACGGCGCCCAGCCCCGTCACGCTCTGCCACACGCCCTTGCCGGTGGCGACGACGCCCGAGTTCACCGTCTGCCGCACACCGATTGCCAGTGGCGCCTTGGAGGGATCTTTCGACACCACGGCTTCGAGATAACGATCGAGCGCCGAACGCAGGCAGGCGCGATTGCAGCTGGCCGCAGCGAAAGACTGCGACGCATAGCTGCCGAGGACGATCAGCGCGACGGATGCCGCCCAGTGGTTGAGACGTGTCATGTGTTCCCCCGCCCTGTGTTGCTGGAGGCGCGAGATTAGCTCACTGCGTTGAATCGATGGGGATGTTCAGGCCCAGCAATTCCACTTCGAAGATGAGCGTTGCGTTGGGGGGATTCACAGCCGCCACCGGCACCCGTCAGGGCTTCACGAATCGATAAGCGAAGCGATCGGTCTCGCCCTTGATCGAGGGATCGAACACCTTGATCGAGTGTGCATCGTCCCTGTTCCCGAGCAGGGTGCTTTCCGCATCCAGCCTGAAGCCGGCGGCCTCGACCTCTTCGCGGACGGATGCAGGGTCGATCCGATGCAACGACTGGGCTTCGCTTGTACCCGCCCCGGCGACGGCGGCGTGGTCGACGATGACGTAGAACCCACCGGGCTTCAGCCGCTCGTAGACGGCTCGATTGAAGCCGGCCGCGGTCGCGCCTTTGCCCTGCATCAGCGTGGTGTGGAGATCGTGATAGAACAGATGCAACCACAGGACTTCCGCTGGCTGCGTGACCTCTGGCATCGACATGAGGTCCGCCGAAACGGCTGCGACGTTCCCGCGGCCTGGCTCCTGCGCCAGTTTCTGCATGCGGCCGACCGGATCATTCTTGAAGTGAGCCACTTCGGCCGGCACGAAGCTGTAGACCCGACCTTCGGGTCCACGATATCGGAGAAGAGGCGCGTCCATTCGCCTTCGCCCGGGTAAACGTCGATGACGGTGGCGCCTGCATCCACGCGTGCGAAGCGGATCAATTCGGATAACCTGGATGGGTCGTACATGTGGATCTCCGTTACGGTTGCGACTCGACGAGCGTACGTCAGTGCCCGCCTTCGACACGAATACCGGCATCACCCAGCGCACGCGCCAACTCCGCTTCGATCCGCGCGGCTTCGCTGCGGGGGAATGTGCTGGAGATGCAGCACCGGCCCGTTCAGCACCTCGAGCCCACGCTTGAGCACGGCGCCGGAGGCCCGGATGCCGGCCATATGCTGGTCGAATCTCTGCGCGGCTGGGTAACGGCTCATGCCGACGTACACGCCGTAGTCGTCGCCACGCCGATCCTGGAAATCCAGCAGGATGAGATACACATTCGTGCGGCCGCGACCGGTTGCGACGGAACGTGCCGCGACTTCATAAGCGGCGGCAAGCCAGCTGATGTAGCGCATCGGCAGCCAGTCCGGAATGGAAGGCGCCGCGCTTTTCCACAGCATCGTGAGGTCGGCTTCGATGTGGGCGGCGAAATCGCCGCGCATCCAGCGCTCGTGGATGCAGTGTGCGCCGGTCACGCCATCGGCGTCGGCCAGCGCGCGTTGAAGCAGCTTCTGGAGTTCGTCACCGGACTTGAGGCGGAACGGTCGCTCGCCCGGTCGCAACTTCAGTCCTGTTTTGCGCGTGGCACGAACGCCCTTGGGCGAAGCGATCAAAACGTCAGGTCGAACACATTGATCGAATAAGGGGCCAGGCGTTCCTTGAGCTGGGCGCCGGCAACCTCGTCCTGCGCTTCCATCGCCTTGCTGAACTGTCCATAGGAAAAACTGCGGTGGCTCACCAGCGGCGCGCAGCCGTCGAGTGCGATGCTGGCCTCGACCGGCGCGTCCGGGCCGAGGTTCAAAGCGATCAGGACAAGGTGCTTGCCACTCTCGTCGCGCGAGGCGAACAGCGATACGCCGGAAGCCATGCGGGTGGGCAACGATCGATCCAGGAAACGCGCGCCCTTGCCATCGAAGTTGCGATACGCGCGGAAGGCCCAGTAAGCGGGCGAATTCTCCGGGGGTACGGTCCAGTAAAACGCGTAATCCAGGCCAGTGGTCCCGAAACGACCCAGTGCTTCGGCTTGCGCGAGCCCGCCGGAGATGTCCTTCTCTGCACCGAAGTTGTATTCGCCGAGGGAGGTCGCGAGCCCTGGATGGTTCTTCGCAACCCATTCCTTCATGCGGGGAATCAATTGCACGGTGTCGTTGATCCAGGATTCATCGCGGTAGGTGGGATCCCACAGCGAGCGGGTGGAGCGGATGCGCAATGCCGCGGTTTTCCCATCCGCGGCATCGGAGTACACGCCCTGTGCCTGCGGGTAGTAGTGAAGATCGAGGATGTCCAGCAAGTGCTGCCCGGTGCGCTTCTCATGGTCTGCGAGCTGGGCGAGATACCAGGGCAGCAGCGGCATGTCGCCATGCGCGTGCCGGTCCGGCGCTGTGCCCGACTCCTGCGACGATATCCTTCGCGGAATAGAATAGGCGGACCAACCCCAGGCGGAAGGACCGGCAATCAACGCGCCGGGATCGGCGCCGCGAATGGCCGTGCCATAGCGGATGGTGCGATCCAGAAGTTCGTCATACGTCAGCGGTTCAGGATGCACGTCCCGGTGCGTGTGGTTCCAGAGCTCCGGTTCGTTGTCCAGGAAGAGGACGTGCGCACCCTTCGAACCCTTGTCGTCCTTCAACATGGCCGCAACCCAGCGTGCCATGAGCTCGGGCGGCGCTGGCACGCTGGTTCCCGTGGGAGGCCCGGGTTGCAGCGGTGTTCCATCTGCGCGCTCGCCGTTGCCGGCATCGGCACGCCATTGGTCGGTCGCCTTCTGCGGTCCGAACTTCGCGACCGGAAAGCCCGATGATTGGGCGTCCTTCGCGATCCATCCGATCATCGGGATGGTGATCGCGCTACGCAGCCCATACTTGCGATTGCGGTCGAGGAAATCCGTGTACCCACCGTCGTTATGGTTCTCGAAGAACCAGTCCGAGCCCGTGTTGGTGTCGCCGGTCTGCCAGTTGTACCGGCTGGTGCGATTGCCGCCCCAGCGGCTCGCGGTCTGCAGGTTTCCCCAGACCTTGTCGCCGCCGCCAGCGACTCCGTAGATGTAGGGACTGATCGGCTGGCCCGGTGCCTTGCAGTCCACGGCGAGCTGCACGGGTCGCGCGGGCACGCGCGACTGCGCGGCCTTTTCCGCGGCAACGTCGAAACGGGTGAACATCACCTTGTCGAATTCCACCCAGTCCGCAGCGACCTGGCTGCGCGCGTTGAATTGCAGCCTGTCGACGGATTTCTGACCCGGGTTCAGCAGATTCCAGGGCACGAAGATCTCGACCCAGCCATCGGGCAACGCCTTGGCAAATTGCGGCCCGATGTCGACAGCGGGAAGCGTGGGCTCTTTCTGGCCCGTCTCGAGCAGCCGCACCTGCAGGAAGTTGCCGAATGCAGCCGGCGCGCGCAGGCGGAAAGACACCCCGCCGAATGGCCCGGAGAGATCCTGCTTCCACAGGATCCACCCGCCGTAATTGGACAGGTTCAGCCGCGCCGCGCCCTTGCCCAACTCATGCGTTCCCCAACCCCAGTCCTGCCAACCGGAGGCCAGTGCGCCGTCGTAGATCATCGCCGCCGCGTCGATGCGCGCCGGGCGCGTGATCGAAGCCGGTGCGAGCGCAGTTTCCTCTGCGGGTGCGCGGGAGCAGGAGACCACGCACGGCCCGAGGATCGTCGTGAGCACAACCAGGACGCAATCACTCGCACTGCCACGATGGCCCGTGCACTTTGGCTACCTGCGCGCTTCGTTTGCACCTTGGCATCTCCTGTGAGGCCAACACCCTTGCCGATAGTACCGGCCATTGACCACCTCTACGGTAGCGCAAACACGAACAATGCAGTGCCAGCGGCAATCGCGACGTACTGTTTCCCGTTGACCGCGTAGGTCATCGCGCCGGCATTCACCTGCCCACCCAGCGCCGCCTTCCACAACAGCTTGCCGGTGCGCGCGTCGAGCGCGACGAAGTACCCATCCTTGCCACCGCCGAACACCACGTCGCCCGCGGTCGAAAGCATGCCACCCCAGGTGATATTGCCCAGCGGATATTCCCACACCGGTTTGAGCGTGGCCGGATCGTAGGCACGGATCACGCCGCGGGCTTCATCGTCATTGTTGAGGAAGGGCTCCAGCGTCACATCGCCCATCGTGGTCTGGCGCGTGTTGATGCCCACCGACTGCGGGAACTGGCCCTCGATCGCGACGATGCCGGAATGCTCCCAGTGCGCCACATAGAAGAGGTGGGTTTTCGGGCTGTAGGCCGGTGGCGCCCAGTTGATGGCGCCGTGCACATGCGGCCGCACCAGCGTGCCCTGCGGCGTGGGCACCATTCCCGGCACGCGATGTGGCCGGCCTTTGCTATCGAAACCATCCATCCAGTTCACTTCGACATAGGGCTTGCCGAGCAGGAACTCGCCCGTGATGCGATCGAGCACATACATCAGGCCATTGCGATTGGCCCAGAGCATGACCTTGCGCGGCTTGCCCTGCCAGGACATGTCGGCGAGCACGGGCACCTGCGTCGAGTCGTAATCCAGTTCATCGTGGGGCGTGAACTGGTAATGCCATTTCAGCTTGCCGGTATCGGCATCCAGCGCCAGCACGCTGTCGCTGTAGAGATTGTCACCAAGGCGCGTGCGGCCGTCCCAGTCCGGTGCCGGATTGCCGGTGCCAAAGTAGACGAGATTGGATTCGGGATCGTAGGCCCCCGCGTTCCATATCGACGCGCCACCCTTGCGCCAGGAATCACCGGACCAGGTGTCGTGCCCCACTTCGCCGGGACCCGGGATGGTGTAGAACTTCCAGACCTCAGCGCCCGTCTTCGCGTCATAGGCCGCGACGAAGCCGCGGATTCCCGCATCGCCGCCGGCCGTGCCGATGTACACCTTGTCCTTCACCACCATGGGCGGCATCGTGATGGAGTATTGAGCGGCGGCATCCGCGACGACGGTGTCCCACAGCAGCTGGCCGCTCTTCGCATCGATGGCCAGAAGATGTGCATCCACGGTGCCCATGAACAGCGTGTCACCCAGAATCGCGAGCCCGCGGTTCACACGACCGCAACAGGTGCGCGCCGGCGCTGGCTGCCAGGAATAGGTCCAGAAGATGCGGCCCGTCGCAGCGTCCAGTGCCACCACATCGTTGGGCGCCTGGACGGTGTAAAGCACGCCGTTGACCACCAGCGCCGTCGCTTCGAATTTCTCCAGCGAATGCGCCTGCCACACCCACTGCAGCTGCAGTTTGCCCACATTGCCGGCGTTGACCTGATCGAGCGGGCTGTGGCGCTGGTTGCTGTAATCGCGCGAATAGCTCAGCCAGTTGCCGGGCTGTGCATCGGGCTTGAGCAGTTGTTCGCTCGTGACCTGTGCATTCGCGGCGGCGGATGCCAGCAACAAAAGACACAGCTTGAGCGTTTGCATCTTCATGGTTTTGGTCCACGCAGCGAAACCAGGTAGCTCACGAGATCTGCGAGCTCCGCGGCATTGAGCTTGCCGCGCACGGATGGCATCGGCGATGGAATGAACCCTTCGCTCGCAAGGTCTGCCCTTGCGAACGAGCGCAGCTGTTCGTTGCTATCCAGCAGCTGCACGGAATAGGCATCATGGTTCAGCAGCCGCCCGCTGGTTCGTTGCCCATCCCGGGTGGTCACGCTGTAGGAGCGGTTGTTCGGCTGCACTTCGCTGTCGGGATCGAGCAGCGAGGCGGCCAGTTGATCGAGGTGCGCAGCAGGCCGATGCGGGAAAGATCCGGCCCCGATCTCGACCCTTCGCCATGAATGCGGTGACAGCTCGCACACTGGCCAGTGCCGGTGAAGAGCTTCTGGCCACGCGCCGCGTCGCCGCCAGCACCGGCGTCTTTCAACAAGGCGCGACTGCGCAGGTACGCCACGATCTGCGCGGCTTGTTCCCGGCTCATGTTCGGCGTGGCCGGCATCGGCGTGCCAGGAATGCCGCCGATGACGATCTTCGTCAGCTCGTCATCGTCATAGGGTTTGCGGAACATGCCGTGACCCAGATCGACATTGGCGACCTGGTTGCCGGTCTTGCCATGGCAGTTGGCGCAGTAGTTCTGGAAGGCCTGCTCGCCGCTGAATACATCGGCGCCGGTAGCATGCTGCGCAATGGCGAAGCGGCTGACGAGCAGCAGACCGAGCAGCAGGTTGAATCCAGGAATGCGCATCCGGGCCTCAGACCCCCAGCAACTCCACTTCGAACACCAGCGTTGCGTTGGGCGGAATCACGCCGGCGGCACCGCGCGCGCCGTAGCCGAGCTCCGGTGGGATGGTCAGCACGCGGGTGCCGCCGACCTTCATGCCCTGCACGCCTTCGTCCCATCCGGCGATGACGTTGCCGTCACCGAGATCGAAATCGAAGGGGTCGTTGCGGTCTTTGCTCGAATCGAATTTGCGGCCGCGGGATTGTGGGGCTTTGGGGTCGTGGAGCCAGCCGGTGTAGTGGACGGTGACGTGGTGGCCGGGTTGGGCGGTTTCGCCGGTGCCGGGGGTGGTGTCTTCGTATTGGAGGCCGGAGGCTGTGGTCGTCATGCGGGGGATCCTGAACTAAGGGAGCGTGACGGTATCACGGCGAGACTCACGCATTTCGAGCAGCTGCTTTCCCGGAGTGCAGGCGCTGCGCAGAAGCCACCTACCTGTTTGGAGTCGCTACTGAGCAGACAAACCCCACTACATCCCGCACAACGCTCTCGAGCGGCGCGACCGTGGAAACAACTAGATCTGCCCGCTCTGGCAGCGCCTGAAGCACATCTCTTTCCGTCGAATGACTCTCAACCACTTGGCGATTCTGAGGGCTCAATTGTTGATCGACGCGTCCACCCGCCTCTTTGAGATCCAGATAGATTAGATATGTATGGTGCCCACTAAGTTGAGAGACCAATTCATCGAAGACCGACACATGTCGTACTCCGTCGATCACCAACACCTTATCCCTCATCCATCCAGATCGTCGAATCACCTCCGAACAGAGCCACGCAACGCCTCTCTCTCGGATTACTCCTTCGCCCACTATCTGAAGAATCTCTCGCGACTCAGGATCCAGAGACTGAGACATTGCAATCTCGCGGATGAGATCACCAAAGCTTGTCCATGCAGCTGCAGTTTGCGCAGCCACGGATTTCGAAACCGACGTTTTCCCACTACCTATGCGACCCGAGAAGCAGATGACAGGCGCCTTCATAGTTCTATCCTTCCTTGGATAATCCGGTTACGCACTACGACCCATCCGCGCCGATCAGTCTTCGAATACTGAATGGGCGAGACAGGTCTTACGTTCGAAAGTGACATGAGTGTTGCAAACCTCGCACTGCTGCGAGATGACCAAAACTCGTCACCCTCTGCACAAAGTAGAGACGCGAACCGATCTCTTATATGCAGCCATGACTTTGCAGAGAGCCGATATGTCCACACTGCGTTAACAAGACAAATGCCGACAATTGGCCCACTTACACGCTTGAGGACAACCACATCACCGATGGAGACCTCACCAAAGGGCGCAACCTTCCTCGTTGAAAATCTTGATTCGACGCTTTTCAGCCCGTCCAATACGTACGTAAGATATGGTTCCTGAAATATTGCTAAGTGGAGCGCCCATTTGGGTTGAAGTGCCGGCCCCGGATCATTGAGAAACGGGAACCAAAATTTATCGTCGGCAAGCGACTTCCCTAGCTCCGCAACTAGTCGATCGCTAACCGGGCCATTGGAGGTCTGAGCGCTCCCGGTCAATGATTTCGAAGAACCTTTCTTTCGCGTTTCCATCATTCCTATTCGATTCCGAACCAACTCGCTGCCCAAGCCAGCCTTCTATCTGTGCTGCGTAAGTCGCGGGGGAATCGCAGGCGAAGACTCTATTAGCTGCAGTCCACACCCGCGCCATAGAGCGACGAGGGTCGCGTCGACTGACAGTGGATAACACATCGCCGGTTACTAAGGAGCGCAATGAAGTGTCTTCACTCAACACCTGCGCGTTAACGTCAATTCTTACCCTTACCGCACCGATCCGCAGCTCCTTCCAATCGGACCGAATGACATCTCCTGGCCAGGGCATCATGGAGTTGTTCTGCTTGCGTAGAGTCCACATCTCTCCTCGGCGCCAATCCGATGTCACATTGCTAACGCCAGCCGCATATAGCGCATTTCGTTCAAAGGGAGGTGTCTCATATGGCAAGACGCCACGCTTGATCTGTACGACCTCAAGTCCGAGCATCCCCGCCCATTCAATTGTTCTGGCCTGCTCCGCGGGGATACCAGGACGGGTTCCACGCGCAGGCATCGCGATCAACAAACTTCCTCCTACGACAAGACGTTGACTTGCGAAGAATAGGAAGCGCTGGAGGTACTCCTCGTACCATGGCGGGTCCATAACTACGACATCGTATCTTTCAGCGCCCTACCGATGCTCGCAATATATTTGTGTGCCGGACACTGCGTAGATGCGAAACAAGGCTCAGGCCTGACAACAAATCTCCATCGAGACCGAAGTAGTCCACATTCATAGTGCGTGAGAGTTCGGAGCATGTAGCCGCCAACGTCGGAGTTCCGACTAAGGCCACAGCACTTCCTCTTGTAGACAAAGCCTGAATCGCCTCCGTTAGTTCGGAAATGGCTACCGGAGCGAAACGCCATTCAAAGTCCAAAGGGTGTGGTGGCGGCAACCCCAACAGTCCACTCGGCGCCGCTTTCGGCGGCGCTGCGACTTTCGCCGATTCAACTAGTCTTCCGTACTCGTCGACGGGCCCCCAAACCTTATCGATTGAAGACTGCAGTGCTTGAAGCACTTCTTCAGGATAGGTCCCTGGAAGCATTGAAGTCAGTTCAGCGAAACCCGCGGGCGACTGTCTAACCGCTCCAGCGACAGCCGCACTCACCCAGCCCTTAAACCGATCCTCTTCCTCAGACACTGCCAACCACTACCTTATCGATAGGAATAGAACGCTCGTCCGCACCAAATCTACGAACAATTTCGGAATTCCAAGCTGATACGGCGGCGTCCTGAACCGTCAGTGCCCGGATTCGCTCAGAGTTCATGCGCTGAGCTACAGGGGGAGAAACTCTCAATTCGAAGTGGAATAGTTCTTAAAGGAAGATTGTGGTGCACGTTTTGCAAGCGATCTACAAATTTAATCATCGCCTCTTCGAGGCCATCCCCCGATGGGGCGGTGAAGGTCGCATAGCAGTAGCAATCAATTCTCTCTTCTAGCAAGCGTCGCAAAATATCAAATTGCGCTGAGAAGGAAGCTGGGTCTGCACGAGTGTTAAATGAGAATGAAGCTTCATCAAATCCTTTTAGACAAGCCACTCTGCCGTACATTGGATAAGTCGAGATCTCATCACGATCAGCGGCTGAGAGGTAGCGCCAGTAGTAATCCGTGCTGAGGTTGTCGTCTGACCATAGATAAACGCTTTGATCCAGACCACGAGCTCTCAAAGCACGCATGACCCATAGAACCCACTCTGGCGTCAAATCTGGCGACCCCCCAGTCAAATCAATGACAGCGGGGCGATCTACCTCAGCCGCGTAGAGGTCGATCAAATCTTCTGCAGTCATCCAAGAACCGAGCTTCGGGTTTGCAGAAAGCATTGGGAATGGGACAAAGCAGTACCAGCACCGCCATGCACACGCCGCATTTTGGAATGCCTGCACACGCAATAGATCCGAAGTGGGCAATTGCAAGGCGCGAGTTGCGGGATCGATCGGCAACGGATTTAGCGGCCACCCCTTGGAGGTGGCACGGCGAAAGTGCCTAATTCGACCAAATCCATTGCAGTTGGGCGGAACTGTTAGATCGCGAGCTTGATCCGAACCCTGGAGTCGAGAAATCAGAACTTTCCGTTGTTCAAGATTTAGAACGCGATCTCGCAGCCTCGTCGCCGTGGCTGCCGAATCGATCCACTTGTCACGCTGCAGATCTTTTGACGGCTCTTCTGACATGAGATTGCCTCGGGATGTTCTCGGGCTCTTCACGTAGTCGCGGCATACGCTCACCAACAAACCGCATAATCAAATCACTGAGATATAGAACTTCGGAATCCAGCAACTGCCTACCTTTCGGAATGTCGTGCCAGTACTCCATGCACGTTCGACAACAAGATGCAGTTGCATGCTGGGCGTAATAGAGAATATTTCCACTCATAGGTGTTTGCTGGCCGTCGCGGACTGGCTGGGCGTTTCCTACTGAGCTTCGAATCCGCCTCTCGGCTGCATCACGCAATAACTTCTTACCTTTCCTGCGTGCGTGCTTATCCGCTGCTTCATCGATTTCCTTGTGCCAAAAATGGTGACGAATGAATTCCTGCTTTAGTTGAGAAAAAGTGTGTTGGATATCTTTTGGATTTCGAGCATGCACTCGCTCCCAATTTATAAGACCAACGCCGCAGCTTCTGCAGTTGCCACGGTCTTCAGACTTCATTTTTCGACTATGAAATTTAAAGCAATGAAGATCAGCGTCACAGTCACTCGCGATGCAAGTAACTTTCAAAGGCGGGAGATTCATTTTCCCATCATTCATGAAATATCCCCTTCCCTGGCAAGCGCCCTTGACAGGATCTGAGTGTCAACTGGATTTATCTTCCCAAACGGAAATCTCTCATAGAAAACCTCTCGAGCAACAATGAATGGATCACCAATCTGTGTTTGCAGATTGTTAGCTGTGCCCCACCAGTTTTCCCCTTGAAGAGACAGTCGCCATGCTAGGTAGTCAGCAAGATGATCAGTCAAAACGTGGAGACTTCGCTGCAATCTCAGGAACAACTCCCTTGAGGCGAGGAATCTGACCTCGCGCGGCGCTCACGCACTCAGCTACAAGTTCTTCGGCCTTACCTGCCAGGAGTATGTTTCCAGCGAAGTTGTTAGCTGACTGCTCTTCTGGCGAGATACGCCTTGACGACGTTAGGTCGCTGTCTTCAATCCAGCTATGCGATTCGTCTTGTGGGTTTTGCGCCGCATGGTGCCACTCGTGCAGCAAGTCAAACAGCCATCGAGACGGAAATCGAGATCTGTGCTTCACCACAACTACGTTACGGCCTGCAACTCGCCAGCACGCACCATGAAACACACCCGCATCATTCAGCGGAAGCACCGGCACACCAAAGTCCCAAAAGAGATTGACTGCGGCCTTTAGATCCAATCGAGGCGCACGCTCCAACAGTATCCGGCGCAGCTCAGTTGCATCTAAGGTAAGCGCCGGACGCGGCAGATCACGACACGCATTCGCAACCACCATTCCTAGGTAGTGGGCATACACGACGTAGGCTTGTAGTCGTCGCCCATGCGCCCCGCCCGGAAATTTGAATCGGGCGGTCGCCGAGGAGGTGGCTCTGAATGAGAGGGGGGCAGTACCGTACAACTCCGATGCGTTCCATCCGAAGACATGACCAAGAACTTTCGAGGCACGCGACACGGATCGCCCTTGTTCTTCGGCAGATTCGCTTTCAAGCCCCCATTGCCACATCAGCAGGCAGAATTCGACGAGAAGAAATTCCGCGTCGATTCCCGCATCGCCAAGACGAGCATAGAAAGCATCCCGCCCTGGTTCATGGAGAGGTAACAGCACACGCTCTGAGACACGTACGCCAAGAGCCTTCGCCACTTCGTGGATTCTTGAAATGCTTGCTCCGGAGTAGTCTGTAGCTTCATAGCGCTGCAGTTGCTGTTCCTTTATTCCCATCTTCTCCGCCAAGTCCTTTTGATTTAGACCCAAAGCTATGCGCGCCTGAATTAAGGCTCGTGGCAATTCTTCGAGTGTTTGAGCTTCGATTACTGCTGGGCGCTCACGCTGCAGGATCTCGTACTCTTGAATCTCAGCTTCAAGGTCAGCAAATTGACTGCGGAGCGCATCAATCTGTGCTTTCTTTAGAACTGGATGTACGTGATCTGCCTGCTTCTCCTCAAGGCCGCGCAGCGTGTCGGCGAACTGCGAAGCTTGAGTCTTCGTAATTCTGTACTGGCGCTCATTTTTGATCATGGGAGGCCTCGCAAATCAATAAACACAATGCCTTTCGTCGCTCCCGTGTTCTTGTCTACTTGGAAAAAATCAACAAATCGCTTTCCGGAATTCCCCTCGGGAACCTCCGCAGGGAAGAGATCACCAAGATATTTCGCTTTCATGGCTCGACGACCATCGTCGAATTTCAGAAGTACTGGTCGAGGGTCGTGTGATTGACGCCGGTGACACTCCAGCACAGGTCGTAGTCACCAGGCGCAGCCTTAGCAGTCACGAAGCTGCCGTCGAGATACGCGTCCGTGCATCCAGCAGCTTTAAGGGCGTCAAGTGCACGCTTCAAGCCGTGCAGTAACCATTGTCGAACGGCGTTTTGCCCGAATCGTTGAACAATCTCGGCCCACTGCGCCTGGTGCACACCAGGCGGCAACAGGCCAGAGACATCGAACGGTGGGATCAAAAGTGCGGCTCCGTTGAAAACCCTACAACACAACAATAATGTTGTGTTGGTTAAATTCAATACCCGCCAAGGACGTCCGAGTGCTCCGCAGCTTAAAGGGCTAATGAATCAATCACTTACTGAGAGAGTGGATCGCTCGCACTTAGACGACCGAAATTGGAAGTGGTCGCTTTTTGTCCGCGGAGACCGGTGCACGAATCATTCGGTGGCGCGCATTCACTCCCAATCGATGGTCGCCGGCGGCATTCCACTGATGTCGTAGACGACCCTTGATACGCCCTTCACTTCATTGACGATCCGTCGAGAGCATTCTCCGAGCCAGCTCATACGGCAAATGCGCCCAATGCGCCGTCATGAAATCAATCGTCTCCACGGCGCGCAATGCGATCACTGGATCATGCCGCCGTCTGTCACCGGTCACGCCGACACTCTTCACGGGAAGAAACACAGCGAATGCCTGACTGGTTTTCTCATACCACCCGGCCTTCCGCAGCTCTTCGATGAAGATGGCACCCGCCTGCCGCAACGTCTCCGCCGCAGCCGCCGTCACTTCTCCCAAAATGCGCACCCCCAGCCCCGGCCCCGGGAACGGATGCCGATACACCATCTCCTTCGGCAAACCGAGCGCAACGCCGATCCTCCTCACCTCATCCTTGAACAACTCCCGCAGCGGCTCCACCAGCTTCATCTTCATGTGCTCGGGCAGGCCACCCACGTTGTCGTGGCTTTGATCACATGCGCCTTGCCCGTCTTGCTGCCCGCTGATTCGATCCTGGAACGCGACGTCCTAGAGGCATCCAGGCAACCTGAATAGTCACTTTTAGTGACTTTAAATGCGGTTCCATAAACTTCCGGATTGCCAGAGGTTTACTGATCTACTATTTTGCTCACTATGAATGAGCAAACCCCCGGGAAGCTAAACCGACTGCTGCACACCCTGGGGGATACGACCCTGGTCTCCAGCCGCTGGCTGCGCGCCCACGGTTACCCCGGCAATCTCGTCGCGCGCTACATGTCCAGCGGCTGGCTGCAGTCACCCACGCGTGGGGCCTATCTGCGCAAAGGGGGCAGGTCGACCTGGGGTGGCTTGCTGCATTCCCTGCAGTCGCTGGAGCAACTTTCGATCCACGCGGGTGGACGCTTCGCGCTGGCCCGGCACGGTCACGAACACTACCTGCGGCTCGGCGAACCCGCGACGCTGACGCTGTACGGTGCCGCGAGATTACCCGCATGGGCCCGCAAGCTGCCGTTGCCGGAGCGCATACAGGTCTGCGGACGAGGTCCTTTTGATTGGACGCCTCCCTCCTTCGGTGTCGATACCAGCGAAGAAGCACTGCATGCGCAAGGCCTCGAACGCGTCGTGGAAAGTGGCGTCGCGGATGGGCTCGTCTTCTCGATGCCCGAACGCGCGATGCTCGAGCTGTGCGACGAACCACCGGATAGCGCACTGGTATATGAAGTGGACGCGGTCATGCAGGGGCTCGCCACCCTTCGACCAAAACTCGTCGGCAGCTTGCTGCAGCACTGTCGCAGCATCAAGGCGAAGCGGCTGTTTCTCGCTCTCGCGGAGCGCCATCACCACGCCTGGTTGCCACGCGTGAAGTTGCAGGGCGTGGAGCTGGGCCGCGGCAAGCGCGTGCTCGTTTCAGGCGGAAAGCTGAACGCGAAGTACCACATCACCTTGCCAGCGGATCTCGATGAGCACCTGGGATAGCCGCTATACGGAGCGCGTGAAGCTGCTGGTGGAGATCCTCCCCACGCTGGCGGCAGAGAAGCGCTTTGCCTTGAAGGGTGGCACAGCGATCAACCTCTTCGAGTACGACCTGCCGCGTCTTTCCGTGGACATCGATCTGACCTGGCTACCAGTCGGTGAATTCACGAACGACGTGCGGGAAATCTCCTCGGCCCTCGAAGACATCGGCGGCAAGCTGCGAACCGGACCGCTGCGGCTGCAGGTGCAGGCGAGCCGCTCGGAAGAAGGTGGCATGAACCGGCTGATCACGAGTCGGGGTCGACTCCGGGTTCAGATCGAAACGACACCGGTGATGCGGGGCACCGTGCATCCGGTCCGGACTCTCTCGGTGCAGCCGGGTGTGGAACGCGCATTCGGATTCGCCGAAATGCAGGTACTCGATTTCGCGGACCTCTACGCCGGCAAGCTCGCTGCGGCGCTGTCGCGCCAGCATCCGCGCGACCTGTTCGATCTCCAGCAACCGCTCGATGATGGTCGTCTGGATGAACGCCTGTGGCGTACGTTCCTGATCTATCTCACCAGCAGCCCGAAGCCTGCTGCGGAAATCCTTGCTCCAACGGAACCGCGCGACTTTGAGAGAACCTTTGCGGCGCATTTCCAGGGCATGACCGCGGAGCCGACGAGCGCTGCGGCGTTGCTGGATGTTCGGGCTCGGCTGCTGAGGCACATCGCGGTGTTGCTGGATGCACCCTCGCGGGCCTTCCTGGAATCCGTGGAGCGTGAGGAGCCGGACTTCAACCTGATCGGATTGCCGCAGGCTGCGCAACTGCCTGGTGTGCGCCGCAAGCTGGATAACCTGCGGCGTCGATCGGCTGCGAAACGGGCGGCTGACCATGAGCAACTGGCGCGAGTGCTGGGATTGGCCTGATCAACTTTGAATTGATCTTTGTTGTCGTAGTCCCACTACGACAACAGCCACTTACCCAGCGCAACGCCGATCCTCCTCAGCTCATCCTTGAACAACTCCCGCAGCGGCTCCACCAGCTTCATCTTCATGTGCTCGGGCAACCCACCCACGTTGTGGTGGCTCTTGACCACATGCGCCATGCCCGTCTTGCTGCCCGCGGATTCGATCACATCCGGATAGATCGTCCCCTGCGCCGGGAACGCGACGTCCTTGAGCCGGGTGGCTTCTTCATCGAACAACTCTTGGATGATGCTGTCGAATGCCAGCCGCGCTACAGCCGGCGAAATATCACACTAAGGTTGTTCGCCGGCATTTCAACCACTTCCTGCAGCTGCAGGCCTGCGGCCTCCGCGTGGTGCTGCACGTCCTCGAGATTGCGCACTCCCCATTGTGGGTTGCGACGGCGCAGGTCCATGTCGAAGTCGGCATTGCTTGGGGCCGTGTCTCTTCCATCGCGACGATAGGGCCCGTAGAGGTACAGCGGGCTCCCGGCGGGCAGCAGCCGACCGGCTTCCTCCAGCAACGCAAGCGTCGCCTCCCAGGGCGCGATGTGGATCATGTTGATGCAGACGATGGCGTCGCTGCCGCGGACCGGCCAGGGCCGCTCGAGTACGTCGAGCGACACCGGCGGCGCCACGTTGGCAAGACCTGCCGCATGCACGCGCGCGCGTATGGAATTGCGATGGTCATCCTGCGGATCGCTCGGCAGCCACTTGAGTGCGGGCAGGCTGCTCGCAAAGTGCATTACATGCTGACCCGTGCCGCTGGCCACTTCCAGCACGGTGCCGCGCTCGGGCAGCACGCGGCGCAGGACTTCCAGTATCGGCGCCTTGTTGCGCTCCGGAGCTGGATAGGTCATGACCTGGGAGTTGAGCGGAATGTCCGTCATAGCCAGCTCAGTCGTAGTCCGTGGCGAGATCAGGTCGCCGCAAATGCTCGAACATCCGCTTGATCTGCTGCGGCAGGACCCGTTGCAGCGAAAGATCGGCGGGGATGCCGCCTTCCGCGAACCACTGCACTTCCGAGGTTTCAAGGCTGGTAGCGGCTGCACCACCCGCCAGCCGGCACAGGAAGAACATCTTGCAAACTGAAAACACGCTGGCGGGATGTCCTTGCCGGTTCCTGTCCCAGACCGCCGCCAGCTTGGTCACGGCGACTTCATAGCCGCTTTCCTCGAGCACTTCCTTCACGACGTTCCCGGCGGGCGTGATATTCACATCTGCCCAGCCACCGGGCAGTGTCCAGCGCCCTTCGTCGGATACTTCCCGAACCATGAGCACTTGATTGTGTTCGTTGAAGACGGCGGCGCGAACATCCACTTTCGGCGTCGCGTAGCCAGTCTGCACGGTGAACATCTGGAGGATGCGGTCGACGGGCTCGCCCGTGGAGGCATGGAAGAATTCAGCGGCCAGCTCACGCAGCCTTGCGTACCGCTCGCGATCGAATGGATCCGTGGTGAACGTCAGTCCAGTCTGCGCAATCGCCTGCAATTCGCGCGCCGCGATGAGCCATGCCGGTTCGACAGTCATTTCGGTTCAGCGCCCTGGCGCCGCCTTTACTCCCATTCGATCGTTGCAGGCGGCTTCCCGCTGATGTCATAGACCACCCGCGAGACACCCTTAACCTCATTCACGATCCTTCGCGAACACTCGCCCAGCAACTCATACGGCAGATGCGCCCAATGCGCCGTCATGAAATCGATCGTCTCCACGGCGCGCAATGCGATCACTGGATCATGTCGTCGCCCGTCGCCTGTCACGCCAACACTCTTCACCGGCAGGAACACAGCAAACGCCTGTGAAGTCTTGTCGTACCACCCGGCCTTCCGCAGCTCCTCCATGAAGATCGCATCCGCATGCCGCAACGTCTCCGCCGCAGCCGCCGTCACTTCTCCGAGGATGCGCACGCCCAGCCCCGGCCCCGGAAACGGATGCCGATACACCATCTCCTTCGGCAACCCCAGCGCAACGCCGATCCTCCTCACCTCATCCTTGAACAACTCCCGCAGCGGCTCCACCAGCTTCATCTTCATGTGCTCGGGCAGCCCACCCACGTTGTGGTGGCTCTTGATCACATGCGCCTTGCCCGTCTTGCTGCCCGCGGATTCGATCACATCCGGATAGATCGTCCCCTGCGCCAGGAACGCGACGTCCTTGAGCCCGGTGGCTTCTTCATCGAACACCTCGACGAAGAGGCGGCCGATGATCTTGCGCTTGGCCTCCGGATCCGCAACACCCTTGAGCTCGCGGAAGAACCGCTCCGCCGCATTCACGCGGACAACCTTCACGCCGAGGTTCTGCGCGAACACCTGCATCACGGCATCGCCCTCGTTGAGCCGCAAGAGGCCGTGATCGACGAACACGCAGGTGAGCTGGTCGCCGATCGCCTTGTGCAGCAGCGCCGCGACCACGGATGAATCGACGCCGCCGGAGAGGCCCAGCAGCACCTTGCCCTTGCCGACCTGCGTCTGCACGCGGGCGATGGCGTCATCGATGATGTTGCCGGGGTTCCAGCTGTTGGCGCAGTGGCAGATGTCGTGCACGAAGCGCGAATAGATGGGCGTGCCCTGCTTCGTGTGCGTGACTTCGGGGTGGAACTGCAGCGCGTAGAGATGACGCGCTTCGTCGGCCATGCCGCCGATGGGAAGATCCGGCGTCGAGGCGATGACCTTGAAGCCGGGCGGTAACGCGGTGACGCGATCGCCGTGGCTCATCCACACATCGAGCATGCCGTGGCCATCGCCGTTGGTGCGGTCCTCGATGTCCTTCAGCAATGCGGAGTGGCCGCGCGCGCGGATCTCGGCGTAGCCGAACTCGTGCACGGCACCGGGCTCGACCTTGCCGCCGAGTTGCGCGGCCATGGTGTGCATGCCGTAGCAGATGCCGAGGACAGGGACGTGCGCGTCCCATACGGCCTGGGGTGCGCGCGGGGATTTCGGTTCGGTGACGGATTCGGGGCCGCCGGAGAGGATGATGCCCTTGGGGTGGAAGGCTTTGATGTCGGCGTTGTCGACATCCCAGGGGTGGATCTCGCAGTAGACGCCGAGCTCGCGCACGCGACGTGCGATGAGCTGGGTGTACTGCGAACCGAAGTCGAGGATGAGGATGCGGTCGGAGTGGATGTCAGTCATGGGAAATGAGATTTCTGGATGGATTCGGTAGATACCCGGCTGGAGCGGGTGGCGCGGCCGGCTGACAATTTGCCCATCCTGATTCGCGCCTGAGGTCGACAATGAGCGTCGTCTATTCTTTGTATGATGCCCTCGTGAGCATCAATGTCCCCGACGCCAAGGCCAAAGCCGTCATCGACGCGATGGAGCGGGAGATGATGGACAAGCTCGCCACCAAGGCGGACCTGAATACCTTCAGGACGGAGGTCAGCGGCGAATTCAAGCTTGTCAGGCAGGAGCTGGCTTCCATGCGGGAAGCACTTTCGAAGGACATTCTTACGGTGGCGCACGATCTCACGCACACTCGCGAGTTCCTTTCGCGTGACATCAAGGGGCTCACGGACGGCTTTCAGTCGCTGGACAAGAAGTTCGCTACCAAGGCGGATCTGGCTGAATTTGGCGAACGCCTGACCACAAAGCTGTATACCGTCCTCGCAAGTTCGGTGGTCCTCAACTGCACCATCGTGTTCGGCATGCTCAAGTTGCTGCGCTGACGCCCTCACTGCACTGCCTCACGTAATCCGGTAATTCGGCGCTTCCTTCGTGATCTGCACGTCGTGCACATGGCTCTCGCGCATGCCCGCACCGGTGATGCGCACGAACTTCGTCTTCGTCCGCATCTCCTGTACGGTGCGCGTGCCGGTGTAGACCATCGCGGCGCGCAGGCCGCCGGAGAGCTGGTACAAAATCGAAATCAGGCTGCCCTTGTACTGCACGCGGCCTTCGATGCCTTCGGGCACCAGCTTCTCGAGCTCCGTGCTGCCGTCCTGGAAGTAGCGATCGGCGCTGCCATGCTTGCCCGCCATCGCGCCGAGTGAACCCATGCCGCGGTACTGCTTGTACGAAGCGCCCTGGTAGAGCTCGACTTCACCGGGAGATTCCTCGGTGCCGGCGAACAGGCCGCCGATCATCACGCAGTGCGCGCCGGCGGAGAGTGCCTTGGCGATGTCGCCCGAATAGCGGATGCCGCCATCGGCGATCAGTGAGACATTCGTGCCCTGCAGGGCGCGTGCGACGGTATCCACCGCGCTGATCTGCGGTACGCCCACACCGGCAACGATGCGCGTGGTGCAGATGGAGCCGGGGCCGATGCCCACCTTCACCGCGTCAGCACCGACATCAGCGAGTGCCTTGGCTGCGTCGCCCGTGACGATGTTGCCGCCGATCACCTGCAACGTCCGGTATTTCTTTTTGATCGCGGCGACAGTGTCGAGCACCCAGGCAGTGTGGCCATGCGCAGTGTCGACCACGATCACGTCGACATCGGCTTCGACCAGCGCGGCCACCCGGTCCATCGTATCGGGCGAAGTGCCCACCGCCGCGCCCACGCGCAGGCGGCCGCTCTCATCCTTGCTGGCGCGCGGGAAATCCTTGGCCTTCTGGATGTCCTTCACCGTGATGAGGCCGGTGAGCTCGGAGTTGGCGTTCACCACCAGCACCTTCTCGATGCGGTGCTTGTGCAGAAGCGCCTGCACTTCATCCTTCGAGGCGCCTTCTTTCACCGTGACCAGCTGTTCCCGCGGCGTCATCACCGTGGAGACCGGCGCATCGAACTGCGTTTCGAAACGCAGGTCGCGATGCGTGACGATGCCGATGGGCTTGCCCCCCTGCACCACCGGTACGCCGGAAATGCCGCGCGAACGCGTGAGTTCCAGCACCTGGCGGATGGTCATGTCCGGCGGCACCGAGATCGGGTCGCGGATGACGCCGGCCTCGTGTTTCTTGACCTTCTCCACTTCCGCCGCCTGCTCGGCGATGGTCATGTTCTTGTGCACGATGCCCATGCCGCCTTCCTGCGCCATGGTGATGGCGAGGCGCGCCTCGGTCACGGTATCCATGGCCGAGGAAAGGATGGGCAGGCCCAGACGCACGGATTTCGTGAGCTGCGTGCCGAGGTCGATTTCTTTGGGGAGGACGTCTGACGCTGCGGGAACCAGCAGGACGTCGTCGAAGGTGAGCGCTTGTTCGAGTATTTCCATGGCCAATTCTACAGGGGGGGTGCGGGGGCGGTAAACCCCTGCGCGGCCACGGCGCTGACTCGTTGAACAAATATTAACCCGGCATTCCCGCGTCGCGAAGACTGCCGCGTAGACTCGGCGCACCGCGCGGCGCGCGGCACAAGAAGAAGGGGGAAGCGTGCAGTCACTGCGTCACCTCGCGATGCTGGCCATCGCCGGATTCACGGCCTTCGGCATCCATGCCGCGCCGTCCGTGTATCCCGTCGGAACCACTCTTTACCAACCTGACCAGGCCTGGAATGGCTTCACCGTGCTCAGCCTGCTGCGTGGTCCGGTGGTGGTGATCGACATGAACGGCCACGTCGTGAAGCAATGGACCGACTTCAACACCTACGCGGGTGGTCCGGCGCGCGTGCTGCCCAATGGCGAAGTGATCGCACCAGTGGGCGCGCGACCCGGGCGGCAGGAATCGACGCGACTGGTGCAGGAGGATTTCCAGGGCAAGCAACTGTGGTCGCTGGATGGCGAGCAGATGGTGCAGCAAGCCGGCAGCAACGCGAAGTCGCTGCGCCAGCACCACGACTGGCAGCGCGCGGATTTTCCGTCCGGTTACTACTCGCCGGAGTCCAGGCCCGCCTCCAGTGGCAGCACGACGCTGGTGCTCGAACATGTGGATCGCATCGTCCCCGCGATCAGCAGGCGGATGCTGCAGGATGACCATCTGGTCGAATACGGCCCGGATGGGAAAATCCGCTGGCAGTGGTTCGCGGCCGATCATGTGGATGAATTCGGATTCTCCACGGAGGCACGCGCGGCGATCCGCAATGGCGGTGGGCCGCCGGCAATGGGGCCGGGTGCCGGAGGTGCCGTCGCCGCGGGCCCACGCGCCTTCGACTGGCTGCACACCAACTCCGCCACCTACCTCGGTCCGAACCGCTGGTTCGACGCTGGCGACAAGCGCTTCGCACCCGAGAACATATTGATCAGCAGCCGCCAGGCGAGCTTCGTCGCCATCATCGCGCGCGATGGCCACGTGGTGTGGCTCATGGGGCCGGATTACCGCACCTCGCCCGAACTGCGGCGCATCGGCCAGATCATCGGCCAGCATCACGCGCACCTGATTCCCAAGGGTCTGCCCGGCGCGGGCAACCTGCTGCTGTTCGACAACGGTGGCGCCAGCGGCTACGGCGTCGAAACGCCGGTCGCACCCGCGGGTGAGAACGGGCTCGCACGCGCCGCCTCGCGGGTGCTCGAGATCGATCCGGTGAAAATGGAATTGGTGTGGTCCTACACCGCCCCCGGCTTCTACAGCGCCAACATCAGCGGTGCGCAGCGCCTGGCCAATGGCAACACCCTGGTCACCGAAGGCGCAGGCGCGCGCGTGTTCGAAGTGACGGCGCAGAAGCGCATCGTGTGGGAATACATGAGTGCCGGCGCGAATGGCGCGAGCGAAGCGGTGTATCGCGCGTACCGCCTGCCGTACGACTGGATTCCGCAACTGGAAAAGCCCGTGGAGCAGCCGGTGACGCCGCCAGCGGGATATCACCTGCCCTGAGCTGCAGGGGCTCCTCTAGACTAGGAGCTCATGCTCTGGATCCTGACCACCCTGATCGCGGCCGCTGCGCAGACCGCGCGCAACGCCATGCAACGCGGCCTCACCAGCGTGCTGGGTACGCTGGGCGCGACACAGGTGCGTTTCCTGTACGGGTTTCCGTTCGCGCTGGTGTTCCTGGCGATCGCGGTGATGGTGACGCATGCAGCCGTGCCGCCACCGAATGCACGCTTCGTGGAATTCACCATTGCCGGCGGCGTCGCGCAGATCCTCGGTACGGCACTGTTGCTGGCGGCGATGAAGCGCGGTTCGTTTTCCGTGGCCACCGCGCTTTCCAAGACCGAAGCGGTGCAGATCGCGCTGTTCGGTCTGCTCATCCTCGGCGATCACCTCAACGCCTCGCGAGCGCTGGCCATTGGCGTCGCCACCGCAGGTGTCGCGATCACGGCGCTGAAACCTGGTGGGAAGTGGACCACCGCGAGCATGCGACCCGCGCTGCTGGGCATCGCCGCCGGCGGTGGCTTCGCACTGGCATCGGTGGGATTTCGAGGCAGCATCCTGGCGCTGGGCGATGGTTCGTACTGGTTGCGTGCGACCACTGCGCTGGTGTGGTCGCTGGGCGTGCAGACGCTGCTGCTCGGCGCGTGGATGCTGTGCTTCGCGCGCGGGCCGCTGCTCGCGAGCCTCAGGCTATGGCGTCAGTCGCTGCCGGCGGGTTTCTTCGGTGCCTTCGCCTCGCAGTTCTGGTTCCTTGGCTTCGCGCTGACCGCGGCGGCGAATGTACGCACGCTGGCGCTGGTCGAGGTGGTATTCGCGCAGATCGTGGGCCAGCGCGTGATGCGCCAGCGCGCCTCGCGTCGCGAACTGGCGGGCATGGCGCTGATCGTCATCGGTGTCGGGTTGCTGCTGGCCTTAGACTATTCGGCATGAACGTGACCAGGCCCGAGCGTGACGTCTACACCGTGGGTCGCCTCAACGCCGAGGCGCGCAAGCTGCTCGAAGGCGGACTGCCCGCGCTGTGGGTGGAAGGCGAGATCTCGAACTTCGCCGCGCCCGCCTCCGGCCACTGGTACTTCACGCTGAAGGATCGCGATGCGCAGATCCGCTGCGCGATGTTCCGCGCGGCGAATTCGCGCGTGGGCTTTCGCCCGAAGGATGGCCAGCAGCTGCTGGTACGCGGACGCGTCAGCCTCTACGAGCCGCGCGGTGACTACCAGCTCATCGGCGAGCTGATGGAGGACGCCGGTGAAGGCGCGTTGCGACGTGAGTTCGAACGCCTGAAGGCGAAGCTCGCGGCAGAAGGCGTGTTCGATGAGGCGCTGAAGCGTCCGCTGCCGTCCATGCCCACGCGCATCGCGGTGATCACCTCGCCCACCGGCGCGGCGATTCGCGATGTACTGCATATCCTCGCACGGCGCTTTCCGCCTGCGTCGGTGCTGGTCATTCCAACGCCGGTGCAGGGAGCGGCTGCGACCGAATCCATCGTCGCGGCACTGGACACCGCATCAAGGCGTGGCGATTGCGACGTGGTCATCCTCACGCGCGGCGGTGGTTCCATCGAGGACCTGTGGTGCTTCAACGATGAGCGCGTCGCGCGAGCGATCCGTCGTTCGGCCGTACCCGTCATCACTGGCGTGGGCCACGAAATCGATTTCACCATCGCGGATTTCGCCGCTGACGTGCGTGCACCAACGCCATCAGGCGCCGCCGAGCTCGTGGTCCCCGACCGCCGCACGCTGCTGGCGCAACTCGCCGCGGTGGAACGCCGCCTGCTGCAACTGGCCTCGCAACGCCTCGCGCGCACGGCCGAGCGTTTCGAAGCGCTGCTGCAACGACTGCAGCGCGCGCATCCCGGCAGCCGCCTGCAGCAACAGATGCAGCGCCTCGATGAACTGGACCTGCGCCTGCGTCGCGCCTGGGAAAATCGTTTCGCGCGCGTCGAGCAGCGCCTGCAGCTGGCGCAGCGCGGCCTCGATGCCATCAGTCCGCTCGCCACGCTGACGCGCGGCTACGCCATCGTCACGCGTGCCGATGGCAGCGTGCTGCAGGATGCAGCCGAGGTTCGCGCGGGGGATGAAATAGAAGCGCGCCTCAAACGCGGGAGCGTCAGGGCGCGCGTGATCGAGGGCAACTGAGAGTTCAGTTGCCCGGGGACGATTACTTCTTCAGCAGTCCTTCGACCGCACCAGTGAACTGCGCCGATTCCGGCGTCACCGGGCTTGCGAAGTAGGTCTGCACCTTGCCATCGGCCTGCACGAAGTACTTGTTGAAGTTCCAGGCCGGGGCCTGCTTCTGCTTGGCCAGTTCGGCGAATACGGGGTTCGCTTCGGTGCCCTTCACATGCGTGGGCGACAGCATCAGGAAGGTGACGCCGAAGTTCTGCTCGCAGATCTCCGCGGCCTTGCCCTCGTCCTTGTCTTCCTGGTTGAAGTCGTCGGAGGCGAAGCCGACCATCACCAGGCCCTGGTCCTTGTACTTCTTGTTCACGGCCTCGAGGCCCTTGAACTGCGGCGTGAAGCCGCAATGGCTCGCCGTGTTCACGATGAGCAGCGGCTTGCCCGCATACAGCTTGCAGATGTTCACGGTTTCCGAGGAATGCAGCTTGCGGAAATCGTGATTCAGGTAGTCGGGGCAGGCCTGCGGCGTCGGTGCGGCCTGCACGACTGGCGAGGTGATGGCGACGCTGGCAACGATGACGATGCCGAAAGCGGCGACCAGGGCGGATGCGAATTTCATGGGGGATCCTCCGTTGGAAGTGCGGCGAGTATCCCACAGGCAACCCGCGGTTCAGCGGGCATTGCGCGTACCGCGTGTAATATCCGGCGCATGAACGACAGGTTTGTTCGCATCGCGTATGTGGTGGTTTTGCTACTTGGGAATACGGCCTGGGCGGCGCTGCCGCGTGCCAGTGCGGTGCCCGGCGGCGTTGCCGTCATCGACCTGGGGCCGGCCACCGGCAGCGCACCGCTGGCGAGCTGGCAGGATCATCCCGTGCTGGTGGCCACCGATGCGGGTCGCTTCAAGGCCATCGTGGGCGTGGCGCTTGCCGTCGAACCCGGGAGCTACTCCCTGCAGGTGATCGATGCGGCCGGCGCGAAGAGCGCGCTGCCGGTGAAAATCGCGCCGAAGAAATATCGCGAGCAGCGGCTCAATGTGCCGCCTGCGCAGGTCGATCTCTCGGCCGAAGATGCGGCGCGCGTGGAAACGGAACAGAAGCGCCAGGGCGAATCGGTGAACAGCTTCAGCGCCACGCTGCCCGCTACCTTCGCGCTGCGTCCACCGGTGCCGGGGGAGCGCAGCGATTCCTTCGGTTCGCGGCGCTTGTTCAATGGCCAGGCACGCAATCCGCATTCGGGCATGGATATCCGCGCGGCCACCGGCACACCCATCCTCGCGCCGGCGGATGGCGTCGTGCTCGATACGGGCAACTTCTTCTTCAACGGCAACTTCGTGTTCATCGACCACGGCCGTGGCTTCGTGACGCTGTACTGCCATCTGTCCGCGTTCGCGGTGAAGAAAGGCGATGTGGTGAAGGCGGGTCAGTTGATCGGCAAGGTCGGCGCGACCGGCAGAGTCACCGGTCCGCACCTTCACTTCGGCGTGCTGCTCAATGGCGCTTCGGTGGATCCGGCGTTGTTCCTCACGCCGGCCACCAAGGCCAAGGCGAAATAGCCTTGCAAGGAAGCCCTACAGGAACATGCCGCCGGAAGCTTCCACGCGCTGTCCGGTGATCCAGCGTGTTTCCTCGGACAGCAGCGCGGCCATCACCGGGCCGATGTCGTCGGGCAATCCGGCCCGACCCATCGCCGTGACCGAAGCCACGAACTGGTTCAGCTCCGGCTTGTCGCGCACCGCGCCGCCGCCGAAGTCCGTGGCGATGGCGCCCGGCGCGATGGCATTGACGCTGATGCCGCGCGCGCCGAGTTCCTTCGCGAGATAACGCGTCAGCACTTCGATGCCGCCCTTCATCGTCGCGTACGCCGCATAGCCCGGCAGCGAGAAGCGCGCGAGTCCACTCGAAACATTCAGGATGCGGCCGCCATCCTCGAGTACCGGCAGCAGCGCCTGCGTCAGGAAGAACGGCGACTTCAGGTGCAGGTTCATCATCTGGTCGAACTGCGCGGGCGTGGTGTCGGCGAAGGACGCATGCGCGCCGACGCCGGCGTTGTTCAGCAGGTAGCGAATGCGTTCCTGGCCGAAGTGTTCGCGCAGCTTCATGCGCAGCGTGGCGACGAAAGCGGGGATGCCGGTGGGGTCGGCGAGATCCAGCTGCAGGGCCGCCGCCTTGCGGCCGAGCGCTTCGATCTCCTTCACGACGCCGGCGGCTTCCTGCGCGTTGCCACGATACGTCAGTACGACGTCGGTGCCTTTTGCGGCCAGCGCGAGGGCAGCGCTGCGGCCGAGGCCGCGGTTGCCGCCGGTGATCAGGACGATGGGGGTGGTCATGGGCTTCTCCTTGATTCGATGGAGAGCAGGTTATTCCCATGTCTTTCATTGATAAACACACCGAAAACGGAAAGACTGTTCCTGTATTCCTGACAATGGGTGCCCCATGGATCACCTGGACCAGCTCAAGGTCTTTGTCCGCGTCACCGAGCTCGGCAGCTTCACCCGGGCGGCCGAAGCACTGGGCATGCAGAAAGGCGCGGCCTCGACAGCCGTGCAGCAGCTGGAGAATTCACTGGGCGCACGCCTGCTCCAGCGCACCACGCGGCGCGTCGAACTCACCCAGGACGGTCGCGCCTGCTACGAGCGCGCCCGCGACCTGCTGGCCGATGCCGATGACCTCGCAGCGTTGTTCCGCCAGACACCGCAACGACTGACCGGCCGGCTGCGTGTCGACATGCCCACCGGCATCGCGCAGTACCACGTGATCCCGCGGCTGCCGGAATTCACCACGCCCCATCCGGGATTGCAGATCGAGATCAGCGCCACCGACCGCCGCGTCGACCTCATCCGCGAAGGTTTCGACTGCGTGCTGCGTGTCGGGCGCGTGGAAGAACCGAGCCTGGTGGTGCGCCCGCTGGGGCATGCACGCGTGGTCACCTTCGCGAGCCCCGCCTATCTCGCCCGCCACGGCACACCGCACAGCATCGAGGAACTCGCCGGCCACAGCCTGATCCAGTACGCAATGAACTTCGGAGGCCATCCCGAAGGCTGGGAATATTTCGACGGCAACGCCTGGCGCGAACTGCCGCTGACCAGCGGCATCACCGTGAACAACGCCGCCGCTTACGATGCCGCCTGCCTCGCGGGTTACGGGCTGATCCAGGTGCCGCTGTTCGGCGCGGGGCGGCATGTGGTGGACGGCTCGCTGGTGCAGGTGCTGCCGCAGTACGAGGCGCAGCCCATGCCGGTGTCGCTGCTGTATCCACACCGCCGGCACCTGCCGCTGCGCGTGCGTGCGTTCATGGACTGGATGGCCGCCGTGCTCAAGCCGCTGTTGATCGAGAACGCGGGCGGCTGACGTCCTCTCCAATCACGACATCCTCCTACAGCAAGGCGGGTACCGGAATCCGACACTGCACCTCATGAACACACTTGCTGATTCGATCCGGACCTACCTGGCAGTGAGCGGTGGTGCCGATGATGCCGCTCTCGACGAATGCTTCCGTTCCGATGCGCAGGTCAGCGACGAGAAGCAGGTCCACCAGGGAATGGGGGCAATTCGCGCCTGGCTGCGCGCCGCGCGCGCCAGGTACCAGTATTCAGTGGTGCCTTTGCGTTCGACCAGCCACGGCACGAACGTTTCCGTGATCGCAAGGATCGAGGGAAACTTCCCCGGCAGCCCGGTCGAGCTCACGCATGTATTCGTGCTGGACGACGATGGGATGATTGCGCAACTGAAGATCGGCTGACGGATGGCATCAAGCCGCGGCCGATGCACCCATGTCGATGACGAAGCGATAGCGCACGTCCCCTCTTTCCATTCTCTCGAACGCCTCGTTGATGGCGTCGAGGGCGATGAGTTCGCAGTCCGGGAGGACCTGCTTCGCGGCGCAGAAATCCAGCATTTCCTGGGTCTGCGCGATTCCGCCAGATGGCGAGCCGGTGATCCGGCGCCGGCCCATGATGAGGGGAAGCGTGCTGAACCGTTCCATCATCCCCAGGCTGCCCACGATCACCAGGGCCCCTTCGATGTCCAGCAGCCCGGCATAAGGGGTGATGTCGTGGCTGACCGGAATGGTGTCGATGATGACGTCGAACGATGACGCGGCTTTGGCCATCGCATCACCCGACGTGGAGATCACGACATGGTGCGCACCCAGTTCCCGGGCCTCGCCTGCCTTTGCTTCGGATCGGGTGATGACGGTGACAGTTGCGCCGAGTGCGACGGCGAAGCGCACGGCCAGGTGGCCCAGGCCACCGATACCGGCTACCGCCACCCTGCTTCCCGGGCCGACGTTCCATTGGCGCAGCGGGGAGTAGACCGTGATGCCCGCGCACAGCAGTGGTCCTGCGCGCGCAGCATCAAGACCGTCCGGTAAACGCAACACGAACTCCTCGCGCGTCACGATGTGCCTGGAGTAGCCACCGTACGTGACGCTGCCGTCGATCCGGTCACGGCCGTTGTAGGTGACGGTTGGAAATTCCCGGCACAGGACTTCTTCGCCGCGGGCGCATTGATCGCAGTGTCCGCAGCTATCCACCATCGTGCCCACAGCAACCATGTTGCCGACGGCATGGCGTGTAACGCCCGGCCCAATCGCGAGGACCCGCCCGACCACTTCGTGCCCGGGCACGCATGGGTAGATGGTCGGACCCCATTCATTCCAGTCGTTGCGGGCCTGGTGCAGGTCACTGTGGCAGACGCCGCAGTAGAGGATTTCAATCGCTATGTCGTTGGCGCGCAGGTCGCGCCGCTCGAACGAGAATGGAGCAAGCGGGCCGCTTGCGTCGCGTGCAGCGTATCCGGTGGTTCGCATGGCATATCCGTCTGTTGTGGCTTGCCTCGACTCTAGGCCTGGCGGCGAAACCGGGGTTAGCCTGATCCTTCCCGATCATTGCCTGATCGTCTTGAGCAGCGCTACGATTTCGCGCCCGGCCAAAGTCCTTTCGGGCGCGACCCTTCCATGGTTTCGATGAATGAAAATCGGCTTCAACCAGCCTGGTCCGACGAAGACCCGGAGGGTGCGGTGTTGCGCGCGCGGCTTCGTTCGCGTCTGTTGAGGCACCTGCCGGAAACTGGCGACCATGCCGGCGCACTGCCTGGCCTCACCCTGTACCGCCGCGACCGGCCTACCAGGCCCGCATCCGTGCTTTACGAACCCAGCATTGCCTTCGTCGTCCAGGGCCGCAAGCGTGTGGTACTGGGCGTGGATGCGCATGAGTACGACGCGGCGAATTTTGTCCTGACGGCGCTGGATCTACCCACGATTTCGCATGTGCTCGAAGCCAATCCCGGCCAACCATGCCTGGCGGTGATGCTGAAGCTGGATCTCGCGATGGTGCAGACGGTCGGCAGCGAGATCGATGTGCAAGGTATCTCCACTGCAAGCAGGCCGGCATCCGGCCTGACCCTCGGAAGGATGACTACGGAACTGCTCGACGCCTTCCTGCGGCTTTCCACCCTTGCCGATCAGCCGCATGACATCGCCATCATGGCTCCGCTGCTGATGCGCGAGATTACCTATCGCCTGCTCACGGGCCCATCGGGCGCCCAGCTTCGACTCATCGCCAGGCGCGACCCCGGATGCGGCCGCGTTGCAGCCGTGGTCACCTGGCTGCGCACCCATTACGCCGAACCGATCCGCATCGAAACCCTGGCGGAAATAGCCGCAATGGGTGTGTCGACCCTGCACCGTCACTTCAACGCCATCACGCGCATGAGTCCGCTGCAGTACCAGAAGCACATACGCCTTCATGAAGCACGACGCTTGCTGCTGGTCGGGCAGGTGGACGCCACTTCGGCCGCATATCGCGTCGGCTATGAAAGCGTCACCCAGTTCAGTCGCGAATACCGGCGACTGTTTGGAAACCCGCCCATTCGCGACGTGTCGCTGCTGCGCGGTGACTGATGCTCAGCGTTTCGGGCGCTTGCCGCTGGGCTTGCCCGTGGCGACTTTCTTGCGCGCCACGCGCCGCGCCACGTTCTTCTGTCCGCCCTTCTTCTTCGCCGCCACCTTGCGCTTGGCGGCTTCGCGCTGTTCGCGATTGCCGAAGGGGTTGGCGTCGGTGCGCAGCTCGAGCATCACCGGGCAGGCGTACAGGTCGAAGGCTTCGCGGAACACATTCGACAGATAACGGCGATACGCATCCGGCGTGTTCTGCGTCTGGTTGCCGTGGATCACGATGCGCGGCGGATTGCGTCCGCCCTGGTGCGCGTAACGCAGCTTGATGCGGCGTCCCTTCACCAGCGGCGGCTGGTGCGCCTCGAGCGCTTTTTCCAGCACCTTCGACAGCTGCGGCGTGGACATCTGGCGCATCGAGGCTTCGTACGCGCGCACTGCGGCCGTAGCGAGTTCGCCCACGCCGGTGCCATGGCGCGCGGAGATGAAGTGCTGCGGGGCGAAGGGCACGAAGTCCAGGCGCAATGCGATCTCATTGCGCGTCTGGTCGCGGCGATCCATGGGGATGCCATCCCACTTGTTGATGGCGAGCAGCAACGCGCGGCCTTTCTGCAGGGCGAGGCCCAGCACCGAGGCATCCTGCTCGGCGATGCCCTGGTGCGCATCGAGCACCAGCACCACCACATGCGCGGCCGCGATGGCCTGCAGCGTGCGCGCGACGCTGGCGCGCTCGACCGCATCCTCGACGCGCGCGCGCCGACGCACGCCGGCGGTGTCGATCAGCGTGAAGCGACGGCCATCACGTTCGAAGGGCACGAAGATGGAATCGCGGGTCGTTCCCGCCACCTCGGTGGCGATGACTCTTTCCTCACCGACCAGGCGATTGATCAGCGTGGACTTGCCCACGTTCGGCCGACCGATCACTGCGATGCGGATGGAATCGTCGTCCTCACCCGGCTCGTCATCGGGCACGGCTTCGACGCCCTCGAGCGCACGCGCCAGCAATTTCTCGCAGCCCTGCCCGTTCAGTGCCGCGATCGGCTGCACCTGGTCGAACCCGAGGCGATGGAACTCGGCGGAGATCACGCCGCCATCGCGCCCCTCGGCCTTGTTGACCGCGAGCACCACCGGCTTGCCGGAACGACGCAGCAGTCGCGCCACTTCCTGGTCGTCGCTGGTGAGCCCGGTGCGACCGTCGACGACCAGGACCAGTCGATCCGCTTCGGCGATGGCGCGCTCGGTCTGCACGCGCATCTGCTCTTCGACGGTGGATTTCGGCGATGCGACCACACCGCCGGTATCGACGACGACGCAGGGGATTTCACCACCGCGTCCATAACCGTACTGGCGATCGCGTGTTACGCCAGGCACGTCGGCGACGATGGCGTCGCGCGTGCCAGTCAGCGTGTTGAACAAGGTGGACTTGCCCACATTGGGCCGGCCCACCAGCGCGACGATCGGCAACATGGATTTGCCCGGCTATTCGGGCTTGGTGACGGGGGTCGGCAGCTTCCTGGCGCCGCTGGGGTCGATCCTGGTCTCGATCGTGGGCGCAGCCTTCGCCTTGCCCGCAGCCACCGGCACGGACTTCGCACGCAACGCGACCAGATGGCCGGAGGCATCGAGGATGAACACCGTGTCGCCAACCACCAGCGGCTGCGCCGATACGCGATCGGAAAGATCATGCGTGCGCGCGGCCAGCGCGCCGGTGCCGCGGTCGAGGAAGTGGATGTAGCCGTCGAGGTCGCCCACCACCACCACGTCGCCCAGCAGTGCGGGCGCCGACAGCCGGCGATGGCTCAGCGCCACCTGCTTCCACATTTCGACGCCACTGCGATTGGTGAGCTTCTGCACCGAGCCGTCGTCGCTGGTGAGGTAGACCGCATCCGCATCGAGCGACAGTCCGCTGTAGCTGGAGATGTCGCGCGACCACTGCACCTGGCCGGTCTCGAGGTCCAGGCGCGCGGCCTTGCCGTGGAAATTCACCACGTACACCTCGTTGCCCTGCACCTGCAGCTGGGTGTCGACATCGTTGAGTCGCTCGAGCTCGGTGCGACCGGCCGAAGGCGAGATGCTCGCTTCCCATACGGAACTGCCATCGTTCAACTGCAGCGCCATGAGACGACCATTGTCGAAGCCACACAGCACCAGATCATTGACGATGATGGGACGCGCGGTACCACGCAGCGACAGGCGCGGCACCTGCTGCTCGGCGCTCCACATCTGCGTGCCATCGCCGGCACGCAATGCCACCACGCGGCCATCGACGGTGCGCACCACCACCACCTGCCTGGCGATGGCGGGCGCGGCGAGGATCTCGCTGTTGATGTACGACTTCCACTTGACCGCACCGGTGGCGGCATCGAGCGCGACGACGTTGCCGTGGCTGCCGCCGGCCACCACCAGGCCTTCGCCCACGCCGGGACCACCGGTGAGCGCCAGCTTGGTGGAAGTGCTCCACAGCTGCTTGCCGTTGGCGGGGTTGTAGGCGAAGACCTTGCCGTCATGGTTGGCGACAAAGACGGCCTTGCCATCGGTCGCCAGCGACAGGCCCACGCGCAGCTTCAGGGCACTGTCGCCCACGGAAGTCCTCCACAGGCGCTCGACCTTCGCGCTGCTCTGGAAGTCGGTGAGCTTGGCGGGCTTGTCCGCGCGCTTGCTGTCGGAGGAACACGCGGCAGCGAGCACCGCCAGCGCGGTCAGTGCGCAGGTACGCAGCAAGCGCGCGCCGTTCATGGCTTGCCCGTAGCGGCAGGAGCCGGCGTCGCGGGCGCGGGGACTGTCGCCGGCGCCACCGCGGCACTTGCCGCAGTGCTGCCCTTGAGGTCCGCGACCTTCAAATCAAGCAGTTCGGAAACATTGGGATCACCGGCGCTGTCGTCGGTCACGGCGGGCTGCAGCTTGCGCGCAGCTTCGTAGTCCTTGAGTGCGCCGGCACGATCGCCCTTGGCGAGCAGGATGTCGCCATGGGTTTCGAGGCGTGCCGCTTCGTGCTCGCCCATGGAAGCGGTGCCGAGCGTGGCCAGTGCCACGTCGTACTTGCCCTGCGCGGACTGCACGCGTGCCAGGCGGATCTGCGCCACCGGCCGCAGCTTCTCGTCCACAGCGGTCTTCGCGACTTTATCGAGGCGCTCGGCGGCCTTGTCGAGCTGGTTGCTCTCGACGAAGACGCGCGCGGCGACCATGTCGGCAGCGGCGACGTACGGCGACTTCGGATACTGCGTGCGCAGCGCTTCGATCAGCGCCACGCCTTCGACGGGCTTGCTGTCATCGAACTTGGCGAGGATGGCCTGGTAGGCGTTGCCCGCGGCCTGTGCCTGCTCCTCGTTAT
Organism: Pseudomonadota bacterium; assembly: GCA_037200665.1. Taxonomy (GTDB): domain Bacteria; phylum Pseudomonadota; class Gammaproteobacteria; order Steroidobacterales; family Steroidobacteraceae; genus ZC4RG30. The sequence continues at coordinate 137,052 of JBBCGD010000005.1, read as the reverse complement.
GCGACTTCCACCATTTCCAGCCTGACCAGCCCAGCAGCATCACCGCCACCAGGATGACCACCTGCGGGCCATTGGTGCGCACCCAGCTCTTCAGCGAATCCCATTGTTCCTGTTCGGAAAGCTCATCCACGACGACACCCCTCGATGATCTAAAGCGTTGCCAGCAGCGCTGGAATACGCGTCGCAAGTTCCGCCAGCGGCACTTCAAGCTGTGCCAGTTCCTGACGCAGCGGCTTCAGCGCGGCCGCTCCGCGTTCCAGTTCATTGTCACCCAGCACCAGCGCCATGCGCGCGCCGCTGCGGTCGGCGCGGCGGAACTGCGCCTTGAAATTGCCGCCGCCCTGGTTCATCTCGAAACGCAGCGCGGGCAAGGCATCGCGCAGCGTTTCCACCAGCGCGAGGCCGGCGCGCGTGGCGCGCTCACCGCTGGCGATCACATAAACATCGGCGCCCTGCGCCTGCGGCAGGTTGCCGGCCTGCTGCATCAGTTCCACCACGCGCTCCACGCCCATGGCGTAACCGACGGCCGGCGTCGGCTCGCCACCGAGCTGCGCGATCAGGCCATCGTAGCGACCGCCGGAGCACACCGCATCCTGCGAACCCAGCGCATCGGTGATCCACTCGAACACGGTGCGGGAATAGTAGTCGAGGCCGCGCACCAGCCGGGGGTCTATCGTGTATGTAATGTTCATCGCGGTGAGCGTCGCGCAGATTGTTTCAAAGTGTTCGCGCGACTCCGCATCGAGGTAGTCGGTGAGCACCGGCGCGCCGGACACCACGGCCTGCATGGTCGGGTTCTTGCTGTCGAGGATGCGCAGCGGATTGCCGCCGAGGCGGCGCTGGCTGTCGGCATCGAGCGCAGCGGCGTGCTGCGTGAAATAGGTGACCAGGTGCTCCCGGTACACGCGGCGTGATTCGATGGTGCCCAGCGAATTGAGCTTGAGCTTCACGCGCGTGAGGCCGAGCTGCTTCCACAGCCGCGCGCTCAGTGCGATGAGCTCGATGTCGATGTCCGGGCCGGCGAAGCCCAGCGCCTCGACGCTGTACTGGTGGAACTGGCGGTAGCGGCCCTTCTGCGGCTTCTCGTGCCGGAACATCGGGCCGGTGGTCCACAGCTTCAGCCGCGCGCCGCGCAACAGGCCATTGGTGATGGCGGCACGCGCGACGCCCGCGGTGGCTTCCGGCCGCAGCGTCAGGCTTTCATCGGCCGACATGGAGAAGGTGTACATCTCCTTCTCGACGATGTCGGTGTATTCGCCGATGGCGCGCTTGAAGAGGCCGGTCTGCTCCACCACGGGCACACGCACTTCTTCATAGCCGTACGACGCGAACAGCTCGCGCGTCACTTTCTCCAGGTGCTGCCAGGCGCCGATGTCGACGGGCAATACATCGTTCATGCCGCGCACGGCGGCAAGCGTAGGCGAACTCAAGCTCTCTTCACTCCCATCGCCCACCAGATCAGCACGGCAAGCACCAGCACGATGGCCAGCAACACCAGCGGCCAGCGTGCGCGCGGCGGCGGGGGTGGCGGCAGATAAGGCACCGCGGTGATGTCTGGCGACGACGCCGCTTCACGCAGTGTGTGGTAACGGCCGGTGACGTCATCCAGCGGCTCGCCCAGCAGTTCGGCGTAATGACGCAGGTAACCGCGCGCGAACACCGGTGCGCCCAGCGCAAAGAAGCGGCCCGCCTCCAGCGATTCGATCACGGCGACATCGACATGCAGGCTCGCGGCGACCTCGGGCAAGCTGAGCCCGAGGCGCTCGCGCGCCGCGAGCAGCTGCGTGCCGATGGCGACCGCATCGCTCATCAGCGCGACAGGCTCGAGCAGCTGCCCATGAGCTGCGGCAGGCTGGTGGTCTGGGCGGCGTTCTGGAACTGCGCCCGCAGCAGCACGGCGTAGCGCTGCGCGGCGTTGCAATCACGCTGGGCCACGGCAGCACGTACGCCCATCACCAGCACATCGGCGGAGCGCGTGCCGGTGCGGAGGAAGGTATCGACGGTATGCATCGCGCCAGCGGGATCGCCCTGGTTGATCTGCAGGTCGCCGAGGCCGATCACGCCATCGGTGAAGCCCGGGCCCATCTGCACCGCGCTCTCGAAGTAGCGCTTCGCATCCGCGCCGCGCTTCTGGTCGCGCAGGCACATGCCGGCATTGGCCGCGGCGGCATAAGGCGTCTGGTACAGCTTGTCGGCGATGACCTTGTCGAACATCGGCAGCGCGCGATCGATCTCACCCTGGCGGCACAGGAACACGGCGTAGGTATTGACGATGTTCGAGTTGGCCGGCGCGAGCTCCATCGCCCTCTGGTAGCTGCGATCGGCATCCCTGGGCATGTTCATGCGCTCGTACAGCGAAGCCTTGACCCAGTAAACCTCGGGGTTTTTCGGATCCTGCTTCTCGGCGCGTTCGAGCTTGTCCTTGGCGGTCTGCAGGTTGCCCTGCTGCATGTAGGCGACACCGAGATCCACGTTGGCCTTGGCCGCGCCTTTTTTGTCCACCGTACGATCCGACGTAGTGGAAGTTACACAGGCAGCAAGCAGCAGCAGTGGCAACAGCAGCAGCGTTGTGCGGCTCATGACTGCACCACCACGGGTACCGCGATGCGCTTGCTGCCCATGCGCGATGTCGTGCGGTCGATGACGCGGCCGGCCAGCTGGCCACAGGCCGCATCGATGTCGTCGCCCCGGGTCCTTCGAATCGTTGCCATCACTCCTCCCTTGAGCACCTGGTCGAGAAAGGTCTTGATCGCAATCGGGCTCGAACGCTTGTACGACGTGCCCGGAAAAGGATTGAAGGGAATCAGGTTCACCTTCGCGGGATGGCCCTTCAGCAGCCGCGCCAGTGCGCGCGCCTGCGCGGGCGAATCGTTCACGCCATCGAGCATCACGTATTCGAACGTGACGCTGCGGCCATTGGCCTCGTCGATGTACGACCAGCAGGCCTCGAGCAGCTCGGCGATGTTGTGGCGGCGATTGATCGGTACCAGCTGGCTGCGCAATTCGTCATCGGGCGCGTGCAGTGAAACCGCCAGCGCCACGTTGCTCTCTTCGGCGAGCTTGTGGATCTGCGGCACGAGGCCACTGGTGGAAAGCGTCAGGCGGCGGCGCGAGAAATCGAGCCCCAGCTCATCCAGCAGGATGCGCATGGCCGGCACCACGTTGCGGAAATTCGCCAGCGGTTCGCCCATGCCCATCAGCACCACATTGCTGATGATGCGGTCGTCGCCGGCCTTGAAGCCGAGTTCCTTCTGCGCCAGCAGCACCTGGCCCACGATCTCGGCGGTGCTGAGGTTGCTGTTGAAACCCTGCTGCGCGGTGGAGCAGAAGCTGCAGTCCATCGCGCAACCCACCTGCGAGGAGATGCACAGCGTGCTGCGCCCCTCCTCGGGGATGTAAACCATCTCGATGCCCTGGCTCGCACCTTCACCGGTGCCGGCCTTCAGCATCCACTTCACGGTGCCGTCGGAGGAATCCTGGCGCGTGATGATTTCGGGCAGGCGGACCTCGGCCACTGCCGTGAGCTGTGCGCGGAAGTCCTTGGCGAGGTCCGTCATCGCGGCGAAGTCGGTCTCCGCGCGCTTGTAGATCCACTGGAACAACTGGCGCGCGCGAAACGCCTTGCCGCCGCGCTCGATGCACCAGGCTTCGAGTTCGGGGCGGGTCAGGTCGAGCAGGTTGACGCGCGCGTCAGTCATATGCGCTCAGCGCGCGTGGATCTCGGTCTGCGCGAAGAAGTACGCGATCTCGATCGCGGCGTTCTCGGCGGAGTCCGAACCGTGCACGGTGTTCGCCTCGATGCTCTCGGCGAGGTCGGCGCGGATGGTGCCCTTGTCCGCCTTCTTCGGATCGGTGGCGCCCATGATCTCGCGGTTCTTCAGCACCGCGTTCTCGCCTTCGAGAACCTGCAGCACCACGGGGCCGGAGGTCATGTACTTCACCAGGTCGTTGAAGAACGGGCGCGCCTTGTGCACGGCATAGAAGCCTTCGGCCTCGGCCTTGGAGAGCTGCACGAGCTTTGCGGCGACGATCACGAGACCGGCCTGCTCGAAGCGGCGATACACCTCGCCGATCAGGTTACGGGCCACGCCATCGGGTTTGACGATCGAAAAGGTGCGCTCAAGCGCCATGAAATGCTCCGGCTATTGCAAAAAAGAGCCGGATTTTACCTGAATCGTCCGGGCTTTACGCCCGCAGGTTCAGATGCTGAAGCTCTCGCCGCAGCCGCACTCGCCCTTGACGTTGGGGTTCTGGAAGCGGAAGGCCTCGTTCAGGCCCTGCTTGACGAAATCCACCGTGGTGCCGTCGATCAGCGCCAGGCTTTCGGGGTCCACGAAAACCTTCACGCCGTGGTCCTCGAACACCAGGTCCTCGGGCGCGACGGCATCGGCGTAGTTGATGACATAGGCAAAGCCGGAGCAGCCGGTCTTGCGCACGCCGAGCTTCAAGCCCACGCCCTGCCCACGGGCGGCGAGGAACTTCTGGACACGGTCGGCGGCAGCAGGAGTCAGCGATATGGCCATAAGTTGGGTTCTGGACCTTTCAAGGCACCGCGCGGAGTGCCGTTAGCGCATCTTCGATAATGAGCAAACGCCCGAGTTTTTCAACCGGTGCTTCCACTATTCCGCGCCATTCTTCGGGTGTGCCCGGCGCGAGTGCCGCTACGGGCTGGCCCGGCAAACGTTGCTGGACAAGTTTGCAGGCGGCAACGGTGTGCGGACAGCCGTAGACCTGCGCGCGGGCCTCGCGCACCAGGCCGTTTTCGACTCGCAGCGCGAAACGCACCCAGGTGCCAAGGCGTTCGGCGCCCGCCTCGCCCAGCCAACAGCCGCCGCCCGGTGCAACCGGCGCGGGACGTGCCGGGGAGGCATCCCAAAGGCTGCCGTGCACGCTCCGCACGATGGCGATGGCTGCCTCGACCTCGGCCGCAGTGGTGCCGTATCCCAGGCTGAAGCGCAGCGAACTCTGCGCCGCTTCGGTATCGCGCCCCAGGGCGCGCAGCACGAAGGAAGGTTCGGCGCTGCGCGAGTTGCAGGCCGAGCCGGTCGAAAGCGCCAGTTCCGGCAACCCGGTGAACAGGCTTTCGCCCTCCACGCCCGGAAAACTGACGTTGAGGATATGCGGGGCGCCGGGCCGGCCGTTGCGCCTGGCGCCCGGCAGGCTCGACAGCCCGGCCCACAGCTGTTCGCGCAGCGCGCACAGCCGCTCGAACTCGGCTTCGCGACGCGCGCCCGCGAGTTCGGCCGCGAGGCCGAAGCCGACGATCTGGTGCGTGGCCAGCGTACCGGCACGCATGCCGCGCTCGTGGCTGCTGCCCAGCATCTGCGGCACCAGCCGGCGGCGGTGTTCGGGCGCGATGTACAGCGCGCCGATGCCCTGCGGTCCGGCCATCTTGTGCGCCGACAGGGACAGCAGCGCCAGGCCCGCGACGTTCAACGGCAACTTGCCAGCCGACTGCGCGGCGTCGATATGCAGCGGTACGCCACGCGCCGCGCACACCGCGGCCAGCGCCGCGATGTCCTGCGCCACGCCGATCTCGTTATTCACATGCAGCAGCGACACGAGGCAGGTCTCGGGGCGGATCGCCGCCGCCAGCACCGCGGGATCGAGCACGCCCTGCGCATCAGGCCTGAGCACGGTGCTGGTGATGCCCTCTTCCATCAGCGCGTTGACGGGTTCGAGCACCGCCTTGTGTTCAGTGGCCAGCGTGATCACATGCGCCTTGCCACCGCGCACCCGCGCTGCGCGCGCCGTACCGGTGATGGCGAGGTTGTTCGATTCGGTGGCGCCCGAGGTGAACACGATGTCCTCGGCATTGGCACCCACCAGCGCCGCGACCTGGGCACGCGCCGCTTCAATCAATGCCAACGCCGCGCGCCCACTGGCATGGTTCGACGAAGGATTCCCCAGCCGCATCGCCAGCACTTCCGCCATGCGCGCAGCGACGCGCGGTTGCACCGGGGCGGTGGCGGCGTAGTCGAGGTAGATCGGTTCGCTGCTCATGATTCCTGCCGCGCGCGACGGCGCTTGCTCTGCACGGAGGTCAGCAAGCCGCGCAGGATATTGACCTCGTTGCCGTCGAGTTCCGCGCGATTGAACATGCGGCGGATGCGGCCCATCAGGTGCGTGCCGCCCTGCGTGCGATCACGGAAATCCACTTCTTCCATCACCGCTTCGAGGTGCACGTAGAAGCGCTCCATGTCCGCGCCGGTGGCCAGCGGCACATCGCGCGGCGCGGCCACCGACCCGGCCTCGGTCGCTGCCATGCGGATCTCGTAGGCGATGAGCTGGGCGGCCATGGCCACGTTCAGCGAGGTGTACTCGGGATTCGCCGGGATGCGCAGCACCGCATGCGCCAGCAGCAGGTGCTCGTTGGAAAGCCCGAAGCGCTCGGTACCGAACAGCACGGCTACCGCGCCGGAGCCAGCGCGCGCCTCCGCCACCATTCGTTGCGAGGCCTCGCGCGCATCCACCACGCGGAAGTACTGCTCGCGCGTGCGCGCCGTGGTTGCGAACACCAGGCCGCAGTCGGCGACGGCCTCGGCCACGGTGTCGACCACGCGGGCACGGGCCAGCACATCGTCCGCGCCGGAGGCGCGGGCAGTGGCTTCCTCGTGCGGGAATTCACGTGGTTTGACCAGCACCAGCTCGTCCAGCCCCATGTTCTTCATGGCACGCGCCACGGCCCCGATGTTGCCGGGATGGGAGGTTTCGACGAGCACGAAGCGGATGGGCAGGAGCATGGATATGGAAGGTCGGGCAATCGGCGCGGGTGCCTTGGGCCACTCTGGTATTCTAGCGCGCCCTCGCAGGCTCCCCCGACCCATGCATCCCTACCTCAACATCGCCGTGAAGGCCGCGCGTCGCGCCGGCGACATCATCATTCGCGGCCTTGCGCGCTTCGAAGGCATGGAGGTGATCAGCAAGGGGCTGAACGATTACGTCACCAGCACCGACCGGGCCGCCGAAGCCGCCATCATCGAGACGCTGGGCGAGGCGTATCCGCACCATGGTTTCCTGGCCGAAGAGAGCGGCGAGACCAAGGGCACCGCCGACGTGGTGTGGATCATCGACCCGCTCGATGGCACCACGAACTTCATGCACGGCTTCCCGCAGTTCGCGGTTTCCATCGCCTGCCAGATGGGCGGCAAGATGGAACACGCGGTGATCTACGACCCGATGCGCCAGGAGATCTTCACCGCCACGCGCGGCGATGGCGCCTACCTCGAGAACAAGCGCCTGCGCGTCAGCAAGCAGCGCACGCTGGAAGGCGCGCTGATCGGCACGGGCTTCCCCTATCGCGACAACCTGCAGCTGCTCGATCCGTACATGGCGATGATGAAGGCCGTGATGCAGCGGGCCGCGGGGCTGCGTCGTCCGGGAGCGGCATCGCTCGATCTCGCCTATATCGCGGCGGGTCGCACCGATGGCTTCTGGGAGATCGGCCTCAAGCCCTGGGATACGGCGGCAGGCACGTTGCTGATCCGCGAAGCGGGCGGCCTCGTCGCGACGCTGGATGGCGGTGAGTACAAGCAGAACGGCAACATCGTCGCGGGCACGCCGCGCGTGTTCAATGAACTGCTGGAGACCATCGAGCCCTTCCTGGTGCCGCAGCTGCGCGAGGCTTCGACGCCGACCGCACCGGTCCCACCGATCGCCTGAAACCGGCCGCAGCCGGTACCACTCACGCGGCGCCGTGCCCGCCGTAGTTCGCGATGGCGAGGCCACAGGCCACGCTGGTGAAGGGATCGTGCCCTTCCACCCTCCGCGGAAACAGCTCCTCCAGCAGCGCGCGCACCGCGACGATCTCCGAAGTGCCGCCGGTGCGGATCACCACGTCCACATCACCCGCAGCGAGGCGCGCGCGCTCCAGCACGATGTGCACGCACTCGCGCGTGCGCGCGAGCACCGGCACCAGGATCTGCTCGAACCGGCCGCGGCTGAATGGCACGTTGAGGTTGAGTTCGGGGATGTCGATGGATGTCTCGAACTGCGATGACAGCGCCGCCTTGGCCTTGCGGATCGCCTGGAAGCAATTGTGGCTGTAGTTGAAGGAGATGAGGTCGAGCAGGCGCTGGAACTTCTCGGTGCCCGGCCCGCCCCGCGCGATGCGATCCACCACCATCGAACGCGTGTGGTTCTGGTTCAGCAGGAAGGTGGTGGGCCAGTTGATGAGGCCGGATTCGAACTCCTGGAAGGGAAACACCGTATCCACCGTACGGCCATCCACTTCACGCACCCAGCGCTCGCCCTTGCCCAGTTCCGGGAACAGCATCTGCTCGAAGATGAGCTGGTCGATGCGATCGCCACCCAGGGCCATGCCATGCGTGGCCAGCACTTCGAAGCGCGGACCATCGAAGCGCACTGCCGCGAGGTCGAGCGTTGCCGCCACCGAAATCCACGGTGAGCGCGATGCCGCGTTCACGCCGGCGCGCGCCGTGCAGCCAGCTCAGCGTCGCGGCCACCGGTTCGGGATAGAACTGTGCGATGTGGAAGCCCGCGTGCTCGTAGGCTTCGGTAAGGCGTGCAACCGCGACTTCATTGCGGCTGCCAGTGCGTCCTTCGAAGGTCACGGGTCGGCCGGCATGGATGGCGGTCAGCGGGTGCGCCAAGCTCATGCTCCAGCCCATCGCGGATGTGCAGCAGGATGGGCGTGAGCAACGCAACGATGCGGTAGTGCCGCTCGAACACCGACAGCCGTTCGATGTCGGGATCGCCCCAGCAGCCGCTTCAGGCCGAGGAACAACCGGCCCGGCAGCGTGCGGTCGTGTAGCGGCCCATACAGCACCTGCCGCTGGGTCTCGAGGCGCGAGATGTCCTCGCCGGTCTGGGTTGCCACCGACCGAGGATGCGGATTCACCGATGACCTCGGCCACGAGTTCGACGCGTCGGCCACGGTTCTCCTCCACGTAACGGTCGATGGCAGCCTGGCCGGTGAGCGCCGCGTAACTGCGATCCAGGTGGATGGCGGTGGGCATGGTCGGCCCGCCTTCGAGCCGCACGCGATGCAGCTCCGTGCCGTCGAACCAGGCCGCTGCCGAATTCGACGTCCCGAAGTCGAGGCCAATGCCAACGCGTTTGCCGATCCCCGCCATCTTGGGTGCGCTCGTGGCGCGTCAGCCGCCGAGGTAGGCGCTGCGCACCTGCGGATCCGCGCGCAAGGTCGCGGCATCGTTGCTGAGGATCACGCGACCGGTCTCGAGCACGAAGCCATGGCCTGCAATCTCGAGTGCCAGGTTGGCGTTCTGCTCCACGAGGAGGATGGTGATGCCGCGCGTGCGGTTGATCTCGACGATCTGCCTGAAGATGGCCTTCACCAGCAAGGGCGCGATACCGAGCGAAGGTTCATCCAGCATCAGGAAGCGCGGCTTGCCCCCATCAGCGCGCGGCCGATGGCCAGCATCTGCTGCTCGCCGCCGGACAGCGTGCCCGCAAGCTGTTTCTCGCGTTCGGCCAGGCGCGGGGAACACGCTGAGCACATAGTCGCGCTCGCGCTTGATGAGCCCGCGGTCGTTCTGCAGGTACGCGCCCATCATCAGGTTCTCGTTCACCGTGAGGTTGGCGAACACCATGCGTCCCTCGGGCACATGGCACAGGCCGCGCTCGACGATGTCGCAGGCCTTGAGGCCGTCGATGCGCTCGCCGGCGTAGGTGATCGTGCCGCCCTGCGCCCTGATCAGCCCCGACACCGTGCGCAGCGTGGTGCTCTTGCCCGCACCATTGCTGCCGATCAGCGTGACGATGCTCTTCTCCGGCACCGACAACGACACGCCGTGCAGCGCCTTGATGGCGCCATAGCTCACCGACAGGTTCTCGATGGTGAGCATCAGGCCTGCGCCGCGGACGGCGTCTCCTCACCCAGGTAGGCCTCGATCACATGCGGATCGGCGCGTACCTGCGCCGGCAGCCCTTCGGCGATCTTCACGCCGTGGTCGATCACCACGATGCGCTCGCAGACCTTCATCACCAGCGTCATGTCGTGCTCGACCAAGAGGATGGCGATGCCGAACTGCGCGCGGACCTGCGCGATCAGGCGCGTGAGGTCGGCCTTCTCGGTGGGGTTCATGCCGGCGGCGGGTTCGTCCAGCAGCAGCAGCTTCGGGCGCGTGGCCAGTGCGCGCACGATCTCGAGGCGGCGCTGGTTGCCGTAGGGCAGGCTCTTCGCAGGTTCACTGGCGAAGCGGCCGAGGTCGAAGATATCGAGCAGCTCGCTGGTGCGCTTCGCGATCTCGCCCTCTTCCTGGTCGAAGCGCGGTCGCCGCAGCAGCGACGACACCGAGTGGTTGCGCAGGTGCTGGTGGAAGGCCACGCGCACGTTGTCGAACACATTCAGCGAGGGAAACAGCCGGATGTTCTGGAAGGTGCGCGCGATGCCACGGCGCGTGATGCCGAAGGGCTTGAGCCCGACCAGCGACTGGCCCGCGCTGCGCACGTCGCCGGAGGTCGGCGGATACACGCCGGTGATCAGGTTGAACACGCTGGTCTTGCCGGCGCCGTTCGGGCCGATCAGGCCCATCAATGCGCCCTCTTCCACCGCGAAGGAAAGATCGCCGACGGCGGTGAGGCCGCCGAAACGCAGTGTGCAATGATCCAGTTCGAGCAGCGGCGTGCTCATGCCGGGACCTTTGCACTGTCCCTGGTGCGCGACTTCCAGCGGAACAGCCCCTGCGGCCGCGCGATCATCAGCACGATGATCAGCAGCGAGTACAGGATCATGCGGTAGTCACCGAACTGGCGCAGCCACTCGCCCAGCACGGTGAGCAGGATGGCGGCGGCGATCACGCCCACGGTATTGCCCATGCCGCCCATGATCACCATCACCGATCTCGATGGATTTGTCGAAGCCGAAGCCCTGCGGTGCGATGTACTGCTTGAAGTGCGCGTACACGCCACCGGCGAGGCCGGCGAAGAACGCGCCCACCAGGAAGGCGGTGATCTTGTAGCGCGTGGCATTGATGCCCATGGCTTCGGCGGCGATCTCGTCATCGGCCACCGCGATGAAACCGCGGCCATAGGTGGAATTCACCATGGCCCACACCACGTAGACGCACACCGCCGCGAGTCCGAAGGCCCAGGCAAGGTTGGCGTAACCCGGAATGCCGATCATGCCGCGCGGGCCGCCGATGGCATCGATGTTCTGCAGCACCACGCGGATGATCTCGCCGAAGCCCAGGGTGACGATGGCGAGGTAGTCGCCCTTCAGGCGCAACGAAGGCACGCCGACGATGAGTCCTGCGATGGCCGCGACGATGCCACCCGCGAGCAGCGCGAACAGGAACAGCAGCCAGCCCTGCCCGCCGAGCAACGGCAGCAGCGTCGCGCCGAAGGTGGTGGTGAGTACCGCGGCCGCGTATGCACCCACGGCCATGAAGCCCGCGTGGCCCAGCGAAAACTGTCCGGTGTAGCCGTTGATGAGGTTCAGCGACACGGCCAGCGTCACGTTGATGCCGCAGCTCACCGCGATGTCGAGCAGGTACGGGTTGTAGCCGCTGGAGAAAACCGACAGCACGCCGATGACCACCAGCGCGCCGAGCAGCAGCAGCTGTGCGCGCGCCGGCATCAGACTTTCTCCGCCATGCGCCGGCCGAGCAAGCCTTCCGGACGCAGCAGCAGGATCAGGATCAGCACCGCGAAGGCCACGGCATCGCGATAGGTGGAGCCGCCGAAGCCAACCACGGCGGTTTCAACGAGGCCGAGCACCAACCCACCCACCGCGGCGCCGGCAATGTTGCCGATGCCACCGAGCACCGCGGCCACGAAGGCCTTCATGCCGGGCAGCGTGCCCATCAGCGGATCGATCGACGGATAGTTCGACGCATACAGGATGCCGCCCGCCGCCGCGAGCGCCGACCCCAGCGCGAAGGTGAAGGAGATGATGCGGTCGTTATTGATGCCCACCAGCGAAGCCGCCACCGGATTGAACGACAGCGCGCGCATCGCCGTGCCGGTGCGTGTGTGCAGCACGATCCAGCGCAGCACGAACAACAGCACGATGGCGACGCCGAACACCATGATCTGCGCGCTGGAAATGACGATGCCGCCGACGTGGAACTGGTGGACGGGGAAAAGCGCAGGGAAAGAACGCGGGTTCGCACCGAAAATGCGCTGTCCGAGGTTCTGCAGCAGCAGCGATACGCCGATGGCGGTGATCAGCACCGTCAGCGTCGAGCGTCCGCGCAGCGGCCGGTACGCCAGCTTCTCGATGATGACGCCGAGCAGTGCGCAGATGCCCATCGCACCGATGAGCACCAGCACGCCGGAGAGCGCCGAACCCGCCGGGAACAACTGCGCCAGGAAGTAGCCGGCGAAGGCGCCGACCATGAACACGTCGCTGTGCGCGAAGTTGATGAAGCGCAGCACGCCGTACACCATCGTGTAGCCCAGTGCGATCAGCGCATAGATCGCCCCGAGCGCGAGGCCATTGATCAGTTGCTGCAGCAGTTCGGTCATCGGGTGCCGCAGCCTTGGGAATCAGAGCGTGGGGAGCGGATGCCGGTCTTCAGGGATTGATCGTCTCGAGGTATTCGAACTTGCCATCCTTGACGGTGATGATCACCGCCGGTTTCGAAGCATCACGGTTGGCATCCAGCGTGGTGAGGCCGGTGGCGCCGGGGAAGTTCTTCGTGGCTGCGATGGCATCACGCAGCGCGGGTTCTGCAGTCGTACCGGCACGCTTGATGGAATCCACCAGCACCAGCACCGAGTCGTAGCCCAGTGCGGCCATCGCATCCGGTACCTTGCCGTTGTACCTGGCCTTGTAGGCGGCGACGAATTTCTGCGCCAGCGGATCGGTGCTGCTGGGCGAGAAGTGCGTGGAGTAGTACGTGTTCACCAGGTTCTCGGCGCCGGCGATCTGGATCAGCTCGGGCGCTTCCCAGCCATCGCCGCCGAACATCGGCACGGTGATGCCGAGCTGGCGCGCCTGCGCCACGATCAGGCCGACGTCGGTGTAGTAGCCCGGCACCATGATGGCGTCGGGCCTGGCATTCTTGATGACGGTGAGCTGCGCCTTGAAGTCCTTGTCGCCGCCCGTGTATTTCACCTCGGAGACCACGGTGCCGCCGCCGGCGAGCCAGCCTTCCTTGAAGAACTTGGCGAGGCCCACGCTGTAGGGCGCGGCCACGTCGGAGAAGATCGCGACCGTCTTGGCCTTCAGCGTGTTCTTCGCGAAGTTGGCCAGCAGCGTGCCCTGGAAGGGATCGATGAAGCACACGCGGAACACGTAGTCGCCGACCTTGGTGACATCCGGGTTGGTGGACGACGGCGAGATCTGCGGGATCTTGCTCTGCTGCGCGAAGGGTGCAACCTCCAACGATCGTCCCGAAGCCACCTCGCCGAGGAGAGCGACGACCTTGTCGTTGTTGATCAGCTTCTTGGCGATGGTGGCCGATTCGCCCGGCGTGCTGCGGTTGTCTTCGTATTTGAGCTCGAGCTGCTTGCCGAGCACGCCGCCGGCGGCGTTGATCTCCTCGACGGCGAGCAAGGTGCCTTCATGCGAGGAAGTGCCGAAAGTGGCTTCCTTGCCGGTGAGCGAAGCGAATTCGCCGACCTTGATGGTGCTGCTTCCGGCATCGCCACCGGATCTGGAACAACCCGCCAGCACCGCCGCAACGGCCAGCGCGGTGGCCAGGAGGGTAAAACGCATCTGTTTCATGGTTTGGCCTTTTTGCGGTCGAGCAGCTTTCTGAGCCTGAGGTTAATCATTTCCACGGCCACGGAAAAGGCCATCGGGAAATACAGATATCCCTTGGGAATATGCTGGCCCCAACCATCCGCCACCAGCGCCACGCCGACCAGGATCAAAAAGGCCAGCGCAAGGATCTTCACCGTCGGGTGCGCATCGACGAAATCCGAGATCGGCCCGGACAGCAGCATCATGACCAGGATGGAGATGATGATGGCCGCGGCCATGATGGGCACCTGGTCGGCACTGGCCAGGCCCACCGCGGTGAACACCGAATCCAGCGAGAAGACGATGTCGATCACGGCGATCTGCGCCACGATCACGGCGAAGCTCGAGAAAACGCGCGCGTTGTGTTCCTCGGCGGCGCCTTCCAGCGTGTGGTGCACTTCCACCACGCTCTTGGCGAGCAGGAACAGGCCACCGGCGATCAGCACCAGGTCGCGACCCGAGAAACCATGGTCGAAGACGGTGAACCAGGGCCTGGTCAGCCCGATCAGCCACACGATGGAGAACAGCAGCGCCAGGCGCGTGCCCATCGCGGCCAGCAGGCCAAAGGTGCGCGCGCGCTTGCGCTGCGCGTCGGGCAGCCGCCCCACCAGCACCGAGATGAAGATGATGTTGTCGACGCCGAGGACGATCTCGAGCAACGACAGCGTGAGCAGGGCCACCCACGCGGAAGGATCGGTCAGCAGATGCAGCATCCCTGCTGGTTTCCTTCTGCGTCAGGGCAGGCTGTCGGCTTCGCGGCTGCGAACCGGCGGGAACACATGCTCGGCCTTCAGGCCAAAGTCGAGCGCCGCGGCCGACGAAATGTAGATCGACGAATACGTGCCGGCGAGGATGCCGATGACCAGCGCCTCGGCGAAGCCACGCAGTGCCGGACCACCGAGCACCAGCAATGCGACCACGACGATCAGCGTCGTCACCTTGGTCATGATCGTGCGCGACAGCGTCTGGTTGATCGACTGGTCGAGCACCAGCTGCGACCCGAGGCGGCGATTCGACTCGAAACGCTCGCGGATGCGGTCGAACACGATGATGGTGTCGTTCAGCGAGTAGCCGAGCACGGCCAGCAGCGCGGCGACCACGGCGAGGTCGAACGGCGTCTGCGAGAACGCGAACCAGCCGATGATCAGGATGGGATCGTGCAGCAGGGCCAGGATGGCGCCGATTGAAAGACGCCAGGTGTGGAACCTGAGCCAGATGTAGAAGAACACCAGGCCAAGGGTCAGCAGGATCGCCGTGATGGCGCTGTTGCGCAGCTCGGTGCCGACCTGCGGGCCGACGAACTCCAGCGGCTGGATCACGACGCCCGGATCCACGCTCTTCAATGCCGTCTCGACGCGCGTGCGCACCTGCTCCACCGTCTGCTTCGGCTCGGGCGCGAGGCGCACGGAGATGTCACGCGAGGTGCCGAAGGTCTGCACCGTCGGTTCCTTGAACTCGTTCTGCTCCAGTGCGTGGGCGCACCTTCTCGACGTCCGCGATGCCGGGGTACGCCGCCTCGACATTGGTGCCGCCGGTGAAATCCACCGTGAGGTTCAGCCCGCGCACGAAGAACAGCGCGATCGACGCCACCACCAGCACCAGCGACAGCACATACCAGATGCGCCGCGTGGCCATGAACGGGAAGTTGGTGCTCTTGTGAAAAAATTCCACTGTCGTTTCCTCGCCCGATCAGCCGATCGAGAGCTTGGCGGGCTTGTGACTGCCGCCGTAGATGAGCGTCAGCAGCGCGCGGCTGCCCAGCATGGCCGTGAACATCGAGGTCAGGATGCCCAGCATCAGCACGATGGCGAAGTTGCGGATCGCGCCGGTACCGAACACCCACAGCACGAGACCGGCGATGAAGGTGGTGACGTTGGAATCCCAGATCGCGGACCAGGCCTTGTCGAAGCCGACGCGGATGGAAGCCTGCGGCGATACGCGGTTGCGCAGTTCCTCGCGGATGCGCTCGTAGATGATGACGTTCGCGTCCACCGCCATGCCGACGGTGAGCAGGATGCCGGCGATGCCGGGCAGCGACAGTGACGCCTTCATCAGTGACAGCAGCGCCGTCAGCAGCACCACGTTGGCCAGCAGCACCACCGAGGCCACGACGCCGAACAAGTGGTAGTAGAAGATCATGAAGATGAACAGCGCGGCCGCACCGATCAGCAATGCGGTGACGCCCGACTTGATGTTCTGCTGGCCCAGCGACGGACCGATGGCCCGCTCGCTCACCGGCACCAGCGGCGCGGCCAGCTGGCCGGAACGCATCAGCAGCGCGAGATCATGCGCTTCGTTCACGCCGAGGCCATCGATGTTGAACTGGTTGCTGAACACGCCCTGGATGGTGGCTTCGCTGATCACATCGCGCTGGATGTGGTCGCGTTCCTTCTGCACGCCGTTCTCGGTGTACTTTTCGCGCGTCTGTTCGATGAGCACCACGGCCATGGCTTGCCGAGGTTGGCCTGCGTGATGCGCAGCATCTCGTCGCCAGCCTTGGAGCTCAGGCGGATCGCCACGGCCGGACCACGCTGCGTGGTGGTCGAGGTGGCATCCACGAGGTCGGCGCCGGTGGCGATGATCTCGCGCTTCAGCAGCGTGGGCTGGCGATAGCCGGCCACTTCACGATGGAATTCGAGCCGCGAACCCAGCGGTGCACGATTCTTCGCCACCGCTTCCTGCACATTGTTCTGCGTGTCGGTGAGCCGGAATTCCAGCGTCGCCACCTTGCCGAGGATGTCCTTCACCTCGGCCGAATTGATCACGCCCGGCAGCTGCACCGAAATGCGGTCGGTGCCCTGCTGCTCCACCTTGGGCTCGGTGACACCCAGCTCGTTCACGCGATTGCGCAGCGTGGTCATGTTCTGCTGGATGGCGTTCTTCTGGCGATCGCCGATCTGCGTCGCGGTCAGCGTCGCGTCGACGTAGGGGACCGGGCCGCTGTCCTGCGTGGTGAACGTGGCGTCGGAGACCACCTTCTTCATCACGTCGCGCGCCTTGGAAAGATCGGTGCCGGCCGGGAAGGTCACGCGCACGCCATCGAGGACGCCGTTGGCATCCTGGATGTTGGAGCTGTCGGAGAAGGTGATGTTCGCGGCGGTCAGCGAGCGCCGGAAATCCTGGTCGTAGCTGGCGATCAGGTTGCTGAGCGCGCCATTCACGTCCACCTGGTAAAGCAGCGACAGGCCGCCACGCAGGTCGAGGCCCAGCGGCATCGGCCGCAGGCCCGCCTTGCCGAAGATCGCCGGGGCGCGCGGCGCGCGCGCCAGCGCCGACACGTAGTTCTCGCTCAGTGAATCGTTCACCGCGTCGCGCGCGGCCAGCTGCTGGTTCACTTCATCGAACAGCAGCATCAGGCGGCCTTCATCCACATAGGCGCGCTTGATCTTCACGGCCTTGCTTGCGAGCACCTTTTCCACTGCGGCCTGGCCGATGGTGTCGATGGCGGCGCGGTCGCGGCGCGCCACCTGCACGGCCAGGTCTTCACCGAAGAAATTCGGTGCGGCAAAGACCAGCGCCAGCAGCATGACGCAGGCGACGACAATGTATTTCCAGCGGGCGAACTCGAGCATGGGGAATTCCCGGGCGCCTTCAGGCGCTCTTGTACGTGCCTTTCGGAACCAGCTGCGTGATCTGCGCCTTCTGCAGCTTGATGCGCACGCCGTCGGCGATCTCGACGGTGACGAAAGCATCGCCCACGTCCGTGACGCGGCCGAGGATGCCACCCGAGGTCACCACTTCGTCGCCCGTCGCCAGCTTCGACAGCAGGTTCTGGTGCTCCTTGGCGCGCTTCTGCTGCGGACGGATCAGCAGGAAGTAGAACGCGACCAGCATCAGCGGCAGCAGCAGCATGTTCAGCATGCTGGTCTGGCCAGCAGCGCCGCCCGTGGCCTGTGCCTGGGCATCGGAGATGAAGAAGCTCATGGGTGTGTACGGCCCCGTCCTTAAAAATGGCCGGGGATTATGCCACAGGGGCGCCCGCGCGCCGCCGTGCGATGAAATCGGTCGCGAAGGCCGCGAAACGCCCCTCGTCGAGGGCCTCGCGGATGCCGCGCATCAGGTCCAGGTAGTAGTACAGGTTATGGATGGTGTTGAGCCGGGCGCCGAGGATCTCGTTGCATTTGTCGAGGTGGCGCAGATAGGCGCGGGAATAGTTGCGGCAGGTATAGCAGCCGCATTGCGGATCGATGGGGCCGGTGTCGCTGGCATGCGCGGCGTTGCGGATGTTCAGCACGCCGGCATGCGTGAACAGGTGGCCATTGCGCGCATGCCGGGTGGGCATCACGCAGTCGAACATGTCGACGCCGCGGGCGACGGAGGCGACCAGGTCCTCGGGACGACCCACGCCCATCAGGTAGCGCGGCCGGTTCGCGGGGATCAGCGGGGCGATGTCTTCGAGCACGGCGAGGCGCACTTCTTCCGGCTCGCCCACCGCGAGGCCGCCGATGGCGTAGCCGGGGAAATCGATCTGCACCAGCGCTTCGAGCGACGCCTGCCGCAGCGGCAGGTAACCACCACCCTGGATGATGCCGAACAGATTGCCGCGCGGGGGCGCTGGATCCTCGCGGTAGTAGTGCGCTTTGGAGCGCGCGGCCCAGCGCATGGAGCGCTCCATCGAATCGCGGGCCTGCGCTTCGGTGGCGGGCCAGGCCGTGCAATCGTCGAAGCACATGGCGATGTCCGAACCCAGCGCGCGCTGCACGTCCATGGAATCTTCGGGCGTGAGGCGCACCTGGCTGCCATCGATGGGCGAGGCGAAGCGCACGCCCTCCTCCGTGATCTTGCGCAACTCGGCCAGGCTGAACACCTGGAAACCACCCGAGTCGGTGAGGATGGGCTTGTCCCAGTGCATGAAGCCATGCAGGCCGCCATGCGCGTTGATGATGTCGGTGCCCGGCCGCAGCATCAGGTGGAAGGTGTTGCCGAGGATGATCTGCGCGCCGATGTCCTTCAGCTCTTCCGGCGTCATCGCCTTCACGGTGCCGTAGGTGCCCACGGGCATGAAGATCGGCGTTTCGATCACGCCCTTGTCGAGCGTGAGGCGTCCGCGGGCGCGCGCTGCCTTCGGTCTTCAGCAGTTCGAAGGAAATCATGGCGTCGCGTCCCGCGCCGGCACGGCCGCGGTGGACGGCGTGATGAACATGGCATCGCCGTAGCTGAAGAAGCGGTAGCGTGCGCGCACGGCATGACGATACGCGGCCAGCACATGCCCGAGCCCGGCGAAGGCCGAGACCAGCATCAGCAGCGTGGATTCGGGCAGGTGGAAATTGGTGATCAGTGCATCCACGACGCGGAAAGCATAGCCCGGCGTGATGAACAGGCGCGTGTCGCCGCTGCCGGCCGCGAGCGTGCCGCTGGCCGCGGCGGATTCCAGCGCGCGCGCCACGGTCGTGCCCACGGCGACGACGCGCCCGCCACGCGCGCGCGTGGCGCTGACCGCAGCGACCAGCGACTGCGGCACCGTGTAGCGCTCGGCATGCATCACGTGGTGCGCGACATCGTCCACGCGCAGCGGCTGGAAGGTGCCGGCGCCGACATGCAGCGTGACCTGCGCGCGACGCACGCCCAGCGCATCGATCCGCTGCACCAGTGCGGTATCGAAAATGCAGGCTCGCTGTCGGCGCCGCCACCGCGCCGGGTTCGCGCGCGAAGATGCTCTGGTAACGCTCGCGGTCCGCAGCGCCTGCGGCACGTTCGATGTAGGGTGGCAGCGGCACGCTGCCATGGGCCTCGAAGAATGCGAGCGCCTCGTCCGGTGTTTCGATTTCCCACAGGTCACCGGCCTCGATCTGCACGCGTTCGATGACACGCACGGCGCCGCCATCCGTATTGATCACGAGCCCGGGCCGGATCGCCTTGCTGGCACGCATCTGCACCCAGGCGCGGCGCGGCGCCACGGCGCGTTCGAGGAACACCTCGACGCGGCCACCGGAAGGCTTGCTGCCGAACAGGCGCGCGGCCACCACGCGCGTGTCGTTGAAGACCAGCAGGTCCTCAGGTCGCAGCAGTTCCGGGAGATCCGTGAAATTCCGGTCGCTGACGGCGCCGGTCGCGCCGTCGAGGGCCAGCAGCCGGCTGGCCGAACGCTCGGGCAGCGGCGCCTGCGCGATCAGCTCCGGCGGCAGCTCAAACTGGAAATCTTCGCGGCGCATGGGGGCGCGCATGGTATCCCATGCCGCCCCTTGCGCCGCAGCCGCCTGCTTCAGTCACCGTGACCGTGGCCGCGATCATGGTCGTCGTCGTCACGCCCATCGGCGGGCATGGTGGCATCGATGCTCTGCGCCTTGCGGTCGCGCTGCACGCGCAGCGTGAATTTCTCGCCGTCACCATAGGAGCGCAGGATGCGACCCGCCTGCTGCGCGCTGGTCGCGTCGCGGCCGTCGATGGCGAGGATGACGTCGCCATCCTGCAGCTTGAAGGGCGAGTTCGCCGGCGCACGCACCACCAGCACGCCCGACTTCACGCCGAAGTAGCCGCCGAGTTTTTTCCGACAGCGTCGCGAATTCCAGGCCACGGAAGCGCGTGCCGTCATCCGGGCCATCGCGCATGGTGCGGATCTCGATGCGGCGTTCGCCCGGACCGCCGGCGAGGTCCGGCTCCCGCTGCAACTGGAAGCGACGCACCTGGCCCGGCTGCGCGCCCGGAAGCGCCGGCAATCCGCCCGGGAATGGCATTGCGCCCATCGCGATCTGCGGCGCCGGCCGCGGCGTCACGTCGAAGCTCAGTTTTCTTGCCATCGCGCAGTACGCCCACCTGCAGTTTCAGGTTGGGCTGCGCCTCGCGCATCTTCTCCACCAGCACGCGACCCGCGTCGTTCTCCTTGGTGAGGTCCTGGCTGCCGATGCTGGTGATGATGTCGCCGGCCTTGATGCCGCCTCCGCGGCGGCACTGCCGGGGCTGACATCGCGTACGCGCGCGCCCTTGGCATCGCCGCTGTTGTTGTCGATGTTCACGCCCAGCAACGCACGCGGCGGCGCGCCGCCATCCGGCATGCGCATCTGGAAGGCGAAGTTGCGCCCCAGCTGGCCGGAGAGTTCGGCCACCTCGCGCGCATCCGCGTCGAGGCGCTTGCGCGCGTCTTCGAGCCGCTTCTCGACATCCTGTCCTTGTGCGGGCGGTGGCGTTTCGGCCGTCGCACTCAGCACGGGCA
Organism: Pseudomonadota bacterium; assembly: GCA_037200665.1. Lineage (GTDB taxonomy): Bacteria > Pseudomonadota > Gammaproteobacteria > Steroidobacterales > Steroidobacteraceae > ZC4RG30. The sequence goes on along the minus strand of JBBCGD010000005.1, from coordinate 116,230 downwards.
TCGCGCTGACCGCGAGGCTCGCGGCAAGCAGGGTCTTGCGAAACATGTTCATCGTCGAAACTCCTTGGGGTTCGATCAGAAACTGAGCAGGGTTTGCGCGTAGCTCACGCGCTGCAGGGAATCGGTGAGTTGCGCGCGCGTGGTTTCCATCTGTCGCACGCGCTCGGGTGATGCGGCGTATACGCGCGCCGCGGAGATCTGCGCGTCCAGCAACGCGATGTGGTCTTCCAGTGCGCTGGTCATCTCGAACTGGCGCAGGTCGACCACGGCGGGTTCGTAGGGCGCATCGACAACGATCGTTGCGGGTGCGTCCTGCGCGGTGCCGTTCACCAGCAAGGTGGGGTCCGGCCTCTGCGTCACCAGCGCCAGCACCGCCACGAAGCCGAGCACAACCACGGAGGCCGCGACGCTCCACACCGCGGCATGCTGCCGGCCTGCGCGCGGCATCACGACGGCGCTCGAATTCCTCGAAGCCAAAAGGTGGCGCGGCATCCGCCGGCAGCTGGCGCAGGTCAACCGGGTTGGTCATGGCAGGGCCCTCGGCGCAGCAACGGCCGCCGCGGATGGCAGGGCATCGGCGACGCGGTGGTCGATCAGCTGTGCGCGCAGCTGCGCGTGCGCGCGCGACACCTGGGATTTGGAAAAACTCACACTGCGACCGAACTGGGCCGCGATTTCCTCGTGGCTGAGTCCTTCGACGTCGTAGAGCCAGACCACTACACGGGTGAGCTCGGGCAGTCGCGCCAGCGCCCGGTCCAGGTCGATGCGGTCGGCGAGCGCAGGATCGTGCACGGGCTGGTCGATGAGCGAGCGCCGCGCATCGTCGTCACCCGGCAGCACCACGCCCAGCGCGTGACGTGCCCGCTGCCAGGGCGAGCGCAGGTGCATGAGGCAATGGCGTAAAGCCACCTGCCGTGCCCACGCGCCGAACGGCGCCTCGCCGCGGAACTGCGGCAGTTGCTGCAGCAGGGCCACCATGCAGTCCTGGAACACATCCTCGGCGGCGGCGCGGTTGCGGATCAGCCGGCGGATCAAGGCAAAGGCCGGCCCCGCGGACTGCTCGTAGATTTCGCGCTGGGCCGGGCGATCACCCTGCGCCGCGCGGCGCAGGCACTCGTCGGTCAGGGCGATGGCAAGGAACCGGCTCATGCACCCTAAGATGCGCCAGCGGTCGAAAAGGTCGCAGGCCGCGGCGATTACAAATCAGATACCATCACGCCCCGCATTCCCGCATTCCCGCATTCCCGCATGCCCGTGTGGCGGAACTGGTAGACGCAGCAGACTCAAAATCTGCCGTTCGCAAGAACGTGTCCGTTCGATTCGGACCATGGGCACCATCGGCGCCACGCGCCTGGCTTCAACCTACGTCGAGTGCCACGTTCGAGGTGGCGATGCTGGTGGTGGCGGATTCGCGTTCCATCAGCGTGGCCACCGCCGCATCCAGTGGTTCGGCCCGGCCGTACAGATAACCCTGGCCGAAATCCACGCCCAGCCGGCGCAGCAGCTCCACCTGCTCGACCGTCTCGACATGTTCGCCCACGGTCTGCAGCACGAAGTCGCGCGCCAGCTGCACGATGCCCTTCACCGCCGCCTCGGAGCGCTTGTTGGTGGTGATGTCGCGCACGAAGCTGCCGTCGATCTTCAGGCGCGTCACCGGCAGCTGGTGCACGTAGGCGAGTGAGTTCGCGCCGGTGCCGAAATCATCGATGGCGATGCCGCAGCCCGCCGCACGCAGCCGGCGCATGGCATCGCCGGCGCGGCGCAGGTCGGCCAGCGCCACCTGCTCGGTCACCTCGATCACGATGCAACCCGGCGGCAGCTTCGAACGTCGCAGCTCTTCGATGAAATGCGTGGTGAATTCCTGGTCGCACAGCGACTGGCCCGAGACGTTGATCGATACGCTGATGCGCAGGCGCGCCAGCACATCACGATGCGGGGCCAGGATGGCGAAGGCCTGGTCGACCACGTAGCGGTCGAGCACCGAGAGCAGCTGGTGGCGCTGTGCCACCTCGATGAGCCGCGCCGGCAGGTTCTGCTCCGCGCGGCCATGCGTGGCGCGCAATTTCAGCAGCAGCTCGAAGCCCAATGGATGCTTGTCATCGCGCAGCGAGACGATGGGGCTGCGCATGCAGCTCGAGTTCGCCGGAAGCGATGGCTTCCAGCAGGTCGGTGGCGGCGAAGTCATCGCCCTGGCGGCGGATCAGCGTGGCGTCGTCCTGCTGGCGCGTCTCGATGCGCGAGCGACCGTGCTCCTTGGCGAGTTCCAGCACCAGGTCCGCGGCCAGCAGCGTCTGGTCGAGCGAATCGGCGGAAAAATCGTATTCGACGATGCCGCAGGTACAGGAAAGCCTTGCCGCCGTCGCCTCGCCTTCGAGCGTGACATTGCCCAGCGCGTGCTGGACGCGCTCGACGATGCGCACCGCGCCGGCGGAATCGAACACCGGCACCAGCACCGCGAACTTGCCGGCTTCGAGGTGCGCCACCAGCGAACCTTCGGGCAGCAGCGGCGTGGTCAGCAAGCGACCGAATGCCGCGACGATGTCGTCGGCGGATTTGGCGCCGCGGGTATGGTTCAGCGTGCGCAGGCCGTCGAGCTCGGCAAGCAGCAACGAGCCCGCGATCTCGCTGCTGTCAGCGATGGTGGTGTGCAGGCCGGCGCGCGACAGGTGGCCGGTGATGGAATCCACCTCGCGCATGAGCCGGCGCGCCAGGCGCAGTGCCTGCACCTGGGCCAGCGTCGCGGTCCAGGTATCGAAGCGCGGCGCTTCGAGCTTGCGTGCGAATACCAGCCACGCCGGTTGGCGCGAAGAGCCGGTGTCCATCGACACGATCAACAGCCGGCAGGCCGCGCCCTGCTCCTCGCCCTGCACGATGCGCGCGAGGGCATCCGGGTTCTCGGGCTGGGCGCCGAAGCGCTCGGGAAATTGCTCGAACTCGCCCTTGATGCGGGTCGGCAGTTCGGATTCCCGTGCCGCGACCTGTACGCGCAGGCCGCAGGCGGGCAGCCACAGCAATGCGGCATCGGCATCCATGCGCTGGGCCGCATCGCGCAGCACGTCCACCAGCGGCACGCGATGGCCGACCCGGCGGCGCATCTCGCGCCCGAGCCGCATCAGGTGCAGGTCGGAGCTGTGCCGACCCGTTGCGCTGGTATCCTTCGGTTCCATCTGGTTTTCGAGTGGTTTGCTGCCTTGCAGATGATGGGGCCGGCGCATGCTGCGGGTTGTGATGCCCGTCGCAGCCGATCGGCCTCGCAACGTGATGGAAAAGCTGTTCTGTACATATTGCGGACAACGCACCGAAACGATCGTGCCAGCGGGTGATACGCGGCCACGGCGCGTGTGTCCCGCCTGCCAGTCCGTGCACTACGAGAACCCGCTGATCGTGGTGGGCTGCGTGCCGGAATACGCCGGAAAAATCCTGCTGTGCCGCCGGGCCATAGAGCCACGTCTTGGCTTCTGGACAGTGCCCGCCGGCTTCATGGAAAACGGCGAAACACTCGAAGATGGCGCCGCACGCGAATGCCTCGAAGAGGCCATGGCGCAGGTGGACATCGGTTCGCCGCTGGCGCTGATGAACGTGCCTGATTCGCAGCAAGTACATGTGTTCTTCCGCGCACGCATGAGCTCGGCGGTGTTCGGCGCGGGCGAAGAAAGCCTCGAGGCGAAGCTCGTGGACGAGGCTGATATCCCATGGGACGAACTCGCCTTTCCCACCATCCGCTATGCCCTGCGGCAATACCTTGCGGACCGTGCCGCTGGCACCGAAGGCATGCACCTCACCACCCTTACCCGCCGCGATCCGGGCTAGAATGCGCCGCCTCGAATCCGGGAAAACAGCATGACCTTCGTCGTCACCGAAAACTGCATCAAGTGCAAATACATGGACTGCGTGGAAGTCTGCCCGGTGGACTGTTTCCATGAAGGCCCGAACTTCCTGGTGATCGATCCAGAGGAATGCATCGACTGCACGCTGTGCGAGCCTGAGTGCCCTGCCGAAGCCATTTTCTCGGAAGACGAAGTGCCCGAGGGCCAGAAGGATTTCCTCAAGCTGAACGCCGAGCTCGCGAAGAACTGGCCGGTGATCACCGAGAAGAAGCCCGGTCCCGCCGATGGCAAGGAGTGGGACGGCAAGCCGGGTAAAAGGGAGCTGCTGGAACGCTAGACGCGTCCGCGCGGGCGATTCCGTGTCACGGAATCGCCGGCATTCAAATCACTTCGGAACAGACGCCGCCGCGAGGCTGCTGTTGATGTGCTTCAGCATGTCGGCCGGAGCCAGGTAGCCCGGCACCAGCTCGCCGTTCTCCAGGATGATGCCCGGCGTGCCGGTGATGCCCATCTCGCGACCCAGCTTGTAGTCGCGCGCCACCGGCGCACCGGGGGCAGCGTTTCATCTCGATGGCCTGGTCGTTCTTGGCCAGCGTCAGCGCCTTGTTGCGATCGGGCGCGCCACCACACGGCCTCGGCCTTGTACCAGGAAGGTGTATCGGGACCCGTGCGCGGGAAGAACAGGTAGCGCACGCGGATGCCGAGCTTGTTGTAGTCGGCCAGCTGCGAGTGCAGCTTGCGGCACCAGGGGCAATCGACGTCCGTGAACACGGTGATGGTGTGCGCGGCATTGGCCGGGCCATACACCAGCATTTCTGATTCGGGGATGGCCGCGAGCTTCGCGAGCCGCATCTCTTCGCGCCGCGTTTCCCGTGAGGTTCGGGAAATCGCCCTGCGTGGTGATGCGGAACAGGTCGCCGGAGAACACGTACTTCGCATCGGCAGTGACGTACGAAATGTCCGCGCCATGCGTGAGTTCGTAGATACCCGGCACCGGCGTCGGGCGCAGGTCTTCGGGATGTGCGCCGGGAATCTTCGCGGCCAGCGCCACGCGTGGATCATCAGGCTTGATGGCCGCAGCCGGGGCGGGTTTGATTTCCGCCTGCGCACCAGCGCTGTTGCCACAGGCCATCAGCGGCAGCAATGCAACGCAGAGCGCGAGGAAGCGGGTTTTCATGGGTTCGAGTCTAGCACTACCCATGCTGGCGGAATCCGCGCTCAGCCGCGCGGATGATGCGTCGAGTGCAGCTCTTTCATGCGCTCGCGTGCCACGTGCGTGTAGATCTGCGTGGTCGACAGATCGCTGTGGCCGAGCAGCATCTGCACCACGCGCAGGTCGGCGCCGTGGTTCAAGAGGTGCGTGGCGAACGCATGCCGCAGCGTGTGCGGCGAGAGTTCCTTGTCGATGTTCGCCTTGCGGGCGTAGCGCTTGATGATGTGCCAGAAGGCCTGGCGCGTCATGTGGTCGCCGCGACGCGTGGGGAACAGGTGGTCGGTGGTGCGGTCGAGCAGGATCTCGCCACGACCGGTACCGATGAATTCACGCAGCCAGCGCACGGCCTCTTCGCCCAGCGGAATGAGCCGCTCGCGATCGCCCTTGCCCTGCACGCGCAGCACGCCCTGGTTCAGGTTCAGCTGCGAATACTTCAACGAGACGAGTTCGGAAACGCGCAAGCCGGTGGCGTACAGCACCTCGAGCATCGTGCGATCGCGCGCGCCCCAGCGGGTCGGAGACCAGCGGCGCACCCAGCAGCGATTCCACTTCTTCTTCGGTCAGCGACTTCGGCAACGAGCGGCCGATCTTCGGCATCGCGATCTGCGCGGTCGGATCCTCGCGCAACGAACCTTCGCGCAGCAGGTGGCGAAAGAAGCGACGGAACGACGATAGCTGTCGTGCCGTCGAAACGCGGCCGAGCGCCGGATTCGACTCGCCATGCGATGAATCCAAGCAAATCGGCGCGCGTAGCCTTGGTGATCTGCGAGCCGCGTGCATTCAGCCAGCGCGACAAGGCCATGAGGTCGGCACGGTAGGCAGCCATCGTGTTCGCCGACAGCCCGCGTTCCATCCACGCGCCGTCGAGGAAGCGTGTCACGGCCGGATCGACGGCGTCTGCAGCGGGGCGGGCGACGGCGTTGCTGGTCTTGATCACTGTGGTGTTACCGGTTGGCACTCATGGCTCGATCTGTATTGGCAGTATCTCCAGCCGCACAGGGCCCCTGCGTGATGCCCTTCACAGCTAGGCCCGAGCGTTAACATAAAGAGAAGCCGATCACACATTACACCCCGTACCATCTGCCCACCTTGGCGACCGCAAAGAATCCGCCGCGCTGGCTGCTGCTGCCTTACGCCGCATGGGCTTGCAGCGCTTTCCTGCTGCAGGGGCTCACGGTGCTGGTGCTGATCCTGCCGGTGCCCTGGCTGGGGCTGCGCCGGCGCATGGTCCGGGGCGCGGCGCGGCTGGTGCTGTGGACCTGCGGCATGCCGCTCAAGGTCCGCGGGCTGGAAAACCTGCCCGCCACGCCCTGCGTCGTGGTGGCCAACCACGCCAGCTACCTCGACGGCGTCGTGCTGTATGCAGCGCTGCCGCCGGTATTCGGATTCGTGATCAAGCGCGAGATGAGCAAGGTGCCGGTGGCGAACCTCTTGCTCCGGCGCATCGGCTCGCACTACGTGGATCGTGGCAGCGGCAGCAAGGGTGCGCGCGATACGCGCAAGCTGCTGAAGCGCGCCAATGCCGGCGGCGCACTGGCCGTTTTCCCGGAAGGCACTTTCCACGATGAGCCCGGGCTCGCCGAATTCCGCAGCGGCGCCTTCGTGATCGCCGCGAAAGCCCAGCTGCCCATCGTGCCCATCGGCATCCGTGGCACGCGCAGGGGCATTGCCCTCGCGGCGCTTCATGCCATGGCCCACCCGCATCAGCGTGGAAATTGCCCCGTCACTGCCGCCGCCCGCTTCAACGGCAGCAGCTGACATCGGTCCCGCACGCCGCGCCGCGCGACAGGCAATCCTCGCGCGCATCGACGAGCCGGATCGCGCGCCGGAAGGCTGAATCCCCTGTGCATACGCGCGACAGTCTCCTAGACTCCCGCGCGCATGATTGAACGCGACACACTCGAATACGACGTGCTGGTGGTGGGTGCGGGCCCGGCCGGACCTCGCCGCGGCCGTGCGGTTGAAGCAACTCGATCCGGAGCGCAGCGTGTGCGTGCTGGAGAAGGCCGCATCCATCGGTGGACACAGTCTCTCCGGCGCAGTGATGGAACCGGGGCGCGCTGGATGCACTGTGGCCGGAATGGCGCGCGCATCAACCTGCCATCTGCCAGCCCGTGACGCGCGATGAGTTCCGCCTGCTGTCCACGCAAGGCGCGACCCCCGCTGCCCTTGCCGCCACAACTGCGCAACCACGGCAACTTCATCGTGTCGCTGGGGACAGCTGTTGCCGAAGCTCGCGCAGTACGCCGAAGAACTCGGTGTGGAAGTGCTGCCCGGTTTCGCAGCGGCCTCACCGCTGTTCGATCCGAGCGGTGCAGTCGCTGGCGTGCGCGTCGGCGACATGGGCCTCGATGCCGATGGCAATCCCGGCGCGGAGTTCGCGCCCGGCCCCGAGATCCACGCACGCACCACCATCGTCGGCGAAGGTTGTCGTGGAAGCCTCGCACGCCAGCTCATCGATGAATTCCAGGCTCGATGCCGGCAGCTCGCCGCAGACCTACGCGCTGGGATTCAAGGAGCTGTGGCAGTTGCCCGCCGGGCGCGGCGAAGCTGGCCTCGTCCAACACTCGCTGGGCTGGCCGCTCGATACCGCGACCTATGGCGGCAGCTTCGTGTACCACCTGCCGGACGACCAGGTGTACGTGGGCTATGTGATCGGGCTCGACTACCTTGATCCACGCTTCGCGCCGTTCGAGGCCTTCCAGCAGTTCAAGGCGCATCCGTCGATTGCAGCGCTGCTCGAAGGCGGAGAAATCCTCGCGGCAGGTGCGCGCACCATCGCAGCCGGGTGGCTGGCAGTCATTGCCGAAACTCGAAATGCCGGGCGCCCTGCTCGCCGGCGATGCCGCGGGCACGCTGAACTTCGCGAAGATCAAGGGCATCCACCAGGCCATCCGCTGCGGCATGCTGGCCGCCGAACATCTGCATGTCACCGGTGGCACCAGGGGGTTTCGATGCGCGCTGGCGTGCATCCGCAGGCGGACGGGAGCTGCGCAAGGTGCGCAACATCAAACCGGGTTTCAAGCGCGACTGTGGTGGGGCCTTGCGAATGCAGCCTTCGAAACCGCGACCGCGGGCCTTGCTCCGTGGACGCTCGCGAACCGCAGCAATCGCGAGCTGCTGAAGCTCGACGAATACGACTCGCCCGAGCGCGAATGGAGACCACGCACGCTGCCACCGCGCGACCGCACTGCCTCGGTGTTCTTCGCCAGCACGCAGCACAATGAAGCGCAGCCCGCGCACCTGCACGTTACCGACACCATGCTGTGCGCCACGCGCTGCGCGAGTGAATACGGCAATCCTTGCACGCGCTTCTGCCCCGCCGGCGTGTACGAAATGATCGCCGACGGCGCGGGCGGCAAGCGCCTGCAGGTGAACGCGGCCAACTGCGTGCACTGCAAAGCCTGCGATCTCAAGGATCCCTACGCCGCCATCACCTGGACCGTGCCCGAAGGCGGCAGCGGCCCCAACTACTCGAACCTGTGAGCACCTTCGAGGACGACAACGAGATCGCCCTCAACCGCCCGCAGAAACCGGGGCGACTCGCGGCCTTGCGCACGGCGCTCGACGAAGGCGCAGTGCGCTCCGCCGAGCGCATGATCAATACGCTGCATCCGGCGGAGATCGCGCAGTTGCTCGAATCCCTGCCGCGCAAGCGCCGCGAGCTGGTCTGGGAAATGACCAGCGGCGAACAGGACGGCGACATCCTGCTCGAGCTTTCCGAAGACGTGCGCACGCAGCTCATCGACGAGATGGATCCGGAGGAGCTGCACGCCGCCACCATCCACCTCGAAGTCGATGACCTCGCCGACCTGCTCGCCGACCTGCCCGAGACGGTTGACGCAGCAGCTGCTGCGGAACATGGACCAGCAGGATCGCGAGCGCCTGTCACGCGTACTCTCCTGGCCCGAGGACACCGCCGGTGGCCTGATGAGCACCGACACGGTGAGCGTGCGCGCGGATGTCTCCCTCGAAGTCGTGCAGCGCTACCTGCGCCTGCGCGGCGAACTGCCCGAACCCACCGACCGCCTGTTCGTCGTGGATCGCAGCGACCGCTTCCTCGGCACGCTGACGCTGGCGCGCCTGCTCACCGACGACACCGACAAGCTGGTGGGCGCCTGCCTCGATCCCGATGCGTCGCGCATTGCGCCGGAATTGCCGGCGCGCGAGGTATCACAGCTGTTCCGCGACCGCGACCTGCTGTCTGCGCCGGTGGTGGATGAACACGGCCTGCTGCTCGGCCGTATCACCATCGATGATGTGGTCGACGTCATCGCCGAAGAAGCCCGCGCACGAAGTGATGGCCGGTGCCGGCCTGCGCGACGAGGAAGACGTGTTCGCCGCCGTGCTGCCCGCCACGCGGCGCCGCCTGCTGTGGCTGGGCATCAACCTGGTCACCGCCAGCATGGGCGGCCTTGTAGTGCAGCGTTTCGAGGCACCATCGAGAAGGTCGCCGCGCTCGCGGTGCTGATGCCCGTGGTGTCCAGCATGGGCGGCATTGCCGGCACGCAGACCGTCACGCTGATCATCCGCGGCATGGCGCTGGGCCAGGTGCAGTGGCGCGATGGACGCTGGCTGCTGCTGCGTGAGGTCGGCATCAGCGCACTGACCGGCATGGCGATGGCGGTGATCCTCGGTGCGATCACCGTTTGCCTGGCTGCATAGCTGGGCGATCGCGCCGATCATCGGCGCGGCCATGCTGGTGAACCTGTTCGCCGCCGCAGTGGTGGGTGTGATGGTGCCGTTGACCTTGCGCCGGCTGTCGATCGACCCCGCACTCTCCGCTGGCGTGATCCTGACGATGTTCACCGACTGCATCGGCTTCGCGACGCTGCTCGGCCTCGGCGCGCTGTTCCTCGTCTAGCGCGCGGCCGCGCAGTCTCGGCGCCCACCGCCACCTCGGGTGGCGTAGTCGAAAGCAAGGCGCGCACTTCAGGCGCGCGCGCCAGCGTATCGCGGCGGACCCAGTGCAATCAGCGAGCCGCGTGTATTCCCCTTCGAACAGCAGGTAGCTCGCCAGCTGCGCGCCGGCGGTGCTTTTCGCGCCACTGATCCGCAACAGCGATTTCAGCGGACGCCGGCAGGCTGTCCAGGTGCTCGGCCGCGATCTCGCGCAGGTCGCGCGATGGCGTGAGGAACAGCACCTTCTCCACGATGCGCGAACCCGGCAGCAGCGTGGGCTGCAGGTTCAGGATCTGGTTCACGCGCTCGATCTGCTCGAGGTCGCTGTAGATCTGGTCGCTGAACATGGTATCGAGTGCGAAGGCCGGCGATCTGGCCGGGCGTCGGCGACGCGCGCGGCGTGGAGGTGCGCTCTGAAACACCACCGCCGCCCGCATCGGGCATGCCGACGATCAGCAACCGGTTCGCGCCCAGCTGCAACGCTGGCGCAGCGGCGCCATCTGGCGTACGGCGCCGTCGCCGTAGAACTCCTCGTCGATCTGCTCGGGCGGGAACATCAGCGGCACCGCCATGCTCGCCATCAGGTGCGACAGCGTCAGCCGCGCGCGCCGGCCGATGTGGTGGTGGCCGCTCCACTCCGAGAATTCGGCGCGTCCTTCGAAGAAGGCCACCGAGCGCGCCGTGGCGTATTCGGTGCTGCACAGGGCCAGCGCGTCCACCCAGCCATGGCGGATGCTGCGACCCACGGCGCGCCAGCGCACTTCGCGCTTCAGGAGCTCGCGCAGCGGCGAGTTTGTCGAACAGTGAACGCGGCGCACGCAAGAGCAGTCCGCCCGACAGCAGCGACAGCACCCCAGTGCAATCCGGAGCGCACCATCGAGCGCCGTCGCACATCGAAGATCTGCGAAGTGCGGAAATTCGCCCACACCTCTTCTATGCCCGGCCACGGCCTCATGCCAGTGTTCGGCACGCGCCGCGAGCACCGCGGCCGACACCGCACCGGCCGAAGTACCGACGATCACGCGAAACGGATTGGCCTCCTGCGGCAGCAGCTCGGCCACGGCCTTGAGCACGCCGACCTGATAAGCCGCACGCGCCCCGCCACCGGTGAGTACCAGTGCGGGAACCGGCGGTTGCGATGGCAGCTCAGTAGGCATGGGCCTATGATTATCGTCCGCGATTTGCCAACGGGCGATACCAGTTCACAGGAGGTAGCTATGCGTGCATTTTTTGCTGTCCGCTTTTGTTCCCATGGCGTTTGCCGCTTTCGCGGCTTCCGCCCAGGCTCCAGCCACCGCACCGCCCGCACCCCAGCCGGTCGAAGGCCAGTCGGCCAAGCCAGTAGCCGGCCAGGCGGCACCTGAGTTCAAGCTCGTGGACCAGAACGGCAAGACCCACACGCTGGCCGAGTACAAGGGCAAATGGGTAGTGGTCTATTTCTATCCGAAGGACCAGGACGCCGGGCTGCACCACGCAGGCCTGCTCCTTCACCGAGAACGTGTTTGCCTTCCGCAAGGCCGGCGCGCAGATCCTCGGCATCAGCATCCAGGATGCGGATTCGCACAAGGCCTTCGAGAAGGCGCTGTCCACGAACGCGCAGATCTCCGCCGGAGAACCAGAAGGACATCCAGGAACACGGCCTGCCCTTCCCGCTGCTGGCCGACCCGACCATGGAAACGGCGAAGAAGTACGGCGTGCTGGTGAATCGCGGCGGCAACGTCATGGCCTCACGCAACACCTTCCTCATCGACCCCAGCGGCAAGATCGCGAAGTTCTACGACGTCACGCCTGACAAGCTGCCCGGCCACTCGGCCGAGCTGCTGACGGATATCGCGGCAATGAAGGCCGCGCCGGAAGAAGGGGCTGATCCTTCGCGGTTGATCGATGCCTGCTGGCGACCCGGCCCGGGGTTCACGCCAGCAGGTAGTTCAAGGCGCCGGGCTCGCGCGCCAGAAGGTGATGATCAGGCCACCCCGCGATGACCAGCGCGCCCACCAGCCAGCACCGGCACCCCTGGAAGCGCGCGGAAGACGATGAAATTGATCGCCTGCCAGGACCACGAACAGCGTGGCGATGTACAGGCCCACGATCCGCCCGAACTCCCACGGGCGCGAGGTTCAGGAACACGCCGTAACCAGCAGCAAGGCCGCACCGGCCAGCAGCAGTGCGATACGTGCAAGACCCGAGTGGTTGTAGATCGCGACGCGAACCGCGGCATCGCCGCTGACCTCCAGCGTCGTGGCGATCAGCAGCAGCAGCGGAATCGGCAGGGCTTGCAGGATCTTCAGCATGATGTTTCCTCGTGAGGCTCGTCGCCTGTGCGGTTGGTGCGCCACTCTAGCGCGCGCAGCGCAGACTTCCACGCATCTGCTGGAGATCCGGCTTTATCCCGACGCAACCTGCAGGCGGTACCCGATGCCGGGTTCGGTCAGCAGGAAGCGGGGATGCGCCGGCTCGGGCTCGAGCTTCTGGCGCAACATCCTGATGTAGGAACGCAGCCGCCGCGTGTCATCGAGGCGGCCCGGGCCCCAGACCTCACCGATGATCTGCTGCTGCGTGACCACCAGCCCGGCGTTGCGGGCGAGGCATTCGAGCAGGCGGAATTCCAGCGGCGTGAAATGCACCGCGCCCTGTGCGTCACGTGCTTCGCGGCGCGCGAGATCCAGCGTCAACCGGCCCACCGTCACTACTTCCGTCTGCTCGGCGCTGCGCACGCTGCGGCGTAACGCCGCGCGCAGCCGCGCCAGCAATTCGCCGGCATTGAAGGGCTTGGTCACGTAGTCATCGGCGCCATGTCCAGCGCGGTGATCTTCTCCTGTTCGCCGCTGCGCGCAGAGAGCACCAGCACCGGCACGGTGGCGAAAGCGCGGATCTCGCGGATCAGTTGCTGGCCATCGCCATCCGGCAGGCCCAGGTCCACCAGCACGGCATCGGGACGATTGGCGCGCGCTTCCACCAGCGCACGTGCCGTCGTGCCCACCGCTTCGACACGAAAGCCTGCGGATTCCAGCAGCGTTGCGAGCACCATGCGGATGTCCGCAATCGTCTTCCACCACCAGCACGCGGAACATGGCGTCGGTCATGCGGCCTCGATGGGCAGCGTGAATTCGAAGCGCGCGCCGCTGCCCGGCAGGTTCATCGCGCGGATGGTGCCACCATGCGCCTCGACGATCGCGCGGCAGATGGCAAGGCCGAGCCCGGCGCCGGGTACTTCGCTCTCCTCGCGGCCGCGCTGGAACTTGGCGAACAGGCGCTCGGGATCGCCGGATGGCAGCCGGGGTCCGTCGTCATCGACGGTGACATGCATCGAGGCGCCTTCGACCGCGGCGCCGATGGTGATGAGCCTGCCCTGGGGCGCATGGCGCACGGCGTTGTCGAGGAGATTGGCCAGCACCTGCGTGACCAGCGTGGCATCCACATGCACCGGTGGCGGCTCCGCGGACAACGGCAGCCGCAGCTCGCGACCCTGCAATGCCTCGCCCAGGCGATCGCGCGCCAGGCTCACCAGATCCTCCAGCATCTGCCAGTTCCCGGTGCAGCGGCACCGCGCCGGTCTCGAAGCGCATCAGGGTCGAGCACGTTCGAGATCAGCAGCGTCATGTCGCGCGTGCGGCTGACGATGGAATTCGCCAGTCGCGCACGACCTTGTGCATCCAGCGCCAGGCTGTCGTCGGCCAGCGTGCTGCCGGCCGCCGCGATCACGGCGAGCGGCGTGCGCAGGTCGTGCGAGATCGAAGCGAGCAAGGTATTGCGCCAGTACCTCGGCCTGCGCGGCGACCTGCGCCGACTGCGCGGCCTCGGCAGCAGCGAGCGCTCCACCGCCAGCGCGATCTGCCCGGCAAAGGTTTCGAGCAGATGGTGCTGTTCGGGAAGCAGGATGCGGCGGCGGTTGGAAGGCAGCACCACCAGCACGCCGAGTGCGCGTTGCGATCCAGCCAGCGGCAGGTAGGCGGCATCCGCGCCCGGCAAGGCATCGGCGCCGAGACCGGCGGAATGGCCATGGTCGTACACCCACTGCGCGACGGAGACGTCGGCCTCCGCGCAGCGCGCCGGATCCACGCCCGCACGCGGCACGATCAACGCGCCATCCGTGGCCGGCCACAACAGCGCGACGCGACTGGCGAAGGTCTCGGCGACATGGCGCGCGGCGATCGCTTCCATCGCATCGCTGGTCGCGGGCCGCGGCCAGTTCGCGGCTCATCGCATACAGCATGGCGGTGCGCCGCTCGCGTGCGCCGGCCACGCGGTTCTGCTGGCGTACGCTGGCCATCAGCGTGGCGATGGTCAGCGCCACGATCATCATCACCAGGAAGGTGAGCAGGTACTGCGCATCCGTCACCGCGAAGGTGAAGCGCGGCCGGCACGAAGAAGAAATCCACGCGACAGCACGCTCAGCAGCACGGCGAACACGGCAGGACCACGACCCAGGCGCATGCCCGCGAAAGCCACGCCGAGCAGATAGATCATGACGAGGTTGGTGAGCTCGAAGCGCGCAGCGAGCAGCGACGCGACACCGGTGGACAGCGCGACGATGCCCGCAGCCCAGCCATAGCGCGACCAGGCGATGCTGGAATCCCTCATGAACGGCATGGGGCCGACGCGCCGTACCCGTGGAAGGGATTTCACGGCGCGCGATCACCGAGATGTCGATGCCGTGCCCACCACGCAGCAGCGCCTCCGACACCGACGGCGTGAACCAGCGCAGCGCGCGTCGTCGCGGCTCGCCGACCACGATGCGCGCGACGTTGCGCAGGCGTGCGTATTCGAGGATCGCCTCCGCGGCCGTGGGCCCATCCAGTGTCACGGTCTCCGCGCCCAGCGACTCCGCGAGACGCAGCATGTCGATGCGCCGGTTGCGTGCCGCTTCATCGAGGCGCTGCATCGCCGGCGTTTCCACGGACACCACCGTCCACTCCGCATCCAGCGCATCGGCGAAGCGCTTGCCCGTTCGCACCAGCGCTTCGCCCTGCTCGTCTGGCGCTACCGCGATCAGGAAGCGATCGCGTGCCAGCCACGGTCGTGACGCCGGTTCACGCGCACCGTATTCACGTGCCGATGCATCGACGCGATCCGCCGTGCGCCGCAGTGCCAGCTCACGCAGCGCGATCAGTTGGGTTTGCGGAAGAAGCGTTCGAGTGCCGTCGCGGCCTGCTCCGGCAGGTAGACCTTGCCGGCGCGCAGGCGCTCCAGCAGGTCATCCGGCGGCAGGTCGATGAGCTCGACCTCATCGGCTTCATCGAACACGCGGTCCGGAATCGTCTCGGACTGCCGCACGCCGGTGATCCCCGGCGACCACGTCGTTGAGGCTTTCCAGGTGCTGTACGTTGACGGTGGTCCACACATCGAGACCGGCGTCGAGCAGCTCGGCCACGTCCTGCCAGCGCTTGGCATGTCGTTGCGATGGGTCGCCCGCGCCGAGGTTGGTGTGTGCCAGCTCGTCCACCAGCGTGATCGCGGCGTGGCGGGCCAGTGCGGCATCGAGGTCGAATTCCTGGCGCGCGACGCCCGCGTAGTTCACCGACAGTGGTGGCAGGTGTTCCAGGCCATCGAGCAGGCGTGCGGTTTCGACGCGGGCATGCGGCTCCACGTAACCGACCACGAGGTCAGTACCACGCTGGCGCGCCGCGCGCGCCGCTTCGAGCATGGCGTAAGTCTTGCCGACTCCGGCCGAGGCGCCGAAGAAAATACGCAGCTTGCCGCGTTGCGCGCGCTCGGCCTCGCGCCGGCCCGCGGCCAGCAGGGCATCGGGATCAGGTCGTGGCGGTGCGCCGCTCACTGGCTTCGAGATGGCAGGTCCAGGTTGAGTGCGAGCACATTGACCCGCGGTTCACCGAGGATACCGAAGGTACGGCCCTCGGTGTGTGCGGCCACCAGCACGCGCAGCTGCTGTTCGCTGATGCCACGCGCTCGCGCCACGCGCGGCACCTGGTACAACGCCGCGGCCGGCGAGATATGCGGATCGAGGCCACTGCCTGATGCCGTAACGAGATCCACGGGCACTGGCGCCGCGTTGCCCGGGTCGGCGGCGCGCAAGGCCTGCACGCGCGCATCGATGGCATCCAGCAATGCCTTGTTGGTCGGCGACAGGTTGCTGCCGCCGGAAGATGCGCCGTTGTAGGGCTGCGGCGACGTTGCCGACGGACGGCCCCAGAAATACCGCGGATCCGAGAACGGCTGACCCAGCAGCGTGGAGCCCATCGCCCTGCCATCGCGCACCACCACGCTGCCGCTGGCGCGCGCCGGCATGGTGAGTGCCGCGATGCCGGTGATCAGCAGTGGATACGCGACGCCCGTCACCAGCGTCAGCATCAGGAACAGCAGCAGGGCATTGCGCATTGTCTTCATCATGATTGCATCCTCAGGCGAGGTGACTGGCCACCAGCAGCAGGTCGATCAGCTTGATGCCCACGAAGGGCACGACGATGCCGCCGAGTCCGTAGACCAGGAGGTTCCGTCGCAGCAGCGTCGCCGCCGATGCGGCGCGCGTCTTCACGCCACGCAGGGCCAGCGGCACCAGTGCGACGATGATCAGCGCATTGAAGATCACTGCCGACAGGATGGCGCTCTGTGGCGTGGCGAGATGCATCACGTTCAGCGCGTTGAGCGAGGGATACGTCGCCGCGAACGCGGCCGGGATGATGGCGAAGTACTTGGCCACATCGTTGGCGATGGAGAAGGTGGTGAGCGCGCCGCGCGTCACCAGCATCTGCTTGCCGACATCCACCACCTCGATGAGCTTGGTCGGGTTGGAGTCGAGGTCCACCATGTTGCCGGCCTCTTTCGCGGCCTGCGTGCCGGAGTTCATCGCCACCGCGACATCGGCCTGCGCCAGCGCCGGCGCGTCATTGGTGCCATCGCCGCACATGGCCACGAGGTGGCCTTCGGCCTGGTATTTGCGGATCAGCGCGAGCTTGGCTTCCGGCGTGGCCTCGGCGAGGAAATCATCCACGCCGGCTTCGGCCGCGATGGCCGCCGCGGTGAGGCGGTTGTCACCGGTGACCATCACCGTGCGGATGCCCATGCGGCGCAGTTCCGCGAAGCGCTCGCGGATGCCGCCCTTCACCACGTCGCGCAGCTCGACCACGCCGAGCACGCGTGCGCCATCGGCAACCACCAGCGGTGTTGCGCCCTGGCGCGCGATGTCCTCGACGCTGCGGTTCACCGCCGCCGGCCACAGGCCGTTCGCGGATTCGATGCCGCGGCGGATCGCATCCGCCGCGCCCTTGCGCAGCTGGCGGCCGTCGAGGTCCACGCCACTGGTACGTGTCTGCGCGCTGAACTTGTGGAAGGTATGCGCCTGCGCAGCGAGATCACGGCCGCGCAGGCTGAACTGCTGTTTCGCCAGCACGACGATGGAACGTCCTTCCGGCGTTTCATCGGCCAGTGAGGCGAGCTGCGCCACATCGGCGAGTTCCTGCGCAGTGATGCCCGGCGCAGGATGGAAGGCCGCGGCCTGTCGGTCGCCCAGCGTGATGGTGCCGGTCTTGTCCAGCAACAGCACGTCCACGTCGCCAGCCGCCTCGATGGCGCGGCCACTGGTGGCGATCACATTGGCACGCACCATGCGGTCCATGCCGGCGATGCCGATGGCCGACAGCAGGCCGCCGATGGTGGTCGGGATCAGGCACACCAGCAGCGCGATCAGCACCACGACCGGCACCACCACGCCCTGCCCGGATGCGACCACCGCGAACTTCGAGAACGGCGCCAGCGTCGCGCAGGCGAACAGGAACACCAGCGTCAGCATGGCCAGCAGGATCGACAATGCGATCTCGTTCGGCGTGCGTCCGCGCTTCGCGCCTTCCACCATCTCGATCATGCGGTCGAGGAAGGATTCACCGGGGTTGCTGCCGACGCGCACCACCAGCCAGTCCGACAGCACGCGCGTGCCGCCGGTCACCGAGGAGAAATCGCCGCCGGCCTCGCGCAGCACCGGCGCGGATTCACCGGTGATGGCACTTTCATCGACCGAGGCTACGCCGGCGATGATTTCGCCATCCGCTGGCACGGACTCGCCCGCCGATACCAGGAAGTGGTCGCCCTTGCGCAGGCTGGCGGCGGAGATGCGCTCGAACTCGCGCATGTTGGCGGGATCGCGCAGCTTCTTCGCCTGCACATCGCGCCGCGTGGAACGCAACGCGGCCGCCTGGGCCTTGCCGCGTCCTTCGGCCACTGCTTCGGCAAAATTCGCGAACAGCACGGTGAGCCACAACCAGGCTGCGATGGCGAGCACGAAGCCGGGACTTCCGAGTCCCGCGTCCGCATTGAATGCCGCGACCACACCGATGACGGTAGTGAGGATGCTGCCCGCGTAAACCACGAACATCACCGGATTGCGCAGCTGCACGCGCGGATCCAGCTTGCGGAAGGAATCGACCACGCCCGCCGCCAGCAACGGACGTGACAGGAAGGATTGCGCAGTACTCATGGATGCACCATCTGCAGTTGTTCAGCCACCGGGCCCAGCGCCAGCGCCGGCACGAAGTTCAACGCACCGACCAGCAACACCACGCCCACCAGCATCAGCACGAACAGCGGCGTATGCGTGGGCAGCGTGCCCGCTGTCACCGCCACCTGGCGCTTGCGCGCGAGGCTGCCGGCAATGGCCAGCACCGGGATGATCAGCCAGTAACGCGAGATCCACATCGCGACAGCGAGCGCGTAGTTGTAGAACGGATTGTTCGCGGACAGGCCACCGAAGGCACTGCCGTTGTTGTTGCCGGCGGAGGAGAACGCATACAGGATCTCCGAGAATCCATGCGCCCCGGGGTTGCCGACCTTCGAGGTCGCGACCTCGAGCACGCTGGCCACCGCCGTGCCCAGCAGCGCCACGACGCAGGGGATCAACAGCGTGAGCGAAGCCATCTTCATCTCGTAGGCCTCGATCTTCTTGCCGAGGTACTCCGGCGTGCGGCCCACCATCAGCCCGGCGATGAACACGGCCACGATGGCGAACATCAGCATGCCGTACAGCCCGCTGCCCACGCCGCCGAACACCACCTCGCCCAGCTGCATCAGCCACATCGGCACCATGCCGCCGAGCGGCGTGAACGAGCCGTGCATGGCGTTCACCGAGCCATTCGACGCGGCCGTGGTCGCGGTGGCCCACAGCGTGGAATCGGCGATGCCGAAGCGCACTTCCTTGCCTTCCATGTTGCCGCCGGATTGCAGCGTCGTGGCCGATTTATCCACCGCTGCCGCGGCCAGCAGCGGATTACCCGCCTGCTCCGCGGCGTAGTCGGCGAAGGAAAGCGGCACGAAGATCACCAGCATGGCCGCGAGCACGGCCCAGCCCTGGCGCCGGTCGCGCACCATCGCGCCGAAGGTGAAGCACAGCGCCGCGGGGATCAGCAGGATGGCGAGCATCTCGAGGAAGTTCGCCAGCGGCGTCGGATTCTCGAAGGGATGCGCCGAATTCACATTGAAGAAGCCACCGCCATTGGTGCCCAGCTGCTTGATGGCGATCTGGCTCGCCGCCGGCCCCAGCGGTACAGCCTGCTCGGTGATGGTTTGGGAAACGGCAACCGGCTTGCCTGCCGCGTCGGCCTGCGTGGTCTCGACGCTTACAGGCTGCAACAGCGCGACGTTGCGATTCGCCGCGAAGGTCTGCACCACGCCCTGCCCCACCAGCAGCAGCGCCAGCACCACCGACAACGGCAGCAGCACACGCGTCGTGCTGCGCGTGAGATCCACCCAGGCATTGCCCAGCGAATCGGACTGCCGCTGCACGAAGCCGCGGATCAGCGCCACCAGCACCGCCATGCCCGTGGCCGCCGACAGGAAATTCTGCACGCCGAGGCCGAGCATCTGCGTGAGGTTGCTCATCGTGGTCTCGCCGCCATAGCTCTGCCAGTCGGTGTTGGTGGCGAAGCTCACTGCGGTGTTGAAGGCAAGATCGGGCGTCGCACCCGCGAACTGCTGCGGATTCAGTGGCAACACGCCCTGCAGGCGCTGCAGCAGGTACACCACCACGAAGCCGATGGCGTTGAACAGCAGGATGGCGCCGGCATAGCGCTTCCAGTCGTGCCCGCGTTGCGCATCGATGCCGGCGACGCGATAGATGAGCCGCTCCAGCGGCTCCATCACGCGATCCAGCGCCGTGCGCCCACCCGCGTAGATGCGCGCCATGTACAGGCCCAGCGGCCAGGCCAGCAGCAGCAATGCCGCGAAGAACAGCAGCAGCTGCACCACTCCCGCGACGCTCACTGGAACTTCTCCGGTTTCAGCAACGCGATGACGAGGTAGACCACAAGGCCCACGGCGAGCACGAGGCTGGCGGCGTCGACGAAACTCATGATGGTTCCTGCAGCGCGACCGCCGCGCGATACAGGCCCCAGGTGGAAAGACCCAGCAGCAGGGTCAGGCCGATGTCGAGGATGAGCATGGACACTCCACGTCCCGAAGGGGACAGGGCACCATGTTGGAATGCGCTGCCCGGACGGGGCAGGCTGGAAGCTGTGAAAAAATGCTTCCCCGGCTGCGGGTCAACCGCTGGCGCGTAGTGCACCAGCGGTTGAGCGACACGCTCAGCTGGCGAATTGCCTCACGGAGTTGTCCAGCGCACCGGAGACACCCGTCTGCAGCGGGGTGCCATAGCTGCGGATCACGTGGGTCAGGAATTCCCGGCTCATCACCGGCTCGGCCGCACGCTCATGCTCGGTGATGACCTGCAGCAGGATGCCGCGCGTGATATCGGCATTGGCCTTCTTGTCGATCACCGAGAATGCGATCCCCTGCTGCACCAGGTGCTGGATATCCACCAGCGTGATGTAGCGACTCTCGGCGGTGTCATACAGCCGTCGATTGGGATACTTCTTGATCTGCCTTGCTTCGGTCTTCATCCCTGACCTCCAGTCGGTTCGAACGCTTAACGATTGCAGTGCGCTTGCGTATCGCATCTGCGCAGAAAGCGTGCGCTTCCGTCGTTGCGGCAAACATGCGCATGTTCACGGAATCGCCGCAAGAAAAGCGCTTTCGAGCGCTGAAGATGTAGGACGCTGCAGTGCATGCGGGTATCCACAGGTCATTGCCGCATCAGGAAGCTCCGGCGCCTTCAGCGCCGGAGCGAGGCGATCAGCGCACGACGCGCAGTATCTGCATCGAGTTCGTACCGCCCTGCACGCCCGACAGCTCACCCTTGGTCAGGATGATGCAATCGCCGACGTCCACCAGGCCGCGCATCAGCAGCTGGTCGAAGATCGTCTGGTACATCTCGGCCGGGCTGGCATTGGTCACGTCGAACAGCACGGGATAGACACCGCGGTACAAGGTCACGCGACTGCGCGTCACTTCCTGGCGTGTCAGCGCGAAGATCGGGATGTCCGCGCGCATGCGGCTCATCCACAACGGCGTGAGGCCGGATTCGGTCAGCGCCACGATGGCCTTGGGATGCAGGTGCGAGGCGGTGTACATCACGGCGCGCGCGATGGCTTCCTCGGTGTTCAGGAACTCGCCTTCGGCGCGACGCGCACTGAGCTGCTGGCCCGACTGGTACTTCTCGGCACCGAGGATCACTTCGGACATCGCCTGCACGGCCTTCACCGGATAGCGGCCCGCGGCCGTCTCGGCCGAGAGCATCACCGCGTCGCTGCCGTCGAGCACCGCGTTGGCGACGTCGCTGACCTCGGCGCGCGTCGGCACCGGGCTCGAGATCATCGATTCCATCATCTGCGTGGCCGTGATGATCACGCGGTTCGCCGCCTGGGCCTGCGAGATGATGGTCTTCTGCAGGCCGGTGAGCGCGGCGTAACCCATTTCGACGCCCAGGTCGCCGCGCGCCACCATCACCGCATCGGCAGCGCCGAGGATGTCGGAAAGATTATCGATGGCTTCGTGGCGCTCGATCTTCGCCACCACATGCGCCGTGCCCTTCCACTTGCGCAGTTCGGCCTGCGCGCGGCGGATGTCCGCGGCATCGCGCGCGAACGAGACGGCGAGGAAATCCACGCGCATCTCGGAGGCGAGCTGGATGTATTCGAGATCCTTCTCGGTCAGCGCCGGCGCCGACAGGCCACCGCCCTGCTTGTTCAGGCCCTTGCGGTTCGACAGCTCGCCGCCAGCGCGCGTGACGCACTCGATGCGCGTGGCCGAAACGGAGATGACCTCGAGCACGATGTAGCCATCGGCGAGCAGCAGCGTGTCGCCGGCACGCACGTCCTTGACGAGATCCTTGTAGGCACAGCCCACTTCGCGTTCATTGCCCGCAGCCGGGTCCAGCGCGATGTCGAGCGCGAAGGGCTGGCCTTCGGCCAGCACGATGCGTCCCTTCTCGAAACTCTCGATGCGGATCTTGGGGCCGGAGAGATCGGCAAGGATGCCGACTGGCCGGCCGACTTTCTCGGCCGCGGCGCGCACCGCGAGGATGCGGCGGCGCTGCTCTTCCTTGCCACCATGCGAGAAGTTGATGCGCGCGACATCGAGGCCGGCGCGCACCATGCCTTCGAGCACACCAGGCTCATCGGTGGCCGGGCCCAGCGTGGCGACGATCTTGGTCCGTCGCAGGAAATTGTTCGCATCGATCATGTTTGTCCGCCGCGTTCTTCGAGTATCGCCACCGCTGGCAGGGTCTTGCCCTCGACGAATTCGAGGAAGGCGCCGCCGCCCGTGGAGATATACGAGATGCCTTCCTCGACGCCGTACTTCTCGATGGCGGCGAGCGTATCGCCACCACCGGCCAGCGAGAAGGCCTTGCTGCTGGCGATGGCATTGGCGATGACGCGCGTGCCTTCACCGAACTGGTCGAATTCGAACACACCCACCGGGCCGTTCCATAGAACGGTGCCGGCTTCGGCGATGAGCTGCGCCAGGCGCTCGGCCGTATCCGGGCCGATGTCGAGGATCATCTCGCTGGCGTTCACTTCAGCGACGGGGCGCACATCCGCGTGCGCCGTCGCCGCGAATTCGGTGGCTACCACCACGTCGGTGGGCAGCGGAATATCCGCGCCACGCTGCTTCGCGCGCACCATCAGCTTGCGACAGGTGTCGAGCATGTCGAGCTCGGCCAGCGACTTGCCCACTGCGACGCCATTGGCCGCGAGGAAGGTATTGGCAATGCCGCCACCGACGATCAGGCGGTCCACTTTCTCGAGCAGCGACTCGAGGATGGTCAGCTTGGTGCTGACCTTCGAGCCCGCGACGATGGCGACCAGCGGACGTGCCGGCTTTTCCAGCGCGCGCTCCAGCGCATCGAGCTCGCCTTCGAGCAGCGGGCCGGCGCAGGCCACCGGCGCGAAGCGCGCCACGCCATGCGTCGAACCTTCGGCGCGATGCGCGGTGCCGAAGGCGTCCATCACGAATACATCGCACAGCGCGGCGTACTGCCTCGCGAGCTCTTCCTTGTCCTTCTTCTCGCCCTTGTTGAAGCGCACGTTCTCGCACAGCACGACCTCGCCGGGCGCGACGTTCACGCCGTCGAGGTAGTCGGTGACCAGCGGCACCTTCTGGCCCAGCAGGCCCGACAGATGCTGCGCCACCGGCGCCAGCGACAGCTCCGGATCCGGCTTGCCTTCCTCCGGACGACCCAGGTGCGACAGCAGGATCACCCGCGCGCCTTTCGACAGCGCGAGCTTGATGGTGGGCAGCGCCGCGCGGATGCGCGCGTCGCTGGTCACCACGCCGTCCTTCACCGGCACGTTCAGATCCTCGCGGATCAGCACGCGCTTGCCGGACAATTCCAGCTGGCTCATCCGCAGGACTTTCACTTACTTGGCCTTCGACCAGGCAATCGCGGTGTCGAGCATGCGGTTCGAGAAACCCCACTCGTTGTCGTACCAGGCGCAGACCTTCACGAGGCCACCGTCGATGATCTTGGTCAGCGTGGAGTCGTAGGTCGAAGAAGCCGGATCGTGGTTGTAGTCGATCGAGACCAGCTGCGCGCTGGTGTACTCCAGCACGCCCTTCAGCGGACCGGCCGCGGCGGCCTTCACCAGCGAGTTGATCTCCTCGATGGTGGTCGCGCGCCTGGGCTTGAAGGTCAGGTCGACCAGCGACACGTTGATGGTCGGCACGCGGATCGAGAAGCCATCGAGCTTGCCTTTCAGTTCCGGCAGCACGAGGCCCACCGCCGCGGCGGCGCCGGTCTTGGTCGGGATCAGCGAATGCGTGGCCGAGCGGGCGCGGCGGATGTCCTTGTGGAACACGTCCGTCAGCACCTGGTCATTGGTGTAGGCGTGGATGGTGTTCATCAGGCCGGATTCGATGCCGATGCCATCGTTCAGCACCTTGGCCAGCGGTGCGAGGCAGTTGGTGGTGCAGGAGGCATTCGACACCACCGTCATCGCGGAGGTGAGCACGTTGTGGTTCACGCCGTAGACCACGGTCGCATCCACATCCTTCTCACCCGGCGCCGAGATCAGCACCTTCTTCGCGCCACCGGCGATGTGCGCGCCGGCCTTGGCCTTGCTGGTGAAGATGCCGGTGCACTCGAACACGATGTCCGCGCCCACCGAAGCCCACGGCAGCTTGGCCGGATCGCGCTCGGCGAACACCTTGATGCGATCGCCGTTCACCACGATTGAATCCCCATCCACGCCCACCTCGCCCGGGAACTTGCCGTGCGCGGTGTCGTACTTGGTCAGGTGCGCATTGGTGGCTGCGTCGCCCAGGTCGTTGACGCCCACGATCTGGATCTCGCTGGTGCGCCTGGCTTCATAAAGCGCGCGCAGGATGTTGCGGCCGATGCGTCCGTAACCGTTGATGCCAACCTTGATCGCCATGTGGGTTTCCTTGTCTCAGAACAGTTCGTTGATGTTTTGTTGAAGCTTTGCGGGGGTCAGGCCGAAGTGCGTGTACAGGTCTGCAGCCTTCCCCGAGGCACCGAAGGTATCGATGCCGAGCACGCGGCCGTTGAGGCCGACGTACTTCCACCACGAGAGTGTGGCGCCTGCCTCGATCGCGACGCGACGCGTGATCGCGGCGGGCAGCACGGACTCGCGGTATTCAGCGGACTGGCGGTCGAAGGTATCGGTGCTGGGCATCGATACCAGGCGCACACGGCGACCCGCGGCGTTGAGTTCATTCACCGCCGTCACCGCGATGGCCACTTCCGAACCGGTGGCGATGACGATGGCTTCCGGCGTACCCGTCGGTTCGATCAGCACGTAACCGCCGCGCGTGATGGCCTTGCCCTGCTCGGCCGTGCGCGGCTGCTGCGGCAAGGCCTGGCGCGTCAGCACCAGCAGCGTCGGGCCGGCCTTGTACTCCAGCGCCATGACCCAGGCCACGGCGGTTTCCACGGCATCGGCGGGACGCCACAACGACAGATGCGGAATCGCGCGCAGCGCGGTCAGATGCTCGATGGGCTGGTGCGTGGGGCCATCCTCGCCCAGGCCGATGGAATCGTGCGTATAGACGAGGATCACACCCAGCTGCATCAGCGCGGCCATGCGCACGGCATTGCGTGCATAGTCGCTGAAGGTCAGGAAAGTGCCCGCATAGGGACGGAAGCCGCCATGCAGGTAGATGCCGTTCATCATCGCGGTCATGCCGAATTCGCGCACGCCGTAGTTGATGTAGTTGCCGTGCGCGTCGGTGGGCGTGACGGCTTTCGAATCCTTGCGGAAGGTGTTGTTCGAACCAGTGAGGTCGGCCGAGCCGCCCAGCAGTTCGTGCAATGAAGGCCCGATGGCGTCCAGCACCACCTGCGAGGACTGGCGCGTGGCCTGCGGCTTGGCAACCGCAATGGCCGCGTCGAGTGCGGCATGCGCGATCTGTTCGAAGTTCGCCGGCAGATCCAGCCCAATGCGGCGCTTGAGTTCGCGCGCCGCATCCGGAAATGCCTGTGAATAGGCCGCGAAACGTTCTTCCCAGGAATTCTGGACTGCCGCACCGGCGGCCTTGTGGTCCCAGGCTGCGGCGATGTCCGCGGGAATCTCGAACGCCGGCGCAGTCCAGCCGAGCTTCACGCGCGTGGCGGCGACCTCCTCTACGCCCAATGCCTCGCCGTGCGTGGCCTTGGTGCCGGCCTTGTGGGGCGAGCCCCAGCCGATGGTGGTGCGGCAGCAGATGAGCGTCGGCTTGTCGGTGATCTTCAAGGCCGCTTCGATGGCCGCCGTCACCGCATCCGCGTCCTGTCCGTCGACCGCGCGCACCACGTTCCAGCCATAGGCTTCGAAACGCTTCGGCGTGTCGTCGCCGAACCAGCCCTTGGTGTCGCCGTCGATGGAGATGTGGTTGTCGTCGTAGAAGGCGACGAGCTTGTTCAGATGCAGCGTGCCGGCCAGCGAGCACACCTCATGCGAGATGCCTTCCATCATGCAGCCGTCGCCGAGGAACACCCAGGTGCGGTGATCGACGATCTCGTGGCCGGGACGATTGAACTCGGTCGCGAGCAGTTTTTCGGCCAGCGCCATGCCCACGGCGTTGGCGATGCCCTGGCCAAGCGGACCGGTAGTGGTCTCGATGCCGAGCTTCGGGTTGTGCTCCGGATGACCCGCCGTGTGCGAGCCCAGCTGCCTGAAATGCTTCAGGTCATCGATGGTCAGCGGATAGCCGCTGAGATGCAGCACCGAATACAGCAGCATCGATGCATGGCCATTCGACAGCACGAAGCGGTCGCGGTCCGGCCACTGCGGATCGTTCGGGTTGTGCTTCAGGTAATGCCGCCACAGCACTTCTGCTATGTCGGCCATGCCCATCGGGGCACCGGGGTGGCCGGAGTTGGCTTGTTGGACGGCATCCATGGACAGGGCCCGGATGGCATTGGCGAGGTCGCGACGTGTCGGCGTGCTCAAAGTGACGGTAATCCGTTAAGGCGCAGTGCGCGCGCCATTGTGAGAGGACGCGCATTTTCCAACCTCGGGGCGCGCATCGCAAATCTGCGACGCCGTGTATTAGACGAAGTTCACCTTGCAGTCAGCTGCAGCCACATACAGTAGAACCATCGCCAACTGCCGGGCCGCAGCCAAGCGGCTGATACATTTGACTTTAATTCCCTCCAGACAGTCCGATCTCGCGCTGGTGCATGTCACCGACCCGCATTTGTTCGGGGATACGACGCGCGCCCTGCGTGGCGTGCCGACGATGCCGGCACTGCGCGCGGTGCTTGCTGCTGCCAGCAGTCACATCGCCGCCGCCGACGCCATCCTCGCCACCGGCGACCTCGTGCAGGACGATCCGGGCGGCTACGTGCACTTCCGCAATGAATTCAGCCAGCTCGGCCGCCCGATCCTGTGCGTGCCCGGCAACCACGACATCGTGCCGGAGATGCGCGCGCAGCTGGCGATGCCGCCCTTCCAGCTCGGCGGCACCTGGGACGCGGGCAACTGGCGCGTGATCCTGCTCGACAGTTCGGTGCCGGGTGAAACCCACGGCGGCTTCGATGAGGCCGCGCTCGCGTGGCTGGAGCAGGCGCTGATCCACGCCGATGGCCGGCATGCGCTGGTGTGCCTGCATCATCATCCGGTGCCCATGCACAGCCGCTGGCTGGACACCGTCGGACTGCAGAACAGCGCCGCGTTCATCACGCTGCTGAAGCGCTTCGCCAATGTGCGCGCCGTGCTGTTCGGCCATGTGCACCAGGATTTCGACCGCGAGGTACAGGGCCTGCGCATGATCGCGACGCCATCCACCTGCGCGCAGTTCAAGCCGGGTTCGGATGATTTCGCCACCGATCCGGCACCGCCCGCCTGGCGCGAGCTCACGCTGCGCGCCGGCGGCCAGATCGATTCCAGGCTGCACTGGCTGAAAGACTGGCGGCCCTGAGAGCGCCAGCGCGCTCAATCGCGGCCGGCGAGCACCGACTCCAGCATGTCGAGCCGTCCGCGGATGTCATCGGCCTCCAGCACGCGCTGGCGGAAGCCAGTGGGCGCGGGCAGCAGCTGCGCAAGATTGCCGGCCACCCACTGCGCATCGTCGAAGTGCGGCGTGCCGACGGGATATTCATCGGCCAGGTCCGCGAGCACGCGCGCCAGCGTGGCGCGCAAGGCGGTGTATTCGTTCTCCGCGAGTTTCGATGGCGGATCTTCCAGCCATTCGACATCGGCCAGGTTGAGGCCATCTTTCTGCGTGTCACCGGCGACGATGCGGAAGCGCCGCTCGCCACGCGCCACGATGCTGAGCAGACCGTCGGGCATCTGTCCGAAATCGATGATGCGCGCCCAGGTGCCGATGCCGGCGACTTCACCCACCGGCCCGATCTCCGCACCCTCTTCCATGAGCACTACGCCGAAGCCGCTGTTCTCGCGCATGCAGCGGCTGACCATGTCGACGTAGCGGCGCTCGAAGATGCGCAGCGGCAGCAGGCCCTGCGGAAACAGCACCGTGCCCAGCGGGAACAGTGCGATGCGCTCGCTCACTGGCGCGCCCGCAAGGCCTCGAGCAGGCGCCGGTGCAAGCCACCGAAACCACCGTTGCTCATGATGAGCACCTGGTCGCCGGTTCTCAGATCCGCGAGCAAGCGCGCGAGCAGCGCGTCGACGCTGGGTTCGGTGGTCGCTTTCGCACCGACGGCGCGCGCAACGGCACCGGCATCCCAGCCAAGATCCGGCGGCGCGAACAGATACACCGCATCGGCGCCAGCGAGCGAGGGTGCGAGCGTGTCCTTGTGCACGCCCATGCGCATGGTATTGGAACGCGCTTCCAGCACCGCCACCAGCCGCGCCCTGCCGGCGCGACGACGCAAACCTTCGATGGTGGTCGCGATCGCAGTGGGATGGTGCGCGAAATCATCGTAGATGCTGATGCCGGCCGCGGTGCCGGTGAGTTCCATGCGACGACGCACACCCTTGAACGTGGCCAGCGCGGCGATGGCATGCGCCACCGGCACGCCGGCATGGCGCGCGGCCGCGATGGCGGCGAGTGCGTTGTCCACGTTGTGCGCGCCGAGCATCGACCACTCGACCATGCCCTGCGGCTGGCCATCGAGCAGCACCTCGAAGCGCGAGTGATCGGCGCCGGGGAGGCGTGCGCTCCAGCCCTTGTGCTTGCCGTCGAGCGAGAAACCTTCGCGGGGCGTCCAGCAGCCGCGCGCCAGTACATCATCGAGATTGGCATCCGCGGCGTTGTGCACGATGAGGCCGCTGCCCGGCACGATGCGCAGCAGGTGGTTGAACTGCTGCTTGATGGCTTCGAGGTCGCGGTAGATGTCCGCGTGGTCGAACTCGAGGTTGTTCAGCACCAGCGTGCGCGGCCGGTAGTGCACGAACTTGGCGCGCTTGTCGAAGAACGCGGTGTCGTATTCATCGGCCTCTATCACGAAGAACGGCGCGTTGCCGAGCCGCGCACTGACATCGAAATTTCCGGGCACGCCGCCGATCAGGAAACCCGGCGCGAGGCCAGCGTGTTCGAGGATATGCGCCAGCATGCTGGTGGTCGTGGTCTTGCCATGCGTGCCGGCGACGGCCAGCACCCAGCGATCGTGCAGCACATTGCGCGACAGCCATTCCGGCCCCGATGCGAACGGAATGTTCCGCTCCAGCAGCGCCTCGATCACCGGCTTGCCGCGCGACATGGCATTGCCCACCACCACCACATCCGGCGCCGGATCGAGCTGTTCGGCACCGTAGCCCTGCACCACATCGATGCCCAGCGCGGCGAGCTGCGTGCTCATCGGCGGATACACGTTCTGGTCGGAACCGGTGACCTTGTGGCCAGCCTCGCGTGCGATGGCCGCGATGCCGCCCATGAAGGTGCCGCAGATACCGAGGATATGGACGTGCATGGTTCGGGAACTCAGGTCTGTACCGGCGCGACCGGCGTCTGCACGAACAGCGCAACGACAATGAGGAGCGTGACCAGCTGCAGCGCGATGGTCAGCCCGATGCTGGTGCCGATCGACCATTCCGTGGCGGCGCGCAGGATGCGCACCGTGATGGCGAACACCCAGACTCCCACCGCGAGCTGCAGCATGGCCATCGGCAACTGCCAGCTCTTGTCGGCGCCGTAGCTGGAAACCAGCCACGCCACCAGCAGCACTGCCGGCGCCACCACGATGCGAAACCCCAGCACCGCCGTTGCCGCCTGCAGGAAACGTTCAGGCCGGTGCGCGAGGTTCAGCGTCAACCGCAACCACGTGAGCATCAATGCCAGTTCGAGGATCGCCGGCGCGGCCAATCCCGATTCCGACGGAAACAGGATTCCCGGCAGGATGCAAAGCACGAGGTTGGCGAGGATGGTACCGGCCAGCAGCGAGCGGTCGGCCGGGACGTCCTCGGGACCGCGGCGCATGCGCGCGATGTCGGCGAACAACCGCAGATTGGCGAATAGGGAACTCAGGATTGCTCACTCAACAAATTGGATCCTTGCGTACACTGGCGATTCTACATGAGCCCCCCGCCCCTCTCTGACCAGCCATCGGTGAATGCGCTCGCGGAGCGCATCGCCGCCGCGCCGTGGATCGCGCTCGACACTGAGTTCCTGCGCGAACGCACCTATCGTCCGCAGCTGTGCCTGTTGCAGCTGGCCGTGCCCGGTGAAGCCTTGTGCGTGGATCCACTCGCCGCGATTTCGCTGGAACCGCTGAAGCCCTCGCTGGCCGGCGGCACCGCGCCCAAGATCCTGCACGCCGCGCGCCAGGATCTGGAAGTGCTGTGGCCGCTGTTCGGCGCGCTCGCGCCGCTGTTCGATACGCAGATCGCGGCCGCACTCACCGGCCTGCCGGCGCAGATCGGCTACAGCGACCTGGTGCGCCGCCTGCTCGGCGTGGAGCTGCCCAAGGGCCAGACGCGCACCGACTGGTCGAAGCGGCCGCTCACCGAAGCACAGCTGTCATACGCCATCGACGACGTGGCGCACCTGGCGCCGCTGCGCGAGCAGCTGCTGGAGCAACTCGACAAGCTCGGCCGGCTTGCCTGGCTCGAAGAGGAATTCGCCGGCCTCGCGCGCGAGGAGCGGCTGTTCGTCGATCCCGAGAAAGCTTATGAACGGCTGCGCTGGCATGCGGAGCTCGATGCCGATCGTGTGCGCCTGCTGCAACGGCTGGCCGCATGGCGCGAACGCCGCGCGATGGAGAAGGACCGGCCGCGCAGCTGGATACTCGAGGACGCAGCGGTGCGCGCGCTGGTGCTGCAGGTCCCGCGCAACGCGGCGCAGCTGGCGCAGATCGCGGACCTCCAGCCCGGCTTCGTGGAACGCAGCGGCCCGATGATCCTGCGCGAGATCGCCGCCGCGGAAATGCCCGAACGCCTGCCCGGACCTGCGCCGCGCTCGCGTCCGGATCCGGAAGTGCAGGCACGCATCAAGCGCCTCGCGGCCATCGTGCAGAAGCGCGCGACGGAACTCGGGCTCGCCGCGGAATTGCTGGCCACGCGCCGTGACCTGGAAAGCATCGTCCACGGTGATGCATCCGCGGACGTGCTGAGTGGCTGGAGGAACGACGCGGTCGGCAGGGAGCTGCTGGCCGCGGGCTGAAGCGCCTATTTCTTGCGGGCCGGCGCCTTCTTTTTCTTTTTCGCGACTGCTCTCTTTGCGACAGCCTTCTTCGCTGCGGCTTTCCTGCCAGGCATGACTTTCTTGCGTGGCTTGGCCTTCGACTTCTTTGCAGCCTTGGCCTTGGCCTTGGCTTTTGTCTGCGCCTTCGACTTCTTCTTGGCCGTGGATGCCGGCGCCGACTTCACCTTCGCCTTCACCGCGGCCTTCTTTTGCGCTTTCTTCTTCGGCTTCGCCTTCGCAACCACCTGCCTGCGCGACACCTTCGGCGCATTCAGCACGCCGACCAGCAGCGCGGTGATCGCATCCACATCGCCCGTGGCATCGATGGTCTGCAGCAGACCCTGCCCGCTGTAGTAGCCGATCAACGGACGCGTCTGCGCCTCGTACACCTTCAGGCGCTCGACCACGGTGGCTTCGTTGTCATCGGGCCGCTGGAACAGCGGCGGATTGCCCGGGCAGTTCGGGCACACCATCGCAGCACCGACGGGCATCGAATAGATGTTGTACACGCGGCCACAGTTCTGGCAGCTGCGACGGCCGGCGATGCGGCGCGTGAGTTCCGCATTCGGCACTTCCATCTGCACCACCGCGCTCAGCGGCTTGTTGACCTGCTTCAGCAGCTCGCTGAGTGCTTCGGCCTGCGCGATGTTGCGCGGGAAGCCATCGAGGATGAAACCCTTCGCGGTATCCGCCTCGGCCAGGCGTTCCTTGATCATGCCGAGCACGAGGTCATCGCTGACCAGCTTGCCCGCGGCCATCACGTCCTTGGCCTTGAGGCCAAGCTCGGTGCCACGCGCGACTGCGGAGCGCAGCAGGTCGCCGGTGGAAATCTGCGGAATGCCGAAGCGCTGCACGAGGCGCTGGGACTGCGTGCCTTTGCCGGAGCCGGGGGCTCCAAGTAGAACGATTCGCATGAGACCCTGTCGTTATTGGTTGAGGGTCGGGGCACAGTACCGATACGCTCTGCGCCGGTCAAACCGCCGCGCGAGGTGTCATCGATGAGCAAGCCCGTCAAGCCCCGCAATGCCTTCTATGCGCAGTCCGGCGGTGTCACCGCGGTGATCAATGCCTCGGCAGCCGGGGTCATCGAGGCCGCGCGCAAGCATCGCCGCTACATCGGCAAGGTGTACGCAGGCCGCCACGGCATCATCGGCGGCCTCACTGAAGATCTCATCGACGTCAGCGCGGAAACGCCGGCGACCATCAAAGGCCTGCGCTACACGCCGGCCGGTGCCTTCGGTTCGGCGCGCTTCAAGCTGAAGGGCCTCGAGCAGAACCGCGCCGAGTACGAGCGGCTGATCGAAGTGTTCAGGGCCCACGACATCGGGTACTTCTTTTACAACGGCGGCAACGATTCGATGGACACCGCGTTGAAGGTGTCGCAGATCGGCGCGCAACTGGGCTATCCCATCACCTGCGTCGGCGTTCCCAAGACCGTCGACAACGATCTGCCACTCACCGACTGCTGCCCGGGATTCGGCTCGGTGGCGAAGTACGTGGCGGTGTCGACGCGCGAAGCCGCGCTCGATGTCGCATCGATGGCACGCACCTCGACCAAGGTCTTCGTGCTCGAAGTGATGGGCCGCAATGCCGGCTGGATCGCCGCAGCAGGCGGGCTCGGCGGCAAGGGTCCGGAAGATCCACCGCAGATCATCCTGTTCCCCGAGATCGCCTTCGACGAAGCCGCCTTCCTGGCGAAGGTGAAGCACAGCGTCGACAAGAACGGCTACTGCGTGATCGTGGTGTCCGAAGGCGTGAAGACCGCGGATGGAAAATTCCTCGCCGAAGGCAGCACGCGCGATGCCTTCGGGCATGCGCAACTCGGCGGCGCCGGCCCCGTGGTCGCGCAGCTGGTGAAGGACAAACTTGGTTACAAATACCACTGGGCGCTGGCTGACTACCTGCAACGCGCCGCGCGCCACATCGCCTCGAAGACCGACGTCGACCAGGCCTACGCCGTCGGCAAGGCCGCGGTGGAGTTCGCCGTCAAAGGACTGAACGGCGTGATGCCGGCGATCATCAGGAAGTCGAGCAGGCCGTACCGCTGGAAGATCGAGCCGGTGCCGCTGGCCGACGTGGCCAATGTGGAAAAGAAGGTGCCGCGTGATTTCATCACCGCCGATGGTTTCGGCATCACCGCCGCCTGCCGCCGCTACCTCGCGCCGCTGATCGCCGGCGAGGACTACCCGCCCTTCCGCGATGGACTGCCTGCCTATGTGCGCATACGGGGCAAGGCCGTCAAACGCAAGCTGGCCACCACTTACAATTTCTAGCCGCTGCGTTCAAAAAACGGCCGCCCGATAACTTCCGGCCCGTGCTCCACGGCCGGGGTTTGTTATATTGCCCCGCCCGCGCGGCAGCGTCGAAACGGGGATGCCGCGTGAATTACAAGACAAGAATCTGGAGATCTTCTGATGCAAGTCGGTAACTGGTTGTGGCTGGCGATTGGGGCCGGTGTCCTGGCCGTGTTGTACGGCGTCGTGTCCATGCTCTCGATCCTGAAATTGCCCACGGGCAATGCGCGCATGCAGGAAATCGCCGCGGCCATCCAGGCCGGCGCAAAGGCTTATCTGAATCGCCAGTATTCGACCATCGCGGTTGTCGGCGTGGTGCTGGCGCTGCTGATGTGGTGGCAGCTCGGTGGGCAGACCGCAGGCGGCTTCGTGGTGGGCGCGGTGCTGTCAGGGCTCGCAGGCTACATCGGCATGAACATCTCGGTGCGCGCGAATGTGCGCACCGCGCAGGCCGCCCATACCGGACTCAACGCGGCGCTGCAGGTTGCGTTCAAGGGCGGCGCCATCACCGGCATGCTGGTGGTGGGTCTCGGCCTGCTCGGCGTTGCGGGCTACTTCCTGCTGCTGGGTGGTGACAGCCCCGACGACGCGGTACGCGAGAAGGCGCTGCATGCGCTGGTGGGCCTCGCCTTCGGCGGCTCGCTGATCTCCATCTTCGCGCGCCTCGGCGGCGGCATCTTCACCAAGGGCGCCGACGTCGGCGCCGACCTCGTGGGCAAGGTCGAAGCCGGCATTCCCGAGGACGATCCGCGCAATCCGGCGGTGATCGCGGACAACGTCGGCGACAACGTCGGTGACTGCGCCGGCATGGCGGCGGATTTGTTCGAGACCTACGCGGTGACGCTGGTCGCGACCATGCTGCTGGGTGGCCTCGTGATGACCGGTGCCGGTGCGGCTTCGGTGATCTATCCGCTGGCCATCGGCGCGGCTTCGATCGTTTCTTCCATCGTCGGCACCTTCTTCGTGTCGACGCGCGAAGGCGGCAAGATCATGAACGCGCTGTACAAGGGCGTGATCGTCTCCGGTGTGATCTCGGCGGTGGCGTTCTGGTTCATCACCAAGCATGTGTTCCCGGCGCAGTTCGGCTCGATGTTCGGCTGCACGCTGATCGGCCTCGGCCTCACGGCCGCGATGATCGTCATCACCGAGTACTACACCGCGACTGAATACTCGCCGGTGCGCAAGGTGGCTGAAGCCTCGCAGACCGGACACGCCACCAACATGATCGCGGGCCTCGGCGTATCGATGAAGTCGACGGCGCTGCCGGTGATCGCGGTGTGCGCGGCCATCTATGGCGCGTACACGCTGGGCGGGCTGTATGGCATCGCCGTCGCCGCCACCGCCATGCTGTCGCTCACGGGCATGATCGTCGCGCTCGATGCGTATGGTCCGATCACCGACAACGCCGGCGGCATCGCCGAGATGTCGGGCCTCGACAAGAAGGTGCGTGACATCACCGATCCACTCGACGCCGTGGGCAACACCACCAAGGCCGTGACCAAGGGTTATGCCATCGGCTCGGCCGGCCTCGCTGCCCTCGTGCTGTTCGCCGACTACACGCACAACCTGCAGGCGGCGGGCAAGCTGGTCGAATTCTCACTGTCTGATCCGGCGGTGATCATCGGCCTCTTCCTCGGTGGCCTCGTGCCGTATCTTTTCGCCGCCATGGCGATGGAAGCCGTGGGCCGCGCCGCGGGTTCGGTGGTCACGGAAGTGCGCCGCCAGTTCCGCGAGATCAAGGGCATCATGGAAGGCACGGCGAAGCCGGATTACTCCAAGGCCGTGGACCTTCTGACCAAGGCCGCGATCAAGGAAATGATCATCCCCTCGCTGTTGCCCATCCTCGTCCCCGTGGTCGTGGCCTTCGGCATCAACTGGCTGATGGGTCCCGGTGAAGGCATCAAGGCGCTGGGTGGCCTTCTGATCGGCACCATCGTCACGGGCCTCTTCGTCGGCATCTCGATGTGCACCGGCGGTGGCGCCTGGGACAATGCCAAGAAGTACATCGAGGAAGGCCACTTCGGCGGCAAGGGTTCCGATGCGCACAAGGCCGCCGTCACCGGCGACACCGTGGGCGATCCGTACAAGGACACCGCGGGCCCGGCCATCAACCCGCTGATCAAGATCATCAACATCGTGGCGCTGCTGCTGGTGCCGCTGCTGTAAGGCGGCACTGGACGCGCCGTGGGGGCACCGATCTCTCCGTTCGAGACCAACCCGCCCACGGCGCGCAAGCTGCTGTTCGGAGTCCTCGGCGCGGCGCTCGTCGCCGCGCTGGTTCTCTTCACCGTCGTATTGCCGGCGCAGTTCGGCATCGACCCGACCGGCTTCGGTCGCGCAACCGGGCTCACCGCCCTGCATGCGCCGCAGAAGACACTGCAGGTGAAGGACGTCATCGGTGGCAACGACAAATACCTCGAGATAAAGGTGCCCGATGCGGGCGACCCCATCCCGCTGCCCAATCCGGCGGTGGCGCAGATCAAGCCCGCCGTGGCGCAGACACGCACGGTGAAGCTGACGCTGAAGGTCGATGAAGAGACCGAGGTCAAGGCGCTGCTCGATGCCGCGCAGGTGATGCTGTATTCCTGGCAGGCCGATGGCGACGTGTACGTGGATTTCCACGGCCACGAACCCTATGTCGCGAAATCCTTCGTGCGTTACGAAGAGCAGCAGTCGACGCGCGCCGGCCATGGCTCGCTGGTCGCACCGTTCACCGGCGAGCACGGCTGGTACTGGCTCAACATCACCGACAAGCCGGTGACCATCACGCTGAACCTCAGCGGCTATTTCAGGGACATCGTGGATTACGGCATCCACAAGCAGGGACCGTGAACCCCCGCTGGCGTCTGGTGCGCGGTCGCAATGGCGCGAAGACAGCGCTGGCCGCAATGCTGCTCTTCAGCATCACGCCCGCGGCGCTGGCGCACGGCGTCACCGGCGGGGATGCCACTTACCTGCGCGGCCTCTCCGGCCTGCATGCGATGCCGCTGCTGTACCTTGGCGCCAAGCACATGGTCACCGGCTACGACCACCTGCTGTTCCTCGCCGGCGTGGTGTTCTTCCTGTACCGCCTGAAGGATGTCGCGCTGTACGCCACGCTGTTTGCCATCGGCCACAGCACCACGCTGTTGCTGGGCGTGCTGGCCGGCATTCACGCGAATGCATGGATCGTCGATGCCCTCATCGGCCTGTCGGTGGTCTACAAGGCGCTGGAGAACATCGGTGCGTTCCAGCGCATCGGGCTGGCGATCAATCCGCGCGCCGCGGTGCTGGTGTTCGGCTTCGCGCATGGCTTCGGGCTCGCGACCAAGCTGCAGGATTTCGCGCTGGCGCGCGCAGGCCTGGTGGGCAACATCATCTCGTTCAACCTCGGTGTGGAACTCGGCCAGCTCGTGGCGCTGGCGGTGATCCTGCTGGTACTGCAGCTGTGGCGCCGCAGTGGTTCGTTCCTGCGGACTGCCTGGGTTGCCAACCTCGCCATCATGGCGGCGGGGTTGACGCTGTTCGGTTACCAGCTCACCGGTTACTTCACGTCCTGAGCACGCGCGGCCCGGGACGGACCCGGCCATGGTCCTGGCTGCAGGTGTGACAATCGGTCGCTTTCGACGCTGCAGTCGAAGGTCTGTAATCGCGGCCCTGCTGCACGGACCGAAGAACTCCAATGAATGCCCTCAGCGCCCGGATCACTGCTGCGATGCTGTTGCCGCTGCCCTTCAGTGCGCTGGCGGCCGACGAGAAGCCCGCGAAGGGCGATCAGCAACTGACGGAGATCACGGTCACCGGCAACCGGCCCACCTCGCTGCCGTGGGAAATCCCGACCACCATCGAAAGCATCGACGCCGCGGAAATCGCGCGCCAGGTCAATGCCAGCGATGCCGAGGATGCGCTGAAGTACTTTCCGAGCCTGCTGGTCCGCAAGCGCTACATCGGCGACTACGACCACGCCATCCTCGCCAGCCGCGCCTCGGGAACCGGCAACAGCGCGCGCTCGCTGGTCTATGCCGACGGCATCCTGCTGTCGAACCTGCTGGGCAACGGAGCGGCGTTCACGCCGCGCTGGGGCATGGTCGCTCCGGAAGAGATCGAACGCGTCAGCGTGCTGTACGGTCCATTCTCCGCCGCCTATCCCGGCAATTCGGTCGGCGCGGTGGTGGACTACATCACGCGCATGCCGGATTCCTTCGAAGGCCATGTGCGGGCTTCCGGCTTCGGCCAGCACTGGGCCAAGTACGAGACGGACGGCCATTACGACGGCTGGCAGGGCAGCGCCTCGCTCGGGGATCGCTTCGGCGACTGGTCGGTATGGGCGAACTACAACCGCACCGACAACGACGGCGAGCCGCTGGTATTCGCGAACAAGCTGCTCTCCAGCGGAACAGCCAGTACGACGGGTACGGCGGTGACTGGCGCCGTCGCGGGTCGCAATCCGCGCAACCAGGACTGGTTGCTCATCGGCGCAACCAACCAGAGTCATACGATCCAGGATCACGCCAAGGTGCGCGTGGCTTACGACTTCTCGCCCACCCTGCGCGCCACTTACACGCTCGGTGCGTGGCGCAACGACACCGTGCGCAGCTCCGAGACCTACCTGCGCAACGCGACCGACCAGCCGGTGTGGGGAGATCTCGCGAACACGGCCGCGAGCTATGCGATCAACATCGACGGCCGGCGTTACACATTGACGCCGAGTGATTTCGCGCCCACCCGCACGGATCTGCAGCACCTGATCCAGGGATTGTCCCTGCGCACCAGCACCGGCGGACAATTCGACTGGGAGCTTGCCGCGAGTCTCTACACCTATGCGCGTGATCGCGTGCGCACGCCGACGGTGTTCGTCGCGGACCCTGACACTGCCGGCGCGGGCCGCATCACCGACATGCATGGCACCAACTGGAACACGCTCGGACTCAAGGGCACGTGGCGCCCGGAGGGCAGCAGCGGCGCGCATCTGCTGGATTTCGGCTACCAGCGCTTTGATGCCAGCCTGCGCACGCGCGTGCTGAATACCTCGAACTGGATCGACGGCGCTCCGGGCCCACGTGTTTCGCTGTTCGCCGGTGAAACGATGCTGGACAGCCTCTACGTGCAGGACACCTGGCGATTCGCCAGGGATTGGCAGGCCTCGCTGGGTCTGCGCGGCGAACAATGGCAGGCGCGCGACGGTCAGCTGGGCGACGCGACCACGACACATACCTTCGGCACGCGACGCGAACCCTATCTTTCTCCGAAGCTTGCGCTGTCCTGGCAGCTGGCCGACGACTGGGCGCTGAAGGCCTCGGCCGGCCGCGCCGTGCGCACACCGACCGTATCCGAGCTGTACCAGGGAACGCTGCAGGCCGGCCAGATCATCAACAACGACCCCAACCTGCTACCGGAAAAATCATGGACCGGTGAACTGACTGCAGAACGCAGGCTGGCACACGGCACGCTGCGCCTGACCGGGTTCCATGAGTCCACCCGTGATGCGTTGTACTCGCAGGTGAACGTCACGGCCGGCGGCACGGCAGCGACGGTGCAGAACGTCGATCTCGTCCGCACCACGGGACTGGAGAGCGCATTGCAGATGCAGGATCTGCTGCTCAGCGGATTCGACCTGCAGGCCAGCGTGACCTACGCGCATTCGCGCATCGCCCGCAACGCCGCGTTTCCGGCCAGCATCGGCAAGTGGCAGCCGCGCGTACCGGAATGGCGCGGCGACATCGTCGCGACTTATTCCTTCCTCGAAAAATGGGATGCGACCGTCGCTGCGCGCTACAGCGGCAGGCAATACGGCCAGCTCGACAACAGCGACGTCAACGACCGCGCCTACACGGGCGTCAGCCGCTTCTTCACGATCGACGCGCGCCTGCGCTACCGGGCCACGAAGCAGCTCACCACAGCGCTCGGCATCGACAACGTAAACGGCGAGAACTACTGGAATTTCCATCTCTATCCGATGCGCAGCTACTCGCTGGAAATGAACTACGACTTCTGAAGTGGCGGACCCGCCGCTACCTCCAGAGCGATCCTGCCAGTACAGTTCCGACATGGAATTTCGCGCCTCCCTGTCATTCCTTCGGCTGCTGGCCAACCTGCGCTGGCTTGCGGTTGCCGGGCAGGCGCTGACCGTCCTGATCGTGACGCATGGCATGGGCATCGCCTTGCCGCAGATGCCGCTGTGGTGGGGAGTCGCCGCGCTGGCGGTCTTCAACCTGTTCGCCACCTGGTACGCCCGCAGCCGGCAGGATGCGGGTCACGGCGTCGTCTTCGCCCACATGTTCGTCGACATCGTCTCGCTCACCTGGATGGTGGGATGGAGCGGCGGCATCGAGAATCCGTTCTCCTCGCTGTTCCTGCTGCCGATCGCCATGTCCATCCTGGCGTTGCCGGCACGCTGGGCGCTGGCCTGCTCCGCCGCCAGCCTCGCCGGATACGCACTGACCTTGCTGGCAGGACACGAGCTGCCCCATGTGCACGGGCTGATGGGAGACACCTTCAGCCTCCACAAGGTGGGCATGCTGGTGAACTTCGCCGTCTCGGCGCTGGTGGTGCTGGTGTTCTTCACGCGTGTCGCGGCGGCCCGGCGCGACAGCGAGCGCGAAGTCGCGCAGCTGCGCGAGCAGTTCGCGCGTGACGAGGGCATCCTCGCGCTGGCGACGCATGCGGCCTCGGTGGCGCACGAGCTGAACACGCCGCTCGGCACGTTGACGCTGATGGTCGAGGATCTGGCTGCGCAGGCCGAGTCTGAAGAGCAGCGCGAGGAGTTCGCCACGCTGAAGGCGCTGCTCGAGGTATGCCGTGATCGCGTGCGCGAACTGGCGGCACCGGCGGAGGCTGGAGCTACCGGCGGCCGCGCGGCGGATGTGGATCTCGAACGCGTCATCGAACGCTGGCTGCTGGTGCGACCGACGGTGCAGCTGCGTCGCTCCGGTTCCATTGCAGGTTTGCAGAAAGCGG
Source organism: Pseudomonadota bacterium (assembly GCA_037200665.1). Taxonomy (GTDB): domain Bacteria; phylum Pseudomonadota; class Gammaproteobacteria; order Steroidobacterales; family Steroidobacteraceae; genus ZC4RG30. The sequence goes on along the minus strand of JBBCGD010000005.1, from coordinate 75,692 downwards.
ATCCGGCGGTCGGCTACCTGTTGCAGGCACTGCTGAACAATGCCGCCGATGCCGGGCAGCAGGCGGGCAACACCACGATCGACCTGCACCTGGAAGCGGATGACGGCCTTTCACTGCGCGCTTCCATTCGCGACTACGGCAAGGGTTTCGACCCGGCGCAGGTACAGCTTCCCGGACGCCTGTTCCGCACCAGCAAGGCCAATGGCCTCGGTATCGGGCTGGTGCTCTCGCACGCGACGGTGGAACGGCTTGGCGGCGAGCTGTCGGTGAGGTCAGCCACCGAAGGCAGCGGTGCGGTGGTGTCTTTCTTCCTGCCTGCGCTGGTGAAGGCATGAGTGCGATCGCAGGACTGGCCAGCGGCTGCGGGCTGCTGGTGGATGACGATCCCCTCTATCTGCGCACCCTGCAGCGTTCGCTGCAGCGTCGCGGCCTGGAAGCAGCGACGGCACAGACTCCCGCCGAGGCACTGCGGATTGCGCGGCTTGCACCACCGTCGTTCGCGCTGATCGACCTGCGTCTCGGCGATGCATCGGGGCTGACGCTGATTGCGCCGCTGCGTGAGCTGCGCGCCGACATGCGCATCCTGCTGGTCACCGGCTATGCCAGCATCGCGACCGCAGTGGATGCCATCAAGCGCGGTGCGGACAACTACCTCGCCAAGCCGGTGACTGCGGAAGCCATCCTGCGCGCGTTGTCCGATGATGCGGAGGACGCTGGCGACACGGTCGACACCATGCTGCCGCTGTCGCGCGTGGAGTGGGAGCACATCCAGCAGGCATTGACCGAAACCGAGGGCAACATATCCGCGGCGGCCCGCCTGCTCGGCATGCATCGTCGCTCACTGCAGCGCAAGCTTGCCAAGCGCCCGGGGCCGGAGCGACGCGAAGAGTAAGGAGTCAATCATGAAGCGCGGCAAAACCAGACTGTTCATCCTTGCGTGCGTGGCGACGCTGCTGGCGTCGACATCGACGGTTCGCGCGCACGTCGTGCTTGCTGAACCGCAGGCTGCACCTGGTGCGCGCTATATCGCTCATTTCAAGGTGGGCCACGGCTGCGATGGTTCGCCAACCGTCGCACTCACCGTCACGCTTCCGCCTGCCGTCATCGCGGTCATGCCGGAGGCCCCCGCGGGGTGGAAGGTCTCCACCGTGCGCGACAACGGTCGTATCACCTCCGTTACATGGAAGGGCGGCGTGATCGCCGCCGACAAGCCCGGCCTGTTTGCCGTCGCAATGACCTTGCCGGCGAGCGAAGGCACGCTGGCGTTTCCGGCGCTCCAGACCTGCGAGAGCGGGGAGGAACGTTGGGTGGAGATCGGCGTCGAGGATTCGAAACGTCCCGCACCGGTACTGCATGTCGCGAAGGACGAAGGTGGCGCATCGACGCTGGTCGTCAGCGACGGCTGGTTCCGTACCTTGCCGGCATCCGCCCCTTCCGCGGCCTATTTCACCTTGCGTAATACCGGAACGGCTGCGGTGACGCTGACCGGAGCGGACAGTCCGGCCTGCGGCACGCTGATGATCCACCGCAGCGAAGACAAGGCTGGCGTCAGTGCAATGCGCGACATGGCGACGGTGGCCGTCGCGCCTGGCGCACAGGTGCAATTCGCGCCCGGCGGATTCCATCTCATGTGCATGGATGCCAAGCCGATGCTCAAGGTTGGTGGCGAGGTGACTGTCAGGCTGCTGTTCCAGAACGCGGCACCGGTAACCGCGAAGTTCGTGGTGCGCAACGCGGCCGGACGGTAACTCGAGCGCGTTGTCCGCTAGAACTTCGCGGTCAATGCGAAACGCAGCTCACGCGGTTCCACCGGATGGAAATGGATGTCGCCCACCGGCGCCGCTTCGCCCGGCAGCTGCGACTCGTAGTAGTAGGTGATGTCGTTGGCCTTTTCGTCGAACAGGTTCAGCACCGTCACTGCAGCGCTGAGGTTCCGCGTGATGTGGTAGCCCACATCGAGGTTCACCAGCGTGGTCGGCTTCGAGCGCACGGTGTCGCCCTCGATCAGCGCGGCGGGCCCGAGGTGGCGCAGGCGCGCGCCACCGAAGAAGCCATGCGCATCCCGATAGGAAACACCCAATGAGATCACGCGCTCCACCGCATTGGGGATGCGGTTGCCGACCGGATCGTCATCGGTGAAGCGCGGCCGCGCGAAGGCGACGTCGGTGTCCACGATCCAGTGCTCGGCCGGCGTGTAGTAGGCGGAAAGCTCCACGCCCGTGCGACGGCTCGGGCGGCTTGCTTCGGTTGAACCGCCGTCACCGGTGAACAGCAGCTCGGAGGCGATGTCGAGCTGCCACAGCGAGGCCGACAGCTGCAGCTGCGGGAGTGTCGCGCTGCGTACGCCGATCTCCCTGCCGGTGGCGCGCACCAGCGGCGTGACCTTGTCCGCCGGCGTCACGCCGTCGGCTGGATCCACCGTGATCGTCGTGCCGCGCGCATCGTTGCTGTGGTAACCGCGGCCCCAGTTCACGAAGAACTCGTTCTGGTCCCAGGGGCCGAGTACCACGGAGACCTTGGGACTGGTGATGTGGTCGTTGGCCGTGCCGCTGTTGGCGGCGAGGTCGCTGTCCACCTTGAAGTGGAAGCTGTCGAAGCGCAGGCCGAGTTCGGTGCGCAACCAGTCGGTCCATTGCAGGTCCTGGCTCATCCAGCCGGCCCAGCTTGCCTGCGTGACATCGTCCTGCCGGACGGTTCCATAACGCTGGCGTTCCACCGTGTGATACAGGCCGACGGGCGAGATGTCGTCGACGCGCGCCTGAAGGCCGGTACCAAAATGCCCGGGCAGGCCGAACATCGACAGCTCGCGCCGCCAGTTGGTGTCTGCGCCGTAGACCTGGCGACGGTCGTACTGCTCGAACTGGTCACCATGCACCGGATCCGTGTCATAGGTGAAGTTCGAGAACAGGTTGAGCCGGTAGTCGATCGCATAGGCGCTGGCGCGCAGCGTGCCCTCGCCCAGCCGTCCCCAGCCCGCGGCGGACAAGCTGTAGCGATGCGTGCTGCCGCCATCGGTGGGATCGATGTTGCCGAAGCGGTCGATGCTGCCGTCATCGACGGCGCGCAGCGGGATCTGGTCGGTGGAACGCCAGTGACCCTGGTAACCCATGGCTTCGACGTCGTAGCCCGCGGTCGGGTCCCCGCCTGAATACTTCAGCACGCCGTTGAACTTGCGGAAGTGCTCATCCAGATCCCACGGACCATTGTTGTAATCGGCGTCGACGGCCATCAGCAGGTTGCCATTGCCGAGTTCGGGCGACGCGGCGGCAAGCACGCGACCGAACCGGTTCTCCCCGCCGCCCAGCGTCAGCAAAGGACGATCCAGCGCGCGCTGGTAGGTGACGTCCACCGCGCCCGCGGCGGAGAAGTTGCCCTCCTCCGCGTAGTACGTGCCCTTGCGGTATTCGATGCGATCCACCAGCTCGGGGATCATGAAGTTGATGTCGCTGTAGCCCTGGCCATGCGCATGTGTCGGCATGTTCACCGGCATGCCTTCGACGCGGCTCGCGAAGTCGGTGCCGTGGTCCAGGTTGAAACCACGCAGGAAATACTGGTTCGCCTTGCCATCGCCGCTGTGCTGCGTGACCACGAGGCCGGGAACGACCTCGAGCACTTCGCCGGTGCGCAGCACGGGACGCGTCTCCAGCTGTTCGCCGAGCACGGTGCCTTCCGTCGCCGAAGTCACCGCGCCGGCGAGTCCGCCGATCTTGTAACCGGTGACCACGACTTCATCCAGTTCTCCCGGCACGCCACCGGCCTGGACGAGAAGCGGCATGCAGCAACATGCGCCCACGACGAAAATGCGAGCGAGGCGCACGCTGTGGCGCATGGAGTCTCTCCTGTGATGCCGCCAGCATGTACGAGGATTCTGACAATCCTCCTACCGTGGAAGGACCGGCTGGCGGGTGCAACGTGGGATATACGTTGCTCGCATGCAGTCGGATGCAGACTGTTTCGTGGCACCTGAGTCCAGCCATGCCCGGGCTTGGGCATGCGCAGATCGCGAGCTGGCCGCTAGGCCGCGAGGTTCAGCGGCTTCGGTCTTCCGACGGCATAGCCCTGCACATAGTCGACGCCGGCATTGCGCGCAGCATCGAGCCCCGCTGCATCCTCCACCTGTTCCGCGATCACCTTGAAGTTCAGTGAACGCGCCAGCTTGATGGTCGCCGCCACCATGGCCTGGTTGACGCTGTCGCGTGCCAGGTTCTGCATGAAGGAACCATCGATCTTCAGGAAATCCATCGGCAGGTTCTTCAGCGACGAGAACGAGCCGAGGTTGCTGCCGAAATCATCCAGCGCGAACTGGCAGCCCATGCCGTGCAGTACGCCGACGAAGCGACGCGCGGCATCCAGGTTCGACGCCACTGCCGCCTCGGAAATCTCGAAGCACACCTGCGTTGGTTCGACGCCGCTGCGATCGAAGCACTCGACCACGAAGTCGAGGAACTGACCATCGGCGATCGTCTGGCCCGAGACATTGATGGCGATGGTGCGTCCGGCGGGCAATGCGATCGCGCCACGACCCAGCGCGGTGAAAGTGGTGCGGATCACCCAGCGATCGACCAGTCCCATCAGCCGATAGCGCTCGGCCGCGCGCACCAGCGCCGTGGGTGAAAGTTCGGCACCCTTTTCATCAGCGAGGCGTACTAGCACTTCCATCGCGGGCCCGCCGCCATTGGTGCCGTAGGCCGGCATGATCGGCTGCCAGTACAGCCGGAAGGTGTGGTCGCGCAGCGCCGCCTGCAGAGTGCGCAGCCAGTGGATGTCGCCGTTCTGGCGCGCGGCCACTTCATCGCGCGCCGAGTAGACGGTCACGCGGCCGTTGCCCTGCTTCTTGGCCACGTAGCAGGCGGAATCGGCGGCAGCGAGGGTCTCCTCGACACCGCCGCTGTCGCGCGCGAGTTCGACCAGGCCGATGCTGGCACCAATGTGGTGGATCTGGTCCTTCCACACGAAGCGGTGCTGCCCCACGTTGCGCGCGAGGTCTTCGGCGATGTTCCGGCCGCGGTCGAGCGGGCAGCCCGGCAGCAGCAATGCGAACTCGTCGCCGCCGATGCGCGCCACGGTGTCGGTGTCGCGCACGGCCTCGCGCATCAGCTTGGCCACTTCGCGCAGCAGGCTGTCGCCGGCCTGGTGGCCATCGCTGTCGTTCACGGCCTTGAAGTGGTCGAGGTCGATGTAGGCCAGCACGTGATGCGCATCGCCGCGATGGGCGGTCTCGAGTGCATCGGTAAGGCGGCGCTCGAATTCACGGCGGTTGGCGAGGCCGGTCAAGGCATCGTGCGTCGCCTGGTAGGACATCTGCCGGGTGATGCCACGCAGTTCGGTCACGTCATGCAACAGCACTACGGCACCGGTGATTTCCTCGGTGCCATTGTCGCGGCTGCGCAGAGGCGAGGCGGTGAGCTCGATGGAACGCTCGGCGCCAGCGGTACGCGCCAGCACGAAAGCACGTCGGCCCGAAGAGATCGTGGGGGTACCGCGCAGTGCGAGGTCGATCGGATCCTTCAGCAGCTTGCGATCGGTTTCATCCACCAGCTGGATGACCTCGTCCAGCGAACGGCCCGTAAGCTTGCCCGTATCCGTGCCCAGCAAGGCAGCGGCGGCCGGATTGGCATAGTCGATGCGACCACTGGCCTCGGTGGTCAGCAGTGCTTCACCGAGGGCTTCCAGTGCCAGGCGTGCGCGCGATCGGCCGCCAATCTCGAACATGCCGGTGCTTGCGGTGAGCATCGGCGACGTCATCGTCGGGATCACTTCCACGCCGTTGATCAGCAACGCCGGTGCGCCGTCGAATTCCGTACGGGTGAGGCCGATTTCCAGGCGTGCCATCTGTCCCAGCGAGCCCAGCAGGTCCACTTCGAAACGCGTCGGGCTCGCCTCGCCGGCGAGGCCACGCACCAGGCTGCTGGCCACCAGGTCCACCTGGTTGGCCGGCACGAATTCGGATAGCGATCGACCCACCAGCGACAGGCGATCGATTCCGAGCAGGTCTGCAAGCTGGGGGTTCGCGTACAGAATCGTTTCACCGTGCAGCAGCACTATTTCATGCACGCGATCGCCAACCATCGCGAACAACTCGCCAGGTGTCGCCCCATTCTTCGTGGATGCGGCCGGGATAGGGTCTGGATTGAACCGCTCGATCTGCCCGGCCAACTCGCGATTGCGGCGCAGGACCGCCTGCCAGCAGGCCAGGAAGACCAGCGCGGCAAGGGCAGAAATCAGGCTCAGTAAGCCCACCAGCGACATGTCTTCCTTGGAAAATGGCGACGGAGGGGGAACCGTGCGTGCGTGGCAGAATAGCCTAGTCGCTGTTTAGCAACGGTCAGGTTGGACATAAGCGCTCTCGAGGATCGCAGCGACCTTTAGAGAAAAAAGATCAGCTACCTGATATTCTGCCGGTCCCGCAGCTTCCGGATCCTGTCAAACCGCCATGCTTGCCGCTTCCACCGCCCGTACCCAGATGACCTACCAGCAGGTTCGCGCCTGGTCGGTGCTGCCACCCGAAGTGCTGGCCGTGTTCGAACGCCTGCCGCGCGAGGATTTCGTACCGGGCGCATGGATTGGCGCGGCTTATGGCGATCTCGCGATTCCGCTCGGCGATGGCCAGCACATGCTCACGCCCACGGTGGCGGGACGCATCCTGCAGGCAGTGACCGTGCGGCGTACGGACAATGTGCTGGAAATCGGCACCGGCTCCGGTTACCTCAGCGCCTGCCTCGCCCTGCTGGGCAGCCAGGTGCACAGCCTCGAGATCCGCCCCGCGCTCGCGCGCCAGGCACGCAGCAATCTCAAGGCGGCCGGCATCGGCAATGTCGAGGTCGAGGAAGCCGACGTATTCACGTGGAAGTCCACGCGCCCCAGCTGGGACGTCATCGTGGTAACCGGTTCGCTGCCGCGCTATGACGCGCGCTTCGAATCACTGTTGGCACCGCATGGCCGGCTGTTCGTCATCAGCGGCGAAGCGCCGGTGATGGAGGCGCGGCTGATCCGCAAGGACAGTGAAAAACTGCGCGATGTGCACAGCCTGTTCGAAACCGTGGTGGATCCACTCGATAACACCGTTGCGATCAGCCATTTCGTGTTCTAGCGTCGAGCGGGAACCGACGGCAGGGAAAGCGCTCTTAGTCACAACGCCAACAAGAATCGGGAAAACAGTCTCATGAAACGCGGAAACACCTGGTCCATCGCCGCCACCGTCGCCCTGCTGACCGCCTCGCTGCCGGTCTTCAGCGCCGACCTGCTGGGCGTCTACGACGAAGCGCTGCAGAACGATCCGCAGATCCGCGAGGCCGAGGCCACCCGCAAGGCGCAGCGCGAAGCGCGGCCGCAGGCCTTCGGCACGTTGCTGCCGCAGATCTCCGGTGCCGCCAGCACCACGCGAGCCCGCACCGATACCAACTACGTCGATCCGGATCCCACCGCCGCCGGCACGCAATGGTCGACGACGAACGGCTGGAGCCTGTCGCTGCGCCAGAGCGTGTTCTCCTGGCAGAACTGGGTCGCGCTGCGTACCGCCGGCGACACCGTGGCGCAGGCCGAGGCCAACTACCTCGTAGCCTCGCAGTCGCTGGCACAGCGCGTGGCACAGCAGTACTTCGCGGTGCTGCAGGCCCAGGACAACGTGCGCGCGCAGGACGCGGCCCGCGAGGCGTACTCGCGCCAGCTCGAGCAGGCCGAACGCCGCTTTGATGTCGGCCTGATCGCCATCACCGACGTGCAGGAAGCACGCGCCGCACGCGACAACGCCGCCGCACAGGTGATCGCCGCGCAGCGCGCGCTGTCGAGCGCGCAGGAACAGCTGCGCGCCATCATCGGCGAAAAGCCGATCACGTTGAACGAGCCGGCAGAGAACATGCCGCTGCTCACGCCCAACCCCGCCAGCGAAGAGCAGTGGGTGAAGACTTCGATGGAGCAGAACGCTTCGCTCATCTCGAGCCGCCTCTCGGCCGACATCGCGCGCGATGCCGTGACCAGCAGCTACGGCGGCCACCTGCCCAGCGTCGATCTGGTGCTCGGTCGCACGCACTCCGACCTGCGCCAGGACGATCTGCAGACCGACGGCAAGTCGGTCTCGCTGCAACTCAGCGTGCCGATCTTCAGCGGTGGCGTGACACAGTCACGCGTGCGCCAGACCCAGTACCTGTGGATCGCCGCGAAGGAGCGCCTCGAGCGCACCTCGCGCGATACCGAGCGCCAGGCGCGTGATGCCTACCTCGGCGTCATCAGTGAAATCGCCCGCGTGCAGGCGTTGCGCCAGGCGCTGGAATCGAACCGCACGGCGCTGGCGGCCACGCAGGCCGGCTACGACGTCGGCACGCGCACGCAGGTGGACGTGCTGAATTCGAACCAGCTGCTGATCCAGGCCGAGGTGAATTACTCGGCCGCCAAGTATTCCTACCTCAACAATCTGATCTCGCTGCGCCTCGCCTCGGGGCGACCTGGATCGCAGCACGCTGGAAGAGATCAACAAACTGCTGACCATCACGGCGACGCCGCCCTCGACCACCCCGACGGTCACGCCGGCCACGCCGGCCCCGCACTAAACCTCAGCTGCCGCGCGCGGCGAGCAGCTGGGCGATCAGCTCCAGCGCGCGCCGCGAGCCCAGCTCTTCCGACAGCGCACCGGCGCTGGCCTGGGCGCCACGCAGGCGCGCGGCAGTCGGATCCCCAAGTAGTTCGGCCAGGCGGGCAGCCAGCTCGCCTGCTCCTGCACGACGATCAATCCACCAGCCTGGCGCAGTCGCTGCGCAATCTCGGGCGCATTGGAGTCGTGTGGACCAGCCAGTACCGGTTTCGACAGCATGGCCGTTCGATCAGGTTGTGGCCGCCGACCGGCACGAGGCTGCCGCCCACGAAGGCCACATCGGCGGCGGCATACCAGCCCAGCAGCGCGCCCATCTCGTCGATCAGCAGCACATCGGGCGCAGCTGCGGTTGGCGCAGACGGCTGGGTACTGCGCGCGAAGCTGAACCCCGTGGCAGAGAGCTCACGCGCCACTGCATCGAAACGCTGGGGATGGCGCGGCGCCAGTGCCAGCAGCGGCGACGCGGTGCGCAGCTCACGCGCCAGTGCCATCAGGCGGACGCTGCGCGACCAGGCAGATCAACTCCTCGCCCTCGTGCGTGCTGCCGGCAACCCAGAGCGGGCGTCGTGCCGCCCACTGCGCACGCCAGGCTGCGCCGAGCTTGCCGATCTCGGGCGGCAGTTCCAGTTCGGCCTTGAGACTGCCACCCACGCTGGCCGTTGCGGGCGACGCACCCAGGCGGACGAAGCGCTCGCGATCAGTCTCGCTCTGCGCGGCGATGCTGGTGAAGGAAGACACCGTGTCGCGCATCAACCGGGGGTGCCCAGCGCAGGTAGCCGTGCAACGATCTTTCCGTGAGCCGCGCGCTCACGAGGCAAAGCGGCACATTCGCGTGCCGCGCAGCCGCGATGAGGTTCGGCCACAACTCGGTTTCGACGAAGACACCGGCGAGTGGCTGGTTGGCGCGCAGGAAACGGCGCACCGCGAACGGAAGATCCCAGGGTGCGGCTTGCACACTGAGGCCACGCCGTTCAGGACGCGGTGGCTTGGCCAGATCCCGATAAAACGCGCGCGCCTGCGCGACACCGGTCATCGTGCCCACGGTGAGCAACAGCGGGAAACCTGCGCGATGCAACTGGCGCAGCAGTACCGCGAGCGAGCGCATCTCGCCCACCGATGCCGCATGCAGCCACAGCGGATGGTCGGCACGTTGCACGAGCCCGAACGCCAGGCGTTCGCGCAGTCCGCCCCATGCCTGGTTGTCGCGACGGTTCTTCCACAGGAACCAGGGCGCCACGCAGGGAAGCGCGCAGTAGAGCAGCAGCGAATACAGCCAGCGCGGCATCAGTGTGCTGCCGGAGCTACAGCCACGCCGCGAGCAGGCACTGCCATTCGATGTCGCCGCAGCGACGTTCGCCCGAGACATCCTCGAGCGCATCGAGAGAGCGCCGCAGCCGCGCGATATTGGCATCACGCCACAGGCCGGGTTTGGCGCGCAGGCCGGCGCGATCGAAATCGATCAGGAACACTTCTTCCTCGCCGCGCAGCAGGATGTTGTGCGCGTTGAGATCGGCATGGCACAGGCCGTAGTCGTGGAAGCGGCGGATGCAGCGTCCGATCGCCGTCCAGCTGGTGAGGCCCAGTTCGCGCTCGGCAAGGCACTGCGCCAGTGTCTGCGTTTCAGGCAGCTCCTCGGTGATGAGGTCGGCGCGATAGGCGATGCCGGATTGTTCATAGCGCGCGGCGACGGGTCGTGGCACGGGCAGGCCATCGGCATGCAGTCGCAACAGCAGTCGCAGCTCGGCCAGCGAGCGCGTTCGCGCCGGGCCCAGCCAGAGATAATCATCATGGCTGAAGCGCGCGGCCAGTCCGCCGCGCCGATAGTGGCGCAGTACGTAGCGCCGTCCCCCGCGCTCGAATACCAGCGCCATGCCATTGCGCCCCTGGTGGCGTGCCACCACCGCTTCGCGACTGATCCAGTAGCGCGGCTCGAACCACAGCACGGTGACTTCGTCCTGTACGGCTGCATTCGCATACAGCGCCCCCTGGCCCTTCGGACCGCGCAAGGCGGTGCGCAGCAACTTCAGCGGTGAGGGTTCATCGGAATTCAACACGGCCGGCAGGTTCGAAGCGAGGCCGTGGACGAAGGATTCAGCGGCGCAGGATGTATTCAGCGCCGCAGTAAGGGCACTTGGCGCTGCCGGTTTCCTCGATGGGCAGGAACACGCGCGGATGCGAATTCCACAAGCTCATTTCCGGCATGGGACAGGACAACGGCAGGTCCGACTCCTCGACTTCGTAGGTGCGGGAAGCGTTGGCTGGCAGCAGGGGAGCGGTTTGCGACATACGGGCGCGATTATAGGGGCTGTTCCATCGTGGCGCGCCAGATGACTGCAACGGCCTCGCGTTCGACCGCGTAGTCGGCGGCATCCACCGTTGCGCCCTGGCCTTCCAGCGCGCGGCGGTGGGCCACCAGCCGGTAGCGCTGGTAGGCCGCGACCAGCACATCGACCGATTCCTGCGGCACCAGCGCGGCCGATGCCACGGATTCCAGCTGGCGGATGGTGTCCGGGAAATGCACCACCGGCGGATATTCCTTCGCCCAGCGCAGCGCCCAGTACTGCGCCAGGAATTCGATGTCGGCGATGCCACCGCGGTCGTGCTTGAGGTCGAAGCGCCCTTCCCCGCCCTGCGCGAGTTCACGCCGCTGGCGTTCGCGCATGTTGCGCACTTCATCGCGCAGGTCGGCACGACGTACCGCATCTTCCAGCACTTCGACACGCACGGCTTCGATGCGCGGCATCAGCGCGGCGTTGCCGGCCACGGCACGGGCATGCAGCAGCGCCTGGTGCTCCCAGGTCCATGCCTCCTCGAACTGGTAGCGACGGAAGGCGTCGATGCTGGTCACCAGCATGCCGCCCTTGCCGGAAGGACGCAGCCGTACGTCGATCTCGTACACACGCCCGGCCGGCGAATGCATGGTGAGCAGGTGGATGAGCCGCTGCGCGTATCGCAGGAAGAACACCTGGTTGTCCACGGGCGTCGTTGCATCGGTCTCCTGCTGCTCGCCAGCGCTGTCGTGCAGGAACACGAGATCGAGGTCCGAGGCGTAGCCCAGTTCGAAACCACCGAACTTGCCGTAGCCCAGCGCCGCGATGGCAACGGGGCGTCGAACGCCTGCCTCCGTGCAACGTGGCTCGCCGTACTGCGCGGTGGTCTGGCGCAAGGCCAGCGCCATCGCGCTTTCCAGGATCAGGCCGGCGATCTCGGTCAGCTGGTCACTGACCTGCATCAGCGGCAGCCGATCAGAAAGATCCGCCAGCGCGACGCGGAACACGGCGGCCTGCTTGAAACGGGCGAGCTGCTCCACCACGCGCTCCACATCGTCCGCGGGTATTTCCGCGAGGCGCACCGTGAGTTCCGTAGCCAGCGTGGCGCGGTCCGGCAGCGCCGTCAGCCAGCGTTCGTCCAGCAGCTCATCCAGCAGCACGGGATTGCGTGCCAGCTGCGCGGCGAGGAAGTCGCCCTTGCGGCAGATATCCACCAGGCGTTCGCGCGCGCGCCGGTTCTCGACCAGCAGCGAGAAATACGCCGAGCGCTGGCCGATGGCTTCGAGCACGTTGAAGACACGTCGCAATGTGTCGGACTCACGCGCCGCATCGGGTTCGGCCAGCAGCAGTTCAAGCAGCAGCTTGAGGCGCCGCCGACCGATCTCATCCAGGCGACGCAGCTTGCCGCCCTGGATGAGGGTTTCGAGTTGCACCAGCAACGCGGCGCCGTCGTCGTTGAAGCGCGCGAGTTGTTCGACCAGCGGCGTACGGTCCAGGGCCGGTTCCCACAATGCCGCGAGATCCACCGCAGTGGGTTGCGCGACGCTGCTGTTGAACAGCGCCCTGAAATGCGCTTCGACCTGCTCGCGAAGCACGGCCAGCTCCGCTTCGAGCGCAGCGACATCGGCATGGCCCAGTGCGGCGGCGACGCGCGCGCGCGCCAGCGCATCCGGCGGCAGCTCATGCGTCTGTGCGTCATCCAGCATCTGCACGCGGTTCTCGACACGACGCAGGAAATCGTAGGCCTGCCCCAGCTCCCGCACGGCCGTTTGCGGCAGCAGGCGCGCGCCGGCAAGCCGCGGCAGCATGGTCAGCAGCGATTGCTCGCGCAGCGCGCGGTCGTGGCCACCGCGCACCAGCTGGAAGGCCTGCACGATGAACTCGATCTCACGGATGCCGCCGGTGCCGAGCTTCAGGCTGCCCGCGCGATCGCGCCGCTGCACATCGCGGCTGATCAGCGCCTTCATCTCGCGCAATGATTCGAACACGCCGAAGTCCAGGTAGCGGCGGTACACGAAGGGACGCAGCATCTCCTCGCGCAATGCCTTGAACTCCGTGACGGCCGTGAGCGCGCGCGCCTTGACCCAGGCGTAACGCTCCCAGTCGCGGCCGTGCACCTGCAGGTAATCCTCGAGAAAGGCGAAGCTCGCCACCAGCGGACCGGATTCACCAAACGGCCGCAGGCGCATGTCGGACGCGGAACACGAAGCCATCTTCGGTCACCGTGTCGAGCAGCCGGATCAGCAGCCGGCCCTGGCGCGTGTAGTACTCACCGAGATCGAGCGCCGCGGGCCCGGTGCTTTCGCCACCGCGCGGGTACAGGAAGATCAGGTCGATGTCGGAGGAGAAATTCAGCTCGCTGCCGCCGAGCTTGCCCATGGCGAGCACCATGAGTTCATCGCCGGCATGTGGCGACCTGCCATGGCGCGGCACCAGCAGCGCTGCGGCCATGCGCGTGGCCGCGGCTATGACGCTGTCGGCGAACCAGGAAGTTTCACGCAGCGTGTCGTGCACGGCGGCGCTGCCGGCAAGGTCGCGCCAAGCGAGGCGCAGCATCTCGCGCGTGCGCAGCTGGCGCAGTGAACGCAGCGCATCGGCTTCGACCGTGGTCTGGTCGGGATGCAGGACTTCAAGCAGTGCGGTGTAGTCATGGGGCCCGCGTGATGCGGAAAGCGCGCCGCTGCCCCACAGCGCTTCGAGCAGGCCGTCATCGCGCAGCATCGCGCGCAATGCAAAGTCGCTGCCGAGCAATACGTTCGCGGCTTCCACCCTCAGCGCCGGCTGCGCATCCAGCAGCGCCATGGTGCGTGGCGCCTGCTCGGCAAGCTGCGCGAAGCGGGATTCGACGAAGCCGGCCAGGCCGGCGTCAGAGCTCGATGACACCGCCATCCACGAACAGGTCTATGCCGGTGATGAAGCTCGCCTCGCCGGAACACAGGAACAGCACCGCGCGCGCGATCTCTTCGGGCGTGCCCATGCGTTTCATCGGCGTGTTGGCGATCATCATCTGGCGCAGGCCAGCGACGGCGTTGTCGTCCATGCCGGGATTGCGGTAGAGGATCGGTGTTTCAGTGGCGCCCGGGCTGACCATGTTCACGCGGATGCCCTGCGGCAGCAGCTCGGCCGCGAAATTGCGCGCCACTGCGCGCAGGCCGGCCTTGGCGGCGGCATAGGTCACATTGCCTGGCGCGGCCAGCTGGCTGCCAATGGAACCGGTGAACACGATGGCTCCGCCCTGGCCCATCAGTGGCAATGCTTTCTGCGCGGCGAAGAAGCAGCCGCGCAGGTTCACCGACTGCACGCTGTCCCAGAATTGCGGGGTGACCGCCGCGATGGGCACGAAGCCACCGATGCCGGCATTCACGAACAGCACGTCGAGACGTCCATGGCGTGCGCGCACTTGCGCATACACGTCATCGAGCGCGGCGAGGTCGGAAATGTCCGAGCGGATCGCGAGCGCATTGCTGCCCAGCTCTTTGGCTGCTGCCTCGAGCGTCTGCGCATCGCGGCCGGTGATGACGACCAGCGCACCTTCCGCGGCAAAGTCGCGGGCTGCGGCGAGCCCGATGCCGCTGTTGCCGCCGAACACCAGCACCACCTTGTTTTCGAATCTCTGCTTCATCGCGCTGCTCATGGTTCAGAACATCGGCAGGGTATTTACCGGCTTCGCGGGCACATCCATCAGCACGTCCCAGTGCTCGACGATCATGCCGCCGGCGACGCGGAAGATGTCGACCACCGCGAGACCCGGGTCACCCGGATGGCGGATCACGTGCACATGGCAGATGACATGGTCGCCATCGACGAAGCTGCGCTTGATGTGCGTCCTGCGCATCGGGCGAGCGCTGGCGGATGAAATCCAGGAATTCCTTGAGCGCAGCGCGGCCAGGCGGCGCCAGCGAACTGTGCTGCACGTACTCGGGCGAGATGTAGCGATCCACCTTGGACGAATCAAAGGGCACCAGCACTTCGTTGTACATGCTGAGTACCAGGTCGAGATTGCGCTGTTCTTCGGCTGTGCGTGCCATGCCTTCCCCCTGCGAAAGTGCGCCGGATTCTAGACCGGTTCGACGTCGGCCATCAGGCGCAGCACCTCGGCGAGGTTGCGGCAGTCGAGCTTCTCCATCATCCGCGCCTTGTAGACCTCGACGGTGCGCGGACTGATGCCCAGCCGCACGGCGATCTCGCGATTCTGCAGGCCTTCTGAAACCAGTTGCGCGACGTCGCGCTCGCGCGGCGTGAGACGGCCGAAGCGTTCGCGTGCACGATGCTTGCCGCGCTCGACGCCATGGGTCTCGGTGTCATAGGCGATGGCACTCTTGAGTACATCGACCAATATGTGGTCGTCCACGGGCTTTTCGAGGAAATCGAAGGCACCGGCCTTCATCGCGGCGCGCGTGGTGGCGACGTCGCCGTGCGCGGTGAGCACCACCACCGGCAGCGTCGCACCGCGCGTAGCCAATGCCTGCTGCAGCTCGATGCCACTCATGCCGGGCATGCGCAGGTCGGTGAGCAGGCAGCCGCGCCATTCCGGACGGTAGGTCTCGAGGAAAGTCTCGGCGCTGGCGAATACCTGCGACAGGAAGCCTTTCAGCGACAGCAGCAGCGAAAGCGCATCGCGTACGGAGGCGTCGTCATCGACGAAATACACGGTTGGTTGCATGGCGAGATCCTACGCGAAGCGGCAAGTCGTAGCTCGAAACGGGCACCGCCCAGCTGGTCGCCGCGGCCGTAGAGCAGATCGCCGCCTGCGCGCGCACCAGATTGCGACTGATGGTCAGGCCCAGCCCCATGCCATCGGGCTTGGTGGTATTGAATGGTTCGAACAATTGCCCGAGCGCCTCACTGGCAACGCCCGGACCGGAGTCTTCCACCGCGAGCCGCACGAAAGCACCTTCCTGCTCCGCACGCAGTCGCACTTCGCGATTGGCAGGCGCCGCCGCACTCAGTGCATCGATGGCGTTGCCCAGCAGGTTATGCAACACGACCTCGAGCTGTGAGCGATCGGCCCGCACCTGCGGCAGGTCTTGCGGCAGCAACAGTTGCAGGCGAATCCCCTGGCTGCGCAGCCGCGGGCCCAGTGATTCCAGTACCGACGCACAGCAGGCCGGGAGCTGCGTCGGTCCCTGCCCGCCACCGCCGCCCTGGTAGAAATCCCTGAGTCGGCTGAGCATGCGGGATGCACGTATCGCCTCCCTGGTCGCCTTGGACAGCGTGTCGGACAGGCGCGTATCGGTGCTGGCGGCAGGCACGGACATGATCTGCGAGGCCTGCAGGTAGGAAACCAGCGCGGTCATCGGCTGGTTCAACTCATGCGTGAGTGCCGAGGCCAGCTCGCCGGCAACGGCGAAGCGCATGGCCCGCGCGAGCTGGCGCTCCCGTTCCTGCGCTTCACTGCGCGCTTGTGCGCGTTCGGCTACCACCGCTCCCAGCAGCAGTCCGGTCAACGTCAGGGTTGCCATGAGGATCTGCAGATCGATCAGCGGCGCGCCTGTCGGCGCATCGTTCATGGCCACGACTATGCCGACCTGGATAGTGAGCGCAGCGAGCAATGCCCCGAAGGCGCCCCACGTAGCCGCGATCCAGATCATGGGCACGAACACCGGATAGAAGAAGCGCAGGCGGGTCGGAATCATCGAGGCCGAACAGCAGCCATATGAAGAGCACCAGCACCGAGACCTGCGCCGCCGCCTGCGGCCAGTTGGCGCGCAGCGCGCTCAATGCAGAACGCGCCTGGGGCAATGCCAGCAGCAAGGGCGCCAGCATCAATATGCCATTCACGTCGCCGATCCAGTAACGGACGAAACTGCCGCCTATGGAAGACAGTGGCAGCGAGTGAGCGAGCACGAACGTACCCACATAGCCGAAGGCGGCAAACATCGCGGCAATGATCACTGCGAGCAGAAAGCGCACGGCCGGCGCCAGCGCCTGCGTGGCATTGCGCACCACCGACAGACCAAGCACGGCACAAAACAACGCATAGCTCGCAGCGATCCACACGGAAGCCAGTACCAGCCATGCAACGCCCGCCGGCCCATCACGCACCAGCATTTCCGCGAGAAATGCCGCGATTGCCGTGAAGACCGCCCAGCGCGGACCATTCCACAACAGGAACGCGACGGTGAGTCCGGTTTGCGGACTCCATGGCGTGATGCCGAGCTTCAACACAGGCTGGATGTAGCTGATCCAGTCGAGCGCGACGTATGCGGGAACATAGATCAGGGCCAGCAACCAACGCTGCCACTTCACCATCCAGGCAGCGACTGAAGGCAAGCTGTGAATATCCGTGGTCGTGCTGGCGATTGGCATCGCCGCTAACGTAGCTTCCGGTCTCGTCGCGAGGCAATCCCTACGATTGCGACAGATTGCAGCGAGCCGGAACCCGGCCATTTTTCCCTACCGCGAATGCGGGAGGGAATTCGCGTCAAGGCCGCAATGGCAGCCCCAGTGCCCGCGCCACCGGTTCGCTGCGAATTTCTCCGTCAGCAACATTGAGGCCGCGCCGGAAATGCGGATCGGCGGTAAGTGCAGCAGCAATGCCCTTGTCCGCGAGTTGCCGGATATAGGGCAGCGTTGCGTGGGTCAGTGCAGCAGTGGAGGTGCGCGGCACGGCCCCCGGCATGTTCGTTGACGCAGTAGTGGACCACGCCGCTTTCGATGTACGTCGGTGCGTCGTGACTGGTCGGCTTGCTGGTTTCGAAGCAACCGCCCTGGTCGATTGCGATGTCCACGAGCACCGCGCCCGGATGCATGCCGGCGACCATCTCCCGCGTCACGAGGCGGGGCGCAGCTTCGCCACGGATCAGCACGGAACCGATGACCACATCGGCGGCCAGCACGAGTCGTTCCACCGCATCGCGCGTCGAATATTCCGTCCGCAGTACCGAGCCGAACTCGGATGCGAGCTGGCGCAGGCGTGGCAGTGATCGATCTACCACCGTCACCTCGGCGCCAAGCCCAAGTGCCATGCGCGCGGCATGGCTGCCGGCAACACCTCCACCCAGCACCACGAATCTGGCAGGTGGTACGCCGGGCACGCCTCCGGGCAACAATCCCGCGCCGCCTTGCGCCTTCATCAGGCAGTGCGCGGCGACCGGTACCGACATGCGCCCGGCGATTTCGCTCATCGGTGCGAGCAGAGGCAGGCTGCCGTCCGTTGCAGTGATGGTTTCATAGGCGATTGCCGTGACACCGGAAGCCATCAACGCTTCAGCCTGCTGCCTGTCCGCCGCCAGATGGAGGTAGGTGAAGAGCGCCTGCCCCGCGCGGAGCCGGCGACACTCTTCCGCCTGTGGCTCCTTCACCTTGACGATGAGTTCTGCCGAAGCGAACAACTTCTCCACGTCCGGCTCGAGCTTCGCGCCTGCCGACATGTAGATGGCATCGGCAAAGCCGGCGCTCTCGCCGGCTCCGTGCTCGACGTTGACTTCATGGCCTGCAGCGACCAGCTCCCGCACGCCAGCCGGCGTGAGTGCGACACGATATTCGCGATTCTTGATCTCGCGGGGGCACTGCTATACGCATGGAAAAATGCCTCCGTAATTTCGATACGCCGCGTCCAGATTGTGCGCACGCAAAAAAAAGCCCCGCCTTGCGGCGGGGCTAAAATATAACGTGGAAACGGGGGGTCTTGTTCCACGACTATCGAGACGCGGACGGTGAAAACACCGCCGATCTCAGGTCGAGACTATACACGAGGCTCCCCGGCCGCGAAATGACAAATTTGTTGTGTGGAGTCACAACCCGACGAGGCGCGCGAGGCTGTCGTCACCAACCAACAGTCCCGGATGGCCCAGGCGAGCGTGTTGCGTCGCGATGGCTTCGTCGTCCTTGCGCACGGCCGTGCGCAGGAAGGCGAGCAACGGTGCTGCGTCAGCGGCCCTGGCTCGCGGCCCTACCACCATCACACGCGAAACCGGATCCAGTGCTGGGCCACACGGCAAAACCCGGCCCGAGCGCATATGGGAAGCGATTTCGATGTCGAAGAACATCCCTACACCCCGCCCCCGCCAGAACCATTTGCAACAGATGATCCAGCGATTGGGGGCGCGGCGAGACGATCTGGCGGGGAATTACGCCCTTGCGGGCGAACTGGTCCAGGGTCCACTGCGTGATCCGGAAATGCTCGGCCAGCAGAAGGAACGGCAGTTCATCCAGAGCCCTCTGTCCCTGCAGGACGGGCCGTACGAGCGCTGGAGCGCCGTACAGCGAGCAGCTGATCCGTGAGATCACTTCGGCCGTCTCCCCGTCTGCGCAATCAGGCAAGGCACCGGTGTAGAGCATCACGTCGGCCTCACCACGGTGAAAAGCCGCTTCCGCGTCGGTGCCCGAGGAAAAAGGTTGCACCTGCAGGTCTATATGCGGGTTTGCGTGCCTGAAGGTGGCGAGGCCAGGCTCCACGCACCGCTCCAGCAGCAATGGGCCGATGAGCACCTTGAGCTGCAGCGGCACGAGGCGATTGCCTCCTACGCGCGCAGACGTCAGCGCATTCTGGGCAGCGACGAGATCACGCGCCTGCGCAAGGAAACTTCTGCCCTGAGCAGACAACAATGCCAAGGCGCCGCGATGTCGCTCAAAGAGCTGGTATCCCAGATACCGCTCCATGGACTTGATCTGCGAACTCACAGACGGCTGGCTAATACCCAATCGCTCCGCGGCCTTGCGGAAATTCCCATCCTCGGCAACGGCCACGAACACTTCGAGCCGGCGAAACGTCAAAGCCATGTGACTCCCCTCTCCATGCCATTCAGACCCCGGTTCGTTGCCGGAGCATCTTCGTCCAACGAAGGATGAGCGATAGCCACTCGTCTTGGCAATAGACTGCCGGGTGCAATAATTCACCCATAGCCATTTTAGTATTGGAGCCCGAACTTAGTCGGAAAACTTCCTGTGAGTAATTTTATTTATACTTAATTTAATTATGAAGAGCAGTGCCATTCCAACTACTCGTCGACCGGGCCGGCCGTCGGCAAACACTCGGAGCAATCACCGAAATCGCCTTCTTGGCGCTGCAGAGAGATTGATCAGTGGCGACTCGCCCGAAGAGCCAACGCTGCGGCGGATAGCACACCTGGCCGAGGTCACCCCTGCATTGGCGCACTACTACTTCGGTTCGCAAGAAGGCTTGATCGATTCTCTGCTCACGGAACGTATTGCACCCCGCATCGAGGATCTGGTGACTGCAGCGAGCGCACGCGCGGGACAACCACAGCTCGCGATCACCTTCCTGATGCAGCGGGGCCTGCTCCTTGCTGGCTGTTGATCCGTTGCTGCGCCGTTGTATCTGGCTGCACCAGCCGGCGGCATTGAAGCTGCGCAACCAGCTGCGTGCGTGCTTGCGCGAACTGCTGGTGCGCGGACAGAACATGCAGGCATTGCGAGCTGACCTTTCGCCCGACTACCTGACCGATTCACTGCTCGGCCTGTTGATGTTTCCATTCCTGGACGACACACCGGAGGCGGATGCGAGTGGCGAACGAATCGCACAGCTGACGCTGCAGCACGTCGCGCTGCTGCGCGACGGCATAGTTCGCAATCACAAGCCGCGCCAGGAATCCTCGGCGTAACCGAACAGGACGAAATCGCGCGCATAGAGTCGGTACACGCGCGCGGCCAGGTCTTCGGTGTAGACCGGCGCTTCCTGCGCAGGGCTCGCATTCTTGCGCGTGGCCAACATCTGCTCGACAGCCGGGCCCGTGAGCCCCAGGCGTTCGAGTATTCGCCGCATGCCCGTCTCGAATTCGAATTCGAGGCGAAAACACTGCTCGTAGCGGATCTGATCCATCAGCAGCACGAAGTGCTGTTCGTCCCAATGATGATCGCGCCGACCCGCTGGTGCACTTTCCACATATTCGAGAAAGGTGGTGAACGGAATCGCCGCGCCATCGATGCCGCCGGGCAAGTCCCTGGCGCGTGCAAAGCGCCGCAGTCGTGGCAGCTCGCGCCGACGGATGCTCCGCGAATAACCCAGCTCATGGCCGTAGGCGAACTTGTTCTGCCAGGCGGAACGCAATCGCGCATACGGATTGCGTACGAAACAGAAGAACTGGTATTCCGCCGGAAAACGGAATGCATGCGCGTAGTCGCGAATGGGTGCGAACTGGAACTCCCGTGCCTTCTTGAAAAGGCGATAGCGCCCTTCGCTCGGATCGGTGACGCCCCGCAGTTCACGCAAACGCGTCCGTCAGTATCTGGCGAAAGCTCTTGGTTCCGACCTTTGGATTCAGCACGACGACCGTTCGCCGCTCGCGATTCACGTAGGTCTTGAACGGGCTGAAGTGCCGCTGCCCGAGGGCCCGCCAGAACCCCGTCCATCCAGGCGCCGATTGCCGCGTCATCAGTCGATCAACCTGCCACCAATGAACATTTGCGACTGCATCCAGAGTTCCATGAGGTCATCATCGTACCTGCGCCGGGTTTCATGGTACACGGCGCGCGATGCCTGCCGCTGTCACGACCTTCAAGAATGCCTTCTCGCAGATCGACGTGCAGCTCACGCGTCGTTACGACCTGATTCCGAACCTGGTGGAACCGCCAAGGCAGGTCCCGGTGTTCGATCATGCACTGGAAGAGCTCAGCCAACCGCGCGTCGCGGAAACACCAGCCACGTAGCCACTGCAGCGCATGCCACCACCGCAACAAACGCAGGCCACGCGCGCGACTGCAGTAGCGGCTGCCATACCAGCGGCGTAACGAAAGTCACGATCGCGGCGATCTGGCTCAGCAGCCCCGCTGCCGCCGCACCCTGCATGGGATTCGCAACCACGCGCGGCAACGTCGCCATCACCACGGCGATGCCCGCGCCCTGCACCACCATCCACGCCAGCATCGCGGCGATGCGACCACCTTCCGCAAGCCCCGGCACGAACATCGGAATGCTGATGAGGATGGCCACCACCATCAGCCCTGCCAGCAGATACGCATCACGCCAGCCTCGCGCGAGCAGCGCTCCCGCAGTGAAGCCTGCTGGAATCATCACCAGCGTGACGACGGAAAAGATATTCGACGCATCGCCAACCGGCACGCCATGCTGGAGCGCGAACCATTCCGGATAGATGGTGGTGAGCCCGAAGCCCATCACGATCAGCATCGCGAAGGCCAGTGACAGTCGCAGCGGCCCGGCCTGCGTCCACGCATCGAACAAACCAGCACTCCTCGCCGCCACCACCTTCGGTATCCGCGGCAACAACGGACTGGTGACCGCCAGCAACGCGAACAGCGCCAGATGCAGCAGGTAGCCGCCGCGCCACTCCGCCGTTCCCGCGAAGGATCCGGACAGCGCCAACCCCGTCGAAACCCCCACCGGTGAATACGTCGACCACACCGCCATCGCTCGTCCCCGCCGCCCTGGCGACGCGGTCGCCATGATGAGCGCAGGCGCGGCGGCATACGCACCCACCGCGATCAGGCCTTCGACAACGCGGATCGCCATGAACAGGCCGAGTGAATCCGCCAGCAGGTAGGTGCCATTCACCGCGATACCGGCCAGCGCCACCAGCTGCAGCGTACTGCGAGCTCCCAACCGGTCGATGATGGAACCCGCGACCGAAGCCAGCACCGCGGGCAATACCGTCATCAGCGAAATGAGCAGGCCGAAGCGCGCAGGTGTTGCGCCGAGATGCGCGCCGACATCGCCGAGGATGGGAATGATCTTGCTCAGCGATGCCGAGGACAGCACGCCATACAGATAGATGAGCCCGATCGACATCCAGCTGCCCGGAGCCAGCAGCGGACTGCGTTCCTGAGTCATTACTCCCCTTCTTCTTCGCTGCCGCCCGGATGGTACACAATGCCACACCATAAGCATCAAGGGGGTCACGATGGGAAAGCCGTTACGCGGCGCGTTGCTGGCGTTGTTCGCAGCCTGGAGCGGCATCGCTGGTGCTTACGAGAACTTCAAGGTCGCGGTGTATGTGCGCGCACAGGAAGTGGCACACATGTCGGACCCGGCATGGCTCGAAAGCGAATGGCAGCGCATCTCGTCTGCGGTGCATGTGGACAAGGTCTATCTCGAAGTACATCGCGACGGCACCATGCCGGACGACAGGACCATCGAAGCCGCCAAGGCCTTCTTCAAGGCACATGGCGTCGAGACGGCCGGCGGCATCACCTTCACCATCAATGAAGGCAACCGCTTCCAGACTTTCTCGTACGACACACCGGCGGACCGCAAGCGCGCGCAGATGATCGCGGAGACCGCCGCGCGGCACTTCGACGAAGTGATCCTCGATGATTTCTTCTTCACCAGCGCCAAGACCGAAGCGGACATCAAGGCTCGCGGCAGACAGGGCTGGACCGAACATCGCCTCGCGCTGATGACCGAAGCGGGACGCGACCTCGTGGTGGGGCCCGGCGAAACGCGTGAACCCGAAGGTCAGGATCATCATCAAGTACCCGAACTGGTACGAGCACTTCCAGGCGCTGGGCTTCAACCTCGAGACGGGCCCGAAGGTTTTCGACGGCATCTACACCGGCACCGAAACGCGCGATGCCGTACGCGCCGCGCAGCACCTGCAGCCGTACCACGGCTATTCGATCATGCGTTACTTCGAGAACATCGCACCGGGACGCAACGGCGGTGGCTGGGTCGATCCCTTCGGCTCCACGGGTTATCCGCGCTATGCGGAGCAGCTGTGGGTGACGCTGTTCGCGAAGTCCGGTGCGCAGGTGACACTGTTCGACTGGAGCAGCATCAGCAGGCCGCTGGGTCGCGCTGCGCCGGGAGCCACCGCACCCGAACCCGCGACCGCCGCCGCGAAGCGCGCCTTCGACGCCGTGGATCCCATACTGGGCAAGCTCGGCAGGCCCATCGCGCTGCGCAGCTACAAGCCCTTTCATTCCGTTGGCGAAGACCACCTGCAGAGTTTCCTCGGCATGATCGGCTTGCCGATGGAGATCGTGCCGCGCTTCCCGGATGATGATGCGCTGGTGCTGCTCACCGAAGAGGCCGCGGCCGATCCGAAGATCGTCGACAGGATCGAGAAGCACGTGCGCACCGGCAAATCCGTCGTCATCACATCCGGCCTGCTGCGCGCGCTGCAGTCACGCGGCATCGGACGCATCGCCGAGATTGAAGTCACCCATCGCGTGGCCTTGGTCTCGCAGTTCCTCGCCGGCCGCGGTGGCGTGAGCACTTCCGACAAGCCGGTGCTGATCCCGCAGCTGGCCTATCGCACCAATGATTCCTGGGAACTGGTGTCGGCCCTCGACGGCGACAACGGCTGGCCGCTGCTGCACGACGCCGACTACGCCAAGGGACATCTCTACGTGCTGGTGGTGCCGGGAAAACTTCGCGGCCTTCTACGACTATCCCGCCGCCGCACTCAATGAAATCCGCCGCGTGCTCAGCCTGCAGTTGCCGGTCAGGCTCGAGGCGCCGTCGAAGGTGAGCCTGTTCGCTTACGACAATGGCACGTTCATCGTGGAGAACTTCCGCGATGAGGCCGTGGATGTCACCGCGGTGCGCGGCACCGACAGCAGCGCGAAGCGCATCGCCATCGCACTGCCGGCGCATGCCTGGCGCGCCTTCGATGCCGAGGGCAAATCATTGCAGCCATGAAGGCCCACTGCATCGACACATAACCGCGCGCCGCGGCGCAATTGACGCCCGCGACGACGCGGCGTGCATAATGCGGCCACACAAAAGCAGAGGGGGTTCCTCGATGAAGACCGCACGCCTGGTTTGCCTGGTCGGTTTGGCAGCGCTGCCGATGCTGGCCTCCGCCGTCACCAATCCGCCGGCGAAGACCGGCCCCTGCGACCGCAACTGCCTCGAGGGCTTCGTCAACAAGTACCTCGATGCCATGCAGGCGCACAAGGTGTCCGACGACCTGTTCGCAGGCAACGTGATCTTCACCGAGAACGGCATCCGCTTGCCCTTCGGCCATGAAGGGCTGTGGTACGACATGTCCGGCAGGGGCCAGTACAAATTCTACGTACCGGACGTCGAGACACAGCAAGTGGCTTTCATCGGCACCCTGCGCTACGGCGGCCAGACCACTACCGACGGCACGCTGGCCGCGTTCGCGCTGCGCCTGAAGATCGTGGACAACAAGATCACCCAGGTCGAGCAGCTCGACATCCGTCCGGACAACACGCAGTCGGTGAGTGGCCGTGCGCCGCGTCCGGCAGCGGCTGGCGCCGCCGGCAATGCAGCTCCTGCTCCGGCTGCAGCGCCCACTCCGCCGCCGCGCCCCGGCACCGGCGAGTCGGTGGACAAGCTGGGCAAGCCCGCCGATGTATTCTTCGCGACGATTCCCGAGAACAAGCGCGCCACGCGCGAAGAGCTGATCAAGACGGCGAACTATTATTTCTCCGGCCTCGCGCACAACGATGGCAAGGGCTACTACCCGTTCACCGACGATTGCCTGCGCCTCGAGAACGGCATGATCACGACGCAGCAGCAGAACGGCCAACCGGTGCTGGGTGCCTGCAAGAAGCAATTCGAGACCGGACTCAAGGGCATCGTCGATCGCATCCGCGACCGGCGCTTCGTGGCGGTGGACCGCGAGCGGGGCATCGTGTTCGCGTTCGGCTTCTTCGATCACTACCGCATCAACTGGACCTGGCAGATCGCCGAACTCTTCAAGGTCGAGGATGGCCAGATCCGCCGCATCGAGGCTGTGTTCCAGCGTGCGCCATTCGGCACTCCGTCCGGCTGGAGCACTTACGAGCAGTCCATCTCCGAGGAACCGCAGGACGTGCGGTGAGTGCCGTAGCGGCACGACGCCTTGTCCCGCTGCTGCTGGGCGTCGCATTCACCGCTACCGCCCAGCAGTCGCCCAAACCGGCTTGCGACCGCGCCTGCCTCGAAGGCTTCGTCGATCGCTACCTCGACGCAATGGATGCGGATCGCGTCGATCCCGCGCTGTTCGCGCGCGACGTGAAGTTCACCGAGAACGGCGCGCAGCTGCCGCTAGGTGGCGAAGGCCTGTGGCAGCGCATGTCCGGCAAGGGCACGTACAAATTCTACATACCCGATACCGAGACGCAGCAGGTGGCCTTCATCGGCACGGTGCGGGAACGCGAGAAGGGTCAGGAGCTGGTGGTGGCGCTGGCGCTGCGGTTGCGCATCGTCGGCGGCAGGATCACCGAGGTGGAACAGCTCGCCATCCGCCCCGAAGGCGTGCTCACCAGCAATGGTGAGCGACCGGCCACGCGGCCAACTTCAACCGGCGAGCGCGTCGAGAAGCTGGGCGCGCCGAACGCGGTGTTCGGCGAAGTGATCCCCGAGGTGCAGCGTGCCTCGCGCGCGGAGATGATCCGCACCGCGAACTTCTATTTCTCCGGCCTGCAGGACAACGACGGCAAGGGCTACTACCCCTTCACCGACGACTGCGATCGCTACGAGAACGGTAACCACGCCACCAACGTGCCGGCGCGCAACCCGGTCACTGGCCAGACCGAAGTGCTCGGCTGCAAGAAGCAGTTCGAGGTGGCGCTGAAGGGCGTAGTGTCGCGCGTGCGTGATCGCCGCTTCGTCGCGGTGGATCGTGAACGCGGCATCGTGTTCGCCTTCACCTTCTTCGACCACGCGAACATCAACTGGACCTGGCAGATCGCCGAACTCTTCAAGGTGGAGAACGGGCAGATCCGCCGCATCGAGGCGGTGTTCCATCGCTGCCCGTTCGGGCTCAACTCGGGCTGGAGTACCTTCGAGCAGGGGATGTCCGACCAGGCGCGGGACATCCGCTAGCGAACAGCAGCTCTCAGGTCGCGGCGGCAAGCAGTGCACGCGATCTGCGGCTGAAGCGCGCGAGCAGACTCTCGCGGCCATCGACGATCCTTGCCAGCTGTTCGAACGCAGCCCGCACCGATCCACGATGCCGCGCGAAATCGCGTTCGATGTCCAGCGCCGCGCCTTCGCGGATCACTGCATCGGGCAGCAGCAATGCCGGTGCAGTCGGCGCGACACGCATCCGCAGGCAACTCGCCACGCGCCGCAGCTGCCGCGCGCAGCGCGTGCCGCCATGCCCGCCATACGTGACGATGGCCACCGGCTTGTGCCGCCATTCCTTGTGGAGATGATCGATGGCGTTCTTCAGCACCGCCGGATAACCCCAGTTGAACTGCGGCGTCACGAACATCACGGCGTCCGCGGCCGCGACGCATTCGCTCCATTCGCGCGTATGCGACTGGGCGTAAGGCCCGAGCGCGGGTATCGCCGGTTCATCATCCATCGGCAGCGACCACGCGGCGAGATCGATGACTTCACATCCGAAGTGAGTGCCCGCCGGGCACAGGCCCGCGACCCAGGCGGCGATGCCGGGACAGACGCGCCCGGCACGCGTGCTGCCCATGATGAGCAGCAGCTTGCGCGCGCCGCCGGCTTTGCGAGTTGATTCGTGTATCATACACGCATTATTGCCACAGGCTGGAGACGGAGTAAAGCATGTATAGTACACGCGATGTGGACGCCATCGTGGCGGCACTCATCGACCTCACCGGCTGCCTGAACAGCCCGCGCCAGGACGAGTCATTGCTGCGCGCAGCAGGCGTATCGCTGGACCGTGCGCTGTTCCCGCTGCTGGTACGACTCAGCGCCGCGGCCGCTGCCGGCGTGCACATGGGCGTCGCGCAGCTGGCCGACCAGGTGGGACGCGACCCCTCCACGGTGAGCCGCCAGCTGGCAAAGATGGAGGAGCTGAAGCTGGTGCGCCGCCCCTCCGGCAAGGAGGACCTGCGCGTGCGCGCCGCCGTGATCACGGCGAGTGGCAGGCAATGCGTGGATGCGCTCACCGCGGCACGCCGCAAGCTGCTGGGCGAACTCATCGGCGACTGGTCCGCCGAAGACCGCCACAACTTCCCCACCCTGCTGCGCCGATTCACCGATGCGATGAAGGCGCGGCAGGCGGGTGGCGTTGCCTAGGGCGCTTTCGCGGCCTTCGCGAAATCACCCGCCCTTGATGATGGTGATTCTGGCGGGGTCGATGTGCTTGCGCGCGGCGGCAAGCACATCGGCTGGCGTCAGCGCCTGCACCTTCGCATCGAAGGCCTTGTCCCAGGCGAAGCTGCGACCGCTGTCGATGTTGGCGAGCAGCGCGCCCACCAGTGCATCGTCCTGCGCGCGTTCCTGCAGGTCCTGCTGCGCAATGGCGGACTTGGCCTTGGCCAGCTCTTCCGGCGTAATGCCATCCTTCAGGAAGCGGGCCAGCTCTTCCTTGAATACGCTCTCCACCTTCGCGACGTTCTGTGGCGCGGCGATGGCATAGCCCAGCCAGTTGCCCGCATGGTCGAAGCGACCGACGGAGATCTGCGAACCGGCGGAATAGCTCAGGCCGTTCTTCACGCGGATGGCCGCCGTGAGGCGTGAATCGAAGCCTGCACCACCACCCAGGATATAGTCGGCCACGTACCAGGCCGCGTAGTCGGCATCATCCTCATTGGCCGGCGCGTTGACGCGTGCCAGGAATATCGCGTTCTCCTTGTCCGGAGTCTCAACGGACTGGTTCAGCGCGGCGATGTCGTGGAAATCATCGGTGATGCGCGTATACGGCGCACCACTCTTCCAGCCTGAGAATGAATCCGTGAGCGCCCTGGTGACTTCCGCTTCGTCGAAGTCGCCGACCACGGCGATCTGCGCGCGCTCGGCGCCGTAGAAGGTCTTGTAGTAGCGCTTCACGTCATCCAGCGTCACCGCCTTCAGGTCATCCAGCTGTTCCTGCAATGAAGGGGCATAGCGTGGATCACCCTTGGGCCAGGTGTTGAAGTGCTTCTGCATGGTGGAGACGGCAATGCGCTGCGGATCACTGAGCTGCGATTCGATGCCGGTGATCTGCTGCTTCTTCAGCTGCTCGAACTCGTCGGCCGGGAAGGAAGGCTCCTTCAGCACATGCGCGGCCAGCTTGATGGCCGCGACGAGATTCGCGCGCGTGGTCTGGAAGCTGGCACCGCGCCCACTGACGCCACCGCTCACCTTCAGCTTCGAGAATTCATCCGACAGCTGTTCACGGTTGTAGCGCGTGGTACCGCGCATCAGCATGGCAGCTGCCAGCGTGCCCGCGGCGCGCTGGCCGGTCAGCGACCTGGCATCGCCCGCCGGCAGGCTCATCGAGAAGAACACGGTCTCGCCGCGGTTCTTCTTGGACAGCAGCGACACCTTCATGCCGTCGAGGGGGGTGGTCACGTGCTTGGTGCGCGCATCGATGTTGTCGGGGCTGGGATCGAAGGCCTCGGCAACCGAGGTCGTGGCCTTCGGCTGGTAATCCTTCAGCAGGTCCGCCGCGCTCACCAGCGCGGGAATCTCGGCACGCTGCGGGTTGGTCTCCGGCTGGAACAGGCCCACGGTGCGGTTGTCACGGCGCAGGTACTTGCCAGCCGCATCGCGCACCTGGTCCGCGGTGATCTTGTCCGTGCGGTCGCGCGACAGGAAGAACATGCGCCAGTCGCCGAGGGCGATGTATTCGGACAGCTCGCGACCGATCACCTCGGGGTCGTTGAGCACGCGCTCCGCGCTGTTGTCGGATTCGATGCGCGCACGTTCCATTTCCTCGGCGGTGGGCGGGTTGTCCTTGAAGCTTTCCAGCTGCTTGATGATCTCCGCCTGCACCGGTTCGACCGGATCGCCCTTCTTCACGATGGCACCGATGATGCCGATCGAGCTGTCCATGCCTGCTTCGTAGTCGTAAAACACGCGCGTGGCCTTGCCGGTGGTGACCAGCGCCTTGTGCAACCGGCCCGATGGCGTATCGGCCAGCGCATACAGCGCGAAACCCAGCGCGTCGGAATCCACGTTCAGCGTCGAGGGCAGCTTGTAGCCGACGTAAAGCAGCTGATAGTCGCCGGAGCGGCGCACGACGAAATTGCGCTCACCATCCTGCGTCGGCTCCACCGTCCAGAGCTTCGGCAGCTGGCGCGTGGGTTTCGGGATCGCGCCCTCGTACTTGTTGATGAGCTCCAGTGCGCGCTTCGGATCGAATTTGCCGGCCACCAGCAGCACCGCGTTGTCCGGCTGGTAATACAGGTGGTAGAAGGCCTGCAGGTTGGCGATCTCCACGTTCTCGATGTCGGAACGATTGCCGATGGTGTCGTTGCCGTAGTTGTGCCAGTCGTAGGCGATGCTCTCGAAGCGCTTCAGCAGCACGTTCTGCGGGTCGTTCTCGCCGCGCTCGTATTCGTTGCGCACCACCGTCATCTCGGTGTCGAGGTCCTTGCGCGCGGACGCGCGAATTCACCATGCGGTCGGCTTCCATCGACAGCGCCCAGTCGAGGTTCTCGTCGTTGGCCTGGAACAGCTCGAAGAAGTTGGTGCGGTCGCGCCAGGTGCTGCCGTTGAAGCGCATGCCGCGCGAGCTCAATTCCTTGCCGATGTCGGGATGCTGGGACTTGGTGCCCTTGAACAGCATGTGCTCGAGCAGGTGTGCCATTCCCGTCTCGCCGTAGTTCTCATGGCGCGAGCCGACGAGGTAGGTCATGTTCACGATGACGGTGGGCTTGGACTGATCGGGAAACAGCAGCACGCGCAGCCCGTTGGCGAGCCGGTATTCGGTGATGCCTTCGACCTCGGTGACTTTCACCGGCGCGGTGGTTCCGGCGAGGGCCTTCTTGCGTAGTTGCCCTGCGGTGGGCGCGGGTGTCGGTGCCTGTGCCGTTGCAACCGTAGCTGCCAGGCAGAGCAGCGTTACGCTGCAGAAAGTGCGGATTGCGAAGCGCGACATCATGACAGCCACTCCATCCTGGACAAGGCCTGCCATGGGACCCGAACGGGCCCGACCGGTCAAGTCGGGCCCGGTGAAGAAAAATTACTTGGCGCGATGCGCGACGAGCTGGGTTTCCTGCGGTCCCTGGCCCATGTCGATGATGCTGGTGAGCGTCAGCTCATCGCCCTTCAACTTGCCCTTGTAGCTGATGATGATGGCGGGCTGGTCCGGTGCCATCGCAAAGGACAGCTTGAAGGTGATGTCATCGCCCTTTACCAGCCCTTCCGAGATCGGTGCCGGTGGCAGCGCCTGCCCGGCCATGTCGGTGGTGATGGTGCCGGAGAATTTCTCGCCCTCGCTCTTGAACTGCATGACCAGGCTGACCGCGCCCATCGGGCTGTCGACCGTGGCATTCCACTTGCCGTCGATGCCGGCGGCGGCAGCGGCCAGGGCGGGTAGCGCTACCAGCGCAGCGGCCAAAGCGAGCACCAGATTGCGGATTTTCATTGTGTTCCCCTCCTTGATTGAGGCCGGAAGTGTAGCCCGCCCCGACCGGTTTGTGGCCCACCCCCTTGCCAGCCCGACGCACCCTCCGGTACCGTGGCCCCATGAATTGCGCCCGCTACCGCTACTGGCAGTACTTCTTTATTCCAGCCCACAAGGCGGAAGGACTGGGCGCGCGCTAGACGCAACTCCGAAAGGAACCCACGAAAACCGCCAGCAGCACTGGCGGTTTTTTTTTTGCACGAGGAGTGGACCGTGACGATTAGTACCGACGACCTGCGCATCCGCACGATGCAGGAACTGATGACGCCCGCGCAGTTGCTGGCGGACTGCCCGCGCGACGATGTCGCGAACCGCGACGGTCACCGGTTCGCGCGCCAGGGTGCAGAAGATCCTGCGCGGCGAGGACGATCGCCTCGTCGTGGTGATCGGGCCCTGCTCGATCCACGATCCGGTGGCGGCGATGGACTATGCGCGCCGCCTCGCTGCAGAACGCATACGGCATGCAGGCTCGCTCGAAATCATCATGCGTGTCTATTTTGAGAAACCGCGCACCACGGTGGGCTGGAAGGGCTTGATCAACGATCCGGACCTCGACGGCAGCTTCAACATCAACAAGGGCCTGCACCTGGCGCGCCAGCTGCTGCTGGATGTGAACCGCCTCGGCCTGCCGGCGGGCTGTGAATTCCTGGACATCATCACGCCGCAGTACTTCGCGGACCTGGTCGCGTGGGGCGCCATCGGTGCCCGCACCACGGAAAGCCAGGTACATCGCGAGATGGCGTCGGGCCTGTCGTGCCCGGTGGGTTTCAAGAACGGCACCGATGGCAACGCGAAGATCGCCATCGACGCCGTGCAGGCCGCGGCACATCCGCATCATTTCCTGGCCGTGACCAAGGATGGCAAGACCGCCATCGCGGCGACCAGCGGCAATGCCGATTGCCCCATGTGATCCTGCGTGGTGGCAAGACGCCGAACTACGACGCGGCCAGTGTCGCGGCGTGTGCGAGCAGCTGACGGCCGCAGGCCTTGCGCCACGCGTGATGGTGGACGCGAGCCATGGCAACAGCAGCAAGAAGCCGGAGAACCAGCCGCTGGTCACGGCGGCCATCGGCGCGCAGATCGAGGCGGGCAGCACGCGCGTTTCAGGCGTGATTGGTTGAGAGCCACCTGAAAGCCGGACGACAGGACCTGGTGCCGGGCAAGCCGCTGGAATACGGACAAGAGCATCACCGATGGCTGCATCGACTGGGACAGCTCGGTGCGCGTGCTCGATGCGCTGGCCAATGCCGTGGCGGCTCGCCGCAAGTTGCAGCAGGCCGCCTGAATGAGCGCGTCATCCAGCCGCGAACAGTTGCTGGCTGACGCGGCGGCTCGCGCGCAGAACTATCTCGCCGCATTGCCTGAACGCGCGGTGTCGCCCATGCCTGCGGCCATCGAGCGGCTCACCGCGCTGGATGCGCCACTGCCGGAAAATCCGCAGGACGCGGCCGGCGTGCTCGCACAGACTCGATGAACTGGTATCGCCCGCGACGATGGCGATGGCTGGTCCGCGCTTCTTCGGTTTCGTCATCGGTGGGTCATTGCCGGTGGCGCTGGCGGCCAACTGGCTCACTACCGCGTGGGATCAGAACAGCGCGCTGTATGCGTCCACTCCCGGCACTTCCCACATCGAGCAGGCCGCGCTGGCGCGATTGCTCGATGTCCTGCATCTGCCGCATGAGTCCGCGGGGGCCTTCATCACCGGTGGCACGGTGGCGAACCTCACTGCACTGGCCGCCGCACGACATCGCGTGCTCGCCAATGCCGGCTGGCAGGTGGAGGCCGATGGCCTGTTCGGCGCACCACCCATCACGGTGATCGTGGGCGAGGAAGTGCATCCGACACTGCTCAAGTCACTCGGCGTGCTCGGCCTCGGTCGCAGGCGCGTCACGCGCGTGCCGGTGGATGCACAGGGCCGCATGCGCGTGGACGCGCTGCCAACGATCAGCGGCCCCTCCATCGTGTGCGTGCAGGCCGGCAATGTGAACACCGGTGCCTTCGATCCCATCGCGGAGATCACGCAACGCGCGCATGCCGCCGGCGCGTGGGGTGCATGTGGATGGCGCCTTCGGCTTGTGGGCACGCGCCGCGCCAGCGCGCGCGCACCTCGCCGCGGGCGCGGAGCTGGCCGATTCATGGGCCACCGATGCGCACAAATGGCTGAACGTGCCTTACGACAGTGGCGTGGCCTTCGTGCGCGATGCCGACGCACTGCGCGCCGCGATGGCGATCACCGCGGAATACCTGCCCACCGCGGGCACGCAGCGCAATCCTTCCGACTACACGCCGGAGCTGTCGCGCCGTGCGCGCGGCGTGGATATCTGGGCCGCGCTCGAAACACTGGGACGCAGCGGCGTCGCCGCGATGATCGAAGGCTGCTGCGCGCATGCCACGCGCTTCGCGGCCGGCCTCACCGCTGCCGGTTTCGAAGTGCTGAACGAAGTGGTGTTGAACCAGGTGCTGTGTCCTTCGGTTCGGCGGAGCGCACGCTGGCGGTGATCGCAGCCGTGCAGCGTGAAGGCACGTGCTGGGGCCGGCAACACGGTGTGGCAAGGACGCACGGCAATGCGCATCAGCGTGAGTTCCTGGGCGACGACTGCCGAAGACGTGGAGAAAAGTCTCGCCGCGATGATCCGCGTGGCGCGCGCCTGACCTTGCCTTCTGCGCGCCACGCATGGCGCGGAGGCTGGCAACGGTTCGCGCCGCCTACCTTGCGGCTTTGACTGCCCCGCGGCCTTCGATGATGCTGGGCCGCATGTACCAGGCAACTGGCAGCAGATGAGTTACCGCTTCGCGGACCTCAGGACACTGCTCGCGAAGGCAACCCCACCGCGCTCCGGCGACATGCTGGCTGGCATCGCCGCGGCCAGCGCGGAGGAAAACGTAGCCGCGCGCATGGCGCTGGCCGACGTACCGCTGCGCCGCTTCCTTGACGAAGCGCTGATTCCCTATGAAACGGATGAAGTCACGCGCCTGATCATCGATCGCCATGACACTGCCGCGTTTGCACCCGTTGCGCACCTGACGGTCGTGCGAGTGGCTGCTTTCTGAGAAAGCCACCAAAGCGTCGCTGGCGCAGCTCGCACCCGGCCTTACGCCGGAGATGGTCGCGGCCGTATCCAAGCTGATGCGCAACCAGGACCTCATCCTCGCCGCACGCAAGGTGCGCGTGGTCACGCGCTTCCGCGACACCATCGGCCTCGACGGGCGCATGGCGGTACGCATCCAGCCCAACCATCCCACCGACGATCCGCGCGGCATCGCCGCCTCGGTGATCGATGGCCTGATGTTCGGCTGCGGGGACGCGGTGATCGGCGTGAACCCGGCCAGCGACAACGTCAACGCCATCATCGACATGCTCAACATGCTCGACCGGCTGATCGACAAGCTCGGCATCCCACGCAGAGCTGCGTGCTCACGCATGTCACCACTTCGATCGAAGCGATCTCGCGCGGCGCACCGGTTGACCTCGTATTCCAGTCCATCGGCGGCTCCGAGGCACTGAACGCCTCGTTCGGCATCTCACTGGCGCTGCTGAAGGAAGGTCGCGAAGCAGGACTGTCGTTGAAGCGAGGGACGGTGGGCGACAACGTGATGTATTTCGAGACCGGCCAGGGCGCAGGGCTCTCGGCCGATGCGCATCATGGCGTGGACCAGCAAACGCTGGAAGCGCGCGCTTACGCCGTGGCGCGCGAGTTCAGGCCGCTGCTGGTGAACAGCGTGGTCGGCTTCATCGGCCCCGAGTATCTCTACAACGGCAAGGAGATCACCCGCGCCGGCCTCGAAGACCACTTCTGCGGCAAGCTGCTCGGCCTGCCCATGGGCGTGACGTCTGCTACACCAACCACGCCGAGGCCGACCAGGACGACATGGACAACCTGCTGCTGCTGCTTGGCGCCGCCGGCGTGAACTTCGTGATGGGCGTGCCGGGCGCGGACGACATCATGCTCAACTACCAGTCCACCTCGTACCACGACTCTTTATATGTACGCGAGACGCTGGGCCTGCGTCGTGCCCCCGAATTCGAGGACTGGCTGGAACGCATGGGCATCGCCGACCACGGCGGCCGGCTGCTGCGCGATGCACCCACGCAGGCGCTGTTGGCCTCGGTAGCGGGAGAAAGCGCCTAGCTGCAAACGGCGCATGCACTCGACGGCACGCGCGCGGCCGAGCCGCTAGAATCAGGCGCCGCATGAAAGATGTCCCTCCAGCCGCTGCCGCTTCCACTGCGGCGCCTCCACGCTCCAGTCGTGCGGCTTCGCTGCTCATCGCCAGCGGCATCCTGCTGAGTCGCGTCGCCGGACTGATCCGCAGCCGCGTGATCGCCACGTATTTCGGCGCCGGTCTGCATGCGGACGTGCTGGCCGCCGGCATGCGCATGCCCAACCTGCTGCAGAACCTGCTCGGCGAAGGCACATTGAGTGCTTCGTTCATCCCCGTGTATTCGGAGTTGCTGGGCCAGGGACGCACGAAGGAAGCAGGCCGCGTTGCCGGCGCGATGTTCGCGCTGCTGCTCGGCGTCGCCGGCGCCATCTCGCTGCTCGGCATCCTGCTGGCGCCGGCGCTGGTCACCGTGTTCACGCCGGGCTTCGAGGGCCATCGGCGCGAACTGACCATCAGCTTCGTGCGCATCGTGTTCCCGATGACCGGCGTGCTGGTGCTGTCGGCCTGGGCGCTGGGCATCCTCAACAGCCATCGCAAGTTCTTCATTCCCTACTTCGCGCCGGTGCTGTGGAACGCGGCCATCATCGTGGCCTCCTGGTATTCAACGGACGTGTGTCGCCCGATGGGCTGTTGATGGCGGCGGGCTGGGGCGCGCTGGTCGGCGGCGTGCTGCAGTTCCTGATCCAGTTGCCGTGGGTGCTGAAGCTCGATCGCGAGATCCGCATCAACCGCGGACGCGGCGATGGTGCATTCCACGAAGTGGTGCGCAATGCCGGCCCCGCGATCATGGGACGCGGCGTGGTGCAGGTGAGCACGTACATCGACATGATCTGGCGAGCCTGCTGGGTCTCGGCGCGGTGGCGCGCATCCAGTTCGCGCAGACACTCTATGTATTGCCGGTGAGCCTCTTCGGCATGAGCATCGCGGCGGCGGAGTTGCCCGAGCTCGCGCGCGAGCGTGGTGGCGGCACCGAAGCGCTGCGTGCGCGCGCGGGTCGCGGCAGGAAGGCGCGTGTCGTTCTTCATCGTGCCCAGCTTCGTGGCATTCGTGTTGCTCGGCCCGGTGATCGTCGGGGGGTATCTACGGCGCTGGCAAATTCGGGCATGCCGATGTCATCGCAGTGTGGCTGACGCTGGCCGCATACAGCATGGGGCTGCCCGCTTCGACCAGCACGCGCATCTACCAGTCGGCATTCTTCGCGCTGCGCGACACGAAGACACCGGCGCGCGTCGCGACGCTGCGGGTGATCACGGCGGCGGTGTGCGGCTTCCTGTTGATGCTGCAGTTCCAGCCGGTGTCGGTGTTCTCGCTGAGCATTCCCGCCGGTGCGTTCGCGGGCTGGCAGGTCGACGGCATCGCGCTGGGCCCGGTGGGGCTCGCGCTCGGCGCGGCGGTGGGCGCGTGGCTGGAATGGACGCTGCTGCATGGCCGGCTCAGGCAGCGCATTGGCGATGTCGGTGCCGGGTTCGCGCATCTCGCCAGGATGTGGGCTGCGGCAATGCTGGCCGCAGCTGCGGCTTACGGTGTACAGCGGCTGACGGCTTCGCTGCACCTGATCGTCATCGCCGCACTCGTGCTGGGCACTTTCGGGGTCGCCTACTTCGTCATTGCACGCCTTCTCGGTTTGTCCGAAGCCGAGGTCGTGATGAACTCCGTCCTGCGCGCTTCGGCCGCAGGAAAGCCACATGAGCGAGGATGCCTGGTCGACGCTGCGCCGTTACACCGCGGCCCGCATCGGCCTGGGTCGCGCGGGCGCCAGCCTGCCCACGCGCGAGGTACTGAGATTCGCGATGGCGCATGCACAGGCACGCGATGCCGTGCGCACGCTGATGGAATGGAGCACGGTGGAGCAAGGCCTGCAGCAGCTGGGAGTGCCGACGCTGCGCATCGCCAGCGAAGCCACCAATCGCGACATTTACCTGCGACGACCTGATCTCGGCCGGCAACTGGACGCGCCATCGCGCGAGGCATTGCAACGCTGCGCCGGCGACAAGCCCGAACTGCTGCTGGTAATCGGCGATGGACTTTCCTCCACCGCCGTCACCGCGAATGCCGTCGCCACCATCGCCGCGCTGCTGCCGCAGCTGCGTACGCTCGGATGGAAGCTCGCCCCGATCCTGCTTGCTTCGCAGGCACGCGTGGCGCTTGGCGATGCGGCGGGAGAGATCCTGCAGGCGCGCGCCGTGGTGATGCTGATCGGCGAGCGGCCCGGTCTTTCTTCCGCCGACAGTCTCGGCGCCTATCTCACGTGGGAACCACGCACCGGTCGCAGGGACAGCGAGCGCAACTGCATCTCCAACATCCGGGCCGGCGGACTCACCGCCGAGGCGGCTGGGTTCAAGCTGCTGTGGCTGCTGCGGGAAACCTTCCGCCGCCAGCTCACCGGCATCGCGCTCAAGGATGAGAGCCACTGCGCGCTTGAAGCGCCGCGCAACGATTCGCAGGGCCACGCCCTGCTGGACTAGATTTTCTTCGCCGCCACCAGGCCCGGACACTCCGTGCGCACCGGGTCGGATTCCGGCAATGCCGTGCAGATCTTCTGCCAGCGCTGCGCCACCACCTTCAGCGTGGCCGCGTTCTTCGTATCCGCCGACCACTTCACCAGCGCGGTGTTGAGCTTGTCGAGCCGCGCACGTGCCCGCGCGTGGATGCGATCCGGTCCCTCGAGTTCGCCGAGCACGTCGATGAATGCGGCACGGATGCGCGGCTCATCCTGCGGACTCATGCGCAGCAGGCCGTTGGCATACAGCGCGCCCCACTGGAAGCGCGTGGCCGGACCTTGTGAAGCGCGATAGGCCTGTTCGAGCAACGACAAGGCCTGTGTCTTGTCGCCCTCCTCCTCGTCGAGGTCGGCAAGATCGGTCATGTAGTAGTACGGCGTCTTCGAAGTCCTGATCTCACCTTCGAGCAACGCGCGCAGCTTCGCCTTGTCGTCGAGATAGGTGAGCACCCACTCGGCTGAGTTCACGACACCGGAGCGCGTATCGGCGTCGTAGTCGCGTGCCAGATAGGCATCGAGCGTGGTGCGCGCCTGCGCGGCCACGGCATCGGAATCCTGCCGTCCTTGTCCAGTGCCTTGGCGGCCAGCAGGCGCTTGGCGGCGGAATCCAGCCGCGTGCTGTCGCCATAGCGCGCGTCGTTCTCGAGCGAGTCCATCAATGCGAACCAGTTCATGCGCAGCGCGTCGACTTGCGCCGGCCGCGCGAGGCGAGCCACGACGAAGTAATCTCGCCCAGCGACAACACGGCATCGCCGGACTTCAAGGCACGCGCGCGATCGGCGAGCAACGCATCCACCTGGTCGAGCAGGCCGGACAGCTGTGCGCTGGCGGGTTTTCCGGCCTCGATGGCCTTGCGCTCCTCGCTTGCGGCGAGATCCGCGGCCGCCAGCGTCAGCCGGTCACGCTCTGCCGTGGCACCTGCCGGGCAGCGCGACGCGGCCAGCGCCAGCGCGGCGCTGAGCTCCGCGGGCTTCTCGCGCGGATCCAGATCCCAGCCGTTCCATGCCAGGCGCCGGCAGTCCGCCGCG
This sequence comes from Pseudomonadota bacterium, assembly GCA_037200665.1. GTDB lineage: Bacteria > Pseudomonadota > Gammaproteobacteria > Steroidobacterales > Steroidobacteraceae > ZC4RG30. Next base: position 36,960 of record JBBCGD010000005.1, on the reverse strand, counting down.
CTCAGCGCCAGCGAACCATCGGCGCGCAATGCCGCCAGCACCTCCGGCAATGGCCGCACGTTCTCCAGCGCGAGATCGAGTACATCGGCATAGCTCGCGAGGTCATTGCCACCCGCGATGCGCGCGATCTCCTTGCGATCCGCGGTGAGCACCACCACCGTCGGATAGCCGAGCACATGGAATTCCTCGCCGGCGCGCTGCGCGCCGGGCGCATCGCCGTCGAGGGGCACTGCGACGAATTGCCTGAGCTTGTCCTGGAAATCACGGCGCGAGAACACATGCGCCTTCAGGTCATGGCAGGGCGGACACCAACTCGCACCCCAATAAAGGAATACCAGCTTGTGCTGGGCGTTCGCGGCGGCGAAGGCCTGCTCGACGCTGCCCTCGAACCACGCGATGCCTGCGGCGGGCGCCGCCGCCGGCGCAGTCGCCGCTGGTGGTTGCGCACGGTGGCAGCTTGCAAGGCCAGCCACGGCAAGCAGGCAGAAGGCGGCAATCCTGTTCACGGCCGGTCTCCGAAGCGCGGTGATTGTGCGAGCCTACTACCGCGCTCCTGCATTTTCAGCGGAAAACGCCACGGCTTGCGGTAGGCTTGCACGCAAATCGGCATACGCAGATTCCCCCATGAGCCACCGCGCCACCGGACTTCTCATCGCCACCATGAGCACACTGCTTTCGCCAGCACTTGCCGCCGACAGCACCACGCTGCCTGCGTCCAATCCCTTCGCGGCCGCGAGCCCGCTGCCCTTCAACTATCCGCAGTTCGACCGCATCAAGGACAGCGACTTCGCGCCCGCCTTCGATGCCGGCATGGCCCAGGAACTCGCCGAAGCGCGCCGCATCGCCGACAACCCGGCCACGCCCACCTTCGACAACACGCTGGTGGCACTGGAGCAGAACGGCCAGTTGCTGAAGCGCGCCACCACCGTGTTCTTCTCGCTGGTCAGCGCGGACACCAACGACGCACGCAACCAGCTGCGCAAGGACTACGCGCCGCGCTTCGCCGCGCAGCGTGACAAGGTCTTCCTCGACGCCAAGCTGTTCGCACGCATCGAAGCGCTGTATGCCAGGCGCGCGACGCTCAAGCTCGACCCTGAAAGCCTGCGCCTGCTGGAGCGCTACTACGCGGACTTCGTGCATGCCGGCGCGAAGCTCTCGGTTGCCGACAAGGAAAAACTCAAGGCCTACAACACCGAACTCGCCTCGCTCGCCAGCGAGTTCAGCCAGAACATGCTCGACGAGGTGAACGACTCCGCCGTGGTGGTGGACGACGTGAAGCAGCTGGCCGGCCTGACGCCGGCGCAGATTGCAACGAGCGCGGACGAAGCGAAGACCCGCGGCCTCGCCGGCAAGTACGTGCTCACGCTGCTCAACACCACTGGCCAGCCGCTGGAATCGCAGCTCACCTATCGGCCGCTGCGGCAGCGGCTGCATGAAGCCTCCATCGCGCGTGGCAGCCGCGGTGGCAAGTTCGACAACACCGCGCTGGTCAGCCGCATCGTGAAAGTGCGCGCCGAACGCGCCACGCTGCTCGGCTTCCCCAACCATGCCGCCTACAAGCTCGAGGACCAGACCGCGCGCACGCCCGATGCCGTGAACGCCATGCTGCGCCAGCTGGCGCCGCCCGCGGTCGCGAATGCAAAGCGCGAAGCCGGCGAACTGCAGAAGGTCATCGACCGCGAAGGCGGTGGCTTCCAGCTCGCGCCCTGGGACTGGGAGTTCTACAGCGAGAAGGTGCGCGCCGAGAAATACGCCTTCGACGAATCGCAGCTCAAGCCCTACCTCGAGCTGTGGAACGTGGAGGAGAACGGCGTGTTCTACGCCGCGAACCAGCTATACGGGCTGACCTTCAAGCGTCGCACCGACCTGCCCGTGTACCAGCCCGATGTGCGTGTGTACGACGTGTTCGACGCCAACGGCAAGCCGCTCGCCATCTACATCGCCGACATGTACGCGCGCAAATCCAAGAACGGCGGCGCGTGGATGAACGAGTACGTGTCGCAGTCCACGCTGATGGGCACGCGGCCGGTGGTGGCGAACCACCTGAACATCCCGAAGCCGCCGGCGGGCGAACCGACGCTGCTCACCTGGGATGAGGTCGTCACCGCCTTCCACGAATTCGGCCATGCGCTGCACGGCATGTTCTCGAACGTGAAGTATCCCTACTTCGCCGGCACCAGCGTGCCGCGCGATTTCGTGGAATACCCCTCGCAGTTCAATGAAATGTGGGCGGACTGGCCCACCATCCTGCAGCACTACGCGAAGCACCACGAGACCGGTGCACCGATGCCGCAGGCACTGCTCGACAAGGTGGTCGCGGCCGCGAAGTTCAACCAGGGTTTCGCCACCACCGAGTATCTCGCCGCCGCAATGCTCGACCAGCGCTGGCATCAGATCAGGCCCGCCGAGGTGCCAGAGGCTGCCGGCGTGATGGCCTTCGAGCAGAAGGCACTGGCCGCCGATGGCGTGGATTTCCCGCCAGTGCCACCGCGCTACCGCACGCCCTACTTCCGCCACATCCTTGCCGGGCGACGATGCGTATGACGCCGGCTACTACGCCTACATCTGGTCCGAAGTGCTCGACGCCAACAGCCGCGACTGGTTCAAGCAGCACGGCGGCGCCACGCGCGCCAACGGCCAGCATTTCCGCGACACCCTGCTGTCGCGCGGCGGCAGCGTCGATGCCATGCAGCTGTTCCAGGATTTCGCCGGTCACCAGCCGAAGATCGAACCGCTGCTGGAGAAGCGCGGGCTGAGCAGCGCCGCGACTCATTGACCGGCGACACAGTCATCGCGCCCGCATTGACCCGTTGCGTGCGCGACGACTAGGCTGACCCGCCAATCGAGCTTTCCCACGGAAGGGAACAATAAAAATCGAGGGGGGTTGTCATGCGGAACCTGATGGCGACGTGCGCCGCACTGGCGCTGGCTGCCGCATCGTTGCAGCGATCCTGTGGCGGGACCTGCACGCCGAACGGCAATTGAACGCAGGACCTGCAAGCACGACTGGGCGATCTTGAAAGCCGCCAGTCCGAATCGGCCGCGGCTGCCAGGCCAGAGCCAGTCGCAACCGTCGCGAGCGAGAGCAAGCCAGCCACCATCAAGGCAGCTCCCACGGTGAACCGTGCGCAGGCCGCCGATCTTGCGACGATGCTCAACAACCAGCGGGACATGCTCAAGGATCCGGAATACCGCAAGGCGCGATTGGCGCAAACGCGGCTGACCTTGCCGCAGACCTATCCGGGCCTCGTGGCAGCACTCGGCCTGTCACCGGATGAAGCCGGCAGACTTTTCGACATGCTGGCCGACTACCAGCTGCAGATGGAGACCGCCTCCATGCCGCTGCTCATCAACGGCCAGGTCGACCAGGCCGCCATGCAGGAGTCCATGCGCGCGCGCAACGAGATACAGCATGCGCAGGATGACGCGGTGCTCGGGCTGCTCGGCAGCTCGAAATTTGCACAATGGCAGGATTACCAGTCGACCCGCATGAGCCGCATGCAGGCGACCACATTGAGCCAGACCCTGGAAGCCGCGGGCCAGCCGCTGACGGCCGCGCAGATGCAACCGCTCACCGACGCGATGATCGCGGAACAGAAACGCCAGACACAGGACATGCAGGCTGCAATACGCGATATCGGGTCAGGCACCGCGGACGCGCAGGCGCGCTTCGCGGATGAGAACCTGCGACTGCAGGAAGAAAAGAACCATCGCGTGCTCGACGCCGTCGCCAGCAGCCTGAATGCCCGGCAGCTCGAAATCCTCAAGGCCACCTTCGACCAGCAAGCGGTCATGAGCCGCGCCAGCAACCGCCTCGCACGCCAGCAGGCGGCGCTGCAGGCCCAAAGCCAGGGCCAGTAGCAGCGCTTCCTCCGCCATCCCGATTCCCTTCCGGCAATGCGCGGTGCCCGCCGCGCAAAACCACAAAGATGCCCGGCAATCCGCTCCAGCAGTGATGCGGAAGAAACCCGCGTTCCGAAGGAGAAGGGAATGAAGCAACTGCTTGCTGGATTTTCCGTGCTGGCCGCCGCGGCCGTCGCGATCAGCTACGCCGCCGCGCCATCGAAGGATGCGCCCGCGGTGACCTGGTCACCGCAGGGACCGAGCATCGTGGTGCCCAGCCAGAACATCGACACATCCGCGTGGGAACCCTACAAGGCACGCAACCCCGCGCCAATCGGTGGACCAGCATTTGGATGACCCCATCCTCAAGGGCGCCATCGACATCCATGCGCACTTCGGTCCCGACTCGTATGGCCGCCAATGGGATGCCTTCGAGATCGCGAAGCTGATGCAGGCGCGCGGCATGCGTGGCGCCGTGTTCAAGAACCACTGGTCCGAATCGGCCGGCCTCGCGTGGTTGATCCGCAAGTACGCCGCGCCAGGCTTCGAAGCCTTCGGTGGCCTCGCGCTCAACACGTCCGTAGGCGGCATCAATCCGCCGCGGTCCGCTACTTCGCCGAGGTGGAAGGCAGCTACGCGAAGATCGTGTGGATGCCGACGCATGATTCGGAGAACGAGGTGACGTACCTGAAGCAGGCACGGCCGTTCGTGCGCGTCTCGAAGGACGGCGTGCTGCTGCCCGAAGTGCTGCAGGTGCTCGACCTGATCGCGCAGTACCACCTGACTCTCGCTACCGGCCACGTCACCAGCAAGGAGATGGTGCAGATCGTCGCCGAGGCGAAGAAGCGCGGCATCACGCGCATCGTCATCACGCATCCGGGCCTCGGCCGCAGTACACCAACCCGAGCATCGAACAGATGAAGCAGGTGGTGGCCGATGGTGCCTACGCCGAGATCGTGCAGAACGAACTGGGCGGCACCAACGGCGATTCGATCCTCACGATGATCCGCACGCTGGGTGCGGCCCACTGCATCATCTCCACGGACAGCGGCCTGGTCGGCACGCCGAACCATGCCGACGCACTGGTGATCGCGGCGAACAAACTGCGCAAGGCAGGTTTCAGCGAAGCGGAGCTCGACCTGATGTTCAAGAAGAACCCGGCCACTGCGCTCGGGTTGGCGCAGCTGTAACCCGAACGGGCATGAGCGTGCGGCGGCGCCGCACGTGCGTAGCATGAAGACGGCGCGCGTTCACTTCATGTTTGCCGCCTTCAGGAAAAATCACAAACGCCTTGCATGTAGGCCTCGACTTACAATTGCGCGAAGAGAACTGCGCTTTCGTGCAGGAATATTTTGTTTCGCATGCGATCCAGCACGCGCGTTTACATTTTCTGCAGATTCTTAATGCTGGCGCACTGAATAGGCATCTTCCGGGTCTTGTTCTCGCGATTGCGCCGCGGCTATCATCGCCGCCCGCTGGTAATTGACAGCGCTAACAACATTCCGCTGTTGTCGTTGTCAGTCACTGCGTCCATCTCGCCAGGAAGGAAGCCTGGCAAGAAAGCCGGAATTTTCCTGCTGGTCACGATTGGGCTGGCGTCCGGCCGTTTGGTTCGTCGGACTTTTCAATCCTGGGGGATTCTTAATGAAACTTGTGCCCTACCAGCGGCTCGCCGTGGGCGCTGCCGTTGCTTCGATCATCGGCGGCTTTGCCGCCAGCACTTACGTACCTCGCGCCTTCGCCGCGGACTCGCAACCTGCCGCTGCCGCCACGGGCGACACCGAGCTCGAAGCGGTCGTGGTCACCGGTTCGCGCATCACGCGTCGCGATGCCGTTGCCAACAGCCCGCTGTCACCGTCGATGCCTCTGCCCTGGAAAGCCAGGCCGGCCTCAACGTCGAGTCGTACCTGAACCAGCTGCCCAACTTCAACCCGGCGGCCTCGCCCAACGACAAGGGCACCAACTCCGACGTGCAGATCTCGGCGGTGAACTCCGTCGGCATCTCGTCGATCTCGCTGCGCGCGCGGCTTCGGCCCGAACCGCAGCCTGGTGCTGATGGACGGCCGCCGCGTCACGCCGACCAACGCGCTGATGGTCGTCGACACGAACGGCATTCCCCTCCTCGATGATCAAGAGCGTGGAGATCATCTCCGGCGGCGCCTCGGCCACCTACGGTGCCGATGCCATCGGCGGCGTCTCGAACTTCATCCTGCGCCGTGACTTCGTCGGCTTCGAAGCCGACAGCCAGTACAGCACCACGCAGGCCGGCGACGGCCAGGAAGTGCGCGCTTCGGCCATCATGGGCACGAAGATCGCGGACGGCCGCGGCAACATCGTGTTCGCCACCGAGTACTACGACCGCAAGGCCGCGTACGAGAAGAACCGCAGCTTCTTCACCGACAGCTGGAAGGATCCCAGCGTCGGCGGCAACTTCATCGGCTTCGTCTTCGGCGCCAACGGCTACAACCCGGTGTTCAACACGCCGAGCCAGGCCGTGCTGACCACCATCGTGAAGCCGACCGGCGGCACGGACGTCGTGCCCTATGGCAGCCTGGGCTTCTTCAATGGCCTGCGCTTCAATCCGGATGGATCGATCTTCGATCCGGCCGGCGCCAACATCCAGACCTGGAAGGGCGTGCAGCCCAACAGCGGCGACCTCGCCTATTCCACGGTCAATGCGTACGACAACACGCTGTGCAACTCCACCACCTGCGGCACTGCTCCGAGCCAGATCTCGCAGCTGAAGTACAACGAGACCGAGGGTTACGCGTCATCGCCGCAGACCCGCTACTCGTTCATGGCTTCGGGCAAGTACGCGCTGACGGACTCGATCTCCGCGTTCTCGAGCGCGCGCTTCGCACAGAGCCGCACCACCACCTTCCTGGCCGGCACCAACGCCAGCTACGGTTGGGAAGCGACGGTTCCGTACAACGCGACGACGGACAGCCCGATCAAGCCGGGCCTGGACTACACGGACCAGACCCTGATGGCCCAGGTGCTCGCCAATCCGACCGCGGCCGCATACGCCAACCCGGGTTTCATCGCACATGGCACGTTGGATGCCAACGGCAAGGCGCTGGCCAACCATCCGGTGCCAGTGCAGATGGCCATGCTGCTGAACAGCCGCGGCGACCCGACCGCGGGCTGGGTGATGGAAACCTATCCGCTGAACAGCTTCGGCCGTCGCGCCACGGTGGACACCAACACCTCGTGGCAGATCGAGTCCGGCCTGAACTTCCAGCTGCCGGTGAAGGACTGGACGGGCGAGCTGTACTACTCGCGTGGTGAGACCGCCACCTACAACGTGGCCTACGGCAACAACTCGCTGGCCCGCTGGCGCGGTGAGATCACTGCGAATGATTACGGCTACCACTCCAGCCTGCAAAGCAATGCGGACAACAGCAGCACTGGCAACGGCACCGGCAACGGCCTGGGTTCAGGCGTGGGCGCCGCTCCCGGCTTCGGTTCGGTGGCCGTGCCCTGCACCAGCGGCTTCTACTCCACGATCTTCAACGGCGACGCCGTGCCGACCGCGGACTGCCAGTACGCCGTGCAGGCGCCGCTGCAGACCCGTACCGAGAACCAGCAGGACATCTTCGAAGCCAACTTCCAGGGCGGCCTGGTGAACCTGCCGGCCGGTGAAGTGCGTGCGCGTTAGGTTACCAGCAGCGTCGCAACTCCTCGTTGTTCAACCCGGACATCCTGCAGTCGACCGCGTCCTTCACCGACCAGGTGATCGGCGTGTACCCGACCGGCTCGCTGCACAAGCAGATCGTGGCCAAGGACGTGTTCGGTGAGTTCCTCGTGCCCGTGGTCAGCGACGTGCTGGTCAAGAAGGTCGAACTCGAGCTCGGCATCCGCCGCTCGGACTACGACAAGACCGACAGCACCACGACGTTCAAGATCAACGGCAACATCCAGGTCAACGACTCGCTGCGTTTCCGCGGTGGCTTCAACCGTGCGACGCGCGCGCCGAACCTGGGTGAGATGTTCCTGCCGCTCCAGCAGATCTTCACTGGTGCCGGTGTGTTCGGCGATCCTTGCGGCGTGCTGTCCAACTCGCCGTTCGGCGCGGGCGGTGCGATCGAGAATCCCCTGTATGGCTCGACCGGGCAGCATTCGGCGCTGGCCGCCGGCCAGACCGCGACGGGTGCCAACAGTGCCTACCTGATCTGCCGCGCGCAGATGGGCGCAGCTGGTGCGAACGCCTTCTACACCACGGGCCAGCCGGCTGCCGGTGGCGGCGGCTTCGCATGGGTCAACCAGATCGGCAACCCGAACCTGCATTCGGAAACCGCTGACACCTGGACTGCGGGCCTGGTGATCCAGTCGCCGTTCGAACACGCGCTGCTGCGCGGCCTGACCGCGACCGTCGACTGGTACAAGGTGAGCATCGACGATGCGATCTGCCGTACTCGATCGACTACGCGAACTTCCTCTGCTACGGCGCCGTGCAGGTGACCAATGCGACGGACGCTGCAGCCCAGGCAGGTTCGACGGCGTGCAAGAACCTGCCGCGCAACCCGAACTCCGGTGGTGCGCTGACCACGCAGGTGTCGTACGACAACCAGGCCGTGGTCTCGACCTCGGGCGTGGACTTCACCCGTGAACTGGCGCGCGCAGCTGGCGGACATGGGCCTGCCCAGCATCCCGGCGGCATCGGCGTGAGCCTGCAGGGCACCTGGCTCGACTACTACAAGACCAAGCAGTCGCCCGCCAGCTACGACCCGGAAGTCAACTGGAAGGGTTCGCTCGGACCCAACCTGCAGGGTTTCAACGCCGGCGCGTACAGCTACCGCCTGTTCACTTCGATCAGCTACAACCTGCCGGACGTGAGCGTGAGCCTGCGCTGGAGGCATCTGCCGAGCGTGGACGTTGCGGCCCAGGCGCAGCAGGACGCCATCGTCGCGAACAACAAGGCCGTCACCAACGGTGCACCGGGCACGCTGCTCAGCTACACGCCGATCTCGGCGGAAGCCGCACACGGCCTACGACGTGTTCGACCTGTCGGGCTTCTGGACGATCAGCGAGAAGCTGTCGTTCCGCTTCGGCATCGACAACGTGTTCAACGTGGATCCGGCGATCACCGGCAAGAGCAAGGGCTTCCCGTATGACCCGAGCATCAGCCCCGCGGCGAACAGCGCGAACCTGGCCGCTGTCTGCAACGGTGCCCCGGGTTGCGTTGCGCCCACCTCGTACAGCCTCGCGAGCTCCGGCGCGGGTACGACCAGCGGTGGTTACTACAACACCCTGGGCCGCACCTACTTCGCGGGCTTCAAGGTCAAGTTCTGATACGAAGCTGATGTAGATTCGCCCCTTTTGGCGGCGGATCCCTACGGGGTCCGCCGCCAATTTTTTTGGGGATCAGCGCACCCGCGACACGCGGATCCAGTTGTGCGCTTTTGATTCATCGCGAGTCATGCGATAGCTGCCCAGCGCGGCCCTGGTGATGGTCACCGCGTCGCCGGTGTGCAGGAAGCTTCCCTGGTAACTGTCGTCATGGCGCCATACCTGGCCGTTATCCAGGTAGACCATGTAGGAACTGGTGCCCACCGTGGAGAGCCTGCTGATCGTCGCGTGCACGGCCTCCTTCGCGGCCGGCACATCGGCCTTCCTGCGCAGGTCATCTTCGCCGAGCGATTGAGTGGCCGCTGCGGCAGGCGCAGGCTGCGATGCCTTGTCCTGTGAAGTTAGCGCTAACGGAGGAGGTGCCGCTGCAGCGGCGGGTTGCGCGGGTACGGGAGGCGCTTGCGCGAGCTGGTCGAAGCAGGTGAGCCGCTGCGCGGAATCCTGGATCGCCGCGCACGCCGCGAGCTTGTCCGGCGGCGATGCCGCGGCACCAGCCGGCCACGCGGGCGCCGCACTCGCCAGCAAAAAAAGGGAAAAAACAGGCCTTTTCATGTTCACCTCACGGACGTGGATCGCGTTTGCCGGCAGTTTGCCCTGTGCCTTGCGCGCTACGCCACGCGCTCGCCGTGGCGGCGATTTTCGGATGATGAAACCGCGCAGTGCACTTGTCGTACAAATTCCCGTCGCCCAGGCCATCGTCATGCACCGCCACGACGATCAGGGTCCGGCTGATTCTTTACAACTTGGAAATACAGGCGATGCAGGGCTTGTTTGCTCGATTGCGTGGCAGCTATCATTCCGGCACTGGTAGTTGACAACGATAACAACCAACTGTCTCGCCACTTCGTTTTCTGGCTCCGGGTTCGGAGCAAGTACCGTCCCCCCTCGGCGGCGGACCCTCGCGGTTCGCCGCCAATTTTTTGTGGACTAGCGGACGCGCGAAACGCGGATCCAGTTGTGCGAGTTCGACTTGTCGCGCGTCATGCGATAGCTGCCCAGCGTGCCGCTGGTGATGGTGATCGCTTCACCCACCCGCAGGAATGGACCGAGATAGGTGTCGTCGTGGCGCCATATCTGGCCGTTGTCCAGATAGACCATGAAGCTGGTCGAACCCGCGTTGGTCAGGCGTGTGATCGTTGCGTGCACATCCGGCGCCGCCTCGGCGGCGCCCGGCTTCTTGCGCAGGTCGTCATCGCCCAGTGAGGGAGCCGTGCTGGCCGCTGGCGCAGGCTGCGCCGCAGGGGCTGCAGGTTTGGCCGGCGCGGCGCGCGGCGCCATCTGCTGGTCGAAACAGGCCAGGCGCTGTGCGGCATCCTGCATGGCTGCGCACGCCGCGAATCCGGGAGGCGGCGCGGTCTCGGCGGCGAAGGTCGGTGCCACGGCTGCAAGCAGCAACAGGCAAACAGCACGCTTTTTCATCGATACCTCGCTGGCGCAATTGCGCTGATGTAATCCAGCAGCAGGCTACTGCCGGCGGCGTGCGGGTTCAAATCGGGCGCCAATCGTGAAATCATCCGGCGGCCCCGAAACCTGGCGAGGTCATCATGTCGCGAGCACTGATCGCATGCGTTTCAATTGCCCTGCTGGCCACCGGCAGCATTGCCCGGGCCGCCGAATGGGTGGCCGGTCAACAGTACACCGTGCTGAAACAGGCGCAGCCCACGAGCGTGGCGCCCGGCAAGGTCGAAGTGATGGAAGTGTTCTCGTATGGCTGTCCGGCCTGCAACCAGTTCCAGCCGGTGATGCGCAAGTTGCAGAGCAGCCTGCCGCCCAATGCACAGCTCGTATACCTGCCCGCCTCGTGGCACGCGGAAGAGAACTGGCCACTCCTGCAACGCGCGTACTTCACGGCGCAATCGCTGGGGCTGGCGGAGAAATCGCACGAGGCCATGTTCGATGCCGTATGGGGCACGGGTGAGCTTGGTGTTGCCGACCCGAAGACCGGTCGCAAGAAGAATGCGCTGCCTTCAATCGATGCGATCGCGCAGTTCTACCAGCGCACCACGGGCGTGAAGTCGGCGGATTTCGTCGCCGCGTCGAAATCCTTCGGCGTGGACAGCCGCATGCGCCAGGCCGATAGCCAGATCATCGCCATGCAGGTACCCAGCACGCCCTCGCTGGTGGTCGCCGGCAAGTACCGCATCAACAACGAGACGCTGTCGACCACGAATCAGTTCGTGGACCTGGTGAAGTTCCTGGTCGCGAAGGAAAGCACGCCGGCCGCGGCCACGAAGAAGCCCTGACCGGCGCGGCGCTACAGCTTGCCGCAGTTGCGGTAGAGCACGTAAGCGGCGAGCTGCAGGTAGGTTTTCGGGATCTCGAGCTTGCCCGTGGGCGGAAAGGTATTGGCCGCACCGCTCACGCTCGAAGTGAATTCCGCCAGCGACTTGCCCTTCTGTCGTGCCATGAACACCGGGCCGACCAACGGCGGAACCTTGCCCAGCCCGCCATCGAGGAATTTCAGGTCCGACTCGCTGAGCAGCTTCATGTCGGGCAGTTCGTTCGCCGAGTTGCCGGGCTCCCTGCCCTTCATGCTGTACTGGTGGCAGAGCGCGCAATGCGATTCGAACGCCACCTTGCCGGCGGTGGCTTCATCCTTCGTGTAGGGGTTCACGGCGCAAAGATCCTGTGCCTGCGCAATGCCGGCGAATGTGCAGAGGACGATCAGCAGCTTTCCGCTCTTCATTGACCACTCCCGTTGTTCTGGTTGCCGACCTGCGATCCGACCGCGGGCCGGTGGAATGGTTCAGGCATGCACGGCTGGCGAAAAAATTCCGGCGTTCCTTGCTGATGGAAGCAGGGCTGGCGCAGTCTAGGGCCACGGGAGGGACCAACGATGGACAGACGGACCTGGTTGCGTGGCGCGATGGCAGCGGGCCTGGCCACGCGCATGGCGCACCTGCCAGCGGCGCCAGCGGGCGGCAGTGGCTGGTTCGCGCGCCAGCATGTGCCCATCGGCCTGCAGCTCTGCACCGTGGGTGACGAAGCGAAGCGTGACATCGACGGCACGCTCGCCCGCATCGCGAAGATCGGCTATCGCACCATCGAACTCGCGGGTTACCACGGGCAGACGCCAGCGAAGCTGCGCGCCGCGGCCACGCGCAACAACGTCAAGTTCACCAGCATCCATGTGAATGCCGTGGCGAAACCGGGCGAACCGGGTCTGGACCAGGACCTGGCGCGCCTCGCCGCGGACCTGCACGAACTCGGCGTCACCGACGTGGTGATGCCCATGTTCCCCTTCCCGGAACGCTTCGGCACGCAGCGCAAGGACGAATCCTTCCCCGCTTACGTGCAGCGCGTGGGCTCGGGACTGACACGCGATGACTGGCAACGCACGGCGGAACTGCTCAACGACCGCGGCGGCAAGCTGCGCGGCACCGGTCTGCGCTTCGGCTATCACAACCACAATCCGGAGTTCGCGCCGCTGGGTGACACGAACGGCCTGGAACTGCTGCTCGCCAATACTTCACCCGATGACGTGGTGTTCGAACTCGACGTGGGCTGGGCTGCGGCCGGTGGCGTGGATCCGGCGGCGCTGCTGTCGCGTCACCCGCGGCGCTTCCAGCTGATGCATGTGAAGGACATCCGCGCCAGCACGAAAACCAACTACGCCCTGCAGCAGGATCCGGCGGAAGTGGGTGCGGGCAAGCTGAACTGGGAAGGCCTGCTGCCCGCGGCTTTCAAGGCGGGCGTGCGCAAGTTCTACGTGGAGCAGGAACCGCCGTTCACCACGGATCGCTTCACCGCAATCGACAGCAGCTTCCGTTACCTGCGGGCTTTCGATCTTCCGGCCAACGGCTTCATTTAACTGCCCGGGCACGGCGATTGATCCTACGTGCGCTTGCGCCCGCAGATGACAGGCGCGGCCCCGGCGCGGATCGACCATGCCTCCATCGAACACGGAGGCAGTGCCATGAAACCCATCCTCATTTCGTGCATTCCGCTGCTCGCGCTGGCCGCGTTCCAGTGCAGCGCCGCCGAACAGCTGCTGTCCACGCCAACCGCGCCTGCCCAGGCCAATGCGGCCGCTGATGCGGACCCGGCCGCCGCCGTGCGTGCGGTGGAGCAGGCCCTGAAGAATTCGCGCGATCCTGCCTCCGATAAGGTGGCGGTGTCTTCGCACGCCAGCACCATCGTGCTGACCGGCAAGGCGGATACGCAGGCTGAGGCCGATCGCATCCAGAGCATTGCCACGACGGCCGCCGCCGGCATGCGCGTATCCAGCGAGATCGAAGTCGACGTCGACAAGGATGCGGCCCTCCAGCAGGCCTCATCGCAGCTGCTGAAGGACGTGGACAACGCCCTGCGCAGCGACAGCACGACCGCCAGCCTGCGCGTGTTGATTGCACTCGACGATGACCAGGGGATCGTGTTGTCCGGACCGGTGCCCTCGCGCCAGGCGCAGGCGGCAGTGGAACGCGTCGCGAAGCGCGTACCCGGCGTCAGACATGTGGACAACCGCCTGACGGTACCCGAGTAAGCGCGCTGGTTCAGGCCGCCGCGGCCTTCAGCAACGCGGCGGTCAGCGGCTCTTCTTCCCAGCTGCCGTCATAGCGTTCGCCATTGATGAAGAAGCCCGGCGTGCCGTTGACGCCGCTGCGCACGCCGCCCATGAAATCGTGCTTCACGCGCGACTGGAACTTGCGTGATTCGAGATCCGCCTCGAAGGTTTTCGCATCGAGATGCAGGCGCTCCACCAGCGCTTCGATCAGCGGCTGGCCCAGTTGATCCTGGTGTTCGTACAGCGCGTCGTGGATTTCCCAGAACTTGCCCTGGGCCGCAGCGGCTTCAGCCGATTCCGCCGCCAGCTCCGCCATGGGATGCGCCTGGTTCAACGGGAAGTTGCGGAACACGAAGCGCAGCTTCCTGCCGAGGTGCTTCTGCACCGCCTTCACCACATGGTACGCAGCGCCACAGTAGGGACACTGGTAGTCGCCATACTCGACCAGCGTCACCTTCGCATCGGCATCACCCTGCACGTGGTCGGTGGCGGAAACAGCAACGGCAAGACTCATGAAGAAACTCCGGGCAATGATTCCAGTGCCGCGAGTATTCCATCCGCGCCGGGGTTCACGCCCATCGGCGAAACGAAACTCCAGCGGATGATGCCCGTGGCATCGATGACGAACAGCGCGCGCTCGGTGGTGCCGCCCTGCTTCGCGTAGACGCCATAACTGCGCGCGACGGCGCCCTTGGGTTCGAAATCCGCCAGCAGCGGGATGGAATAGTTGCGGGCCGCGGTGAACGCGGCGTGGCACCACGGGCCATCGACGGAGATCCCCAGCACCTGTGCACCGAAGCGCGCGAATTCTTCCTGCAGCTCGGTGTACAGCGCGAGCTGGTCGCCACACACCGGGCTCCAGTCCGCCGGATAGAACACCAGTACTACCGGGCGACCGCGATGGTCGGCCAGCGACACCGTGCTCGACGGCGAAGCCGGCAGCGTGAAATCAGGCGCGGGAGCGCCGGGTGCGAGGACGGTATCCATGTGGCCCTCAGGTAGGTCCTTCTTCCACGTACTTGCCGCCCTTCGGATCATGCGGCGTCGGCTTGATGTGGAAACCACCCATCACCACCACAAAGAACAGCGGCACGAAGAAGATGGCGAGGAAGGTCGCGGCCAGCATACCGCCGATCACGCCCGTGCCCACCGCGTTCTGCGCACCTGAACCCGCGCCGGAGGCCAGCGCCAGCGGCAGCACGCCGAACATGAAGGCCAGCGAGGTCATCAGGATCGGGCGGAGTCGTTGTTGGGCGGCATGCGTCACGGCTTCGATCAGCGTGGCACCGTTGTCGTAGTAGTTCTTGGCGAATTCCACGATGAGGATGGCGCTTTTTGCCGCGAGGCCCATGGTGGTGAGCAGGCCCACCTGGAAGAAGGCGTCGTTCGAAAGCCCGCGTGCAAGTGTCGCGATCACCGCGCCGAGGATGCCCAGCGGCACCACCAGCAGTACGGTCACCGGAATCGACCAGCTCTCGTACAGGGCGGCGAGGCACAGGAACACCACGGCCAGCGAAACCGCATACAGCGCGGGAGCCTGGCTGCCGGAGAGACGCTCTTCGTAGGAGATGCCGGTCCACTCCGAACCGACACCGGCAGGCAGCTTTGCCACCAGCTTCTCCATCTCGTCCATGGCTTCGCCGGAGCTCTGGCCGGGAGCGGCCGTGCCCTGCACATCAAACGCGGGCACGCCGTTGTAGCGCGACAGCTTCTGCGCGCCGTACACCCAGCTGCCGGTCGAGAACGCCGAGAACGGCACCATGCTGCCCGCGTTGTTACGCACGTACCACTTGCCGAGGTCTTCCGGGCTCATGCGTGAAGGCGCATCACCTTGCACGTATACGCGCTTCACGCGGCCACGATCGAGGAAGTCGTTCACGTAGCTCGAGCCCCAGGCCGTCGACAGCGTGGCATTCACCTCGGTGAGCGACACGCCCAGCGCGCCAGCCTTCTCGCGGTCGATGTTGAGCTTGAACTGCGGCGCGTCTTCCACGCCGTTGGGGCGCACGCCAGCCAGTGCCTTGTTGCCAGCCGCCATGCCGAGCAGCTGGTTGCGGGCACCGAGCAGCGCATCGTGGCCGATGCCACCACGATCCTGCAGCATCATCTCGAAGCCCGCGGCGGTTCCGAGCTCCGGCACGGCGGGCTGCAGCACCGCGAAGATCTGCGCGTCGCGGATCCTGGAGAAATAAGCGCTGGCACGCGCGGCCACGGACTTCACGTCCTGTCCCTTGTGCGAGCGTTCATCCCAGGGTTTGAGCTTGATGAACACCAGGCCCATGTTCTGGCCCACGCCCGCGAAGCTGAAGCCGGCAACGGACAGCACGCCTTCGACGACATCCTTCTCCTGCGTCAGGAAATAGTCGCGTGCGAGGGCGAGCGCCGCCTCGGTGCGCTCACGCGTACCGCCGGGCGGCGTCTGCACGATGCCCAGCATCGCGCCGGCGTCCTCATCCGGCAGGAACGAGCTGGGGATGCGCACGAACAGCAGGCCCAACGCCACCACCATCACCACGTACAGCGCGATGTAGCGCTTGTTGTGCGTGAGCACGCTGTTGACGCCCTTCATGTAGGCGCGGTTCGAGCGTGCGAAGGTGCGATTGAACCAGCCGAAGAAGCCCTTGCGCTCCTGGTGCTCGCCCTTCTTCACCGGCTTCAGCAGCGTGGCGCACAGCGCCGGCGTCAGGATCATCGCCGCCAGCACCGACAGCACCATGGCCGACACGATGGTGATGGAGAACTGCCGGTAGATCACGCCGATGGAACCACCGAAGAAGGCCATGGGCACGAACACCGCGGCCAATACCAGCGCGATGCCGATCAGCGCGCCGGTGATCTGGTCCATGGATTTGCGCGTCGCCTCCTTCGGCGACAGGCCTTCCTCGGCCATCAGGCGTTCGACGTTCTCGATCACCACGATGGCATCGTCGACGAGCAGGCCGATGGACAGCGCCATGCCGAACATGGTCAGCGTATTGATGGAGTAACCGAAGGCCGCGAGCACGCCGAAGGTGCCCAGCATCACCACCGGCACGGTGATGGTCGGAATCAAGGTGGCGCGGAGGTTCTGCAGGAACAGGTACATCACCAGGAACACCAGCGCGATGGCTTCGAACAGCGTCTGCGTCACGCCATTGATCGAGGCGCTGATGAACGGACCGGTATCCACCGGATACACCATCTCGACGTTCGGCGGGAAGAAGGGCTTCAGCCGGTCGAGCGTGGCGTGGATGGCCTTGAGCGTATCGAGCGCGTTCGCGCCGATGGCGAGGCGGATCGCCATCGCCGTGGCCTGGCGGCCGTTGAACTTCACGTCGCGGACGAAGTTCTCGGCATCGAGGTTGACGCGCGCCACGTCGCTGAGGTGCAGGCTCGAGCCATCGGCATTCACGCGCAACAGGATCTTGCGGAATTCATCGGGGCTGGTGAGTCGCGTCGGCCCGACGATGGTGGCATTCAGCGTCTGCCCGGGCACCGGCGGCAGGCCGCCGATCTGGCCAGCCGACACCTGCACGTTCTGCGCCTTGATGGCCGCGATCACATCGTTGGTGGTGACCTTGTACGCCGCGAGCTTGGCCGGATCGAGCCAGATGCGCATCGCGAACTGCGCACCGAACAGCTGCACGTCACCCACGCCGGGAGTACGCGAGATCGCGTCCTGCACGTTGGACGCGACGAAGTTGGAAAGATCATCGCCCGACAGGCTGTTGTCGCTGGAATAGAAACCCAGCACGATGAGGAAGTTGCGCGTCGGCTTGGTGACGCGCAGGCCCTGCTGCTGCACTTCGGCAGGCAGCAATGGCGTCGCGGCCTGCAGCTTGTTCTGGACCTGCACCTGCGCGATGTCGGGATTGGTGCCGGCCTTGAAGGTCAGCGTCACGGCGGCACTGCCATCCGCGGCTGAATCGGACTCGATGTAGTCGAGCCCGTCGATGCCGTTCATCTGCTGCTCGATCACCTGCACCACGCTGTCTTCCACGGTCTGCGCGGAAGCACCGGGATAGCTGGCGTTCACCGACACCTGCGGTGCCGCGATGGCCGGGTACTGCATGATGGGCAGCTTGAACACGGCGATGCCGCCGGCCAGCATCAGCACCAGCGCCAGCACCCAGGCGAAGACGGGACGATCGATGAAGAAGCGCGGCAACATGATTGAGCCTCGTTACTTCGCGGCCGGCGGGGCGCCGGCGGCAGGAGCGCCGGGAGCAGCGGGTGCCGCTGCGGCCGGAGCAGATCCCGGCCCACTGACCGGCGCAGCGGCCACGCTCACCGGCATCGCCTTCACGGTCGCACCTGCCTTCGCCTTCTGCAGGCCTTCGACGATCACGCGATCGCCAGCCGCAACACCCGACGATACCAGCCAGTTGCTGCCGATGGCCCGATCCACTTCGATCACGCGCTCGGTGACCTTGCCCTGGTCATCGACGAGCAGCACCGTCGCATCACCCTTGGCATTGCGCGATACGCCAGCCTGCGGCACCAGCAAGGCCTGCTTGCTGCTGCCCACACCCAGCGTCGCACGCACGAACATGCCCGGCATCAGCGTGTGCTTGCGGTTCGGGAATTCCGCGCGCAGCAGCACCGAGCCGGTGGTGGAATCCACCGTGACTTCCGAGAACTGCAGCGAGCCGCTATCCGGATACACGGTGCCGTCCTCGAGCACGAGCGTGACCCTGGCCTGCTGCTTCGAATCGCGCTGCAGGCGACCGGCATCGAAATCGCGGCGCAGCCGCAGGAGCTCGGCGCTCGACTCGGTGACATCCACGTAGATGGGATCGAGCTGCGCGATGGTGGCGATGGCGTCATCCTGCGCGGCCTTCACCAGCGCACCTTCGGTGACCAGCGAACGCCCGATGCTGCCCGAGATCGGCGCATGCACCTGCGTATAGCCCAGGTTGATGCGCGCCGTTTCCACATCGGCCTTGGCGGAAGCCACGGCGGCCTCGCCGCTACGGCTCGCGGCCAGTGCATTGTCGAGATCCTGCTTGCTCACCGCGCCCTGGGCCTGCAGCGGCGTGTAGCGATTGGTCAGCATCTGTGCGGCATTGAGCTGCGCTTCACTGCTGGCAAGCGTCGCCTGCGCGCGCAGCAGCGCGGCCTGGTACGGCGCGGCGTCGATCTCGTACAGCGGCTGGCCCGCGGTGACGTCGGAGCCTTCCTTGAAGAGACGGCGCTTCACGATGCCATCCACCTGTGGACGCACCTCGGCGATGCGATAGGCAGCCGTGCGGCCAGGCAGTTCGGTGGACAACGCCACCGGCTGCGTCGCCAGCGTGATCACGCCGACTTCGGGTGGTCCGCCTGCAGCGCCCTGCTGCTGCTTGCTGCCACAGGCTGCGAGCAGCGTGGCGAGAGCGATGAATGAAAGGGGTGTTTTGTATTTGATCATCTGCATGTTCCTCAGGCCTTCGACGACGCGCTTGCGTTGCCGAGCATTCGTATCAACAGCTGCACCAGCTTCTGGCGTTCCGCGGGCGAGAAATCCGCGAGATGCCGCTGCAATTCCTCGCGTACGACCTTGGGAATCTCGTCCGCGGTGTCGCGTCCCTTGGCGGTGAGCGCCAGGTTCACGACGCGACGATCGCTTTCGCTGCGCTGGCGTTGCAGCAGCTGTTTCTGTTCGAGGCGATCGAGCATGCGCGTCATCGCGCCGCAATCGACAGTGCATTCACGCGCCAGCGCGGCGACGGTATCGGCGCGGCCGAGCGCGAGCATCAGCAAGGGTTCCCACTGCATCGCCGTGAGTTCCAGCGGTTGCATGCGCGCATCCACGCTTCGCAACAGCGACGTGAACACGAGCTTGATCAACCGTCCGACCTGCAGATCAGGGTCATCCGGAAGCGCAACTGGTGGCGACGACTGGGCGGACATGGGTAAGACCTCGTGAAGGTCCAAAGCATGTTACTTGCCGTGGCAAACTCCAGCAAGGCAAATAAAAAAGCCGGTGCGAAAAATCGCACCGGCTTTCGGATCGCGCAACGCGATCAGGCGTAACTCAGAAGCGATACACCAGGTTCAGCTGCACCACCGGCCACAGCTTGTAGTCCTTCGAATCGTCTTCCCACTCGGAGAGCTGGTCCGCGAGGCTCTGCTGGAAAGCAGGATTGTTGGCGAGAGAACCCGAGCTGGTCGCCGACAACTTCGGGCTGCCCTGCGCCACGACGCCGACTTCGAAGCCGAAGTGCAGGCCCGTCTTGAAATTGCCGCCCCAGCCGATGGTCGCGGTAGGCGCGTTCTTCTTGAACTTCGCTGCGCCGGTGAGATCACCGACAGCGCTGCTGGGATAGGTGTCGTCGCCTACTTCCACGGTCGTGCCGTTGGGTGAAGCCACGCCGCCGAACTGGTTCTTGTTCGAGCGCATGCCCACCGACACGCGGAAGCTGCCGCCGAAGGGATAAACATCGACCAGCCCACCGATGGACTTCAGCCTGGCCTTGCCATCGATGTTGAAGTCATTCGAATCGAAGCTCTTGTTGTAGGTGAAGTTGCCGCTGTTGGCGCGGATGCCGAGGTAGTTGGTGAATCGATAGCCGGCCTCGAGACCCAGGCCATTGGTACCGCCGGTAACGCCTACGGATACACCGAGGCCATGATTCACGGCGTCGGCCGCCAGCACCGGCATCGCGACACCGGAGGCAGCCAGCGCCAGCGCCGCCGTCATCTTTGCACGCAACATATTTGCTCTCTCCCTGAGAGTTTCGAGGAAGGCTGCATGCTGAGCCCTGCAGGCATTCGTGCCACGGGCATGGTTCACACTGACGCTGTGCGAATCGTCCTACGCGCGGCGCGCGAATCGATAATGTGCGACCAGCCACTCATTGCCGGTGTCGTAGCCGAAGAGCTCGGCACAGGCCATCCAGAACATGCGCCAGCGCTGCGACCAGCGCGCCGCTTCCGCCGCGCCATAGGCTTCGCGCAGCACCTGCATCACTTCCTCGCCCCGCGCATCCTGGTTGGCGAGCCAGTGGTTGGCGGTCTTCTCGTAATGCGTGCCCGAGAGACGCCATTGCTGCCGCAGTACCAGCTCGTCCTGGAAATGCAGGAAGGTATCGGCCGCGGGCATCAGGCCACCAGTGAAGAAGTAGCGACCCATCCAGTTGTCGCTGCCTTCGGTCTCGAAGGGATACATCAACTCGCGGTGGCAGAAGATGTGCACGAACAGCTGCGCATCGGCTTCCATCCAGCCCGCGATGCGTGAGAACAGGTGCGCGTAGTTGCGCATGTGCTCGAACATTTCCACCGACACCACGCGGTCGAAGCGGCGATCCAGCTGCAGCTGGTTCACGTCGCAGGTGATGATCTCGACATTGGCAAGCCCGCGCGCCGCGGCGCGCGCCAGGATGTCGGTGCGCTGGCTGCGTGAATTCGAAACGCCGGTGATCCTCGCGTTGGGGAAATGCTCCGCCATCCACAGGGTGAGCGAGCCCCAACCGCAGCCAAGCTCGAGGATACGCTGGCCATCGGCGA
The DNA here is from genome assembly GCA_037200665.1 of Pseudomonadota bacterium. Lineage (GTDB taxonomy): Bacteria > Pseudomonadota > Gammaproteobacteria > Steroidobacterales > Steroidobacteraceae > ZC4RG30. The sequence goes on along the minus strand of JBBCGD010000005.1, from coordinate 15,797 downwards.
GCGCGGCCCGTTCGCCGTACAGCGCGAGCATGGCCTCTTCCGCCTGGTCCAGCGTTTCATCACCACGCGGGTAGTAGCAGGAGGAATACTTGCGCCGCGCGCCCAGGCACAGCTCGAAGAAACGCGCCGGCACTTCGTAGTGCTGGCGATTGGCGGCTTCGGTTTCCACTGCGATGGGGCTGGCGCGCAGTTCATCGAGCAACGCGCGGAAGCGTTCCGAGGCGCGCGTGGCATCGCCGGCATGTTCATCACGCAGGCGCTGTGCGCACAGGCGACGGATGCCGAGGCGGATCAACGCATCCGGCAGCAGCGCGCGTTCGGCGAGATCCAGCGCATCCATCAATGCGCCTCCAGCGAATCGAGTCGATGCGCCGCATGCAGCAGCAGCGGCGTGACGATGGCCCACGCCAGGCCCAGTATGGACAGCCCGATCCACGATGGCGCAGCGATGATCACTGCGTGGTCATCACGCTGTGCCAGCCAGTAGGCCAGCGGACCACCCGTAAGGCCCAATGCCGCGGACCACGGCAGCCGCGTCTTCAGCGGATACAGCGAATGATTCAGCGTCAGCGCGAAACCCACCCACAGCGCCACGATCCACATCGGCGCGACGCCGGGCCATGGCTCGGGTGCCGCGTACTGCATCAGGTGGAAGCGCACCCACATGGTGTCGAGGCCAAAGCCGATCAGCGCGGCACCCAGCATCAACCACAGGTCGGCGCGCCGCTGCGAGCTCTGCGGCAACTGCCAGGCCGCGAACAGCAGCGTGGACAACGGCCCCCACCACCAGTGGCCGCGCGCCGCGCCGTCCACCGCCAGGAACCACACCACGTGATAAAGGATGAGGTTGGGCGCCCAGCGACGCCAGGAATCCAGCTGCATGTATCAGGACGCTTCCGCGAACTGCGGCCGCCGGCAGCGCGGCCGGGTCAGCAGCAACTGCGCGACGCCGATGGAGCGCTCGATGAAGCCACCCTCGCAGTAGCTCAGGTAGTAGTTCCACATGCGGACGAAGCGTTCGGGATAACCCTGCGCGCGCACCGCATCGAGTCGCGCATTGAAGCGCTCGCGCCAGTGGCGCAGCGTCAGCGCGTAACTGGGGCCGATTTCCTCGAGATTGAACAGGCGCAGGTCGCTGCTGCGTGCGACCGATGACTGCAGCGCCGCCACCGACGGAATGAAGCTGCCGGGGAATACATGCCGCTGGATGAAATCCACCGCATCCAGCGCCTGTTCGTAACGATGGTCCTCGATGTTGATGGCCTGGATCAGCGCCATGCCATCGTCCTTCAGCAGCGACGCGCAGCGGGCGAAGTAGGTATCGAGGTACTGGTGGCCGATCGCCTCGACCATCTCGATGGACACCAGCTTGTCGTAACGGCCTTCGAGGTCGCGGTAATCCCGCTGCAGCAGCGTGATGCGCTCGCCGAGGCCGGCCGCTGCGATGCGCTTCGCGGCGTAGTCGTGCTGCTCACGTGAAATCGTGGTCGTGGTGACGCGGCAACCATAGTGGCGCGCGGCATGGATGGCGAAGCCGCCCCAGCCACTGCCGATCTCGACCACATGGTCATCGGGAGAGAGCTGCAGCTTCCGGCAGATGCGATCGAGCTTGCGCCGCTGCGCGACCTCCAGTGATTCATCCGGCCGCGCGAAGATCGCGGCGGAATACATCATGCTGTCGTCGAGGAACAATTCGAACAACGCGTTGCCCAGGTCGTAATGCGCGGCGATGTTGCGCCGGCTGCCGAGGCGCGTGTTGCGCGCGAAGGCATGCGCGCCGCGCATCAACCAGCCGGCGAAGCGCGCGAAGCCACCTTCCATGGCATCGAGCAGCTCGCGGTTGCGCACCAGGATGCGCACCAGTGCGGTGAGGTCGCTGCAATCCCAGTAGCCATCCATGAAGGATTCGCCCGCGCCGACACTGCCGCCCAGCGACAACTGGCGATAGAAGGCGGCGTCGCGCACGCGCACGGTGACGTGCAGGGTCTGCGCGGGATCGGCCGCGGGCGTGCCCAGCATCACATCACCATCGGCATCGATCACGCGCAGCTGGCAATCACGCAGGCCACGCGCCTGCTCGAGCACGCGCGCACGCAACAGGCGCGCGAGCCCGCGCGCTGGCGACACCGGCGACACCGGCGCGAATCCCAGCGTGGCTTCGTCGCGAGACAGGGTCTCGGCGGCCGAATCATTCATGGCGTGGACCCCTTGGGTTTGCGCGGATGATCATAAACCGGATTGCGCGCCAGCCACGTCAGGAAGGCCTGCCAGTGGATGGCCGCCACCACTTTCAGCGTCATGGCCGGATAACGCAGCAGGCAGCGCGCCAGCGTGGCGGCGCTCAGCGGCTGGCGCTCCAGCACCAGCGTGGCATCGAAATCCTTGTCGGCGCCATCGCTGACATCCATGTGCACGTGCAGGTGCGCGCCGGGCGCGGTGAAGCGCCAGGCGTAGTCGAGCTGCATCGGCAGGAACGGCGAGACATGGAAGGCCTTGGCGAAATCCCAGCGCAGCACTTCGCCCTCGCGCCGCGCGGCGACGACATCGAGCACATAGCTGTGGCGTTCCTTCCATGGCGTGTTGGTGATCTCGCTGACAATGCAATCGAGCGTGCTGCCGTCGGCCTGGTAGCAGTAGTAGAAGCTCACCGGATTGAAGCAATGCCCGAAGGTCCGCAGGTGAGTCAGCAGGCGTACCGGACCCATGGGTCGACGACCGAGTACTTCGGCGGCACGACGGCGCACCGCTTCATCCAGCGGCAGGGCCGGATCGCCGAGATAGTCGCTGCGCCGGAACTCGGCGAGATTGCGCTTCCCCACCGACCAGAAGCGGCGACCGATGAACACGCGATCCAGTTCCGCGAGATCCAGGTACAGCAGGTACAAACGGTAGCGAAAGCCGCGCGCATGCGGACGCAGGCGCCGATGGCGCACCGAGCCGACATACACCGCGCTGGCTAGCGCCGCGCTCATGGCCATGAAACTCCAAGCGCGCGCGCCACTTGCACCGCGCTGCGCAGTCCGTCCTCGTGAAAACCCCAGCCCCAGTAGGCACCGGCGTACCAGAGGCGGTCCACGCCATTGATCTCGCCGCGGCGCGCCTGCGCCGCCACCGACTCGCGCGTGTACACCGGGTGCTCGTACTGCATACGTGCGAGGACCTTCGCTGGATCAATCTCGGCGCTGCGCCCGAGCGTCACCACGAAGGGCTGCGGGGATTCCAGGCCCTGCAGCAGGTTCATGCAATAGCTCACCGTGCAGGCGCCACCGTCGCGGGCCGGCACATGCACGTTCCACGCGGCCCAGGCGCGGCGGTCGCGCGGCAGCAGGCGCGCGTCGGTGTGCAGCACCGTGTCGTTGCGCTGGTAGCGCATCGCGCCCAGTACGGCGCGCTCGGCAGGGGAAGGATCCTGCAGCAGGGCCAGCGCCTGGTCGCCGTGGCAGGCCAGCACGAGCTGGTCGAAGGTGGCTTCGCCAGCAGCGCTGTGCACGACTACGCCAGCGGCGACGCGCGCTACGCGCCGCACCGGGCAACCCGGACGCACGGCCACGCGCCAGTCACGCGTCAGGGGCTGCAAGTAGCTGGACGAACCACCGCGCACCACGCGCCACTGCGGCCGGTCGGACACCTGCAGCATGTGATGGTTGGCCATGAACTGCGCGAGGTAACGCGCCGGAAATTCGAGCACGCCCTGCGTGGGCGAGGACCACAGCGCCGAAGCCATCGGCACCAGGTGATCCTGCACGAAGGCCGCGCCATAGCCGCCAGCGGCCAGCCATTCACCCAGCGTCGGATCAGCGGCGCCGGGTTCGAGCAGCGCCGGCGCTTCGCGATAGAAACGGCGCAGGTCGCGCAGCATGCCCCAGAAGCGCGGTGATACGAGGTTGCGCTTCTGGCAGAACAGGCCCGCGAGCGTGCCGGCGTTGTATTCGAGTCCGCTGGCTTCATTGCTGACGGCGAAGCTCATGGTCGTCGGCTGCGAGGCCACGCCGAGTTCATCGAACAGCCGCGTCAGCAGCGGATAGTTGCCGGGATTGAAGACGATGAAGCCACTGTCCACGGCATAGGCGCGACCCGCCTGCTCCACCGCATGCGTATGGGTATGTCCGCCCAGCCGGTCGGCGGCTTCATACAGCACGACCTCGTGCGCACGCGACAACAGCCACGCGGTGGACAGGCCCGCGATGCCGGATCCCACGACTGCGATGCGCATGACTTGCCGGGCTGCTCTGCTGCGCCGGTCAAGAAGGACCGGCATTGCGGGAAGCTACGCCGTCCCGCCCGCCGCTGGAAATTACATTCATGAAATAGGTGCGCGACAGCCCGATGGCGGAGATCAGCTTCTCGAGCCGCGCCATGCGCGATTCCTCGACCTCGGGAATATCGGTGAGCAGCAGCTCCAGCAGCTGCACGCGCCGCTCGGCGAATACCTGGAACTGCAGCAACTCCTCCTTCGACTTCAGCAGGCCCCGTGCACGTGCCGTCGCCACCATCTGCCGGGTGTGCTCGCACAGGGCGCGGGCCATCTTGCGTAGTGCGCGCAGCTCCAGGCGCGCGGTGAGCGAGGCGTCGTGAATCTGGATGTTGCTGGCCAAACCGGTATCCGCGGACTGTCCGGGAAGGCAACCATACCACCAGCGTCGACTCATGAAGACCCGTCTGCTAGCCTCGGCCGGCGTACAAGAACCATGAATCTCCGAAGCAAACGGGCACGCACATGATTTCGCGTATCGCCGCCCTGCTGGTACCAGCACTGCTGGCCGCTGCATTCGCCGTTCCGGCCGATGCGGCGGAAACCTTCGACATCGGCCTTGCCGCCAGCGGCGCACGCATCGACGCCATGGTCGTTGCGGCGAATGTGAAATCGCCAGCCACGGTGGTGTTGATCGGCGGCATGAAGGGCGATCCGCAGAGCACCGCGGCCGTGCGCCAGGCGGTGGCTGATTACGAGAAGCGTCGCGAGAAACCGGTGCGCCTGCTGGCGATTCCTGCAGCCAATCCCGATGGCACGGTGCTGGGTTTTCCACCCACGGGCGTGGCCTATCGCGAGAATGCGGAATCACATGTGCTGTGGCGCTGGCTGGGCACGCAGGCACCTGACCTTGTGCTCATCGCCAATGATGACGATGCGGGCCTTGCCGCCGCGCTCGGCGCGCAGAGCGTGGCGGACATGGGCCGTATTCCGGCCAGGCACTGGTCCGCGCGCACGGACTGGGTGCGCCGGCTCGGGCCGGTGGGAAAATCCGCGGCGCATGTCGAACTCGACGCGCGTCGCGCGCGCACGCCGCGCGAACTGGCCGCATCCCTCGCGCAGCACTACGGACACGATTTCGACCAGGCCATCTACATCAACGCCATCGCGCTGGTGGCACGGCTGAAGCTCGGCCAGCTCGATGATGTGAAGCACCTCGTCGAACCCTACGTGGACGGCACCAGGGACAGCCTCGCCCGCCCCAGCGCACTGGTGATGGCCGGCCAGATCGTATTCACCGAACTGGCGCGCCAGACGCACGATCCACGCTACCTCGCCGTGGTACGCCGCACCGCCGACCTCGGCTTCGATGCCGCGGGCCAGATGCTGGAAGCCATGCCGTACAACGATGGCTACAGCGATTCGGTGTTCATGGGCACCACCATCCTCGCGCAGGCTGGCGCGCTGACGGGCGAGAAGAAATACTTCGACATGGCCGACCGGCACCTGCGCTACATGCAGAAGCTCGACCTGCGTGTAGATGGTCTATACCGCCACCGCCCCGAAGCCGACGTGCCCTGGGGCCGTGGCAACGGTTTCGCCGCGCTCGGCATCACGCTGACGCTGTCAGACCTGCCGCGCGGCTCCGCCGCTTACCAGTACGCGCTGCAGAGTTACCGCGACCTGATGAAGACGCTGCTGCGCTACCAGACCCACGATGGCCTGTGGCGCAACGTGGTGAATCATCCCGGTGCGTATCCGGAGTTCTCCGGCACGGCGATGATCGGCTTTGCGCTACAGCGCGGCCTGAAGCTGGGATGGATCAAGGGCAAGGAATACCAGCACGCCGCCGACAGTGCCTGGCTGGCGGTGAACTCGCGTACCTCTGCGACGGGCAGCCTCGTCGATGTGTGCGAATCCACCGCGCGCTTCACCAGCGAGAAGGAATACCTGCAGCGCGCCGGATTGCTCGGCGCGGATGCACGCGGCGGTGCCATGGCCATGCTGTTCGCGACGGAGCGGATGCCCTAGCGGCGGAAGCAGCAGCAGGATGATGCTGCAGAGCTTGCGCGCCACACCTTTTTGGTCCCTAGTACCCGCCCTCCGATGCACTGCGAAGAAGACCGAATAGATCGATGAGCACGCCGCTGATCCGCGTCGACGGACTGACCTATCGCTATGCCGGCGCGACGCAACCGGCGCTGGATGGTGTCGATCTTGCGATCGAGGCTGGCAGCAGTTTCGGATTGCTCGGACCGAATGGTGCCGGCAAGACCACGCTGCTGTCCCTGCTCACCGGCCTGCTGCCGCCGCAACAGGGCACGCTGCATATCGCTGGCTTCGATCCCGCGCACGAACCGCAGCGCATCCGTGCATTGACCGGCCTCGTACCACAGGAGCTGGCGTTTTATCCGGCGTTGAGCGGCCGCGAGAACCTGAAGTTCTTCGCCGATGTGCATGGAATCTCGCCTGCGCAATGGTCGCAGCGGCTGGAGTACTGCGTGCAGGTGTGTCGCCTCGATGAAGTGCTCGATCAGCAGGCAGCGCGTTATTCGGGTGGACTCAAGCGTCGGCTCAACCTTGCCATCGGCCTGCTGCATGCACCGCGCATCCTGTACCTCGACGAACCTACCGCAGGCATCGACGCGCGCTCGCGCCAGGTGATCGTGGCGGCAATCAAGGCGCTGCGCGAAGGCGGCACCACGCTGGTGTACACATCCCACTACATGGAGGAGATCGAGGCCATCTGCGACACCATCGCGGTGATCGACCATGGCCGCGTGGTGGCACATGGTCCAACTGCCGACCTCGCACGCGATGCGGAAGGCTCATCGCAGCCCGGCATGGGCCGGCTGGAACGCGCCTACCTGCGCCTGCTCGAAGAAGCCCAGGGATGAACCCATGACCGGCCAGGGACTGCGCGCCTGCGTGCGCAAGGAAACACTGCTGCTGGCGCGCGACCTGCATGGCCTCGCGCTGCTGTTCATCATGCCGCTGGCCTTCGTGCTCATCATGTCGCTGGCGCTGCAGGACCAGTTCGCGGCGCGCGCGGGGCGGAAGCCGGTGGTGCTGGGCATCGACCACGATGGCAGCGAGGCATCGCGCGCCTTGCTCGCCAGCCTGAAGGCCGATGCGGCCTTCGACGTGCGCAATGCCACGGATGATCCGGATGACGCCAGCCTGCGGCAGCGACTGAAGCATGGCGACTACGCCTTCGCGCTCACCGTTGAAAAGGAATTCGGTGCGGAACTCGGTGCACCGCCACCTGCATCCCGCACCACACCACGCATCGGCGTGATGGTCGCGCCCGATACCGGCAAGCAGATGGAAGCTATCTTCGTCGGCTCCCTGCATGCCGCATTGGGACGCGCACGCCTGCGCGCGGTGCTCGAAGCCGTTGGCGCGCCGACCAACGATACACAGTCCGCCAACGACATCGCCGTGCGCTACGCCTACGGCGAGGCCGGCGGCGGCGAAGTGCCCAGCGCCGTACAGCAGAGCGTGCCAGGCTGGCTGGTGTTCGGCATGTTCTTCGTAGTGGTGCCGCTGTCGAACACCTTCATCCGCGAACGGCAGCTGGGAACACTGCGACGCCTGCGCAGTACCAACCTCGGCCAGGGCACGGTACTGCTCGGCAAGCTCATCCCCTACTTCGTGGTGAACCAGCTGCAGGTGTTGCTGATGCTGGCGGCAGGCTGCTGGCTGGTACCGCTGCTCGGTGGCGAGGCGCTGCACATCAGCGGTTCATGGCTGGCGCTCGCGACGATCGCAGCCAGCCTCAGCCTCGCCGCGCTCGGCCTCGCGCTGCTGATCGCAGTGGTTTCGCGCACCACGGAGCAGGCAACGCTGCTGGGCGGCACCGGCAACATCCTGCTCGCCGCGCTTGGCGGCATCATGGTGCCGAAGTTCGTGATGCCGGAAACCATGCGCCATGTGGCGAACTTCTCGCCGATGTCCTGGGGACTGGAAGGCTTCCTCGATGTGATGCTGCGTGGTGGTGGTCTCGGCAGCATCGTGCCCGAGGCCAGTGGTCTCGTTGCACTGGGGCTCGTGGCCATCCTGCTCGCGGGCTGGCTGCACCGCCGGCACATCGATTGAGATAACCTGCGCGCATGGCTGATCCTGAATTCGACTCACTCCGCCGGGACCTGAAGGCAATGATCATCAAGGAGTGCGGCAAGGACATCGCACCCGAAGCGCTCGGCGACGATGAACGACTGATCGGCGGTCCGCTGGAACTGGATTCACTCGATGCCCTGCAGATCTGCCTCGCCGTGGTCGAGCGCTACGGCGTGCGCATCGAAGGCGGCAAGGCCGCGCACCGGGCGCTGGTGTCGGTGACCACGCTGGCCGAGACCATCGTCGCGGCCAAAGCCGCGGCCTGAGGGTTCGCGGATGGCGGGCTGCTACTTCATCGGCGCCGGGCTGCATACGACACTGGGTAACGGCGTCGAGGCGAATCTCGCCGCGCTCGAAGGTTCGTTCACGCCACCGCCGCGCGCCACCGCGCGCTATGCGGGCCGCGAGCAGCAACTGCCCTATCGCACGCTGCGCGACGTACCACTACCTGGCGACGATGCGGCCGCCGAACAGCTGCGACTCGATGCGGTACTCGACGCCACCATCGGGGCCGCACTCGAACAGGCGCAGCTCAGCAATGATGAGCGCGCACGAACCGGCCTTTTTGTCGGCACTTCTTCCTTCGACATCGGCGTTTCCGAAGCGGAGTATCGCGAGGCGCTGCTGGTGGATGCGGCCGCGCTGCCGCTGGACCGGCAACCCAGCGCCAGCCTCGGGCAGTTCGCACTGCGCATGCGCGCGCGCCATGGACTGCGCGGCCCGGACTTCAGCTTCAACACCGCATGCACCGCCAGCGCCAATGCGCTGCTGCATGCGGATGCGATGGTGCGCAGTGGCCGGCTGCGGCACGCGCTGGTGGTTGGCGTCGAGTGCTTCAACGCCATCACCGCGCTGGGCTTCCAGGGCCTGCAACTGCTTTCACCCGACAACATGAAACCGTTCGATCCCGCTCGCAATGGACTGGTGCTCGGCGAAGCCTGCGCCGCACTCGTGCTGGGGCCGGAAGCGCGGCGCGGCAGTTTCTTCCTGCGCGGTGGCGCGAATCTGTGCGACACACACAGCATGTCGGCGGCCAATCCCGACGGTTCGACCGTGGCATTGGTGATGCAACGGGCACTGCGGTCCGCAGGCCTCGAGCCTCGCGATATCACGGCGCTGAAGACCCACGGCACCGCCAGCCTGCTGAACGACGAGGCCGAAGCCGCCGGCATGCACCAGCTGTTCGAAGCGCTGCCGCCGGTGTGTGCATTGAAACCATGGCTCGGGCACACGCTCGGCGCCTGCGGCCTGAATGAGCTGGTGCTGTTCTGCGCGGCTGCGAAGCGCGGCTTCCTGATCGGCACGCCGGGCATCGCGGCGCAGAGCGATCTCGGCATCGAACTGAACCAGCAGTCACTCGACCTGCCGGCCGGCAATTTCATGCTCAATTACTTCGGCTTCGGCGGCAACAACACTTCGCTGGTGGTGGTCGCGGCATGAGCGCGCAGATCTACGCCTGCGGCAACTGTTACCTGCCCGCCACCGAACCCGCGGCGGATCTGAAGGTACTGGTCAAGGAAACCACCGGCGAAGCCGTGCGCCGCATCGGCCGCTTCATCCAGCTGGCGCTGATCGGTGCCGGCCGTTGCGCGCAGGGCGCGACGGTGCCTGCGGATACCGCGGTGTACTTCGCCTCGGGTCGCGGCGATTTCGAAACCACGCTGGAAGTGATGGCCACGCTGTTCCGCGACGGCGGCACACCCAAGCCACTGAGCTTCGTGAACACGGTGAGCAACGCCGCCTGCTACTACGTGGCACGCAGCCTCAGGCTGCAGAGTCGCAGCAACTTCGTCTGCAACCGCAACCTCGCCTTCGAGAGCGTGCTGCAGCTGGCGCTGATGGATGTGGAAACGCACGCCGCCACATCTGCACTGGTTGGCAGCGTCGATGCCGTGACGACGCCATTGGCGGAATATCGCCAGCGCCTGCATCTCGCCGCGGACACGCCACTGGCCGAAGGCAGCCACTGGCTGTGGATCGGGCCGGCTCGCGACGATCGGCCGCGCATCGGCGAAGTCACGGCGATGGAATACTTCGGCGACGCACCGATGCTATCTGCGTGGATTGCCGCGCGGCGCCTCGATGCACACGACTGCGCCTTCGCCACCGGGCAATTCATCGATGCAGGCGACGCGCGGACACTGGCGGATACGGCAGGCCTTTCCGGGTTCTTCGACTATCGCGACGGACGTGGCTACTACGACAGCCAGAGTGGCGCGGCAATCGCGGATTTCCTCGCGGGTTCGGGCCACACGCAACTGCTGCACGTCAATGCCGATGCGACGGGCGGCTTCGGCGTGATGCTGGTCACGCGCTGAGACCTGCGATCGCCGGCCCCCGGGACCGGAGGCTCAGATACTTTTCAGCTGCCGCCACACCGCGGCTTCACGATCCGCGCAACCATCGAGCACATCGCCCAGCGCGTTCAGGTCCAGCGGCTCGCGCTTGCGCACCATCTTCGTGGCACGCAGCGCGAAACGCCGCCACTCATCGCCAGCCAGCGTCAGCGCCTTCGAGGCATCGGCGAGCCGCGCGCTGCCGAGCCGCTTCGCGGCTTCCTGCAGGAACGAGGCGTAGATGAAGCGGAACCCCGCCCCGCCACTGCCGATCTCCTCCTGCATGCGCACGATGTGCGTGAGGTACAGCGGCAGGTAGCGGTCGCGATCCTTGTGCTTTTCGAGCTGGCGGATCCTGCGACCGAGATAGCGGATGCCGCGTATGCCGATCACCGGGAAGATCGGCTGCATCATGTTGCGGTAGTTGGCGCGGATGGCCTGCGGGATCAGCTTCGCGATATCCACGTCCGCGCCGCCGCTGACCGGGAAATACATCAACCCCTTCGCCGCCATGGCGCCCTTTGCGAAGCGCGCCTTGCCCATGGCTTCGCGCGAGCAGCGCGTGGTGGTCTCGAACAGCGGATCGCTGACGAGGTAGTCGTCACCCTCGCGCCCGTAGACGATGAGGTTGTGCATGTTGAAGTGGAAACGGAACTGGTCCGGTACATAGGGCAGCCAGTAGATGCAGGTCTGCAGGCCGACCACGCGACCGCGATCGAGTTCGGCATCGAGCGCGGCCTCGCCCGCCTGCACCGAACCGAAGGTCTGCCGCTGCATGCGCACGCCGAGGCGCTTCTGCATGGCCTTCACGATGGCGCCAGGCCACATGCGATACGAAACCAGCGGCATGCCCGCCATCTTGATGAAGGGGATGTAGGCGAAGGCCAGTGCGGAAGCGAGGCCGAAGGCCATCGGCTCGCTCAGTGGCGTGCCGTAGTGCGTGAGCAGTGCCGACACCACGCCGCTCTCGCAATGCGCGGCCTGCTTGTGCTCGAAGGTGGTCAAGGCGAAGCGGGAACCTGGCGCAGCTCGGCAACCGCAATGCCCATGGCCTGCGCGTAACGCTGCAATACATGGTCCGGCAGGCGCGCAAAGACCCGCGGCCTCAAGTGCCGACGCAGCCGCCAGCGCCACACGCCACTCACCGAGGCCAGCGTGTCGAAATCCATGCGGCGCGCGAACATGTGGTATTCGAGCGCGGAGGTGATGCCATCACGCGCGCGGCGCCAGGCTTCCCTGCTCAGTCGCTCGAGTTCCGCGACCGCAAGCTCGGTGGAAAAACTTTCCACGTCCCAGCCGCTGGAATTCACGCCGGTGTATTCGCCCTTCTCATCCACGGCATACAGCAGCTTGCGCAGGCCACCATAGGTGGGCGACGCGTCCTGCGGAACCGCGTCCTTTTCCATCAGGCCACGGTGAGCTGCATGAAGCCCGTGGCGAAGCGACCGCTCTCCGGCACGTAGCACAGCAGGCGCTGGCCCTTTTGCAGCCGCCCCGAACGACGCAGCTCGTCGAGGATGATGTAGATGGATGCCGCGCCGGTGTTGCCCTTGGTGGCCAGGTTGGTGAACCAGCGGTCCTGCGGTATATCCACGCCGCCCTTCACCATGTGCGCGTAAACCTTGTCGCGGAAGAACTTCGAGGAGTAATGCGGCAGGAACCAGTCGATGTCTTCCGCCACGAGGCCACGTCGATGCGTGAGCGTGCGGATCGGCTTCTCCACCGTGTAGTGCATCACATGCTCGTTCAGCAGCTTCACGTCCTGGCGCACGGCCATGATGGTGTTGTGCTCGCGCTCGCGCGGTGTCATCTGCGTCCAGCCGGTGATGCCGCCGTCGGCGCGCTTGGCCGCACCGGCATACATGCAGGTTTCCATCTCACCGGCGTAGGAGAAGATCTCGATCCAGTCGATGTGGAAACTCACGCCGCCCGCGCGTGGCGTGGGTTCGATGAACACCGCGCCCGCGCCATCGGAAAGCATCCAGCGCAGGAAGTCGCGATCGAAGGCCAGCTCGGGTTTGGTTTCCAGCTCGTCGGCATCGGCCTCGGTACGCAGGTTGCGCACCGACATCATCGCGGAAGAAAGCTCGGAGCCCGTCGCCACGGCATTGCGACGCGTGCCGGAGAGAACCGCCATGTGCGCGTAACGCAGCGAAGCAAGGCCCGAGAGACAGACGCCAGTGGTCGCCACCGCTTCCAGTGGCGGCAACTTCAACTCGCCATGAACCATAGAAGCATGGTTCGGCATGATCTGGTCCGCGATCGAAGTGCCGCAGGCCAGGCACTCCAGCTGATCGAGGTCGACCCCATCCTGCGCAAGGCCACGCACCGCTTCGGCAGTGAGCGCCGCATTGGTATGCGTGGGCTGCAGCGTCACCGGATCGATGCAGTAGTGCCGGGTCAGGATGCCATTGCTGCGCAGGACGGTAGGCCGCGCGCGCGAGGGCTTGTCGCCCAGCTGGCCGAGGATGCGCTCCATCTGGTCGTTGGTGACCGGTGCGTTGGGCAGCACTGCGGAGGTGGCGGTGATGTAAGCCATGCTCATGTATGCGTGCTGCTCAGCTCGCCGGATTCCCCGGAAGGCGCGGCGAAATACTGCCGCTGCTTCTCGATGTGCCCGCGCGTCAGCGGCGTCAGCAGCGTCTTCAGCACGAACACCACCGGCACCACTGTCAGCAACATGGCCACCAGGAACACTATATATAGAGCGAGCACCACCCTGCGCAGCGGCGCGGATTGATCACCGCAGGCGCGCAGCAGCTTGCCCCACAGCCGGAAGCTGCGGCGAATGACTTTCTCCGATGTGATCAGGCCCGGATGCACGGTGACCGCCGCCAGGCCGCGCAGCATCGGGCTCGCATCCTCGCGTGTGCGCGTTGGCAACTGGGCGGCAATGGCCTTGCCGAAGCGCGCGGCATCGCGCACGTCGCTTTCCCAGACGCCGGCACGCGGCAACAGCCCGCCGAGATAAGGCCCGCGCTTGCCCGACAGCAGCCAGGTCGGCGTGGTGATGACGCTGATCGCGCCATGCGTGCGCTCGGTGAGCACGATGTTGTCGATGAGCTTCGCGCCCGCATTCTCGAGGTAGTCCTTCACCTGTTCCTGCGCCTGCAGCCACATGTTGCGACAGGCGACCAGCGTGATGACGCGCCTGCCTTTCAAGAGGCGCACCGCATCCCGCTGCAGGAAGGCAGTCACCGGCAGCGCCGGCGACAGGAACCACACCTGGTAGGCAAGGATCACCAGGTCAAACTCACCCTGCACTTCGACCAGCTCGATCGGATCCGGATCACCGTAGATGCATTCCGGAAAGGTGTTGAAGAAACGCCAGAACGACCAGGGGAAGGGATACGCCCTGACCGGTTTCAATTCCGCCACGGTGACATCGATGCCGGCGATGCGCAGCGGCCCGATGACTTCATCCGTGATCTCGCGCAACTGGCCGGACTGTGAAAAGCGGATCACGAGGACCCGTTTGCTGCTTGCTTCCGCCACTTCGCGTTGCCCGGCCATGAGCCATGATGATTGTGGCCGGACTATATCAGAGGACCGCTACAACTCGATGCGGACGCTCACCGGGCAATGGTCGGAGCCCATCACGTCGGCGTGGATCTTCGCTTCCTTCACCTTGTCGCGGATGGCGCCTGAAACCAGCACGTAGTCGATTCTCCATCCCACATTGCGCGCGCGCGCATTGGCGAAATGCGACCACCATGAATAGTGGCCGTTGCCCTGGGTAAACATGCGGAAGGTATCGATGAACCCGGCGTCGACGAAACTCTGGAAGCCGGCGCGCTCCTCATCCGTGAAACCCTTCTTGCCGCGGTTGGGTTTGGGGTTGGTAAGGTCGAGTTCGGTGTGCGCCACGTTCAGGTCGCCGCAGAAGATCACCGGCTTCTTCTTTTCGAGCAATTGCACGTAGGCGAGGAAGGCGGGATCCCAGTGTTCGTGGCGCAGCTTCACGCGCGAGAGATCTTCCTTCGCATTCGGCGTGTACACCGTCACTGCGTAGAACTTGTCGTACTCGGCGGCGATGACGCGGCCCTCGTTCCACGAATCGCGCTTCAGTTCATCCGCGAAGGTGAACTTCTGCGCGAAGCTGTCGGGAAAGCCGTTGACGACCCTGATGGGCTCCTGCTTCGAGAAGATGGCGGTACCGGAGTAGCCCTTCTTCTCCGCGGAGTTCCAGAACTCGTGGTAGCCGGTGAGATCCACCTCGGCCTGGCCGCGTTCCGCCTTGGTTTCCTGCAGGCACAGGATGTCCGGCTGGTGCTCGGCGATGAATTTCTGGAAGGTGCCTTTTTTCACCACGGCACGAATGCCGTTGACGTTCCACGAATAGAATTTCATGCGGCGAGTATAGGGGATCACTCGACCGCGAAGTGCGCGAGCCGGGCGACGCGCACACGGTGCGGGCCGCTGATGCCGAGCTTCAGCAAGCCGACTGCCAGCAACGCGCCGGCCAGCGGGCCGGCGACGTAGATCCAGAATCCCTGCCAATCGCCAGTGACCAGCGCCGGCCCGAAACTGCGTGCGAGATTCGTGCTGGCACCCGACAACGGACCTTCAAAGCACACCAGCAGCGCGAACAGCGGCGGAATGGTCCACGGTGTGCAGGGCCGGCTGCGTACATGCGCGGCGCAGATGAAGATGACGAGCACCAGCGCGGTGGTGGCGAAGATTTCCCCGCCCAGCGCGGCCCAGGTGCCGGCGATGCCTACCAGGGTGGTGCCGAATTGGACGCTGCGCCCCATGCTTCCCCACCACAGCAGTGGCAGCGCGCCGATGACGGCGCCGCCCATCTGCGCCAGCACATAGCCCACGAGGTCGCGCCATTTCAGTTTGCCTTCGAGCCAGAACGCGAAGCTCACCGATGGATTGATGTGCGCGCCACTCAGGCGCCCCAGTGGCGAGATGGTGATCAACGCGCCAACGGTGCCGAACAAGCCACCGGCGATGCAGCGGCGCAGCGCCGCGTCGGGCAACCAGCGCGCGATGACACTGCCTTCACCGAAGATCAGGATCACCACCGAAAGCCCGCAGAACACCAGCAACGCGGTGCCTGCAGCCTCGGCCGCATACAGGCGTGGATGCAGGCGATCGTGCGGCACCGGCTGGCCATGCAGCGGCTTGTCCGCCAGCTGCGCCAT
>JBBCGD010000004.1:0-488648 GCA_037200665.1 Pseudomonadota bacterium | reverse complement strand
CAGCCAAGCACTTTCGCGACCACGCGGTTGAGCAGCGTGTCCACGGTCACGCCATCGGACTCCGCCTGGTAGTTGGTGAGCACGCGATGGCGCAGCACCGGCAATGCGAGGCCTCGCAGGTCTTCGGTGGTCACGTGGTAGCGACCCGAAGACAGTGCGCGCGCCTTCGCGGCCAGCGCGAGGAACTGCGTGGCGCGGATCGACGCACCGTAACGCGCGTACTTCTTCACGTCATCGCTGGCATTCGCATCGCTGGGCCGCGTGGCCCGCACCAGCGCCACCGCCTGTCGCGCCACTTCATCCGACATCGGCACCTGGCGCACCAGCCACTGGAATTTGAGGATCTCCGCCGCATCGGTGCAGGGATTCACCACCGGCGGATCGACGCGCGAAGTGTTGTCCGCGACCACGCGCAGTTCCTGCTCGGCATCGAGGTAGTCGAGCACCACGTTGAACAGGAAGCGATCCAGCTGCGCCTCGGGCAGCGGATACGTACCTTCCAGTTCGATCGGGTTTTGCGTGGCCAGCACGAAGAACGGCGGCTCGATGTGCCGCGTATTGCCGCGTACGGTGACCGACAGCTCCTGCATGGCTTCGAGCAGTGCGGACTGCGTCTTCGGCGGCGTGCGGTTGATTTCATCCGCCAGCAGCACATTGGCAAACAGCGGGCCGGGCACGAAGGTCCAGGTACGCTTGCCCGTGGATTGATCCTCTTCGAGGATGTCGGTGCCGGTGATGTCGGTGGGCATCAGGTCCGGCGTGAACTGGATGCGCTTGAACGACAGCCCCAGTGCCGAAGCCAGCGTGCGCACCAGCAGGGTCTTCGCGGTGCCGGGCAGGCCGGTGATCAGGCAGTGGCCGCCCACCAGCAGCGTGAGCAGCAGCTGCTCCACCACTTCGTCCTGGCCCACGATGAGCTTGCGCACTTCGCGCCGGATGGAGTCGAAGCTCGTGCGGAAGCGCGCGACCAGGGCTTCGGTGTCTTCCGTGGACAGCTTGTTGTCAGTCATGGGGCCTTGTCTCCAGTCATTTCCAGCAGCAGATGTTGGGCGGGACGGTAATTCGGTGCGGTCTCGAGTGATTGCAGCAGGTAACGGCGTGCCTGCGTGGCATCGCCATTCATGCGCAACGCGCTGGCAATGCCGTAGTTGGCGACGGCGGTGTCGGCGGGCTGCAACTTCAGCAGCACCTGGTATTCACGCAGCGCGGCCGTGCCGTTCTTCGACGCGAGCAGCAGTTGGCCAAGTTGGTCATGGCCTTCGGTGGTGAGTGGATCCGCATAGTTCACGGCGGCCAGCACCTCGGTGGCTTCGCCATCACGCTTCGCAGCCAGCAGCAGCGCAGCGAGCTTGCGCAAGCCATCGGGCTTCCAGCCACCGGCCTTGCGCCAGGCCTGCCATGCGGCGATGGCGGCATTCGCATTGCCTGCGCCCTCTTCCGCCGCGGCCAGCACTTCATACGCACTGCCGCCCGACGTGAATTCCGGCAGCAGCGTGATGGCCGCCTGCGCGGACTCGCGCGCATTGGACCAGTTGCGCGCCTCCAGCATGCGATGCGCGCGCTCCATCATTTCGGGCCAGCGCTTCGGATCAGCAATGTAGGCCGCATAGCGCTGGCGCATGAACGCGGTGAACTGCCGGTCGAACTCCTCCGGCGCGATGTCGAAAGCCTTGCGGATGGCATCAGCCGTGGTGACCTTGCCATCGAAGCTGCGCAACATCGTCACGACGCGTTCAAAACCCCAGCGCTGCGCGGCGAACAGGCAGGTGAGTCCGGCCTGCTGGTACGACACCTGGATCTGGTTCTCGTAGCTCGGCCGCAGGAAACCTTCATCCAACGTCGCCACCGGCAGGAACTTCCCATCGACGAAGGCATCGATGATGTCCGGCGTCATGCTCACGCCGGGCGTCGGGCCGCTGGTCCACTCTTCATATACGGAGAGACCTTCGGAGAACCAGCGCGGCACGCGGTTCTGGGTCACGCCCAGCGTGTACACGTGCGTGAGCTCATGCCACAGCACGCTGCCCCAGTGGAATTCGCCGGTGGGACGACCCGAGGGGCTGTCCATGATGACGAGGTTGCCGAAGGTGACGCCGAGCAGGCCGATGCCGGGCAAGCCGGCGGTGCGCACCGCGAAGTCATCGTGGTCGGGATACAGCTCCACCGTCACGGGGCCAGAAGGCGTGTAGCCATACTTGCGAGCGAGCGCGGGCAGCGCCGTGCTCGCGAGCTGCTGCACGTATGGCCCCAGTGTCGGGATCTCATCCTTGCGCAGCTGCAAGTTGAGCGCGGGTGTCTCGACCTTGATGCGATCGAACTTGCCGAGGCTGTCGAGCAACTTCAGCGTATTCGCCGTCGCGGCGCTGTAGGGATCGCCTTCGTAGGCCTTGACCAGATGCGGCCGCGCTTCATCAACCTGCCCGAGCCGCATCAGGTTCAGCCCCAGCTCGCGCTGCACGGTGGCTGAATCCGGATCCACCTGCACGGCGCGTTGCAGCCACACATCGGCCTCGCGATACAGCCGGCGGATCACGTCGAAATAGCTGAGCAGCACGAACATGTCGCCGTAGTGCGGGTTGTACTCGAGCGCATCCTTGATGGGCGTGGCTGGATCGCGCTCGCGCATCACTTCGACGCCGGCGAGCAGCGCCAGTGCTTCGAGCGGTGGCTGCTTCTGCGTGGCGGCGAGATCGAGCGCGCGCCTGGCTTCGCGCACGGCGTCATCGTAGCGCCCGCGTTCGATGGCGAGGCGCGAAGCGATCAGATGCGCTTCGAGCAGGTTCGGATCTTCCTTCAGCAGCGCGTTGAGTTCATCCTGGATGTCACCATCGAAGCGCTCGACAGAGACGCGCGCCATGGCGAGGCGCGCGGCGATGTTGTTCTGGTCCTTCTCCAGCACCTGCTGGAACAGCGCCACGGCATCGGCGTACTGGCCAGCCGCAAGGTACATGCGACCCCAGCGCACCACCGGCAGCGTGGCGGTGGTGTCGGCGGTCACGGCGGCGCGGAACAGGTCGTTGGCGCTGCGCAGGTCGCCGAGCGCGAAGGCGGCTTCGGCGCGGGTCAGCGTGTCGCCGGTGCGCAGCAGGGGTTGATAGCAATCGCGCGCGGCATCGATGCGGCCATGGTGCAGCTGTTCGTCGCAGCGACGCAGCGGCGCGGCGCGGCGCGGGTCGTAGTCGATGTCGGCCGCGCGCGGCGCGGCGCTGGCGAACAGCGCGACCAGTCCCAGCGCGATGACGGCGAGATTCACGCGTTCACGGTTTGCCATTGCCAACTCCCGCAGGCATGCCGAGTTGCGCCAGCCGCGCGTCGATGCGCTGGCCGAGACGCGCCATTTCGAGCAGCACCGGCTCGAGCTTGCCGTAGTAATCATCCTCGGCCAGCGTGGTCTTCTGCGTACGCAGCAGGTCGATGCGTTGCTCGATGCCATCCTGCTGGGTGCGCATCGCGGCCAGCTGTGTGTCGTTCGCGAACAGCGCGGCCGTGCCGAGGCGCGATACGACGAAGCGACCGGCATCATCGCCAACGATGCGCGCATGCTCGGTGGCGATGGAGGCATCGGACTTGAAGCTCTCGCCCACCTTGCGGTTGGCGTAGTCGTAGGCTTCCTGCACGCTGATGCTGCCGTCCTTGTCCTTGTCGGCATCGCTGCTGTTCAGCGCCTCGGCCCAGTAGCCGCCGAAGCGCGAGGCATTGCGCTCACCGCTCTTGGTGGCGGCGATGACGAGGCGACGCGGACTGGCGAGTAAATCCGCCATCGCGCCGCTGGAACTGGTGGCATCGACCACGAGTTGAATGACGCCTTCGGGGAAGCGATCGAGCAAGGCCTTCAGCCCGGCGCCGGTGATGTCTTCGCCGGGAATGTTGAAGCGGTAGTCGGTGCCGTCGAAGCTGCCGTGCCCGAGCAGCACCAGCACGAAATGATCGCCCGCATGCGCAGACTGCGCCGCTGCGCGCAGTGCCGCTTCGATGTTCTCGCGCCGCGCCTGGTCGCCCGACAGGCGCTTTACCTGCGCCGGATCACCAGTAGTGACGCTCGCCGAAGCCTTCGCGACCTGCTCACTCCACTTGCCGAAGCGCTCTTCATATTGCGGCTCGCCACCGAGGCCCGAGACCACAACCACCTGCGTCGCCGCGCTGGCCGACAAGGCGGAGCCCAGCATCCACGCAGCGATGAGACAGCGACGCATCACAGCCGCCTCCAGCGCCGGCGCAACAGCCACTCGCTGCCCTTCAGCAATGCCAGCAGGAAGAAACCCAGCGGCGCATTCCACAGGTCGATGGTGTGGCTCTCGACCATGCCCGCATGCGAATAGCGGATGGCTTCCGGCAGGCCGGCGAGATCGTCGAGCGTCCAGTAACGGCCGCCTGTTTCCCTGGCGATGCGTTCGAGCATGGGCCGATGCTGCCACGAGCCGAACTGTTCGAGCACACCATCCACGCGGCGCACATGCGTCACCGCCTCGCCCAGAGTCTTGCCGGCAGCGGCCGCGTTCAGGTGCACCTGGTACAGGCCGGGCTCACGCGCGTCCACCGCCACGGTGTAGCGGCCATCGTTGCGACCGGAAGGTTCGACGCGTGCAGGCACTACGGTGCCGCTCGGCGCGCTCGCAGTGACGGTGATTGCAGGGTCCTTCGCGGGCTGGAAGCTTTCATCCAGCACTTCGGCTTCCAGCGTGACGGCATTGCCGTCCTCGTACACGGAGCGCTCGGGTTGCAGCGAGATGCGATCCGGTGCCGGGGAAGCCAGCGTGTACAGCAGCTGCTTCCAGAAGGTCTCGTGGCGCTGGTCTTCCTTGGGCAGCTGCATCTGCCAATGCCAGGTGGTGGCAGTGGCGAGCAGCCACGTGGATCCGCGGCCATAGCGCTGCGTGACCAGCAAGGGCGAAACCTTTTCACCGGTGGTCGTTTCGAGCAGCACCACGGCGCCGGGACGCAGCGCGCCCAGCTCCTGGTAGTCCGTGAGCGGCGGCAGTTCCTTCCACGCCTTCTCGTTCGCGGCCTCATCGGGTGCGAGGCGACCGACTACGGATTCACGTCCATAAGGAGTGAGCCGCGCCTGGCTCTTGCGCATGCCATAGGTGCGATCCGAGCCACCGGGCAACTTCGCCGGCAGCATTGGCGCGATGGCGACGCGACTCCAGCCGCCATCGCCGAGACCATCGCGGCCGGCGATCATCAGCAGCGATCCGCCACGCTTGTCGACGAAACCCTTCAGCCATTGCTGCTGGTCCTCGCTCAGCGCCGCGGCTTCGAGGCTGCCGATGATCACCGCGTCGTAGCTGTACAGCTCACTGATGGTGGCGGGGAAGCCGTTCGCGAGTTCATCGTCGTTGGCCAGGCCCTGGCGGTAGTAACGATTGGGCGTGGCGCGCACCGCGCTCGCCAGGCGGATCACGCGATCGTCCGCCACCGCGCGGCGGATGAATTTGTATTCCCAGCGTGGCTCGCCTTCGACGTACAGCACCGGGCGGCGGCGTCCATCCACCTGCATCACGGCGTGGCGCTCGTTGTTGGCGGTGCGCGTTTCGCCGGGCGCGGCATCGATGGCGACGCGCAGGTCGCGCACGCCCGCGTCGCCGGCGGGGAATTCCATCACCACCGTGGCCAATCCCGCGGCATCGGTGAATTGCACGTCCTGCGCGGCGAGCAGGCGGCCTGCATCATAGAGACGCAGCTTGCTGGTCTTCTGGTCCTGGTGGCGGATCGACACGGTGGCACGCACGGTGGAACCGGCCATCGCGCTCGATGGCACCTGCAGCTGCGCGATCTCGAGATCGTTCTTCGGCTTCTCCGGACCGACGCCCACGGTGTGCACGGGAATGCCGGCTGCGGCGAGTTTGGCGAGCTCGGCTTCATCGAGGCTGTCGGCCGTATCGGCGCCATCGGTAACCAGCACTACTGCCGCGAGCGGCACGCTGCCGGCGAGCTGCGTCACCGTGTCGAGTGCTTCGCCGATGCGCGTCGAACCGGCGCCACCGTGCAGGTCCTGCAGTGAATCGATCGGGTTCGCGTGATCGGAGAAGCTGAACAGGCGCAGGTCCGAGTGCGCGGCGATTTCCTTCAGCACGCCGCCCTGCAACGCCGCCACGGCCTGCTCGCGCCGCGCCGGCGACTTCTCGGCATCGGCAACGTTCATGCTGCCGGAATCATCCACCAGCACCGCCACGGCATTCTGGCGCTCGCGGATCTGCTCGACGCGCAGCACCGGGCGCCACAGCAACACCAGCACGATCGCGAGGAACGCCAGTTGCAGCAGGCCCAGCACGCCCGCACGCCACCAGCCGAGCTGCCGCCGCGCCAGCGTGAACGCGATGGCGACGAGGCCCAGCGCCAGCGACGCATACAGCATCGACAGCGGCCAGCCGCGCGCGAACGCCAGCTCGCCACTGCGGAATGCCCAGGTCGATGCGCCCAGCAGGAACTCCAGCATCTTGTTTCGCCGTCCCCCGTTCCTGTGCTCAGTGCGTCATCGCATACAGCGCGTAGCTGATGCCGAAGCGGTAGCCGAGCGCGGTGAGCGCCTGCGGATAGTCCGGGCGATCCGCGAGCTCCCACGAATCGCCCAGGTCCATGTTGAAGTTGATCACCATCATCAGGCGACCGGTGTCATCGAACACGCCGCGCCAGTGCGGCTCGGCCCCGCCGCGATTGCATTCCTCGCAGGTGCCGCCGAAGCGCAGCGCGGCGAGGCCGGGGATCTGCGTCTTGTCGCGCACTTTCTGGCTGAGGTCGAAGAGCACGTGGAAGACTTCATGCTCCGGCGGAATCTCCTGCAGCTCCTTGTCGGGGAAGATGCGGCGGAAGGATTCATAGAAACCTTGCCACTGTTCGTCGCCGTGGAAGTCGTCCACCATCATGAAGCCGCCGCGGTCGAGGTATTCGCGGATGCGGCCGGCTTCCTGGTCGTCGAGATACCAGCGACCCACTTCCACCGCATAGAGAAAGGGATGATCGAAGAAATCCGGATCCGTGGTCTGGATCGGGCGGACCGGCTCTTCGCGTTCCGGATCGATGGTGTTGATGCGCGTGAGCCGGCGGATGCCCTGGCTCAGGTGGTATTCGGCTTCGGGCGCATCCGTAGTCCACGAGCGACCGCGATCCATGTAGTTGCCGTTGTACACCAGCCGCACCAGCTGGAACTCGGGCCCGGATGCGGTCATCGTCGTGCCGCCGGCAGCGCCATCTGCTACCGCGCTGGACAATAGGGCGCACAAAGCCAAGGCAGATGCCAGGCCGAGCTGCTGGCGTACCTGCCTGACTCGCGACCCCATGCAGCCAAACTAACCTTGAACGCCGGATCGCGCCAGCCTTGCAAACACGGCGGCTGATGAATTCACAATCCTTCTGCAATCTCGCGCGAGTGGATTGCATGCATTCGCTTTGCGACTGATATCGATCGACGATGGTGCTCAGGGCCGCAGCGCCAGGGCCCATGCGATGGCTAGGGCGAGCGGCGTCATGAGTGCGGCGAGCGGCGAAGGAATCGCCTGCAACCAGCGCGCACCGCGTGGGGTGGCGACTGCGAGGCCGAGCAATCCGCCCATCGTGAAGCCCAGCGCGTGTGACAGCACATTGACCGGATCGGTGAGCGGCGCTTCCGGATCCTGTCCGCCGGCGCCGAACATGCCGAGCAGCGCGACGCCCGCGACCAGCGGCGCCCAGTCGCGCAAGGTGCGCGTGCCGGCATTGCGCGTGCGCCAGGCATGGGCGGCGATCAGCCCGAGCGTCGCGAACACCGCAGTGGATGCGCCCGCCGAAACGTAGTGGCCGAGATCGAGCCAGCCTTCGATGAGATTGGCGGTGGCACCCGCGATGAGGATCAACAGCCAGGCGCGCGCGCTGCCCCAGAACTGCGACGCCGAGATGCCGAGCAAGGCGCCGGCGCTGAGGTTGCCGAGCAGGTGGGTCGCATCCCAGTGCAGCGTCAGCGCGGTGAGTGCACGCCACCACTCGCCGGCGCGGATGCGCTGTGGATCCATCACGCCGGCATCGTAGGGATTGGCGAGCAACCAGCCCTGCGACAGCGCCAGCGGCACCAGCAGCAGCACGATCGCGTACGCCAGCGAGCCGCGCCAGCCGCCGCCGATCGGTGGCGGGAGATCTTGCCGCGGTGGCGGGCGCGTGGTGCGCTCCTGCTCGTACATCCA
Source organism: Pseudomonadota bacterium (assembly GCA_037200665.1). Classification (GTDB taxonomy): domain Bacteria; phylum Pseudomonadota; class Gammaproteobacteria; order Steroidobacterales; family Steroidobacteraceae; genus ZC4RG30. Next base: position 480,495 of record JBBCGD010000004.1, on the reverse strand, counting down.
CAGCTGCTGCAACGCCTGTTCGCGCACCACGGCTTCGACCAGCACTTCGTAGCCGATGTCACCGCCGATGAATTCCACTTCGGCCGCGATGCCCACGGCCTGCAGCACGAAGGAACGCTCCTCGCAGGCGCGAGCGCGAGCTGATCTGAACACCACCGCAGGCTGCGCGAAGCTAGAAATTGGCGGCGCCCTCTTCGTTGCAGCGTGGGCCGCACATGGCCCTATCGCGCGAACAGCTGCGATATATCGCGGAAGGACTTGAATTCGAGCGCATTGCCGCTCGGATCCTGGAAGAACATGGTGGCCTGCTCGCCGACCTTGCCCTGGAAGCGGATGCCGGGCTCGATGCCGAAGGCGATGCCGGCGTCGCGCAGGCGCCCGGCGAGTTCATGCCAGCGATCCCATTCGAGCACCACGCCGAAGTGCGGCACGGGGACGTCCTTGCCATCCACCGCGTTGTGCACGGGCCGGCGCGCGGCGCCGGAATGATCGAGATGCGCCACCAGCTGGTGCCCGAAGAAATCGAAATCCACCCATTCGGGCGAGCTGCGTCCTTCGGGGCAACCGAGCAGCCCGCCGTAGAAACGACGCGCCTCGCCGAGATCGGCGACGGGGACAGCGAGATGGAAGGGTTGCAGCGACATGCGGGTCTCCGGCGGGCGGGAAAGTGTAGGCAAGAGTTCCGCGGGTGTCATGCGGACAGCATCGTGGCGGCGAACTCGAAGCTTTCAACATGCAACGCGGAGTCGCGGCGCCATTGCACGCGTTCACGCGTGACGGCGAGGCGCCAGGTCTGCTCCACCAGCGGCTCGGTCACCAGCGCCGCAGGCTGGAGCACGGCGGCGCACATGCCGGAATCGGGATCGCGCACCGAGCGATAGCGGATGAGGTCCAGATGCGCAGCGCGCGCGACGCCAGCCACGTGCTGGCAGGCCGAGTAGTCCTGGCGCGAATTCCAGCGCGCAGCGTCCTGCGTGAATGGCGCTTCGGTGAGGTGGATCGCAAGACCAGCCACGCCAGCCTGGAACAGCGTGTGCGGCAAGGCCGCGAGGCGTTCGAGAGCGGGGCTATCCATCAGGAAACGCCAGCGCCAGTAGCCCAGCTCCGCGCAGGCGGTACGCACTTCATCGGCGCCATAGAAGACACCGGGATCAGTGGCGGAGCGGAAGCGCGAACCGCCCGGATGCACGGCGGGATAGCGGAACGGCGTGAGCAGCAGGTAGTGGCGCGGCTTCGACTCGGGCAGCGTGGGCTTGCTGGTTTCGAGCAGTGCTTCGAGCTGCGACTGTTCGGCGAGCGTATCCACCAGCCGCAGGGTGGAAACCCGGTGCTGTGCTTCCACGGCGCGCCACAACTGGCCCTGCCAGTGGCGGCCTTCAGACGCGACCGCGGCTGGCGTCCAGGTAGTGGAGGACACGAACCAGCCCCTCGGCGCCGCGGATCAATTCGATGGGTCGGCCGCCCAGCGCCGTGTTCTCGCCGTCGAGCCAGGTTTTAGCATCACGGTCGTTGCCGACGATGGCATCCAGCGAACGGAACAGGCGGACGAACAGCAGCGCGAATTCCCATTCGCGCTTGCGGGCGGGTTGCAGCGAGTAATTGCCAGCGACCAGCCGCGAGGCAGTGGCCGCACTCACGCCGAGGATTTCCGCCAGCGCCGCCTGGCTCAACCCCAGGATGCCGGCGGCATTCACCACCGCCTTGGTGACGGTGGTGCCGGGATCCGGCTTCTTTCCTGTATGCGGTAAGGCACCCATATGCTTTCCATGGAAAGCATAGCCAAATTTTCGTTCTGTGGAAACTACTTACTTGGCTGGAGCCGGCGCCAGGCGCAGCAGCGCCCCATCGTCCTCATCGGTGAGTACATAGAGCAGGCCATCGGGCCCCTGCCGCACGTCGCGGATGCGCTGGTGCAGTTCGGTCAGCAGGGTTTCACGCCGCAGTTCCTGCATTTTGTCGTTGAACACCACGCGCTCGAGGCCGCCGGTGCGCGGCACTTCGCCACGACGCGCGCTGCCGACGAATATGTTGTTCTTCCAGGCCTGGAAACGGTCGCCGGAATAGACGACCAGCCCCGACGGGCCGATGGAAGGCAACCACACCACTATCGGAGCTTCGACATCGGGAGCCACCGGCGAGGCGGAAAGCACGGCACCGTTGTAGTCGCGGCCGAAGGTCACCTTGGGCCAGCCATAGTTCTTGCCGGCGCCGATCACGTTCAGTTCGTCGCCGCCATTGGGGCCGTGCTCCACATTCAGGACCGCGCCATTCACCGGATGCACTGTGAGCCCCAGTGGATCGCGATGCCCATACGTGAAGATGGAAGGCTCGGCACCGGCCTGCTTCACGAAGGGATTGTCCGGCGGAATGGCGCCCTCGTCGGTAACGCGCAGCACCTTGCCCACCGTGTTGTCGAGCTTCTGCGCCCCATCGCCGGCAGCGGCGCCGATGCAGATGTAGAGCAGGCCATCGACACCGAAAGCGATGCGCGAACCGCTGGGGGTCGCGGACTTGCCGACGAAGATCTCCTTCACGTCGACCAGTGCCTTGCCATCGAAGCGGCCGCGCATCACTGCCAGCCGTGCTTCCGGACGCGCGGTGCCGCCGCCCGCGGCCGCAGCCACCGTGCCCGTCTTGTTGAAGGTGAAGTAAACCCAGTGGTTCTCGCTGAAGCGGGGATGCAGCACCACGTCATGCAGGCCGGCGTTGCGGAACGGCGTTTCGATCGCCGGTATGCCCGGCACGGGCGCAGGCTCGAGCATCGTCGGCTTGCCCGGCGCGCCGACGGCATTGCGCAGCAGCCGCAGCGCGCCGCCGCGCTCACTGATCAGCGCATCCCCATCGCGCATCACCGCGATGGCGAAGGGATGGTTCATGCCTTTCGCAACCACCGTGACCTGCAGGCGGTGCTGCTCGGCCGTGTCGAAGGTGTATTCCGGCTGCGTCAGCGTGACCGCCGCAATGCCGAGTGGTGGTGCCTGCTGGGCACCTGAGGTCGACGCCAGCGATGCAGCCAGCATCGCAGCCATTACAACGTTTGTTCCGGAGACCGCCCGCATTCCCATGATCGCCCCTAGATTCTTCGCCACAGGTGAGGGGGCCGACTATAAACCGCGCGGCCTCCCCGCAGTGCCCAGCACGCCGGTAGCCATCAACTGCAGGCCGCGCAGGCTGACCTGGGTCAAGAGCTCGCCATCCGGCACGCGCGCAGCGAGCAGCAGGTGCTGCCAGATGCGCGGTTGGCGTTCCCAGCGCGGACGCACCCAGCCCGGCCGGTGCTGCGCCAGCCAGTCGAGATCCTGCAGCCGCAGCGCCGAGATGTGATCGGCACAGGCCGGCGACATGCCGAGCACCACGCGCGCCAGCTGCCGGTTGGCGCGCGCCAGGTGCCAGCCGAACACCAGCACGCGGCGGATGAAGTCGCCGGCACCGTTGCCGACGAACACGGGTTCGACGAACTGCGCCGGCAGGTCCTGGACCATGCGCGGCGCGAGGCAGCGCCAGCGCGCTTCATCGTCGAAGGCGGCATCCGCCAGCAGGTATGGGCTCGCCGCGAGCCGCAATCGCAGCGCGGCCGGCATCTCGCGCCACACCGGACCCTGGCCGGCGAACAGCGACAGGCTGGCGGATGGGCCCGCCGCGGCCATGGCCGCGAGGTAGTCGAGGCATTGGTGGTTGATCTCAAGCACCGCGTCCAGGGAACCATCGGCGAGCCATTGCCCCGCCCGCCAGTGGCGCGCCGCGCCTGCAATTCGAACATCCATGTCATTCCTCCGTTTTCGCGGGAAATATTGCTACATGGAGCTATTTTAATGAAGACTCAAATTTGGGATATTTTTACCAATTTCACTTTTCGTCTATTTAACAGCGTCATCAGGGAAGACAAGAAAAATGAGAATTTCCGACGATCGTTACAGCCGCGACCGCCAGCGTTACGACCTCGCCCTGCGCTTCATCCAGCACGAAGCGCGCACGCGCACGATCCGCACGTGGACCGGCCTCACCGATGACCGCATCCGCAAGCTGTATCGCTCCTATGTCGCCGAAGACATGGAAATGCCGCTGATCCGCCATCGCGGCAAGTCACCGCAACAGACCAGCTTCTTCGTGCGCTCGCCGCGCATGCGGCAGGAGAGCGCGGTGCTCGCAAGCGTGTGCTACCTGCTCGGCGTGATGCCGTCGAACCAGCTGAACGATGCGCAGCGCAGCCTGCCCGGCATGCAGCGTGGCGAAGCGCTGTGCGAGGCATTCGAAACCTACCTGCGCCTGGTGCCGACGGCGCGCATCAGCTTCGAGCATGCGGTGTTCCTGGTGGTGGCGCTGGCGCGCGGCGATGAACTGCATGCCGGTCCGTGCGCCGACTGCACCGGGCTCATCGTGCTCGATCGCTACACGCCGGCGATCCGTCGCTGCCTTGCCTGCGAGGAAGACCTGCAAGGTCGCCTGGCACTCGATACCTGAGGCACGCCTCCATGCCGGGAATCGAGCGGGTTTCGCAAATCCCCGACAGCCGGTTCAGCCGCCGTTCGCACGGGCGTTGCTATGATCGCGGGCTGAAATGGCCCCTGAAAACCTGTTTGCCGGCTCCTACCTCGACCGGCGCGCCGAGGCGCGCCTCGATGGCAATTGGCTGGCCGAAGCACGGGGCGATGCGCACACCTTATATGTAGCCATGCGGCATGGGGCGGCGCTGGTCCGGCAGGTGCTGCCGGGCGCACCGCGACTCGCACTCCTGCACGGCACCGACGCGCGGGTTGAAGCGGTACAGGATCCGGAAAGCCTGGTGCTGCTCGGCTGGTACGAGGAACGCTGCTGTGTGCTGGTGGATCTTCCCGACCATGCGCCCGGCATCGAGCGCGACGGTGAAGCGCTCTCCGAACTGCGGCCCATCGCCGCGGAACTGCCGGTGAACGAGGCGGGCCTCTTCGCCTACGCGCGCGCGCTGAACCTGTGGCGCGGGAACCATCGGTACTGCAGCCGTTGCGGCACGAGCATGCAGTCCGAACGGGCTGGCCACCTGCGGCGCTGTCCCGCCTGCGATTACCAGAGTTTCCCGCGGCTCGATCCCGCCATCATCGTGCTCGTGCATGACGGCGACGCAGTACTGCTCGGACGACAGGCGGGCTGGCCACCGGGCCGCTACTCGACCATCGCCGGTTTCGTCGAACCGGGTGAATCGCTCGAGGATGCCGTGAAGCGCGAGGTGTTCGAAGAGACCGGCGTCATCGCGCGCGACATCGCCTACCACTCCTCCCAGCCCTGGCCTTTCCCGTCGTCGCTGATGCTGGGCTTCACCGCCATGGCCGCGATGACGACGCCGGTGCTGCGCGATGGCGAGCTGGAAGATGCGCGCTGGTTCAGCCGCGAGGAACTGCGCAACGGCACGGTGGGCCTGCCGCCTGCCATCTCGATCTCGCGGCATCTGATCGAAAGCTGGCTGCAGCATGCTGCGTAGGGGCTGGCTGCGCTGGCTGGCGTTGCTGCTCGCCATCGCCGCGCTGCCGGCCCGCGCGGACATCAAGGTCACCATCGAGGGCGTGGATGGCGACGAACGCCTGAACATGCTCACGCGGCTCAGCGTCGAGCGCTACCGCGAACGCGCCGGCGTCGATGAAGACACCATGCGCCGCCTCGCCAACCGCATCGACGAGGAAGTGAAGGACGCGCTGCGTCCCTTCGGTTACTACGAACCCACCGTCGCCTACGACTATCGCGCCACCGGCAAGGACTGGCAGGTGGCCATCGCCGTGAAGCTCGGCGAACCAGTGCGCATCCGCGAGCTGAAGATTGCCGTGGAAGGCCCGGGCGCCGACGACTCTGCCTTCGATGTCGTGAAGAAGCAGGACCAGCTGCGCGTCGGTTCGCGCCTGAACCATGGCTCATATGAAGACGTGAAAGGCGCGATGACCCGCATCGCCGCCTCCAACGGTTACCTGGCCGCACAGCTGCTGCGTACGAACATGGTGGTCGATGTCGCGGCACACTCTGCCAGCATCGATCTCGCCATCGATACCGGGCCGCGCTACCACTTCGGCAAGGTCGACATCGAGCAGAGCGTGATCCGTCCCGGCCTGATGCAGCGTTTCCTGCGCTTCAGGGAAGGCGATCCGTACAGCGCCGAGCAGGTGCTGCGGACGCAGTTCGCGCTGGATGACAGCCTCTACTTCGCCGACGTGCTGGTGGATGCCGGCGAACCGGATGCACAGGCTTTGACGGTGCCGATCCACATCACCGCGAACCGCAACCATCCGACCTTCTCCATCGGTGGTGGCTACGGCACCGACACGCAGATACGCGGCACGCTGAGCTGGACCGATTCGCTGGTGAACGACCGCGGCCACCGCTTCCGCGCAGCCATCACGGCGTCGGCCATCACGCGCGAGATCGACCTGCGCTATGACGTGCCGATCGGCGACCCGGCGCTGGAACGCATGTCGATGGAGTTCATCAACGGCTACCAGGAGCCTGGCGGACTCGAAACCACCACCACCATCCTCAGGCCCTCGGTCACGCAGATGTACGGGCACTGGCAGACGGTGACCTCGGTGTCCGCGACACGCACCACGACCAGGGGTGGCACTGATCCCAGCTTCACCAGCAACCTGCTGGTGCCGGGCATCGCCTTCGCCTCGGTGCCGAAGAATTTCCTCGGCGAGGAACTCTTCAGCCGCACGTTTTACGCCGAACTGATCGGTTCGCATTCCGCGCTGGGTTCGGATTCCAATTTCATACAGCTGCACCTGCAGAGCGACCGCAGCTTCGACCTGAACTACCAGTGGCACCTGCTGCTGCGTGGCGAAGTGGGCGTGAGCCTCGTGGACCACTTCAGCGAGCTGCCGGGCATCTACCGCTTCTTCGCCGGTGGCGATCGCAGCGTGCGCGGCTTCGGCTACGACGACCTGTCGCCCAAGGATGCAAACGGCGATCCCATCGGCGGCAGGAACCTGCTGGTCGGTTCGGTGGAAATCGTGCGCGATATTCCGTGGAACCTCGCACTGGCTACTTTCTACGACGTCGGCAATGCCTTCGACAACTTCCGCCATCCGCTGCTCGAGTCCGCGGTCGGCGTCGGCGTGCGCTACCGCCTGCCCGGCGTGGCACTGGGCATCGACGTGGCCAAGCCGGTGTCCGAGCCGAACAGCAAGCTGCGCCTGCACCTCAACATCAGCCCGAAACTATGAAACTGGCACGCAGGATATCGCTGGGCTTGCTGGTACTGGTGCTGCTGACACCTTCGGCGCTGCTGTACTGGATCGTGACCACGGAGGCGGGCCTGCGCTTCGTCACCAGTCATCTCGGCACCATCGGCCCGGTGACCATCACGGTGGAGAACGCCAGCGGCACCTTCGCCGATGGCTTCAAGGTCGGCATGCTGCGCATCCAGCATCGCCGCGTGGACATCCGCATCACCAATGCCGAGGGCCGGCTGCGCCTGCTGCCGCTGCTGCAGCGGAAGATCGAATTGCGCAGCGGCACCGCGCAGCAGGTGAGCGTGCAGGTGTTCCATGTGGATGACCCGACGCCCTCGGGTCCATTGCGCTTCATGCCCGATACGCTGAGCGTCGAAGCCGATGCACTGCAAGCCGACCAGCTGGTGCTGATCACGATGGGCGGCAACAAGCTGCTGGCCACCAACATTTCCACGGCGGCGGACGTGCTGCCGCAGGTCATCCGCATCAAGGGCGCGAAGCTCGACTGGCAGGACATGCAGATGCACCTGACGGCGGACGGCCGATTGCACGCGAAGGATCCGATCGGCTTCGATGGCCGCGCTTCGATCGACTGGACGCCGGATGGCATGCCCGCATGGCGTTTCGATACGGCCTTCGATGGCGACCTCGACAAGCTGCCGCTGCGCGTCGACATCTCGAAGCCCTTCCACGCGCATGTCGACGGCGCCGCGACCAGGCTCGCCGACCGCTGGCAACTCACCGGCAATGGCACCACCAGCGACCTCGACATCAATGTGTTCGGTGGCGGCACCGCGCTCGGCATCATGTCGGCGAAGGTGGCCATCCTGGTGGACGGCAATGGCTTCGCCGCGAAGGGGCCGGTGATTGCACCGGGCCTGGCGTCCAGCGCGATCGACGTGGATTTCCACGGTGCCTATGCCAATCACCGACTCACGATCCGCGAGAGCACGGCCGTGCACAAGCCTTCCGGCTCGCATGGCACCGTGCATGGCACCGTCGATGTGGTCCCGCACGGCCCGCGCCTTGCGCTCGCCGGCAAGTGGACCACGCTGCAGTGGCCGCTGGTTTCCACTGCCCCCGCTTTCACCAGCAGCGCGGGCAACTATTCCATCGAAGGCATTCGCCCCTGGAAGGCGCGCGCTGATGGACGGATCTCCGCCGCGGGACTCAGCGACCTGCCAGCGTCGGCTACAGGCACGCTCGACGTCGATTCCTTCACCATCGACGATGGCGCAGTCGCGCTCTATGGCGGCAATGCGAAGGTCAAGGGCAGCGCGCGCTGGGCACCTGCACAAAGCTGGAATGTCGCAGGCCACATCGCCGGCCTCGACGTGTCGAAGCTGCGCACCGACGTGCCGGGCACCATCGACTTCGACTTCCGCGCCAGCGGCGCGCCCTTCGGCGATGCCGGCAGCATCGACTTCGCACTCTCGCAATTGAGCGGCAAGCTGCGCGGCAAGGCAGCTGGTGGCAGCGGCCGCTTCACGCGCGCCGGCGGCAGCGACAACTGGCAGTTCCACCAGGTGGACCTGCATCTCGGCAAGACGCGTATCCAGCTCGACGGCAGCCTCGCCGCGCCACGCGACCTGAAATTCGCGGTGGACGCCGATGACCTCAGCCTGCTCGATGAAACCGCGCGCGGCAAAGTCTCCGCCAGTGGCCACTACGCGGGCACCGACGATGCGCCGGTGCTGGCACTCAAGGCGCACGGCACCGGCTTCGAGTGGCAGGGCTACCAGGTGGATGCGCTCGATACCGACATCGACCTGGATCTCGGCGACAACGGCCACGCGCAGGGCAAGGTCGACCTCACCGGCATCCATCACGACAACTACACGGTGCGCGAGGCGCAGCTCGATCTCACCGGCACGGGCAAGGCGCAACACGCCACGCTCACCGTGGACGCCAGACCACTGCGCGCGGTGCTCACCGCAGCGGGCGAGCTGAACGCGCGCACCTGGCGCGGCACCATCGACAGCCTCAAGGTCAACGACGACCAGGACCTATCGCTGCAGCTGGAGCGACCCACGCCGCTGATGTTCGACATGCAGCGCGCCGAACTCGGCGACCTGTGCGTCAAGAGCGACAAGGCGCGCGGCTGCATCAATGGCAAGCGTGAAACCAATGGCCTCTGGAGCGCCGCACTGGCGGTGGAAGCCATGCCGTTGCGCGCCTTCACCGCCGGCCTCACGCAGGACATCGACTACGAAGGCACCATCAACCTCAAGGGCAATATCGCCGGTGGCTCGGGCACGCTGCCCACCGGCTCGGTGAGCGGCGAGCTGATGCAGGCGCAGTTGCTGCACACCCTCAGCAACGGCCGCGTCGAACCGCTGTCGCTGGGCACGGGCACCTTGCAGGCCACCGCCACAGCCACGGGATTCTCGGCGGAGGTCGCGCTCAATGCCGGCGCCACCGGCTCGATCAACGGCAAGCTCAGCGGCCAGCGCAACACCAGCAACTGGCAGGATTACCCCATCACCGGCGAACTGGATGCGCGCACCGATGGCCTCGCGCTGCTCGACATCTACGTGGGCGGCATCGACAAGGCCACCGGCCAGCTCGACACGCGCGTGGACATCACTGGCACGCTGGGCAACCCGGCCGTCGCGGGGCGCCTGCAGCTGAAGGACGCCTCCATCGATGTGTACCAGGTGGGCGGCTCGCTGCGCGATGTGTCGCTGGACGCGCACTTCGATGCGCACACGCTCGAGCTCACCGGCCAGTCGCGGCTCGGCGATGGCATCGCGCACTTCGACGGCAAGCTCGCCTGGCGCGACAACGAACCCTACGGCAACCTGCACCTCGAACAGCAGGGCGACAAGCCGCTGCTGGTGGTCGATGTTCCCGAAGCGCGCATCGAAATCTCGCCGAAGCTCGATTTCAAGCTCGCCGGCCATCGCATCGACGCCACGGGTGAAGTGCTGATTCCCAGGGCCAAGCTGGAACCGGCGGATCTCACCAACGCCGTACTGGCCTCCGACGACGAGGTGCTCGTAGGCGCGGAGCCCGTTGATCCCAAGCGGCGCTGGACGGTGTTCAGCAACATCAAGCTGACGCTGGGCGATGACGTCAACATCAAGTCGCTGGGCCTGACCGCCTCACTCGGCGGCAGCATCACCGTGCGCACCGACGATTCACCCGTCAGCCGCGGCCAGGGTGAGCTGGTCATCAAGTCGGGCAAGTACATGGCCTACGGGCGATTGCTGGACATCGACCGCGGCCGGCTCATCTTCAACGGCCCGCTGAACGATCCTTCGGTGGATGCGCGCGCACAGAAGACCTTCCTCGACGTGACCGGCGACATCACCGCCGGCGTCAACGTGCGCGGGCCGCTGCGTTCGCCGCGCCTGACGTTCTACTCCGAGCCTTCGCTGCCGCAGTCGCAGATCGCTTCGTTGATCCTGGCGGGAGGCTCGGTGGATTCCGTGCAGAACCGGAACAACCCCGGCGCGGCCCGCAATGAACTGCTGACGCAGGCCGGTGCGCTGCTGGGCCAGCGCGTGGGCACGCGCATCGGCATCGATGACATCGGCGTCGAATCGGACATCTCGAATCTTTCAACGGTGAACGTGAATCCGAACGCCAGCGTGAACAGCGACACCAGCCTGGTGCTGGGCAAATACCTGTCGCCACGCCTCTATGTGAGCTACGGCATCTCGCTGGCCGAGGCCATCAACACCTTCAAGATGCGCTTCACCCTCGGCAAGGGCTGGACCATCCGTACCGAGGCCGGCAAGGCGCGCAGCGCGGATATCGTCTACACCATCAAGAAGGGCAAGAAACCCGCGGATGACAAGAAGGCCGCGCCATCCACCACGCCGAAGCAGCCCACCGTCACACCGGCAGTGCCGCCCGGTTGACATCTGCATTTTTATGCATAAGATGCGCAATCTTATGCAGCCTGATCGCCAGCAATCCGACCGTCGCAACACCATCCTGCGCCACCTGCGCGCGGGTGCCGTGCGCCGGCAGTCCGACCTCGTCGGGCTGCTGAAGAAGGATGGCTTCGAGGTCACGCAATCCTCGGTGAGCCGGGACATGCGCGAGCTGGGCGTGTCCAAGGCGCAGGGCCGCTACCTGCCGCCGGGCGAGGAAGTCTCGCAGGCGCAAGGCAACTTCACCGCGCTCGAGCGCTTCGTGCGCGACATCCGCACCGCCGGTCCTTCCATCACCGTGATCCGCACTTCGGTGGGTGCGGCGGGTTCAGTGGCCGTGGCCATCGACAAGGCCGCCTGGCCCGAAGCCGTGGGCACCATTTCCGGCGACGACACCATCTTCATCGCCACGCAGGATTCGCGTGGGCAGCATCGCCTGCTCGAGCGCCTGCGCTCCGTCTTCCGCATCTAAGAAGCCAAAACCATGACTGCTACTACTTCGGGCCAGAAGCCCATCGTCCTCGCCTATTCCGGCGGACTCGACACGTCCTTCCTCGTGCCGTGGATCGCGGAGAACACCGGCCGGCCCATCATCACCGTTACCGTGGATACGGGCGGCATCGACGCGGACGCTGCAAAGATGCTGGCGGAGCGTTCGAAGGCGCTGGGCGCCGTCGAGCACCACCAGATCGACGCGCGCGCGGATTACTTCGAGCAGGTGCTGCAGTTCCTGATCATGGGCAATGTGCGGCGCGGGCACCTGTATCCGCTGTGTGTAGGTGCAGAACGTGTAATGCAGGCGCAGACGATTGCGCGTGTAGCGCGCGAGCTGGGCACCGATACCATCGCGCATGGCTGCACCGCTGCCGGCAACGACCAGGTGCGCTTCGAAGTAGCGCTGCGCACCCTGGCCTCGGACCTCGCGGTGTTCGCGCCGGTGCGCGACCATGCGTTCAAGCGCCAGGAAGAGCTGGAATTCCTGCAGCAGCGCAAGTTGCCGGTGCCGCCGCATGGCGCCGCATATTCGATCAACCGCGGCCTGTGGGGCGTGACGATTGGTGGCACCGAGACGCTGACCTCCACGGGCAGTATTCCGGATTCGGCCTGGGTGCTGTCGAAGGATGCCTTCGACAAGCCGGCACGGCCGCAGCACCACACCATCCGCTTCGAGAAGGGCCGGCCTGTCGGCCTCGATGGCAAGACGATGTCGCCGGTCGAAGTGATCGAGCGCCTCGAGACCATCGGTGCGCTGTTCGGCATCGGTCGCGGCATCCACCTGGGCGACACCATCATCGGCACCAAGGGTCGCGTGGCTTTTGAAGCGCCGGCTGCCGAGATCCTGATCAACGCGCATCGCGAACTGGAGAAGCTCGTGACCACGCCACGGCAGCAGCGCATCAAGGATCTCGTGGCGGCGCCGTATGGCGATCTCGTGCACGAAGGCCAGCTGCTCGATCCGGTGTGCCGTGACATCGAAGCGCTGCTGGTCTCCTCGCAGGAGCGTGTCACCGGCGACGTGCACGTGCTGCTGCGTCCGGGCTCGGCCTTCATCGAAGGCGTCGACTCGGTTTACTCGCTGATGAAGGCCAGCAAGGGCGTGTACGGCGAAGCCGTGGGCGAATGGACGCCGCAGGATGCACTGGGTTTCTCGAAGATCGTCTCCCTCACCGGGGTGTTCTATTCCCGCGCCGGCATCAACGCGGCGCAAGCGCTGAAGGACAAGTGACATGAAATCGGTAGTCGTGGACAAGATCGGTTCGGTGACGCAGGCGCTCAGCCTGAAGCATGACCTGCGCGTCTCGGAAGAGATCCCCGCCGAGGAAGGCGTGGTGCTGGTCGTGGAAGTGCTGACCAACAAGTCCAGCTACAACACGCTCGAACTCACCAGCGGCCGCATGGCCAAGGTCGTGAAGGGCGACATCGTGGTGGGTGCCCTGGGTCCGCGGCGCGCGCTGTTCGGCTACTCGGGCCACGTGCCCTCGAAGGTCGCGGCCGGCGACATCATCCAGATGCTGAACATCGGTGGCGTGCTGGGCATCTGCGATTCGGTGAATCCGGACAAGGGCCAGCCCTTCGACTGCCGCGTGCTCGGCGTGGTGCTGCAGTTCCCGTACCTGGGCGAGCGCATCGGCGTACCCGCACGCGTCGGTACGCGCAAACTCGACTACGACGCCAAGCTCGACACGGCTGGCGTGCCGGTGGTGGCACTGGCCGGTACCTGCATGGAAGCGGGCAAGACCGCGGCGGCCTGTTCCATCGTCTCGCGCATGCGCCATCGCGGCCTCGTGGTCGATGTGTTCAAGGCCACCGGCGTCTCGCTGCGGCGGGACATCCTCGCCATGGAAGATTCGGGCGCGCGCAACGGCATGATCTTCACCGACCTCGGCATCGTCACGACGACCGAGAAAAGCGGCCCGGCGCTGACGCGCTCCATGCTCACCGAACTCGCCGCGCAGAAGCCGGATGTGATCGTGTTCGAGCTGGGCGATGGCCTGATCGGCACGTATGGCGTGGCGGCGATCCTGGAATGTGAGGACATCCGCAAGTCGCTGACCAGCGTGGTGCTGTCGGCGAATGATCCGGTGGCGGCATGGGGCGGCGTGAAGCTGCTGCGCGAGCGTTTCTTCGTCGAACCGGCCGCGGTTACCGGCCCTGCCACCGACAACAGCGTGGGCGTGGACATCATCGAAGAACAGATGCAGGTACGCGCTTTCAACGCCATCACCAATGGCGCGGCGCTGGGCGACCACCTGATCGACCATCTGGGTCTGGGTGCCAGATTCCCGAAGCCGGCGGCGGCCTGATGAGCGAGCCCACTCCTGCCATCGTGCTCGGCGGCACCGGCTATGTGGCCGGCGAGCTGCTGCGGCTGATCGCTGGCCATCCTTCGTTGAAGCTGGCCGGCATTCTGTCGGACAGCCAGCCGGGTGAACCGGTGGCGAAGGCGTTCAGTCATCTGGCGCCGGCGTATCCGGAGACCAGGTTCGCGTCGATCGAGGAGATCGAGCAGCTGGTGGCGACCTTGCCGCGCACCGCGATCTTCTCGGCCGCGCCGCATGGTGCATCGGCTGCGCTGATCGACCGGCTGCTGACGAAGGCGGAAAGCGCAGGCACGAAGCCTTCGGTCGTGGATATCTCCGCGGACTACCGCTACTCCACGGATGCGGCATACGCAGCCGTGTACAAGCACGCGCATGGCGCACCCTCGCGGCTCGCGCAGTTCACCTGCGCAGTGCCGGAGCATCTGGCGAAATCGCCGACGCCACACATCGGTCATCCGGGCTGCTTCGCCACCGCGATCCTGCTGGCTTCGGTGCCACTGCTGAAACTGCAGGTTGCCAGGCCGACACTGTTCGTCAGCGGCGTGACCGGCAGCACGGGCTCAGGCCGCAAGCCGGTGGAAGGCACGCATCATCCGCAGCGCCACAGCGACATGTACAGCTACAACGCGCTGGCACATCGGCATGCGCCGGAAGTGACGGCCTGCGCGAAGGCGGCCAGCGGCGTGGATGCGCACTTTGCATTCGTGCCGCATTCGGGACCGTTCGCGCGAGGCATCCATGTCACCGTGCAGGCGGAGCTCGCGAAGCCGGCGTCGCAGGCCGAGCTGCTCGATGCATTCAGGAATTTCTACGCGCACTCGCCCTTCGTGTCGGTGAGCAGCGCCGCACCACGCATCAAGGACGTGGCGGCGAGCAATTACGCGCGCCTCTCGGTCACCACCGATGGACACACGGTCGCCGTGATGAGTGTTCTCGACAACTTGAACAAGGGCGCCGCCGGCGGCGCCGTGCAGTGGATGAACCGGTTGCTGGGCTTGCCTGAAACGGCCGGCCTCACCGCACCCGCTGCAGGCTGGACCTGAAGGAAGACGACACATGAGCAACGCACACGCCACGGCCGCAGGCCACGAAACCACCCATGCCGCGCACGATCCGCTCGCGCCGGTGTTCGCGCAGTACCCGCTCGAAGTACTGCGCGGTGATGGCGTGTGGCTGTACGCGCCCGATGGACGCCGCGTGCTCGATCTCTACGGCGGCCATGCCGTGGCCGCGCTGGGCTATGGCCACCGCGCCTGGACCAGTGCGCTCGCCGAACAGGCGCGCGCCGTGAACTTCCAGAGCAATGCCGTACCCATGGACGTGCGCACGCGCGCCGCCAATCGCCTGATCGCCTTCTCGAAACTGCCGGTGGAAAGCGTGTTCTTCGTGAACAGCGGCGCCGAGGCCAACGAGAACGCGCTGAAGATGGCGTTCAAGCTGAACCCCGGTCGCACCGAGGTCGTGTCGCTGGAGCAGAGCTTCCATGGCCGCACCGCCGGTGCCGGCGCGCTGACCTGGGGCGCTGCGAAGACCTGGTATGGCTTTCCGCGCACGCCGTTCGACGTGACCTTCCTGCCACGTCGTGATGTCGCGTCGTTGAGCCAGATCACCGAGAAGACCGCGGCGGTGTTCGTCGAGCCCATCCAGGGTGTCGGCGGTGCATTCGATCTCGGCGCCGAATACCTGAAGGCGCTGCGCAAGCGCTGCGATGAAACCGGCGCGGTGCTGGTATTCGACGAAGTGCAGTGTGGCTTCGGTCGCTGCGGCGAGCCGTTCGCGGCCGTGCTGTACGGCGTGCTGCCCGACATGATCACCAGCGCCAAGGCACTGGGCAACGGCTTCCCCTGCGCGGCGCTGCTTATGATGAAGAAGGCCGCCGATGCGGTGAAGCTCGATGCACTCGGCACCACCTTCGGCGGCGGCCCCATGGCCTGCGCCGCCATCGAGGCCAGCGTCGATGCGATCGAAAGCGAAGACCTGCTCGCCAACGTGCGGCGCGTCGCGGCCTACATCCGCAAGACCTGCATCGTCGGGCCCATCACTTCGCACCAGGGCGCGGGCTTCCTCACCGGCCTGATCTCGAAGGTGCCCGCGAAGCAGCTGCAGAAGGCGCTGCTCGAACAGAACATCCTCACCGGCACCAGCGGCGATCCGAACGTGCTGCGCCTGTTGCCGCCCTTCACCCTCAAGGAGGCCGAGGTCGACCTGCTCGCCGCCGCGCTCAAGCGGCTCGGATAAGAACAGGCGTCCTGCGATCCACATGAAACGCTTCATCGACCTGGCGGATCTCGAACCTGCGGCCGTGCGCGACCTCGTCGCGCTGGCGCAGAAGCTCGAGAAATCGCCTGAACCGCAGGTGCTCGCCGGCAAGGTGCTGGGCCTGTTGTTCATGAATCCCTCGCTGCGCACGCTCGCCTCGTTCCAGGCCGGCATGGCGCGCCTCGGCGGCAGCTCCTTCGTGATCACGCCGGGCCAGGGCACGTGGCTGCTCGAGACGAAACTCGGCGCGGTGATGAACGGCGACAAGGCCGAGCATGTGCGCGAAGGCATTCCCGTGCTGGCTTCCTATGCCGATGCGCTGGGCATCCGCGCGTTCTCCGACTACACCAACCTCGACAACGACCTCAACGAAGTCGCCTTCAAGGGCATGTCGGACCTCGTAACCAAGCCGCTGATCAACATGGAATCGGCGATGAACCATCCCTGCCAGGCGCTCGCGGACTGGAAGACGCTGGATGAACTCAACGTACCCGCGCGCGGCAAGTTCGTGCTGTCGTGGGTGAACCATCCGCGCGCACTGCCGCTCGCAGTGCCGGCGGCGACGATGACCATGGCCGCACAACGCGGCATGGAAGTCGTGGTGCTGCGGCCCGAGGGCTATGAAATCCCGAAGCCGCTGGCCGACAAGGCACGCAAGCTCGCGACCGCTTCCGGTGGTTCATTCACCGAGACTACCGATCGCGCGGCTGCGCTGAAGGGTGCGCGCGTGCTGTATGCCAAGGAATGGGGCTCGACGCGTCACTACGGCGACCCGAAAGGTGACGCCGAACTGCGCAAGAACCTCATCGACTGGAAGGTCGATGACAGCTGGTTCGCCGGCGCCGACTCCAATGCCCATTTCATGCACTGCCTGCCGGTACGCCGCAATGTCGCGGTGACCGACGCCGTGCTCGATGGCCCGCGCAGCGTGGTGGTGCGCGAAGCCTACAACCGCATGCCGGCGCAGATGGCCGTGCTCCATAGACTCCTTGCCTGAGGATTGAAGACGATGATCATGCACAGCCCCGACAAAACCGCCTCGATCCAGGCCCTGCGCAGCGCCGCGCCCTACATCCGCATGTACAAGGGCAAGACCTTCGTGGTCAAGGCCGGCGGCGCGGTGTTCGGCGATGCCGTCGCCACGCGCGCGCTGATCGAACAGATCGCCATCCTGCATTACCTCGGCATCCGCGTGGTGATGGTGCATGGTGGTGGTCCGCAGCTGACGCAGGTCACCGAAGCCATGGGCGTGCCCACGCGCATGGTGCAGGGACGGCGCATTACCGACGAGAAATCCATCGATGCGACCTCGATGGTGCTCAACGGGCTCATCAATACCAGGCTGCTGGCGTTCTGCCGCGAGCTCGAGATCGAAGCGGTCGGCGTGTCGGGCGTCGATGCCGGCCTCATCAAGGCACACAAGCGCGGCCCGGTGCAGATCGAAGGCGAGACCGTGGATTACGGCTTCGTCGGTGACATCGACCTCGTCGACGACTCCGTGCTGAAGAAGCTGCTCGACACCGGCCTGATGCCGGTGGTCAGCCCGCTCTCGGCCGACGACAAGGGCACGCTGCTGAACATCAACGCCGACACCGTCGCCGCGGCCATCGGCGCGGCACTGGGCGCGGAGAAGCTGATCCTGTGCACTGGCGCGCCAGGCATCCTTTCGGATGTGGCGGACCCGCGCTCGGTGATCTCGTACACCGACCTCGAGGGTCTTGAGAAGCTGCGCCAGACCGGGGCCATCAAGGACGGCATGCTGCCCAAGGCCCGCGCCATCGAAGAGGCGATCAAGGGCGGCGTGCGCCGCGTGCACGTGATCTCCTACGACGCGCCGGACAGCATCCTCACCGAAGTGTTCACCAATGAAGGCCTCGGCACGCTGATCGTCGATGACATCGATGCGCTGTCGCCGGCTGAGCAACAGGTCGCCAAGTAACCGCCATGACGCGCTTATGGGACAAGGGCACGAAGCTGGATGCTCGCGTACTGGCTTTCACCGCCGGCGAAGACCACGCGCTGGATGAACGCCTGGTGGGCTACGACGTGCGCGCCTCGGTGGCGCATGCCCGCATGCTGGTCGGACGCGGCCTGCTATCCCAGGAAGACTTCAACGCCATCGAGAAAGGCCTGCTCGACATCGGCGAAGAACATTCGCTCGGCAAGTGGAAGATCGAGCTCGCGGATGAAGACGGACAGACCGCACTCGAGAGCCGCCTCACCGCGAAGATCGGTGCTGCGGGTGGTCGCGTGCATCTCGGTCGTTCACGCAATGACCAGGTGCTCACGGCGCTGCGCCTGTACCTGAAGGATGCCGCCGAAGAGCTCGCCAAGGGCGTCGAAAGCGTAGTCGCAGCGCTCGATGGTCTCGTGGATCGCCAGGGCAGGATCGCCCTGCCCGGCTATACCCACATGCAGCAGGCCATGCCCAGCTCAGTGAAGTCTTGGGCCGGCGGCTATGCCAACGAATTGCGCGATGACGCGGCCGGCCTGCGCGCCACGCTCCGTCGCATCGACAAGAGCCCGCTGGGTTCCGCGGCCGGCTACGGCGCGCCGGCGCTGCAGCTGGACCGCGAAGCCACGCGCGCCGAACTCGGCTTCGCCAGCGTGCAGGTGCCGGCGACTTCGGTGCAGCTGTCGCGCGGCAAGGCTGAAGCGCAGCTGCTGTTCGAAATCACGCTCACCATGCAGGATCTCGGTCGCCTCGCCGCCGACCTTTTGCTGTTCTACACGCAGGAATTCGGCTTCGTGCAACTACCGGATGCCTTCACCACCGGCTCATCGATCATGCCGCAGAAGCGCAACCCCGATGTGTTCGAGCTGGTGCGCGGTCGCACGGCCAGCGCGCAGGGCTGCCTCACCGAGGCGCTGGCCATCTTCGCCAAGCTGCCCAGCGGCTACCAGCGCGACCTGCAGCTGCTGAAGTTCCCGTTGTTCCGCGGCATCGACCTGTGCGGGCAGACACTGGACATCATGGCCGCGGCGCTCGCCGAAGTGAGTTTCGACGAGGCGGCCATCAAGGCGAAGGTGAATCCCGCGATCACCGCGGCGGATGAAGCCTATGCGCTGGTACAGAAGGAAGGCATTCCCTTCCGCGAGGCCTACAGGCGCGTGGCGGAGAAGCTGAAAACACGCGGCTGAGTGCGGGTGGTATCGTTGCCGCCATGGAAGCCACTTCCGCCAGCGTCGATCCACGACTCGTCTCCTACACGCACGTGATCTACGGATTGCAGGCGGTGTCGATACTGGTGGGCGCGTTGACCACGGCGTCCATCGCCGGCCGCTTCGTGTTCGGCTGGCCTTCGCTCATCGCCGTCATCATGAATTACTCACGCCACCACGCGGTGCGCGGCACCTGGCTCGAAACGCATTTCCGCTGGCAGCTGCGCACCTTCTGGACTGCCGCGGTGCTGATCATCTGCCTGTCGCCGCTGGTGTTCACCATCGTGCTCATTCCTTTCGTGATCGGCCTGTATGCGGCGGTGGGAATCTGGGCCGCATATCGCGTCGGTCGCGGCTGGCTCGCGCTGCGCGAGAACCGCGCGATGCCCGCGGGGTTTCCGTGATGCGTCCCGCTGCACTGCTCGGCTGCTGCCTGCTGCTCGCCGCCTGCGGCCAGAAGGGCAACCTTTACCTGCCAGATGAAGCCAGGCCGGTGAACGTGAAACCCGTTTCCAACGTGGTGGTCGTGCAGCCGAATGCGAGCCCGGCGACCGCGCAACCTGCCGCGACTCCCGCACCCGCCGCGGATGCCGCCGCAACCACCGACGAAGAACAACGCCGGCGCCAGCAACAGCAAGCCGCGCCTCCCGCCAACAACAAAGTGAACTGACGAGGGCGCAAGGGCGCTTCCGTGCCGTACATCGCTGGTGCCCCATGAACTCCCCGACCCTGCCGCCGTTGGTACTGATCGACGGCTCCTCCTATCTGTATCGCGCCTTCCACGCGCTGCCGCCGCTGGCCAACTCGCGCGGCGAGCCCACCGGCGCGGTATACGGCGTGCTCAACATGCTGCAGAAGTTCCTGCGCGAGCAGCCGGACAGCCAGATGGTGGTGGTGTTCGATGCGCCGGGCCGCACCTTCCGCGACGACCTGTTCGCCGAGTACAAGGCGAATCGTCCGCCAATGCCGGATGACCTGCGCTCGCAGACGCAGCCACTGCTGGATGCCGTGCAGGCGCTGGGCCTGCCGCTGCTGCGCATTGCCGGCGTCGAGGCCGATGACGTCATCGGCACACTGGCGATGCGCGCCGCGAAGAGCGGCCGCGATGTACTGATCTCCACCGGCGACAAGGACATGGCGCAGCTGGTGGACGGCCAGATCACGCTGATCAACACCATGAGCAACACGCGGCTGGATCGCGCTGGCGTGAAGGCCAAGTTCGACGTGTGGCCCGAGCAGATCATCGATTACCTCGCGCTGGTGGGCGACAGCTCCGACAACATCCCGGGCATCGACAAGGTCGGGCCGAAGACGGCGGCGAAGTGGCTGGGTACTTACCAGACGCTGGACAACCTGATCGCGCATGCCGCGGAAGTCAGCGGCAAGGTGGGCGAGAACCTGCGCGCGGGGCTCGAAACGCTGGCGCTGGCGCGACGGCTCGCCACCATCGATACCAATGTGGAGCTGGCTGAAGATCCACGGGGCTTCGCGCGCCAGCCCGAGGACAAGGCGAAGCTGCGCGAGGTATACGCGCGGATGGAGTTCCGCGGACTGTTGAAGGCGCTGGATGGCGATGGCGGCAGCGCCGCCGGTGCGCCCGCTGATTCAAATTCAACAGCTGCGGGTGTGGCCACCGACACGCCTCAACCCTCTGCGTCTCCCGCGGCGGCCTCGCCGATCGCCACCGCGCCACGTGAATACGAAACCATCCTCACTGAAGAAGCGTTGCAGCGCTGGCTCAAGGCTTTGCAATCGGCCGAGCTCACCGCATTCGATACGGAAACGACCAGCCTCGACTATCGCGCCGCGCGCATCGTCGGCATGTCCTTCTGCATCGAGACGGGCAAGGCCGCCTACCTGCCGCTGGCGCATCGTTACGCCGGCGCTCCCGAACAGCTCGACCTCGAACGCACGCTGGCGACGCTCAAGCCCTGGCTCGAGAATGCGCAGCGCGCCAAGGTCGGCCATCACCTGAAGTACGACGCGCATGTGCTGCTGAACCACGACATCGCGCTGGCGGGCATGCGCCACGATTCGATGCTCGAGTCCTATGTGCTGAACAGCGTGGCCACGCGCCACGACATGGATTCGGTGGTGAAGCACTACCTCGGCATCGACACCATCAAGTACGAGGATGTCGCGGGCAAGGGTGCCAAGCAGATCGGCTTCGACCAGGTGCCGGTGGAAACCGCGTCGGCTTACGCAGCCGAAGATGCGGATGTGACCCTGCGCATGCACCAGGTGCTGTGGCCACGGCTCGAAGCCGAGCCGAAGCTCAAAGCCCTGTACGAAGACATCGAACAGCCGCTGTCGCTGGTATTGCTGACGATGGAACAGCGCGGCGTATTGCTCGATGCGGCCCTGCTGCGCAAGCAGAGCGGTGAAATCGGCATCAAGCTGATCCAGCTGCAGAAGGAGGCGCATGCCGCGGCCGGCGGTGAGTTCAATCTCGACTCACCCAAACAGCTGCAACAGATCCTGTTCGAGAAGCTGCAATTGCCGGTACTGCGCAAGACACCCACCGGCCAGCCTTCCACGGCGGAAGACGTGCTGGAGGAACTGGCGGACAGCTACGACCTGCCGCGGCTGATCCTGGAATACCGTGGCCTCGCCAAACTCAAATCCACTTACACCGACAAGCTGCCCGAGGAGATCGATCCGCAATCCGGTCGCGTGCACACGAGCTACCACCAGGCGATCGCTGCGACGGGCCGGCTCTCTTCCACTGACCCTAACCTGCAGAACATCCCGGTGCGCAACGCCGAAGGGCGCCGCATCCGCCAGGCTTTCATCGCGCCGCCGGGATACGTGGTGATGTCTGCGGACTACTCGCAGATCGAGCTGCGCATCATGGCGCACCTGTCCGGTGACGCGACGCTGCTGCGCGCCTTCGCCGAGGATCGCGACGTGCACCAGGCCACGGCGGCCGAGGTGCTGGGCAAGCCCATCGACGCGGTGTCTTCCGAAGAGCGCCGCTCGGCCAAGGCCGTGAACTTCGGTTTGATCTACGGCATGTCCGCGTTCGGGCTCGCCAAGCAGCTGGGTATCGGCCGCAATGCCGCGCAGGAATACGTCGATCTGTACTTCGATCGCTATCCCGGCGTGAAAGCCTTCATGGATCGCACGCGTGCGCAGGCGCGTGAACAGGGATATGTGGAAACCGTACGTGGTCGCCGCTTGTACCTGCCGGACATTCGCTCGAAGAATCGCCAGCTGCAGCAATACGCGGAACGCAGCGCCATCAATGCGCCGATGCAGGGCACCGCCGCCGACATCATCAAGCTCGCGATGTTGCGCGTGGAGCACGAGTGCACCACGAACCGGTTGCCCGCACGCCTCATCATGCAGGTGCACGATGAACTCGTGCTCGAAGTGGCGACAGACGCCATTGATGACATCGCTGCAATGCTGCGCGAACAGATGGCTGCAGCAGAAAAACTGGCGGTGCCTTTGAAAGTGGACATCGGCAACGGCAGTAACTGGGACGAGGCGCATTAAGCCCGCGTTCAGCTTCGTGGCGTCGCCGCGTCACGACCGCGTGATAACGTTTTCTTAAGGTTTTTCGGCGGCGGGAAAAATGAACTTCGAGGGAGCAGGTGACTCAATACACATGAGCGCCACAAGCGCTTCCCGCTTCCCTCCCTGAGCGGGTTAGCCGTCCGGCACATGAGACCTGCCCGACGGTTACTTCAACCCCGGCGGTCACACCGCCGGGGTTATTTCTTTCAGCAGACTGCGCAACGCGCTGCGGCCTTCTTCCAGCCCCGTGCCCTTGAGTGCGGAGAACAGCTGGCAGCTCGCGCGTCCGGCCAGGGCAACTTTGGCCTCCGCCAGCGCACGCATCGCCTGGCCTTGCGGCAGCTTGTCCGACTTCGCCAGCAGCACGTGCATGGCCTGCGGCGGATGCGCGGCCCAGTCCAGCATGGCGAGGTCGAGTTCACCGACACCGCGCCGGATATCCACCACAACCAGCAGGGCGTGGAAACTCTGGCGCTCGTGCAGCGCGTCGGCCAGCGGCCCCCAGGTCTCGCGGATCGTGGCGTGCACCTTGGCGTGGCCGTAACCCGGCAGATCGACCAACCGCAGGCCGGGAGCCAGCTGAAAATAGTTGTAGAGCTGCGTCCGTCCGGGCGTGCGGCTGGTGCGCGCCAGGCCCTTGCGCGCCAGCAAGGCATTGATCGCGCTGGACTTGCCCGCGTTGGAGCGGCCGGCGACAGCGACCTCACGGCCTTCGTCCTGCGGAAACTGGCCGGGCTTGGCCACGCTCTTCAGGAACTCGACTTGGGGAAACAGGCTCAACGGACGACCTTTGCCACACGCAACGGGCTGAAAAACAAGGCCTTAGTGTACAATCCAGCGCCTATTGCACCGGCCTTATCTGGGAGCTTCGAGGTTTCATGTCGTATTCCATGCCGCCCGCTGCGCGCAGCGTTCTCGCCACCGTCATCCTGCTCGCGGGCTTCAGCGCCGCTGGCGTAGCCGCCGAACTCAAGGGCGATGCCGCCGCCGGTTCCAGCAAGGCCGCGGTCTGCACCGCCTGCCATGGCCTGAACGGCAACAGCTCCAACCCCGAATGGCCCGTGATCGCGGGACAGAACGCGGTGTACGTGCGTGACCAGGTCGCGCGCATCAAGACCGGCAAGCGCACCGCGCCGCTGATGCTGCCGATGGTGCAGACCCTCAGCGACCAGGACATCGCCGACCTCGGCGCGTTCTTCTCCACGCAGACGCCGACGGGCAACGAAGCGGATCCTTCGTACTGGAAGGCCGGCCAGAAGCTGTATCGCAACGGCGATGTCGCGCGCAACATTCCTGCCTGCTCCAGCTGCCATGGCCCCATGGGTCGCGGCAATCCGGCGGCGGGATATCCGGCGCTGCAGGCCCAGCACGCCGTGTACACGCTGAAGCAGCTCGATGGCTACGCGAACGACACGCGCTACACCAAGGATGCTGCGGGCAAGACGCAGGCCAGTGCCAACGCGCCGATCATGGCGACGATTGCCACGCGCCTGACTGCCGAAGATCGCCGCAACGTCGCTTCCTATATCCAGGGCCTGCGCTGAAATGAAACGGCTGCTGCTCGCCTTCGGCCTGTCGGCCGCACTCACCGGCTGCGCGCAGAAGGTGGTGCCGCCGGTGGAAACTCCGGCAGCAGCTCCGTCCAGCACGCCGGCCCCGGCACCCACGGCGCAGATCGAGCCGCAGCAGGATCCGGCGCCCGCCGCGGCCGAACCTGCAAACACGACGCCTGCTTCCAGCACGGCTCCTGGCAAGCCGATTCCCAGCAAGTGGATCGCGGACCGGCACTACCAGCTCATCCTGCCCGCACAGGGTACCGATGCAGGTCCCGGCCAGGTGGAGATCATCGAGTTCATGTGGCTGGGCTGCCCCCACTGCTATGAGCTGAACCCATACATCGAAGCGTGGAAGAAGAAGCTGCCGCCCTACGTGAAGTTCCGGCAGGAACACATCGTGTGGGACGCGGGCAAGACCGCGCACGCCCGGCTCTTCTATACGCTGGAAGTGCTCGGTCGCTCGGACGAGCTGATCCCGAAGGCCTTCGACGAGATCCATCGCAAGAACAACCTGCTGGCCGGCAACAGTGAAGCGGCCACCGAAGAGATCCAGGAAACCTTCGCCGCCGCCAACGGCATCAACCCCGCGGACTACAAGCGTGAGGCCACTGGCTTCGCGGTGAACACGCACCTGCAGCGTGCCAACCAGCTGATGCGCCAGTACCGCATTGATTCCGTGCCCAACTTCATCGTGAACGGCAAGTACCGCACCGATGTCGGCATGGCCGGCGCACCAGCCCAGCTGATCGAATTGCTGAACGATCTCGCGGCCTCCGAGAAGGGTCGCTGACGGCCGGCGCGGAACGCCCCGGGGGTTTCGCACATGCTGTCCGTCTACTGCCTTACCCCTTCGGGACTGAAGCTGCTCGAGCGCAATACCAACGCGCCACTGCCCGAAGAAGCCATCTGGCTCGACCTGCTCGAACCCACGCTCGAAGAAGAGAAACTGGTCGAACAGCGGCTGGGGCTCGATATCCCGACGCGCGAGGAAATGCGCGATATCGAATCATCGAGCCGCCTGTATGAAGAAGGCGGGGCGCTGTACCTGACGGCCACCGTCGTCACCAAGCTCGACACGCAGCTGCCGGAAAACGCGCAGATCACCTTCATCCTGCGCGGCAACAGGCTGGTGACCAACCGCTACGTGAACCCGCTGCCACTGCGGCGCTTCGTGGCGCATACCGAGCGGCATCCGCTGGCCAACACCACGGCGCAGGCGGTGCTCGCGGGGTTGCTGGAATCCATCGTCGAGCGCATTGCCGACGTGATCGAGCGCGTCAGCGCCGACATGGACGCGGCCTCGGCCGAAGTGTTCAGCCATCGCAAGCTGCCCGGCGGCAAGGCACGCCGCACGCAGCGCGACTTCCGCAAGCTGCTCGAAGTGATCGGCCAGAGCGGCGAACTGATCGCCAAGGCACGCGAGAGCCTCGCGAGCCTGTCGCGGTTGCTGGCTTTCGTGCAGCAGTCGGCGCTCAATGTACCGCAGGAAGTGCGCACGCGGCTGCGCACCTTGTCGCATGACGTGGTCGCGATGAGCGACCACGCCAGCTTCCTGGCCACCAACCTGAACTTCATCCTCGATGCCATCCTCGGCATGATCAACATCGACCAGAACAACATCCTGAAGATCTTCTCGGTGGTGACGGTGGTGCTGCTGCCACCGTCGGTCATCGGCGCGATCTTCGGCATGAACTTCTCGCACCTGCCCGGCACGCAGGAACCATGGGGATTCTGGGCCGCGCTCAGCCTGATGGTGGCTTCGTCAGTCGGGCCCTATATCTGGTTCCGGCAGAAGGGCTGGTTGTAGGGATTCATTGCGGTGCCGGCGCGAACACGCGCAGGCAGTGGCCGTCCACGGTTCAGGCGCCGTAGTTGTGGCGGATCCGCGCGCGTTCCAGCGCGCGCTTCAACGCGAGGTCGATCAGGCGCGAGAACAGCTCCTGCTGCGGCAGGCCGGAAAGCGCCCACAGCTTCGGATACATCGAGATCGCGGTGAAACCCGGCAGCGTGTTGATCTCATTCACGTAGAAGGTGCCATCGGGCGCGAAGAAAAGATCCACGCGCGCGAGGCCATCGCATTCCAGTACTTCGAAGGTACGCAGCGCCAGCGCTTGTGCGCGCGCGAGATCGACGGCTGCGAGTTTCGCGGGCATTTCCAGCCGCGCACCCTTTTCATCGAGATACTTGGCATCGTAGGAATAAAAACCGTCGGCATGCTCGACGACGATTTCACCGGCGATGGATACCGTTGGCGGGCTCCCGCCCAGCACGGCCAGCTCGATCTCGCGCCCGACGATGCGCTGCTCCACGATGGCCTTGCCATCGTGGAGCAGCGCGAAGCGTACGGCGTCTTCGAGTTCTGCTTCGGATTTCACCTTGCGCACACCAACCGAGGAGCCCGCGTTGGCGGGCTTGGTGAACATCGGAAAGCCCAGCGGCAGCAGCGTGCGACACACACCAGCCGGATCCGCGAGGAAGCGCTCGCTGCGCACGGTATGGAAATCCGCGATCGGGATATCCGCATCACGCAGCAGGCGCTTCATCACGTCCTTGTCCATGCCTACGGCACTGCCCAGCACACCCGCGCCCACGTAGGGAATGCCGGCCACTTCGAGCAGGCCCTGCATCGCGCCGTCCTCGCCCAGCGTGCCGTGCAGTACCGGGAACACCACGTCCACCTGCTGCGCGGTCGATTCCACCGGCGCCGGCAACCCAGGCTCGACGCGCACCTGGCGCGGATCGCGCGCACTAGCGAGCAGGCGCTGCTCATCCTGCTGCAGCCACTTGCCGGATTTGTCGATGCCGACCAGCACCGGCTCGAAGCGCTCGCGGTCGAGCGCGGCCAGCACGTTGCGGGCGGAAAGAATGGAGATTTCGTGTTCGGCGGACTGGCCGCCGTAAAGGATGCCGACGCGGATTTTCTTGGACATATGCGGATTATCCGGCATCACCGCGCGGATCTGTGCGGCGACGCTGCGGCCGGTGTAGTCTACGGGCCCTCACGGGCGCCCGTAGCTCAGCTGGATAGAGTACTGCCCTCCGAAGGCAGGGGTCACTGGTTCGAATCCAGTCGGGCGCGCCACGCTGCTCTCCTACGCGCGAGAGAACGCCCTGCCTACAGATCTTCAACTCCCGGCGATGGATGCTGTGCTCTGTAAACGGAGACAGCTTCATGAAAACACTTTGCATCTGTGCCGCCCTGATGGTGGCCGCCATCGCGGTGGCCCAGGCACCGGATCCTGCGCAGACCTCCACTGCGCCCGCGCAGGCGGCGACCCAGGCGAGGCCAACGCCAGCGGATGTCATGCAGAAGGTGAAGGTGGCATTGAGTGAGGCAGGTCTCGCTGCCAACACGCTTTCTGTTTCAACTCATGCGGACGCGGTCGTCGTGACGGGCCACGTAGGCAGTGCGGCGGATGCGACGAAGGCGGCGCTGGCGGCGCAGACCGCGGCCGGCGACTTCCGCGTCATCAACGAGATTGAAGTAACCGAAGCGGCCCCACCGGCTGCTGCATCGGGCAATACCGGCAAGTAGGCCCTTCAGACGATGGAGTGCGAGAGCTTGTTGTAGTGCGCCCACATGCTCTTGTGGGCGTCGTACAGCGCCTTGTCGGGATCGGTCCAGGTACGCGACAGGCCGTCTAGCAGCTTCGCGTGCTGCATGTCTTCGGTGGTGAAGCCCTTGCGCATGCAGTCGGAGACGCGATCGAAGACCTTCTCGAATGCATCGCGTTCGGTCTTCACTTCGGCACGCGAGATGATGCCGCTGGTGCCGGCGATGATGCGCGTCCTGTCGTTGCCGATGGCCAGCAACTGTGCCTGTGAATCCACGCGCCCGCCAACCCAGCCGCCCTCGTACCAGCAGATGACGGGATCTGAGACCGGTGCAACCGCATCGCCCACGACCAGCACATTTGAATCGCGGAAGTAGACGTAAAGATCGCCATCGGTATGCGGCTGCTGCAGGTAGCCGTACTGGATGTGCTCGCCGCCGAAGACGAGTTCCTTGTTGCCGAAGTAGAAAACTTCGGTCGGCACCGCCGCCTTGGGAAATGCCTTTGAGTAGCGGTCTTCCGACGGAACGTACTGGTCCACCGCCATGCGCTGCGCCGTCTTGGCGTGCGCGATGATCTTCGCGCCGGTCTTGCCGAAGGTCTCGTTGCCGCCGGTCTGCGCCGCATGCCAGTGCGTGTTGATGAGCGTCTGCACCTTTGCACCGGAGGCGAACTGCTTCAGTTCCGATTGCAGCTTGCCGGTGGCACCGGGCTCGCCGGAATCCACCAGCAGCAAACCCTCATCGCCGCGGAGCGCAACCACGTTGCCACCAACGCCGGAGATCAGCACCAGCTTGTCGGTCAGTGCCGTGGTCGTGACCTTGGCACCACTGGCAGCGAGCGCCACCTTCGGCAACGCCGCGACCGCAGCCACTCCCAGCGCGGACTTCAATACGCCGCGCCTGTCGAAGAATTCCCCCGCCATGCGACTCAGACTCCCGCGATCACGCCGGTGCTGTCACCGAACTTGGTGGCCTCGATGCCGAGCTTGTTGAGCACGGTGAGATGCACGTTGGCGATGGTGGTGCGTTCCGGCAGCACGACATGCTGGCCGCCCTTCAACTTGCCCGACGCGCCGCCCACGAGCACGACGGGGATCGGATAGTTGTCGTGCCGATCGCTGTTGCTCATGTTCGAACCGTACATGAAGATCGAATGATCGAGCAGCGAGCCCTCGCCGTCGGGTGTCGACGCCATCTTGTCGATGAAGCGCGCGAACTGCTGCACATGCCAGGTCTGCAGTACCGTGAGCTTGCGGATGCGGTCGCGGTCATTCGCGTGGTGCGACAGCGGATGGAAGGAATCAGGCACATTGATGAAGTTGTACGTGCGGTTGGTGCCTTCGGCCACCGTGATGTAAGACGCCACGCGCGTGAGGTTAGCCTGGTAGGCCAGTGCCAGCAGGTCGTACATCAGCGCCACCTGCTCGTCGAACTTTTCCAGCTCGCCCACCGGCGCATCCGGCAGCTTCACCTTCGACATGTCGCCGCCCTTGGCCTTGTCGAGGCGACGCTCGATCTCGCGCACGGTGTCGAGATAGCTGTCCATCACGCGCTGGTCGGCCGGGCCGAGTTCCGCGCGCAGCGCCTTGGTACGGTCGGAGATCAGGTCCAGCATGCTGGTGGTCTGGTTCAGGATCAGCTGGCGTTCGGTGTCGGTATCGCCTTCGCCGAACAGCTGCAGGAATACCTTGCGCGGGTTGTATTCCATCGGCAGCGGCGTGTGCTCATCGCGGAACGACAAGGTCGAGCTGTAGTAGCCACCACCCGATGCCTGCTGGATCGTGGTCTCTGCGGCAACTTCGAGCGAAGGCAGTGCGGTTTCCTGGCCGATCTTCTGCGCGATCGCCTGGTCGAGCGTGATCGCCATGTTGGCACCGGGACCACCCTGCACCGGGCGCACCGCGGACAGCCATGTCGCCGGATTCAAGCCATGCACCGAGCCCGCGCTGGCTGCGTTCTGCAGGTTGCCGAAGGAGACCAGCTGGTTCTTGTACTTCTCCAGCGGGCTCATGATCTTGTTGAGCTTGAAGTCCGCGCCCTGGCCGCTCGGCGTCCACGCGTCCACTTCTTTGCCGTAGGGCGTGTTGTCCATGATCATGCCGTGCGGGATATAGAAGAACCCGACGCGTGCCTTCGGATTGACCACGCTCCTCTCGGCGGCAGTAGCCACTGCAGGCACCATTGCGTCGAGCAGTGGCAGCGCCAGGGATACGCCCAACCCTTTCAGCGTAGTGCGGCGGGAGAGGTGTTTCTTGGTGAGGAACATGCTGGTGACTCCCAGGAGTTAGCGGGCGGAAGCGACGGTCTTGGTGTCTTTGGCCGGCGCAGCAGCCGGAGCCGGCCCCTGCATGCGGAAGGCATCTGAGGTGACGACACCCATCACGAGATCGAAGAAGCGGTAATTGTCCCTGGCCGCGGTGTGCACGATGGCGCGCACCTGCGGCATGTCAGCTGGCTCCACGGTGCGGCCCATCGCGTACATCAAAAGCTTCTCGGTAAGCGATTCGACGAACTGGTCCGGACGCGCCTGCAAGGCTTCACGCAACTGCGCGACGCCGTTGATCGCCTGGCCATTCGGCAACACGGTGCTGGCATTCACGGGCTGACCGGAATCGCGCGTACGCCACGCGCCGGTGACATCGAAGTTCTCCATGGCAAGGCCGATCGGATCGATCACACCATGGCACTGGTTGCAGGTCTTGTTCTGGCGATGCAGCTCCAGGCGATCACGCAACGTAGTGGGCTTGGCGCCGTCCTTCTGGTCGAGATTGGTGGACACACCGGGTGGTGGCGGTGTTGGCTTCGCACCCACCAGCGTCTCGAGAACCCATGCACCGCGCAGCACCGGCGAAGTGCGGTTGCCGTAGGAAGTACGCAGCAGCACTGCAGATTTGCCCAGCAGGCCGAAACGGTTCGGATCGGTGAGCGTGACGCGCCGGAACTGCGGACCCAGCACCCCGCGCATGCCGTAGTGGCGCGCGAGGTCGGCGTTCAGATACGTATAGTCGGCCGACAGCAGCTCCACCACGTTCTTGTTCTGGAGCAGCACCTCTTCCAGGAACATGCGGATCTCGGTGGAGAAGGCTTCACGCAGGTTGTCATTGAAGCCACGGAACAGGTCGGGGTCTGGCGTGACGGCTTTCAGGTCATCGACATTGAGCCAGCGCATCGCGAAGCCGGTCACCAGCGCTTCGGCTCGACGATCCGCCAGCATGCGCTGCACTTGCTGCGCGTAGACCTTCGCATCCGTGAGCTTGCCGCTCTCGGCAAGCTGCAACAGCTCGTCGTCCGGCAGGTCGCTCCACAGGAAGAACGAGAGACGCGACGCCAGTTCGAGCGGTGCAAGTGGTTGCAGCGCCTTGCCATCACCCTGCGGCTGGATGATGCGGTACAGGAAGTCGGGGCTGGAGATCACGCCCATCACGATTTCCTGCACGCCGCCGTCGAAATCCCCGATGTCCTTGCGGCCTGCGTCGTAGAAGGCCATTAGCTTGACTACGTCGGTATCGGTGACCGGACGTCGATACGCCTGCGTCGCCAGGTGTTGCGCAATCTTCGTTGCACAGGGCTTCTCATCTGCAGCGTTCTTCGGCGTGCACACAAAGATCTTGTCGCGGGTGAGCGAATGCCCGATCGACGTCTCACCGAAAGGGCCGGCTACTTCCACGCTGTTGATGCGCGCGCCATTGTTGGCATTGCCGCCACCGATGTTCTCGTCGGACAGCGCATGCGCGCGCTCGAGCGAAGTGACGGTGAACTCGTGCGTGCCCGAGGTGGCCTTGACCGGGATGTTGGCGAAGCGTCCGTTGATCTTCTCGCGTCCCTGGCCGGCTTCGCGATCGGCGAGGCCGAGATCTTCCTTGCCACCGACATCGCCGCGGAAAACCTCTTTTCCGTCCAGGAAAATCACCACGGTCTGGCGGAACAAGGCGGGATTGGTATAGAGCCCGCCGGTCAGGTCATCGAGGATGCTGACGCGGTATTCGCCGTCGGCTGGAAAGAAGTGCCTGAACTTGAAGCCGCCGCGCGAACCCAGCGGCATGTCCCTGGTCTCGTTGGCCGACGACAGATATGTGGTTTTCGTCAGCTTGGCGTGTCCGGCAACGGCGCGCTTCGAGATGAAACGTGCGGCGCCGATGTACTGATCGAGGAATGAAGGCGAGATCGTCAGTGCCGCCGCGATGTTGTCGAAGCCGTCCATTTCGATCTCGGGCGGCAGCAGGTCCTCGACCTTGATCTCGACGCCCAGCAACGAGCGCACGGCATTGGCGTACTCGGTGCGGTTCATGCGCTGTGCAGTGACGTGACCAGCGCGAGGAGTTTCATGTCTAGCATCGAGGCTGGTCTCGAGCCAACCAACCAGGGCGTCTTTCTGCGCCTGGGTAGGTTGCTTGTTGCCAGGCGGCGGCATCAGGTTACCGCGCAGCTTGCGCACTGCACCTTCCCAGATGTCGATCTCATGCGGGACGTCGGCCGGAGTCATGGTGTCGAAGGCCACGCCACCCGCCCAATCCGTAGCGTTGTGGCAATCGATGCAGTAGGTTTGCAGCATCGACCAGCGAGCATCGGTGCCAGCGGTCACTCCAGCTTCCTGAGCGAAAATGGAGGGGGCTGCTAGCAGTGCTGCAGCCAGTAGAAACACAGGTTTTGTCACGCGTTGCATAGCGCCCCGGATTCTAGGTTCTGGCCGGACGTTCCGCTGTAGGGCGCTGGCAAGTAATATTCGGACGGTCGTAGCGAGAACAGTCCCTGCCGCGACACCCAATGGTTGGCTTCCGGGCTATAATTCAAAAATCGACGATTCACTGACCGGACCCCCACGTGAGCAAGCACGATTCCCACTTCTTCAACGTCTTCAGCGTCGTTCTTGGCCTGCTCGTGGCCTTTGCGATAGGCGTATTCGCCTTGGCGCACTACGTCGGCAATCACGAACAGCTGGCGCATGTTCTCATTGACCCGCGCTTACAGCAAAGCGTGGAACAGCGTGTTTCGAGCCCTGCGCGCATCGCGGTCGCCGGGCAAGACAATAGTGCGCTCACTATCGCCCCGGTGGCTGCGGTTTCCACCGCGGCGGTGGCGGTGACCTTCAAGAACGGCACCGAGGTATTCGAGAACGTCTGCAAGGCTTGTCATGGCCTCGGCATCGCGGGCGCTCCGAAAGCTGGCGACAAGACTGCCTGGGGGCCGCGTATCGCCCAAGGCAAACCTACGCTATACGAACATGCGCTCAAGGGATTTTCCGGAAAAAGTGGCGTCATGCCGCCCAAGGGCGGCCGAACCGACCTCAGTGACGACCTGATCAAGCAGGCCGTGGACCACATCGTTTCCCTCTAAGGCTATTCGTCCCAGCGCATCGAAAGCGCTTCGCCAATATCACTGGCGATTACCTGATCACGGCCTTCCAGATCCGCAATGCTGCGCGCCACACGCAGCACGCGGTGTTGGCTGCGCGCGGAATGGCCACGAATGGCGGCGGCCTTGCGCAATACCGCCAACCCTTCGGAATCGACGCGGACGTAATGCAGCGTCTCCCCAGCTTCCAGCCTGGCATTGAGCTTGCCTTGTCGCTGCTGCTGGCGCTGCCGCGCGAGACAAACCAGCGCGCGGGCCTGGGCGGTGTCCATGCGTAAGGGCGTAGTTACTTCCGTGTCCGTGAGCGTGGTGGCATCCACCGCTGCGAGGCGCAAACGCAGATCGATGCGATCGAGCAGCGGCCCCGAGATGCGGGAGCGATAGCGGGAGATCTGGGCCGGCTGGCAGCGACATGGCGGACGGACCTGCCCGGCCCGCCCACATGGACAAGGATTCATCGCGGCCACCAGCAGGAAAGATGCCGGATATTCAGCGCGCTGGTTGGCGCGCGCCACGCTCACGCGCCCCGATTCCAGCGGTTCACGGAGCGCCTCCAGAACCCGGCGATCAAACTCAGGCAGCTCATCCAGGAACAGCACGCCGTGGTGCGCGAGACTCACTTCTCCTGGCTGAATGGCGGTACCTCCGCCAACGATCGCGTGGGCTGACGCGGTGTGGTGCGGTGATCGGAATGGTGGCACAGCGGACAGGCCTGACACGGCGCCACTTACGCCCGGTCGCAGCTGTGCCACCGCCATGATCGCTGCCACTTCCAGGGCTTCGCTCTGTGGCAACAGGGGCAGCAACCCGGGCAAGCGCTGCGCCAGCATGGTCTTGCCCGAACCAGGCGGACCTTCCATCAAGAGGCTGTGTCCGCCCGCCGCAGCCAGCAGCAGCGCACGCTTGGCCTGCCATTGGCCACGTACGTCGTCCAGTTCAGGGGGATGCTCGTAGCTCGTTGGTACCTCTTGCGACGGCTTACATGCCAGCGTGCTCAAGGGTTGCGCGGTGGCCAGTTCTCGCAGGTGGCCAAGGCCAAACAGCTGGGCGGTCTGCACAGGCATCAGATCGCCCACGCCACACTGAGGTACTACCAGGGCATGCCCGCAACCGGCGGCATGCAGCGCTGCCAGTAGCAGTCCCGGCACGCCTTTCAATTCTCCCGTGAGACCCAATTCGCCGTAGAACTCCGTGCGCGCGAGGTCAAAGACTGATTGCAACTGCCCCGAAGCAAACAGGATGCCGAGCGCTATCGGCAAATCGAACCTTCCACCTTCTTTCGGGAGATCCGCGGGCGAAAGATTGACCGTAATGCGCCCGGCAGGAACCTCGTAGCCACAACAGGCGAGCGCAGCGCGCACCCGCTCACGGCTCTCCTTCACGGCTGGTGCGGGCAAGCCAACGATAGTGAAGGTCGGCAGCCCACTGCCGATATGCACTTCCACCCGGACCTGTGGTGCGATCAGGCCGGCTTGCGCGCGACTCAGTACTTCGGCGAAACCCATGCGCCGCGAGTCTGGTCACCGACGATCCGCCCCACCAGCTGGCTATCTGGCGGAATCAGCCAGTTACTGGCGCCGCGTACCTTCCAGAGCTGCAACACGCGCTTCAAGCGCAGCGATGAGTTCACGGCTGCGCTCGAGCACTCGAGTCTGCGCGTCGAATTCCTCGCGTGACACCAGGTCAAGGCGTCGCGTGGCATCGCGCAGCACTCGCCCGGCATGCGCCTCCACGTCTGCACGCAACCCCTGCAACGATGCAGGAAGGTCCTCCGCCAGACGCTTTATCAGGCCCTCGACATCGAGCTTTCCGGTCATTCGATTAATCCTCAACCCAAGCGCAGTTTATCGACGCGGTTCGTGCACCAAGTCGGTGCACCATCTTCGTGCGCGTGCCCGAATTTGTGCGCGGATGTGACATGGCGCGCGCATTGGGCGCCCATTCGAGCGCCGGGATCGTGGCACGGATTCTGCACTAGACCTCTAGGCGCCGAACCGGTTGGGTTCACGCGTTTTGTCAGACGAAGCAATGGATACAAACAAGGCTCTCGGCATTGCGACATGTACGTCATGAAGATCATCACTGCGATCGTCCGGCCCTTCAAGCTGGACGAGATGCGGCATGCCATCGCCCAACTGGGGGTGCAGGGCGTGACGGTGACGGAAGTATATGAAGCGGAGTACGGGCCTCGCGCGAAAGTCGAGATAGCGGTTGACGACTCGATCGTCGAGCCGGTGCTCGAAGCCATTGCCAACATCTCCAGAACGGGCCGGAACGGCGACGGGAAGATATTGGTTGGAAACTTGGAACAAGCCATTCGGATCCGCACCGGCGAGACCGGAACAGCGGCAACTTAAGAACAGCTGGGAGTCGCAATATGCGCATTGATCTCGCCTCGATTAAAGCCTCGCCATGGACGCGAGGAGCACTACTTGCCTCTCTGGCATTGCTGCCAGTAGTGGCCGGAGCAGCGGATGCTCCTGCACCCGTACCGAACAAGGGTGATACCGCGTGGATGATCGTCGCCACGTTGCTGGTCATCATGATGGCCGTTCCCGGCCTTGCGCTGTTCTACGGCGGCATGGTGCGGGCCAAGAACGTGTTGTCCACGTTCATGCAGGTCTTCGTGATTTTCTCGGTCTGCACGGTGTTGTGGGTCATCTACGGTTACAGCATCGCCTTCAACGGCACCGGCGCGATCTTCGGCGACTTCAGCCGGATCCTGCTCGGGGGACTCACTTCAGACTCCAACGCGGCGACATTCACCGCAGGAGTCGTGATTCCTGAGTACGTGTTCGTCGTCTTCCAGGCGACCTTCGCGGCCATCACTACCGCCCTCGCGGTCGGCGGCTTCGCCGAGCGCACCAAGTTCACGGCGGTGCTGATCTGGGCCATCCTCTGGTTCACGTTCTCGTACCTGCCGATTGCACACATGGTGTGGTTCAGCACCGGCTACCTCTTCAAGCTCGGCGCGCTCGACTACGCCGGCGGTACGGTGGTGCACATCAACGCGGGTATCGCTGGCTTCGTGGGCGCGCTGATCGTCGGCAAGCGCACCGGCTACGGCACCGCTGCCATGCCGCCACACA
Source organism: Pseudomonadota bacterium (assembly GCA_037200665.1). Taxonomy (GTDB): domain Bacteria; phylum Pseudomonadota; class Gammaproteobacteria; order Steroidobacterales; family Steroidobacteraceae; genus ZC4RG30. The sequence continues at coordinate 444,109 of JBBCGD010000004.1, read as the reverse complement.
ACGTGCCTTACGTGATGATCGGCGCCTCGTTGCTGTGGACGGGCTGGTTCGGCTTCAACGTAGGCTCGGGTCTCGAAGCCAACAACTTTGCTGGCCTGGTGTTCCTCAACACCTACGTCTGCACGGCCACGGCTGCTGTTGCCTGGATGCTGGGTGAGTGGATCTTCCGCGGCAAGCCGACGATGCTCGGCGCAGCCTCGGGTGCCATCGCCGGCCTCGTTGCGATTACGCCGTCCTGCGGTGTCGTGAGCCCGACCGGCGCGATCATCCTCGGTATCGTGGTTGGCCTCGTCTGCCTGTGGGCCTGCGCGGGTCTCAAGAAGGCCATCGGCTACGACGATTCGCTGGACGTGTTCGGCGTCCACTGCATCGGCGGGATCATCGGTGCCCTTTCCTGCGCGATCCTGGGCTTCAAGGGCCTGGGCGGCGTCGGCACCTTCGAGAGCATGGGCACGCAGCTCGGCATCCAGGCGACTGCGGTGGGCATCACCCTCGTCTGGTCCGGCGTGGTCTCAGGCGTGATCTTCCTGCTGCTGAAGTTCACGATCGGTCTGCGTCCGACCGAGGAAATCGAGCGCGAAGGCCTCGACATCTCCGAGCACGGCGAACGCGCCTACGACTGATGTCCTGACCGGGGCAGGCTCTTAGCTCCCCGAAAACCCCGGCAACCGATGGTTGCCGGGGTTTTTTCTTTGGTGGAGACTGTTTCGCGATCCTGCGTGTTTCCCTGCCCATGACCCGTCTGTGATCTGGGTCACGGGGTACCGGAGCGGCGGCGGAGATACTGTCGATGGAGAACATCATGCGCAAAATCCTCAGCTTTACCGCCGCTTTATTGATCGCAGGCAGCGCTCTCGCCAGCGGCGAGATCTGGCGCTGGAAGGATGCGAATGGCACCTGGCATTACTCTGACCAGCCGCAGGCTGGAGCTGAGCTGGTACGGCGTGCGGGTCGGACCTCAACGTCGTCGGATACGCCCACACCTGCCTCACCGAAAGCACCCTCAGCAGCCATGTCCGATTCCGGTTCAGCGCCGGTCTCAAACGAAGTCGCCGCGCAGGTCCGTCAGGAAGCCGCTGCTGCCAAGACCGACCAATGCAAGAAAGCAGATGAGGCCTACCAGAAAGCCGTACAGGCACGCCGCATCTACAAGACCGATGAAGCCGGCAACAAGATCTTCATGTCGGACGCCGAGATCGATTCCGCGCGCCTGCAGGCGCGCAGCACCCGTGATGTGGCCTGCGGCCCAGGGGCCTGATATCCGCGGCCGTCTCGCCGGGTTCTGACGGCGAATGAAACACGCAAAACCACGCACGGCACATCTGCTGCTGCCGGACTTGTGCACACCGGGCGCAGTGCTGGTGTTGCTCATCGTGGTCACGCTGACGGCACTGCTGCTCGCGCTCGCCGATACCGGGTTCGGGCCTCAGTTCTGGGCAAACCTGTCCAGCAAGCTGATGTTCCTGGTGTGGATCGGCCTCGGAGGCGCGGCCCTGCTATGCGCCCTGCGCCCGCGGATCGCCAACCACAGCGCCGCGGCAGGTACGGCGCTGGTTCTCGCAACGATCACGGCGCTGGTGCTGGCCGTATCGGAAATCGCCGTCCGCATACTCGCGGAGCCGCTCCTCAATCCGTACCGCATCCTCGGCGAGCCGCCGCGCGAACACTGGCTGTTCCTGGCGCGCAATCTCGCCATCGGCCTCATTCTCTGCGCTGCCGCCCTGCGCTACTTCTATGTATCGCAGCAGTGGCGCGTACGGATCGAGGGCGAAGCGCGTGCGCGCATCGACGCCCTGCAGGCGCGCATACGTCCGCACTTCCTCTACAACAGCATGAACACCATCGCGGCGCTCACCCGCACCGACCCGGCGCGCGCGGAGGAAGCCGTGCTCGATCTCGCGGACCTGTTCCGCGCCTCGCTCGACGAGCGCCGCGGCCTGGTGCCCCTCGCGGAGGAACTCGAAACCGCGCGCACCTACGAGCGCATCGAGCAGCACCGCCTGGGTTCGCGGCTGCGCGTGCGCTGGGACCTGGATGGACTACCGCCCGGCGCGCTGGTACCTGCATTGACACTGCAGCCACTTCTGGAAAACGCCATAGGCCACGGCGTCGAAAATCTTCCCGAGGGCGGTGAAGTCACCGTCGCGGGAACCGCCGCCGAAGGCACCCTGCTGTTCGTCGTGCGCAATCCACTGCCGCTCGACAATCCGGCGGGCGTAATGCAGGGTCGTGGTGGCATGGGTTTGGCGCTCGACAACATTCGTGAACGGCTGGCGCTGCTGTTCGATGGAGCAGCCAGCATCACCGCGGGTCGCGATGGCGATGAATACGCAGTACAGCTGCGCATCCCCATCACCACACCGGAAACGAAGGCCACACCGTGACCCGCCTGCGCGCCCTGATAGTGGACGACGAACCGCCCGCGCGTGCACGGCTCACGGCATTGCTGCGCGACCTCGGCCAGGTGGAAGTGATCGGTGAAGCGCGCGATGCCATGGAAGCGCTCAGCCAGCTCACAGCGCTGGCGCCGGAGATCCTGTATCTCGATGTACGCATGCCTGGCATGTCGGGCCTGGAGCTCGCTCGGCACCTCGCGCGCCTGGACGATCCGCCGGCCATCATCTTCACGACTGCGCACGGCGAGCATGCCATGGAGGCCTTCGAGGCGGAGGCCGTGGGTTACCTGCTGAAGCCCATTCGCAAGGAAAAGCTCGCTGCCGCCACCGAGCGCGCACGCAAGCTCAGCGCGAACCAGCTCGACGCGCTGGAAGCGACGGCACGCACGCATCTCTCGGTGCGTGCGCGTGAGGGCATCCGCCTGCTGCGTGTCGAGGAAATCATCTGCCTGCTTGCGCAGGACAAGTACACCACCGTGCGCCACACCGGCGGCGAAGACCTGATCGAGGACTCCCTGCGCAGCCTGGAGGCGGAACTCGGCGAGCGCTTCCTGCGCGTGCATCGTGGCGCGCTGGTGAATCGCGACTTCATCGAATCAGTGGAGCGCAATGCCGATGGCACCCACTTGATACGCCTGCGCGGTATCAGCGACACCTTGCCAGTCAGCCGTCGGCTCGCCGGTGACCTCAAGGCCCGGCTCTAGCCAACCCTAAGCGCCGGGCTGCAGGTGTATCCTTCACCACGATGCAGCTGCCATTCATCAAGATGCACGGGCTCGGCAACGATTTCATCGTGCTCGACGCCACCTCGCGCGACGGGCTGCCTATCTCTACGGAGCAATGGCGCCAGCTTTCCGATCGCTACCGTGGCATCGGGTTCGACCAGGCACTGGTACTGGAACCACCGCGACACGACGGCACCGTCGCGTACTACCGCATTTTCAACGCGAACGGCGGCGAAGTGGAGCAGTGTGGCAACGGCGTCCGTTGCCTCGCTGAGCTGTTGCGCCAGCGTGGCCTGGCCCGCAACGGCCACCTGCGGCTGGAGAGCCCGGCTGGACTCATCGAAGCCGAACTGGGCGCGCCGGGCACGGTTGCCGTGGATATGGGCGAACCGCTGTTCACGCCGGCATCCGTGGCTTTCGATGCGCAGGGCGAGACAGGCCCGCGTTTCACCGTCGAGCTGCCGCAAGGCCGGGTTTCTTTCGCCATTGCCTCGATGGGCAATCCGCACGCCGTCATCGATGTACCCGCCGTGGCGACCGCACCAGTAGCGACTGCAGGGCCTGCGCTCGAATCGCATCCGCGCTTTGCGCGACACGTGAACGTGGGTTTCCGCGAAATCGTCGGACGCGACCACATCCGCCTGCGCGTGTTCGAACGCGGCGTGGGCGAGACGCAGGCATGCGGCACCGGTGCCTGTGCCGCCGCAGCCACCGGCATACGCGATGGCCTGCTGGATTCACGCGTGCAGGTAGACCTGCCCGGCGGTACGCTGCTGATCCGTTGGCAGGGCCCAGGCCATCGACTCTGGATGGAAGGTCCCGCCGAAGTCTCTTTCACCGGCCAATTCGAATTGTGAGCAGCACTACATGAGTACATCGACCGCCGCGGCGCATGACGCAGTTTCCCCGACCGACGAGGAAATCGCCGCCTGGCTCACCGCCCATCCTGATTTCTTCGTGCGCAACAGCGGCCTGCTGACGACGTTGCGGTTGCCGCACGCCAGTGGCGGCGTGATCTCCCTGATCGAGCGCCAGATCGAAGTGCTGCGCGAGAAGAACCATGACGGTGAGACGCGGCTTGCCGAGCTGGTCAGCATCGCGCGCGGCAACGAGCAGCTGGTCGCGAAGATCCATGAATTCACGCGCCGCCTGATGCGCGCATCGACCAGCCGTGCGGTGCTGGTGCAGATGGAAGCTGCGTTCCGCGAGAACTTCGAGGTCTCGCAGACCGTATTGCTGTTGTTCGGCACCGTGGTTCCGAACAGCGGCGACCTGCGCTTCGTACGCCAGGTGGCCGCATCGGATTCCAACCTCGCCGGCTTCGAATCGCTGCTCTCTTCCGGGCGGCCACGCTGCGGCCAGATCCGCGATACGCAGCGTGATTTCATCTTCGGCGCCGACAGCGTCAATGTCGGGTCGGTGGCGCTGGTGCCGCTCACCACCCCGACGCCGCTGGGCCTCCTGGTGCTGGGCAGCCCGAACCGCGACCGCTTCCATCCCGGTGTGAGCACGGACTTCCTGGCACACTTGGGCGAGCTGATCGGCGATGCGCTGGCGCGCGACTGAGTCGCATCCGCCGCGGCCACGGTGAATACACCGGCTGACACCGCACGCGCCGAATTCCTCCGGCGCCTCACGCAGGAACGAAACCTGTCGCCGCACACCCGTGCGGCCTACGACCGCGATCTCGCCGCGCTGGCTGCCTGGTGCACCCAGCACGGCCTGCTCGAATGGACGGAGGTAGACCACGGGCATGTGCGTGCCTTCGCGGCGCGCAGCCATGCCGGTGGGCTGTCCCCGGCTTCGATCCAGCGACGCCTGTCGGCGATACGGTCGTTCTACGTCTTCCTGCAACGGGAGGGGCTGTGCGGCGGCAATCCCGCGATGGATGTGCGCGCACCCAAGCGCGCCAAGCGGCTGCCACGCACGCTGGATGCCGACCAGATGGCGCGGGTGCTGGAGCAGCCTCCAACCCAATCAGAGGACGCCAATGAAGGCCTGTCCATCCGCGACCTCGCAATCATGGAGCTGCTGTATTCGTCGGGCCTGCGCCTGGCAGAGCTGGTTGGTCTGGATCTCGGTGCTCTCGATCTCGTTGATCGTACCGTCCGTGTTACAGGCAAGGGCAACAAGGCGCGCATTGTTCCTGTTGGTGGCAAAGCCATCCTCGCCCTGCGGCGATGGTTCAAGCAACGCGGCACCCTCGCGAAGCCCGATGAAGTGGCGGTCTTCGTCGGCCGCAACGGCCGGCGGCTCGGAGCGCGCGCGATACAGCTGCGCCTCGCCGCCATCGCACGCACCCAGGGCGTGCCCGTGAAGCTGCACCCACACCTGTTCCGGCATTCCTTCGCCACGCACCTGCTGGAATCGAGCCATGACCTGCGCGGTGTGCAGGAGCTGCTGGGTCACGCGGACATCAGCACCACGCAGGTCTACACCCACCTTGATTTCCAGCACCTGGCCCATATTTACGATCAGGCGCACCCCCGCGCGCGCCGCAGCCGCCGCTAATCCGCCGCCGCGGCGCCCCTTCAACCAAGGAGTGTCATGAGCGAGCGATTTGATCCGCACAGCACGACCATCCTCGCGGTACGCCGCGACGGCAAACTTGCCCTCGGTGGCGATGGCCAGGTCACGCTGGGCAATACGGTGATGAAGGGCAATGCCCGCAAGGTCCGGCGCCTGTACGACGGCAAGGTGCTGGCCGGTTTCGCTGGCGGCACGGCCGATGCCTTCACCCTGTTCGAGCGTTTCGAGGGCAAGCTGCAGAAATTCGGCAACCTCACCCGCGCCGCCATCGAGCTCGCCAGCGACTGGCGCAGTGACCGTTACCTGCGCCGCCTCGAGGCCCTGCTGCTGGTGGGCGACAGCAGCGCGCTGTACGTGATTTCAGGCAACGGCGACGTGATCGAGCCCGAGCAACCGCTCGCGGCCATCGGCTCCGGCGGACCCTTTGCGCAGTCGGCAGCGCGTGCACTGTTCGAGAACACCACGTTTACCGCGCGCGAAGTCGTGGAGAAATCCCTCGGCATCGCCGCCGACATCTGCATCTATACCAACCGCAACCTGACGATCGAGGAACTGTGAGCGCACCAGCCAGCATCGTGCAGAATCTGACCCCGGAGCAGCACACCATGACCCCACGCGAGATCGTGCAGGAACTGGACAAGCACATCGTCGGCCAGCAGGCCGCGAAGCGTGCGGTAGCCATTGCACTGCGTAACCGCTGGCGTCGCATGCAGGTGGTCGAGCCACTGCGCCAGGAAATCACGCCCAAGAACATCCTGATGATCGGCCCTACCGGCTGCGGCAAGACGGAAATCGCGCGCCGCCTCGCGCGGCTCGCGAACGCGCCATTCGTGAAGGTGGAAGCCACCAAGTTCACCGAGGTGGGTTATGTCGGCCGCGAGGTCGATTCCATCATCAAGGAGCTGGTCGAGGTCGCCGTGAAGATGACGCGCGAGGAAGAGAAAGCCCGCGTGCGCGAACGTGCAACGGATGCCGCCGAGGAGCGCATCCTCGATGCGCTGCTGCCGAAGCCGCGCGCACCGATGGGCTTTTCCACCGACGAGCCGCAGGCAGGGCAAGGTGCCGAAACGCGCCAGCGCTTCCGCAAGATGCTGCGCGAAGGTTCGCTCGACGAGCGCGAGATCGAACTCGATCTCGCGATGATGGCAGGCGGCGTCGAAATCATGGCCCCGCCCGGCATGGAAGAGATGCAGCAACAGCTGTCGCAGATGTTCAGCAACCTCGGTGCCGGCCGCACCAAGAGCCGCCGCCTGAAGATCCGCGATGCCAGGAAACTGCTGCTGGATGAAGAAGCCGGCAAGCTGGTCAACGAGGAAGAACTGCGCGCGCGCGCACTCGCCAACTGCGAACAGAACGGCATCGTGTTCATCGACGAAATCGACAAGATCGCACGTCGCCAGGACACCATGGGCGCAGATGTTTCGCGTGAAGGCGTGCAGCGCGACCTGCTGCCGCTGGTCGAGGGCTGCACGGTTTCCACGAAATTCGGCACCATCAAGACCGACCACATCCTGTTCATCGCGTCCGGCGCCTTCCATATGTCGAAGCCTTCGGACCTGATCCCGGAACTGCAGGGCCGGTTGCCGATCCGCGTTGAACTCGAGCCGCTGTCTGCCGATGACTTCGTGCGCATCCTCACCGAACCGGACGCGTCACTGACTACGCAGTACTGCGCGCTGCTCGGAACCGAAGAGGTAAAGCTGGAGTTCACGCCCGAAGGCGTGCGACGCATCGCCGAGGTGGCCTGGCAGGTCAATGAGCGCACGGAGAACATCGGCGCCCGCCGGCTGCACACCGTCATGGAGCGCCTGCTGGATTCAGCGTCCTACGACGCGGCCGACAAGCCCGGCTCGACCCTTACGGTGGATGCGGAATACGTGGACCAGCATCTGGCCAAGCTGGCGAAGAACGAGGATCTCAGCCGCTACATACTGTAGCGGCTCCACGCAAAAGGCCGGTGAACCCGGCCTCGCGGATCAGGCCTTCGCGCGCTTGGCGGCGGGCTTGGCCGCCGCCTTAGCAGCAGGCTTGGCGGCAATGGGAGCGGCGGCCTTCTTGCCAGCCGACGGATCCTTCGGACGCAGCTTGCCAAACGAGCCAGCGTAGATCTTGCCGCGACGAGTCCTGCGATCACCTTTTCCCACGAGTCTCTCCCACTGATTTCTTGAAGGCCGCGCAGTCTAGGAAACAAGCCCCGGACTGTCCACAATGGGCCCATGCAGGCCCCGGAAAAAAAGAAGGCCGGACTAAATGTCCGGCCGAACTTTGACAAGACCCCCAATTGGTACGCGCTAACTAGAGCGCCGAACCGCGGGCGATCATGCTCCGGCTATCTCCAAAAAGCTAGCCCTCGAACAACGGTTTCTCAACAGTTGCCGCGCTTTGTTGTCTCGGGCATGCCGAAACGCGGCGTATCGTTTAGATTCCCTTGCCCCGGCAGCTTCTATTGCAGAGTTAAATGGAATCCACACGCGCATGAGTGAGACCAACAAGTCGGGACGAAGCGCGGACTTCGGCTTCGAACAAGTCGCCTGGGGCGACAAGGCGCGTCGCGTGCGCGGGGTGTTCGATTCGGTTGCGAATCGCTACGACCTGATGAACGACCTGATGTCGCTCGGCTCGCATCGCTTGTGGAAGCGCTTCGCGCTTTCCTGCACGAACCTGAAGCCAGGCCAGCAAGCGCTCGATGTAGCAGGCGGGACCGGCGATCTATCGCTTGGCATGTTGAAGCAGGTCGGCCCATCCGGACTCGTAGTACTCACCGACATCAATGCGGAGATGCTCAAGCGCGGGCGCGATCGCCTGATCGATTCGGGATTCACCGCGAACTCGCGCGCGGTACAGGCCAATGCCGAATGCCTGCCCTTCCAGCCGGGCCGCTTCAACTGCGTGATCATCGGTTTCGGCCTGCGCAACGTCACCGACAAACCCGCTGCGCTCGCCTCGATGCGCAGCATGCTGAAGCCGGGCGGACAGCTCATCGTGCTGGAGTTCTCGCAGCTTGCCGTACCGGCACTGCGCCCGCTGTACGACACCTACTCCTTCAAGATCCTGCCGAAGCTCGGCGAACTGGTGGCGGGAGATGCCGCGAGCTACCAGTACCTCGCCGAATCCATCCGCAAGCATCCGGACCAGGAGACACTGCTCGGCATGATGCGCGACGCAGGCCTCGAGAACTGCAGCTACCAGAATCTTTCCGGCGGCATTGTGGCCGTGCATCGCGGCTACGTGTACTGATGTTCACCGAACGTTTGCAGGCACTGGTCGACCGCGGCGTCGAGGGCTCGCCTCGCGCACGTGAATTACTGGCGCAGCTTGAAGGACGCAACATGCAGGTGCTCGCGCGCTACACGCCGTGGCAGCTGTGGCTGCTTGCCGAGCGCGGACAACTGCGGCTGCTGCGCGAATCAACCAGCGCCGCGAATGTACAGCTCACCGGCACTCCCATGGCCCTGCTCGCATTGCTGCGTGAAGACCCGGCCGCCGTGATCCGCCGTGGCGATGCCACGCTCAGCGGTGATGCCGAAGCGGGCCAGCGTTTCCAGGAACTCGCGCAGTTGCTGCGGCCGGATCTCGAAGCCGGCCTCGCGCGCGTGATCGGCGACATCCCGGCGCATGGCGCAGGTTCGCTGTTGCGCAAGGCCATGGCCTACGCACGCAGCAGCCTTGAAACGCAGGCGCGCAACCTCGGCGAATACCTCGCGCACGAGCGCCAGCTGCTGGTGCCGCGCTCCGAAGCCGCGCAATTCCTCGAAGACGTGGACGCCTTGCGCGAGAGCACGGATCGCCTGGCCGCACGCATCGCGCGGCTCGAAGCGGCAAGGAGCGGCAATTGAAATTGCGCGTACTCACGCGCCTCATCGCGATCCATCGCGCGCTGGCGCGGCATGGCCTCGTCGAATTCACGCACGGCACTGCCGCGCATGGCCGGCTGCGATTCCTGGGCTTCGCCTCGCCGTGGCTGTGGTTCCAGGGCGAGTCGAAAGGCAGTCGTGGTGCACGCCTGCGGCTGGCGCTCGAGGAACTCGGCCCGGTGTTCGTGAAGTTCGGACAGGCCATCTCCACGCGCCGCGACCTGCTGCCGCCGGATATCGCCGACGAACTGGTGAAGCTGCAGGACAACGTGCCGCCCTTCGACGGCGAAGTCGCGCGCGCGCTCATTGAGTCCGCGCTGGGCCAACCGGTAGCCCAGCTGTTCCGCCGTTTCGACACCACGCCCCTCGCCGCCGCCTCCATCGCACAGGTCCATGTCGCCGAACTGCCCGACGGCCGCGAAGTCATCGTCAAAGTCCTGCGCCCCGGTATGCGCGAGCTCATCGAGCAGGACATCGAGGTGCTGTACGCACTGGGCGCATCTCGCCGATCGCTACTCCGCCGAAGGCCGACGCCTGCGCCCCGTCGAAGTGGTGCGCGAATACGAACACACCATCCTCGACGAACTCGACCTGATGCGCGAAGCCGCCAATGCCTCGACGCTACGGCGCAATTTCGCCGGTGATGCGCGCCTGCACGTGCCCGAGGTGTACTGGGACCTGTGCCGTACCAACGTGATGGTGATGGAACGCATCCACGGCGTGCCCATCGGCGACCTCGCCCGCCTGCGCGAACTCAACGTGGATTTCCGCAAGCTCTCCGAAAACGGCGTCGCCATCTTCTTCACGCAGGTGTTCAAGCACAACTTCTTCCACGCCGACATGCACCCGGGCAACATCTTCGTGCTGCCCGACAACCCGGCTGAACCGCGTTATGCGGCCGTGGACTTCGGCATCATGGGCACGCTCTCGCCTGCCGACCAGGATTACCTCGCGCAGAATTTCATTGCCGTGTTCGACCGCGACTACCACCGCGTCGCGCAGCTGCACGTGGATTCAGGCTGGGTGCCGCACGATGTGCGCGTCGATGAAATGGAAAGCGCCATCCGCAGCATCTGCGAACCCATCTTCGACAGGCCGCTGAAGGACATCTCCTTCGCCGTGGTGCTGCTGCGCCTGTTCGAGGCACTGCGCCGCTTCGACGCGAAGATCCAGCCACAGCTGCTGCTGTTGCAGAAGACCATGTTCAACATCGAGGGCTTGGGCCGCCAGCTGTATCCGGACCTGGACATCTGGAAGACAGCCTCACCCGTACTGCGCGACTGGATGCGCGAGAAGCGCAATCCGCTCAATGTCGCGAAGCGCCTGTGGAAGCAGATGCCCGAGTTGCTTGCGGCGCTGGAAGCCTCACCAGCGGCATTGCGCCAGCAGGTAGTGCAGGCCGCCCAGCCCAAACCCTCCAGCGCGGCTTTCGCCAGCGACGCGCATCGGCTCGCGGAGCGCAACGTTCATCCACGTGCGCGCGGATCGAACACCGTGGCGGCTGCAGTGGTATTGCTGACCGGCACGCTGGCCCTGGGCATGCAGCGCATTCCCTCGGCGCTGGGCTGGATCATCACCGCCGTCGGTGCGATCTGGCTGATCCGCAGCGCGCTCACGCGACCGCGCTGAGCGCTCAATTCCCCCAAGGGGAAGGCATGCGGTAGGGAACGGTGGTGAACACCGACTCCACCTGGCGGATCGCGCCCCGCTGCAGCTTGAACGCTTCCAGGAACACGAAGGAATGCGGACGACGGAAGATGGAGTCGCGCTCGCTGCCATCGGTGAGCTTGAACTTGCCAAGCCGGCCTTCATGGTCGATGAACCCCGCGGCCAGCACGATGCCGAGCTCTTCATCCACCACCATGTAGCGGCGCGCGCGCAGGCGATCGTCGTAACGGTAGGCGCCGAGGCGGAACTGGTCCGCGCAGCCCATCTTCCAGATGGCGTCGAGGTCCTTGCCGGTGAGGTTGGTGGATTGCTTGCCATCCTCACGGCGATTGCAGTCGCTGGTGAACTGCACGTGCAAGGTGCCGTCGTTCAGCTGCAGCGTGTCGAAGTAGCCATTGGCCGCTGCGGTCATTGAATCACGCGAGTCGCGTTCGGCAGGCGCAACCACTTCGTTCCAGACCGGCAGGGGCGGGATGTCCGCGGTCACGAAGGGAATCGCCGCGTCCTGCGGCCGCACCACGATGGTTTCGACCTCCGCCACCGCGCCATTGGTGATCTTCAGCCGCGTGGCATACGGGGCCCTGGTGGTCGTCTCTTCGACCACGCCGAATATCGCCACCTCGCCCGTCTTCACATCGGCGAAGCGCATCTCGTAGCTGTCGAGTCCGGTGATGGTTCCCCACAGGCCATCGCCCGGGGCGAGTTCCACGTTGTTCTCGGTGTAGCGCGCGCGCTCCGCCCAGTGCACCTGCTCAGGATCGCGCGACTTCAGCGCGGCGAGATACGCATCAAGCGTGCTGTACAGGCATTTCCGGCTGCAACTCACCAGCTGTGTTGCGCCTTTCGGTGCGACATTCGGGGTGCAGGCCGCGACCGTCAGGCACAGCGAGGCCGCCAGCAGTGCGGATCGCAACGCCACGCTACTTTCCCGTCACCGGATTCGGATAGTGGTACGGCGGCACGAACACATCCGGAAACGACCCGTACGACACCGACGGCGGCGCATCCGGCTGCAAGCCCGGGATCTGCTTCGGCATCGGCACCGCCCCCTTGTTCCAGCCCTTGTCGAAATCCACGTAGAAGGTGATGTAGGAATGCAGCTTGTGGATCTTCCACACGCCGTCCTGCTTCACGTATTCATTCTCGTAGGTGGCCTCACCCCAGCGCGCTTCCTTGCCCAGCTGGCCCACCTGCATCAGCGAGCGCCAGCGCGCCTTGGCCGTCTTGCCATCCGGCGCGATGTTGATCACTGGCTGCAGCTGCATGTGGTTGTAGAGCCGGCCGTAGCTGATGTCGCCCAGCTGCTTGAGGTACATGCGCACATGCTCCTGTCCCTGGAACACGCCACGACCGGCGATCTCGAGACTGGCATCGGCGGTGAACAGGTTGGCGGCATCGTCCCAGCGCGACTTGTCGACGTAGTAGCCATACGCCGCCTGCAGATTGGCGACGGATACATAGTCGTTGGCGGCCTGCGCCTGCTGCTGCAGTTGTGCGACCTGCGCGGTGAGCTCCGCGAGGCGCGACTCGGTGTTGTGGTCGGTGCATGCGGCCAGCGCGAACACCATGGCCAGCGCGCCCAGGATGCGCGGCGTCCTGTACATCGACATGCTTTCTCCCCGGTTCTTCTGGAAATGCGGTCTTGCCGCTGGCGGATTATGGAGCAATCCGCCACAACGAGGCATAGCCCCGCGCGGGCCTCGCGGCTCGCGCCTCAGCGAGCTCGCAATGCGCTGCTGCCGCGCCAGGCGAGCCACGAAGCGAGATACAGCCCAAGCGCGATCCACGACAGCAGCAACAGGTCGCCGTCCAGGAACGGCGCGACGATGCCCATCATCACGCCACCCACGCCAAGGCTCACGAAGGCCTGCACCGAAGCCGCAGCGCCGCGCGCCAGCGGATGCATGTCGAGCATCTCCAGCGACAGGATCGGGCTGGTCAGCTGCACACCCAATGCCATGCAGAACAACAGGCACTGCACCAGCAGGATGGGCGCCACACCCGTGAGGCCGTGCACGACCAGCAGCACGATCGCGGAAAAGAACAGCAGGCTGAAACCCAGTGCCAGCTGGCGCACGCGCGGCACACGTCCCGCCATCGCGCCGCCGAGCAGCGACGACACCATGAACCCGGCCACCACCGGGATGAACACGTAGTAGAACTGTGTTTCCTTCAGGTGCCAGCGTTCCAGGATGATCGCGGGCGTCGAGCCGATGAATGCGAACAGCGGTGCGATCGAGAACGCGGCGGACAACGCCAGCAGCAGGTAGGGCATCCCGCTCGCCACCTGCCAGCAACTGCGCAGCAGCGTCACCGGATGGAAGGCGATGCGCTTCGACTTCGGGTGCGTCTCCGGCAAAAGCAGCGCGCACACCACCATCAGCGCGAGGCCAACCAGCAGCAGCAATCCGAACACGCTGCGCCACCCGAAGGTCACATGCAGCCAGCCACCGATGACCGGCGCCACCGCCGGCGCCAGCGAGAACACCAGCATGATGCTGCTCATCAGCTTCTGCGCATTGGCGCCTTCGAACAGATCGCGCACCACCGCGCGCGCCACCGTCGAACCAATGCCCGCGGCCGTGCCCTGCAAAACACGGCAGAACAGCAGCAGCCCGAAGCTCGGCGCGAGGAAGCAGCCCAGCGAGCCAGCGGTGTACAGCGCGAGTCCGCCGATCACCACGCGACGCCGGCCCAGCGCATCCGACAGCGAACCATGCACCAGCGAAAACGCCGCGAACGGCAACAGGTAGGCCGTGATGATCTGCTGCGCCTGCCAGGCGGTGATGTGGAAATCCCCCGCGATGGTGGGCAGCGATGGCAGGAAGGTATCGATGGACAGCGGACTGATCATCGACAGGCTGGCCAGCAGCAGCGTGATCCCGAGTGTCGGGGCGCCGCTCGCCTTGGTGACTTTCAGCCTCAACCGCGCAGCCGTCGCAGCAACTTGACCGTCGAGGCGCCCTTCTCCATCGCTTCAATCACGGCCGAGCCCACCACCACGCCATCCACGTGCGGCGCGAGTGCTGCAACCTGTGAATGCTCGCGGATGCCGAAACCCGCGCACACCGGCACCGAGGCCAGCTTGCGCACGCGGCCCAGGTATTCCAGCGTTTCGCCCGGCACGGTGCCGGCACCGACCGAGCGACCCGTGGTGCCCGTCATCGACACCGCATAGATGAAGCCCTGCGCACCACGCGCCAGCTGCTCGAGGCGCGCCTGCGACGTCACCGGCGTGACCATGCGGATCAACGCGAGGCCATGCGGCGCCAGCGCCTGCTCGAACTCCGCACTTTCTTCGATGGGCAGGTCCGGCACGATGAAGCCGGCAACGCCCGCCGCTGCGGCATCGGCAGCCAGCTTGTCGAAGCCATAGGCCAGCATGGGGTTCAGGTAACCCATGAACACCAGCTGCGCCTTCAACTTTGGCAGCGACTTCAGCGTGTCGAGGATCCACGCGAGGCTCACGCCCTGCGCCAGCGCCGCAAGGCTGGAACGCTGGATGGTGACGCCATCGGCCATCGGGTCGGTGAACGGCACGCCGATCTCGACCACGTCCGCTTCTTCGGCAATGGCCTGCAGGTCCGCGGCAAAGCGCTCCTTCGAGGGAAAGCCCGCAGTGATGAAGGCCACCACTGCCACGCGCTCACGGCGTACGGCGCGGATCGCATCGCTCAAACGTTGCGCGGGCGTGCTCATGCGCCCACCCCGTGCTTCACCAGCAATGTCTTCTGCAATGTCGGCATGTCCTTGTCGCCACGTCCGGAGAGTCCAACCATCAGGCGCTTGCCGGGATTGCGCCTCGCCCAGTCGCGTGCGCCCACGAGGGCATGCGCGGATTCGATGGCGGGCAGCAGGCCCTCGTAAGTCGCGCACTCTTCGACGCAATCAAGCGCATCGTCATCCAGCGCCATGATGTATTGCACGCGACCGATCTCGCGCAGCAGTGCGTGCTCGGGACCGACACCGGGATAGTCGAGACCGGCCGACACCGAATGCGTCTCCTGGATCTGGCCATCCTTGTCCTGCAGCAGCATCGTGTAAGTTCCATGCAGCACGCCAGGCTTGCCGGTGGCCAGTGTCGCCGCGTTGTCGCCGAGACCCGGACCACGACCACCTGCCTCCACGCCGATGATCTCGACAGAAGGATCACCGAGGAAGGCATGGAAAGTGCCGATGGCATTCGATCCACCACCCACGCAGGCGATCACGCAATCCGGCAGCGCACCTGCCTGCGCGAGCATCTGCGCGCGCGCCTCGCGGCCGATGATGGCCTGCAG
This sequence comes from Pseudomonadota bacterium, assembly GCA_037200665.1. Classification (GTDB taxonomy): domain Bacteria; phylum Pseudomonadota; class Gammaproteobacteria; order Steroidobacterales; family Steroidobacteraceae; genus ZC4RG30. The sequence goes on along the minus strand of JBBCGD010000004.1, from coordinate 428,657 downwards.
TTCGCGCACCAGATAAGGATAAGGATGCGGCCCCACCGCCGAACCCAGGCAATAGAAAGTCGCCAGCGGATCCGCCACCCAGTCGCGGAAGGCTTCATCGATGGCAGCACGCAGCGTGCGATCACCGCTGGTCACCGGCACCACCTGCGCGCCCATCAGGCGCATGCGCCCGACATTCGGCGCCTGGCGCTCCATGTCCACTTCACCCATGTACACGACGCAGGGCAAACCGACGCGCGCACAAGCCGCTGCCGTCGCAACGCCATGCTGTCCGGCGCCCGTCTCCGCGACGATGCGCTTCGCACCCATGCGCTTGGCCAGCAGCACCTGCCCCAGCGCGTTGTTGATCTTGTGCGCACCGGTGTGCGCGAGATCCTCGCGCTTGAACCACACCTCCGCGCCCCAGCGCTTGCTCAAGGAGCGCATCGGCGACAGCGCGGTGGGGCGCCCCACCCAGTCGCGCAGCTCGCCAGTGAGTTCGCGCTGGAAATCGGCCGTCGGCAGAATCTGGTACACCGCTTCCGTGAGTCGCTCAAAGGCCGGCACCAGCGTCTCGGGGATGTAGCGCCCGCCGTAGGGACCAAAGCGCCCCTTCGCATCGGGCATCTTCCCGGCGAGCAGCTGCGCCAGCAGCTCGCTGGCGGATGGTTGTTGGATCGCTGCGTTCATTTCAATGTTCTCCACTGCCGGCACGCGCGAAAGCCACACGCGCACGGGTCACGAATTGTTCGATCAGCGCCGGGGATTTGCGGCCCGGCGCCTCTTCCACTCCACTCGATACATCGACGCCGAAGGGATGCACGTCGTCGATGGCTTGTTCAACGTTTGCGGGCGCGAGGCCACCCGCGAGGATCAACTGGCACTGGCCGACCAGCGAGCGCGCTGCGCTCCAGTCAGCCACCTGCCCGCTGCCGCTGCGTGGACCTTCGAACAGCAGCCGCTGTCCGGGGCGCAGCGCGCCAGTGTCTTCCTGGCGTCGCCAGCCACGCAGCACCGGCCACGCGGCAACGCCTGCCGGCAAGGTGATGCGCGAGAGATCGCGGCTATCCGTCTGCAACACATCGGGACGGAACAGCTCGAAGATCAGTTCCAGCAATTCCGGTGAAGGATGCTGCGTGACCGCCACGCACAGCGCCCGGCCGCGTGCGGGACGTGCGAGCTCGGCGGCCTGCTCGGGCGATACGCGGCGCGGCGAGTTGGCGAACACGAAGCCGATGGCATCGGCGCCGGCATCCAGCGAAGCCTCGACCGCGCGCGTGTCCTTCATGCCGCAGATCTTCACGAAGCCCATCAGCGTGCCTCGCGTCCGGCAGCGATCAATGAGGCCAGCAAAGCGCGCGGATCTTCGGTGGTCATCAGCGCGCTGCCGATCAATGCGAGGTCGTAGCCGGCGCGCGCCAGGCGCGCGGCATCTTCAGGCGTGGCGACGCCACTCTCCGCGACGCGCGGCACTCCAGCGGGCAGCAACTCCACCAGCTGTTCGAGTCGGCCGGGCACCACCTTCAGCGTGGTGAGGTCGCGGCTGTTGATGCCGATGAGCAGCTTCGAGCGTCCACCCGCATGCGCCGCGAACAACTCCCTGGCCACGGCGATGTCGGCTTCATCGAAGGCCTCGATCAGAACGAACAGCGACAGCCGCTGCGCGGCGCGGATCAGCGCATCGAGTTCCGCGCGCGTGAGCATGCGCACGATGATGAGGATGCCGCCGGCACCAGCGAGGCGCGCTTCGGCCACCTGCAGCGGATCGACCAGGAAATCCTTGCGCATGGCCGGCACGCCGCCGCCCGCTTCGAGCGCGCGGGCAGCCTGTTCGAGATGATCGAGCGAGCCCGCGAAGCGATCCGGCTCGGTGAGCACCGAAACCGCGGCGGCACCCGCGCGCGCGTAGTCGGTGACGCGCGCAGCGATGTCTTCATCCTCGCCCTTCAGCTGGCCGACCGCGGGCGAACTCAGTTTCACCTCGGCGATCACATCGAAGCCCTTCGGCGACAGCAGCAGGCGCGGCGGCGGCGGCGAGCTCTCGGCCCAGCGCCACAACTCCGCCTCGCCATGCACGCGACGTGCTTCGACGACGCGCTGGCGGCTGCTCGCGGCCATGCCGGCGAGGAAATCGCCGCTCATGTCGCACCGGCCGTGCGCGAGAACGCAGCCAGCCTGGCCAGCTGCGCGCTGGCGCGACCATCATCGATGGCATCGCGCGCGAGGGCGATGGAACCACGCGGATCATGCGCGCGCCCGTGACTTCCAATGCCAGCGCGGCGCCCAGCAGCAACGCATCACGATGCGGACCATGATCCTCACCGCGCAGTACGCGCGTCAGCGCCGCGGCGTTGAAGGCCGCATCGCCACCCTGCAGCTGCTCTTCCTGGCACACGGCGATGCCATAGTCCCGCCGGCGTACGCCGCGACTCGCGCACAGTGCCGCCTTGTACATCGAGCAGCAGGAACGGACCCAGCGGCGAAGGTTCATCCCACCCCGCCGCGCCGTGGATCACGAAGGCCCGCTTCATCGGCAGGCCCGACATCGCCTCGGCCATCAACCGCGCGGTGGCTTCATTGAACGCGCCGATCACATGGAACGGTGGCTCCGCGGGATTGGTCAGCGGCCCGAGGATGTTGAACACCGTGCGCACGCCCATGGCATTGCGCACCGGCCCGATGGCCTTCATCGCCGGTGGTAATGCGGTGCGAACAGGAAGGTGAAGCCCGTCGCCGAGAGACAAGCCGCCGCGCGCCGTTCATCCAGCGGCAAGGCGAGCCCCAATGCTTCGAGCACATCCGCACTGCCGGCCTTGCTCGATACCGAACGATTGCCATGCTTCACCACGGTGAGCCCCGCCGCTGCCGCCAGCAACGACGCACCGGTGGAGAGATTGAAGCTGCCGGATTTATCACCGCCAGTGCCGACGATATCCACCGCATCCGCTGCATCAACGGCGGAGATCGCGGGACGCCGCGCCAGCGAACGCATGCCCAGCGCAAAGCCACGCAGCTCATCCGCCGTAGCGCCTTTCGCGCGGATCGCCGCGAGCAACGCGCCAGCCAGCGATGGCGGCAATTCCACGTCGGTGAGTGCCACCAGCAACTGGCGCGCCTCATCACCCGACAGCGAGCGCTTCTCCAGCAACCCGTCGAGCCAGCCGCGCAGTTGTGGCAGGTTCGTGCTCATGCCTCGCGCAGCGGCTTCGTCAGCTTGAGGAAATTGCCCATCAACTGCGGCCCCTGCGGCGTCAGCACGCTCTCGGGATGGAACTGCACGCCTTCGATGGTGTACTTGCGATGGCGGATGCCCATGATCTCGCCTTCCGCGGTGATGGCACTCACTTCGAGTTCCGCCGGTATGGTCGCAGGCTCGGCGATCAGCGAGTGGTAGCGACCCACTTCCGCAGGCTGCGGCAAGCCTTCGAAGAGCGTCCTGCCATCGTGCTTCACCACCGAGGTCTTGCCGTGCATCAGCCGCGGCGCGCGCACCACGTTGCCGCCGAACACTTCGGTGATGGCCTGGTGCCCGAGGCACACGCCGAAGATGGGCAGCTTGCCGGCGAAGGCCTTGATCATCGCCATCGACACGCCCGCATCGCGCGGCGTGCCCGGACCCGGCGAGATGCACAGGTGCGTGATGTCGCCCATGCGCAGGGCTTCTTCGACGCTCACTTCGTCATTGCGCAACACACGCACTTCGGCGCCGAGCACGAGGTAGGCCTGCACCAGGTTGTAGGTGAAGGAATCGTAGTTGTCGATCAGCAGCAGCTTCGGCTGCACGGGCTTGTTCACAGCCCCTCCTGTGCCAGCGTCAAGGCACTACGCAGCGCGGCGCTCTTGGCGAGAATCTCGTTGAATTCCATCTCCGGCTGGCTGTCGGACACGATGCCCGCGCCGGCCTGGTAGCTGTACTGGTCGCCTTCGAACACCAGCGTGCGGATGGTGATGGCCTGGTCCATGTCACCCTGCGCGCCGAAGTAGCCGATGGTGCCGCCATACAGGCCGCGATCCACGGGTTCGAGTTCCTCGATCAGCTGCATGGCGCGCACCTTCGGCGCACCAACCAGCGTGCCGGCGGGGAAGGTCGCGGCGAACAGATCGAAGGCATCCTTCTCTTCGGCGAGCTTGCCCTTCACGCCGCTGACGATATGCATCACATGGCTGTAGCGCTCGATGGCGCGATACGGATTCACGTGCACCGAACCCGCGGCCGCGACGCGACCGAGGTCATTGCGCGCGAGATCGACCAGCATCACGTGCTCGGCGTTCTCCTTCGGGTCGGCAAGCAGGCGCTTCTCGTTGGCCAGATCCGCTTCCGGATCCGCCATGCGCGGCAACGTGCCCGCGATGGGCCGCAGCTCCGCCACTCCTTTATGGAGCTTCACCAGCGCCTCGGGCGAAGAGCCCACTACCGTCACGCCACCGAGCGAGCAGTGGTACATGTACGGCGAGGGATTGATCATCCGCAGCGCGCGATAAACCTGGAAGGGATCGAGCTGATGCGTCCCCGAGAACTTCGACGACAGCACCAGCTGGTACACATCGCCCGAGGCGATGTATTCCTGCGTGGCGCGCACGCCAGCCATGTAGTCATCGCGACCCAGCGACATCGTCGGTTCACTGAACGCGCCGGCGGCGCGCGGCAGCACGATGCGCCCACGCAGCGCCGCGATCACTTCCTCACGCAACACACGACGCTCGGCCTCGGTGCCCGCATGCAGCAGCGCGATGGCGCGCGTCAGGTGGTCGAACACCAGCAATGATTCCGGCGCGATGTAGTGCAGCACCGGCGCATTGGGCTTGCGCGCCAGGCGCATCGGCAGGCGCTCGAAGAAACGCACCACGTCGAAGGCCGTAAAGCCGACGAGCCCACCGGCCAGCGGCAACCCCGGCAATTCCGGCTGCGGCCGCGGCGCGCGCGCCAGTGCTTCGCGCAACCGCTCCAGCAACACCTCGCGCGAAGTCGGCACCGGATACGTATTCGGCCCGATGGTCAGCGCGTGCGAATCCAGCCGCACTTCCAGCCCCGAACCGAACCCTATAAAGGAGTAACGCCCCAGCCGTTCCCCGCCCTCCACGCTTTCCAGCAGGAAGCGCGGCCGGAACGAAGCCAGCTTGGCGTAGGCCGAGACCGGCGTGTCCAGATCTCCTGCTATGTCAAATGGCGATTTCAAACAGCTGCTCCGTTTTCGAAAAACCCTGCGGACAACAAAAAACCCATCACCGGGAGTGCCGGAGATGGGTTCTGGTGTTTTCTTTCCCGAGATTGTCTAGCGCTTGCGCAGACGACCGACCAGTACCCCCTCCGTCAGGAGTGGGGCCACCACCAAGCCGCGGTTGCGATGGCGAAGGTCGTTTTCATTGGGCAGCAGTATGGCGAGGGGCTTCCGGGGCCGTCAAGAAGAGGATTCGCGGGATACGGCAATACCCGGCCGGCTGGATCGTTGTCGGCACAGTTCTCTCTGACAGGAGTGGTCTCATGCGCTTTCCTTCGATCCGGCTGTGGCTTCCCATCCTCGCCTACGCCCCGCTGGCCGCCTGCGGCAGCGGGGATAGCAGTACTTCGACCTCTTCCACGACGCAGACCGTGGTCGCTCGATAGCCGATTCCATCCACCAGCACGACAGCCTCGAAGGCCCGATCTCGGCCATCGATGCGACGGCGCAGACCTTCACGGTGCTGGCGCATGTGGTGAAGGTGACCGCGGATACTTCCTTCGATGATTCGATCGGCTCGTTCGCTGCGTTGACGGTTGGCCTGCAGGTGGAAGTGAGCGACACGCCCGATTCCACCGGCGCCATCGCCGCCACGCGCGTCGAACCGCGCCGCGCGGGTGAAACGCACGGCGAAGGCGAGCATGTGTCCGGCGACTTCCGCCGCGAGGTGGAAGGCCTGGTCACGCGCTTCGTATCGGCAACGGACTTCGACATCGACTCGATGTGAATGGCAGCGCCGGGCTCACAAGGCCAGTGCGGATTACGCGCTGGGGCTGGGCGTTACGTGGAGATCGGCGCGGCGTTGAGATCGTTGCCGCGGTTGACTCTGCAGCTTTCTGCCCACGACACTCTTGCGGAAAGGCGGCCCGGAAAGGTATTCAGAGGGCCGGGGGATTTTCCGGAGTGAAGGCACGGAGGCAGTCATGAACTGGAGTCGCTTTGGACGGCTTGGCATTTTCCATGCGGCACTCGTGTGCGCTGCCGTGGCATGTGCCCCCGGCAAAGCTGCCGATGCACCCCAGGCCGCTGCCGCGCAACCGGTGGTTCACGCCACGCAGCCCGAGGATCAACTCGACGAAGTAGTTGTCACTGCGACGCAGAGCAGGCTCCGTGAACTGCGCCAGGCTGCGGAGAAGGCCGAGGATGCTTTCTATGAGCGCTACAACGAAGTGAACAAGGACGATGTCTTCGACGTGGATTGCCATGTCGACAAGGAAGGGCTGTTCAGGCGGCATCGGTGCATCGGTGTCTATGTCGAGAGGGCACAGCAAACCGATGCCAGGCAGGTCGCGGATATTTCCAGGCACTGCGACATGGACCTGCAGGACCTCGTCCTCCATGGCGGATGCGGCTACATCCCGATGGCTGACGTGATTGCGGATGGCAGGAAGAAGGAATTTGCAGAGAGCCTTCTGAAGGCGATCCAGTCGGATGGGCGGTTGCGCGAGCTGGCGAAAACCAAGGAGCAGCTGGATCTGCAGATTCAGAGGACTCGCGCGAGGTTGTTCGGCAAGGACGAACCGTGAGAAGCACCGAGGTGGCGCGAAACATTTCCCGGCATGTTATGCGACATGTTTGTCGTGCAATTACTAGTTAGGTGCCAGTTCAGGCTACTCGCAGTCGAAGGTTCTGCACGAAGGGCAGGAAGTCCCTATCTTCAAAGAGCAGTGGAAGCTCATGTTCAATGCAGTAGGTAGCAATGATCACATCTACGGTGCGACGGACCGTGACACCCTTTGCCCTGAGCGCCCTGTAGTTGTCTGCGCTCTTGATGGCTATCTCCTGCCCAAGCATCTCGAGCACCGTCAGAGACAGCATCAGCTCCTTGGCTGTCTTGTAGTGAGCATCACTCCTGAAGCCCTGAAGAACCTCAGTCAGAATCAGATCGCCCACTGCCAGCGGTTCGGTGCCAAGCAATGCATCTAGCCGCTCGGTGGCAGTCGAATCAACGCCATTGAAGTAGTCGATCCAGACGCTGGAGTCGACAACGATCACCGCCTAAGGCTCCGCGACTCCCGCAGGTCGCCATCCCAGGTCAACTTGCCCCGGAAGCGCTTAATAGCCGCCTGTCTGCTCAACTTGACCAAGGTCTGCAAGCCCAACTCCACGGCCTCCTTCTTGGTCTTCAAGCCAGTCGCCCTCATGGCGTCTTTCATCAATGCATCGTCGATCACAATGTTCGTTCTCATGGCGCTTGTCCGTGTGTAGAAATAGCGCATATCATACACACAATAGGGCTCGTCATCATGTGCTGTGCTCGGGCACCTAACAAATCGTTGCAGCGGTCGTGGACAGATAAAGTGCTCGGCCGCGGGCGGCCGAGCGAGAGCGCACACGAGCGCTGGCGCGCCCGCGTGCTGAAGTGCCGGCGTGCCGCCGCTGAACTCGGCCGTTAGGCGCCAAGTCCAGGTCGGCTAGGAATTTCTTATGAAGCTCTTCGCTCTCGCAACGATTTCACTATTGTCAGCCTCGGCTCGCGCAGAGACTCCACTGAGCGGTGCTTCATCGAGTCCACCTGAACTAGAAAAGGCCGTCGCAGCGTGGGCTTCGAGGAGGAGCCATACAGTCCCGACTCACGAATTCGCGCTGGTAGACCTCAACGGCGACTCTATTCCGGATGCCGTGGTACTCATCACCGACAACATTTGGTGCGGAACAGGGGGCTGTACGCTGGTCCTATTCAAGGGAACTGCTAGCGGTTTCAAATATGTGTCTGGCTCTGTAGCTGTGCGAGAACCGATTCGCTTGCTCTCTGAGACACGCTATGGCTGGCGCAGCATTAGCGTGCTGAGTGCGGGTGGCGGAGGTCCGACAGCCGAATACTTCAGAATAAGTTTCAATGGTTCACGGTATCGCAAGGATCCAAGATCGGTTACCTCATCGGAGAAGACCAGTGCAAAGCAACTGGTTCTCGAGAAATGAAGAGTTTTCGTTGTGCCGTTGGCGCCTAACAAATCGTTGCAGCGGTCGTGGACACATAAAGTGCTCGGCCGCGGGCGGCCGAGCAAGAGTGCACACGAGCGTTGGCGCGCCCGCGTGCTGAAAGGTCGGCGTGCCGCCGCTGAACTCGGCCGTTAGGCGCCGTCACACCAAATGCGTTCTTTCTTCAGATCGATCATCCTGGTGCTGGCACTCGCGACACTCGGTAGTGCCGCGGCGGCTGATCAGCAGTGGCGATTTCCCACAGACGAGATCACGCTGAAGCAGTGGCAGGAGTTTCGAGCAGAGGTTCTAGCTAAGCCGGGAATCGAGCGCCAAGAGTTTGCCAATCAACTCGTTCTTACCTCCAAAAAGGAGTTCAAGATCTACGTCTTCACGCAACCAACGCATCCCGCATATCCTGCTGTCGTGATCCGCGCCATCGTGGCCCGTGGCGCAGGGTCCGAGGTCCGACGCATGGGACACTACGCAGGCGACAAGAAGGCCTTTGAAAAGTGGTGGCATGAGTTCGACGCTCTCGATGCCCGAATACCTGGCCAGATACGTTAGATAGCAATGCGCTCAGCGCCCAACAGATCGTTGCAGCGGTCGTGGGCACATGAACTGCTCGGCTGCCGTCGCCCTGACGGGCGCTGAACTTGCCGTTATGCGGCGATTCATCCGCCTGTTCGAATTCTTTAAGGAGTCAGCCATGAAGGTTCGATCATTCATCGCAACAGCCTTGCTTGTTGTATTTCCGTTGACCGCTTTATCCCAGCAGGTCGCGCTACCCGAAGACCTTCTACTCGGCGGAGAGGTTTCGAAAGTCCTCTCTATAAGGCAACTCAACGTGACTACCTTCGAGGTGAAACAGCAAGCTCAAGTCGAAGAGGCCACGCCACTCAACCTGGCAACGTTCTGTACGGCAGGCTGGCTTGCGCACGATCGAGGATTCGCCGGCTTCACGCTGGGAATTCCTAAAGATGCAGACCCAACCGCAAAGCCTGCGCTCACTCTGGTTCTAATGAGTTCGGAGAGTCAATTGGCTGCGCTGCCGATGACCCATAATTGGATCCAGTACCTCGATCTCAAAAGCATGAGGAAGGGGTGCACGCAATTTCTCGGGCAGAAGTATCTATGGCCTGCCGAGTAGTGCTGTTGCCGCATAACAAATCGTCGCAGCGTTCGGGGACGCATGGATTGCCCGGCCATTAGGCACCATGGAAACATTTCGCATCTCCAAAAACTCTCTGAGAAGGCAGGCTGCCGGCTTCTGTGTGGCGCTGCTTGCCGTCGTCATGATCGTTGCGTATCAGTACGGAACACATCGCACAGATCGAGCGTCGTTCCTCGTCGTGGGTGTGGCCGCAGTGATCTTTGCTGCTTATTTCCGGCGAACCTACAAGCGGACCAGGGGTTTGGCACTTGGGCACTCACTACTTCTCACCGCGGATGCGGTGGTACTGCACGATGGCCCCGTGGAGCGACGCATTTCGTACAGCAGCATCGAACAAATGGAGGTGCATAGGCGTTTGCTCGGAGACCTCTGGTTCTCTCTTCATACGACCAGTCCTGGAGTGGAGAGGCTCCATGGGTACGAAAACATGAACCGGCTTATCCAGATATTGGCGTCGAAGCTTTCAAGAGATCGAGTCAATGGCCAGCTGCCTGGCGCCTGACAAATCGTTGCAGCGGTCGTGGACACATGAAGTGCCGGCGCGCAGACAGCACGTCCTGTCCGAAGCCCGAAGATGACCTCCTCGGGATACATGCGGCTTATGCTCTCCCGGGACCTTCGCACTCTCACGGACATCAATAGTCCGGAAAACCCCAGGTATCACTATTCGAGGGTACGGTGCGGTTAGACCGCGTTATGCGAAACAGGAAGGATGGCTGATCTCCAGCAGCTCCGCGCGCCCGTGAATATCGCAGCAACCGTCGTACTTCTCGCATTTTCCCTCTCCCTCATCGCACTGCCGTTCGTGGCGCTCGCGAAGCCGGCCATCGTCGTTCGATTTCTGGGCGCATTCGCAACCTCCGCACGAACCCACTACGCGGAGCAGCTTGTCCGCCTGCTGGTCGGCACGGCACTCATCGTGCGCGCTCCCTCCATGTGGGTACCCGGAACATTCCGGCTCATCGGATGGCTCATCGCCATCAGCTCCGTGCTGTTGCTCTGCCTTCCGTGGCAATGGCACCATCGGCTTGGAGAGCGGATGCGACCGCTGTTCTTCCGATACCTCTGGCTGTACATCGCGGGGGCGTTTGCATTCGGCGTCCTGCTCATTTACGGGGTCATTGCCGGTGGCGAAGTCGCATGGCAAATCGTCGCAACCATCCTCGCCGTCCTGAAATGACCGATCGCCGGGCAACCGCGTGAAACTCACCGCCAGGTTCTGGACTCTCGAATCCGCGCGCCGCTCCGGGCTGGTGGATGCATTCAAGCCCGTGGAGCACAGGCTTTCCGAGCCTCGTCTGAAGTTCTTTTCGCGCACGCGCGCGCAGATGATTTCGCCCTGGCCGGCCTACATGGCCAAGCATGCGCAGGAGGAAGCGGAATTCCCGCACAGCGGAGTCGCCTTCGCCGACCTCGAGCGCCTGCTGCCCGGCGGCACCGGACCCTTCTCCCTTGAGCTGCCCGAATCCGCCGAGCTCTGCGCCTCCTGCGAAGCCTCGGTCGCACTCATCGACGCCGTTGCGGCACGGGCCATCAACGCCACCCTCGCCGCCACTCCTCTCTCGCACGCCGACGTTGTACGCTTCTACCAAGAAGACCTGCGCCCCCTGACCAATCCGCGCGACGCGGAGTTCATCCTCGCCGCGCATCGCCAGCTCACGATGTGGTGCGGGAAGGTGACGGCAGGACGCATCGGGATGCTGATGGTGGGGTAGCGAGGCTTGGTGGCCTCGATAAAAGGGAGTGTCCTCAGTGAACGCAGTAAAGCTTTTCGTATTCCTGCTGTGCACGCCGGCCTTGTGCCAGGCCGCGCAACCCGCCCCTGCCAATCATCCGATCGCGATCGGCGAAAGGTTCGAGATCCGCTCGTTCGCCATGAGCGAGGACCGCGGCTACTTCGTGCACCTTCCGGCCGGTTACGAACTCAGCGCCACGCGCTATCCGCTGCTGGTGGTGCTGGATGGCGCGGACAACTTCCAGCTCGCCAGCACCACCGCGGACCTGCTGGCCGACGCCGGCCGCATGCCGCCGATGATCGTCGTCGGCATCCCGAACACCAACCGCAACCGCGACCTGATTCCGCCGACGCGCGGCGATGGCGGCAGCTCCGCACCGGCCAGCAGCGCGAACGGCGCGAACCGCTTCCTGCAATTCGTCTCGACCGAGCTGCTGCCCAAGCTCGACACGGACTACCGCACGCTGCCGTACCGCATCCTCGTCGGTCATTCCAATGGCGGCCTGTTCGCCCTGCATGCGCTGGTCACCGCACCGGGAACCTTCAACGGCTTCATCCTCGCGAGCCCCGCGCTCGGCGCGCAGGACAAGCCGCTGGTCGGCAGCGTCAATGCATTCCTCGACCAGCATCGTGATCTCGCGGCCAGCGTCTACCTCGCCTCCGCCAACGAGTCGGACCTGTTGAGCGGCACGCTGGAGCTTTCCGCGGGCCTGCAGGCGCAACTGGCGCGCGATCCGCACTGGTCCTTCGCCTTCCAGCGCTATCGCGAGGAGACCCATGGCACCGTCACGCTGCCCGGCATCTACGACGGCCTCAAGTTCATCTTCAATGGCTGGTCCATCCCGGATGCCTTCGTACTGTACGAACAGGGCGGACAGGCCGCCATCGAGAAGCACTACAGGGACCTGTCCGCGCGCTTCAACATGCCGGTCGCGGTGCCCGCCGGCATGCTGCTGTCGCCGGCATTTACGCTGTACCGGCAGAAGCGCACCGATGAAGCGGAGCGCGTGATCCTGCACACGCTCGAGCTGTATCCGGATTTCACCAGTGCGCTGCTCACCGCCGGCCGGCTGTACTTCGACAAGGGCGACAAGGCGAAGGCCAGGGATTACCTCACCAAGGCGCTGCTGCTCTCGCCGATGAGCCGCGCCACCGGCGTGGACTATGCCGCGCTGGAACTCGACCCCAACAAGATTGTGCCAGCGGTCGAACTGCCCGCCAGCGAGCTGCAGAAGAACGTGGGTGCCTACGGCGTATCCGGCAAGGCACTGGAGATCACGCGTCGGGACGCGAAGCTGTTCGTGGTGATGAACGACCAGCAGGTCGCACTCACTGCGCTGTCGCCAACGCGTTTCTATTTCAACAACGATGACGACGTGATCACGTTCCATCGCGACGACCGTGGCCGCGTCACCGGATTGAAGCTCGAATACCGCGGCGTCGAACTCAAGCGCATGCAGCAGGCGATGCGATGACTGCATCTGCCGGTGCCGCGGTCGATAGCTGTCTGCCATGACCAACAGTCGTCTTCGTCGAGCCTGCGTACGCACACGTTCGCAATGGCGTAGGAATAATCCTGCGCACAACTTCGTAGTTTCCGGCGCACAGAGCACACATCTGCCTCATCTTCATGTGCGCGCTTATCGGCAAGCATGTCCATGCGTATTCCACAGACCACAAAAGGGGAACGCATGAACACCAACAACAATACGTCGACGATCATGGTGCTGGAGCCGGACGCAGTGGTGCGAGCTGCGATCAGCGAATTCCTCCGCGACTGCGGCTACCTGGTCATCGAAGGCGTGAGTGCCGACGACCTGCACGCCGCCCTCGAGGCCGATGCCGTCATCGACGTGGTGCTCGCGGAAGTGACCCTCAAGGGCAGCACTACGGGCTTCGAACTTGCCCACGGCCTCCGACAGACGCAGCCGGAAATTGCTGTTATTTTGGTTTCCAGCATCGAAAACGTGGTCGAAAAGGCGGGCGACCTGTGCGGGCGCAATCCCGTGCGCAAGCCTTATCACCACGAGGAAATCCTGCGACGCATCCGCATGCTGGTGGAGCGTCGTGACCGCCTGGCCAGGGACGCTGCTGCGAAGGAATGATCTTGGACGAAGCGTTGCCGCTGCCGCCCGCGAAGCCGAAGGAGAAATCGACCATCCTGGTCGTGGACGACCAGTTCATGGCGCGTTGGCTGGTGTCCGAGTTCCTGCGCGAGCACGGCTACAAGGTCGTCGAAGCGGTGGACGCCACCGAGGCCATGGGGCTCGCTGGTTCGGGCATGTCCATCGATGCGGTGTTCACGGATGTGCAGCTGGGCAGTGGACCGAACGGCCACGAAGTGGCGCGGTGGTTTGCCAAACATCGTCCCACCATCCCGGTACTGCTGACCTCGGGCGCGGATGACGGCAAGACCACGCCACGCGGCAAGCTGCGGCAGTTCGTGCCGAAGCCATATGACCTCGCGCAGGTGGAACAGTTGCTGCGCGCGATGCTTGAGCCGGAATAACGCCGCTCGAACTCGATCAGGGTTTGCGCCAGCCGCGTGCCATCCACCAGCGTGCTGGCACTGCACCCTCAATCGGATTGGTGAGCTGCCGTTTGGCGATCACGATTCCCATACCTACATCTTGAAGCCGGTGGTTCCGATGGCGCCCCGCCGATACTGGTGTAAATCGCGCTATTCGGCGGAGTCGCCGCCATAGATGATGATCGACAGCATCCGGATCGGCGTCTTCAACAGTTTGTCCGGCCCATGTGGCACATCGCCGCGGAAAGTCAGCGTGTCGCCCGGTTTCAGCGGAAAGGTCTCGTTGCCGTGCTTGTAGCGCAGCGAGCCTTCGAGGATATGGATCATCTCGGTGCCGCTGTGTTCGAACTCGGGGAACAGCTCGCTCTTGTCGGTGAGCGTGACGAGGAACGGCTCGAAAGCCTTGCGCGGCCCGCGATCGGAGGCGAGCAGATGATAGGTGTGGCCGCGCTTGGTGCCGCGGCGTACCACTTCGAGCCCTTCGCCCTTCTTCACCAGCTGCGCATCGCTCGCCACCTTGTCCGGATCGCGCAGCAACGCCGCGCAACTGGTGTTGAGCGCGGCGGCGAGCTGCGCCAGCGTATCGAGGCTGGGTGAAACATCGCCGCGCTCCATGCGGCTCAGCATCGCCGAACTGATCGAGGCGGAGCCGGCGAGTTCGGCCAGCGTAAGCCCCTGCGCCGCGCGCAACCTGCGCACCGTGGCACCGACCTGCGCCGCCAGTCCCTTGATTGGTGGGTTCGGACTACTTTTACTCATACGCAAACCTCTTGACCCGGAGTAAATCACGACCGGAGAATGCTGGCCAGCATGGCGTGGCGTCTCCTCAAGATCGGTCTGTCCTCCAGGTATCCGGAACCGCGCATGTTCCGGCAGCCGCAGCGCCTGGCCGACAGCTATGACGTGGTGATCATCGGCGCGGGCGGGCACGGCCTCGCCTGCGCCTACAACCTCGCGCGCCATCACGGCATCAAGCGCATCGCGGTGCTCGAGAAGGGCTACATCGGCAGCGGCAACACCGGCCGCAACACCACCATCATCCGCTCCAATTACCTGACGCCCGAGGGTGTGCGCTTCTATGACCGCAGCGTGCAGCTGTGGCAAGGGCTGTCGCAGGAGCTGAAGCTCAATCTTTTCTATTCCACGCGCGGGCACTACACGCTGGCGCATACGGATGCGACGCTGCGCACCTGCCGGTGGCGCGCCGAGGTGAACAAGCACCTAGGTGTGGATTCGCGCGTGGTTGGCCCCGAAGAAATCGCACGCGCGCTGCCGATGATGGACATGACCGCCGGTGGCCATGCGCCAATCCTCGGCGCGCTGTACCACGCACCGGGCGCGGTAGCGCGGCACGATGCGGTGGCCTGGGGTTATGGGCGCGCGGCGGATCAGCTCGGCGTCGAAATCCACCAGCAGACCGAAGTGCTGGGCATCAACGTCGCGGGCGGACGCGTCACCGGCGTGCGCACTTCGCGCGGCGATATCTCGACTTCCTGCGTGGTATCGGCCGTGGCCGGTTACACGCCGCGCATCCTGAAGATGGTGGATCTCACCAGCCCGATCTACGTGCATCCGCTGCAGGCCATGGTGTCCGAGCCGCTGAAGCCCTGGCTCGATCCCATCATCGTGTCCGGCTCGCTGCATGTATATGTGTCGCAGACGGCACGCGGCGAGCTGGTGATGGGCGCGTCGCTCGATCCACGCGAGCTGCACACGCCGCGCTCCAGCCGCGAGTTCGTCACCGACCTGTGCGCGCACATGCTCGACCTGTTCCCCTTCCTCGCGGGCGTGAAGATCAATCGCCAGTGGGCGGGCCTTGCGGACATGACGCCGGACTTCGCGCCCATCATGGGCGTGACGCCGGTATCGGGTTTCTTCCTCGATGCGGGTTGGGGCACATGGGGATTCAAGGCCACGCCGGTGTGCGGCGAGACCATGGCCGCGACGGTGGCGAGCGGTCGCAACCACGAAATGATCCAGGCCTTCGACTGGGGTCGCTTCGAGCGCTTCGAGCTCACCGGCGAGAAAGGCGCGGCCTCGGTGGGACATTGAGATGAAGCTCATCCCCTGTCCGCTGAATGGCCTGCGTCCTGCCGATGAATTCGTCTACGGCGGTGAAGTGCGCATCACTCCAGACCCGGCATCGAGCAGCGATGCGGATTGGGCGCGCCATGTGTTCCACCGCAGCGGCGTGCCGGGCGTGAAGAAGGAATGGTGGTGCCACACGCCTTCGGGCTACTGGTTCATCGCCGAGCGCGACACGCTGAGCGATGAATTCATGGCCAGCTATCCGGCGGCGCAGCTGCAAGGTGGTGCGCCATGATGCGACGCCTGCCGCAGCCGATTGCCGGTGAGTGGATCGACCGCACGCGGCCGCTCACGCTGCAGTTCGAAGGCCGCGCGATACAGGCCTTCGAAGGCGACACGCTGAGTTCCGCGCTGGCCGGCGCGGGCGTGATGATCACGGCGCGCAGTTTCAAGTATCACCGGCCGCGCGGCATCTACTCCGCCGCAGGCCACGACGCGAACAACCTGTACCAGATCGGCGCCGAACCGAACCAGCGGGGCGACCACATCCTCGCGCGCGATGGGCTTGCCTTCAGCGCCGTGAATACACATGGCGGTGTGTCGCGCGATCGCGCGGCCGCGATGACGCTGCTGTCGCGCTTCCTGCCGGTGGGTTTTTACTACAAGGCCTTCATGGGCCGCAGCTTCCCGTGGTTCGAGCGTGTGATCCGCTCATTCAGTGGACTGGGCAAGGTACGGCTCGATGCGCCGGGCGCACTGCGCGGGCGACGTCATGCGCATTGCGATGTCGCCGTGATCGGTGCGGGCCCGAGTGGTTTGTCTGCCGCGCTTGCCGCCGTCGCCGCTGGTGCACGCCGCGTGGTTGTGGTCGATGAAGCTGCGCAACCCGGTGGCAGCGGCCTGTGGTTCGCGAAGATCAAACCGGAACAGGTGGCGCGCAGCCGCGAGCTCATCGAGGCCGTGCGCACGAATCCCGCCATCGAGCTCCTGTGTTCGCACAGCGTTGTCGGTTGCTACGCCGACAACGAACTCGCCATTGCACGCATCGATCGTGAGGATGGCGGCCTGACGCTGCTGCGCGCCAGCGCCGTCGTGCTTGCCACCGGCGTCATCGAACAGCCGGCCGTGTTCCGCAACAACGACCTGCCCGGCGTGCTGCTGGGCTCGGCGGCGCAGCGGCTGCTGTACCGACACGGCATCGCCGTCGGCAAGCGCATCGCCATATTCGGCGCGAACGATGAAGCCGTGGCGCTGGCGCTGGATCTCGCCTCGCATGGCCTGAAAGTCGTGGACCTCCTCGTGCCGCTGGGTTCGCCGCTCGATACCGCGAGCGCGCCGGTGCAGAAGCTCAAGGCCGCCGGACTGCGCGTGCACGGCCATGTGCAGGATTTCGTCGTCTCCACGCGCAACGACGGTTCGCTGATCGGCTTCGATTTCCGCGGCATGGAAGTGGGCGCGACGAAATGGGTGCGCCGGCGCTGTGATGCACTGCTGGTGTCCACCGGGTGGATGCCGGCCCTGCAGTTGCTGCTGCAGCGGGGCGGCGCCATCCGCTTCGATGCGACGCTGGGCCAGCATGTGCCGGATGCGTTGCCACGCGGCCTGTTCGTCGCCGGTCGCGCCAATGGTTGCTTCGCCTTCGATGCACGCCTCGCCGATGGCGGCGCCGCAGGCGAACAGGCGGCGCGGCATGCGACGCGTACCGCGGAGGCGCCCACGGCGAGTATGTACTCCGCGCCGCGCGACCCGCACAGCCACTCGCATGCAGCGCCGCTGTTTCCCTCGCGCGCCGGCAAGGAATTCGTGGACCTGGACGAGGACCTCACGCTCGCGGATCTCGCCAACGCCGCGCAGGAAGGCTTCGACAGCGTCGAGCTGATGAAGCGTTACAGCACGGTGGGCATGGGACCTTCACAGGGCAAGCTGTCGAACCTCAATGCCGCGCGCCAGCTGGCACATGTCACGGGACGCGAACTGCCTTCACTCGGCCTCACCACTGCACGGCCGCCGTGGCAGCCGGTGAGCATGGGCGCACTGGCCGGTGCACGTTTCTCGCCACTGCGCCATACCGCACTCGATGCCTGGCATGAAGCGCATGGCGCGCAATGGATGAGCGCCGGTGCCTGGCGCCGTCCCGCTCACTATGGTGCTGGTGGTGCGCCTGCCGCGGCCATCGCGCGTGAAGTCGCAGCCGTACGCAATGCCGCCGGCCTCATCGATGTCTCCACACTCGGCAAGATCGAGGTGATGGGCCGCGATGCCGGCCTGCTGCTCGATCGCCTGTACATGAACCGGCTGTCGAACCTCGCGCCCGGCCGCACGCGCTATGCCGTGATGCTGGATGAAGCCGGCACCGTGATCGACGACGGCGTCGCCATGCGCCTCGCGGATGGCCGCTTCACCATCACCACCACCACCGGCAACAGCGCCGCCATCCATCGCGAGATGCAGCGGCGCATGGCCGAGTGGCGGCTGGACTGCACGCTGCACAACCTCACCGGCCACATGGCGGCGATGAACCTGGCCGGTCCGCAGGCGCGCGCCATCCTGGCGCAGTGCACGGACCTGCCGCTGGATGAAGCAGCGTTCCCGTATCTGGCGCTGCGTGAGGGGCACATCGCCGGCGCGCCGGCACGCATCGCGCGCGTGGGCTTCGTCGGGGAGCTGGGTTACGAGATCCACCTGCCCTTCGCTCAGGCACAGGCGGTGTGGCAACGCCTGATGGAAGCTGGTGCCAGCGTTGGCATGACGCCGTTCGGCGTCGAAGCGCAGCGCGTGCTGCGCCTGGAAAAAGGGCATCTCATCGTCGGGCAGGACACCGACGGCGTGACCAATCCCTTCGAGGCTGGTCTCGACAAGCTCGCGCAGACGGAAAAACCCTTCTTCGTCGGCCAGCGCAGCCTCGCCATCCTCGCGAAGCGCGGCGCGCGCCAGAAGCTCATCGGCTTCGCACTGCAGGCTTCGCGCGCGCCCTTGTCCGAATGCCATCTCGCCATCGAGGGCGACACGATTGTCGGGCGCATCACCAGCATCGCCTGGTCCGAGAGCCTGCAGAAGACCATCGGGCTGGCGCTGCTGGCGCCTTCGATTGCCAAGATGGGTGGCCGCGTGCAGTTCCGCGATGACAGCGGCGCGTTGCATGCCGCGCTGCTCATCGAGGCGCCCTTCTACGATCCGCGCAACGAGCGGCAACGCGCGCACGTGGCTGCATGAGCGCCATCAGCACGCCACAGGTGGGCACGCGCTATGGCATGAAAGGCCCACGCGCCGCGGAGTGGCTCGCCCAACAGGGCATCGCCGTGCCCGCATCCCCGAACAGCATCGCAAGCTGGAGCAGCGCTGGCGGCGGACGCTGCCTGCGCCTCGGCAACACGGAATTCCTCATCGAATACGACGGTGGTTTCTCACCACCGGCGCAACCCGCGCACGATGGCGCATGGCTGTTGCTGCGCAGTGATGCGAGCCTGCTGCTCGATGATGCGACGTGGCCGCATGCACTCGCGCAAGTCTGCTCCTTCGATTTCCGTCGCTTCCACGATGAGCCTGATCGCGTCGTGATGACGCTGCTAGCCGGCATCAGCGTGACGCTGGTGCGCGAGCCACGCGCCGGCAACACGCACCTGGCGCTGCGCCTGTGGTGTGACGCCAGCTACGAAACCTACCTGCAGCATTGCCTGCAACACCTCGCCCGCCCCGACCCATCCCCCGGAGAACCACGATGAGCAAGGAAGAAGGCCTGCTTTCGCAGCTGCGCGCCCAGGACATCCGTTACGTGCTGGCGCAGTTCGTCGATATCCACGGCTCGGCCAAGGCCAAGTCGGTGCCGGTGGAACACCTCGACATGGTGCTGACCGATGGCGCGGGCTTCGCCGGCTTCGCGTTGTGGGGCTTCGGCATGGGCCCGCATGGTCCGGACTACATGGCGGTGGGCGATGCTTCCACCGTGAAGCCGCTGCCGTGGATGCCGGGCCATGCGCGCATCGTCTGCAATGGCACCGTGAAGGGCAAACCATGGCCGTACTGCTCGCGCGTGGCGCTGAAGCGCCAGCTCGACCTGCTGGCAAAGGATGGCCTCACTCTTTATACCGGCATCGAACCCGAGTTCATGCTGCTGACCCGCGGCGAAGACGGCAAGCTCAAGCCCTTCGATTCCACCGATTCGCTGGAGAAGCCCTGCTACGACTACAAGGGCCTGTCGCGCGCCACGCCCTTCCTCGATGAACTGGTGACTGCACTGCGTGCCGTCGGCATCGACGTGTACCAGATCGACCACGAGGACGCGAACGGCCAGTTCGAGGTCAACTTCACGTACAGCGATGCGCTGAACAGCGCCGACAACTTCACCATGGTGAAGATGGCGGTGAGCGAGATCGCTCGCAAGCACGGCATGATCGGCAGCTTCATGCCCAAGCCGTTCAGCAATCGCACGGGCAGCGGCGCGCACTTCCATGTGTCCATCGGCGACAGCAAGACGAAGAACCTGTTCTACGATGCGAAGGATCCGCAGGGACTCGCGCTGTCGGAGATGGGTTACTTCTTCGTCGGCGGCCTGCTGAAGCATGCGCGCGCGCTGGCTGCGATCTGCGCACCGACGGTGAATTCGTACAAGCGGCTGGTGGTCGGGCGTGCGTTGTCCGGTGCCACCTGGGCGCCTGCGTACATCGCGTATGGCGACAACAACCGCACCGGCTGCGTGCGCATCCCCGGTGGTCGCCTCGAGATGCGCCTGCCCGACGCGGGCTGCAATCCCTATCTGGTCTCCGCGGCGATCGCGGCAGCGGGCATGGATGGCGTGAAGAACAAGCTGCATCCCGGCCCGATGAACAACGCCAACCTGTACGAGAGCACGCCGGAAAGCCTGAAGAAGCTCGGCATCGACCTGTTGCCGCAGAACCTGCTCGAAGCCATCACCGCGCTGGAGCAGGACGAAGTAGTGAAGGGTGCGCTCGGCGCCGAACTCGCCACCGAGTTCATCGCGCTGAAGAAGATGGAATGGACCGAGTACGCACGCCATGTGTCGGACTGGGAGACCAGCCGCTACGTGGAGTTCTTCTGATGTGCGGCATCGTCGGCCTGCTGCTGAAGAAGCCTTCCTGGGATGCACGCCTCGGCGAACTGCTGGTGCCCATGCTCATCGGCATGACCGAGCGTGGCCCGGACTCGGCCGGGCTCGCGGTGTATGCCTCGGAGCCCATCGCCGCGTTGAAGTGGAGCCTGTTCCAGTTGCATGGCGAACCCGACTGGGGGGCCTTCCTGCGCAAGCTCAACGCAACGCTGCCCGGCGAGCACGGCCTGCATGAAAGCGGTCGGCACGCAGTGCTGACCACCAGCGCCGATGCTGCCACGGTGAAGCAGCGCATCGCCGCGACGCCGGGCGTGGTGTTGTTGTCGCAGGGACATCGCATCGAGTTGTACAAGGACATCGGCACGCCCGGCGACATCGCCACGCGCTACGGCTTCGGCAAGTTCACCGGCTCGCATGCCGTGGGCCACACGCGCATGGCGACTGAATCCGCGGTCACGCCGGATCGCGCACATCCCTTCACCGCCGGCGAGGATTTCTGCCTGGTGCACAACGGCTCGCTGTCGAACCCGTACCGCGTGCGCCGCAAGCTCGAACCGCTGGGCATTCACTTCGACACCGACAACGACACCGAGGCCGCGACGCGCTTCCTCGAATGGCGCACCCGCGAGGGCGACAGCATCGAGGCAGCCATCGAGAAAGGCTTCACCGAGCTCGACGGCTTCTTCACCTTCCTGATCGGCACGCAGAACGGCATGTCGCTGGTCCGCGATCCCTTCGCCTGCAAGCCCGCCATCGTCGCCGAGACCGAGGACTACGTGGCGGTGTCTTCCGAATACCGCTCGCTGGCGCATTTGCCGGGAGTCGGCGGCGCAAAGCTGTTCGAGCCGCAGCCACGCACGGTCTACCACTGGGAGCGCACATGAGCGAGCAGGTGGAGTTCGATCTCACCGGCGGGCAGGGCCTGCGCAAGCTCAATGGCTGGCTGCATGCGCGCGCCGGCAGCGCGACGGCTTCGGCGGTGCGCGTGCTGCATCCGGATGGCGCGCACAACATCGCGGTGGGCGCGGACGTGGCCTTCGACATCGATGTGATGGGCAACGTGGGCTACTACGTCGCCGGCATGAACAAGCTCGCGAAGATCACCGTGCATGGCAATGCCAGCACCGGCGCGGCCGAGAACATGATGAGCGGCGAGGTGCGCATCAAGGGCTTCGCCTCGAATGGCGCGGGCGCTTCGGCACATGGCGGGTTGCTGGTCATCGAGGGTGATGCGTCGCTGCGTTGTGGCATCTCGCTGAAGGGCGGCGACATCGTGGTCGGCGGCAGCGTCGGCAGCTTCTCCGCATTCATGGCGCAGGCGGGGCGACTCGTCGTGTGCGGCGATGCCGGCGACGCGCTGGGCGATTCGCTGTATGAAGCGGTGATCTACGTGCGTGGCAAGGTCGCCTCGCTCGGCGCCGATGCACGCTTCGAGCCGATGACGCCCGCCGACACCGCGGAACTCGGCGAACTGCTGGCCCGCGCGGGTTTCACCCATGATCCACGCGAGTTTCGCAAGGTGACCTCGGCCCGCAGCCTGTATCACTGGCATGCGGAAGCCAACCAGGAGTATTGAAGTGGAAGAATCCGCCGGCTTCGACCGCAATGTCATCGACTACATCCAGCGCGCCTCGGCCACGGGGCTGTACGAGATCCGCGGCATGGGTGCGAAGCGCAAACTGCCGCATTTCGATGACCTGCTGCTGCTCGGTGCGTCGTTGTCGCGCTATCCGCTCGAAGGCTATCGCGAGAAGTGCAATACGAAGACAGTGCTCGGATCGCGCTATGCGAAGCGGCCGCTGGAGCTTGATATCCCCATTACCATCGCAGGCATGAGCTTCGGCGCGTTGTCGGCGAATGTGAAGGAAGCGCTCGGCCGCGCCGCCACCGCAGTAGGCACATCGACCACTACCGGCGATGGCGGCATGACCAACGAGGAGCGGCTTTCGTCGAAGCATCTCGTGTACCAGTGCCTGCCTTCGCGCTACGGCTTCAACCCCGATGACGTGCGTCGCGCCGATGCCATCGAAGTCGTGATCGGCCAGGGCGCGAAGCCCGGGGGCGGCGGCATGCTGCTCGGCCAGAAGGTGAATCCGCGCGTGGCGAAGATGCGCACGCTGCCGGAAGGCGTGGACCAGCGTTCCGCTTCACGCCATCCGGACTGGACCGGACCGGATGACCTCGCCATCAAGATCCGCGAGCTGCGCGAGATCACCGATTGGGAGAAGCCCATCTATGTAAAGGTCGGTGCAACCCGGACATTCCACGACGTGAAGCTGGCGGTTCATTCCGGCGCCGACGTAGTCGTGGTCGATGGCATGCAGGGCGGCACTGCGGCTACGCAGCTCGCCTTCATCGAGCATGTCGGCATCCCGACGCTCGCAGCCGTGCGCCAGGCGGCCGATGCGCTTGAAGACCTCAACATGACTGGCGTCGTGCAACTCATCGTGTCGGGCGGCATCCGTTCCGGCGCCGATGCGGCGAAAGCGCTGGCGCTCGGCGCCGATGCAGTGTCGATCGGGCAAGGCATCCTCATCTCACTTGGCTGCAACAGCTCGAGCTACGTGCAAGACGGCAAGCACGTCGATGCCACCGCCGATTACACCGCGCTCGGCACGCAGCCCGGCGCCTGCCATCACTGCCACACGGGACGTTGCCCGGTCGGGGTCACCACGCAGGATCCGGTGCTTGAGCAGCGCCTCGAGGTCGAGACCGGCGCGAAGCGCATCCGCAATTACCTGAAGACGCTGGCGATGGAACTCACCATGCTGGCGCGCGCCTGCGGCAAGCAGGATGTGCATCACCTGGAGCGCGAGGATCTGGTTGCGCTGACGGTCGAGGCCGCGGCGATGGCGGGCGTGCCGCTCGCGGGCACGCAGTGGATTCCGGGAAGAGACTTGCCCACTGGCTGATGGCAACGTCGATGTCGATGTAGTTGTCGAGCCTCGGGTAGTCGAAGACTTACACCCATACGCGCGCTGTAACTGCGGCGCGCCTCTGGTCACGTCGATACCGTGCAGATCCCCCTCGCTATCCGGAGATCTGCCATGGCCACGCCCACCGAATTGGAAGAGAAGTTCTGGAAGGCACTGCAATCCGACATGACGGTGATGCTCGGCATCCAGGGCAGTGAAGACGGGCACCTGCGCCCGATGACGGCGCAGCTCGATGATGGCAAGCCCGGTTCGATCTGGTTCTTCACCTCGAAGGACAACGCGCTGGCGCGCGGGCTCTCTGCAGACAGCCGCGCCATCGCGTCATTCGTCGCCAGGGGCCACGACCTTTTCGCGAGCGTGCATGGCAGCCTCGCACTCGAAACCGACCGCGGGGTGCTCGACCGGTTGTGGAACAAGTTCATCGCCGCATGGTTCGAAGGCGGCAAGGATGATCCCAAGCTCGCGTTGCTGCGTCTCGATCCCGACCAGGGCGAGGTCTGGCTCAATGGCTCGAGCGTGGTGGCCGGCATCAAGATGCTGCTCGGCGTGGATCCGAAGCGCGACTACCGCGACAAGGTTGCGCACGTCGACCTGCGCAACTGAGCGCAGTTAGTCGCGCGGCTCGTATACAGGGCAGCGGTTCGCCGCTGCCCTGAAATCCGCCGAGTGCTGATAGGTTTCGCGCCGCGCGCGGTTGATGTTGCCGAGCGGTTGGTGCGCGGCGAGGCCGGTCCACACGCTGAAGCGGGTTTCATCATTCACCCAGCGCACGCGCTTCTCGTCCCAGCTGTCCTGGTGCGGCAGCCGCAGGGTGGCCACCTGCACGAAGGGTGCATCCTCTTCCTTCCATTGCACCGTCGGGTCTTCCACGGGCTGCTTTTCCAGGTCACGGCACAACTGCACCTCGAAGGCCCATTGGCCATCGATGTACGCCATGTCCTCCCGCACCGTCTCGCGGATGGCATTGGGCCGGTCCTTCGTGTCGATGTGCGCGCCAGTAAGTGCCGTGAGCACAGCATTGAGCGGACGCAGTCGGAACTTGGCGATGAAATCACCATAGCGGAATGGCGTGACGCTGAAATAGGTTTCGCCGAGCGGATGTACCTGGGGGGCACCGCCCAGCCCGCCGAACACCTTGCCTTCGATGCCCACCGCGCCCAGCGTGGTGTTCACGGCCTGCAGCACCTTCGACAGCACGATCTTCGAGCCTTCCGCCTTGTCGGTGGTCTTTGCCAGCAGCTTGAGGCTGCCTGCAAATTTCCTGCTGTCGCGCGCCGGAAAGACGGGCCCGTTCACCATCACGAAATCCTGCGTATCACCGGGCGCACCCGGCAGGCGCTCGCCGTGCACGCCCAGCACCTTCAGTGCCAGGCCGCGCGGCAGAGACACCGAGTCATCCAGGATGTCGCCGGCGTTGGTCGAAAGACGCACGATGGCGGCGTGACTGCCTGCCTCCGCAAAAAGGCCCTGCGCGAATTCCGGTGGCAGGCCACGGCTGACCTCGAAGGATCCCTTGAGCACGCCATGCGCCTTGGCGTGCACGGCACGCACCGCGTGGCCGTAATCCTCGTGGGTCTTCTCGAGGATGAAGTCCAGCGACTCGTTCAGCTCGGCGATGGTCTGCTGCTCATCGTCACTGACGCGTTCTGCATCGGGGCTGAAGGGAACGGGTTTTTGTGTGGTCACCGGAACTCCTGCAAGTTGCGGCCCAGTGCAACGCGCCCCGGCCCCGCGCGCAATTCGCAGTGCCGCTCAATACAATGTAGGAGGAGTGCCCGGCCGATCCCGCTACAATCCGGCGCGTTGCTGACAGCTCCGGCAGGAAACCAATGAGCATCGATTACGAGAAACTGGGCGCGTTCTACCTGGGCAAGGTCTTCGACGCCGGCGCCAACAAGCTCGCCTCCGACCCGCTGCTGTACGACTCACGCGATCTCACCACGCATGCGGTGTGCGTGGGCATGACGGGCAGCGGCAAGACGGGCCTGTGCCTCGCGTTGCTGGAAGAAGCAGCCATCGATGGCATCCCCGCGATCTGCATCGACCCGAAGGGCGACCTCGGCAACCTGATGCTCACTTTCCCGAACCTGGCACCACGCGATTTCGCCGGCTGGGTGGATGGTGGTGAAGCGCAGCGCAAGGGCCTTTCCATCGATGACTACGCAGCCAAGGTCGCCGAGCAGTGGCGGGCCGGCCTTGCGGAATGGGACCAGAAGCCCGAACGCATCCAGAAGTTTCGTGATGCCGCGGACGTGGCCATCTACACGCCGGGTTCGGACAGCGGCCTGCCGCTTTCCATCCTGCAGTCGCTGGCACCGCCGGCGGCGGATCTGATTGCCGACGATGCGGCGCTGGCCGAGCGCATTGGTTCGGTGATCTCGGGACTTCTGACGTTGCTGGGCCGCGATGCCGATCCGCTGAAGAGCCGTGACCACATCCTGCTGTCGAACCTGCTCGACAACGCCTGGCGCGCCGGTCGCGCGGTGGATCTCGCGAGCCTCGTGGCGCTGGTGCAGAAGCCGCCCATGGACAAGCTCGGTGCACTCGACCTCGACACCTTCTTCCCAGCGAAGGATCGCATGGAGCTGGCGCTGGCCATCAACGGCCTGCTGGCCTCGCCGCGTTTCGCGACGTGGACGCGCGGCGAACCGCTGGATGCGCAGCGGCTGCTGTTCACGCCGGAAGGCAAGCCGCGCATCGCCATCATTTCCATCGCGCACCTGTCCGATGCCGAGCGCATGTTCGTGGTCACGCTGCTGCTGAACGAGGTGATCGGCTGGATGCGTCGCCAGCCAGGCACCTCGTCGCTGCGCGCGCTGCTCTACATGGATGAGATCTTCGGCTACTTCCCGCCCACGGCGAACCCGCCGTCGAAGCAGCCCATGCTCACGCTGCTGAAGCAGGCGCGTGCATTCGGCACGGGCGTGGTGCTGGCCACGCAGAATCCGGTGGATCTCGATTACAAGGGCCTGGGCAATACGGGCACCTGGTTGATTGGCCGCCTGCAGACGGAGCGCGACCGCGACCGGCTGCTCGATGGTCTCACCACTGCGATGTCGGGTTCAGGTCCCTCGCGCGATGAACTCGCGAAGCTGCTGGGGTCGCTCACCCAGCGCGTGTTCTTGATGCGCAACGTGAACGAGGATGCGCCGGTGCTGCTGAAGAGCCGCTGGGCTCTCTCTTACCTGCGTGGGCCGCTGACGCCCGCCGAGATCTCGCGCCTGATGTCGCCATACAAGCAGGCCCCGCGCGGCGGACCGACCGGATCGCCATCGCTGCCGGCCGGTGGCGGAACGCCAGCCGCGAATTCCACGCTGAAAAGAGACGCGCCGGCCGCGCGCGCGGCCGACCACGCGACCAGCGCTTCGAATTCCACTTTCAGATCGGCGCCTGCTGCGCGTCCCGCGGTGCCGCCCGATGTGGAAGAAGCCTTCCTGCCCGTGAAGGGCGCGGCCGATGGCATCACTTATCGCCCGCGTATCCTCGGCATGGCCAGGCTGCACTACATCGACAAGCCTTCGGGCATCGACCAGTGGCAATCGTTGAGCCTCGCCGCATCGCTCTCCGATGATGGCAAGGATGCGCTGTGGAATGAAGCCGAAGACATCGCCACCGCCGCCACGCGCGAACCCGTCGCGGATGCCGGCTTCGATGACCTGCCAGCCGGTGCACAGCGCGCTGCGAACTATGCGCTATGGAGCAAGGCGCTGGCGGCGCAGCTCTACCAGGACCACCAGCTGAAGCTGCAGGTCTGCGATGCGCTGAAGCAGACTTCCAGCGCCGGCGAATCCGAAGGCGATTTCCGCGCGCGCCTCGCGCTGGGCATCCGCGAGCAGCGTGATGCGCAGGCCGAGAAGCTGCGCCAGCAGTTCGCGCCGAAACTCGCCACGCTGCAGGCACAGAAGGCACGCGCGGCGGCGCGCGTCGACGCCGAGAAGAGCCAGGCCACGCAGCAGAAGCTGCAGGCGGCAATCTCGGTGGGCGCGACCATTCTCGGTGCCTTCCTCGGCCGCAAGGTGATGTCCACCAGCAACATCGGCCGCGCCACCACGGCGATCCGCAACACCGCGCGCATCGGCCGCGAATCGCAGGACGTGGATCGCGCCGAGGATTCCGCCGAAACGGTGGACCAGAACATCGCCGCGCTCAACAAGGAGCTCGAAACCGCCATCGCCGCGCTCGACACGCGCCTGGATGCGCAGAACATCGCGCTGCGTGCGCTCGCCATCGCGCCACGCAAGGGCGACATCGCGGTGGGCAAGGTGCTGCTGCTGTGGACGCCCTGGCGCGTGGGCGCCGACGGCTTCCCCGTGAGCGTGGCCTGACCATGCCTTCCTTCGACGCCATCTCCGAACTCGACGGCCATGAAGTCACCAACGCCGTGGACCAGGCCAATCGCGAACTGGAACAGCGCTTCGACTTCCGTGGCAGCGGCGCCACCTACGAGCGCGACGAGAAGGAACCCTTCGTCGTCACCATGAAGGCGCAGGCCGAATTCCAGCTCAAGCAGATGCTCGACATCCTGCGGCTGCGCCTGGCCAAGCGCGGCATCGACGTGAACTGCCTGGAAGTGAAGGACATCGACAAGAACCTGGGCGGCACGCGCCAGAACGTGGTGCTGAAGCACGGCATCGACCACGAGGTGGGCAAGAAGGCCGTCAAGCTCATCAAGGAAGCGAACCTGAAGGTGCAGGCACAGATCCAGGGCGACAAGGTGCGCGTAACAGGCAAGAAGCGCGACGACCTGCAGGAGGCCATCGCCCTGCTGCGCAAGGCCGACCTCGGCGTGCCGCTGCAATTCGAGAACTTCCGCGACTGATGGAGCCCACATGCACAAGCGACTGATCGAAGAAGGGTTCAATCGCCGCTATGTGCTGCTGCCACTGCTGCTGTCCATCGCCTTCGTGGTGGCAGGTTACGTGCTCACCGAAGTGCGTCGCAGCCACACCCGGAGCTGACCAGTCACTGCGTACCCGCGCGGACCCTCATCCGCCTGGTGGTCGAAACCTCGGGCAAGGCCATGCAGGCCGAAAGCGCGCAGCGCGGTTACCTGCTCACCGGCGAAGAGAAATACCTGCCGCCGCTGGAGACCGGCCTCGCCGAGGCTGCCGCCCTGCTGGCCGACCTGCGGTGAACGCTACCACAGGCTCGATCCGGAGCAGGTGAAGGTCGTCGACGCCGTCAGTGAGGACCTGAAGGTCAAGGCGCAGGAGATGCGCGAATCCACCGCGCTTTACAAGGCGGGCAAGGCGCAGGAAGCGCTCGCGCTGGTGGAAGACCGACCTCGGCCTGTACCAGACGCATGCCATCACCTACGCCATGGAAGGCCTGCGCATGCACGAACGCCAGCAGATCGCCGCGGGCGTGAACGAGTGGGGAAAAGACCGACAGGCCAATGTGATCATCAACACCTGCAACGCGGTGTTCACCATCGCCATCCTGCTGGTGCTGGGCTTGCTGGCGACGCGTGACATCCGCCGGCGCAATGGCTTCGCCGCGGACCCTCGCCGTGCAGATCGACGCGCGCACCACCGAGCTGCGCGACCTGAGCCGCCACATGAGCCGCGTCGCCGAGACGGAGAAACATGCGCTGGCGCGCGAGCTGCACGATGAGCTCGGCGGCCTGCTGGTAGCCATGCGCATGGACATCTCGCAGATCCGCAAGCGGCTGGGGCGCGAGCGAGGATGCGGACCTGAAGGCGCGCTGGGCACGCGTCGAGCAGGCCGTGGCGCAGGGGCTGGAACTCAAGCGCCCGCGTCATCGAAGACCTGCGCCCCACCCTGCTCGACAACATGGGCCTGTTCACGGCGCTGCGCTGGCTCGGCACGCAGACCAGCGAGCAGGCGCAGCTCACGCTGCACATGAACGGCCTCGACGTGGACATCGACATCCCGCCGGAGGCCGGCATCGCCGTATTCCGCACCGCGCAGGAAGCCATGTCGAACATCGTGAAGCATGCCAATGGCACGCGCCTGACCATCGAGGCTGGCGTCGACAGGACCGAGGATGGCACGCGGCTGACCATCGAAATCGCCGACGACGGCCGCGGCATGCCGGAGGACGCGGGACGCCGCGTCGGCTCGCATGGACTCAAGGCCATGCGCTTCCGCATGGAGTCGGTGGATGGGACGCTGGAGATCGCGCCGGGCACGCCGCGCGGCACGTCGATCGTGTTTGTCGGTGCCGCTGCCACCGGCCGAGGGCGCGGCAGTCTGCGATCCGGCTACTGCAGACCGGTCTGGATGGCGGCCAGGATCTGCGGCAGGCGTTCGAAATCCTTTTCCTTGTTGAGGAAATGCTCGACGCCAGTTGCCGTGCGCGCTCGCGATACTGCGGCAGCGCATAGTTCGTCATCACGATGGTGGTCGGGCGCTTGTCACCGAGCGACTCGAGCACGCCGAAGCCGGTGCCGATCTTCAGCTGCAGGTCGAGGATGAGCAGATCCACCGTAGTTCGCGCAACGCCCGCAGGGGCCGCGGGCTCGTCTTCGACCGTCGCCAGCACGCGCACCCGCGCATCCTGCATCAGCAGTTCGCGCACCCGCTCGGCGATGCGCGGTGAATCCTCCACCAGCAGCACTCCGATGTCGTTGCCCGCTTTGAGCGCCTCACCCATTCAGTTCATCAGTCCATTGCGCAATGCATAGGACGTGATGTCGGCGTTCGACTTGAAGCACATCTTTTCGAGCACGCGCGTGCGGTAGGTGCTGACGGTCTTCACGCTCAGCGACAGTTCGTTGGCGATCTCGGAGACCGACTGGCCCGCAGCCAGCTTGCAGAAGATCTGGAATTCACGCTCGGAAAGGCCCGCATGCAGCGGCCGGTCGTGGTCCGCATCCAGCTCACCGGCCAGCAGCTCGGCCAGGCTGGCGCTGACATAGCGACGACCCGAGAGGATCTGTGTGACGGCCTTGAGCAGTTCATCCGGTGCACCATCCTTCGACAGGTAGCCACCCGCGCCGGCCTTCAGCACGTTCACCGCATACTGGCGCTCGGGATAGCCGCTGAGGATCAGCACCTTCACTTCGGGGTAACTGGCGCGTACGTGCTTGAGGATGTCGAGGCCGCCGCGATCCGGCATGTTGATGTCCAGGATCAGCAGGTCGAAGCGACCACCGCGCAGCATGTCGAGCACCTGCATGCCGCTGCCGGCTTCGGAAATGGCCGTGAAACGACCGCTGTCCTGCAGGTATTGCCGCAGGCCGGCCCGAACCAGGGCATGGTCATCCGCGATTAGAACTCTGGCCATGATGTACCTCCTCGACCCTGTGTCCGTTTGATTCGATGGCTATTGTGGGCGAACCGGCAAGGGGGGCTACTCCCGCTGGGCCCCGATTACTGTGGGAGGATTCCTACATCCTCCTACAGATCCATTCGACGCGCGACTGCCTGCGGACAAATCTTGTCGCCCGTTGTTCAGGACTTGGACAAGGCCGCGCGCACGCGGGCCGCGCGGCGCATGCGCACGAGTCGCGGGCGCTCGGGTTGCTTGTCCACCAGGGCACCGCGACCCAGCACCTGGCCCCAGCGGTGGAAGTGTGGATGCGCATCCAGTGCGATCTTCACCGAGGTAAGGATGGGCACTGCGAGGAACGCACCGCCTACTCCCCACGCCGCCGCACCACCGAGCACGCCGGCGATCACGATCAGCGGGTTCAGCTGCAGGCGCCGGCCCAGCAGCGTCGGCGTGATGAATTGCGATTCGCAGATATGCAGCAGCAGGAAGATGGCTGCGGGCAGCAGCACCGCGAGTGTCGCGCCATGCGCCGCGATACCGCCGGCGATGATGATGCACACGGTGATCAATGCACCGACGATGGGAATGAAGTTCATCAACCCCGCGATCAATCCGTAGGCCGGCGCATCCTCGACCCGCAGCAGCGTCAACACTATGCCAGTCACCATGCCGAAGATCACGTTGACCGTGGTGACGAGCTGCAGGTAATACGCCGCCTGCGTGCGGATCGAACCGCACACGCGCAACCAGTTGCGGCGTGCCGGCCGCTCGCGCACCGCCGCGAGCGCGGCACGGCCGACGCTGGTGCCACAGGTCAGAATGAAATTGCTGAGGATGAGGCTGGTGCCAACGGCCACCAATGCGGCCGTGAGCACGGCTGCCACTGGCGCGAGCACATCCACGAGTGCCGAGGCGCCTTCCTGTCGCAGCGTCGCGGTGACCACGGGCCTGCCGGTGAGATGCGCCAGCGTGCGCTGCCCGATCTCGATGAGGTCCGGTGCCTTGGCGAGCAGCTGCGCCATGGGCTGGTGCACGGCATAGAAGATGCCGACGCAGGCCGCGACCAGGCTGAGTATCACCACTATCGAAGCCATCGCTCGCGGTATGCCGATACGGGCGAAGCTGTTCACGACGGGAAACAGCGCGATCGACACCAGCACCGCGGCCAATGCGGGAACCGCGATGGTGCGGCTGAAAACCAGTATCGCGCTCAAGAGGAGGATCACGCAGCTGCGCACCAGGCGCGTCATGCGTTCGGGGTCGCCGATCATGGCGTGCATATCGCCGCGTTCGCTCATGGCCACTCCCTGGCGTGAGGCACGGCCCTAGCTTCTCGCCGCGCTGAAAGCCTCGCCGATGGACTGCATCGCCTCCGACCAGTTCGAGCCACCCTTCCCGCGACGCGCGAACAACATGGACAGCGCCGCGAGTCCCGCGGTCGCCAGGCGACGCCGACGCGGATCCAGCACCACGCGCATGATGGCGCTGCGCGGGAACACATCGGCCTCGATGCGGCCGGTGTCCGGGTTCGGCAGCAACAGCGCTCGCAACTGCGCGCGGCTGTGAGCCAGTTCAGCAGCTATAACGTGCTCTTCCATTGCTGAAACAGCTCCACGTCCTTGCGAATTTCCGATTCAAAGAGGCTGGCGGCAGCGCCCGACCGCGGCGACGTGAATGCGCGCAAGCACAGCACTATCGCCGCGATCACGAGCACGGTCGCCGTAGTGGCCGCATAGGCGAGGCGCCATGGCGTATCCCATAGCGCAACAAGCCCGGCCGCCCACGCCGCGGTGGCCGCGACGGTGCAGGTCGCCACTGCGATCAGCGCCAGCACCGCGCGGCGCACCCAGGTGCTGCGATACTCCGACGCCGCCTCGGCGCCCAGCTGCACGTAGCAGCCGAGGTGCCGGGCGAGCTGGAGCAGCAGCGCCTGCAGGTGCATGGCTTACTTCCTGTCCCCGCGCAGCAGCGCGCCGAGCAGCAGGCCAGCCACCGCGGTCGCACCGATCACGATCCACGGCTTGCGGTGCACGTATTCATCCGTGGCCAGCGCCGCGTTCTTCGTGGTGTCGATGGCCGTCTTCGCGGTGCTGGTCACCGAGCTCTTCACGCTGTCGATCGACGATTCCACGCGATTGCGCAGTTCGGTGATCTTTGCGTCTTCCATGCTCGATACCCGGCGCAGCAGTTCTTCGACGTCATCGAAGAACTTGTGCAGCTGCGAGCCCTTGCGGCGCGCCGCCGAATCCGCCTTGCTGCCCGCTTCGTGGGCGCGATCCGCCAGATGGTCTGCTGTAGTAGCCATGATCAGGTTCTTCCTTGTCGTCCGAAGATGAATGTGATGACCGCGAAGATCAGGAACACCACGAACAGGATCTTGGCGATTCCCGCAGCACCGGCTGCGATTCCCGTGAATCCCAGCAGTGCCGCGATCAATGCGATCACGAGAAACACGACTGCGTAATGAAGCATTTGGCACCTCCATCGGCTTGGTTGCCGGTGTGGGAGGAGCATCGCGCGGGGAGCTTGCGGTCGCAGTAGGGAGACGCACTCAGAGTCTGTAGGACTAGCCTCACGGTGTGCGCCCTGCCCTCCAGTGCGCGGCCGCGGTGATCCGTGGGGCCGCATTTCTGGTTGTTCCGGACAGATTCGTCCGGCCCGCGCGCATCGTGCCGCGACAAGAATGCAGTCATCGCAACGATGGCAAGGCCGATGACGCAGCAACTGTTCCGCAGCGAGGTTCTCGAAGCGCACCGTGACCATGGCATGGGCGGCATCTCGCTCGCGCAGCCGCTGGCGCAGTGGGTGCTCGCCGCCAGCGCGTTCGTGGTCGCGCTGTCCATCACGCTGTACCTGTGCTGTGCGAGTTACACGCGCCGCTCCACCGTGGCGGGCAGGCTGGTACCAACGCTGGGCCTTGCCACGGTTCTCGCGCCTGCGTCGGGCGTCATCGCGCAGATGAATGCCAGTGAAGGCCGGCAGGTAGCCGCTGGCGAGCGGCTCCTGGTGATCGACGTGCCGCGCGCCACCCTTGCCAGCGGTGCGGCATCGCCTGAACTTGAAGCAGCGCTGCGCGAACGCGGCGCAGGGCTGCGCGCCGCACGACAGGGACAGCAACGTGCAATGGCCGCGCAGTCCGCCGGCCTCGGTGCGCAGATCGACGCCGCTACCACCGAGCTCGCGCAGGTGCAGGAACAAGTGGAAACACGCGAGCAACAGTCGCGCATCAACTCCGCCACTCTGGCCGGCATGCAGGAGCTGCGCGTACGGCAATACGTGAGCCAGCTGCAGCTCCAGCAACAGGAATCCGCGCTGCTCGACCAGGTAGCGGCTGCGCAGGAGCTGCAGCAGCGTGCGAGTGCCTTGAAGCGCGACATCCTGCAACTGCGACAGGCCCGCGACGCACTGCGCGGCCAGCGCCAGGCCATCGATGCCGATGCACGACGCGACCTGGCCGCACTGACGCAGGAGCGCGTGGAGATGCAGGCTGCAAGCGCAGTGGTCATCACCGCGCCCGTCGCGGGCGTAGTGGCCACGCAGATTGCGAAGCCCGGACAGACCGTGCAGCAGGGGCAGCCGCTACTGACGCTGCTGCCCGGCGACGGGCGGCTGGAAGCGGAGCTGCTGGTGCCGAGTCGCGCCGCTGGTTTCATCGCTGCCGGCGATCGCGTACTGCTGCGCTATCCCGCGTATCCCTACCAGAAGTTCGGACACCAGCAGGGACGTGTCGCCAGTGTGAGTCGCAGCGCGCTGGGCGCGAGTGAACTGGGTGCGCTGCTCGGCGGTGCCGGCAGCGACCAACCGCTGTATCGCGTGACAGTGGTGCTGGCACGCCAATCCATCCCGGTCTACGGCAAGGACGAGGCGCTGAAGCCCGGCATGCTGGTGGATGCGGACATCGTCGGGGAAACCAGGCGCCTCACCGAATGGCTGTTCGAACCGCTGTATTCCATGCGCGAGAAGCTCGGCAGCAGCTGAGCCCGTGCGAGCGAACACCGGGCTTTTCCCGGATCCGCGGCGCACGGCTTGCGCCAGATGACCTCAGGAGAGATGAACATGCGTGAACTGACTTTCAACGAGACGTACGCAGTCGGAGGCGCGGGTGCGCTGCCACCGCTGACCTTCACGACGCCGATCACCACCGCGGTGATGAACGATGTGGTCCAGGCCAATCTGGTGGCTGGCGCGGTCGCCGGAGCCTTCATGGTGGGCTACACCATTGGCGGCTGGCTCAACAGCCGCTATGGCTGGTCGGAGAAGCTCGCCAACCTCATCAGCTGAAGCCGGGGTCATCGCCATTCCAGGCGCGAACTGGAATGGCGATGCCTCTTGCCCAAGGGAGTGAACTCATGAGCCTCGACAGATCCTCGGTCATGCGCCTGATATGGACCGCCATCGGCTGCGCCGCACTGCTCATCGCGCTGGTGCTGCTCGCGCGGCAGCAACTGGTCGTGGGATTCCTGTTTGCCTTCGCGGCACTCTCCGTGATTGGCGTTGGCCAATCGGGGCTCGACTACTCCACCCGATATCGCGCGAAGACTTTCATCGGGGAAATAACCCGGACGCGCACGCCGATTTCCGCTCTCGGCAAGTTCTGCGTCATGGCTTCATATCTGTGCCTCGCCGCTGCCGGAATAAGCTGGCTGGCGCTGCGCTGACCCGATCACATCGCCCACCATGAGGCCGATCCTGCAATCCGAGGCGGCCGAATGCGGGCTGGCGTCGCTGGCGATGATCGGTTGCGCACAGGGGCGGCACTACACGCTGGCCGAACTGCGCCGCCGCTTCCCGTCGTCGCTGAAGGGCGCGCGGCTGCACGACCTGATGCGCATCGCGCAGCTGCTGGGATGGCGCACGCGTGCGTTGCGGCTGGACATACCCGATCTCGCCAAACTCGCCCTGCCCTGCATCCTGCACTGGGACCTCAACCACTTCGTGGTGCTGGCCAGGGTGCATGCGAAGGGCGCCGTCGTCTTCGATCCAGCCTGCGGCGAACGACGCCTGGACAACGCGGAGATGTCGCGGCATTTCACCGGCGTCGCGCTCGAGCTCGCACCTGCTGCCGGATTCGAAGCCCGACGCGCCCCACCCCGGATATCACTGCGCCAGCTCACCGGCCACATCGCCGGCCTCTGGCCAGCCGCGGCGCAGCTGTTCGCGCTGTCGCTGGCGCTGCAGGTGTTCGTCGCGCTGGCGCCGTTCTGCATGCAATGGGTGGTGGACCAGGTACTGGTAGCCGCGGACAAACCCTTGCTCGCAGTCGTGCTGGCGGGTTTCTCACTGTCGCTGCTGCTGCAGACGGGCATCGGCATGCTGCGCGGCTGGGCCGTGACGCAGCTTTCCGCACGACTTGGCCTGCAGTGGACCGGCAATGTGTTCGCCCACCTGCTGCGGCTGCCACTCGACTTCTTCGAGAAGCGCCACCTCGGCGACATCACCTCGCGCCTTGGTTCCATGCAATCGATCCAGCACACACTGAGCACGAGCTTCGTCGAGGCCTGCATCGATGGCCTGATGGCGCTGGCGACGCTGGCGCTGATGCTGGTGTACAGCGGCAGGCTCGCCTTGCTGACGCTGGTCGCGGTGGCCGCGTATCTCGCGATCCGGCTGCTGGCCAACCGGCCACTGCGCGAGCGCAGCGAACGCCAACTGGTCGCGGCCGCGCGACAGCAGGGTTACCTGCTCGAATCCCTGCGCGGGATGCAGAGCCTGAAGGTAGCGGGTGCCGAAGGGCAGCGACGCACCGCCTTCGACAACCTGCTGGTTGAAACCACGAACCAGGAGATCCGGCTGGCGCGCTTCGGGCTCGGCTTCGGTGCCGCAAGCCAGCTGCTGTTCGGCGCCGAACGCCTGGCGGTGATCGGCATCGGCGCCCTGCTGGTGCTCGACAATGAATTCTCGGTGGGCATGCTCATCGCCTACATCGCGTACAAGGACCAGTTCGCCCAGCGCATGGGCGCGCTCATCGACAAGGGCATGGAGCTGCGCCTGCTGCGACTGCATGCCGAACGCCTGGCCGACATCGTGCTGACGCCGGCGGAGGAACAGATGGCACACGAGGTCGCCGTGCCGTCGGGATCAGGCATCGAAGTCACCGGCCTGTGCTTCCGCCATGACGATGGCGAACCCTGGCTGCTGCACGATCTCAGCTTCACCGTGCAGCCCGGCGAATCGGTGGCCATCATCGGCCCCTCGGGCTGCGGCAAGACCACGCTGGTGAAATTGCTGCTGGGCCTGCTCAAACCTTCCGCCGGCACCATCCGCATCGGTGGCCACGACCTGCAACGGCTGGGGCCGCGCGCCCTGCGTGATATCTCAGGCGTGGTGATGCAGGACGACCAGCTGTTCGCCGGCAGCCTGGCCGAGAACATCAGCTTCTTCGATGCCGCCCACGATGCGCAGCGCGTCGAAGCCGCGGCACGCACGGCTGCCGTGCACGAGGAGATCATCACCATGCCCATGGGCTACGAGAGCCTGGTGGGCGACATGGGCAGCGCGCTGTCGGGCGGGCAGAAGCAGCGCATCCTGCTGGCGCGGGCGCTGTATCGCCGGCCGCGACTGCTGTTCCTCGACGAAGCGACCAGTCACCTGGATGTACGCGCCGAGCGGCTGGTGAGCGAAGCCATCGCCGGCCTTGCGCTCACGCGCGTGATCGTGGCGCATCGGCCGGAGACCATCGCGAGCTGCGATCGGGTGCTGTTGTTGCAGCAGGGCGGGGTTGCGCGCGAACGCTGCAACGAAGGCCGCACCCTGCTGGCCGGGATTCAGACGGGTGCGATCGAACCAGTTGCCGGTGCCTGAGGCAACAGCTTCTTCGGCCAGATCAGTGCGCCGACCAGCACGAAGACCGCCGCCAGCGCCAGCAGCACGGCTGCGACGAGGCTGCCGGAGAACGCGAACAGCAACCCCGCCTCGACCAGCTGCAGCATGCCGAGGATCACGATGACCTCGCGCGATACCGCATGTGGCTTGTAGGCGACGAGCAGGTACAGCAGCGCGATCAGCGCCACATGGCAGGCAAAGGCCAGCCACAGCGCCTGGATGGACTGCATCAGGTCGGGCTTCAGGCCGTTGTTGCCCAGCGCGATGGTCAGTTCCACGTAGGTGGCGAAATAGAAGATGGCCACGGCGCCCAGCGCAATCGCACCGACCAGCATGCACCAGCGAAAGCTTTTCTGTTTCATGGCCTGACTATAAAAGGATTGGGGACAAGGTTCACGCCGTCGGTGCCGCGCGGTTCAGCGAATCGAGGAAGGCCCGTCGCTGCAGGGTATCGAGCCGGCTCCAGTCGATCTTCTCGTTGAACTGGTGGCGCAGTTCGGATTCGGCGACGGTGCCGAGCGTGCCGCGCAGTGGCGGCAGGACATCCAGCAATTGCGGCGCGCGGCCACCCAGCAAGGCCAGCAGTGCCGCATGCACCACAGGGCTGCGCGTGAGTTCGCTGTGCGCGGTGTTGGTGTACCAGGCCGGACAACCGGCCATCACGCCGCGCGCGGCGGGGACGGTGCCATCGCCGGCATAGCCGTAGCGGTAGAAGAACTCGCCTTCGACCTGCGCGATCTGGTCCGTGGTCTGGAAGCCATAGCCCGCCACCGTGGTGATGCGCGAATCCGCACCGCCCAGCTGCAGGAAGCGCACGCGATCCAGCAGCGTGGCATTGGGTTGTGGACCGATGGCCGGCCAGTTGCGCTGGTTGAAGAGATCGGTGGCGCTCTCACGCGGCAGCATCTGGTACAGGCTGTGGAAGCTCGAGAACACTTCGCGCGCCAGGCGTTCGGCGTCCTGCCGCGCATCGATCTGGGCCAGGCGGCGCACCAGCGGATAGCTGCCGCGAATCGCCTGCACCGACGCGAAGGATCCGCCATGCGGCGTGCCCAGCGTGATCAGGCGCTGCACGCGCCGGCCGGCATCGGAACGCAGCGCCACGCGCGCCAGCAAGCCGCCCATGCTGTGTGCGATGAGGTTGACTTCGCGCGCCTTCTCTTCCGCGAGGTGCGCGGCCAGCGCCGCACCGGTGTCGCCGATGTTGAGGCGCCAGTCGTAGGCGAAACAGCGCACGGTGTAACCCGCGGCCTGCAAGGCGAACTTGAGCGGCAGGTAACCGTGCAGCACCGGTCCCGCGACCAGGATGGCTTCGCCGGGATAAGCCAGCAGCGAGAGGCCACCGGCCTGGATGTCGTTGGGATCCACCCACAGCAGGTTGTCGGGTAGCGGCCGTGGGCGCGCCAGGCTGAGCTGCGAACCCATCAGGCCGGGCACGAAGTAAACGCAGCGATCCGGGTCCTGCGAGACCGCGGCCGCAGCCATCGCAAGTCGTTGCAGCGACTGGTACTCGGCTTCGCCGAACCAGGCGCTCAGTTCGCGGCGCCGTTCGCCGCGTGCCAGCCAGCCTTCCACCTGGCCTTCAGGCCACACCATGCGGTCGTAGGCAGAGACTTCCTGCGACACAATCATGCCGCCACCTGCCGAGCGCCGGATTCGGCGATGACATCGCACACCGATTCGATGGCGCGACCGCGCGCGGAAGTCTTGCGCCACAGGGCGCCCACGTGGCGCACGGGTTCTGGTTTGGCGAACGGTACCGTCACCATGCCGCGCGCATTGCCATAGGCACCACTCGCCGCCAGCTGCGGCAGCAGCGTGATGCCACTGCCCGAGGCCACCATCTGGCGCAGCGTTTCCAGCGAGGTGGCGCGGAAATCCTGTTTTTCATGCACCTGGGAGCGTGCGCATACATCGAGCGCCTGGTCGCGCAGGCAGTGGCCGTCTTCGAGCAACAGCAGGGTTTCGCCATTGAGGTCGGCGACCCTCAGCGAGCGACGACTGGCCAGCGGGTTCTTCTCCGGCAGCGCCACGACGAAGGGCTCATCGAAGAGCTTGCGCTCGGCCAGGCCCTCCGTATGCACCGGCAAGGCGAGGATGCCGAGGTCGATGTCGCCGGCCTGCAGGTGTTCGAGCATCGGGCCGGTCTGGTACTCGTACAGCATCAGCTCGAGGCGCGGCAGTTTCTTGCGCAGGCGTGGCGCGATCAGCGGCAGAAGGTACGGACCGATGGTGGGCAGCAGTGCCACGCGCAGGCGCCCGGCCAGCGGATCCCGCTGCAATTCGGCGATGGAGACGATCTCATCCCCTGCCTCGATGATGCGCCGTGCGCGCGCCACCACCTGCACGCCGGCCTCGGTCAGCGCGATGCGCCGCGGATGCCGCTCCACCAGCTGCACGCCGAGGTAATCCTCGAGCTTCTTCAGCTGCGCGGACAGCGTGGGCTGGCTGACGAAGCAGCGCGCCGCGGCGTGGCCGAAGTGGCGCGTGTCGGCCACGGCGACGAGGTAACG
Organism: Pseudomonadota bacterium; assembly: GCA_037200665.1. Lineage (GTDB taxonomy): Bacteria > Pseudomonadota > Gammaproteobacteria > Steroidobacterales > Steroidobacteraceae > ZC4RG30. The sequence continues at coordinate 388,497 of JBBCGD010000004.1, read as the reverse complement.
CAGGTCCTTGAGCTTGAGGTCGGCCATCGACCGATTCTATCGAGGCGGGAACGGCGATTTGTGGCAATCGTTCCGGGTTTTCGCGATCAGGGATGCCAGTCGCTGACGGTTTTTTCCAACCCTTCGTGCACGCTTTCTGCGGCGGTGGGACCCGGCTTGTTGTTGCCGGCGGCCTTGCCGATGCAGATGAAGCCGATCAGGTGGTCATGCGGCGCGAGTCCGAGGCTGGCCTTGAATTCCACATCGAACACACCGGCGCCGGAGAACAGGAAAGCCTTGTAGTTGAGCGCGTGCGCGGCATTCAGCACCAGCTGCGTGGCACCGGCCGCGGCGAAAGCCTGCTCGATCGCGGCGATCTTGTGGTTCGGTTCGATCTTCGCCGCGGCCACCACGAGCAGCGGCGCGCGCTGCGTGAGTTCGTACTTGTTGCGGTTGATCTCGTAGCGCGCCGGGTCGCCCTGCACGCGCGTCGCGGCGGCGGCGAGGCGATCATAGAACTGCTGGTACTGCTCCGGCCGCACGACGATGAAGCGCCACGGACGCATGCGCCCGTGGTCGGCGGCGCGCTGCGCGGCGCCGAGTATCTGCTTCAGTTCCGCATCGGTGGGTGAAGGGCCAGTCATCAGCGCGCCGGGATGGGACATGCGCGTCAGCAGCGATTCGATCGGGCTTGTAATCGTCGGGTTCGTCATGCTGTGGCATTCTACGCGCGCCGATGGAATTCGACCTGCAACCCACGCTCACCGGCCCGGGCCTCACCCTGCGGCCATTGCGCCCGGAAGATCGCGAAACGTTGTGGCAGGTGGCGCGCGATCCACTCATATGGGATCAGCACCCCGACCAGACGCGCTACCAGCGCGCGGGCTTCGAGCGCTTCTTCAATGGCCTCATCGCAAGCCCTGGCGCGCTGGCCGTGGTCGAAAACTCCAGCGGCCAGATCATCGGCGTCACGCGCTACTACGAGTGGGACGACGACCTGCGCGAGATCACCATCGGCCACACCTTCCTCGCGCGTGATTACTGGGGCACCGGCGCCAACCGCGAGATGAAGCAGCTGCTGATCGAGCATGCGCGGCCGCACGTGGCGGCGATCTGGTTCCACGTGGGCAAGTGCAACCTGCGCTCACAGCGTGCGATGGAAAAGCTCGGCGCCGTCCCCATGCATGAAGGCCAGCGGCCGCAGAATGGCGTGATGGTCGATTTCATCTATTACCGCATACAGCCCGCGCACTGGCACGCGGCGCATTGAGGAGAAGGACATGTCCACGTACACGGCCGAACTGGTGTGGGAGCGCGGCGCGCAGGAATTCCTGACCAACAAGTACAGCCGCCGGCACCTGGTCCGCTTCGATGGTGGTGCGGAGCTATTGGGTTCGTCGTCGCCATCCGTGGTGCCACCGCCCGGTTCGGATCCCGCGGGTGTCGATCCGGAAGAAGCCTTCGTGGCTTCGCTGTCGAGCTGCCACATGCTGTGGTTCCTCGCCATCGCGGCGAAGCGCGGTTTCGTGGTCGATCGTTACGAGGACAAGCCCACCGGCGTGCTGGAACGCAATGCCGAGCGCCGCTTCGCCATGTCGGTGGTGACGCTGCATCCGAAGATCACTTTCTCCGGCGAGAAGGTACCGACGGCCGGGGAACTCGAGCAACTGCACCACAAGGCGCATGAAGAGTGCTACATCGCGAATTCGGTGAAGACCGAGATCAGGGTCGAACCGGCCTGATCGCGGCCGGCATCGCCAGGCGATAAACCAGGATGCGGTTGTCGTTGTCGATGCTGGAATCACAGCGCTCGCCGGACATCACGCAGCGACGCGCGATGAAATCATTGTCGTTGCCGACGAACAGGAAGTAGTCATCGGGCGCCGCTGGATCTAGCACCGATGCCAGGTCCATCGCTTCCCATTTCTCGGATAGCGCGTCGATGCTGAGTCCGAAGCGCTGCAGCTGGGGCGGATTGAGCATATTCACGAGCTCGACCCATGTGGCCGGCACGATGCCTGGTCGCAGCGCTGTGCCGGCCGGATCCTGCAGCAACGATGTGGTCCCGGTCTCGTATGCGGTGCCGGCGAGATTGGTTGCGCCGCTGGTATCCACCAGCAGGATGCTCTTGTAGACCACGGGCTTGCCGTCGGTCGCGCCGATTCCGGCGCCATCACGCGACAGCATCAGGAACTGATGATCGGACAGTGCGCGGATTTCGCTTTGGGCAGCGGTACGGTTGGGCGCGCCGCCTGTGCCGGCGTCGTTGTACGCGGGCAGCTGCACGACGTAGTGCGCGATCGGGTGCTTCGGAACCGGCGTGCGGCTCACGTCGTAGACCAGCACGCGGATGTTGATGCGACCACTGGCAGCGCCGTTGGCACTGTCCTGTATCAACGCACTTTGCAGGGCCACGAACAGCCTGCGCCCATCGGGCGACAGCGACATGCCTTCCACGCCCTGGTTGTTGCGGCGGCCGGTTTGCGGAGGCGCGAGTGAACCGAAAGCGGGTCGGCCATCGCGGCGCGGCTCGATGGCGGGTGGCGCATCGATGCGGCCCTGCATATTTCCGTTGCGGTCGAAGCGGTACACCCCGGCCGCGTATTCATCACCGACGTAGAAGCCGCCGTCGCGCGTGAACTGCAAGGACTCGGCATCGATGGCCACCTTGCCGCTGCCGACCCCGGTCGAAGGCGCGGGCATCAGTGAGCCGCGCTCGAGCAATGTTCCCGCGCCTGGATCTGCGCCGGTGAAGGGTTGGCCACGCAAGTCACGCAGCTCGAGCCCACCATCCGGCACCAGCGTGAGCTGGCCATCGGCCGGCGTGAAGCGGATACGCAATCGCTCCAGCCGCGCCGCGTAGTCGTAGAAGAGATTCGCGGCCGGATCATTGCGACCACGGTCCGGCAGCGTCCACATGATGCCTTCGTAGTGGTCGCCGCTACGCCGCCAGCTGCCAGGCGCAATCTGCAGCGAAGAAATGGAACCCAGCGTGTCGCCGAGGAAATCCACCGTGGCCGCAGGCAGCTGGCCCGCGCCGACCAGGCCCTGATTGACGAAGGCCTGGCCGTTCAACGACACACTGTGCGCATCCGCATCCAGTTCGAGATGCGGCCGCGTCACCAGCTCTTCTCCACCGGCCATGGCGGAGAAGAGCCACAACATCAACGCAAGGCGTGGATGCTCAGAAGGCAAGGCTGACCGTACCGAAGACCTGTCGCGGCGCCGACGAGTGGAATACCAGGATGGTGCCGGTGGCATCGTCCGGCGCGAACACGCTGTTGTCGAAGTTCGACGCATAGCGCTTGTCGGTGAGGTTGGTGATGTTCAGCGCCAGCTTGGCCTTCTTCAGGAAGCCGAAGGCGCCGAAGTCGTAGTTCACGCCGAGGTCGAGGGTGGTGTAGCCGCCGAATCCCTGGTCGTTGGTATAGGTGTAGTAGCGACGACCGGTGAACTTGCCCTGCAGTGAAACCGCGAGGCCGCCCTGCTTCACAGTCACGACGCTGGCATACATCTGCTTCGGCGTATCCACCTGCTGCTTGCCGGCCGTGGCCTTCAGCACGCAGGTGGTGGTGCACCAGTTGATGTCGTCGTCGTAGGTGGACTTGTTGAACGAGGCCGAGTTGTACCAGCTCAGCCAGGGCAGCGGCTTCCACAGCACGCCCAGCTCCGCACCCTTGCTGGTGACGCCGCCGGCATTGTGGAAGGAATTACCGCAGCCCGGATTCTGCTGCTGGTTGGTCGGACAGGGGTTGTACTGCAACAGGCGGTTGTTGAAATCGACGCGGTAGGCCGCGAACGAAACCTGCACCGAGTCGGCGACGTAGCGGTAGCCACCGTCGAAGCTCTTCGAGGTCTCGGGCTTCAGCGTGCTCCCCTGCACATCCCAGACAGCCTGCGACACGGACTGCGGACCGAGCTTGAAGCCGCCCTGGTACATGGCCATGTTCTCGGCGTAGCTGGCGAATACTTCCTGCCCGGGCGCAACCTTCCAGCGCGCACCGACCTGCGGCAGGAACTGGTCCCTGGCCTCGAGCTTGCCGCTCGCGAACTGCGTGGCCGCCGGCGGCGGCGTCGCGGAGACGCCGTTGATGGCCTTCGCATCGGACCTGGCATCGGTGCTTTTGAAGCCGAAGTCGATGCTCAACGCATCATCAAGAAGGCTGATGGTGTCCTCGAGGTAGGCCTGCGAAGTATCCCAGGTCGTTTCCTGCGCCCACTGCGCGGTGCCCGGCGTGCCGCCGAGGAAATGCGCCAGGCTCATCTGGCTGAACTGGTCCTGCGTGACGTTGGTCCAGATGTAGCGCGCGGCGCTGCTCTTGTTGTCTTCCAGCCAGAGGCCGGCCTGGATGCGGTTGAAGCCGAGGTTCCAGGCCAGGCTGACCAGACCGCCCTGGCGATCAATGGTGTAGCGCGTATCGCGGATCTGCACCGGATAGTCGTCGGCGGTGGCGGTGGTGCCCTGCGTGGACTTGCCGATGATCCAGTTGTTGCCGGCGCCCTTGTCGGTGTGGTCGTACACCTGCAGGTGCGCGGTCATCGAATCGGTGAGGTTGAAATCACCCGCCACGTAGTACAGCTCGTCGTTGCGCAGGATCTGGCCGTTGGTGTACGTGACGTCGGCGTTCTTCACCGGCGCCGTCGCATTCACGCAGGTGATCGCGGGCACGTTCGCAGCCGCCGTGCAGTCCGCGAGCTTGGCGTAGGTATCCCAGTCCGGCGCGATGCCGCCCCAGTCCCAGCCCAGGCGCGACAGCATCTCCTTCGACAGGTAGGGATCATCCGCCTGGTTGGTGTGCGAGATGTCCGCGAAGGCCGTGAGCGTGCCGCCGTCGAACTTGTACAGCGCCTTGCCGTTGAACTGCTTGCCGGTGGATCTGTTCCAGGCGTCCTGGTCCACGAACAGATCCTGTGCGGTGTACTGGCCCGAGAGATAAGCCGAGAAGCCGTGGTACTCGCCGGTATCGAAGCGCGCGAAGGTGCGCTTGCTGCTGTCGCTGCCGAAGCCCTGGCTGGCCGAGAAACCCGGCTCCTGGTGCGGATCGCTGCTGACATAGGTCAGCGCGCCGCCGAGGTTGCTGGTCGAGGCGATGCCCAGCGCCGCGATGCCGGTGGCGAGATCCGCGCGACCGAGGTTCTCGGAGATCAGCGCGCGGCTGATCGTGAGGCCGTTGTAGTTGTTGTACGCACCGTCGCCGAGCGGCATGCCGTCGAGCGTGTAGCCCAGGTGCGTGGTGCTGAAGCCGCGCACCTGCAGGGACAGCGACTGCTCGTTGACGCCCAGCGCGTCGATCGACTGCGCGCTCACGCCCGGCAGGAAGTTCAGCGCCTTCTGCACGCTGGAGCCAGGCGGCAGCACGTCGAGGTTCGCGGGCAGCAGCGTCGAAACGGAGCGTGTTTCGCCGGTGCCGATGACGACGATCTCGTCGAGTTCAGTGAGATCCGCCGACTCGCCGCGCGGGGCATCGGCTGCGTTCGCCTGTGCAACGAACGTAAGACAGGCGGCAATCGCCATCGCGATCGTGGAGTTTCGCAACATTCAGGCACCTTCTGTTTCATGAGGTGCCGCAAGAACTTGCGCCCGCGACACCGATTGGTTGTCAGAGGGGCGCGACTATTCCACGCGTTGATTACGCTTTTGCTACACGCGAACGCTAGACCAGTTCGGACCGTGCTTCGGTGACGCTCGCCGAGCCGTTCTTCACGATGCGTGCGAGGCCGATCGCCTCCGGCAACACCTGCTCGGCGTAGAAGCGGCAGGTCTGCAGCTTCGCTTCGTAGAAAGCCGCGTCGGCGGGATTCGTGCCCAGCGCGGCCTCGGCCACCGCGGCAGCGCGCGCCATCAAGGCGCCGGCGATGGTCACGCCACACAGCTTCAGGAAGGGCACCGCCACGGCCTGTGCCGAGGCCGGCGAGTCCGGCTGCGTACGCACCAGCTGTTCACTGGCATCGCGCAGCGTGACCAGCGCTTCCATCGCGGCATTGCGCGCGGTGCGCGTCGAAGGCAGCAGCGCGCGTGCGGTTTCGAGCTGGCCCAGCAGATCCTGGATCAACGCGGCCATCGCCGCGCCACGGTCACGTCCGAGCTTGCGGCCGATGAGGTCGTTGCCCTGGATGCCGGTGGTGCCTTCGTAGATCGAAGCGATGCGCACATCGCGCAGGAACTGCGCGGCGCCGGTCTCTTCCACGTAACCCATGCCGCCGTGTACCTGCACGCCGGTCGAGCACACCTCGATCGCGGTCTCCGTGCACCAGCCTTTCACCACGGGAATCAGCAGCTCGGCGCGCGTAAGCGCAGCCTGGCGCGCCGCTTCATCGGGCAGGTGGTGGCCGTTGTCCAGTTCCAGCGCCGCGTAGTAGCACAGCGCGCGCATGGCCTCGGTGCGCGCCTTCATCGACAGCAGCATGCGGCGCACGTCCGGGTGCTCGATGATCGGCACCGGTGATGGACGACCTTCGGCCTTGCCCTGCAGGCGATTGCGCGCCCAGTCCACCGCCAGCTGCAGCGCGCGCTCGGATTGCGCCAGGCCCTGCACGCCCACCGACAGACGCGCCGCGTTCATCATGATGAACATGAACGCGAGGCCGGCATGCGGCGGACCGATCAGGTAGCCCAGCGCACCTTCCTTCTCGCCGAAGGACATCACGCAGGTCGGGCTCGCATGGATGCCGAGCTTGTGCTCGATGGAAAGGCAGCGCACGTCGTTGCGCGCACCCAGGCTGCCATCCGCATTGATCAGGAACTTGGGCACCACGAACAGCGAGATGCCCTTCACGCCGGCGGGCGCGCCATCGATGCGCGCCAGCACCAGGTGGATGATGTTCTCGCTGAGGTCGTGCTCGCCGTAGGTGATGAAGATCTTCTGGCCGAAGATGCGGTAGTGGTCACCCTCGGCCACCGCGCGCGCGCGCAGCAGCGCGAGATCCGAACCGGCCTGCGATTCGGTGAGGTTCATCGTGCCCATCCACTCGCCACTGACGAGCTTGGGCAGCACCATGGTCTTCTGCTCTTCGGTGGCCGAGGCCGCGATGGCTTCGACGGCACCGCGCGCCAGCGAAGTGCCCAGGAAAAAGGCCATGTTCGAGGCGAACATCAGCTCTTCGATGCCGGTGTTCAGCAGTTGCGGCAGGCCCTGTCCGCCCAGCTCCTCGCTCAGCGACAGCTGCGCCCAGCCGGCCTGCGCGTACGCGGAATAGGCTTCCTTGAAGCCCTTTGGCGTGGTCACGCCTTCGGCAGTCCAGCGCGCACCCTCACGATCGCCGCCCTGGTTCAGCGGTTCGAGCACGCTCTCGGCGAACTTCGCGCCCTCCTCGAGCACATTATCGGCGAGCTCGGCCGAATAGCCGCTGGCGGCATAGAGCTGCTCGAGCTCCGCGCTCGGCAACAACTCGCGCATCACGAAACGCATTTCCCGCAGCGGTGAACGGAACATCAGGTGGCTACCTTGCGGGGGGCAACCCGCGGTTCGGAAGTTTCAGGCGCGCCCGCGAGCGCGGGGACGATGTTGGCGGCGAGGAAATCCACGAAGCTGCGCACGGCCGGTTCGACGGCGCGTGCAGCCGGGCTCACCGCGGTGAGTTCGATGGGATCGGCCACGGCCCACTCGGGCAGCAGCCGCACCAGCCGTTTCATTGCGAGGCCATTGCGGCACATGAACTCGGGCAGCGCGCCGATGCCGAGGCCGGCCGCAACCGCCGCATGCAGGGCGGCGAAATCCTGCGCCACCAGGCGCGGCGTGCCAGGCAATGCCACCGAGCCGCCATCCTTGGAAAGCCGCGGCGTCACCGGCGCACCACCGGGGCTGGCCCACAACAAGGCATGCTGGGCGAGTTCACTGGGCGATTGCGGCAGCGGTTTGCCGGCGAGGTAGTTGGGCGCGGCGCAGAGGATCATCGGTGGCGTGCCCAGCGAGCTGACCACCTCACCCTCGGCCACGCGACCATCGACGCGCAGCTCCACGTCGAACTCGGCACCGGCGGCGACGTCCTCGATGTTGATGAGCCGCAGGGTCACCTGCGGAAAACGCTCCAGAAAACGCGGCACCAGCGGAGCCACCAGCTGGCGGCCGAAACCCTGGTCGATGGCGACGCGCAGCTGCGCGCCTTCCGCCACTGGCTGCAAGGCTGCGCGCGCGGCTTCGACTTCCAGCGCCACGCGCTGGCAGTGCGCGAGGATGCTCCTGCCCGCGACGGTCAGCCCGATGCGGCGGGTCGTGCGCTCCAGCAGCCGCACGCCCAAGGCTCGTTCGAGCGCCGCAACCGCTCGACTCACCCGCACCTTCGGGACCTTCAGGCGCCGCGCCGCTGCGGTGAATCCGTTGTGTTCCACCACTTGGGCGAACACCACCATCTCATCGGCAATCATCCGTGACTGGTTCATCGCCGCTCCAATTCAGCCTGAATTAAGTCGCATTGTAGCGATGGCGCCGACAGAAGGCGATCTTTTGGATAGACGAATGAATCGGCTGCGGGATGCATCACGGCATGGGCGAGCCAGCTCCGGAACACTTGGGACATGCAACCCGATGACGCCACCACGATCAAGTCCCTGCCTACGAAGATCGAGGAAATGGCTCTCGAAATCGCGGCCGCCATCGCCGGCAGCAGCGTGTACCGGAGCTCCATCCATGACGCCACCGGCGGCGCGGTGTGGAATTCCGAAGAGACGCTGAATGATTCGGACCGTGCCTTCGTGCTGGATGCGCTCGACGGCTTCGCGCTCGAACCCGGCCGTACCAGCTTCGAGCTCAACAACGGGCAGTCGCGCGGCCTCATCGCCTATGCGGCGCGCGATCCGCGCGGCGCCCTGCATGGCGCCATGCTGTTCGATGCGGATCGGCTGACGCTGCCGGGTCGCGCCGGCGACCGCGTCACCCCGGTGGCGCTGGTGCGCCTGCTGCAGCAACTGGCCCTGCACCTGGCCGGCGAACATCCGCTGCCGCTGGCGCCAGCGGGACGCGTCGATGACATGGCGATCACGCTCTACGTGCAGCAGCTGCTGTCACTGCGCAATTCCGACCGTACGCGTCGCTATGAAGTGCTGCTGCGTGCCGACAACGCCGATGCTGCCAACCCCGAACAGGAAGCGCCGCGCGACATGCTCGCCCGCGCCGAGGATCCGGCCAGTGGCGGCAAGCTGGACCGCGTGGTCATCAGCCAGCTGTTCGGCTGGCTGGCGCAGAACCACCAGCAGCTGGAAGTGGACCCGGCCTGGTTCTCGGTGAACCTTTCGACCGGCGCGCTGCTGGACCACAACTTCGCCGGCTTCGTGGAGGATGCCGTGCGCGATGCGCGCATCAATCCACGGCAGCTGGGTTTCGAGATCCGCGAGACGCAGTGCCGCCGCCATCCGGCCGAAGTCGCGCGCTTCCTGGAGCTGTGCGACCGCACTGGCTGCCACGTGATCATCGACGACTTCACCTTCCACTCCGAGGTACTGCAGCTGCTGCGCCAGCGCGCGGTGCGCATGCTGAAGATCGATACTTCGCTGACGGTGAAATGCCTGCAGGACAAGATCGCGCAGGCGCAGATCACGGCGATCTCGCATGCCTCGCGCATGCTGGGCATGCACTGCGTGGTGAAGCGCATCGAATCGCCGCTGGTGCGCCAGTGGCTGGCGGCCACCGGCGTGGAGTTCGCGCAGGGTTACCTGCTGGAAGGGCCGCTGCCGATCACCGAGCTCGCGTCGCTGCGACTGACGGAGCCGGTGGCGCGGCGCTAGGCCTTCTTCGCGCCGGTCTCCCTGCGCGCTACCAGGTGTAGCGCACGCGGTAACGCACGGTGCGGCTGCCGTTCTTCGGCACCTTCACCGGGAACAACACCGTCCGCGCATCTTCCTTCTGGTACGCCTGGCTGCTGGAAAGGATGCTCCAGTTGCTCCAGCGGAACAGGAATTCGCGCACCTGCACTTCCACGTCCTCGTCCTTGTGGTTGCGCACTTCGACTTCGATTTCCTCTTCCATCCAGCGGGCGCGGCTGTCGCTCTTGAAATCGACCTGCTTGCGCGAACCGACCACGTCGAAGGCCGAGCCCAGCTTGATGCGTACCTTCTCGTCGCGCGGCGTGTGGTCGATGACATCCTCGCCGATGAATTCCAGCGAATTGTCCGCGGCATCCAGGCGCGACACGCGGATGCGGCCGGCGGGCAGCGGCACGCCGAGGCCGGAGACCTTGTCGTTGCTGAATTCGAGGTAGGCGTCGACCTTGTGCTCGGCGGTGTCGGGGAAGTTCGCGTTCTCGTAGCGGCCACCGAAGTAGCCCAGCGCACTGGAAAGCACCAGCAGCCGCTTCGCCGGTACCTGCTTCGCCTGGTCGAACAGCTCCAGCTGCTTGGTGGAGTTGTTCGGCAGCGTGGTGCGACGACCGAGTGTGTAGAGATGGAATTCGTCGAAGGCCTTTTCTTCGAAGCCGGCATCCGCGACCTTGCCCTCGGCGCGCGCCATGTTCATCATCATGGGCGCGGATGGCGCCACCGGCGCGCGATGCACGTCGCCCGCGATCAGCTTCAGCTTCGAATCCGGATAGCTCGCGCCGGACTGGTTGATGATGCTCACCCAGGCCGACAGGTCGACGAAGCCGTTGTTGGCATCCTTGCCCGCGTTGAAGATCAGGTTGTAGTCCGCCCACCAGGTGATGCCGCCGGTCTGGTAGGTGACGCGGGCGCGCTGCGTGCCGCCGCGTGCGGAGTTGATGTCCCACAGCAGCGTGGGCCGCGTGATGAGTCCGCCGGGCAATTCGCCGAAGCGCAGCGAGGAGTAGTCGCGCAGGGCGGTGAGCGTGCCATCACTGCCGCGCAGTACCAGGCCGTCCACGGAAGAGAGCAACGTGCCGCTGACACTGGTGGTGCCGCCGCCGAGACTGCGCTCCGCCGTGAGCGGGCGGTCGATGTACTTCTGCAGCAGCTTGTCGGTGCTGACCAGGTCGAACTGGAAGTTCTGCTCCAGCACGCGCGCAGCCGGGTCGGTGAGCGAAGTAAAGGTGACCGTGGTGGGATCGATCAACGCGGCCACGTCGGTGAAGCGCAGCTGCGAGCGACCGGTGCCCAGCTGCACATCGCGCTCGGTTCGCACCAGCGCATAACCCGGCACGCCCATCGCATTAGGCGTGCCCTGGCCGGGCAAGGGCCTGTAGTACTCGGGTGACACCGCGCCCGGCTGCGCCGAACTGTAGATGGTGACGGCGGTGTCATCCGCGGCGGGAGCGGCGGCATGGACCATGGGAGCGACCACGGCCGCGCCCAATACCAGTGACCTGAGGCTATGTTTCAGCATGGTTTCGTCCCGAACATCGGAAATATGTGAGGCAATCCGCGCTGCGCGGAGCGGCCGGAGGCACGATACACGCAAATGGACACGTCATTTATCCAGCAGAACCAGATCATCGAGCGCTACCTCATGGGTCGGCTGCCGTTGAAGGGAGCCCAGGATTTCGAGCGCTTTTGCCGTGAGAATCCCGACACCGTCACCCAGCTCGGCATGCCGGACCGCATCAATGCGGCCTTGCGACTATTGGACGCGTCGGGGCAGCCGGAACCTTGGGCCGAGAAGGCGCCACCGAAGTGGCAGCGGCCGGAGGTCATCTTCGGGTTGGCGGGCGTCGCGGCAGTGGCGGTGATCGGCGTCATCCTGCTGGCGTTCTCGGTGCACCAGAAGAGCGATGCGCTGGAGGCGCAGAAGCGTGAGTTGCAGCAACAGCCGTTGCTGCCGGCGCAGAGCACGCGGGCCATCCTGGTGAAGCCGTCGCGCAATGGTCCTGGTGGCAATGCCTTCACCATCGGGGGCGGCCGCACGGAAATGGCGGACCTGAAGCTCGATGTGTCCTGGTCCACTTACACGATCTTCCACGTCACCATCGATCGCGCGGACCAGGGAAGGCTCGCAGTGATCGGCAACCTCACGCGTGACTCGAATGGACAGCTGCGCCTCGCGCTGAACAGTTCGGCGCTCGGCCCGGGCGACTACCAGATGGAAATCCAGGGCGTGGACAAATGGGGCAACCTGGTGCCACAGGCCTGGACGCGCTTCAGCTCGGCTCGCTGAAGCACCCACCTCCATCCTTCGATCTCAACCCTGGCGCAGGATCTGCATTGGTGGCGGATTCAGCGCCGTGCGCGTGGCGAGCCAGCCCGCGATACAGACCAGCAGCGCGCCGGTGAGGGCACCAGTGATCCACAGCAGCGGATCGGCGCGATACGGAATTTCCAGCAAACGCGCGGCCAGGAAGTAGCCACCGGTCGCAGCGGCTGCGGCGGCGATGAGGCCGGCCACGAGACCAAGCAGCGCGAACTCCAGCAATACGCCGGCCAGCACGGTACGGCGCGAAGCACCCAGCGTGCGCAGCATCGCGCTCTCGTAGCGACGCTCATCGCGCGTGGCCTGCACCGCGGCGAGCAGCACGACGACTCCGGCAAGGAGCGTGAACAGGAAGACGCTCTGCACCGCCATCACGGCCTTGTCGATGATGGAACGTACCTGCGTGATCAGCTGGTCCACGTCGAAGATGGAGACGCTGGGGAAACGTCGCACCACATCGGCAACGCGGGCTGGATCCTGCGGACGGTACACGGCACTGGCCATCCACGTGCCTGCGGCGCCATCGAGCAGCTGCGGCGCGAACATCAGGAAGAAGTTCGGCTGCAGGCTGTCCCATTGCACATTGCGGAAGCTCGAGATGGTGACCGGCACGGTTTCGCCTGCCACGTCGAAGGTGAGCTTGTCGCCGAGCTTCAGGCCCATCGACTGCTGGAAGTTGATGGCCACCGAGACCAGCGGCTTGCCGTATTCCGCCGGCGTGAACCAGTGGCCTTCGGTGATCTTGTTGCCGGGGCCGATGTCCTCGGCCCAGGAAAGATTCTGCTCGCGCGAGGCGAAGCCATCGCCCTGGCCGTTCGGGAAGCGCATCTTCGCGACGGGCTGATCGTTGATGGCGAGCAGGCGGCCGCGGATCATCGGCGACATCGGTGACAGCTTTGCGCCCTGCCCGGTCAGCAGCTCATGGAAGGCATCGCGCTCTGCGCCGGGGATGTTCACGAAGAAATAGTTCGGCGGATTCGCGGGCAGGCGCGCGCGCCAGTCTTCGACGAGATCACCGCGCACGATGGTGAGCAGCAGCAATGCGGAGAGGCCGAGCCCCAGCGCGACGATCTGCACGATGCTTTCGCTGCGCCGGCGCGCGAGATTGGCTGCGCCATAACGCCAGGCGATGCCGGTGCCGGCGCGCAGGCGGCCCACCACGGTAACCAGCAGCCAGCCGGCCAGCGCCAGCACGCCGATGGCTGCGATGAGGCCGCCGATGAATCCAAGCGACAGCCAGCCGCCGCCTGCGACCCACTGGATGAGCAGCGCGATCACCAATGCCGCGGGTCCATACGCGAGCAGCGACGTGAGCGGCGGCGGGCCGATGTCCCTGCGCAGTACGCGGATCGCCGGCACTCGCGCCAGCTGCAGGATCGGTGGCAGCGCGCAGCCGATCAGCAGCAGAAATGCGGCTGCGAAGCCCATCCACAAGGGACGCAGGCCTGGTGGTGGCAGTTCGGTGGCGATCATGCCTTTGAGCAGTGTGAGCAAGCCCTGCTGCGCGAGGTAACCAGCCAACGCGCCCGCCGTCGCCGCGATGAGCGCGATGCAGGCGAGTTGCACGAGGCTGATGGCGAGCACCGTGCCACGCGTCGCACCGAGTGTCTTCAGGAGTGCCGCGAGATCGAGATGGCGTTTCACGTAGCGACGCGCTGTCATTGCTATCGCAACGGCACACAGCAGCACACCGACGAGACTGGCCAGCGACAGGAATCGACCCGCGCGTTGCGCGGCGTTGCCGACTTCGGGGCTCGCCTCCGAGATGTCACGCAGGCGTTCGCCCGGCCGCTTCTGCTGCGCAAGCCATCTGCCGAATTGCTCGATCTCACGCGGCCGCCCGCGAACAGGCTTGCAAAGCCCACGCGACTGCCGGGCTGTATGAGCTGCGTTGCCGGGATATCCGCTTCGTTCATCAGCAGCGCCGGCGCGAGATCGACGAAGCCCGAACCCTGGTCGGGACGCGAGATCAGCACGCGCGTGACGCGCAGGTCGGCGGAGCCCACCGAGATCACGTCGCCAACCTTTGCATCGAGCGCAGCGAGCAACCGCGAATCCGGCCACACCTCGCCTTGCGCGGGAATGCCTTCGGCTGGCACCTGCGTACCAAAAGCCTGCGTTGGCCAGCTGCACCTTGCCGCGCAATGGATAGTTCGGTGCCACCGCATTCACGTTGGCGAGCTGCGTGAGATCGCCTTTCAGGATCACCGACAGCATGCTGGTGATATGCGTGGTATCGATGCCGCGGCGCCTGGCCTCATCCGTGTATGCAGGGTTGATCTCGTCCTGTGCCTGCAAACGCAGGTCTGCGCCCAGCACTTCGCTGGCCTGCAGCCGCATGGCGCGATCCACGCGATCCACCAGGAAACCCACGCCGGTGAGCGCGGCCACTGCCACGAACAACGCCAGGAACAGCACGGCAAGATCGCCGGAGCGGCCTTCGCGGGCCAGCGTGCGCAGCGCCAACGCCAGCACCGCGCGCATCAGACCAGCCTGCCGCCGGCCATGGTGAGCCGACGCCCGCAGCGCGCGGCGAGCGTAATGTCATGCGTCACCAGCACCAGCGTCGTGCCGGATTCGCGATTCAGTTCGAACAGCAGCTCGCAGATGGAAGCGCCCGTGGCGGTATCGAGGTTACCGGTAGGCTCATCCGCGAACAGCACGGCAGGATGCGTGACCGAAGCGCGCGCCAGCGCCACGCGTTGCTGCTCGCCGCCGGAGAGCTGGCGCGGATAGTGGCCGACGCGTTCACCAAGACCGACGCGCGTGAGCATGCGGCGCGCGGCGTCCGCGGCATCGCGCCGACCAGCGAGCTCGAGCGGCAGCATCACGTTCTCCAGCGCGGTGAGTGCAGGCAGCAGATGGAAAGCCTGGAACACGAAGCCCACGCTGTTCGCACGCAGGCGCGCACGCGCGTCTTCATCGAACCGGCTCAGGTCGTTGCCATCGAGCAGCACCTTCCCCGATGTCGGCACGTCGAGGCCCGCGAGCATCGCCAGTAGCGTGGATTTTCCGGCACCCGAAGTTCCAACCAGCGCCACCGTCTCGCCTGCGGCGATGGCCAGCGACACGGCGTCGACGATGGTCAGCTCACCCTCGGGACTGCTAACCTTTCGCGTCAGCTCCCGGGCTTCGAGGACGATCTTGCGCTCCATCCGGATACTGCTTTTTGCTCTGTTGATGATGACTTGCGAAGCCGCGACCCCGGCCAGCGAGCGAACCCTGCTGGTCTTCGGCGACAGCCTCAGTGCGGCGTATGGATTGCGGAGCACCGACCTGGGCTGGGTGGCTCTGCTACAGACGCGGTTGCAGAAAGAAGGTTACGGGTACCGCGTGGTGAACGCCAGTGTGAGCGGCGAAACCACCGAAGGCGGGCGCGCACGGCTGGCGCGCGCACTGGAGCAGCACAAGCCGGCGCTGGTGGTGCTCGAGCTCGGCGCCAATGATGGGCTGCGCGGGCTGCCTGTGAAGGAGTCGCGCACCAACCTGGAGGCGATGCTCAACCTGATCCGCGGCGCGGGCGCGAAGGCGCTGCTGGTCGGCATCCTGATCCCCCCCAATTACGGGCCGAAGTATTCGGACAGTTTCGCGCAGATGTACGTGCAGCTCGCCAAAGAACTGAAGCTGCCGCTGGTACCGTTCCTGCTCGATGGCGTCGCGCTGGACGCGCACCTCATGCAGGACGATGGCCTGCATCCCAAGGCCGAGGGCGAGCCACGCGTGCTCGACAACGTGTGGCAGTATCTGCATCCCCTGCTGGAACGGTGACGCCATGAGCGAGCGGATCTGGTTGAAGAATTATCCGCCGGGCGTTCCAGCGGATATCGATCCCGCGCAATACAACTCGCTGGTGGAGCTCACCGCCGAAGCGATGACGAAGCATGCCGAGCACAAGGCTTATGTGCTGCTGGATCATGCGATGACGTATCGCGAAGTCGACCAGCTGGCTGCGGCATTCGCCGCGTGGCTGCAGGCGCAGGGGTTCAAGAAGGGCGATCGCATCGCGTTGATGCTCCCGAACGTGCCGCAGTATCCGGTTGCGATGCTGGGCGCCTTGCGCGCCGGGTTGGTGGTCGTCAACACGAATCCGCTCTATACGGCCGACGAGCTGCGGCATCAGTTGCAGGATTCCGGTGCCGTTGTGGTGCTGGTGCTGGAGAACTTCGCACACGTGGTGCAGGCCGTGGCTGCGGAGACGAAACTGCAGAGGGTGATCGTCACGGGAGTGGGCGACCTGCTGCCTGGATTGAAGGGCGCGCTGGTCAATTTCGTGCTGCGATACGTGAAGCGCCAGGTACCCGCGTGGAGCATTCCGGGGGCGCTGCGTTTTCGCGAGCTGATGCACGAGTTCACGGGGCGGACTCCCGCGCCGGTCGCACTCGGTCACGCTGATCTCGCGTTCCTGCAATACACCGGCGGCACCACGGGCGTGGCCAAGGGCGCGATGCTTTCCCACGGCAACATGGTTGCCAACGTGCTGCAGGCGCATGCGTGGTTCAGCCAGGTGCCGATCACGTTCGGCACGTATTACATCGCTCTGCCGCTTTACCACATCTTTTCACTGACCGCGAACTGCCTGCTGTTCATGCGTGCCGGCGGCACCGGCATCATGGTGCCGAATCCACGCGACTTCCCCGCGTTCGTGAAGCTGCTGCAGAAATACCCGCCAGCGGTTTTCCTCGGCGTGAACACTTTGTTCAATGCGCTGATGAATACGCCGGGCTTCGGAAAGATCGATTTCAGCAAACTCGTCGGCACGGTAGGCGGAGGCATGGCCGTGCAGGCCGCCGTCGCTGCGCGCTGGCTGGAACTCACCGACAAGCCATTGAGCCAGGGATGGGGGCTTACCGAGACATCGCCGGTGGTTGCGGTGTGCGCCCTGCAAGAGCGCACCTTCAATGGCGCCGTCGGGATGCCGGTTCCTTCCACCTATGTCACCGCGCGTGACGACAGTGGCAACGAGCTGGGGCTCAATGTTTCCGGAGAGATCTGCGTTAAGGGGCCACAGGTCATGCAGGGTTACTGGAACCGGCCAGACGAGACTGCCAAGGTGATGCTGCCGGATGGCTGGATCCGCACCGGTGACATCGGACGCATCGATGAGCGCGGCTTCGTGTTCCTGGAAGACCGCAAGAAGGACATGATCACGGTCTCGGGTTTCAAGGTTACCCGAATGAGATCGAGGACCTGGCAGCACGGCATCCGGGCGTATTCGAGAGCGCCGCGATTGGTGAACCGGATGAGAAATCAGGCGAGGTCGTTACGCTGTACGTCGTCCGCAAGGATCCCAAGCTGACTGCGGAGGAGCTGATCGCATTCATGCGACAGCACGTCACGTCGTACAAGGTGCCGCGGCATGTTTATTTCCGGACTGAGCTGCCGAAGAGCAATGTGGGGAAGATACTCAGGCGCGCGCTTCGCGAGGAGGCGGGGAGCGCCTCGATCGAGAAATTGCCTTCGAATTCCGCTTAGATTTCACAACTCGTTGACGTCGAGCCTCTCCTTGATCGCTTAGGGATGACGGCGCTTCATTGTCCCCGAGATATGCAAAGAGGTGCACGCTAGCGGAGACGCCCTTAGCGTTACTGCGAAGACTTGGAACTCTGCGACGCACTCTTCTCTGCTCAAGCCAGTTATCAACGGATTCGAGATATGCCATTCCTTGCGCGCGAGTGAATTCTGCAAATGCTTTGCGCTCCGCCCAGCCTAGATCTGGCGCGTAAGCGTGTCTCTCGATTAAAGGAAGGGTTGCCCCATCTGGATCAACGTTGCGTGAGACCGTACTAACCAAGCGAATCACGAGCTTTGCTATGTGGTCTGTCGCTAGCGGATGCAGCTTTCTTACTATCGCGACGTCTGACGTTGGCAAATACTTTCCGCTAGATGATTTTCGAATCAATTTCACGGCGATCATCTCCCGCAATATTGCAATTGCGTCGGCGCTCGGATCAACACGCTGGAGAATACTTCGAAGATTACTTCGACCCTGCTGCAAAGGCAGTGGCTTGGGCCGAGCGTCGCCGTCTATATATCGATTGTCTCTGTGCCAGACTCGCAGGAGTTCCGCTGAGAGGTTCTCGTTACCGGTGCATAGGCCGCTCACGCGACTGGCTACTCGCTCTCTCGATCGGTCGTGAAGTCGGCTCAATCCTCTCTCGAACGCATCCCTAATCACAGAGTCGCTCAATCCGGATCCGGCCATGAATTCCAGCACCGAACCAAGCATTTCTTTCTGAGAGTCTTGAGCAAATGGGCTTCTTTTTCTCACGGGCGAGCTCCTTATTTTCCGGACTTGGGAACGGCCTTTGAGCAGTCGAATTCTTCAGTAACCACCATGATCTGAGTACGCGCGATGATGCCTTTCAGTTTCTTATTAGAGGGCGTCTCAATGGAAGCGGCAATTCCAGCCGCTTCCAACTCTGCCAGGAATGTACGTACTCTTTCCTCGGATTGTCTTTGCAAAAGTGCACGGCCTTTAGCGGAAGAACTCGGATACATAACCCCACCTAGGACAGATCTAAGCGAATGAGTGCTTTTTGACACCGCTTTTGGTCTATGGAGAAGCACTGAGAGGAGTTGAGATAGGTGCTGCAGTTGGGTCTGCGCCTTCGTCTGACGAGCTCGATGTTTTAGATGAGCGCGACTCCCCTTCACTAAGACAAGCTGATTTCGGACCATTTCGCGCAAGATCGAACGAGCTGGTATGTCTCCACCATACTTGCTTGCCAATAACCCGAACGCTGCATTTTTGCCACTAATGCTTAGTGGGCGCGGCAGGTTACTTGATGTAGTGAAAGCAACATCTGTACTCCAGCCTCGAATTAACCTGTCTATATAGTCTGGCTTATCACCGAGAACTGGCTTCTGTGCTTGTGTGAATTCGCGCACCTGAGCTCTTGTTAGACCGGTCATCGCCGCTACAGCTGAGCGATTTACACGACTATTCGTGAACTTGGCGTCTTCGGAAGCTGCTCTGAAGAATGCAAGACGAGCTATCCGAGCGAAGCCAGAACTCGTTATGCCAGCGGCTACCAAGTAGCGCGCAAATGCCGACATGAACTCCGCGACGTCCGCGTCTGTGATTTGCTTGCGCAACTCTGCTCACCAAGTGACCTAATGCCGCTGGAATCGGTGCAGCTTAGACATGCATTGTCCCGCCAAGCGGGTGTTCAATTGCAACGCGCATTTCTGGCGCAATATCGATCAAATTGGGCGCATACGAGAACGCCGCCCTAGGGCGGCGTTCTCGACTCAGCGTTTGAGCTGAAGCTTTGAGGCTACTTCCCGAAGGAGATTCAGCCAGTTCCTTCGATGCCGAAGGCACTCACTCTTCCCGTGCCTTCGATACCTAGTGCAGCGCTCCGACCAGTCCCTTCGATGCCCGAGATTCTGCCCGTACCTTCAATACCCAGTGAGCGGGCTCGGCCAGTACCCTCGATGCCCGAGATTCTGCCAGTACCTTCAATGCCCAGTGAGCGGGCTCGGCCAGTACCCTCGATGCCCGAAGTTCTGCCCGTACCTTCGATGCCCAGGCTGCGGCTACGGCCAGTGCCCTCGATGCCCGAGATTCTGCCCGTACCTTCAATACCCAGTGAGCGGGCTCGGCCAGTACCCTCGATGCCCGAAGTTCTGCCCGTACCTTCGATGCCCAGGCTGCGGCTACGACCAGTGCCCTCAATCCCAGAAACCTTGCCGGTACCTTCGATACCTAAGCCCACGCTTCGGCCCGTACCTTCAATGCCTGAAATTTTGCCGGTGCCTTCGATGCCCAGAGCGGCACTACGGCCCGTACCTTCAATGCCAGAACTCTTGCCCGTGCCTTCGATACCCAGAGCACGGCTCCGACCAGTGCCTTCTATGCCGAGTACTGGCCGACTTCTGTGCCGAAGTTGGATTGACTACATTGGCGTCGGAAATTCTCTTTTTCTCGCCGGCTGATGCTGACACCGCGACAGCAGCTGTGGCGAGGAGCAATACCAAATGAACAGCTCTCTTCTGCGACATTCCATTTCTCCCAGCAGACTTAACTTCGACCACTCGTGACGCAAGTCACGGTGGACCGGTCTTATGTCGTTTCGCTGGTCGATTATGTGATGCGGCCGAAAGATGTCAAACCAATATTTGATTGCATTTGGTGCAATCAGGGTAAGTACTATACAAATACTGCCCTAGGCAGCTTTACTGCAACTTTCCACCTAATGCTGGCTCCGCCCACACCGCGAACTGTACGGGCGGCGGTTCTGCGGGCTGCAGGCTGGAAAGGGGAGTGTGATCGTAAGGCTCCGCGACATAGTGGAAAACGGTAAGTCCTGTAGCGACTGCCTTGCCAGGCTGAGTCCAGTGCGGCCGATTGGCGCTCAGCCAATCATCAACGTCCACAAGCAGCCTTTGCACTTTGTCCTTCAGGAGTGCCTCGAATTCCGGTAGCGCATATTCAGGTAAGCCACCGTCTGCAACGACTGATCGCTGAAGCCGGGGAAGTGCTCCAGGCGTACCAAGGTTATTCGCCAACGTATTGGCAAGATTAGTCATGGTTCGCCCAAAGTAGTCGAGCGCTTGTGGGCTCATGATGTCATTGGAGATATTCATTCTTGCCACCTGCTCTGTAGTGGCGCACTCCAACCGGCTTCACTATCCCGTACTCGACCATATCCCGAAGAATTGTCCTTGGATTGGCTGTTGGATCCGCCTTGTATATGAGCGTAGTGAGGTTCCGTCCGATCGTTTCCTCAAGATCCAATTCGAGAGGCAATCCGTACGGTCCAATGTAGTGTGAATCGGTACACCAGATATGCAGAACCTCGGTAATTATCGCTTGATTCGTGGACTCCGGTGGCGCAAGCACAGTCGGATCATCAATAATCGACTTACATCAGCCAAAGGAATGCCGGTGTGATCCGCAAGTATCGCGCGCGTCAACGGCCCTGTATGTCCACGAATCCCATCTCGCACAGCAGCTTCAACGTATGCGCCCTTGAGTACCTCGCGAAACTCCAGATAAGGAATGCCCGCACGCAGCAGAATCCTGATCATCGGCTTCAGGATCTTGCGGAATGAAAATATGAGCTGGGCTCTGGCGGCCTCTTGAAGACGCATCCTCAACTCCTCTGGGCTGGCACGAATATGCGCTCGTGTTCGCTGATGGCGTAGCGATCGGTCATGCCTGCGACGTAGTCCGCCACTGCGCGGGCGCTTCCGGATTCACCGTGTTCTTTGGCGAGCCTCTGTGCAGAGGCACGGTGCTCGTTGGGCAACAAAAGCGGATCTTCCATGAATGCGCGAAACAACTCCGTGACTACGGCGCGCGCCTTGCGTGTCATCCGCTGCACGCGATAGTGGTGATAGAGATTTTCGCGAAGAAAACGCTTCAACTCCAGATGATCCGAGTGCATGACTTCGCTCATGCAGACCAAGGGCTTGCCCAGGAGCCTTACGGCATCGATGTCAGCAGGATCAGCATCTTGCAGATGCGCGGAGCTGCATTCGATCAGGTCCACCACGATGCCATTGATCATTCGCCGGATGACCTCATTGATCAGCCTGCGGCCAGTCAGTGCCGGATACTTCTCTTCAACGATTCGCAGCTGGCGCGCGAAGATCGGCACTTCCCTCAGATCCGCGAGCTCCAGCAAACCCGCCCGCAAGCCATCATCGACATCGTGATTGTTGTAAGCGATCTCATCTGCGAGATTCGCGATCTGCGCTTCAAGGCCAGGTTGATGTCGCTCGATAAAGCGCAGGCCGAGTTCGCCGAGTCGTCGCGCATTCGCGATGGAGCAATGCTTCAGAATCCCTTCACGACACTCGAACGTGAGGTTGAGTCCGGAGAAATCCGCGTAGCGTTCCTCCAGCTCATCCACCACCCGCAGCGACTGCAGGTTGTGTTCAAAACCGCCGTAGTCGCGCATGCACTCGTTGAGCGCGTCCTGGCCGGCATGGCCAAAAGGCGTATGCCCGAGATCGTGAGCAAGGCAGATGGCTTCCGTCAGGGCTTCGTTCAGATTCAGCGCGAGCGCAATGGAGCGACCGATCTGCGCCACTTCCATCGAATGCGTAAGGCGCGTGCGGTACATGTCGCCTTCGTGATTGACGAACACCTGCGTCTTGTAGACCAGGCGGCGGAACGCACTGGAGTGCACGATGCGATCCCGATCGCGCTGGAATTCACCGCGATATCGTGGCGCCGCTTCCGGATGGCGGCGCCCTCGCGTCCTTTCATCGTGCGCGGCGTACCGGGCAAGCATGAACTTCAGCCGAAGTGCGCGCGCAGGGTGCCGTGCAACGTGTCATCGGCATAGTCTGCGGTGAAGCGCGCCCGACCAAGCTGTTCCAGCAATACGAGGCGGATTCTTCCGGATTGCACCTTCTTGTCCATGCGCATGTAGTCGAGCGCTCGCGCGGCACCGAACTTCGGCGCCTCCACCGGCAGCCCGATGCGCTGAAGCAGGTCGCGCACCACGCTGCACGTCCGCCAGCGGCAGCAGGCCGAGTCGCGAAGACATGTCGGCGGCGATCAGCATCCCCGCGGCCACGGCTTCGCCGTGCAACCACTCCGTGTAGCCGGTCGCGGTTTCTATGGCATGACCAAAGGTATGGCCGAGATTGAGTAGTGCGCGGTCACCGGCCTCGCGCTCATCGCGCCGGACAACGTCCTGCCTTGAGTTCGCATGATCGATGGATGGCATGCGCCAGTGCCTCGCCATCGAGGGCCAGCAAACGATCGACATTGGTTTCGATCCAGTCGAGGAAGGAAAGGTCGAATACCAGTCCGTACTTGACGACTTCTGCAAGCCCGGCGCGCAGCTCGCGCGGCGGGAGTGTCCGCAACGTGGTGGTATCTGCCAGTACGGCACAGGGCTGATGGAAGGCACCAATGAGGTTCTTGCCACCGGGATGGTTTACTCCGGTCTTGCCACCGACGGAGGAATCTACCTGAGCGAGCAGCGTAGTCGGCAGCTGCGCGAAGGCCACGCCTCTCTGATAGCAGGCAGACGCAAACCCAGCCAGATCACCTACGACACCCCCGCCCAGAGCAAGTACGGTGCAATCGCGACTGAAGCGATTCGCCACCAGCGTATCGAGGACCCGCGACACATACTCCAGCGTCTTGTATTGCTCACCATCTGGCAGCCGCAGATCCACGACGCGGCGGTCCGGCAGGCTGGCACGCACCTGCTCCGCATAAAGCGGAGCGACTGTCGTGTTACTGACCAGCAGTAGATCGCGGGCTGGTAGCAGCCGGGCGAAAAGTTCAGCCTTCGCCAGCAGCGATTCACCGATCAGGATCGGGTAGGAGCGTTCGGCGAGGGAAACCTGGAGTGTCAGCACTCGGGCAGTATAAAGGCGTTGGGAGCCAGTTTAGCCAACGCCGCCACGGGGCAACCCGAGCTCGCGCAGGATGAGCTCCGCAACCTTCGACACACGCCGTCCGTCCGTGCACAGGACGATATCGGCGATCTCCCGATACAACGGCTCGCGCATGCGGCACAACTCCTCGAGCCGGTGGGATACGTCGGTTCCATGCAGCATCGGTCGGCCACGACCGCTGCCTACTCGCTGCAGTTGTTGTGCGATGGAGGTATGGAGAAACACCACCACCCCCGTGCCCTTCAACAATTGCCGATTTTCGGCGGCGAGAATGCTTCCGCCGCCAGTCGCCAGGACAAGAGGTTCGCGCCTGCAAAGCTCGGCCAGCGCCTCGCATTCGCGTCGACGGAAGCCTGCCTCCCCTTCCTGCTCGAAGATGTAGGGAATATCCACGCCGGCATAGCGTTCGATTTCCGCATCGCTATCGACGAAGGGCATTCCCATCAATCGCGCGAGCGTACGACCCACCGCCGTCTTGCCAGTGCCCATCGGGCCCACGAGATAGATGTTGCGCTTGCCCAGCATGGGCCGCAAAGCATACGGCCGCCCGAAGGCGGCCGCATGCACTTAATGGAAAGGCTTCCAGCGCTTACTTGACGGCCACGCCCTCGCGCAGCACTTTCGGCGTCACGAAGATAAGCAGCTCGTCCTTGTTGTTGACCTTGCTGGTGGTCTTGAACAAGTTGCCGAGGACCGGAATATCACCCAGCAGCGGTACCTTGGTCACGGAGTCGCGACGCTCCGTTTCCAGGATGCCGCCAAGCACGGCCGTCTGGCCGTCGCTGAGGAATACGGTGGTGGTGATCTCGCTGGTATCGATGGACGGCACGTTCACGCCGCCGGTGGTCACGACCACGGTGCCCACGCGATCCTTCTTGACGTTGATTTCAAGCTGCAGGCGGTTGTCCGGCGTAATCAGCGGCGTGACCTTCAGCTCAAGAACCGCCTTCTTGAAACTGATGGTGGCGGCGCCGCTCGAAGCCGCCTCCTGGTAGGGAATCTCCGTACCCTGCGAGATTGTGGCTTCCTGCTGGTTGGCCGCGATGATGTGCGGCGAGGAAATGACCTCACCCTTGCCTTCGCGTTGCGCAGCCGACAACTCCAGATCGACGATGTAGTCGGCGCCGAGCACCATGAGTGCCAGGCTGCCAGCCGGACCGGCTACCGGCAGATTTACATTGTAGCGACTGGCTCCAGCTGGCGCCGTTATCGGCGCACTCAACGGACCACCGCCGGCAGCTGCGTTCGTCAATGCGGAATCCAGGATCGTATCGGTTCCACTGGCCGTACCTGTGGTCGAAAGCAATCCGTTCGAGCCATTGCTATGCGTGCCGGTGAATCCACTGCGAACACCAAGGTCACGCGAGAAATCTTCGCTGACAACCACGATGCGCGCCTCGATCAACACCTGCTTGACCGGTATGTCGAGGACGGACACGAGCTGGCGGACATTGTTGATGCTGTCGGCTGTGTCCTGTATCAGCAGGGTGTTGGTGCGCGGATCGACGGTCAGGCGACCGCGTCCCGAAAGCAGCGAACGTTCGCTGCCGCCACCGGCGCCGCCCCTGCTCTGCGACTGGATCAGGCCGGCGATATCTTCGGCCTTGGCATAGTTGATCTGCAGATATTCCGTACGCAGCGGCGAGAGATCCTGGATGTCCTTGCGCGCCGCCAGTTCCGCCTTCTCCTGGTTCGCCAGCTCCTGCGTCGGGGCAACGATGATCACGTTGTCCTGGATGCGCTTGTCGAGGCCCTTGGTGCGCAACACTATGTCGAGCACCTGGTCCCACGGCACGTTGTTGAGGCGCAGCGTGACACTGCCGTTGACGGAGTCGCTGACGACGATATTTCGACCGCTGGTGTCAGCGATGAGCTGCAGCAGCGTGCGTGTATCTATGTCCTGAAAGTTCGCAGTCATGCGCTCGCCGGTATAGGCGGGCTTGTCCTCGGCCTGTACGCGCTGCTGCTTGCGAGGCTGGATTTCCACGACATACTGGTCATCGGATTGATAGGCCAGCTGCTCGAAATCACCCGAAGCGGAGATCACCACCTGCGTACCACCGTTGGTACGCAATGCGTCGAAGCCAGTGACGGGCGTTGCGAAATCGGAAACGTCGAAACGACGCTGCAGGTTCGCCGGCAAGTCAGCGCCAACGAAGTCCACGAGTACCTGACTGCCCTGCTGGCGCAGGTTCACAGGCGTACGCGGATCGCTCAACTTGACGATGAGCCGGCCCGCGCCCGAGCCATCGCTGGAGCGGCGGAAATCGATGTTCTGGATGCTGCGATTCGTGCGAGCGGCAACCGGGGCCACGCTGGCCAAAGGAGCGGTAGCAGCCCCGCCAACCGCACCTTCGCCGAGCGTCACGTAGATGTGATTGCCATCGACGCGTGTCTGATAGGGAACCATGTGGTCGAGGTTCAACACAAGACGCGACCGACCATTGGCGGAGTCTTCCGCGGCGAGCACGCTATCCAGCCCGCCGCTGCGGACATCGATGCGCCGCTGCGCCAGCGCCAGTGCCGTTGCGGGCAGGTCCAGCGAAATGCGCGCTGGATTGTCGATCGTGAAACTCACAGGCGTCGGCGCGGGGCCGCTGGTGGTCAGCACCAGCTGCAGGCCCTTGCCACCCCGGCTGCACATCGATCGATTGCAGTTTGTTGGCGGGAGATTCCGCTGCCAGCGCTGCCTGGCCGGTCCATGCGACCAGTGCCAGCAACAGCATGCCGTGCAGCGTGAGGGGGGAAGCGATACTACGGTTCATTCGCATGGTCTCCTGCCGTCATTCGTCCAGGGCGAGCCCGGCGGCGCGCTCCATGAATCCGCCAAGACCGTCGGGGACGATCTCGGTAATGGTGATCTTCGAGGGTTCTATCCGCGTGATGCGGCCGTCGTTCTGCCCGAGGTAGTTGCCGGGCAGCACCCGATGCACCAATCCATCGCTGGCGCGTACCAGGCCATAGTACTGGCCGCTTATGCGCATCGTGCCGACCATCTTCAGCGTGTCGAGCGCGAAGGCCTCGAGGAATTCGCGGTTGCGTTTGCTGTCCGGACGCACGCTGGGAGAGCTGGAGTCGCCGGAGCCACCGGGCACGAACGGCGAACGGTTCGCCTCATCCGCGTAGACAAAGGTGTCGTAAGGCTTGACCTCCGGCAACGGCTCAACGCCGCCCGGCTGCTCCTGCGCCGTCTGCGCAATGAAGTGGTCAAGGTCGGCATCCTTGGATGAACAGCCGGCCACGAGCGCCAGCACCGCCAAAGGGATGATTCGTTTGATCATTGGTTGCCCGCACCCGGTTTCTTGCGCGCGGCGGCGGCGGCGTTCGCGAGCTCGTTGTCGTCCAGGTAGCGATAGGTCTTGGCCGTGACGTCCATCGTCAACTGGTCGTAGGCCCTGCCGGCGCTGGTGATGCTCACATCATGCAGCGTGACGATGCGCGGCAGGCCGGCGATGGCGCTGACGAACTCACCCATCTGGTGGTAGCTACCAGTAAGACGGATCTTGATCGGCACTTCGGCGTAGAAATCCCGGTTCTGTTCCGGCAGGGGCTGGAACAAAACCTGCTGCAGACCGGTCGCGGTGCCTGACTGCGAGATATCCACCAGCAGGTTCTGCATTTCGGTCTTGCTGGGCAATTGGCGCAACATGGCGCCAAAAGATTTCTCGATATCGGCCAGCTGCTGCTTGTAGAGCTCCAGGTTCACCGCTTTCGCATGCTTGGTGCGGAATTCGTCGCGCAGCTGCAGTTCCTGTGTCTGCAGGCCGGCAAGTTCATCCTTTCGCCCACCCCATACGAGGAAGTAGAGCAGTGCCGCCGTTACCAAGACGAAAAATGCCGCAATTACGCCCAGGCGGACCGCTAGCGGCCAACGTCCTGGATCACGCGGATCAAGCTGTTTCAGTTCCTCGAAACTCATGGCCATGATCAGTTCGCTCCCGTCTTCTTGCGCGCGGGAGCAGGCTTGTCATCCAGCGAAGTCACCTGGTTCGCATACATCGTGAACTCCTGGCCACCGGAATTGCCCTTGGCCGCGGACACGACTTCAAGGCTTGGCTCCTTCAGCCACTGCGACGCATCGAGCGACCGCATGAAAGACGACACACGCGTGGACGACTGCGCCACGCCCTGGATCTTGAAACGCTGACCAGTCTGCGTAACCGCCGTGAGGTAAGTCCCGTCAGGAATGGTTTTCACGAAAGTGTCGAAAACATGCACGATCTCGGGACGGGAACGCTGCAGCTTTTCGATGATCTGGATGTGAGCGATGAATTGCTGCTTCTGTTGCTCGAGGCTGTTGATCTGCTCGATCTTCTTGTCCAGGACCTTGATCTCGGCTGTAAGCCGCGTGTTGCGGGAGCCTTGCGCATCGATCAGGCCGCTCATCAACAGGTACCCGGCACCGGTCACCGCCAGCGCGGCGATGGCCGCCGCGATCATGCCGACAGCAAAGGATTTCTTGCGCTCGGTGCGTTGCTGTTCGCGCCACGGCAGCAGGTTTATGCGAGGCATTAGTCGAAACTCCGCAGCGCCAGACCGCAGGCGGTCAGCAACGAGGTGGCATCACGCTGCACGGCCTGGGCGCGCGCGCGCGAGGAAATCTTCATCTGTCCCAATGGATCGCCGCGTTCCGCTTCCATGCCGATACGGCTCTGCACGACTTCCGCGACGCCTGGTATGTTCGCGCAGCCGCCGCAGATCAATACCTTTTCAGGCTGATCGCGACCCGAACCCGAGGCCAGGTAAAACTGCAGCGACCGGCTGATCTGCTGGGTCATGTCATCAATGAACGGATCGAGCACGTCGGTCTGGTAGTTGGCAGGCAGCCCGCCTTCCTTCTTTGCACGACCCGCTTCCTCCAGCGACAACCCGTAGGTGCGCATGATTTCTTCGGTCAGCTGCTGGCCGCCGAAGGCGAAATCGCGCGTATAGATCACCTTC
Organism: Pseudomonadota bacterium; assembly: GCA_037200665.1. Taxonomy (GTDB): domain Bacteria; phylum Pseudomonadota; class Gammaproteobacteria; order Steroidobacterales; family Steroidobacteraceae; genus ZC4RG30. The sequence continues at coordinate 360,139 of JBBCGD010000004.1, read as the reverse complement.
AGGTTGCGCAGCACGCTGAAGGTCGTGGTGCTGGCACCGAAATCCACCACCGCGACGGAGCGATCGACACCACCATCCGGCATCTGGTGCGTCATCAGGCGGCAGGCGTTCTCGAGCGCGAAGGCTTCCACGTCCACGATGCGAGCCGTCAGGCCAGCGGCATTCACGGCTGCGCGACGTTGCTCCACGTTCTCCGAGCGCGAGGCCACCAGCAGCACGTCCTGGGAATCCGAGTCCTTTTCAGAAGTGCCCAATACTTCGAAGTCGTAAGCCACTTCATCCATCGGAAAGGGGATGTACTGGTCGGCCTGCATCTCGACCTGCGCTTCCAGGTCGGTGTCATTCAGATTGCGCGGCATCTGGATCACCTTGGTGATCGCCGCATCGCCTGCAATCGCCACAGCCACTTCGCGCGTACCCGCGCCGGCGCGGCGCACTGCACGCGAAATCGCTTCACCTACCGCATCCGCATCAACGATCGCCTTCTCGTTCATGGCGTTCTGCGGCGTAGGCTCCGCGGCATAGGAATCGACGATGTACTGGCCACCGGAAAGGCTGAGCTCAATGAGCTTGATCGACGACGACGTAATATCGAGGCCGAGGACCGAGCGGTGCTTGCGAGGAATAAGAAACACGATTCTCCCTTACCTTTCAGCTATTTAGGCGACGAAACGCGTGTCCTGCCTGACAATTAAGAACAATATAGCCTACGTAACAGTTAAATTGAACGCGAAGCAGCGGGGGCTTTCCGTGAGCCCGGGCACAAACCTGTTAAGTGACCCGTACACATTGTTCAATCACACCCGGGATAGGAAACTGCTCCCCCACCATAGTCGGCGCAACCCGAGTCTCCTGAATCCGTGAACCCGTCTTATCTTCGCTGGCTGCGCCGCATCGCACTGGGAGTGGTCTCACTCGTGCTGGTGGTCGGCTTTGCCCTCGCCTGCACCTTTGTTTATCTGGCCCCATCATTGCCTACCGCCGAGACCATGCACAACGTGGAGCTCGCGGTGCCTTTGCGGGTTTATGCGCGTGGCGGGGAACTGATTTCCCAGATAGGCGAGCAGCGGCGCATCCCGGTGCGCTTCGAGGACATCCCGCCGCTGGTGCGCGAGGCCGTGCTGTCTGCCGAGGACGATCGCTTTTTCGAGCACAGCGGCGTGGACTGGATGGGCCTTTCCCGCGCCATGTTCAAGGTTGTGACCTCCGGCAAGGCCGTGCAGGGTGGCAGCACCATCACGCAACAGGCAGCGCGCCAGCTGTTCCTGACCCTGGACAAGACCCTGCGGCGCAAGCTCGCAGAGCTGTTCGTGACCTGGCGCATGGAGCGCGACTTCACCAAGGAACAGATCCTCGCCACCTACCTGAACGTGGTCTTCTTTGGACAGCGCAGCTATGGCATCGCGGCGGCCGCGGAGACTTTCTACGGCAAGAAGCTCAATGAACTGAGCGTGGCTCAGGCCGCGACGCTGGCAGGCATCATCCAGCTGCCTTCGCGATACAACCCCATGACCAACCCGCGGGCAACCGAGGTCCGCCGCAGCTACGTGCTAGGCCGCATGCTGAAACTCGGCTACATCGACAAGGCAGCTGCGGAGGCAGCCGCGAAGGAACCCGTGGCTTCGCATGGCTACGCGCCGCTCACCGATGTCGAAGCGGCCTACGTTGCCGAACTGGCGCGGCAGGAAATCGTTTCGCGTTTCGGCCAGAGCGCGATCAACGCGGGCTACAAGGTATTCACCACGCTCGATGGACACATGCAGGCTGCGGCCAACAATGCGCTGCGACTTGGCTTGATCGATTACGACCGTCGCTACGGATATCGCGGCCGCCTCGGCAGCGCCGAGCTTTCCAACGCGCCGGCAAGTGGAAGAACTGGAAGAAAAACTCGAACGCTTCCGGCCGATCAACATCCTGCAGCCGGCGATCGTCACCGAGGTCGCCGATACCAGCGCACAGGTCTACATCCGCGAGCAGGGCACGGCGAAGATCAGCTGGGATGGACTTTCATGGGCGCGCAAGCCGGCAGGCAAAGGCGTGGGACCAGCGCTGCACAAGGCGGCGGAGGTGTTGAAGCGTGGTGACGTGGTCTACGTCATCCTCGGTGAACACGGCACCGCGCAGCTGTCACAGTTGCCGCAGGCACAGGCGGCGCTGGTGGCACTCGACCCCAGGAACGGCGCCATCCTCTCCATGGTTGGCGGATTCGACTTCTACACCAACGCCTTCAACCGTGTCACGCAAGCCCGCCGCCAGCCCGGCTCGGGATTCAAACCTTTCCTGTACTCCGCTGCACTGGAGAACGGCTTCACGCCTGCGTCCGTGATCCTCAACCAGCCCGTCGTACTCGACGACAGCAGCGATTCCGAAGAAAGGTGGCGGCCCAACAATTCCGGCGGCGAGTTCGGCGGCCCCACGCGATTGCGCGAAGCGCTGGTGCAGTCCCTCAACCTGGTATCGATCCGCATCCTGCAGAAGGTCGGTGTCGATACGGTGATCAATTACGCCAGCAAGTTCGGCTTCGACCCGCAGTCCATGCCGCGGAATCTTTCACTCGCGCTGGGCACACAGATCTCGACCCCGCTGCAGATGGCCACGGGTTACACCGTGTTCGCAAACGGCGGCTTCAAGATCGATTCCTACCTGATCTCCCGCATCGAGGATGAGAGCGGCAAGGCGGTATTCGAAGCACAGCCGAGAATCGCGTGCGCGGCCTGCGAGCAACCTGAAAGCGCGGACAGCAAGAGCGTGCCGGAAGACAGGCGCGCACCGCGCGTGATCTCAGCGCAGAACGCCTGGTTGATGTCGGATCTCATGCATGACGTAGCCACGCGCGGCACCGGCAGGCGCACGCAGGAACTGGGTCGCGACGATCTGGCCGGCAAGACTGGCACCACCGACCAGCCGGTTCGCGACAACTGGTTCAACGGCTTCAACACCAATGTCGTGGCTTCGGTGTGGGTTGGCTACGACGACGAGCGCTCGCTGGGCGAGAACGAGCAAGGCGCAACCACCGCCGTGCCGATCTGGAACCTTTTCATGCGTGAAGCCCTGCGTGGCACGCCCTCCGCGCGGATGGCGCGCCCCGATGGCATCATCGACCTGCGGGTTTCATCGATCACCGGCGAGCCCGCCGATCCAGCGGATCGGGATGCCATCACCGAAGTCTTCATGGCCGACCATCTGCCAGGACAGCTCACTCCCGCGGATACCGCGACCACACCCGGCACTGCGCCTGCCAGTACGGGCAAGTCCGCGGGCACCGGCGGCGAACCGATCTTCTAGATCTATAGATATAGTGTGCAGCGTGGGCGGCCGGACGACAGCGCCGCGCGAGTTGCCATGACCAAGCGTGCTCCGACCCGTTCCGATCACCTGCGCGGCGCCATCGCACAGGAAGCTGCCCGGCTGATGGCCGAGCACGGCATCCAGGACTACCTCGCCGCCAAGCGCAAGGCCGCCGAACGTTACGGCGTCGTAGATGGACCGCTGCTGCCGAAGAACACCGAGATCGAAGCCGCGCTGATGTCACGCCAACGGTTGTTCGGTGCCGATGCGCATGCGAGCAGCCTGCAGGAGCAGCGGCGCGTGGCACTGGAAGCCATGCAATTGCTCAAGCAGTTCGAGCCGCGCCTGGTTGGATCCGTGCTCACAGGTTCAGCCACCCCTTACACGGACATCCAGCTGCATGTCTTTTCGGACAGCGCCGAAGCCGTGTGCATGCATCTCATGGATCGTCGCTTCGAGTATGAGGTGCTCGAACGGCGGGTGCGCCTCACGCCAGAACGACAGGTAGCCATGCCAACGGTGCGCTTCGAGATGGCGAACGAAACCATCGAAGTCTTCGTGTTTCCCGGCGAAGGGATACGGCAGGCGCCGATCAGCCCGGTGGATGGCAGGCCCATGCGGCGCGCGGGCATGCAGGAAGTCGCGGGACTCGGAACACATACGGTTCCGTAAGCCTCCCGCCAGCTGCAGGGCTCGATGCCTGGGAACCCTGCAAGCAGCCTCGATTCGTGCACGACTTCACATTGCAACGATTCCTTGACATTGACAGCGGCGCCGCCGGGATCATCGACGAGTCCGCACTTTCAGTCATGAAGCGGGCTTGCCCCACAGACCAAATGTTTTCGGGCGAGGTATCCTAGCCAGCCTCGATTACAGCGAGCCTATGAGCCAGCCCGTCCTACTTCGCGCAGGCGTATCGATCGCCGCCCTGCGTGTCCTGCAAGCTTTCTTCCCCGCGTTGATCGTGGTCGCGTCGCTGCGCGTGGTCGCCCATGTCATGGGCGTTGCTTTCGATGAACCGCTGGTGATGCTGGCCACGCTGTCCGGGATACTGGTCACGTTCGCCTTCCGCTCGCGCGCCGACCAGGCGCCACCGCTCGACTTCAGCGCCGGCGAGACCATCTTCGTGGCCCTGAACCGCTGGCTGGTCACGCTGGGCATCCTCGCGCTGGTGGAACTGCTGACACACTTTGCCCGCAGCATCTCCGACGACCTGCTGCTGGCCTGGGCCATTTCAGCCAGCGTCGGGATCGTGATCTGCCACCTGCTGCTGGTCGTGGCGGAGCGAGGCACGGTGTTCGCGCGCGACAACCAGCGCAGCGCCGTCATCCTCGGGGTCAACACCGTCAGCCTGCTGCTCGCGAACCGGCTGCGTACCCGCCCGGAGTACCTCACCCACGTCGCCGGATTCTTCGACGATCGCAGCGTCGATCGCCTCGAACCCACCGGCAGCGTGCCGATGCTGGGCGGCATCCCGGACCTGATGGCCTACGTCAAGCGCGAAGGCATCGACATCATCTTCATCGCCCTGCCACTGCGCCACATCCGTCGCGTGATGGCGCTGCTCGACGAACTGCGCGATTCGACCGCGTCGATCTACTACGTGCCGGATGTATTCGTGTTCGACCTCATCCAGTCGCGCAGTTCGGACATCGGCGGCGTGCCGATCGTGGCGATGCTGGAAACACCGTTCTCCGGATACCGCGGCGTGATCAAGCGCATGAGCGACATGGCCTTCACGATTCCGATCGTGCTGCTGGCGATGCCGGTCATGGGCATCATCGCGCTGCTGGTGAAGCTCACTTCGAGCGGGCCGGTGATCTTCAAGCAGCGCCGCTACGGACTCGATGGCCGCGACATCCTCGTCTACAAGTTCCGGAGCATGCACGTCACAGAGGACGGGCATCACGTGAAGCAGGCGACCAGGGATGACGAGCGCATCACGTGGATCGGCCGGATCCTGCGCAAGACCTCGCTCGACGAGCTGCCGCAGCTGATCAACGTGCTGAAGGGCGAGATGAGCCTGGTGGGACCGCGCCCGCACGCCATCGCGCACAACGAGATGTACCGGCGACTGATCAAGGGTTACATGCTGAGGCACAAGGTGTTGCCTGGCATCACCGGCCTGGCACAGATCAACGGCTGCCGTGGCGAGACGACGGAGCTGGACCAGATGCAGGCGCGGGTGAACTATGACCTCGACTACCTGCGCCAGTGGACGCCCTGGCTGGACCTGCGCATCCTGGTGAGGACGGCATTCCAACTCGTGCGCGGCGACAAGCGGGCGTATTGAAACTGCAATCGAGGGCGTGGCGCAATCACGCACCAGCACGCGGCTTGCCAGTGCCCGGAACCGCGTTATACGCTGCGGCTCGGCGCATCGCGCATATCGCAGCCGACCGCTTGCTTTCCATAACCTTCGTTGCGACTGGAGTGACAAAAAGCATGTTGCGCGGGCGTGCGCTGCGGATCGGCAAGTCCACCGCGACGATTCTCCTCGTCGCGACGTGCGCGGCCGTGATGCAGCCGGCGATGGCGAAGGTGGGTATCGATCTCACCGGCAACGCCACGGTGGGAGTGCAACACGACAGCAACCCGTTCCAGTTGAGCGAAGCAGAACCGCTGCCGGTTGGAACCGGTGGCACCAAGCGCGATGACCTGTCGGCACTCCTGACCGTGAATGCGAACGCCGCCTTCACCGCCGGACCCATCGAGCTGCAGCTGCTGTCGACGTTCAACCACGTCGAATACCATCGCTTCGACAACCTGAACCGCAATGACTTCAACCTGAATGGCAACCTGCTGTGGAATTCGAAGCAGGACGGTGTGTACGACTTCTCGTTGCAATACACGCAGAGCAAGCTGCCCATTGGCTTGGCCGATGTCGGCGGCAATACTGCCGTTCTGCAGAACGTGCATTCCGCGCAGGGGAAATTGCACGTTCGTCCCACATCGCGCTGGGAAATCGGCCTGGCACCGCAGTGGACCGAATCGAAGACGCCACTGGAGGACCAGCCGGATTTCGGGTATCGCCTTATCAGCGGGCGCCTGTCGCTGAACTACTTGGGCGCCGGACGCATCGTGCCAGGCGTAGCCGTCACCGAGGCGCGGGGCCGATACACCGGCACGGGCATCGGAAACAACGTCCGCTACACTGAGCAAACCGTCGAGGGAACACTGGGATACCGGACCAAGAGCCGTTCCTCGGTAACGTTCGCCGCCGGGTACACGGAACGCAACACCACGCTGCTTGAACCGACGACTGATCCAACGGCGCTGGCAATCGAAGGCAAGACTCCGGCGTTCACGGGCTCCCTCAATTTCAACTACCAGCTGTCGGTGAAAACCAGCCTCTACGTGAGCGCATATCGCTCCTTCCAGCAATACGAAGGCGGCGTCAACACCTCTCTCGGCACCGGTTTCGTCACCGGTGCCACCTGGGCGGCGACAGCCAAGCTCTCGGTTGCGGTCGACACTGGGTTTTCGTGGGCCAAGATTGAAGGCGTACCGCTGGGCGGGGTGGTCGCACAGCGCCAGGATCTGGTCCGCAGTTCATCGTTCACCGTGAATTACGCCGCCACGCGCCGCGTGACCGTGCGCACTTACCTCAGGCGTCAGCTGCGCAATTCCACCATCGGGCCCGACCAGTTCAGCAGCACCATTGCTGGCATGGACCTGAGCGCACGCCTCGACTGAGCCAGCAGTTCCGGTCGACACTCGTGTTTCCGATTGCATTGCCTGTCCTGTGGATCCTCGCCATACCAGCTGCGGGTTCGTCGCTGTACCTGCTGGCACTGACCGCGCTCTCTGCAAAGACCAAGCCCTGGCCGGGCTCGAGCCGCAAGACACGTTTCGACATCATCATTCCGGCGCACGACGAAGAGAGCGGGATCGCAGCTGCCGTTCACTCTGCTCTTGCGGTCGACTGGCCTTCGGATCGATTCCGGGTACTGGTGATTGCTGACAATTGCACGGACGCCACTGCCGAAGTGGCGGCGCGTGCCGGTGCGCAGGTGTTGATCCGACAGAACGCCGAGCAGCGCGGCAAGGGCTATGCACTCGCTCATGCATTCCGCGAAAGCCGCCAGCAGGGCAACGCCGATGCTGTCGTGATCATCGATGCGGACAGCCGCGTCTCCTCCAACCTGCTCGAAGCTTTCGCCGCAAGGATCGAGCGCGGCGAGCAGGCGGTGCAGGCGCACTATGGCGTATCCAACATCCACGCTTCATGGCGCACACGCCTGATGGCCATCGCCTTGTCGGCCTTTCATCGCGTGCGTTCGCGCGGACGCGAGCGCCTGCGTGTTTCATGCGGCATCCGGGGCAACGGCTGGGCGTTGACGCACGCCCTGCTCGACAAGGTGCCGTATGCCAGCTTCTCGCTCGCCGAAGACCTGGAATTCGGCATCGAACTCGGACTGCGCGGCATACGCGTTGTGTACGCTGACGAGGCGAACTGCGATGGCGAAATGGTGTCAGGCGAGAAGGCGGCACGCAGCCAGAGGCGGCGCTGGGAGCAGGGTCGCACGATGCTCCTGCGCACCAGTTTGCTGCCACTGCTGAAACGCGCAGTCTCGGCACCGAGCCTCGTGTGTTTCGATCTCGCAATGGATCTGCTCGTGCTGCCTGTTTCCTACGTCGCACTCAACGCAGCGGCACTCACAGTGGCGGGATGGTTCTTCGCAAAGCCCGGTGCGATCTCCACTGTGTGGTTCTGGACCGGAGTGCTCTCGTGCGCGGCGCTGGTGTCGTACATCCTGCGTGGCTGGCAACTGAGCCAGACCGGGGCGCGCGGTCTCCTCGACCTGCTGCGTGCCCCGTTCTTCCTTGCCTGGAAGCTGGTGGTGATGCTTCGTGGCCGGCGCACCGCTGAGTGGGTGCGAACCAACCGCGAAGGGAGCTAGCTGACGCCGGTCAAGCCGTAGGCGCCGGATTCATGCGCCCGAACTCAGCCAGCATCACGATGCGGAAGCTGCGCTCGAGATCGTCACGGCAGCGGATGCGGCGCCTCAGCAACAGCTCGTAGGCAAAGGGGCCACCGAAGGCAACCGCCAAGCTCGCTGCCATCGCCATGGCAAACAACTTCAATTTGTTGGGCTTCGCTGATTTGAGCGGCGGTTCCGCACGACTGACCATCGTCACGTCCTGGTAGTTGCCCTGCGAGGCGAACTGCACCGTATCGAGGCCGCGTAGCGCCTGTGCGTAGGCTTCTTCAGCCAGCTTCTGCTCCAGAACCAGCTTGTTTCCCTGATCCTGCAGGGCCCGATGATCGAGCAACTGCTGGCGCGCCGCGGCGACATTGGTCTGGAATTTGCCCACCAGTTCGCCGGCGCGAGCAAGCTGCTTTCCCGCACTCGCCTGTATCGCGGCCCGGGTTGCGTCGATCTCGGACTGCAACTGCAGGACCTTCGGATGGCGCGGTCCCATGGTCGCGCGGGCCTTCGTCAATTCGTCCTGCAGGGCATCGAGCTTGGTGTGCAGCGCCGTCACTTCCGGTGCCTCCTGCTCGATCGTACCCACTGCCCGGGAGTCACCTTGCTGGCCTTCCAGCTGGCGCCGCGCATTCTGTGCCTGCAGCAGCTTCGTCTCCGCGTCTGCCAGGGCCGCGGTTTCCAGATCCGTACCCTGGCCGAAATCCGTCATTCCATAGCGCTCGCGGAATGCCGCGACCTTGGCTTGGGCGTCATCTGCCTTGCGCTTCAATTCCGCCAGCTGTTCCGTGTATCGGCCCGCACGCTCTGCGGCAGGCGCGTTGATGCGTTCCTTGGTCTGGCGCATGTACTCGTCGGCGACGGCATTGGCGATTTCCGCCGCCTGCTGCCCGCTCGGTGCCAGACCGGAGATGTACAACAGCTGGCTGCCGGCGCCCTGTGCCACGCTCACCGCGGAGCGCAGTTTGGCGACCACGATGTCGTCGAGCGTCTTCGGGTCACCGACGTAGCCTGAATTGAAGAATGGGTCGGCCTTCAACTTGAGGCGATCCGCCACCGGACGCAGCACCACGTTGTTGTTGATCAGTTCGACCTGCGTCGGAAAGAAGCTGTACGACTGGCCGATGCCTTGTACGCGCCCCGCCAGCGGGTCCGTGTTGTCCGTGTTGACGATCAATGCCGCCGTTGCGTAATAGCTCTTGGGCATCTTCTTGATGCCCAAGAAAGCGAGGCCGAGCATCAATGCAAAGATCCCGACGCTGAGCCACAGATGCGCCCGCACCATGTTCCATAGCTGCGGGATGGTGAACCCGCCGCCAGCTTCTTCCTCTTCGGCGAAGGGCAGGGGATCAATGTATGGCGGCGCATCCCCGGAGGAAGCCGGAAGGTTCGAGGGTGCATTGATCAAAAGATTCGCTCCTTCACGGTGATCACATCACCTGGCTCGATGAGCATTTCTTTCTTGCCCTTCATGTCCAGGAATTTTCCATCGGCACCGCGACGCCTTACGTCGACTCGCGACGCGCTTCCCAGTGCAGTGACGCCACCAGCGCGCGCCAGCGCCTGGAACAGCATCATGCCGGTGGGGATGCGGTATTCACCGGGCGACGTCACCTGTCCGACGATCGTGAAAGTAGCCTTGGGTACAACGATGGAATCGCCTGTCTGCACAGGCTGCATCGCGGCCGCACTGGACAAACCCACGAGTTGGTCCACGTCGATGCGAACCTGGATCTTCTGCTGCACTCCGGAAGCATCGTTGCGAAGGATATATACGGTGTCGGACCCTTTCTCCGTAACACCGCCGGCCAGCGCAACGACGTCCACCACGGTGGACTTCGGTTCGATTTCGTAGCGGCCCGGCTTGGATACTTCGCCCGCCACGGTCACATGCTGGTGAAACTGCTTCACCACGGTGACGTTGACGTGTGGATCGACGAGCAGCTCGGCAACTTTCAGCGCCGACTCTATTCTCTTGGCTGCTCCGGTCTGGGACTGACCGCTCACGGGCACCACTCCCGCCAGAGGCAGGCGGATGGATCCATCGTCGGCCACGTCGGTAACGGTACTGAGGTCCGGATTGCCGAACACTTCGACCCGAACCTGGTCGCCTGGCTCGATCTGCACGAGAGGGGCGGAAGGACCCTGGGAAGCGGGCCCCACGGCGTCCGCCGCCACTACGTTGTCCGAAATTGCGAATACAACGCCGGCTACGGCAGCCAGCAGCCTGAAATTCATCATTGTCCGAATATAGCGCCGTGAAGGTGAAGCTTCCATTTGCCAGGTCGCACTTTAACTTATTGGACGCCAGCCAAAGCCTTGCCAATGTTAGGGGGCATGCTATGAATGAGGCATGCGGGAGTTTGACGGACGGATCATTGCGCTGCTCGCGCTGTGCTTTTGCCTGGAATCCTGTGGCGGTGGCGGTGCATTGCCAAGTGCCACGGCGGCCGGTGCGCAGGCGCCTCCAGTCCCTCGAGGAATCGCCGGCGTCCCCTTTGAGCCGCACATCCTCGTCGACCAGTTCGGATATCGCCCCCCGGATCGCAAGGTCGCGGTCATCCGCGATCCCCGCGTGGGTTTCGACGCCGCGGAGCACTTCAAGCCGGGTGTGAAATACCAGGTACGCAAGGTCGAGGACGGCAGCGTCGTCTTCAGCGGCGAGCCGGCGGCCTGGCAAGGCGGAAAGGTGGACGCGAGTTCCGGCGACGCGGGTTGGTGGTTTGATTTCAGCAGCGTGCGCGACGAAGGCAGTTACTTCATCTACGACGAAGAAAAGAAGGCTCGCTCGGCGGTCTTCAAGATCGGACCGAAGGTCTATGCACCGATCCTCAAGGCCGCAGTGCGCACCTTCTTCTACCAGCGCAGCGGCTTCGCGAAGCATGCGCCGGTGGCCGAGGATTGCTGGACGGACGACGCCGCATTCATCGGGCCGGGCCAGGACCTCCAGGCGCACGACGTCACTGATCGCAACAACGCGACCAAGGTGCGCAATGTCTTCGGGGGCTGGTTCGATGCCGGAGACACGAACAAGTACGTAACCTTCGCGTCCGCGCCCGTGCACCAGTTGCTGGGCGCGTACCAGGACAGCCCGGCCGTCTTCACCGATGATTTCGGCATTCCGGAATCCGGTAACGGCGTGCCGGACCTGCTCGACGAGGTGAAGTGGGAAATAGACTGGCTCAAGAGGATGCAGGACGCCGATGGCGGCTTGGCACTCAAGGTCGGCGCCATCCAGGCAACCGGTGGCGTAAAGCCCAGCCTCGATCGCACTCCACGCTACTACATCCCGAGCTGCTCTTCGTCCACCATCGCCGGTGCGGGAATGTTCGCGCATGCGGCGATCGTGTTTGGCACTTCCGGGGCGCTTGCCGCGGAGAGCAATGAGCTGCGGGCGCGCGCAGAAAGAGCCTGGCGAAAATTCAACGCCACACCGCGACAGACCGATTGCGACAACGGCGAAGTGAAGGCAGGCGACGCCGACTGGAACGATACGGATCAGAACGCCGAAGCCGTGGTCGCTGCCATCTACCTCTTTGCATTGACAAGCCTGAGCGAATACGACGACTACGTGAAGGCGCATTACCGCGACACGCAGTCCTACAAGGACATCGGCTGGTCGCGCTACCACCCGCAGCAGGGCGAAGCGCTGCTGTTTTATGCACGGCGCGCCGGCGTCGATGCGAAGACCGCGGCTGCCATCCTCGCGGACAAGACGGCGGACGTCATTGGCGGCAACCAGTTCTACGAAATGCGGCCCGAAGACGATCTGTATCGTGCCTACATGCACGAAGGGCAGTACCACTGGGGCAGCAACCAGGTGCGTGCCAACTACGGCAACAGCAACCTGGACGCCGCCCGCCTGTTCAATGGTGATCGAGCGACGCCGTACACGGAACGCGCTGAGGAAATACTCCACTATTTCCACGGCGTGAATCCGTTCACGATGGTCTACCTCAGCAATATGTATCGTTACGGCGCGACTCGTTCGGTCAATGAGATCTTCCACTCCTGGTACTGGCATGACACGCGCTGGGGCAACGCCATGACTTCGCAATGTGGACCTGCGCCCGGCTTTGTTCCGGGCGGTCCGGATGCAAACGCGGCGAATGACGGCGTACCGGCATCGTTGGCACCACCGACCGGCCAGCCGCGGCAGAAGTCCTATCGCGACTGGAATACGCCATGGCCTGAGGCTTCGTGGGCCATCACCGAGCCCGCGATTTACTATGAAGCCGCCTATATCAGGCTGCTGGCCAGGTTTGCCCAGTAGTTTCGATGTGCGCACCCATGACAATGTCTGGCAAGATGATCGACAAATGACTGCTGAAATGGCCAAACCCGATCTGACCGACAGTCAGCTTGTTGGTGCCACCACGGAAAGTGGCGGCGGCGGCAAGGACGGCATCGTCGAACGCGCCATCCGGCGCCTGTCGGATCGACGCGATGTAGTCATCTGGGAAGGCGAACCGGTCGAGCCGGGGCCGCAGCTGGCCTACGCACATGACTCCGGCAGCCCGCGCGCCGAAAAACTGCGCAGCCTGCGCACCGAATTGATCATGCGCATCGGCACCCACAAGGGGGCCGCAGCATTCGCAATCCTTGGCGCCCATCCAGGTGAGGGGCGATCCCAGCTCTGCGCCGAGCTCGCCTTGGCCTTCGCCCAGCTGGCGGGAAAAACCCTGCTCGTGGACGCCAATCTGCGCAAGCCGAGCATCGACAAGCTGTTCCGTGGTGCGCGCTCCGACCTCGGCCTGACCGAGGTGCTGCTGGGCAAGACCACCACCATGCCCCTGCATCGCGTGATCGGTCCGCAGCATCTGGCCGTGTTGACCGCCGGAACGCCGCCGACCAACCCGGTCGACCTGTTGTCCGGAGTCCAGTTCGAACGACTGGTCAAGGATTGGTCGCGCACCTACGACTATGTGTTGATCGACACGCCGCCGACTTCGCTGCGCTCGGATGGCATCGTCATCGCCAACGCCGTGCGCAACGTCGTGCTGGTCGCGCGCCGGAACCAGACGTCCTATGCCGAAGTCACCGAACTGAAGCGCCGACTGGATGCGATCCAGACACGGATCATCGGTGCGGTACTCAACGATTTCTGAAGCGCGCCCGTCGGCAGGCGCATTGCATGGCCATCGTTCTCCAGCTCGACAACCAGGACCTGACGCAATTCGTCGGCACCGTCGCGCGCTTTGGCACTGATCGCTTCGGATACGTCGTCACACCCAATGCCGACCACCTGATTCGCTACTACGACGATCCTTCGTTTCGCGCGAAGTATGCCGATGCGGAGTTCGTGCTCTGCGACAGCCGGTTCCTGGCCTACATCCTTGCGGTCGTCAAGAAATTGCATGTGCCCGTATGTACCGGAAGCGATCTCACGGCACAGGTGTTCACCAACATCGCGAGACCGGATGACCGCGTGGTGCTGGTCGGCGGTTCCGCCGAACAGGCGGGGATCCTCGCCCAAAAGTTCGGACTGACGAACCTGCAGCACATCGATCCGCCCATGGGTTTCATCAACGATCCCGCTGCCGTTGGAAACGTGCTGGAATTCGTCGAACGACACAGCCCATTCCGGTTCTGCCTGCTTGCCGTGGGTTGTCCCCGGCAGGAGATCATCGCGCAACAGCTGAAGCAGCGAGGCAAGGCGCGGGGCCTCGCCCTGTGCATTGGCGCTTCGATCGACTTCCTCACCGGGCGGGAACGCCGCGCCCCGCGCCTGCTGCAACGCTTGGGCATGGAGTGGGTGTTCCGGCTCCTGCAAAGCCCGCGTCGCCTCGGCAGTCGCTACCTGGTGCGTGGCCCAAGGGTGTTCAACATACTTCGCCACATCGAGATCAGGCTCCGCAGCCCGTCGCACTGATCACTGTCGGCCACCGATCCCGGTAACCCGATTCGTCCGGTCGTGCGACATGAAGCTGTTGTGTACTATCTGGTCCCACTGGATCTTCCAGGAAACCTGGTGCCCGGGAATATCTGAGATGCCCAAATTCCGCGCCAATCCAAGCCTCTTTCGCCACTTCGTGGCGGCGGTGTGGGCAATGCTGCTGCTCGGCTGCATTCCGCAACCCGTGACTCCGCCTGCAGGAGCGCCGTCGGGTTTCACGGCAGTCGCAGGCAACGCCACGGTGACCCTTTCATGGGCGGCCACTACGGGCGCTGCGGGCTACAGTTTGAGGAGGGGAACCGCGCGGGGCGGGCCTTACACACAAATCGCCACACCCGCCGTCACCAGCTACACGGATTCAACGGTGACCAATGGCACCACTTACTACTACGTCGTATCGGCGTTCAATAACGGCGGCGTGACTGCAGATTCCGCGGAAGTGTCGGCGATTCCGGCGATACCGAGCATTCCGCTGGCTCCGACCAACGTCGCCGCCACGGTTGGCGACAAGAGCGTGAGCCTTTCCTGGACCGCAAGCACCAGTGCAACCAGTTACCTCGTCAAGCGCGCGACAACCAGTGGCGGTCAATACACACAGATCGCAACGGTCACGATGACCAGCTACGTCGACAGCCCGCTCACCAACGGCACGACCTACTACTACGTCGTCTCCGCGGTGAACACTCTCGGCGAGAGTCCAAATTCGACGCAGGTCAGCGCCACTCCATCGCCTCCGCCACCCACGACATTCGGAACCTGGACGAACGTGACGCCGTCGAACGCGGATCCGAACAGCGCGCCCTGCGGCTTTCCCGGCGTCTCGTCCGTGCAGGCCGACCCGGCGCATCCATCGAACCTCTACGTGCAGGTCCATTGCCAGGGAATCTGGAAATCCGTTGACTACGGCGCTTCCTGGACTGGCCCGATCAACACGGGCACCAATGGCACGCAATCACGCGATTGCGATGGCGTAATCACGATTTCCAAGGCCAGTACAGCCAGTGTTCCCACGATCTTCCAGGTATGCGTCCGTGGAAACGCGCAGGGTTTCTGGAAATCCATCGACGGTGGCGTCAATTGGACGACCTACGCCATCACGCCCACCGCCCGGCAGGACTACCTCCATCCGGTGGTAGATCCCTATGACCAGAATCACCTGCTGCTGACTGGCCACGAGTTCGATTCCCTCGTGGAAAGCTTTGACGGTGGGCAGACCTGGTCGAGCGTCACCGTCAACAGCCAGATGCTGCAGAGTGGGAGCAACAGCTACACCGAATTCCTCGATACCGGCAGCGCCACCACCACGCGCAAGACCTGGCTGTGGATCAGCGAAGGGTTCGGCATCGGCACATGGCGTACCACGGATAGCGGCGCGACCTGGACCAAGGTGGACGGAAACGGAGTATTTGCTTCGTCGCCGCAGATCCATCAACCCGACAAGAACGGCGCGGTGTTCATCGCGGGCACCGGATCGGCACTCGGCGAAGGTGTGCAGCGCAGCTCCGACTACGGACGAACCTGGACGCACGTAGGCATCACCACTACGGAAAGCATTGTTTTCGGTTCATCGAAAAACGTGTACTCGATGTGCAACTGCTCGAATGGCGGCTTCCAGGTCGGAACGCTTCCGGGTACCGGCACATGGGTTGCGCCCGGCGCGCTGGCTGGCCCGACCATCCCGCCAGCCGGACAGGTCGCCGTAGTAAATGACGGCACCCACAACATCCTGGTGGGCGCGATGTGGAACAGCGGCGTGTGGCGTTACATCGAACCCTGAGCAGAGTCGTCTTGCCCGCCACAGCCTGAATGCGGCGCAAAATCCCGTGCTGGCGTGCGCACATCGTGTGAGCCATCCGCCGGCGCTGCGCTCCTAACAGGACACCACTGGCACAGTGTCGAGCTGGTTCACAGTTCGTCGCCACAGCGCGGGCTAGTATCGATTTCGTAGCCTGATTTACCGATTCTGGTGCGCCTGTCGTGTGCGCGTTTCGCGACGTTTCGACCCACTGCCGATCTCCCACTAATGTCATGGCTCGCGGCAAACCCAGACCCCGCGTTCCAGGAGAAAGTTGAGATGACCGCTCGCCGCTTGAAGCCATTCGCCTCACACGGCCTCGCGCTGGCGGCCATCCTGGCAATTGTTGCGGGATGTAAAACCGAGGACGCCATCGTCCAAGGCACGGCGCCGCCACTAGCGACCGCTCCATCGGCTCCGACAGGTCTTATGGCAACTTCCGGGAACGGCTGGGCCACTGTCAGCTGGTCCGCCAGTTCCGGGGCCACCAGCTACGCCATCAAGCGCGCCAGCACGAGTGGCGGCTCGTATTCGCAGATAGCGACAGCGGCATCGTCCTCGTACACCGACTCCACGGTGACCAACGGCACGACGTATTTCTATGTCGTCGCCGCGATCAACTCCGTGGGAGCAAGTCCGGATTCCACGCAGGTCAGCGCAACTCCGCAGGCGGCGACCACCGCACCGATGGCACCGACCGGGCTTGCGGCAACCGCCGGCAATGCGCAGGTGGCACTGACCTGGACGGCGAGCACGGGTGCATCCAGCTATCTCGTCAAGCGCTCCACGACCAGCGGCACCGGATACGCACAGCTCGGGACCACGGCATCGACCTCTTACACAGACACCACCGCGAGCAACGGCACGACGTATTTCTACGTAGTCGACGCGGTCAATTCCGCTGGTTCGAGCTCGGACTCGGCGCAGGCCAGTGCGACTCCGGTTGCCACGACTACCAAGAGCATCGTCATCACACCGACGACAGCCGTCGTCTCGTACGGCGGGGTATTCCAATTCACCGCCGCCATCAGCAATTCCCCTGGCTCGACCGTGGTGTGGTCGGTGCAGGAATCCAGCGGCGCCGGCACGATTGCCAGCGATGGGCGCTACACTGCGCCGATGGCTGCCGGCACATTCCATGTGGTTGCGAAGAGCTCGACTGACGCCACCTTGACGGCGACCGCCACGGTTACCGTCACGGCGCCGCAGGGCACCTTCCCCACGCTGACGCCGGGCGTATGGAAAGACATCACCCCGCCCGCGGCCGGCCTTTCGGCAACTTATGGCGCGGACTACCTGAAAGTGTCGCCGGTGGATCCGAACGTAATCTACGTCGCGATCGATACGCTCGGCATCTGGAGAACCACCGACCGCGGTTCGAACTGGACCAGGCTCGGCACGCAGACCACCTATGATTTCGGCACCAAGACGACGTATATCGACAGCCCGATCCGCGTTGAAGTGGATCCGGGCGATGCCAATCACCTCGTGGTAACGCAAGGCGTGCGTGGCCAGACGCTGGGCTTCTGGGTGTCCCGTGACGGCGGCCAGAACTGGGTGATGCCGCAGGCCTTCCACGACAACATCCCGAACGCCACCAACGACGTCACGACGATGGTCGTCGACCCCACCAACTTCAACCACATCCTGCTCGGTTCCCATTCTCCCTGGGGCTCAAACCAGAGAACTGCGGGCATCATGGAAACCAAGGACGGTGGCACCAGCTGGATCCTGCATGAAGCGCCGCAGGGTTGGCCAAGTGGATCGCTGGCACTCGGCTTTCTCTATGATCCCGCAACCGGACAGGGCAACAGCGACACGTGGATCGTCGGCACCGACGGCGGCGGCTTCTGGCGCACCACCAATGCCGGGGCGAGCTGGACCAAGGTGTCGAGCTTCGCCGTCGTACACCATGGCGGCATGTTCACCTATGCCAAGGACGGCACCTTGTACTCGGGGGGTCAGCCCTATCCGGTGCGCAGCCACGACAACGGCGTCACGTGGGAACAGGTGTCGAACGGCCTGCTGAGCTCGACCTACTACACGGTGGTCGGTGACGGCACCACGCTCTACACGCAGATCGCCAACACTGGCGGCAATGGCGGAAGTCCGCAGCCTTACATGTCGGCCCCTGAAGCGGGCGGTGGTCCTTGGGCTTCGTACCAGGGCGGTGCGCAGACGTTCACCGATGGTCCCTTCACCATGGGCTACGACGCGGCGAACGGCATCATGTATTCAGCCAACTGGAAGGCTGGCATCTGGGCACTCAAGGTCATCAAGCCCTGAGGTAGAAATTGTCCGGGCGGCACAGCCGGACAATTCGCTCCATTCCACGTGACATACGCAGCGTGCGCCGCGATCACTGCGGCGCATGACTGACGCACTTCACAGTTCCCCACGCGCCCGGCACTGGAAAACAAGCCTTCAGGCAGAATTTTCCGGAACTGGTACGAGTCCACTGTGCGCGTTTCGCGACGCCTAGATAGTCAGCGCTACTCCACTTAGGATTCTTCCTACGCAGGAATTCGAACATCACCTGCATCCGGGAGTATGTGAAATGTTGGAACAGCGTTTTAAGCTGATCTCCTTGCGCGCCTTGGTGGCGGCGGGTTACGTGGCACTCGCGGCCGGCTGCACGCAAGAGCAGACCACCGCGGAAGCACCGAGCTCCGCACCGGTTACCACCCAGGCTCCCGTCGCGCCCGCAAGCCTCGTCGCGACTGCCGGAAACGCACAGGTGGGCCTGAGCTGGTCGGCGAGCAGCACTGCCACGAGTTATGCCGTGAAGCGCGCTACCATCAGTGGCGGTCCGTATGCTGATCTCACCACCGCCACATCCACTTCCTACATAGATTCCAGCGTAGTGAACGGTGCCACCTACTTCTACGTCGTTGCGGCGATCAACGCGCAGGGTGCCAGCGGCATGTCGCCGTCGGCCTGGGCGACGCCGGCAGCCGTCACGACACCGCCGGTCACGACGATGCCTGTCACCAGTCTGCCTGCGGTTGCGGCCCTGAACAACGTGCAGGTAGCCGTCAACGGCGGCAGCGCCACGATTACCTTCGATGCCGTCGATGACGCGCGCGACTACCGCGTCTACGCATTGCCGTCAGACGACAACATCCAGCTGGCTTCTGATGGCTCGGTGATCGTCCCGAATGCGGTTTATCGCTGCGCGGGTACCTACCAGACGCCCGCCGTGCGGCTCGAAGACGCAACCGCTGACGACCATGGCATCACCGTGCGTGTTGCCAGCGCGGTCAATGGATACACGCGCAGCCTGGCCGAAGCGACCCTTGGGTACGTGTATACAACCGCCGATGCCGCAGCCGACCTGATCCCGGTCTACGTTGTGGGCAATCCCGACGTCAGGTCCGATGACGATTACTATTACCGCTACCAGGCTTCGCGCGAGAAGAAGTACACCACTTCGGCTTCGGAGTACGCGACGTTGGTGGCAGCGGGCTGGCGCGATGATGGCATCGCTTTCTATGTCCCCAGGACTGCCAGCGCGGCGACGAAGCCAGTGCTGGCCAACGCGAACCTCGAGGACCCGCAATACGGAGCGCGCTACTACATCAACCAGGGCGCCGAACTGAACAGCCGCAGCTCGAGCCTGGGTTTCGCAACGGCCTTCAACGTGCTCGCCGCGACTGCTGCCGGCGCACGGCCGCTGATGCGTGCGTTCTACCAGCCCGCCGGTGGCCGCTCGCATGACGAGCTCGTGGTCGGCCAGGCGAATTTCACGCGTATCCGCTACCAGGGCCTCAGCAACGCCGCGACGGTCCTGCACTACAGCGGCATCACGGCGTCCACGACGCTGGTGGTCGAGGCCCTCGATCGTGGTTGCCCTTTCCAGGGCAACATCTCCAGCCGCTCGCTGGCCGCACAGGCTTTCTCGTTCAGCACCTACACCGTCGCGCACCAGCCTTGGTACACCATCACCGACCTGCAGAAGATCGTCGATCGTGGCGAGGTCTACATCAATGGCCAGTTCGACGGCATCGTGGGTCGGCCCAAGGCCATCGCACGCACCTATGTGACCGTTGCACCGAAGGCGAGGCAGCAGATGGACTGGATGTCGACGCCTGCGAGTTTCTCCGAAACCCTCACCACCATTGCGTGCGGCTCGCCCGACGGCAACTGCTTCCAGCAGTTCCGCCAGCAGTCGAACACCTACGATGTCGCCTTCATGTCCGCCGAGACCGACCATTGGCAGATCGGCAGCGTGCAGGGTGAGCTGCTGCTGAACTACGCGGACTGGGCGGCGGACACCAACGGCAAGACCCGCATCACGGTCAGGAACCAGAAAGCCACCATCGCCAGCAATTCATACGTGCACGCCACGATGGAAGTGAATTCGGTGGGCAGCGCGCGCCGCTATCCGCAGCTGATCATCAGCGACCAGAACATCCCGGTGCAGTTCAACCTGATCAACGGTCGCTCGCTGGTGCTGCAGACCTTCGCCGATTATCCGGCCCGGGTCGACCTCGAGATCTGCGATCACGTCACCTGGGAAGTGAACCAGCAGTGCCCGCGCTTCATATTCAGGCACAAGTTCAACAGCTCGGGCGCCATCGCCGGGATCAATCCGATTCCCGAAGCGGACCAGTACCTGGCGGCCGTTGATGCCTCGACCAAGTTCGATCTCTACACGTCGAATTCGCGCGCGTACATCTTCGTGAACGACAAGCCCTATGCCTGCGCCAACATCGCCGCCAGCACTGGTGTCTCGCCGGTACCGGTGCCGCCGGTAGGCGCGGTGACGGTGACCTTCGGTGACGCGCTTTATCACAGCGGTGCCGACGACAACTTCAACATCAAGATGGCCGGCGGGTTCATCACCCGTCACTTCAATTCCTCGACCAGCCGCCACTACGACAACCTGGGCTTCTCCAGTGGCGTGGCGGCACCGGCATGGGATGAAACACGGATTCCCTGCTCTTCAACCATGACGACGCTGGATTACGATCCCAGCTGAAGCAGGGCCACGCTCCCGGATGAACTCATGCCAACCGGCGTGAGTTCATGCTGGAAGGTCCGGGAGAATCCGCTACCTTGGGTCCGCCGCGGGCACGGCCGGTGCCTGGAATCCGTGAATGAAGGATGCGAGCTGCAAGGCGTACTGCTGCTCCCAGCCCAGGCCTTTGATGTGGATGAGGCCGCGGTCGAAATAGGGATATTCCTGCGTGGCGCTGGTGTCGTTGACGGTCACCAGTGACTGGCATTCCGTGAATATTTCCGGCAGCTGGGCATCAATGCGCTGCAGATTGCCATTGGCCTGCAGCGCGGCGTGAAGACGTGAATCCATCGGGGCCCACAGCAGGTGCAGGTGAAAACCGAAGCGCTTGCTCAGGCTGCACACGCTTTCGAGTACTGCGCGCGCTTCCGGGCGGATGGTCGTGGTTTCCTTGACCCGGTCGTTGAAGACATTCTCATCCCGGTCGTCCGCAAATTGCTCCAGCACCGGCTTGGGCGCCGGCGAATCCGGCGCGGCCCAGATGGCATCGCCGGGGTGTCGCAACAGGCTGAACAGGGGTTCGCCGATCCGCGTCGTGGCGGACAACGCCGCCGGCCGCCAGCGGTAATCGACATAGTCGGCATAGTACTTTTTGAGGAACTCACGCTCATCCGCATGCGTGAATACGCTCGACACGTAGTACGCGAACATGCCCTTGTCCATGGGCTGCACGAAGATGCCGCGGGATACGGCCATGACCACGTGCTGCGGCCGATGGCCACTCACCAAGTATCGCTGGAGCAGGAACATGGAACTGGGAAGACCAGCGAATGCATGGGTCGTCAGGTCGGCCACTTCATCCGCGTCGCCGATGCGGTACTTGTGCGCGACATTGTGGGTCACGCTGTCACCCAGCAGCACTACCTTGTAAGGCCGGTTGTCATGCGCCACGGCATTGGCGAGGTCATCGACATTGTGCCGATGCAGCGTCACTCCATGCAGCAACGATGCCGCCACTTCCACCACCAATGCAACAGCGAGCACTGCCAGTGGAAACCGGATCAGGAAGAACTTCTGCCACTCAGTCAAAGTATTTACCCGGCCTGGAAAGTCAGAACTGGAAGTACAGGAAGGTGCGCGGCTCACCCAGCCAGCCCAGCGTGAGCCAGACCATCACGGCGAGCGCAAAAGCCGTCTTGAACGATGGAACCACCTTGAAAGGCTGCATCGAAGGGTTCGGCAACAGGACGGACAGCGGGGCCAGCAGCACCATCACACCCAGGAAGTGCGCGGTGAAGTTGGCCGCCTGGAATACTTCGAAGTACCTGACATGCAGGCCCACTCGCGCGGCCAGGCCTTCGGCCCACAGCGGCAATGCAATGCCGTCCGGGAAGAACATCACGCGCAACAGCGTATTGGCCTGTGTCATCGAGGTCGCGCGGAAATACACCAGGCTCACCAGGATAGTGAGCGCCGTCAGCAACCAACCCAGGAACTTCGGCAGGCGCGGCATCTTGCCTTCCCGCCACGCATGGTTGATGACGAGACCGATGGCGTTCACCAGGCCGAAGACGATGAATGTCCACCCGGCGCCGTGCCAGAGGCCGGAGGCCAGGAAGGCCAGCATCGTCGGCCACGCGATGCACATCAGGAACGCCCGCACGCCGCCGATATCGCGCTCAGCGACCATCCGATGCGCAGCCAGCGACACGGGCGAATAGATGTACATGGTGAAAAAGCGCGTCATCGTGATGTGCCAGCGCTTCCAGTACTCCGTCATGCTGGTGGCGGCGAACGGTATGTTGAAATTGAAAGGCAGCACGAAACCGAACATCAGGCCCAGGCCCACGGCCATGTCGGAGTAGCCGGAGAAGTCGAAGAACAGTTGCAGCGCATATCCCACCGCGCCGGCCCATGCCTCCAGGAACTGCAGGGGCTGCGGCCACACGAACACCGCGTCCACGTAGTTGGCGAGGTTGTCGGCCAGGCATACCTTCTTGAACAAGCCGAAGCAGAAGATCGCGAAGCCGGGTCCGAAGGTCGCCTTGTCCAGCCATTTGTTTTCCGCGACGGCCGCCAGCTGGCGGCCCATCTCACGGTGCAGGACGATCGGACCGGCGATGAGCTGCGGAAAGAACATCACGAACAGAATGTACTGGGGCAGTGGCGGTACTTTCTCCTCGCCATCGGTCACGTCAGTCAGGTACGTAATCTGCTGGAAGGTATGGAACGAGATTCCCAGCGGCACGAACAGCGCCGCGAGATGGAATTGCCAGCCGGTGGCGAGCTCGAGATTTTCGAGGAAGAAATTCCGGTACTTGAAGTAACCCAGCAGGGCGAGGTTTATGCCGATGCCGAGCCAGAGCAACGCCCTGCTCTCGGTACGCGAGAGCGTCTTCGCGAAGTAGTAGTTGAACAGGATTTGCGCCAGCAGCAGCCCGAGATACTTGACGCTCCAGTAGCCGTAGAACGCGGCGGAAGCGAGCACCATGAAAAAAATCGCGGCCCTGCCACCAAGATACTTGCGGGCAAGGAAATAGAGGACCAGCGTCGCCGGCAGGAAGGCGAATATGAAAACCGGGTCGGTGAACAGCATCGCGATGCCTTACTTGCGGGCGGCTTTGTTCACCGCTGCGACCAAGTGATCGGTCATCTCGCTGATGTTCTCTAGCCCGTTGATGTCGCGTGCGCGAAGGCGGATTCCAAACGCCTTCTCGCAATGAAGGATGATCTTGACCTGCTGCAGGCTGTCCCAGCCCGCGATATCAGTAGCGGTGGTCGCATCCGTCAGAACCAGCGAGTCATCGTCGAAGACTGCCCGGAACACATCCTGGAGTTTCAGCTGTACTTCTGCACGACTCAGTTCTGCCATGGTTCTATCGCCTGTAGATGATGGTCATGTAATGGGGTTCCACGGAGCCAGCCTGCACGCCGGTACTGTAGGTATTCGCCGCGGCCGTGAATCCGATCCGCAGCAGCACTTCGGGAAGGATCACGTTCTTTTCCGTGGCCACGTAACCCGCCTGGATATTGGTGCAGCCGAGCTGTCGCGCCTTGTCGCGCAATATTTCCAGCATCAGGTTCTCCAGTCGGCGCCCGAAGACGCGGCAACTCATCACCCAGTTCTGGATATTCAGGATGCCATCGGCTGGCCTCGTGACCGCGATCGCGACGATGCCATAGTCCTGGAGGCGATCAGCCAGGCGCAGCGCCACGACTCCGTCGGCGCCTTCGAAAATATCCGCTTCCTGGAAGGTGCTCAAGTTCAGCTTGAACTGGTTGGTCTTGCGTATCAGCTGCACGATGCGATCGACGCTGCTCGAATCAACCTTCTCGACGAAGGCTTGAGGTTCCAGCCCGGCCAGGAACTGTTCCATGTCAGTCCCGGGAGCAGCGGCCGCGTCCCTGACAGCGCCCATGGCGCGGTAAGAAGCCACGCGCCCGAGATCCTCGGAAGTCAGCGTGCGCAGCGGAAACGCCTTGGAAGCCTCGAGGGCGCGGATGTGGTCGGAAGCGTCCTCGGACAATTCGACGACCAGCACTTCCGGCAACTCGCTGCGGATCAACGCGCATTCCACCGGGTTGTCGTCGACGAAGACGATGCTATCGATGCCGATGTTCAAGGTCTTGGCAATGTGGCGCAGGTTCGAGGCCTTGTCCTGGAAGTTCGCCACGAAGCAGGAGATGTCATCCTCCTTGAGCACCATGGCGGAATGCTTATGGAACGGCGAGCGCGCCACCTCGTCGCGGTTCTTCGAGCACACCGCCAGGATGATCCCCCGCTGCGAGAGATTCTTTATGTATCTCTGGAACGCGACGAATGCCTCGCCGTCCGGAGTTTCGGGACCCAGTTCGATGCCCTGCAGGCCATCGTCTCCGATCACTCCGCCCCACAGGGTGTTGTCGAGATCCAGCGCCAGCACCTTGCGACCACGTCCCAGCAGTCCGATGAGCGCCGCCACGATGGTATGGGTGATTTCGGGCAGCGCCTCCATGGAGAAGGGTTGCTTGCACAGGTGATACAGGTGGCTGTCATGCCACCGTGCAGCTCCGAGGCGGTACTGAAGCGCTTCCGCATCGATGAAGGCGGCCGTACCAGGCAGCCGCGCCGCGAGCTCGAGGTTCGTCATCTTGACGTGCCACGACAGGCCGCCGGCAGCGAGCCCGTCCTGCTCGTCCAGGACGCGGTAAGGAGGAAGATCGAACGAAACTATGGCCGTTGGCACCTTGCAGTGCTCGAGAAGCGATGACCAGAAGCCCGCCTCACGCTCCACCAGCTCGCGCGCCTCGGCCATGGTCGCGCCCGGCCGCGGCGGAAACTGGATGTCCCGATGAGTGAGGATGACAACTGCCGCATCGCAGGCGTCAGGTGTCAATGCCACTTCACCCATCAGGCCCCGGACGAGGCTGCCGTAGTGGCCAGCCTCGAGCGAGGGCGCATACCCGGCACGCACCAGCATCAACCTGATGTAGTCGGTGATGTAGTCGGTGGTGATGTTGCCGAGGATCTTCACTCTCAGCGGGCGCAGGGACGCAACACCCGAGAGGTCACTGCGCTTCAGGCCAGTGACGATGCGGTCAACCTGCTCGTAGCCGGACCCGGGGATCAGTAACTCGCGAGCCGCACTTACGAGCGACTGCGCCTGCAGAGGATTGGATCCCATTAGTCAACCTGGCTTTGCGGAGAATGATGGAAACAGCCCGGATTTCCGACTCCGCCAGCTGACCATTGCTTTGGAAGAATAGGCATTCGATGCCTGTCTGTCCATGTTCGGGATTGTGAATTGTGAAATCAAGCAGGTGGCCTGAAACCACCGGAAATTGATGCGCGATGCGAGATCGACCCGTGTCACGGTTCGGTCGGGCTGCGCGGGATTCTTATCGTCAAAAGCACTACCTTCACTGCGCTCGGATGTGCTCGTTTTTCGCGACATTTCCCCTGTGGTGATCGCGGTTCTACCATCCAGAACCGGCCACGAAGCATCGTGGTTTTTTCCGACAATCCCTCAGTCAGAGGCAGGCCAGATGTTTAAGCACCGTACCAATCCCAGCGCATTGCGCGGAATCATGTTCGCGGGATGTCTGGCGCTACTTGCGGGCTGCTCAACAAGAAAGAGTGATCCGCCTCCAGCTTCGGTTTCCGTGCCCAGCACGCCGTCGGGCCTCGTCGCCACAGCCGGCAACGCCTCGGTCACACTTCAGTGGACCGGAATCAGCAATGCGACCAGCTACAACCTGAAGCGCTCCACCACCAGTGGCGGGCCCTACGTGCAACTCACATCCCCAACCTCGACTTCCTATACGGATTCGGCGCTCACCAACGGCACGGCTTACTACTACGTGGTCTCGGCGCTGAACTCTGCTGGTGAGAGCGGCAACTCTACCCAGGCCACCGCTACGCCCGTCGCATCGGTGTCGGTTCCCGCAGCGCCTGCCAATCTGACAGCCACTGCCGGCAACGCGCTGGTGGCGCTCACCTGGTCGGCGAGCAGCGGCGCGACGAGCTATCGCGTCAAGCGCGCCACGACCAGTGGTGGCGCGTACAACCAGGTTGCTGCCCCAACCTCGACGTCCTACACCGACACCGCGCTCACCAACGGCACGGCTTACTACTACGTGGTGTCCGCGTCGAACTCGGCTGGTGAGAGCGGCAATTCCGCCCAAGCCAGCGGGACACCTGCGGCGCAGACGAGCGCCAATTCGAATTGCAATCTGAGCAGCCCCGCCTTCTGCGATACCTTTGACCAGGGGCCGGCAACTGCGCGAGGCCGGGCAGGAGACCTGAATTCCGCCAACTGGGGCGCTGCCCATCTGGTGCCGCAGACCATATCGGGTGACGGCGGCAATGTCGCGAACTACGTGACGACCGCGCCGATTCCCGCGTGCAAGGCGTCGCTGAGTTCAACCAGCGTCTATCCACCCAACGACACATTGATCTGTGATCCGCGCGGAACGCGCGGCTCGCAGCTGCTGACCGCGATAGCGCTGCAACCCTTCGGCAACAACTCGTACATGATCCGGCAGCCGTTCGATTTTGCAGGACGAACCGGCAAGATAGATTTCGATGTCGATGATGGCGACGGATACCAGCTGCTCGGCGGATATCCCTCGATCACCATCACTCCTGATCCCGTGCAGGCCCCTACCTTCCAGGAGTTCCAGAATTTCGAAGCCGGACCGGTACCAAGGAACGGCATCATCGTGAAGTTCTCGCAGGGATCGGGCTTCTGCTCCGCTACGCAGGCGAGCGCGGTCAATGTCATGGTCTACAACGAATACGCTCCGACCATCCTGCCGTCGACGAGCACCATCGGTTGCGTGAACATTTCACCGGGCGCGATGAATCACTACGAGATTCAGGTCTCCCAGACCAACGTGGATGTTTACGGAACGGACTATTCCACCGACGACGGACAGACCTTCACCAACCTGCACAAGATCTACTCGGCGCCGATCAACCTTTCTTTCACCCGCGGATACGTGCACGTCGGAACGCGCAACCACCATACCGCCAAATACTTTTCCCTGCCGGACGCGGTCCTGCACTGGGACAACATCGGTTTTGATGGCCCTGTCATCGCGCACGGCACGACGTACGAGATACCGGACAATTCGACGATGGAACCTACACGGGCTTCGGCTACGTGGCGGGAGTCATGCCGACTACGGTGATGAACCTCGGATACCAGCTGCAGGACGGAACGACCAGCGGCAAGCCGGCGGGCATCTATGATCCGGTCAACAGGATCCCTTCCCTGCAATTCAAGAACGTCAATACGAGCGGCGTGACCAGCGCGCGCCTGAGCTTCAATGGCTTCTTCAATGTCCCCCAATACACGGCGACCACGACCTGGGGATGGCAATACCGGTTCAACGGCGGCACATGGCGGACTCGAACGCTCACCGCACTTGAAGTCACCGCCATCAACAGCTCGCTTACCGGGGGCTTCGGCTCAGGTGGGAATATCTCGATGCTGGTCGATGTGCCGGTGGGTGACTTGATAACGGGGACGAATACCTTCGAGATACTGCCCATCAACGCACCCATGAATTACCCGCCGGTAATCGCTAACATCGACCTTACGCTGTCGCCCTGAAGCCGTCAGGGACTGAGCAGTTCCTGCGCTGACCCTGGACCATCAAGGGTCTTCAGGAACATCAGCAGATCCGCCTTCTCCGATGCACTCAAGCCAAGTGGCGTGAGTTCATTCCTGCCGATCAGCCTCATGGGCGAGCCACCCTGGTTGAAGAACTCGATCACCGCACCGAGGTCGGTGATCTGACCGGTATGCATGAAGCCCAGGCGCTGGTTCACGCAGCGGAGCATCGGTGTCTTGTAGGCACCCTTCAGTTCTTCAGCCGGAACTTGCGGCAGCCGCCCATCGTCACCATCGCTGAACTTGCCGCGGGAATTGAGCGGATCCTTCATCGCCGCACCGATCCCACCATATGCGCCGTCATCGATGACATCGCGGAACGCTATGGCCACGGTCTGGGGAACCAGACCGACGTTGTGGAATTTCTGGTCCGAAAAGTAAGGACCCGAATGGCATTGCACGCATTTTCCCTTGCCCACGAACAACTTGAGGCCGCGTTGTTCCGCATCCGACAGTGCATCCTTCTGGCCGTTGCTCCAGGCGTCGAATCTTCCCTGCCCGCATGAAAGCTTCCGTTCATAGCTCGCCAGGGCCTTGCCCATGTTGGCGACGGCGCGGGTGACGGCTTCCTGCTTTTCTGCGGACAGGCCATCGAAGTCGCCGCGGTCACCCGGAATACCGCGCACAACGCCATCGCAGGCGGACCTCGGGCTTGGGCCCGCGGGCCGACAGCCGGTCTCGTCAGCCTGCAGCTGCGGATATTCCCGCGGGTCGTTGAAGTCCGGGAGGTTGCCGAAGATGCGTTCGTATTCCTTCCGGTAAAAGCGCGACAACTGCTGGGCCACGAACAGGCGCGAGCTGTTCATCTCGACGTGCGATTCGATCACCTCGAAGATCTGGTTGTAGAGCGAATCGCGCCGACCATCCCACATGAGCAGCCTGACCTGGCCTACATCGTTCAACGATGGCGCGTGGCGCCGCCCCCAGCCTGCGGCGAGTGAAATGGAGTGCCCGAGACTGCGGCTGTCCAGGAAACCGGATTGCGGCACATGGCAGCCGGCGCATGACACGCGGCCGGTCTCGCCCTTCTTGCCAAGGGTATTGATGCTGCCGTCATTGTCCCCTTCGAGCAAGCGTCCGGAGAACCTCGGATCGAAGAAGAGCTTGCGCCCGAACTCCGCCGCGACGGGATCATCTGCGAAGCGATTGGTCTTGTCGGGCGGCGGTGGCGGAAGACGCCGTGGAGCCAGCGTCGCGATGATTTCCTGTTCGGTAGCACTGAAGACAGGCGCGCGCGGAGCATCGACTTCTCCGGCCCGCGCGAGCAGGCAGGAGATCAACAGCTGAGCAGCAACGAAGCCCTGTTTCCTGCGCATTCCTGGATTCCGGCAGCAGTCACGAGAAGCAGCGGAGCATACGGTGATATTCCGGTGCCCGAGAGTTGTGGGCATATCGCGACGCCTTCCGGAAGAGGCCTGGAATTCAACGACCTCCGGTACGAGCCACCACCGGCTCCGCACTCGCGCGCTTTTCAGACAGCGCGCGGGACAGGCAGGCGCTGCCGAGCAGCAGGATGGTGCAAGTAGCCGTTCTCGAGAACCACTCGCTCTCCGAAAGGTTGTCCACCATCTGCTGGAACAACAAGGCGAGGTACAGCACTGCCTGTCCGCGATCGAACTTCATCAGCTGCAGCGCTTGCCGCACATGGGAGATGAGGAAAAGGAGCAGGCAGATCAAACCCACACGGCCCAGGTCATTCAGGATCTCCAGGTAGCCGTTGTGGCTCTCTGTCGGATAGAAATACATCAGGCCAATGAATATGTAGGACGGCGAACCAGGATTGGGGCCGGTCCAGTACGCGCCATATCCGGTTCCCAGCCAGGGCGCGCCGGCGCTGTGCTGCTTGATGACGTCCCAGATGATGCTGCGAGCGGAGAAAGTCATGTCCTTGCCAGTCAGGTGCATGACTGGCGCGAGCAGGGTCTGCACGCCGGGGATGAGGTTCTGCACCGCCAGCTCATAGACCAGGATCGTCGAGAACACCCCTACTGTGACCAGGGTTGTAAACCGCCGCTTGACCACCGGCACCTTGAGCACCATCACCATGTACATCACGACCAGCAGCATGGACAGCAGCGACGTACTGCTCCTGGAAAGAACCAGGCACAGCAGCGCAGTGCCGATTCCCACGAAGGTCCAGAACGTGTGCTTCCCAGGAGCGAGCACCTTGTGCACACACAGGATGGTGACGATGCTCGCCGTCGTACCGAACTGGTTCTTCTGGAAAGTGATGCCGTGCCAAGCGTTGTTCAGGGAGATGTCGGTACCGACCTCCTTGACGCTTTGCGGAGAAACAACGCCGATCGCGAGTGAGGCGACCAGGATGAACATCACCGGCGGAAGCACTATCTCCTGGAGGCGCTGTCGATCCCATCCAGCCACCGGAATCGCAAGGCACAGCAGGACAATGCCCAGCAGCGTGACGTACCTGAGAATGGTCGCACTCGAATCTATGGACCAGATGGTGCCCAGTGGAATGAGCACCATGATCGCCACCAGCCCCGGATTGATGTTCTTCAGCATCTGGCGCGAAACCGCCAATCTTCCGATGAGCACGGACAACGCGAGAACGATCGTGCCGATCTTGATCAGCCGGTCTACGGCGCCCAGCGTGCTGAAAGGCTTGAATGCCATTCCATTCAGGTCCTCGGGCAGGTTCTGATAAAACATGAACCAGAACAGGAACAGGAGCGGCGCATAAGCCGCAGCTTTCCGGGCAACCGAACGCAGCCCGCGACGAGCCGCTGGCGGACGACGTCCAGCCGGAGCAGGCATTGGTTTCGACATCTCGCCCACGGAGCGTGGCGTGTATTTCATCGGCACTCAGCCAGCGTGTGCGCGCCGAGACTTCTGTGGTGGTGATCGAGCACGATGCGGAACCTTATCACGCGTGCAGTGGGCGCCGCAGCCGGGCGCGCGACGCTTCAAGATGAGGTTGGTATCCGTGGCTGGTACAAGGATTTCCCGCGCCTGAAAGCGTGACGAGCGCGCTTGCTTTGCCGGATGAGCTTACATAGTGTTCCCTCGCAATTCCGCGATCCGTCCGCGCGCATGTCAGAAGTCGCTCAAGCAATGCCTCCTAAACAGGGTTCGGTCCTGCGGAACACCCTGATCCTCGTGGGGGCGCAGTTCCTCGGCATTCCCCTGTCGATCTTCATCAACGCAGTCATGGGGCGCGAACTCGGTCCCAACGATTTCGGCCTTGTGAACCTCGCGATGAACCTGTGCGGCTTCGCGTTCATGTTCGTGGAATGGGGCCACAACGGCGTGCTGCCGCGTGAGATCGCACAGGACCACCGACGCTCGGGTGTGTTGCTGGGCAGTTCCATCGCCTGGCGTATCGGTTCGAGCATCGTCGCTTCGCTGTGCCTGGCGCTGCTGTCATGGTGGCTGTATCCACTCAGCTTCCTGCCGATACTGGGACTGTTCGCGCTCCAGGCGCTGTTCCTGTCAGTGAGTGCGGCTTACCAGGATGCCGCGCGCGGCTTCGAACGCACCGATGTAACCGCCATCGGCCGCATCGGCTCACAGCTGCTTGGCGCGGCCATAGTCCTGCCGGTGCTGCTGATGGGTGGTGGCTTGATGCCGGTGGCGATCGCAACCGCCGCCGCCAGCTTCCTCATACTGCCGCTGATCACCACGCGCACGCACAAGATCGGCGTCAGCAAACCGAGCTTCGATCGCCGCGAAATTGCCTTCCTCACGCGCAACGGCTGGGCGTTCCTCGCGTCTTCAGCGGCCATGACCTCGCTGGGTTTCGTAGACACCATCTCGCTGTCGAAGCTCGCCACGCCAGAGGTCTTCGGCTGGAACGCAGCAGCGCAGAAGCTCGTGGGTACGCTGATCGTGCCCTCCGCCGCGCTGATTGCCTCGCTCTATCCAACGCTGTCACGGTTGATCGTCGAGGATCTCGACCAGTACAAGGCGACCCTGCGCAAGTCGATCAATGGCACGGGCCTGCTGGCGATTCCGCTGGCACTGGGATGCGCGTTGTACAGCGACCTCGGCATCGCCATCTACGGCAAGAGCGGCTATGCGCCTGCGAGCCAGAACCTGGTGGTGCTGTCGGGGCTGGTACTGCTGGTTTACTTCAGCATGCCGCTGGGCAGTGCGCTGTTGGCGGCGGGACGGCAGGTGGCGTGGGCATCCGCGCAATTCGGCTGCGTGGCGCTGCGCCTGGTGCTGAATCCGCTGTTGATCCCGTGGTTCCAGAAGCACTACGGCAATGGCGGTCTGGGCGTGTGCGTATCCAGCGTGCTGTGCGAAGTGCTGCTGGTCGCCGTCGCCCTGTACATGATTCCGCATGGCGTGATCAATCGCGCGCTGGCCAGGGTGCTGGGCAAGGGAGCACTCGCGGGTATTGCCATGGCGGCAGCGGCGCTGGGACTGCGCGGCATCCTCAATCCCTGGCTTGCCGCACCCGTTGCCCTGGCTGTTTACTTCGTCGCGCTGTACCTGATGGGCGGCGTCGACACGGCGCAGGTGAGCCGCATCACCGGCGGCATACGTAACAAGCTGCCGCGCCGGCGCGCTGCGTAGTCGTGCGCTGCGTAGGCAGCAGGGGGTTCTACTTCTGCCGCTGCACGCCGCTTACAGCGTTGGCTTCCGTGACCGTCATCTTCGCCGTGGCGGTCTCGCGGTACAGGCGGCTCTTCGAGTCGATGTCGAACTTCCAGGCCTCGCGCACACCGACAAACAGGTTGGCCACGTAGTCGTCGTGACGGATCTTGCGCTGGAGCAACGCCGTCTTCACGAAGCGCGCACCGGCCACCAGCAGCACCTTGCTGAACAGCGTGAACGCCAGCAGGTCGCCGCAACGGATGTGCTTGGAATAGAAAGCACCATCACCGATACCGTACGCCTTCATCGTTCCCGGCCACTGGTCGGGAGTGCGCGAGCCGTAGTGATCGACCTGCACGTCCGGCGCCAGCACGATGGCGTAACCGGTGCGGTAAATGCGGTATGCCAGATCGTAATCCTGCGATGAACGCAGCGGACCGCCGCCGCCCAGCGCTTCGTCAAAGGGACCGGCGCGCTCGAACACGGAACGGCGCAGCGCGTAGTTCGCGCCCATGCCGAACACCTTGTAGCGCGTGCCACCCCTGATCATGCGTTCATACTTCGGGATCGGCAGCGAAGGCACGACCAGGCCATTGCGCTCGGCCTCGACCAGGCTCCTGGGTATCAGCACCTGCCCGTAAAGAATTCCCGCGTCCTTGTCGGCCGCGAAGACCTTGGCGATCTGCGCGATCCAGTCCTTCGGCACGACCACGTCATCGTCGGTGCACGCGATGATCTCGCCGGCTGAAGCCGCGATGCCGAGGTTGTAGGCGCGCGAAAGACCGGCCTTGTCGAGGTGGTGGTAGTTGATCTTCAGCTTCTGCGCGAAGCGCGCGGCGAGTTCCTCGACCACCTTCTGCGATTTGTCGTCGGTGCTCTGGTCCATCACATGGACGTCGAAGCTCGGGTAGTCGCACTCGGCGACGCTCTCCAGCGCCTGCCCAAGCGTATCGGGACGATTCCGGGTGCAGATGACGACTGATACGTTCACGCTTCCTCTCCTCGGCTGCGCGCCTCAGCGCGTCTTGCCCCACATCGAATTGGCGGTCTCGGTGAAACGCACCGTCGTTTCCGGCACATCGAGCAGCGACGCGTTCACCCACTCCACGCCCTGCATGAAGGAGTGATCCTGGTTCGAGACTTCGTAGCGCCAGGCGCCGAAGCGGCCGCGCGAGTGCACGCCGGCCTTCGCCAGCGGTGGTTCGATCTTCTTCAGCAGCTGGTTGCGTTCGAGCGAAGGCGTGGGATAGCCGTGCTCGGCGGTGTAGCTCCACACGCTGACCACCTGGTCGCGGCTGGTGATCTGGCCGGTGTTGAGCAGGCCCTGGATGGTTTCTTCCACCAGCGTCGCGCGATTGACGTGCTTCACCGAAGACTCGCTGGTCTCCGTCATCAACGACCAGTACTTGCCGCTGCCGGGCTCCGGCACGTTGTTGGGCGAATAGTGCGAGAACACCGTCACCCGATAGAACGGGCAATTGTCTTCGGGGAAATACATCCAGCACTTCTTCGCGAGCTTGGCCGGCATCTCGCCCTTCAGGCCGACGCCCACGATGTGCGAGCTCGAGCGCAGCAGCTGCGGCGCCGCCTCGCTCACTGCATCGATGCCCGGCGACAGTGCCGTGGCCAGCACGTCGAGTGGCATGGTGCTCATGATCTGGTCGTACTGCAGGCGTTCGCCGCCTTCGGTGGTGACGACCTTGTTCTTCCAGTCCACCGTCTTTACACGCGTGTTGAACTGGAAATATTCATCGCCGACCAGCTTGGCGAGTGCACGCCACACCGCGCCGGTACCGCCGGCCTTGGGGAACTGGAAGGTGTTGTTCGGTCCCCAGGAGAGGTCGTCCTTCTCCAGGAAGATGTTGTCGAGAGAGCGCCCGAGGTCGACGACCGCAACACGTTCACCCACCCAGCCCGCCCACATGCGTTCGACCGGATACGCCCACACCTTGTAGTTGTAGGGCGCCATGAAGATGTCACGAATGCCTTCGCCGAAGGTCTGCAGGATCCAGCTGCCGAAATCCTGGTTCGGCGATGGCGTGCGCGGCGGACGATTGGCAAGGCCGCGCACGGCCTTGGCGATCATGTCCCTGGGCAGGTAGCGCAGGTTGTTCTGGAAGGGATACGGCACGAAGCGGTCGGCCATCCACACCCACGATTCGCGCTCATGGTGCAGCCAGCCCTCCTTGCCCAGCGCCTCGTTCATCGCATCATCGAAGTAGTCGTAGTGCGAGAACTGGACGTGGCCGCCGACATCCCAGGTGAAACCCTTGTCGTCGACGTAGCTGCTGGCCAAGCCGCCCGCATTAGGACCCGCTTCGAGGACCTTGAAGTTGGTGTAGCCCAGCTTCTTCAGGCGGTAGGCGGCACCAATGCCCGTGGGGCCTGCACCTATGATCAGAATACGCCCAGCATCCTTCAGCATCGAACCCGACCCTCACCGCTAGATGTGCTCAAAATATTCGTTAACAGTAGCTGTAGTCGCATTCGGCTACGAGGCATTTCGTCTATATATGTGATGTCGGCCCGATGGACTGCGGGCCGTCGCCGGCACCTGCCGGTCCGCGCAGAGATTATGCAAGAACCGAGCGCTCTTCCCACCATGCTTCCGGCGCGGCGCGACCTTCCACCGAGGCTTCAGCAGCCGACCTGACGGTGGAGGTGAACATCTCCAGCGTGTGGTACTTCTCGATGTAGGCACGCGCGTTGCGTCCCATTTGCCTTGCGCGTTCGGGATCGTTCCACAGGGAGAAGATCGCCGCGCGCAACGCGGCCGCATCGCCGATCGGCACATACAACCCGGTGACGCCGTCCTCGATCACATCCACCTGCCCGCGCGTGCGCGTGCAGATCACCGGCTTGCGCATGGCCATTGCTTGCAGGATGCATGTGACGCCGTTGTCCGTATCCGAGGACAGCAGCGGAATGACCACGAACCGCGAGCGCGCGTAGAGATCGCGCAGCTCGAGCAGCGTCATGCGGCCCTGGGTGATACCGCCATCTGCGGGGCCGCCGATGTCTTCGATCGGGACGCGGCGATCGTTGAGCAGGCGAAAGCGGCCGGGTATGCGCACATGATCCGCGGCGATGTGGCAGCGGATACCTGTTCCCCGCAGTGCCTCTTTCAGCGTTGCGTAATCGCGCATCTCTGCGCCGACGGCGCTGATCATCTCGCCGCCAGCCTCTCGAGGACTGTAAAAAACCTGGTCCACGTAGTGGCGGATCAGATACACACGCTCGGCCGGAAACCCGATCTCGTCGATCAGCACGCGTCGCTGCACCGAGCTCCATGTCACCACTGCGTGCAGGCTCTTCTTCAGCAGGGCCATCGGGACCCGGATGTTCGGCTTCTCGAATTGATACATCAGGGCGACATGCGGCTTGCTGATGCGCGCGATGCGCTGTTGCATCAACAATGCAAAAGTGAGCTTCTCGCCCCAGGTAATGACGGCGTCGTACTCGGTCTGTCGGCGCAGGATTTCGCCAGCCATGCGCCAGCGCCCGCGCGTACCTCCAGAGGGGCCGGTGCCGACGATGGATTCGTCCCAAGCCGGCGAGAACGCCTCGTCGAAGAGATAGTCCCTTGGCGCTTTCTCGCCACTGGGATCGCGCAACGGTGCCTTGCCGGCACCCGAGCCTTTCTCGATCGCAAGCGCAATTCTATGCACGCCAGTCCCTCATCCGCTCATTGTCCGCGACAACCTCGAACTGCATCAAGCAACGCCGGACTGGATGCCGGAGAGTCTGCGAAACCGTCGTACCCAAGGCCTCGACAGCAACGACCCACAAGTGACATATCCTGCACGAATACAGCCTGAGGACACGGTGTCGTGGATTTCAAGGATTACACAATTGTGATGTGGGATCCGGCGCCGCTGCCGCACTTGATCCCGTC
Organism: Pseudomonadota bacterium; assembly: GCA_037200665.1. Taxonomy (GTDB): domain Bacteria; phylum Pseudomonadota; class Gammaproteobacteria; order Steroidobacterales; family Steroidobacteraceae; genus ZC4RG30. The sequence continues at coordinate 323,657 of JBBCGD010000004.1, read as the reverse complement.
CTTAGGCTTCAGTTCGCGAACCGTGGCGATGCCATGCAATATGGTTCGTGGTAAAAGTATGCAGCCGCCTGCCTAGACGATGAATCCGTTCCCCGCCAAGCCTTGATATGCCAATCCGGTTGCTGTTCCTGAATACTCGCGATCAGTGCGGTGCGGACGTCGCTGTACACCTCATGCTCATGAAGAATTTCACTCCGGATGAAGTTCGGGTCTTCGTCGTATCCAACAGCGAGGCCGTGGACGCCGCGGACATGCGCGTGCGCCTGGCCGGAATGCAGCATGTGGTCAGCACCTTCCTGCCGCTGGGAAAGCCGGCCGGCAGCCTCGCCGGCAAGGGCAGGCTGGGCAAGGCGCTCGCGTATGGGCCAAGCCTTTCGTCGCTGGTGAAGGTGGCGGCCTTCATACGCAAGCACCGCATCCAGATCGTGCATGCCACGGATCGTCCACGCGATGCCAGCTATGCAACGCTGCTGGGGTACATGTCCGGCGCGATCTCGGTCGTGCACATGCATGCGCACCCGGTCGACCTGTCCAGGCCAACCCTGTGGGGCATGCGCAATGCCAGGGCCGTGTTCGCGGTGTCCGATTCCATTCGCGACAGCCTGATCGGCATCGGCATCCCGACCGAGAAGATATTCACGGTCCACAACGCCGTGGATGCGGAGTACTTCGATCCTGATGCCCTGCCCGTCACCCGCCCGTCGATTCGCGAGCGCTTCGGCATACCCGCCAGCGCGCCGCTCGCGGGCATCGCGGCGCGCATGAATCCGTGGAAGGGCCAGTTTGAATTGATCGGCGCGGCTTCGCAGTTGCGCAACCGCTTTCCCGACCTGCACATCATGATCCTGGGTGCCGACGTACCCGAGATGCGGGCGGAGTACGAGAGGCGCGCGCGCGAGGGCGGCATCGCGGATCGCCTCCATTTCGGCGGCTTCCAGAGCGACGTGCGGCCGTTCCTGCAGGAATTCGACCTGTTCGTGCACCCCTCGCATGGCGAACCATTCGGCTTGTCCATCGTCGAAGCCATGGCGATGCGCAAGCCAGTGATTGCATGCGGCACGGGCGGCGTTCCTGAAATCATCACGCATGGCCAGGATGGTTGGCTCGTCCCCGAGCGTTCGGTGGAAGAGGTTGCGACCGCCATGGCCACCTTGCTGGATGACCGCGAGCTGTGTCGCGCGATGGGCGAGCGTGCCCGACAGACGGTGCGCGAGCGCTTCACGCCGCGCCAGCAGTGCGCCAACGCGGTACGGCGCTACGCAAGCCTGATCGCCGCCGCCTGACGGCCGGTGATCGCTGCGACTTGTTTGATATAGATCTGGAGCGATTCATTGGTGGCAGCCATGTACAGACTTAGCGAAAGCGAGAAAGCACGCGCCAGGCAGGAGTACGCCAGCAATGGTTACTTCATCCTGCGCAATGTCATTTCGCCGGAACGGCTCATTGAATTGCACAAGGGGTTGTCGCAGGAATTCGACGCGGTAACGAAGTCGGGCGCGCTGTTCTCCGGTGGCGGCCTGATGAGCGGGCATCTGAACTGCTTTCCAGGCGCAGGCGCACGCTTTGCCTACGACACGCTGCAGGATGGCGGCATCATCGATTTCCTGAAGGAGCTGCACCCGAAGGTGCTGCGGATGCCCAACGTGGGCTGCAATTTCAACCTTCCCGGCAGCCATACCCAGCACTGGCACATCGACCGTCCGTTCACGCGCGACTTCATGATCGCCAACGTGGCGGTGGTCGATACCGTCATCGAGAACGGCGCGACCGACGTCATTCCCGGCACGCACAAACGGTTCTACAAGTACACGCGGTTCGTACTCGAGCGCGTGGCCAGCAACAGCGCACGCGTTCCCATGAACCGCGGCGACGTGCTCATCCGCAGCTCGAACGTGTGGCACCGGGGCATGACCAACCGCACCAGCGTGCCGCGCCCGATGCTGGCCTTCACCTGGGAAGACGGCGGCAGCAACGAGGCCGATCCATTCAGCGCGAACGGCGGCCAGGCCCGCTTCCTGCCCAACTGGTTCAAGCCGAACCGGCTCGGGCGCATGCGCGAACGCCTGTTCGTGAAGGTGCCGTTCACTTACGCGGCGATGCGCTTTGCCCGCTCCCTGCTGGACAGCGAGTACTAAGTCCAGACATGCAGGATGATCGTCAGGTCGTAGTCATCGGCAGCGGTCCGGCAGGTGCCGCGGCTGCGCGCGAGCTCGTGCAGAATGGAATTTCCGTGACCATGCTGGAAGCCGGCACGGATTTCCAGAACGGCCTGCTGCTGCGCCTCGGCGGCAAGAACCTGTTTCGCAAGACTCCGCCCCTGGGCGAGGAAGCCGGCCACGCGGTGTCGGGTGACCCGCGCACGCTGTGCTACGTGAAGTACGCGCCGGGCGGACTTTCCAACAACTGGACCGGCGCCGTGCCGCGCTTCGCGCCGGAAGATTTCACCGAAGGCGAGCGACTGCACGAGCGCTTCCGCTGGCCGATCTCGTACGCGGAACTCGCGCCCTACTACGAGAAAATGGAACGCACGCTCGACATCACCGCGGACCCTCGCGATGTGCCGCAGCTTCCCGGCGGCTATGCCTCTTATCCGAGCCGCCTGCCCGCGGACTGGCAAGTCGTGGAGCGTTCAGCCAACAAGTTCGGCCAGGGCTTCACGAGCTATCCGCTTGCCGATGGCTCGCCGAACATGCTGGTCCATCGCGGCACCGCCTTCAACAGCTACTCGGGCATCGTGCGGCCGCTGCTGGGCTCACCCAATTTCAGGTTGCGGACCGGCGCGCATGCGCTGCAACTGGAGTGGTCCGCCGAAAAGGGCAAAGTGGATGGCGTGGTTTACTTCGACCGGCGCACCGGTCGCACCGAGCGGATTCGCGCCGACGCCTTGGTGGTCGCATGCGGACCGCTCGGCTCGACGAAGTTGCTGCACAACTCGGTTTCCAGCGCCTTCCCAAGTGGATTGGGAAATTCGCAGGGTGTGCTCGGGCGTTTCCTGCACGATCATCCGCGCGAGTGGTGGTCGTTCCAGGTGGATCGCCCGTTGAGCCTACTGTCGCCTTCCGCCTACATGACGCGCCTGCCCTACGATTCCTCCCCGCCGTTGCTCGCCACCTCATGGACCCTGGGTGTAGCCAGCGTGGGCGATCGCATCAAGAGCCGCTTCGGCCTGAAGGGCACCGTCATCGGCGTGCAGATGATCGGCTCGATGATTCCGTCGGCGGAATGCCGGGCCATGCCATCCGCAACCAGCAAGGATGAGTTCGGACTGCCTACCCTCGACGTCTGCATCCGCTACAGCGATGCCGAAGTGGACAACGTGGTGCGCGCCCGCCAGCACTTGGTGGAAGTGATGGCCGATGCCGGCCTTCGTGCCACCCTCGGTGAAACGCAGCCGACCCTGTATCCGGGCACCATCGCGCACTATGGCGGCTCCGCGCGCATGCACGCGAAGCCGGAATACGGCGTCGTCGATGCCTGGAACCGCGTGCACGATGCGCAGAACGTCCTGGTCTGCGACGCGGCCTGTTTCACGACTGCGGCGGAGAAGAATCCGACCCTGACGGTGATGGCCATCGCCGCGCGCGCCGCGACGCGACTCGCGCAAGACCTGAAGCGCGCCTGAGCTCGCGATGAAGTACAACGCATTCGGTGCCACGGGGCTCAAGGTCTCCGAGATCGGCTTTGGTGGCTCGCGGATCGGCGGTGTGTTCGCCGGTGGCGGCAGCAGCAACAAGGCGGCACTCGATGTGCTCGGCAAGGCGCTGGATTCCGGCATCACCTTCTACGACACCGCCGACATGTACGCGCAGGGAGAAAGCGAAGCCCTGATCGGCACGGCGTTTCGCGGACTTCGCGACCAGGTGGTGCTCGCCACCAAGGGGGGGTTCCGGCTTCCCGCACGACGCAACCTGATCGCGCGGATCAAGCCGATCGTGCGCCCGGTGGTGCGGATGCTGGGCATCAAGCGCGCGCGATTGCCCGCGGGAATGTCCGGTGCACTGTCGCAGGATTTTTCTCCCGCCTATCTCGCCAGCGCACTCGAAGCCAGCCTGAAGCGGCTGCGCACCGATTACGTCGACCTGTATCAGCTGCACAGCCCCGGCGCTGCATTCATGCAGACGGCGGCCTTCGGCGAAGCACTCGAGGCGCTGGAGAAACTCAAGGCACAGGGGAAGCTGCGCTTCTACGGCATTGCCACCGAGATTCCCGAGGATGCGCCGTTCTGCCTCGCGGCGCCCGGCATCTCCTCGCTGCAGATCGGCTTCGGATTGCTCGATCTGCAGGCGCTGGAGCAGGGAACCCTGGCGGCCGCGGCGGCGCGTGGCCTGGGCATCATCGCGCGCGGCTGCTACGGCGGCGGCCTGTTGAAGGACGGCCCCGATGAAGCGCAGCTCAAGGCCACCACGCCCAAGTGGCAACGCATCCTCGCGTTGCGTTCATTCGGCCAGCAGACGCAGCGCTCGGTACTGGATGCCGCGCTTCAATTCTGCCGCAGCACTCCCGGTGTCAGCGTGACGCTGCTTGGCATGCGCATCGACAGCCACCTGCGTGACAGCCTCAAGCACCTCGAGAGTCGCCCACTCAGCGCCGCGGAATACGCAACCCTGAGCCAGGGCTGAGGGATTCAGCGGCGCGGGGTCTGCTGCAAGGCGCCCGCGATATCGGCATAGGTGGTGGCACCGCGGATGGTGGCGTAATCCGCGGCAATCCCGATTTCATCTTCAATGGCCTGCAGCAGGCGCGGAACCTGCGCATCGGTCCACAGCTGCGCCGGTATCGGGGTGCCATCGAGATCGGGCGGTGATTTCAGGCCCAGCGACACCATCAACAGCTCCGGCAATCGCGCGGCCGGACTCTCCCATCGCGACGCCATCTCGCCGGCGCGGCCGATCACGCGCGCCCTCGCCCCAGCGGCACAGACACCCGCCGGGATGGCTGACGACACCACGCTGCCGGCAAGAATCTCCGCGCCATCGCCGATGGTCACGCCGCGCGTGATGGTCACCCTGCTGCCGATGCGACAACCTGCACCGATGGTGACGGGCTGGCAGTCGTGCTGCAGCGACTGGTCGCCCGCACTGTGGAAGTTCGTGTCCATGATGATGACGAACGGTCCGATGCGCGTGCCATCGCCGATCTGGATGCGCTCATGCGCAGCAATGGCTGCGCCATGGCCTATCGATACGTCGTCGCCGACCTGGAGAGTGGCGCCCGGCCCGGCGACCATATGCGAGGGCACCGGACGTGACGCCAGTCGAAAGCGATCCCCGATGCGCAGCTTACCGTCACCATCCCCGGTGATGGTCGGCCTGCCGACCAGTTGCGGGGCGACGCCAACCTGCGCATCGCGCAGCCAGCGCCGCGTCTGCCACGCGCGCCATCGGGTCCGGAGCGTCATCCTGCGCGCAGGATCCGTGCTGGAATTCCACCGGCAATACTGCGCGGAGGAATATCGCCGGCGACGACGCTGCCGGCGGCGATCACCGCACCCGCACCGATGCGCGTGCCGGGCAACACGATCACGCGCGCAGCCAGCCAGGCGCCATCTCCGATCTCGATCGCACGCGGTTCGATCGACGGGCCACCCGCCGGCGCATCGATGCCCGGGGTCTCGGTGTCCGCGACGATGCAGTAGTTGCCGATCATCACGTTCGAGCCGATGCGCACATGCTGGTGCGCCGAGATCATCGAACCATAGTTCACGAACACGCCGTCACCGATATCGATGGTGCCGTTCGGGCCCGTCACGAGGTCGATCTGCGCCCAGTTCGAATTGAGGCGCACGCGCGCGCCGAGCACGATGCGGCCGCGATTTTCGATGTTGGGACGCCAGAAGATGCGCGTGCCGGCACCGACCTGGTCGCAGGCGCCGAGCCAGACCCGGCTGCGGATGATGGAAGCCAGCCACATGGGCGCTGCGCTCAGTCGCCCGATCCACCGTGAAACAGATTTTCGGATTGTCATGGCCTCTGGATGGCGCAACGGCGTGTGCGCCGATTCGCGGTGATTCTAGCTTTGACGCAGCGGACGCGCCGGAATGCCGCTTACCGTGATGCCAGCCGCAACTGCTGCATTCACCACCGAGTTGGGCAGCACGCGCGCACCGTCACCCAGTGTCGCGCCCGGCAGGATGATCACATCCGCGCCGACCTGCACGTCGTTGCCGATCACCACGGGGCTGCGCATCACCGTGCCGGCGCGATGCTCGCGCGGACCGAGTTGATGCGTGGTGGTCAGAATCACCACGCCGTCCGCCAGCGAAACGCGGTCGCCCAGCGTCATCGAATCACCGGACTCGAGGATGACGCGCGCACCGATGACGCACTGCCGGCCGATGGTGACGCGCGGACCGAGTCGTCCTGGTTGCTGGCTCTGGATCTTCGGCGCACCGAGGAAGCGTGTACCCGCACCGATGCGGAAACCGATGGCGCGGATCAGCGTAGTACGCAGCAGCGTCGCGCGCCCCACCGGCAACAGCTGCGCCAGCAGCGTGAACAGCAGCAACCGGATGCGCAGGTTCGCGAATTCCATGCGCCATGCGTTTTTCACGCGACCCATGAACGACGAGTCGCGATCCAGGGCCGTCAGTATCGGCGGTGGCCGGGCCGGTTCGTTCATCGCGCCGGTGCAGCGCCGCTGCGCTTCTTCTTCATTCTCGCGCCGAATTGGTCTTCATCCGTGAATTCCACGTGCACCGGCACCTTGTACGAGGGCAGTCGATCCTTGCAGAAAATGCGCATGCGGCGCTTGAACTCATCGAGCGCCTCGGGCGCGATGAGGTTGAAGCGCGCCGCGACGATCTGCCCGGTGAGCGGATTCGGCCGACCGAACACAGCCACGTCGCGCACGTTCGGGAGGTCGAGCAACACTTCTTCGACCTCCGCCGGATAGACCTTGCGGCCCCCGACATTGATGAGGTCGCTGGTACGACCGAGGATGCGCATGTAGTCGCCATCCACTTCGACGGCGTCCTCGGTGCAGAACCAGCCGTCGGCGTCGAAGCGGTCTGGCGCATTGAGGTACCCCAGCATCGAGGTACGTGCGCGTACCCACAAGATTCCATCGCGGATCTGCGTCTCATAGCCTTCGCCGGTGAACTGCACCCACAGCGTGCCTTCGCGCGAGCGCGTGCGCAGTACGCCGAGCTCGGACAAGCCATAGGTCTGCAGCAGCGTAACCTGCGGCAGCGCTTCAGCCAGTCGCGCCAGCACCGAAGCGGGCATGGGTTCGGTGCCGTAAGCGACGAGCCGCAGGCTCGAAAGGTCATGACGCTGCCAGGCTCCATTGAGCAGCAGCATGTTGAGGAAGGTCGGCGAGGTCGGCAGCGTATGCACGCCATGCGCGGCGATGGCGGCACACACCGTCTCCGGGTCGCGCGACTGGATGGTCACGAGCGTGCCGCCACTCGACAGCGTGTTGAGCAGCGTATCCATGCCACCGACGTGGTCGAACAGCAGGAACGACAGCGTGGTCTTCTTCTTGCCCGGACGCTCGAACTTGCCCAGCAGCGCGGTGCAGTCGTGCACCACGCCCTTGGGCGCGCCGGTGGAACCGGAAGAGAACAGCACGATACCCGGATGACCGAGCTCGACGAGGCGCGACAGGATCGGCGCCGTCACGGCGCGGGGTGCACCGGTGATCGTTGCCACTTCATCGCCATCGGCACCCGGTGTGAAGGACACCTGCCATCCCGCTCCGGCGATATTGCTGATGGTCTCGCGTGCCACAGGCGCCTGTGGCGTCAGTGGCACGGTGATGGCGTTGCGACGGATCAGCGCCAGCAACAGCCCAACTGCGCCGGCTGAAGAGGTACCTTCCAGCAGCACCACGCTGCCCGCACCGATGCCGCGCTTCGCGAACTCCGCCTCCCAGGCATTCACCTGCTCGAGCAGGGCGCGGTACGTCACCGGCTTGTCGCGATGGACCAGCGCGATGGCATCGCCATAGCCCGCGAGTCGCTCGAACAGCCACGGCGCCGCAGGCGGCGGCTGTGAGGTCGCGCCCATCAGTGGATGCTCAGGAGACTCCGCCCAGGTAGATCACCTGCGCGGTGATGTTGTCCGAGGCCGGGCTGATGAAGAAATCGCAGACATTGATGCAATCTTCCGGCGTGCCGAGACGCTTGATGGCGAGGTTGTTCACCACGGCATCGATCTTGTCCTGCGGCACGCCACGGATCATGTCGGTCATGATGGGCGTGGCACCGAAGGAATTGCAGGTAATGCCCCACTGCCCCAGTTCGAAGGCGAGGATGCGCGTGAACGTCACCACCGCGGCCTTCGACGCCGCATAGATGGCTTCACCGGCAAGGCCGATCGGATCGACGATGGTGGTGAAATTGACGATGCGCCCGTACTTCCGCCGCATCATCACCTTGGCCGCTTCGCGGCTCACCAGCATGGTGCCGGTGACGTTCACCGACAGCATGCGGTCGGCGGTCTTGCCCGGCGTCAGCAGCACATGGTTCATCGTGGCGATGGCCGCGTTGTTCAGCACGCAGTCGATGCGGCCATGGCGACGCGAGGCCGCGGTGATCCAGGCCTTCACGGCCTTCTCCTCGACGATGTCGAGCGAGGTATGGAAATAGTTCTCGGCCTCGAAGGCCGCATCGCCACGGCTGCAGCCTTCGACGATGTAGCCGCGCTTGGCGTAGGTCTCGGCGAGGTACTTGCCAATACCCTTGCGCGTTCCGGTGATCAGCATCACCGGACGATCAGCAATCGGCTTCGCGCTCACGAGGCCGCCGCTTCGCGTTCGGTAGCGAGGATGTGTTCGGCCAGCACCGCCGGCGTGCGGAACGGGCTGTTGCGCTGGGACATGGCGCGGTCGTTGGCCAGTGTCACCGACACCTCGTGCTCCATCTCGAGCCGCTGCTCGATGTCCACGATCAGCGAGACCACGCCGATGGAATCGATTACGGCGCCGGGACCGACGATGACCGTCTCCGCGTTCACCGCAGCGGTGTCACCGCCGTTCTGGTCCACGGCTTCGCGCAGGGCGGCCAGCACAATATCTTCAGCTACCTTTTGTTCGAGCATGGCTAATCCGATGGTCCTTCTGGTTTGAAACTGTTGCGCGGCGCTCAGCGCCACTTCGCCAGCGAGATCGGCTTGCCGCCGGTCATCAGCATGTTGGGTGGCACGTCGGCGGCCACCGTGATGCCGGCACCGATCACACTGCCGGCGCCGACGTTCACGCCAGCAAGCAATTTGCTGCGCGCACCGAGCCACGCGCCGTCGCCGACGGTAATCGGCGCAGCGGTCTCGACGCCATCCGCGGACTGGCTGGTCAGGAAGCGCACCTCATGACCCACCGACACATGGTTGCCGATGGTGATCGGCGCCCTGAGGTCGAATTCACAGCCATCGTTGAAGCCGCAGAAATCACCGATCTTCAAACGCGAAGCGACGGCGCCGCGGCCCACCAGCTTCGGTGAACCCCAGAACAGGGTCGCACGACCTGCCCGGATGCCACAGGCCTTCAGCGTCAGCATGCGCACGCGCACCAGCGCGAACGCCGGCAGCAGCGCGAGGACCGGACCCGCAATCGCCTGACGCACATGCCAGCTGCGGCCGGCAGGTGCCGCGGTTCCGGACGGGGAAGTGGCCGATGGCAGGCTCATGGGCCAAAAGTTTAACCTCGCGTCAACCGGTTCTGCTCGCACGGACTTAACAATTGGCTGCTGCGACGCCCGCCGGACCGGAGCTTAGATGCGATTCTGGCGTTACATACATGCGCTCAAGCTGGCTGGCTGGCCGCGCCGCGCCCACTCGCCGCCTGCCGATAAACTCCAGCGGAGCTTTCATTACCGCCGCTTAATGTTCGACGGTACGGAGTACCACTACCGGGTATTCGTGCCGGTGGACTGGTCGCACGCGACATCCTGGCCCGTCATCCTGTCGCTGCATGGAGGCGGTGGTTATGGCAGTGACAACCTGGGCCAGATATCCGAAGGCCTCGGGCCGGCCATCCTCGAGCATGCCGGGCGCTTCCCCGCCCTCGTGGTCTTTCCGCAGGCTCCGGCCAATGGCACGCCGGGCTGGCAGGCGGTTGGCGGACGCATCGCGCTCGCCGCGCTGGAGCAGGCCATCGAGGAATTCCACGGCGACCGGTCGCGCGTCGCGCTGACCGGCATGTCCATCGGCGGCAATGGTGCCTGGTACCTCGCGTATCACCATCCGCAACGCTTCGCGGCCTTGCTGGTGGTGTGCGGATTCGTGGCGGAGCGCATGGGGACCATGCACCCCATCCTCTATCCCTCGCTGGTTCCCGGAACGACGGACCCGTACACCGTCACTGCACGCCAGCTCGCGCATATCCCCACGTGGATCTTCCATGGCGACGCGGACCACTCAGTTCCGGTGGAACAGTCGCGCCGGATGGCGGCGGCACTGCGCGCACTCGGCGCCCCGGTGCAATACACGGAATTGCCAGGCGTGGATCACAACGCGTGGGACTACGCTTACCGCCGCGCGGATGTCGCGAGCTGGCTGCTGCAACCTTCAGCCGGTGGATGACTTCCGCATTCTTGGAATCACGCGGGCGAGGTAACGCCGCACTGGCGCATCGATGATGCGATCGACCACCCAGCATCCGGCCAGCAGCACCACGAGCAGCCCTGCCAGCACCACGATGCTGGTGCCCTGCCCGCCGCCACCCAGGTGCCGGCTCATCGAATTGAGCACGGAAGTCAGCGGGCTGTGCAGGACATACACCGCGTAGGAAGTAACACCGAGGAACGTCGCCACTCCCGTGAGCCGTGCATCCGGATTGACCAGCGTGGCGAAGTAGACCACCACCGGAAACACCAGCAGCACGCAGGCCACGTCCCATGCCACGCGCAGGTCTGCGTGCGGTGAACCCGCGATGGCGATGCCGACTGACGCCGTCACTGCGAGCACGATGAGATTGCTGGCGGCCTTCTGCACGCGTGGGATGTGGCGCGCAATCAGCACGCCGACGAAGAAGCCGAACACCGTCCGCGCAAAGCCGATGGCGAACGTCGCCACCGTCGAGCCCTGGTCCATGTTGCCGACCTGCACTACGCCCCACGCCACCACGCCTGCGGCCAGCAGGCACAGTGCCACCAGTCGCCGCGAACTCAGCCAGCGCCAGCACATGACGAACAGCAGGTTGATGAGGATCTCGAGGAACAGCGACCAGCATGGGATGTTCAGCGGGAACAGCGAATCCACCGGGCTCGTTGCAAGGTTCGGCAGGAAGAACAATTGCAGCAACGCCGCCCGCAGCAGGCTCACCGCGTCCCAATGCACGCTGTTGCGCCCGAGCAGGCTCGCCACCGTCACGGCAATACCGAACAAGGTGCCGAGCAGGTACAGCGGATACAGGCGGATAAACCGCAACCGCATGAAATCGATGGTGCCCATGCCGGCGCGGAAGCGCGCTTCGTAGGCATGGCTCAACACCACGCCGCTCATCATGAAGAACAGGTCCACGGCCAGGTAACCGCCGGGCGCGAAAGTGGCGCCCATGTGGAAGGCCACGACGCAGATGGCGGCGAAGCCACGCAGCAGGTCAAGGGTATGGAAGACCCGCGCATCCGGCGCTATTGATGATCTCGACTTCGGCAAGCAAAAGATCCTTTGCAGCAAGCTGTTTCGCGCGACGCAGGTTAGCAGTTGCGGCCGGCGGCGGGCTCGATGGGGTTCACCTTTCGGCCGTGGTTCACGCGCCGCCAGATTGATTGCAGTTAAACTTGCGGCCTCCCCGTCCAGCCAGCGCCCAGCGGTATGTGCTCGTGAAAATCAGCGTCTGCATCCCGACCCACCGTCGCCAGCCACTGCTTCGCGCACTGCTCGAGGACCTGCGCCAGCAGGATCTGCTGCCCGCCGATGTGGTCGTGGTGGATAACGACGCAGCGGGCAGCGCCCGCGCCGTGGTGGATGAATTCCGTGCCGCGGGCTGCCCTTTTGAACTGACCTACGCCATCCAGCCCCGGCGCAGCATTCCGCTCACGCGCAACATGACCGTGCAGCTCGCCACAGGCGACTGGCTGGCGTTCATCGATGACGACGAACGCGCACCTCGCGAGTGGCTGCGGCTGCTGATGGAATGCGCCGTGGCGCATGCGGCGGATGGCGTTCTCGCACCGGTTGATCCACGCGTGCCGGAATCCGCGCCGGCATGGATACGGCGCGGTGACTTCTACAACTGGCCGCGCATCGCCACCGGTGAACTCGTGCCGCGCAAGAACCTGCGCTTCGGCAACCTGATGCTGCGCGCGGCGCCGGTGCGCGCACTGGCCGGCCCCTTCGATCCGAAGTTCGGACTCTCCGCGGGCGAAGACGTGGACATGCTGGCGCGCTTCATCAGCGCAGGCGCCAGGGTCGTGTGGTGCGACGAAGCCGAGATCTGGGAACCGGTTGATCCAAGGCGTTTGTCGCTGCGCTGGATCCTGATGCGCGGCTACAGCGGCGGGCAGTCCTTCGGCCTGATCCGCTTCGACGGCACCATCGGCAAGGTTTCGCTGCTGACGCGCGTGGTGCTGCTGGTGCAGTGGACGCTGCAGCTGCTGGTTGCGCTCGTGGTTGCCGCGGCGATACTGCCCTTCGGCAGGCATCGTGCCGTGGCGTGGTTGATCAAGGCCTGGGCCAATGCCGGCAAGCTCACCGCATTCAACGGGCGTCGTTACGACGCCTATGCGTAATCAGCCGTTGATGGTTTCCCTGAAGTATTCGATGGTCTTCTTCAGGCCTTCATCGAGCAGGGTGTTGGCCTGCCAGTCGAGGTTCGCCTTGGCAATGGTGATGTCCGGCTTGCGCTGCATCGGATCATCGCTGGGCAAGGGCTTGCGGATGATTTCCGACTTCGCGCCGGTGAGTGCGATCACCTTCTGCGCCAGTTCCAGGATGGTGAATTCATTGGTGTTGCCGATGTTCACCGGGCCGGTGAAATCGTCCGGCGAGTTCATCAGCCGGATCAGGCCTTCGACCAGGTCGTCCACGTAGCAGAACGAACGCGTCTGCGCGCCTTCGCCATACACCGTGATGGGCTCGCCTTTCAGCGCCTGCACGATGAAGTTGGACACCACGCGGCCATCGTTCGGATGCATGCGCGGGCCGTAGGTGTTGAAGATGCGCGCCACCTTGATGCGCAGCTTGTGCTGGCGGTGGTAGTCGAAGAACAGCGTTTCGGCGCAGCGCTTGCCTTCGTCGTAGCAGGCGCGGATGCCGATGGGGTTCACGTGGCCCCAGTAATCCTCGCGCTGCGGATGTACTTTCGGATCGCCATACACCTCGCTGGTCGAAGCCTGCAGCACCTTGGCCTTCACGCGCTTGGCGAGGCCAAGCACGTTGATCGCGCCGTGCACGCTGGTCTTGGTGGTCTGCACCGGGTCGTACTGGTAGTGGATGGGCGATGCCGGGCACGCCATGTTGTAGATCTCGTCCACCTCGACGTACAGCGGCCAGGTGACGTCGTGGCGCATCAGCTCGAAGCGCGGGTGGCCCATCAGGTGCGTGACGTTGTGCTTGGTGCCGGTATAGAAGTTGTCGACGCACAGGATGTCGTGGCCCTGCGCGATCAGGCGGTCGCACAGGTGCGAACCGAGGAAGCCCGCGCCTCCGGTAATCAAGATCCGCTTGTTGGCCCTGTAGCGTTCCATGTCATCTCCCGTCGCACGCCGAAAATTGGTGGTCAGATATAGAGGTGCGTCGATTGAATGTCAAAACGCAGATGCCGGAATCGAGACTTGCGGCGCTAGCAGCGCGAGCGCACGAACTCGAACAGGCGGCGCGCGTTCTCGCGGGCTTCGAAGCGCTGTAGCGCATCGGCTCGTCCGTGCTCGCCCATGCGGCGACGAAGGCCAGCATCCGTGACCAGCGCTTCGAGCACATCGCCCAGGCCGGCGCCGTCTCCCGGCTCGAGCAGGTGGCCGGTTTTGCCTTCCTGGATCATGTCGGGAATGCCGCCCACGCGCGTGGAGACCACCGGCATGCTGGCCGCCAGCGCCTCCATCAGCACCAGCGAGAAGCAGTCGGCGAGGGTCGGCAGCACGAAGATATCGGAGGTCGCATACAGCTCGAGCAGCTCGGGCGAATTCGCCGACACGCCATGCCGCACGGTGACGCCGGGCTCCGGCGCCACCTTGTCACGAGTCACGAGGATGAGCTCGGCACGGCCGCGCAGCCGCTTGCGGAACACGTCGAGCAGCAGCGAACCGCCCTTGCGTTCGAAATCCCCGCCCACGAAGAGCAGGCGCGGCAGCTCATGGTTGCGATCGCCGGCAACGAACTGGTCGACATCGACGCCCGGTGGAATCACCGCGACGTGTTCTTCCGGAAAGCCGTAGTCCTCGACGAAGGATTGCTTGACCCAGTTGGACCAGCCCACTAGTCCCGTGGCCGTGCCATAAACCTTGCGGAAGAGCGCCTTCTTGGCACGCTCTCGCAACCTGCCTTGTTCCTGCAGCCCGTAGGCTCCGCGCATGTTGCGCTTGTTCGAAGGCGTGCCATCGGTGGAGAGCACCGTCGGCTTCCTGCGGAACAGGTCCACGCACAGCAATGCGAGCGTGGTGGTGTGCATGAAGACGCCATCCACCCGCGGCAGCACTTCGGTCAGCGCCTTGCGTGCCATGCGACTGCCGGTGATGGTCCAGGGAACGCGGCTCTGCCGGTATTCGATCGGCAACCACAGCGGACCCGGTGATTCGGCTGCCGATTCCGCGCGCCGCAGGTTGAGGTAGTGCGTGATGTTGCCGAGCGTCTGCTCCATCACGTAGGCGATGGGCCTGCCGCTCATCGCGGGCTTCCGGCAGGCACGAACTCATCCATGAACATCGGCCAAAGTATAGTGACGCGCCTGTTGCACCAGCAAGGACATGCGACGGGCGAATGACATAACTGGGCTATAGTTCCAACTGGTTCTAAGTAAAATCGCCGGCTGTCGTTGTAGATTGCCGGTTCAATTTTTTGCAGCGGATGGCGCCGGAGAACGAATGAAAATTGCGGTTGTTGGCACGGGTTACGTGGGCCTGGTGAGCGGCACTTGCCTCGCGGAGATGGGTAACCAGGTCACGTGCGTGGACGTCGATCAGAAGAAGATCTCCATGCTGAAGAACGGTGTCATCCCGATCTACGAACCCGGCCTCGAATCGCTGGTGAAGTCGAACCACGACACCGGCCGCATGCAGTTCACCACCGACATCGAGGCCGCCATCCACGACTGCGAAGTGCTGATGATCGCAGTGGGCACGCCGCCGCAGGAAGACGGCAGCGCCGACCTGCAGCATGTGCTCAAGGTGGCCGAGACCATCGGCCAGACCATCAAGACGCCGAAGGTCATCGTCACCAAATCCACCGTGCCCATCGGCACCGGCGACAAGGTGCGCGACAAGGTGCGGCAGCAGCTCACCCAGCGCGGCGTGAACGTGCAGTTCTCCGTGGCGTCGAATCCCGAATTCCTGAAGGAAGGCGCTGCCGTCAGCGACTTCATGCGACCGGACCGCATCGTCATCGGTTGCGACGATGACCATGCCAAGGAAGTGCTCGGCCGCATGTACCAGCCCTTCGTGCTGAACGGCCATCGCGTGATCTTCATGGACATCCGCTCGGCCGAACTCACCAAGTACGCCGCGAACTCGTTGCTCGCCACCAAGATCTCCTTCGTCAACGAACTGGCGCGCGTGGCCGAAGTCGTCGGCGCCGACATGTCGGCCGTGCGCCAGGGCATCGGCTCGGATGCGCGCATCGGCATGCATTTCATCTATGCCGGCGTCGGCTACGGCGGTTCGTGCTTCCCCAAGGACGTGAGCGCGCTGGTCAACATCGGGCGCGAAGTGGGCCTGAAGTTGTCGATACTGGAAGCCGTCGAAGAGGTGAACCAGTCGCAGCGCGCGTTCTTCGTCGACAAGATCAGCAGGCACTTCAAGGGCGAGCTCAAGGGCAGAAAGTTCGCGGTTTGGGGCCTGGCGTTCAAGCCGGAGACCGACGACATCCGCGAAGCGCCGGCACTCGACGTCATCGAGAGCCTGCTGAAGGCCGGCGCGACAGTGACCGCGTACGACCCGATCGCCGCCGACCATGTGAAGGGATATTTCAAGGGCCAGAGCGGCGTGACGCTGGTCGATGACCAGTACGAGGTGCTCGACGGCGCCGACGCGCTGCTGCTCATCACCGAATGGAAGCCGTTCCGTTCGCCGGATTTCCCGCGCATGAAGGCGCTGCTGAAGAATGCAGTGATCTTCGACGGGCGCAACCAGTACGAGCCGGCGACGATGAAGGCGCTGGGGTTCGCGTACCAGTGCATCGGACGCGCGCCGGTGTGAACCGGCGCTGCGGCTAGAAGAACCGGCCCAGCCTGCGGCGTAGCACGTTGACCACGGCCTCACGCTGCGGCCTGGTCACCGCACCGGTGGCCACCGCCGCGGCAGCGTAGGCCAGCACCGCCAGCGGCGCTGCCACGAACGGATTGACGCGACCCTTCAAGAGCAGCGCGACCGCAGCCATCGCGAGCCCGGAAAGACAGGCCAGCGCTATCGTGCGCAACACGCTGCGATCGAGCACACCGCGCGGCACGAGCAGCAATCCACCGATGATCACCAGGCACTCGCTGACCACGGCGGCGACGCACAGGCCGACGCCGCCATTGCCCATGCGCGCCTGGAACCACCACACCAGCAGTGGATCCAGCGACACGCTGACGACGACGGAAACCGACAGCACGATGGTCCATGCGCGACGCTTACCGGAAGCCAGTACGGCGCTGGTCAGCGGCATGCTGAAATAGACCAGGAACAGGAACGCGGACATCACGCGCAGGTTGTTCGCGGCCGGCGCGAAATCCTTCGCACCGAAGACGGCGATGCCGATTTCCGGGAACAACGCGCAACCCAGTGCCGCAGGCGCCGCCAGCAGCGCCACGCCATTCAGCGAATTGCGCACGGTGGCAGCGAAGCCTTCGGCACTCGTGACATGGAGGCGTGACAGCGTCGGATACAGGCTGCTGGTCAGCGACACCGCTGGAAGTACCAGCAACCCCGTCAGTCGCCGCGTCGCTGCGTACCAGCCCACCACTTCCTGCGGCGCGAGCTTCGACAGGAACAGCGCCTCGGCGATGGGTTGCAGGGCCATGGCGATGTCGTTGATGACGAAGGGCGTGCCCATCATGAACATGATGGCGAATTGCTCCCGCCGCACCACGAGCCGACCGATACCCACGCTCTTTGAGGCACGCGAGAGACCCAGCACGACGAGGAATGGAACCACCAGGCCCACGCACAACAGGGAATTCAGGCGGCCGCCGAGCAGCAGCACCACGAGGACGGCGAAAAACAGGATGACTTGCTGCGCTACGTGCGCACCCGCTGGAATATCCGTGCGCTCGAAGCCGCGGATCGCGTCCTTGTAACCGCCAGCGAGTGAACTCAGCACCGCGGCGAGGAAGCAGGCCGCGAACACCCACTGGAAGCGTCCGCCGTTGCCCAGCAGCGCCGACAAGCCCGCGAGGAATGCGTAGACCACGCAGGCCGCCAGGCCCCGCCAGACGAAGCCGGTGCCGAGCATCACCGAGGCCTGCGCACGATCGCGTGCGATCAAGGCGGGCAGCACACCCGCTTGCCCCCCATTCGACGATCAGGATGCCGAAACCGCACATCGTCCATGCGAGATACAGCAGGCCGAAGTCCGCCGCGCCGAGATAGCGCGCGTACATGCCGTTCAGCACGA
The DNA here is from genome assembly GCA_037200665.1 of Pseudomonadota bacterium. GTDB lineage: Bacteria > Pseudomonadota > Gammaproteobacteria > Steroidobacterales > Steroidobacteraceae > ZC4RG30. The sequence goes on along the minus strand of JBBCGD010000004.1, from coordinate 305,973 downwards.
CCGTCAGCGGCAGGGTAAGCACCTGCGCTGCCATGAGATAGGCCATGTTCTTCGCGACGAGGCGACCTTCGCCCTGGTTCGCCGGAACCGCCTGCCCGGGCTCCGTCATTGCGTTTGCGTCGGCGGCTGCGTACGTTCCAGCCAGGCCTCGCGCCACAGCGGATGACCCGCGCGCGCGCAGCCGTGGTTGCAGATGCCCGAACACTCGGTGCCCTTCAGCAGCACCGTGTTCTTCAGGGCCTTCATCTTGCCGGAGGTCTCGAGGATCATGCGATCCACCGGCGTGATGACCTGCAGCGTCGTGCCGCAGTGGCGGTTCATCTCGACGCCGAAGTACAGCCCGCGATTGCGGCCTTGTGGATCGAGCGTGGCGATGACTTCCTGCGCGCCTTTCACGCGCACCTCATCACCCTGCTGGAGGCCGAGCGTCACGCTGGGTGTCTTCGGGCTCTTGCCGAGGAATGCATTCCACTCGTAGCGCCCGCGCGCGCGGCGCACGTGGTTGACCACGATGATGAGCAGCACCTTCAGCAGGTCGAACAAGCCGATGGCGCCGGAACGCAGGTCGCGCAGGTATTGCCGCGGATCCCACAGGCGCAGGAATTCGGTTGCACCAAGCAGTGCCGTGGACTGGCAGAAGTAGGTTTTTTCTTCATCCACCGGGGTGAGCTCGCTGCGCAGGGATTTTCTGGTCCAGTCGATCGCAGGCTCCGGCACCGCGCCCGCTGCGGCGGGTTTCAGCCAGGCCTCCTTCCAGAAGACGAGGCACAGTCTCTGGCAGCCATCGTGCGCGGATCCGTCGCAGCGGATTTCCTCGAGCATCACGGTGTCTTTCAGGCGCCGGTAATGCAGGAAGTACGGCGTCTCGACGCAGACCTTGTCGGCACGCTTGTGCACGCGGAAGACGCGGCCGCAGTACGGTTGCATTTCGGGCATGAAGGGCACGCCTTCGAGGTTGCCTGCTGAGTCGAGCGTTGCTTCGATCTCGGACAGCCGGCGGATTTCGACCACGTCGCCGGATTTCAATGCGAGCACGCCGGATGTCTTCGTCATCGGATTCTCAGAGGCCACGCGCGTAGAAGTCCTTCAAGCCATAGGTCGAGTTGGCGGTTTCCTTGCGACTTCCACCGGCATCGAAACCGATGCCGGGGTCGCCCGTGGCGATGACCCGCCCATCGAACTTCGACACGTCGGCAGTGAGGATGACGTCGCCCTGCAGCTTCACGGTGATGATGTTAGCGACGATCTGCGCTTCGAACAGGTCACCATCGCGTGGCGCCGTGACATTGTTGCGGGTGGCCAGGATGTCGAAATACGACCGGCTCGCCGGTGCGCTGAGCGGCTTGCCGCTCCAGCGAGCTATCGATACGTACTCGCCGTTCTGGTGGAGGAAGCACTCATAGCCCTGCGTGCTCTCCGCGGTATCCGATACGCGCAGCTGCAACTCGACTTCAAGATATCCGGCGGCAGCCTGCTTGTGTATGTGGCCGCTGGCGTACTGGTCGGGCGGGAAATTCATCCCGCCGAGAAACGCGTACGAGTCTTCGTATTTGCCGGGGTTCTGCGGGTTGGGTGCGGTACCTAAGGCATTGCCATCGCGGGAAACCACTTGGGTGAACCGGGGGTTTGCGTGCCTCCACTTGCCACCCTCGGACAACGGTGATTCGTCCGCGTCGAAGGAAGTCGAATAGGAAACAACGGGTATGCCATCGTTGGTTGGCGCGGACGCCGCGCTGGCAGTAGCTGCTCCGGCTTGGGCGGTGGACAACTGCGCGGTGTACGGGGTCCCCAGGGTTTGGCGAGCACGCGGCCAGCAAAGCCAGCGGCCAGCAGAGAGAGAGGCGCATGCCCGGAATCGTACGCGAGTACTAGGGGCGAGTCAGGCTGGACACCTCATATCTCAACGGTAGTCGAGTCCAGCGTTCCTGGCGTCCCTCGAGCAGGCTTTGCCCGAAGGTGCCGCCGGTAGCTCTATGTCACAAACCGCGGGCAGAGAAGTCAGAGAACCCGAAGGTCGAGCTCGCCGTTTCGGCACCACTGCCACCTGCATCGAAACCGATTCCCGGGTCTCCAGAGGCGAAGACCACTCCATCGTATTGCGAGACATCAACTGTCAGCAGGGTTGCGCCCGCCAGTTTCACCGTGATGATGTTGCCGACGATCTGTGCTTCGAAAAGATCGCCGTCCTTCGGTGCCGCGACGTTGTTGGCGGTTGCCAGGGAGGCGAAGTAGCTGACGGAGGCCGGCCCACTCATCGGTCCGCCGCTCCACCGTGCCACGGATACGTACTCGCCGTTCTGGTGCAGGTAACACTCGTAACCCTGGGTGCTGTTCGCCGAATCCGTGACCCGCAGGTGGAGTTCGACTTCCAGATATCCGCCGGTCACGCCCTTGTGGATGTGTGCACTCGCGTATTGATTAGGGGGGAAGCCCATACCACCCAAGTAGGCATACGAATCTTCGTATTTGTCGGCACGTTGAGGATTCGGGTAAGTACCCACTGCGTTGCCGCCACTGGTGATTACATTGGTGAACCAGGGGTTGTTGTGCTTCCACTTGCCGCCTTCGGAGATCGGCGATTCGTTGGCATCGAACGAAGTGGTGTAGGAAACCGCTGCGGCGGAGGCTGCAACTGGTTTTGCGGCCACCTGCGCGGAATTCGCACTTTCACCCGCTGAGTTCGCCGCCGAAACCACGTAGTAGTACGTGGTGCCGTTAGTCAACGCGGAATCAGTCACCGAAGTGGAACTGGAGCTGGCCACCTGCTCATAGGGTCCACCACTCACAGTGGACCGCTTCACGTTGTAGGTAGTCGCACCGCTGCTCGCGTTCCATGCAAGCGTTGCTTCGGTGCTTGCGGCCGTAGCCAAGAAGTTGGTCGGTACGGAGGGAGTGGAGATGGAGGCGCGCGGTATCGCGCTCACTTGCGAGGAGTTGGAACCTTCGCGCCCTGACGCTATGGCAGACACGACATAGAAGTAAGTGGTGTCGTTGGATACCGAAGTATCGGTATAGTAGGTCGAAGTGGGGTTTGCGATCCGCGTGTAGGGGCCGCCGCTCGTCGTGGAGCGCCTGACGTTGTAGCTGGAGGCACGACGTTGGGAACTCCACGCGAGGCTCACCTTGCTGTCGCCAGCCGTCGCGGCGAGATTCGTTGGCCTGCTCGTTGCTTCGACTGATACGGAGTCGTCGCTTGCCAGAGTTTGAGCGTCATCGGATGGTCCACATCCGGCGAGCACTGCGATAAATATGGTGGCTACCAAGCCGCGCATGGCCGTTTTTACGGAGCGATCAGTACACATCTTGTGTGCTCCTTCGAAAGAAGTTGCGGAACTGGAATCAGGGATTGAGACCATGATTCGAGTGTCTGATCAGTCCATCGCTGGCACTGTCGGACAACCGCCCCAGCATTCGTGGGAGAAATGCCGCGTGCGGCATCGGTCGAGAACGAATGACGTGTATTCGCCAGAATGCGACATGGATGCCGCAGCTGCGAGCGATGTGCGTCGCGATGGTGGCTCTTATGGGCGACAGGTCTTCTGTCGCGTCAGCGAGCGATACCGGGCTGGCAGCCAGCCAGCATGTCAGGTCCCGGCTAACCCACTTAGCGCATTACAGCGGGTCAAAGTCGCACGCATAGGTGATGGCGTGAGGATGTACCGGAAAGTCCTCGGCCCGCACTTCCGCCCTGATGGCGGAGTCGGAAAGATCAAAGCGATACAGAGCCGCGGATGCCAGCCAGGCCAGTGAGCCACGGGGCTGGTGCGTCGGCATCTCCAGCGTCTCGCTTCGCGCACCGGCGGCATCAAGGTAGGCAAGTATGTCCAGGTGCTCGTTGTAATCGGGCAGCGAGTGGGTGATCAGCACCCAGACCCGCGAGTTGCCCTTCAGTCGATCGAGGTCACGCAAGTAGTTGCGCGGATCTCCGAAGTGGCATTCGCCCATGGTGATGCGGTCACGACTCAACCCGAATTGAGGTGCGTAATAGGCAGCCGCGATTCGAGCTCCGTGATACACATACACGGCGTCTGAGGGTTGCAGCTGCTGACTCAGGTAGCGAAGTGCCGGCTTGATGTCTTCGGATTGATAGGGCGGCAGCGACGATGCGGCTCTGACGAGAACTGGAACTAGGCAGGCGGTAACCCATACCCAGCGCAATGGCTTGAGCCATCGCGCCGCGAACTCCGCGATCAGGCAAATGGCTTCGGCGATTCCGAACAGCGCTCCTGGCACGAGGAAGAGAATGACGCGATCGCGAAATGGGTACAGGTGAGCGGCCGCAGCCAGCAACGTAACCAGCAGCGGTGCAATCAGCAGGAGTCCGAACCTTCTTTCGCGCAGCCAGAAGGAACACAGGCCAATCAGCGACAGAGCGGCATATAGCCGATTGACCGGATACCAGAGACCCGCCGATTCGATACCTCCGAATATGCGGCTGAAGGCTTGGACGAGCCAATGTAGGCTTGCGGCCTTCCACGGTGGCATGGGCATGAAGCCTTCAGTCCAGTAGCCCAGCAGGATCTCCCTCATCTCCGCCGAGACATTGCCGCGGGCGACGATCAGGGGACGCCATGGACGCGACGGTCCAGGTAACCACGACGGGAAGGCGCCGCCACAGGTACTCCTGCCTGGTGACGCCACTTCTTGCCAATGGCCAGAGCAGCGCCATCGATGCGCCGCAGAGCATCAGCGGAGCGGGCGTCGAGAACCACACTGCAGTAAATCCCACCAGGGCCAGGACCCAGGCCCGTCGCCGACTGATTCCCGCAGGCAGGGACGTGGTGACTGCAAGCAGGATGATCGAGGCCACTGCGACATCGACGGAGTACTGCTTCGCCTGGCCGGAATACAGAATGAGAGGCGCAGCCACTGCGAGGAGCGCCACGAAGGCCAGCTGGCCGAGTGGGGAGAGTTTCCACCTCGCCAGCCGGAAACCTGCGAGTAACGCGACGATGCTGCAGAGGAACGGGAACAGCCTCAAGGCGAGGTCACTCGGCCCGAGTGCAACAACTGCGATGCGCTCGGCAGCCAGTATGCCCGGCGGGGCGGCCTGGCCATAGGCCAGGGGCGTGGTGAGAAGCTCAGGCAGATTCCGGTGTACGACGCTCCAGCTCAACATTACTTCGTCGAGCCATTGTGAAGTGTTGGAGAAGTACTGCAGGGCGCGCAGTGCGACCCCAATGCACAGGAAGGTCACTGTGCCCACTCCCACGAAATCGGGGTTGTCTCGCCACGACGCACCCACATTCAATTCAGCCCGGACTGTGTCTTGTACGGGCATATGGCGGTCTAGTGCTTTCTGGAATCCGGATTCTGCGGCTTCCAGTCGGGCCGGCCCGACTCGGGAAACACGATGAAGCGCCTGCCTGTGAAATTGAGGACCAGGCCGAATGCAGTCGCGATCAATTTGGCAAGCCATGGCGCAAGGCCAACCGCCACCAGCCAACGTGTCGAGTAGAGATCGAACGCACCCACGACCACGACGACGCCAAAGAAGGCCAGCACCTCTCCAGCAGTCTTCCACCTCGCCCGGTGGCGAAAGATGAGTTTGATGGACAGGTAGTAGTTGAGTATCGCGGAGAGCGCGAATGCCGCGATCGTCGATACAGTGAGATCGAAGCCTGCACTGTGCAAGGACAGGAACAGCAGCAGATTGACGACGGCACAGACGCCGCCGATGAAGCAGTAGAACAGGAACTGTATGGGCACCGGAACCTGCGGCAGGTTGTACTTCAGGATGCAGTACAGAGCGCGCCATCCATCCTTGACGCCGATCTTCTTGCCTTCTTCATAGGTACGCCCGCGATACGATATGCCCATCTCGTATACACGCAGGCGCTTCTGAGCAATCTTGGCGACCACTTCCGGCTCGAAGCCGAAGCGGTTCTCCTCGATCTTGATGCTCTGGATCACCTCGCGGCGAAAAAACCTTGTAGCAAGTCTCCATGTCGGTGAGGTTCAGGTCGGTGAGCATGTTCGATAGAGTCGTCAGGAACCGATTGCCGACGGAGTGCCAGTAATAAAGCACCGGTGGTAACCCATGGACAGGAAGCGGGAGCCCAGCACGACATCCGCTTCGCCGAGGCGCAGCGGCGCCAGCAACCTGACCAGATCCCGGGGGTCGTACTCGCGATCGGCATCCTGGATCGCAACGAAATCTCCGGTGGCGGCGGCGATGCCGGTTCGCAAAGCGGCCCCTTTCCCCTGGTTGACTCATGATGCAGCAGGATCATCCCGGGCACTCGCTGCTGGAGGTTGCGCGCAACCTCGAGGCTCTTGTCCTTCGAGCAATCGTCCACGACGATAAGTTCGATTTCCAGCGTCGCGCTCTGGATGGCCAGAACCGCATCGACACAGGCTTCGAGTGTTCGTTCTTCGTTGTAGCAGGGAACCACGATGCTGAGCTTTACCCGCTCAGTTGAACCCAGAGACTCCGCAGAGAGACTTCCCTGTATCGACATGAATAACCTCGGATGAGACGCGGTGCCGGAACTGCCGATTTGCCGCCCTTTCTATCTGGTTTTGTCCAGGCGCCAGTCCGCGCGACACGAAGCGACCGCGACTACATCATCGCGTGTCGGCACGGCGAAAAGACAAATATCACAATCAACTTTCACGCGAAAGCGCGGCGGAAGTTGCGATGGCAACGCTCCGCGTCAGGCGCGGATCGATGGGGTTCACGATTGTTGAAAGGTCGAGCCGGGATACTCAGAGTCCCTGGGCGGAGAAATCAGCCAATCCGTACGTGGAATTTGCGGTCTCCTGGCCGCTTCCGCCAGCGTCAAATCCGATGCCGGGGTTTCCCGAGGCAATGACCGTACCGTCATATTGGGATACATCTGTCGTCAGAATCGTAGCTCCCGCGAGCTTCACCGTAATGATGTTCCCCACGATCTGTGCCTCGAACAGATCGCCATCGCGTGGCGCGGTGATGTTGTTGGCACTGGCCAAGATGGCGAAATAGTTGATTGTCGCGGCGGCGGTTAGCGCGCCACCATTCCAGCGGGCAATGGATATGTATTCACCGTTCTGGTGAAGGAAGCACTCGTAGCCCTGGGTGCTGTTTGCACTATCCGAGAAGCGCAGCAGCAGCTCCACTTCCAGGTAGCCGCCGGCTCCATTCTTGTAGATGTGGCCACTGGCGTACTGGTTCGCCGGGAAACTCGCATTGTTCAGGATCGCGTACGAATCCTCGTACTTGCCGGCGTTCTGCGGATTGGGTTCGGTGCCATAGGCACGACCACCACTTGTCACGACTTTGGTAAACCAGGGGTTGTTGTGCTTCCAGCTTCCGCCTTCGGAAATCGGCGACTCGGCTGTACCGAATGTGGTGCTGTAGGTCGCACCTGACGCCGCGGGGGTCGCACTGGCCTGCGTCGAGTTCGCGCCTTCGCCAGCGGAGTTAGTGGCGGAAACGACGTAGTAGTAAATCGTTCCGTTCGTACGGCCAGTATCGACGTATGAGGTGGAAGCGGTGGTGGTCACCGTCGCGTAGGTTCCACCGCTGGTCGTCGAGCGCTTCACCGTATAGCTCGTCGCACCGCTGCTCGCGGTCCAGCTGAGGCTGACCTGTGAATCGCCAGCCGTTGCCACCAGGCCGGTCGGCGCGGCAGGCACCGTAACTACCACCTGCGGCGTGGCGCTGGATTGCGCGGAGTTCGCGCTCTCGCCCGCCGTGTTCAGCGCGGAGACCACGTAGTAGTAGGTCGTGCCGCCGGTCACAGCGGTGTCGATGTAAGAAGTCGAACCCGTCGCAACGACCTGCGCATAGCCACTGCCGCTCGTGGTCGAACGCTTGAGCACATAGCTGGTAGCGCCACTGCTGGCCGACCAGGTCAGGCTGACCTGCCCGCTGCCAGCGGTCGCCACCAGGTTGAGCGGCGGCGCCGGAACCGTAACCGGCGCCTGTGGAGTTGCGCTGGCCTGCGCCGAATTCGCACTTTCACCCGCGGAGTTGGATGCGGAGACCACGTAGTAGTACGCCGTGCCGTTGGAGATTCCCGCATCGACATACGATGTCGACGCGGAGGTAGTGACTGTCGCATAGCCGCTGCCACTGGTCGTCGAGCGCTTCACCGTATAGCTGGTCGCACCGCTGCTTGCGGACCAGCTCAGGTTCACCTGCGCATTGCCCGCACTTGCAACGAGGTTGGTCGGCGCCGCGGGAACCACGACCGGCGCCAGCGGAGCGGCGCTCACCTGCGTCGAGTTGGTACTCTCGCCCGCGGAATTGACCGCGGAAACCACGTAGTAATACGTCGTGCCGTTGTTGAGCGGCGAGTCGATGTAGGAAGTGACGGTGGGTGACGTCAGCGTCGTGTACGGCCCACCGCTGGTGGTACTGCGCTTCAACTTGTAGCTGGTGGCAGCACTGCTCGCGGCCCAGGTGAGCGTGGCCTGTGCGTTACCGGCAACGGCCACGAGACTGCCCGGTGCGGCGGGAATGGCTATGGGCGCTTGCGGTGTTGCACTTGCCGACCCGGAGTTCGCGCTCTCACCGGCGCTGTTGGATGCAGTGACGACGTAGTAGTAAGTCGTGCCGTTGCTGAGCCCGGAATCGTCGGTGTACGACAGCGTCGTCAACGTGGCGATGGTCGAATAGGAGCCGGTGCTGCTGGTGGAGCGTTTCAGGTTGTAGCTGGTCGCACCACTGCTGGCGGACCAGCCCAGGATCACCTGCGCGTTGCCGGCCGTCGCCACGAGGTTGGTCGGCGCGGATGGCGCCACCACGGGCGCTTGCGGCGTGGCGCCGAGCTGCGCGGTATTCGCGCTCTCGCCCGCCGAATTCACCGCCGAGATGACGTAGTAGTAAGTCGTGCCGTTGGTGAGCCCTGCATCGACGTACGAAGTCGAAGTGGCCGTCGTGATCGTCGAATAAGGCCCGCCGCTGGTGCTCGACCTCTTGAGGTTGTAGCTGGCCGCGCCACTGCTCGCGGACCAGGCGAGGCTGACCTGTGTGTTGCCGGCAGTGACCGTGAAGTTAGTGGGGGTGGCGGGCGCCACCAACGGTGCCTGCGGAGTTGCACTCACCTGCACCGAGTTCGCGCCCTCGCCGGCGGAATTGAGCGCCGAGACCACATAGTAGTAGGTCGTGCCGTTGGTCAACGCCGTGTCGGTGTACGACGCCGTGGCACTCCTCGCCACCTGCGTGTACGGACCGCCACTGGTGCCGGATCGCTTGATGCTGTAGCTGGTCGCACCGCTGCTTGCGGACCACGTGAGCCCTATCTGCGCATTGCCGGCAGTCGCCAGCACATTCGTCGGTGCGGAAGGAACGACAACAGGTGCCTGGGGCGTTGCGCCCACCTGCGCCGAGTTCGCGCCTTCCCCTACCGCGTTGACGGCGGAGATGACGTAGTAGTACGTCGTGTTGTTGGTGAGGCCGGTGTTGGTATACGAGGTCGCGGTGGCAGTCGTGACCTGCGTATACGGTCCGCCACTGGTAGTGGACCGCTTCAGGTTGTAGCTGGTCGCGCCGCTGCTCGCGGACCAGGTCAGTGCCACCTGCGCATTTCCAGCCGTTGCCGAAAGGTTGCCGGGCGCTGCGGGTACCGTCGCTGGCGCCTGCGGGGTGGCGCTGGCCAGCGATGAGTTGGCGCTCTGGCCGACTTCGTTGGCTGCCGACACCACGTAGTAGTAGGTCGTGCCGTTGCTGAGTCCACTGTCCGTCAGCGACGTCGCCGATGAAATCGCAACCTGCGTATAGGTGCCCGTGCTGGAGGTGGCGCGCTTCACGTAGTAGTTCGTCGCACCGGTGCTGCCAGACCAGGTGAGGCCGACCTGCGCATTGCCCGCAGTGGCAGTGAGATTGGTGGGTACGGCAGGCGGCGTGGCGGCTGCTTGTGGAGTGGCGCTGACCTGGGATGAATCCGGGCTCGCACCGGCGGTGTTGATCGCCGAGATGACGTAGTAATACGTCGTGCCATTGAGGGCGGTGGTGTCGACGTACGGACTCGATGTCGGGGCCCCGACCTGGTCGTACGGCGCAACCCCGGTGCTCGAGCGCTTCACGCTGTAGCTCACCGCGCCGCTGCTCGCAGTCCAGCTCACCGTTACCCGTGCGTTGCCCGCGATGGCCAGCGGGTTCGTCGGTGCTGCGGGCGCAGTGACGGCCGCCTGTGGCGTCACGCTGATCTGGGATGAGTCGGCACTCTCGCCGCCCGAGTTGGCCGCGGAAACCACGTAGTAGTAAGTAATGCCGTTGGTCAGCGAGTTGTCCGTGTACGAAATCGCCGAGGAGACGGCGATCTGCGTGAAGGGTCCGCCACTGGTGGTGGAGCGCTTCACGTGGTAACTCGATGCACGCTGGCTGGCCGACCAGGCAAGCGTCGCCTGTCCATCGCCGGCCGTGCCATTCAGCCTCAGGTCGGCGGGCGTTTCCGGTACCTGCACCTGCACGAGACTGGCGTCATTGGCACCACCACAGCTTGCAAGTAGTGCGAGACACACCGCTGCGAGGAAGCTGCGCGAGATGATTGCGTTCGAACGACGCCCGGGCATTTTACATACTGCTTGTTCTTGGAGATCTTAAAATCCCTGACCGGCGAGTATATGGTCAAGGAATTGGTCGACTAATCGTCGCCATTAACCCACAGGGAAATAGGGGATTCTCCGACGCCTGCACGGAGCCGGTAAAAGCAGCGTGTTAACCTGCGATTATTGAAACAGCAACCTTCATCCCTCACCGGCACGCGTGCCCTGGTAACGGGGGCAACAAGTGGGATCGGGCAGGCCACCGCGCTTGCACTCGCGGCACGGGGCGCTTCGGTAATCGCCGTCGGGCGGGACCATGCTCGCTGCGAATCGCTGCGCCTTGAGCTCGCGCAGGCGGGTGCCGGGCACTTGGTTGTCGCCGGGAACCTTTCCGACACGGAATTCCTCTCCGCGCTGTCGACGCAGGCACTCGGGTTCGGCGGCGGATCGCTCGACCTGCTCGTGCATTCAGCTGGCCAGCACGAACCAGCGGCGGTCGAAGCGACCACTGCGCAGAGCTTCGACGCCGCCATCACCACGAACCTGCGCGCACCCACGCTGCTCACCGCCGCTCTGCTGCCGGCGTTGCGAGCCGCGCACGGCATGGTGGTGTTCCTGAATTCCTCGATCGTGCATTACCCGCGAGGTGGCGTTGCCGTTTACGCCGCGAGCAAGGCGGGCCTGCGTACCTTCGCGGATTGCCTGCGCGCGGAAGTGAGCGGGCATGGCATCCGCGTGTTGAGCATCTACCCGGGCCGCACCGCGACGCCGATGCAGCGCGAACGCTACGAAGCAGAGGGACTGGAATATCGTCCCGAGCGCCTGATGCAGCCCGAGGATGTCGCCGAAGCCGTACTTGCCGCCTTCGCCTCAAGGGCCGAGGTGACTGAGCTTTCCCTGCGCCCCACGAACAAATCCTGAAAGGACTGAGGACCGGAGCATGAGCGAGATCGCAATCCTGGGTACTGGTATGGGCGCCGTCGGCGCAGCGCATCGCCTGCAGGGCGAGAAGGCGGGCTGCGTGCTGTACGACCGGAATACCTACGCGGGCGGACACACCGTCACCTTCCATCATCCGGATGGTTTCTCCTTCGATTCCGGTCCGCACGTTTCATTCACCAGCGACGAGCGCTTCCGGAAGTTGCTCGCCGACGCGGTGAAGGACCAGTACGAAGCCGTGCAGTACAAACTCAACAACTACTGGCAGGGCTACTGGTTCCCGCATCCCGTGCAATGCAATCTGTATGGATTGCCGCCGGCGCTGGTGACGAAGATCCTGCTGTCGTTCGTCGAGGAACACCAGAAAGCGATCCCGGAGATCAAGAACTACGAGGAATGGCTGGTCGCAAGCTACGGTCGCGAGCTCGCGCAGACTTTCCCGATGGCGTACACGGCGAAGTACCACACCACGCCTTCGAAGAACCTGCGCACGGACTGGATGGGGCCGCGCATGTACCGGCCCTCGCTGGAAGAAGTCGTGTTCGGCGCGGTATCTCCGACGGTGCCGAACCACCACTACATCACCAACTTCCGCTATCCCTCGAAGGGTGGCTTCCAGTCGTATGTCGATGGCCTGCGCACCGATGCGAAGATCGTGCTCGACCATGAGGTGGTGCAGATCGATCCGGCGAAGAAGGAACTCGGCTTCAAGAACGGCAAGCGCCTGAAGTACGACGCGGTGGTTTCATCCATCGCGCTGCCGGACCTGATTCCGATGATCGTCGGCGTGCCAGCGGAAGTGCGCGCGGCAGCCGCCACCCTCGCCTGTTCCAGCGCCGTGCTGGTCAACATCGGTGTCGACCGCGCGGATATCTCGCAGGCGCATATCTCCTACTTCTATGACGACGATGTGATCTTTTCGCGCCTCAGCTTCCCGCACATGTTTGCGGCCAGCATGGCGCCCGCGGGCTGTGGCTCGATCCAGGCCGAGGTGTATTTCTCGAAGAAGTACAAGCCGATCGACCGCACGCCGGAATCGTGCATCGAACCAGTGATCGCCGACCTGCGCCGCGTCGGCCTGCTGCGCGAGAGCGATCGCATCCTGCACAAGAGCGTCGCTTTTGCCGAATACGCCAACATCATCTTCGACCATGACCGGCCGGCGGCATTGGCCACGGTGCATGGCTATCTCGACCAGGTCGGCATCGCCTACTGCGGCCGCTATGGCGAATGGGCGTACTACTGGACCGACGACAGCTTCAAGAGTGGCGAGCGCGCCGCGGAGAAGGCGCTGTCGAGGCTCTGACCGGATCGATCCGGCTCTATGTCAGGCGCGTTCCCTGGGCTTCGATCTTGCCCTTGCGCCTGAGTATTCCCGACAACTTTTGCGTGGTGGTGCGGGGATGCTGCAGGAACTGAAGGGCGCGTGCCACGCCGGCCCTGGCGAGCCGTGCCTTGTCGAGTTCGAAGCCCATGGTCGCGAGCTCCGCACGCTGCTTCTCGAGAAAGGCTTTGTCGAAGCGGTTCTCGATCAGCGCGGCGACCAGCCACTTGTAGTATTGGTCGGTGACGATCTCCAGCTGCGGTCCGAGCTCTTCCGGCCTGAGGTAAACGGGTCCGAAGCGTTTCTTGTCGGCGAGCAGCGCGCGCTCGATGCGACCGAACTTGAAGCTGGCCGAAGTCTCGGAATTCGCGTGGATGCGCGTGAACGACAGGATCTGGTGCACGAAGCCGAAGTCCGAGTGCTGCAGGGCCTGGTACACGCCCGACATGTCCGCATGCGGATTGCCCTTCGCCCACGGGAAGAATTCCTTCACGCTGCGGATCAGGTCCGCGCGATAAAGCAATGTGGTCGGCGCGCCGAACACATAGGGCTGCTTGCCGATCAGCGTGTTCCTGCTGATCTCCCGGCCATCCACGACTTTCTGGTCGAGATCGAGGCCTTCGAACAGCACCCGCGCGCCCTCGATCGAGTACGAACCCACCACGCCGACGCTGGGGTTCGCTTCGGCCAGCTCGACCATCTGGCGGATGCAATCGGCGAAGATCCAGTCATCCGCCGACACGCACTTGCAGTACTTGCTGTCGGGCGACATCAGGCCCATGGCATGGTTGTGATTGACCATGACGTCGAGGAAATCGGTGTTGTCATGCACCTTGATGCGGCTGTCGCGGCGCGCATAGTCGTGCATGATTTCGAGCGTGTTGTCCTTGCTGCAGTTGTTGACCAGCAGGTATTCGAAATTCGTGTACGTCTGCGCGAGAACGCTGTCGATGCATTCGGCGATGAAATCAGCGCCGTTGTAGCAGGGCGTGATGACGCTGATGAAAGGCTGGTTCGTGCTCATCCGGTTATTATGTGGTGGCGCGCCTGGAGCGCAATCCGATCTTATATGACCGCCTCTCCCCGCGAACCACAATGACCGGATCCACTTCAAAGTCTGTGAACACGAACCAGCTCGATGTCACTCTATGCAGCGCGCTGGTCGAGGGTGGCATCGCCCACTACAGCTATTGCCTGGCGAATGCCCTGCAGGCAGCCGGGGTAAACACCACGCAGCTGATGTTCGGATGGCCCGAGTACGAGCTGCGTGACTATCCACACCGGCAACGCGTGGTCACGGATCTGCGCGTGGCCAACTCGAGGCTGACACGGCTGACCAGTCCACTGCGCAACCTGCAGGTCATGCTAAGGACGGCAGCCAGAAGCCAGATCGTGCATCTTCAATGGTCGCTGGGCGCACGCACCGACCGCCTGCATCTGCCCGTGCTCCGTGCGCTGGGCAAGTCGCTGGTCTACACGGCGCACGATGTGCTGCCGCATGAGTCGGACATCATGAGCGAACAGCATGCCCGCTGGCTGTATCACTCTGCTGGTGCGCTGTTCGTGCACGGCGAGAACCTGAAGGCGCTGCTGGTCGGGCATTTCGGCGTAGATCCTGCGCGTGTGCATGTGATCCCGCACGGCAACTACAACTTCATCCCGGACACTCCCGGGCCATGGACCCGGGCCTCGGCACGGGCGTCGCTCGGCCTGAACGAGGACGATCGCGCGGTGCTGTTCTTCGGGCTGATCCGTCACTACAAGGGGCTTGATACGCTGATCGAGGCGTGTCGCATGCTGAAGGATGAACCTGGTGCCGGCGACGGGCAGAAACTCAAGTTGATCATTGCCGGCCGTGACTTCCGCGATCACTGGCGCGAAGGCGGATACGAAGCCGCCATACGCGATGGCGGGCTCGAGGGCATGGTTGAGATACACAAGCGTCATATCGGCATGGATGAAATCGCGCGCTTCTTCCGCGCGGCGGATGTTCTCGCTGTTCCGTACCGGCGTGGCAGCCAGAGCGGGGTACTGCGCCTGGCGTACTCGTTCGGGTTGCCTGCGGTGGCGACCAGCGTCGGCAGTCTTGCTGAAATGTCGGGCGACAATGTCACCAGCTTCGTCGCTCCCGAAGACCCGGCGGCGCTGGCCAGCGCGCTGGGCAAGTTGCTGGCCAACCCGGAGCTGGCGCGTGAAATCGGGGCGCGCGCGCGTCGCTACGCCGACAACGAGCTCGACTGGGACCGCATAGCCCAGACCACCCGCTCCGTGTATGAAGGTCTGGATGCACTTCGTCACTGATGCTGTGAAGGCGATCCCATAAACACCGGGGCGGGTTGCTGCGCCGCGCGGCTTTCACGGACAATGAAAAAATGAGTCGTTCGCTGTCTGCCGTCGTCTGCACGCGAGATCGCCCACAGCCCATTGCAGAGACCGTCAGGCTGCTGTTGTCGAGCGAAGGGGATGAGCTCGAGCTCATCGTCATGGACCAGAGCGACGGCAGGGAAACCGAAGCCGCACTGGCGCAGTACCGGGCCGATTCGCGGCTGCGATATGTCCGCTCGACCACGCGCGGCAAGGGCGCGGCGCTGAATGAAGCCATGGCGCTCACCAGCAGTTCCATCGTCGTCTGCACGGATGACGACTGCCATGCGCCCGCGGGATGGGTTTCGGGCATGACACGCAGCATGCACGCGCATCCCGAGGCCGTGATCATCTTCTGTCAAGTCTTGCCGGCACCGCACGAACCATCCAGGGGTTACATCCCCACTTATGAATTCACCGACAGCCGGCTGCTGAGCTCATTCCGCGACATCTGCAAACGGGGACTGGGCCTCGGTGCAGGCATGGCGGTGAATCGCGATTTCGTGGTGTCTGCTGGCGGCTTCGACGAAGCCTTCGGGCCGGGCGGCAGATTCCCGTCTGCCGACGAGTGGAATCTCGCCATCCGGGCGCTGCTGATGGGACGCTGCGTGTACGAGGCCGCGGATGTTTCCATCGTCCACGATGGCTTCCGCACCTTCGAGCAGGGCCGCACGCACATACGGCGCGACTGGCTCGCGGTGGGTGCGGTATGCGCGCTGCCGCTGCGTGCCGGGTACTTGAAAGGCATCATTCTTCCCATCTGGCTGCTGACCACGCGCGCGGCATGGCCACTCTTCCACGATGTGATCACGTTACGCAGCGCCCGTGGTTTGGGTAGGATCACTGCTTTCATGAAGGGATTCTTTCGCGGTCTCGGCACGCCGGTCGACAAAAAGACTTTGCGCTACATCGATCGCCGCAAGACGCAGCGATCCGTCTAGTCGCCGGCACGGCCATCGCGGATAGTCAAAATTGATGCCCGACGTATTGTCTGCCGTTGTCTGCACGCGTGATCGCCCGGCTCCGCTGGCCGCGATCGTCAAGCTGCTGCTGGAAGGCGAGGCGGACAATTTCGAGCTCATCGTGGTGGATCAAAGCGACGGTCATGAATCCGAGACTGCGCTGGCGCCATTCCATTCCGATCCGCGCCTGCGCTATTGCCGCTCGACTAGGCGCGGCAAGGGCGCCGCGCTGAACGAAGGGTTGCAGCTCGCACGCGGCGAAGTCGTGGTGTGCACGGATGACGATTGCCAGCCACCACCGGGCTGGGTCTCCGGCATGTCCCGCACGCTCATGTCACAACCGAACACGGTGCTGGCCTTCTGCCGCGTGGCGCCGGTTCCGCATGACCATGACGCGGGATACGTGCCTGCATACGAGATCGACAAGAGCCGGCACCTGCGTTTCATCAGCGACATCTGCGGCGGCCTGGGCATCGGCGCCGGCATGGCGGTGCGACGCGACTTCGTGATTTCCATGGGTGGGTTCGATGAATCCTTCGGACCCGGCGGCAGGTTTCCTTCCGCGGACGAGTGGGACATCGCGATGCGCGCCCTGCTGACCGGTCGCGATGTCTACGAAACCGCCGACCTCACCATCGTGCACGATGGCTTTCGCACCTTCGCGCAGGGCGCAGCGCATACGCGACGCGACTGGCTGGCACTCGGTGCGGTGTGCGCCAAACCCCTGCGCGCCGGCCACTGGAGGGCTTTCATCGTGCCACTGTGGCTGTTCTCGACGCGGGCACTGTGGCCGCCGGTGTATGACGTGCTGACGCTGCGCAGGCCGCATGGCTTCGAGCGGATCCTGGCATTCGTGCAGGGCTTCGGCCGTGGCCTCGCATCACCCGTCGACAGGAAGACGCTGCGCTTCGTCGAGGGCCGGCAGTCGGTCAGGCCGCCGGCTGCCTGAGCCTCACGCCCTGCCGATACCTTCGTAGCGGGCGAAATCCGCCGGATTCAACGACCGGCGACCGTCGATCACCGGCGGCTGCGGCGAGCGGCTCTTCAGCAACGCACCCAGCTGCTCGAATTCCTTCCAGCGCGTCACCAGCAGCACGGCATCGGCCTGCGCTACCGCATCGGCCAGCGACGATGCGAACGTGACGCCCTGCATGGCTTCATGATCCAGTGGTTTCGCCACCGGGTCGTAGGCGGTGACTTCCGCACCCGCCTGCTTCAACCGCTTGATCAACGGGAAGGCCGGCGTCTCGCGCACGTCGTCCGTATCGGGCTTGAAGGCGATGCCCAGCACGGCGACGCGCAAACCCTGCAGCGAAGCGTGGTGCTTGCCGAGCAATGCCAGCATCTCGTCGATCTGCCCCTTGTTGATGTCGAGCACGCTCTGCAGCAGCGGCAGCGGCAGGCCCAGCGACCTGCCCTGTCCGATCAATGCGGTCACGTCCTTCGGCAGGCAGCTGCCGCCGAAACCGCAGCCCGGCGACAGGAAGCTGGTGATTCCGGAGACCACCGGTTCGCCCTTGCCGCGCGAAGTGAAGTAGGTGGCGGCATGCACGCCACGCACCACGTCGATGGCGTCGATGCCGCCGATCCTGGCGCTGAGCCGGGCGATCTCGTTCGAGAACGAGATCATCGTGGCCAGCACCGCGTTGGAGGCGTACTTGATCATCTCCGCGGTCTGCGTGTTGGTCAGGATGCGCGGCACGGAGGCATCGAAGCCCGCATACAGGTGCTTCAACGCCTCGTGCGTGCGCGCGTCCACGCCGCCGAGCACCAGGCGATCCGGTCGCGAGAAATCCTCCACGGCCGTGCCTTCGGTGAGGAATTCCGGGTTCATGCCGAGCCCGAAATCCTGGCCTGCACGCTTGCCGGAAGCCTTCTCCAGGTGTTCGCGCACGGTGCCCGCAGTGGTCCCGGGGATGACCGTGCTTTTCACCACCACCGTGTGGTAACGCGAGACGCCACGGAGTGCGGTACCAATCTGGCTGGCAGCAGCCTCGACATACTTGAGATCGATACGACCTTCGCTGGCGGGCGTACCCACCGCGATCATGGTCATCTCTGAATCCACGACCTCCTTCGCGAGGTCGTTGGATGCGCGCAGCCGCTTGCCTATGTTCCTTTTCAGCAGCTCCGGCAGCCCGTCTTCATGGATGGGCGCAATGCCGGCATTGATGGCATCGACCTTGCGCTGGTCGATATCCACGCAGACCACGTCGTGGCCCTGCTCCGCCAGGCAGGCACCCGTGACGATGCCTACGTAACCGGTACCGATGATGGAAATTTTCACTCAGGCGGCTTCCGCGGTCTTGTTGTGCGAATACCAGACCAGCGAACGGCGCACGCCTTCTTCCACCAGCACGCGCGGGCTGAAGCCGAGATGGTCACGCGCCTTCGCGATGATCGGGCAGCGGCGATTGGGGTTGTCGACCAGGTAATCCGCTTCGGCTGCCTTGCCGAGGCGCACCTTGCCGTTGTAACCGAAGAGTTCCTGCGACGAGCTGCGCACATGCTCGGCCAGCTGCGCCATGCTGATCTCGGGCTTCTCGACACCGATGTTGTATGCCTCGCCGGCATGGCCGCGCACCAGCACCTTGTAGTAGCCGGTGATCGCATCGCTGGCGTAGCAGAAGGTGCGCTGGGGTGACCCGTCGGAAAGCATCGAGATGTCGCGGTTGGCGAAGACATCGGCGGCGAAATCGGGGAACACGCGGCCGTCGGTGATCTTCAGGCCCGGGCCATAGTTGTTGAACGGACGCGCCATCTTGGTCGCCACGCCATGGTGCCGGGCGAACACCACCGCCACGGTTTCACCGATGCGCTTGGATTCGTCATAGCACGCACGCGGCCCCGTGCACGAAACATTGCCGCGATAGGTCTCGGGAGTCGGAATCGATTCCGGAGTCGGGTCGCCGTAGATCTCGCTCGAGGAGTAATACAGGAACGCCTTCACCGGCTTGCCCGCATCGGCCTGCGCCACGCTGTAGTCGAGCAGGCTGCGCAGGCCGTTGATGTTCACGTCGATGCACTTCAGCGGCTGCGCGCGGTAGTACATCGGCGAAGCGATGCCGGCAGCATGGATGATGTAGTCGAAATGCCCCATGTCCTTTGGCAGCGGCTGGATCAGATCCTGCTGCTTCAGCGTGAGATCGGGGCGGCCAGCCAGCGAAGTAAGCCATTCCGGCGCACCACGCACGTAGTTGTCCCACACATGGACGTCGATCTTCGCGCCAGCGGCGCGCGTCGAGTTCCAGTGCAGCGCGGCCTGCACCAGGTAGTAGCCCAGGAAACCCGCGCCACCCGTGATCAACAGGCGGCCACCGGACATCTGGCCGAACTCCTCTTTCAGGTCGTCGCAGACCTGGCCCAGGTCTTCGTCCAGTAGTTGCGCCAGCGGGATGGGCTTCGACAAATGCTGCATGACTCTTCCTCTTTACAAAACCAGCTTGCGGACATGGAAGGCCTCGGCAAAACGCGATGCGGAGTTGCACTCCACGCCGCGCAGGCGCATGAGGCCCTTGAACAGATCGCGATCGAACCACTGCCGTGAAAGCTGCGAAGGGAAACACGTCATCAGTGTCTCGACCTTGCGCTCGACGGTTTCGGCGGACAGCGGCACGTAGGCATTGGGATGTTCGAGATCACCTTCGAATTTGGGGATCTCGTATTCGAACACCGCATGGTTGCGGAAGGTGTTCCAGGTGAGCTCGGCGATCACGCGATGATCCTGGTGCCGATCGTGCAGGAAGTGCGTGAACACCAAGTCCGGTTGCACGCGAGTCTTCACGGACTCCAGGAATTCCTTCACCTCGATGCCGTTGTAGGGCAGGAAGCTGCCGCGGAACTGCGCAACGTCCACGTCGCAGGCAGGGCCCAGCATGCGCTCGGCGGCGGCGCGGGTTTCGCCATCACGGCCGTTCTCGCCGGAGAACACCTGCCAGGCAAAGCGCAGCTTCGGATGGCGCGCGCGCAGTTCCATCAGCGTGCCGCCACAGCCAATCTCGATGTCATCGCAATGCGCACCGAGGCACAGCACGGTGCCACTGTCCGGCAGGTCGGGTTTGAAGGTGAGGATGCTCATTCGCCGCGCTTCTTCGTAGTCTTGCGTGCACGCACCGGGCGTGTACTCGCGCGCGGACTTTTCGCAACGACAGTCTTCTTCGACTTCTTCAGCCCCTTCTCCTTCAACAGCCCGGCGCCCTCGAGCTCCGAAGCCGCGGCGCGGATGCCATTGAAATCGAGGCCGGAACGCTGTGCGATATCCAGCAGCGAATGTCCCCCATCGGACTGGTTCAGTATCCACAGCATGGCGTTCTCGCGATCCGCCAGGCTGATGCGGCCGCCAGTGGATGAGTACAGGCCGCGCTTGCCCAGCATGGGTTCGCCGTGCGGATTCTGGTTCACGTAGGTGGCATCGCCTTCGATCACGCGCACGATCTGCTGCAGGGTCTCGAAGCTGTGCTGCAGCTTCTCCGGCCGGATGAGCGAGGGGTCATCAGCGGAGGTGTGGTACTCGGGGAAGCCACCGTTGACCGAGCGCGTCAATCGACCGACCGGAAGATTGAAGCCGGGCGAACACAACTGGCGCTCGTCATAGCCATACGGCGAAAACGGCAGCATCGATGCTCCTGCATCCATCGAGCCCGCAACGTAACCCGCGATGGCATCGATCGGCGCGTCGTCGCGACGGCTGCGCTTGTAGGTAAGCGACGCTGAATCGCCAAGCAGCGCGAGCACCAGGCCATGGCGGATGCGCCCCAGGCCATGCCGATGGCCATGCAACCAGCACAATGCGCCGATCGTCGCCGGTGCGAACACGAAGCGATACGTGAGGCGCCGCGGTTCGCTGGCGATCCACTCTGCCAGCGCGGTCGCCACCGACATGCTGCTGGTGTTGTCGTTGGCGAGCGAGGGATGGCAGGTGTGCGCGACGAACAGCACTTCATCGCGCGAGCGCCCGGGCAGCACCGTCTCGCCATAGGTCAGCGAGCCACGCGACAGTGAGGTATTGATCTCCACCTGGTACTTGCCGGAGCGCAGCTTCTCGCGCTGCGCATGCCGCATGCAGAAGCCCCAGTTCCGCTTGTAGTAACTGGTGCGGTAGGGAATCCAGTCCGGGCGGGCCGCGAGGCTGTGCAGTCGCGGCGCGAGTTCATCCAGCGACAACGATTGCTGCAGCGGCTCCGAGTAACTCACCAGGTGCAGGTTGTGCGCCTGGAAATCCACCACGCGCTTTCCATCGGGATCGGTGACCGAAGCATCCTCGACATTCCATTCGAGCGGCACCTCCCAGTCGAACACGCGCGTGCCGCTCGGCACTTCGGTGAGTTGCAACGGAATGCGTGCGCCGATGAGGCGCAGCGTCTGCCGCACGCCATTGCCGCTGATGCTGCGGCAGATGGGATACAGGCGCGCGGCGAAATCGTGCAGCTCTTGACCCGTGGCTTGCATCAGCGCGACTACTTAGTGGCCCTCGGCCGGGTCCGCCCATACCTTCCACGGGCAGTCGCCCTTGGCTTCCATGCGGTCGTAGTTGATCTTGTCCTTCAAAGTATCCATGCAGCGCCAGAAGCCATCCCACTTGTAGCCCTTCAGCTTGCGGGCGGCGATCAATCGCTGGAACGGCTGTTCCACCAGCTCTTCGCCGGGCTGCATGTAGTCGAAGATTTCCCTGCGGAACACGAAGTAGCCGCCGTTGATGAGGATTTCCTGGTCGGAAATCGCACCCACGTGGTTCACGAGCCCGGCTGCATCCATGCGCACCGTGTGGAACGAACCACCGTTGGAAACCGTCGCGAAGTTGGCGACGGCGTCGGAAGCCTTGAACTGCGCAATCTGCTCGTTCAGCGGGATGTTCGAGAGGCCGTCCGAATAATTGGCCAGGAACATCGGCTCGTCCTGCACGTACTTCTTCACGCGCTGCAGCCGCTGGCCGATATTGCTGTGCAGGCCGGTGTCCACGAAGGTGATGCGCCAGTCCTCGATGTCCTTGTTGTGCAGCTCGATCGTCTTGCCGCCATCGCTGAGGGTGAAATCGTTGGAAAGCGCCTCGTTGTAGTTGAGGAAGTATTCCCGGATGAGATCCCCGCGATAGCCCAGCGCCAGCACGAAATCCTTGTGCCCGAAATGCGCGTAGTAACGCATCAGGTGCCAGATGATGGGTCGCGTGCCGATGTACACCAGCGGCTTGGGAACCGTGTCCGAATGTTCGCGCAACCGCGTGCCAAGACCGCCGCAGAAAAGCACTACTTTCATTTCACTCTCGAATTAGTTCGGAAAAGGCGGATTCCAGCCACGTCCGGAAGCGCACCCGAAGCATAAACTGAATGCCTGGACCCGCCCTGAGACCCATTCCCGGTCTTGCAGTGAGGTTCATCGCCATCGAAACGGCCCGTGAATATTTTGTCAAATCGTGGGCCGCTGCGCCGAAGTAGTTCGATTTGCTGACGTAGACTGATCTCGCAACTGTATCCAGGAGGATTGAGAACGCATGCCGGCCGCCCAGATCGACCTTTCGTGCCGCGCCTGTGGCACGCCGCTCCACCACACTTTCGTGGATCTCGGACCCGCGCCGCTGTGCCAGCGCCACGTTACCCCGGAACGCTTCAGCCACGCCGAGGCGACCTATCCCCAGCATGTGCAGGTGTGCACCAGCTGTTTCCTGGTGCAACTTCCCCAGTACGTGAGCCGCGAGGAGATCTTCGACGGCGAGTACGGCTATTTCAGCAGCTTCAGCGACAGTTTCCTGAAGCATGCCCAAGCCTACGTGGAGAAAGTGATCCCGCGCTTCGGGCTGGGCGCGAACAGCAAGGTGGTGGAGATCGCCAGCAACGACGGCTACCTGCTGCAGTATTTCAAACAGAACGGCGTGCCCTGCTTGGGTGTGGAGCCCACGGCCAATACGGCCGCGGCGGCGCGAGCCAAAGGCATTCCGACGGTGGAACGCTTCTTCGGCGTGGATACGGCACGGGAGCTGCGCGCGGAACGCGGGCCTGCGGACCTCATCCTCGGCAACAACGTTCTGGCCCATGTGCCCGACATCAACGACCTGGTCGGTGGCATGAAAGTGCTGCTGGGCGAACGCGGCGTCATCACCATGGAATTCCCGGTGTTGTCGAAGCTGATCGAGAACAACTACTTCGACACCATCTACCACGAGCACTTCAGCTACCTGTCGTTCACCACGGTGCGTGGCATCTTCGCGAAGCACGGCATCGTGCTGTTCGACGTCGAGGACATCCCCACGCATGGGGGCTCGATCCGCATCTATGGTCGCCATGTAGAAGACTCCACCAGGCCCGAGCTGCCGAGCGTGCAGGCGGTACTGGCGCGCGAAAAGGCCTTCGGCCACTTCGACCTCGCCTACTACGACCGCTTCTCGGAGCAGGTCAAGGAATCCAAGCGCAAGATCCTCGATTTCCTGATCGAGGCGAAGCGCGCCGGAAAATCCGTGGTGGCGTATGGCGCGCCGGGCAAGGGCAATACTTTGCTCAACTACTGTGGCATCCGCACCGATTTCATCGACTACACGGTGGATCGCAGCCCGCACAAGCAGGGCAATTTCCTGCCTGGCAGCCGCATTCCCATCCTCGACCCGTCCGAGATCAACAGGACGCGCCCCGACTACGTCTTCATCCTGGTATGGAACCTGAAGGACGAGGTGATGAAACAGATGGCGCACATCCGCGAATGGGGCGGACGCTTCGTGGTGCCGCTGCCGGTGGTGCAGGTACTGGAATAGTGCCGTTGCGCGTCAAGGTGGTCGCTGGCATCGCAATCGTGGTGATCGGCGTCGCGCTGGCGACGCTGGGGTACCTGCGTTCACGCATGTTGCCGCGCTTTCCGTACATGGCGCGCCCGCTGTCCGATGCCGACTACGCCGCGATGGCAGCGAGGCCTGGCTGGCGTGCCGTGAAGCTGGACGTTGCGCCCGGTGTCGAGCTGCGCGGGCTGCTGCGCGAGCCCGCCACACCTGCGGGTCCGTGGGTGATTTTCTTCAACGGCAACAGCGCCACCGTGTTGCACGAGGGCCAACAGGTACTGGACGCCTTGTGCGCCGACCATGGCTGGGGCGGCATTGTCTGGGGGTATCGCGGCTTTGATTCCAGCCGTGGCGCACCTGATCCGGCGTCCCTGGAAGACGACGGCTTCAAGGCTTATACCGCGTTGCTGGCCGACCAGAAGATCAGGCCCGGGGCCGTGCACATCGTTGGTTTCTCGCTCGGTACCAGCGTGGCCGCTGCGGTTGCGGCTCGTGCGAGTGCGCAGCCGCCGGCTTCATTGACGCTGCTTGCGCCGATGACGCATCTCTATCTCGGTGAACGTACGCAACTGCGACTGCATCGCTACGAGACGGAGAAATGGTTGCCGCAGATCGCCAGCCCGACGCTCGTCATCCACGGGGACAAGGACGCGACGCTCGATGTCGGGAACGGTCGCGCCGTCGCCGCGGCGCTCGGCTCACGCGCGAGCCTGCTGGTGTTGCCGGGAATCGCGCACTACGAGCTGCCCTTGACCCCAGCCGCACAGGATGCGATGCGCACCTTCATCGAAGCCCACGCAGGCGGCGGCAAGTAGGCCCACGACTCACAGTAGCGACTAAACGCGAACGATGTCGCGGGCGGCCATGTCCTCGAATTGCTCCGCGCGCCTGACCAGGATCTCCCGGTCTCCATCCAGCGCAACGATCGCCGGCTGCGGATACGAGAACGACGTGGCGAAAGGCACGAAGTACGCGCCGGCATCCATGATGCAAAGTGAGTCGCCGACCGAGAGTTCGGGCAGGCGCGCAGCGGGATACAGCGTATCCGCCGGTGTGCAGATCGGACCAACCACTGTGTACACGCGGCTGGGTGGTTCGTTGATCCGGTTCACCGCCAGCAGCTGGTGGTATTCGCCGCGCGTGGGCTCGGCGATATTGATGCCACCATCCATGATCGCGTAAGTGCGGTCACCGGCACCCTTCAATGCATGCACCGTGGTCAGCAGCAACTGCGTGTTGCTGGTCATGGAGCGGCCTGGCTCCACGAAGATCCGCGGCCGCGGGCGCGAGACGCGCGCGAAATGCTCGCCCACCATCATGGTGAGTATGGAGACGTATCGCTCGATGCCCAGGGCGGCGGTTACGTCCGGTGCCGGAAGATCGCGCAGCAGCGTGCGATTGAGGCGACGCTGCGTGGCAGTCGGGTAGCCGACGGAAGGAGTTCCAAGACTGCCGCCGAAATCGAGGATCGAAAGCTCGATGCCCAGCCGGTCCGCTAGCAGGTCGCTGAGCCCCAGCACTTCCGTCACCAGCGCGGTGAGTTCCGCTTCCGAACCGATCATCCCGCCGCGATGCGCGTGCAGCGCGCGCACATCCAGCGATGCCAGCGAGCGGGCACGTGAGAAAGCCTGCAGCGCCTCACCTGCCGGTACGCCGAACTGGCCCGACCATCCCTGCGACATGCTTACGCGGATTCCCGTACGGGGCCGCTTGCCCATCTCCGCGGCGATGCGCGCGAGGCCATCCAGTTCCTCGGCGTGATTGGCCGTGATGAGGCCAATGTCGCGCGCGATGGCGTCGCGCATCGAGGCCTCGCTCTTCACCGGGCCGTTGTAGACGATGCGATCGGCGGGAACGCCGAGCCGCAGCGCCAGCCACAATTCGTAGGCAGAGATGACTTCGGCACCGACGCCTTGCTGATGCAGCGTCGACAAGGAGAATGCAACCGGATTCGTCTTGTACGAATAAAAGACCTCGAGCCCCCCGCCAGTTCCATCGCCCACGAACTGACGTGCATTGCGCTTCAGTGCCTGGATATCCAGTACCAGCAATGGCGATCCATGGCGTTCGAGCAGTTCGTGCAAGGCCACGTTGCCGAGAGTCAATCCGCGTTGCGGATGCGCGGCGAGTCCCCAGTATCCGGGCGGCAACTGCCTTGCAGTACGGCTTGCGAAAGTGTCGGACGCCCGCCGCAGTCCCTGCTTGAGCCCCTGCTTCAGGTAGTACTTCAACGCACCGAGCATCAGTGCGCTCCATGCGATGCGTGGTTCAAATCATGTTGGATGCTCGACACGCAAACTTCCCTGTAGGACCCGGATGCGGTCGGTTGAATGGAGTACCACCAAACGCTAGCATTCAAAGCTCACACGCTTCGGCGGGCCGCTGCCTCCCTGAGGCCCAATATACCCATAGCCGGAGATATTTATCCTGTTCCTCCCCACGCCGGAAGCGACTCGTGGTTGATGCCGGCCGGCCCGGTGTCCTGCTCACCGAGTCGACTTACCTCGGAACGCTGGCAGCGGTCAGGAGCTACGGTCGCGCAGGCATCCCGTGCGCGGTGGCCTACGATTCACACCTCGGTGCGGCGGGCTGGTCGCGGTTCGCGTCACGTCGACTCAAGTGCCCGTCGTATTCCAGTTCCGGCGAGATGCTGCGATGGTTGCTCGCATTCGGTGAAGCCAATCCGGGCCATGTGCTGTATGCAACGAGTGACGACTCCGCATGGTTGTACTCCAGGCACAAGGATGAACTGAAGCGCTACTTCCGCATGTTCCAGCCTGACCTGCAGGCGGTATACGGGCTGCTGAACAAGCAGCGGTTGGTGGAAGTGGCGCGCCTTGAAGGGCTCGAGTTTCCGAAGACCTGGTTTCCGCGATCGGAAGCCGACGTGCGGCAGATCGCCGCATCGGCGCAGTTCCCCGTCCTTTTCAAGCCCGTTACGCAGGTACTGCACGGCAGCCACGGCAAAGGTGTCGTGGTCGAGCGCGCCGAAGATCTTGCGAAATGGTACGCAGCACTGGCTCACCAACCCCATGGCGAAGAGCTGGTGGCGCTGGATCCGGACGTAACCCATCCGCTGGTCCAGGAATTCCAGCCCGAAGCGAAGGAAGGCATCTACAGCATCTCGGGCTTCATCGACGAAGACGCCGTACTTCTCGGTGCCCGTGCCGCAGTGAAGATCCTGCAGCGTCCGCGCCGCGTGGGCGTCGGCGTGTGCTTTGAACATGCGGAGCTGCAGCCGGAACTCATGGCGGCGATAGTCCGCGTATGCCGTCGCATCGGTTTCTACGGTGTTTTCGAAGTTGAATTCATCAGGAACGGCGACAAGTACCTGATGATCGATTTCAATCCGCGCTTCTACGGCCAGATGGCATTCGATATCGCGCGCGGGCTGCAATTGCCGTTGCTGGCGTACTACTCGGCACTCGGCCAGCACGAGCGGGTGCTGGAGCTGGCGGAGGCCGCACGGCAGCCGACACGCCCGACCACACTCATGGTCCATTGCAATCGCATCGAGTTCGAGATCATGGTGGTGGCGCAGCGCATCGCACGCGGACTGAGCTCCGGGGAAGTGGCGGCGTGGCGCAGCTGGTACCAGCAGAACCGGAGCAGGATGGTAGACCCAGTCCTCGCGCGGGATGACCGGAGACCGTTCGTAGTGGAACTGGCGCGACACCTGCGGGACATGGCGTTGCATCCCAGGTCGTTCCTGAAATCAACCATGGCGTCGCTTCTGGTGTGGAACCTCCAGCTCTCGACGTTGCTGGGTGATCTACCGACCGATCCGGTCTAGAAGAGTCTGACGCGAGGAGCACCAGCCTTCAGGTATTGGTTCCTTCCCGCCCATACCGATCCTCGAAGCGCACGATGTCGTCCTCGCCCAGGTAACCGCCCGACTGCACCTCGATGATATGCAGCGGCACCATGCCCGGGTTCTCGATGCGATGCTTTTCCCCGATCGGGATGTAGGTGGACTGGTTCTCGTGCAGCAGGAAGATCTTCTCGCCGAGCGTGATGCGCGCAGTGCCCGAAACCACGATCCAGTGCTCCGCGCGATGGTGATGCAGCTGCAGTGAAAGCTGCGCACCGGGCTTGATGGTCAGGCGCTTCACCTGGAAGCGCTGGCCGTTGTCGATGCTGTCGTAGCTGCCCCAGGGGCGATACACCTCGCGATGCAGGGCGTGCTCGTAACGTCCCTCGGCCTTCAGGCGCGCGACCAGTTTCTTCACGTCCTGCACGCGGTCCTTCGGTGCGACCAGCACGGCATCCTTGGTCTCGATGACCACGTGGTCCTTCATGCCCACCGCGGAGACGAGGCGACTCTCGGCGTAGAAGTAGCAGCCGGTGGAATCCTCGGCGATCACGTCGCCGCGCGCGACATTGCCCTGCGCATCGGCCGGCAATGCAGCGTGCAGCGCCGACCAGGAGCCGACGTCGCTCCAGCCCGCGTCGAGCGGCACCACCACGGCGTCGCGCGTCTTCTCCATCACGGCGTAGTCGATGGAATCGGCACGGCAGGCCTCGAAGGCAGCCTTTTCCACGCGCACGAAATCGAGGTCCGGCTGCGCGCCGGCCAGTGCGTTGCGCGCAGCCTGCACGATGTCCGGCGCGTGCTGCGCGAGTTCCTGCAGGTAGCGATCGGCGCGGAACAGGAACATGCCGCTGTTCCAGTAGTAGCCGCCTTCCTTCAGGAATTCAGCGGCGCGCGCGGCATCAGGCTTCTCGATGAAGCGATCGATGGCGAAGACGCCATCGCCACCGGAGGCGGCCTGCTTGATGTAACCATAGCCCTCTTCGGGCGCGGTCGGCACGATGCCGAAAGTCACGAGCTTGCCCGCCTGCGCGGCAATGGTGGCGGTACGCACGGCGACGTGGAAAGCCTGTGCATCGCGGATAACGTGATCCGCCGGCAATACCAGCAGCAATGCTTCGGGCGCGGCACGCAACGCGGCCAGTGCTATCGCTGGCGCGGTGTTGCGGCCTACCGGCTCGAGGATGATGGCCTGCGGCTTCTGCCCGAGCTGGCGCAGTTGCTCCGCCACCAGGAAGCGATGCGCTTCATTGCAGACCACGATCGAGGGCGCGGTGTCGAGCCCCTCGAGGCGCAGCACGGTTTCCTGCAGCATCGTTTGCTCGCCCACCAGCGGCAGCAGCTGCTTGGGATAAAGCTCGCGCGACAACGGCCACAGGCGCGTGCCGGAGCCACCGGAGAGAACGACGGGAGTCAGCATAGGCTGGGCATCATAGCAGCGGCCTGCCCAGCCTCCGTGACAGTGGTCTCGTTACGTTTCAGCGCTTGCTGAGGTCCAGGTAGTCGCGCTTGGTGGCGCCGGTATACAACTGGCGCGGCCGGCCGATGCGCATCGCCGGATCGGAGATCATCTCCCGCCAGTGCGCCACCCAGCCCACGGTGCGCGCGATGGCGAACATCACCGTGAACATGGAGCGGGGAATGCCCAGCGCGCTGTAGATGATGCCGCTGTAGAAATCGACGTTCGGGTACAACTTGCGCGCGACGAAGTACTCGTCCTTGAGGGCCACTTCTTCCAGGCGCACGGCGAGTTCCAGCAGCGGGTTGCCCTTCTGCCCGAGGCGCTCCAGCACCTTGTAGCAGGCAGCGCGGATGATGGTCGCGCGCGGATCGAAGTTCTTGTAGACGCGATGGCCGAAGCCCATCAGGCGGAAATGGCTGTTCTTGTCCTTGGCCATGGCCACGTATTTCGGGATGTTCTCGACGGTGCCGATTTCCTCGAGCATCGCGAGCACGGCTTCGTTGGCGCCGCCATGCGCCGGACCCCACAGCGCCGAAACGCCCGCCGAGATGGCCGCGTACGGATTCGCACCAGTGCTGCCGGCGAGGCGCACGGTGGAAGTGCTGGCGTTCTGCTCATGGTCGGCATGCAGGATGAACAGCAGGTCGAGTGCCTCGGCCGCCACCGGATCGACGTGGTACGGCTCGCAGGGCACCGCGAAGAACATGTTCAGCAGGTTGGCGCAGTACGAGAGATCGTTGCGCGGGTAAACGAAGGGCTGGCCGAGCGAATGCTTGTACGCAGCGGCCGCGATGGTCGGGATCTTCGCGACGATGCGATGCGAGAAGATCTCGCGATGCCGCGGATCATGGATGTCGGTGGTGTCGTGGTAGAACGCCGACATCGATGCGATGACTGCGGACACCATCGCCATCGGGTGGGCGTTGTGGTGGAAGCCGCCGAAGAAACGCAGCAACGACTCGTTCAGCATGGTGTGTCGACGGATGTCGTCGATGAACTTCTCGAGCTGCGCCTTCTGCGGAAGTTCGCCGTTCAGCAGCAGGTGGCAGACCTCCATGTAGCTGCTCTTTTCCGCCAGTTGCTCGATCGGGTAGCCACGATGCAGCAGCACGCCGGCGTCGCCATCGATGTAGGTGATCTTGCTTTCGCAGGCCGAGGTGAGCCCGAAGCCGGGGTCGTGCGTGAACACGCCGAGGTCCTTCGAGATGTTGGCGATGTCGACGACCGACGGGCCGATGGTGCCCTGCTTCACGGGGAGAACGCTCTTCTTGCCCGATGCGGTATCGATCAGTTCGAAGGTCTTTTCGGCCATGGCGTGCGCTTTTTTCGAGGGGGTTGCCTCAAGCCTACACGCTCCAAACTTTCAATGCACTCGGCAGGACCGGTACTACTCCACGACCTTCACGTATTCGCCTATCGGCAAAGGCTTGTTCGGATAGACGCCGTTGATCAGCTCCAGCTCTTCCTTGTGGTACTTCTCGGCGGGAATGTTCTCGGCGTACTCCGCGAGGCGCGTCTTCGCCGTGGCGCGCACGATGCCGATGCGATACGGCTCGGCCAGCGCGTACTCGGAAGCCCTGAGGTCACGGGTCGTTTCCGCAACCGAGCGGAACAGGCCATCGGCCTCGGGTCGCCCGTTGCGCGCGGAGCGGCTGGCGCCGGCATAGATGAATGCGGTCTTGCCACGGTAGAGCGCGATGAAACGGATCGGACCCGCGCCATTGTCCAGCGGCGAACCATCGCGGGTCAGTACGGTGTAGCCATCCATGCCGTTGATGGAGAGCGGCTCGCCGCCGATCAGGTCGGCCCGCTTGAGATCCGCCAGCAGGAATTCGCGCGGCGACTTGTTCGCGGGTCGCGGCTCCGTGGTGATCTGCATGATGCTTTCGTGGTTGGGCGTGAAAGCCAGGATGCGGTCGCGTGCATTCTCGATGACCCAGCCATGCGGGAAGGCCAGCGTGATACCCATGTCCGCGTGGTAGAAACGGTTGTCACGTACCACGCCCTGGGCGCGACTCGATCCATAGGCAAGCCCGTCGATGGCCTGCATGTAGACGTTGCGATTGACGGTGTAGCCGCCTTCGGGTGCCGCGCCCAGCGCGGCCGCAGCGTGTCCGGCCGCCGCCGCGCGATCATCCGGCGCCGGATGGTCCGAGAACACACCATGGTAGATATTGGGTTCGCGGCCCTCGCGGCGCGCACTGGCGATTTCGAAACTCTCCTGCGCCTTGAAGATCTCGAAGGTCTCGCGCATGGCATGCGGGTCGTAGCCGGCGCGCACCATGTACTTCATGCCGATGGCATCGGCCTCGGATTCCGCCTCGCGTCCGTAGCCCTGCACCCAGGCGGCGGACCCGATCTGTGCGAGGTCACCAACTACGGGCGACCCGGTGAGAATCATGGCTGCGATGGAAAGGATATCCGCAGCCGCGGCCTTGCTCTGCCCGCGCGCAGGATGTCGCGCCACCACGTGGCCCATCTCATGCCCGAGCACGGCAGCCAGCTGCGCCTCTGAATTGAGGTACGAAAGCAGCCCGCGATAGATGTAGACGTAGCCACCGCCGGTAGTGAAGGCATTGATCGTGCCTTCATCGAGCACGGTGAAGTGCCATTGCAGGTCCGGCAGGTCGCTGGCGCGGGCGACGCGCTGACCGACGGCATTCACATAGTCCTGGACGGACTGGTCTTCGTAGACGCCGTAGTACCTGGTGATCTCGTCGTAGTCGCGACGCGCCGACTCTATCTCGCCCTTCTGCGTCGACAGCACCACGTCGTGGCCGCCGGTGGCCGGGTTGTGGGTGCACGACGCGAGCATCGCGCCCGCAGTGATTGCAGCGGCAAAACGGATCAGGAGGGAGGTGCGTTCCACGTGCGGCATTCTACGCCGCACGCCAAGGTCGCCAATCTACCGGCGGCCGTTCCGCGCCGGACGGCGCGGACCCTGCTCAGCTCAGCGCGCGGGGGCGCTCTTCGCAGCGTACTTCTTGCGGAACTTGTCGACGCGGCCAGCGGTGTCGACCATCTTCTGCTTGCCCGTATAGAACGGGTGGCAGGCCGAGCACACTTCGATGCTCAGGTCCTGGCCCAGCGTCGAACCGGTCTTGAACGTGTTGCCGCAGCTGCAGACCACGTTGATCTCGGTGTACTGAGGATGGGCATCGGCTTTCATGGTGCGCTCCGAAAGGGGCGCGCAGTTTAGCGGGCACTTGAGCTTCCGGCAACAAGCACCGCAGGCCCACGTGGTTTTCGCCAGTTATCCCCAATTTCTGTGGGTAACTCTGTGCATGACGCAGAGGCCCCAAGTGCCAGATTGCGGAAATATTGCATTTCTGCTGCATTGGTCAAATTATGACCAGTGATTTTTGACCTTCCGCATCAACGAGTTAGAAGCGCAACATCGCGTGATGTGACGTGAGTCACGCGTAATTCTTTCATATCCGGCTGGGCCTGCCGCGCTGTGGATAGATGCTCAATGCGGCAGCGGAAAATCACCTAACTGCCGGTCGTGATTCGCGAATCCGGACCGGGAAGAAATCGGGCCACGACTTCGTTGAGGTACTGGAATCCCCTCGGGGAGGCGCGCCATCCACCGGCGGCGGGCTCCATGAGCCCTTCGATTACCAGTGATTCGAGCTTTGGCGCCAGGGCTTCCAGCGGCAGCCCGGTACGGTCCTCGAGCTGCTGCGGCGTAAATCCGCCAGTCAGGCGCAGCGCGTTCATCATGAACTCGAAGGCGATATCAGCCACGGGAACGCCGCGCCACTGGGCTGCTTGCGCGGAAGCCAGGTAACGCCGCGGTTCACGCAGGTGGACGCTGCGTTCGATCTGCCAGCCGGATGCGCCAGGCGCAGTCACCTTGCCGTGGGCACCGGCACCGATTCCAAGATAGTCGCCGAAGGTCCAGTAATTCAGGTTGTGACGGCATTGCCGGCCGCCTCGCGCATAGGCGGAAACTTCGTACTGGTCGAATCCGTAAGCGCCCAGCAGTGCCTGGCATTCCAGCTGCATTGCCCAGGCCAGATCCTCATCGGGCAGGGGCGGCGGTTGCGCGGCGAACAGCGTCCCCGGCTCCAGCGTCAGCTGGTAATGCGACAGGTGTGCTGGAGCCAGTGCCAGTGCCGCAGTGACATCCGCCAGCGCGCCGGCCAGAGGCTGCGAAGGCAGCGCGTACATCAGGTCGAGATTGAAATTGGCGAGCCCGCAGGCATGCAGTTCTTCGGCCGCGCGCAGCACATCTGCTGGAGTGTGAATGCGACCCAGGGCCTTCAATGTTTCGTCATCGAAACTCTGGGCGCCCAATGAGACCCGATTGATACCAATAGCGCGGTATTCCGCGAAGCGCCCTCGCTCGACAGTGGCCGGATTCGCTTCGAGCGTGATCTCGGCATCGGCCGCGAATGGAAGCTTGCGACGGATTTCCTGCAGCAGCCGGTCGAGTGCGCGCGGGCCGAACAGGCTGGGAGTGCCACCACCCATGAAGACACTGACGATCTCGCGTCCCGCCACGCGTGGCGACTGCGCCGCCACGTCGAGCAGCAAGGTGTCGATGTAGCGATCCTCCGGCAACGCTTCGCGCAGGGCATGCGAATTGAAATCGCAGTACGGACATTTGCTCACGCACCACGGAAAGTGCAGGTAGAGCGACAGCGGCGGGAGGCCGGCGCCAGCGGCGTTCATTGCAACAGGCGCAGGAGCTCGGCCAGCGCAATGGCGCGATGGCTCAGCGCATTCTTCGTGGCGGCCGGGATCTGGGCGGCGGTGAGCGCAAAGCCGGTCGGGATGAACAGCGAGTCGTATCCAAAGCCACCCGCGCCGGCGGGTGCGTCGGCAATCGTCCCTTCCCAGCTGCCACGGGCGATCATTGGGGATGGATCCCCGCCGTCACGGACATAGGCGATCACGCAGCGATAGCGCGCCGTGCGGCGTGCAGGTGGCACGCATTGCAGCCCGGTGAGCAGCAGCGCGTTGTTGTCGGCGTCGCTGGCCTGCGGACCGGCATAGCGCGCCGACCACACACCCGGGCGACCTTCCAGCGCATCGACCTCGATGCCGGAGTCGTCGGCCAGCGCGGGCAACCTGGCGGCCTGTGCGGCATGGCGTGCCTTCAGCAGGGCATTGGCTTCGAAGGTGGTGCCAGTCTCATCGGCACCGATGATGCCCAGTTCACCCTGCGGGATGAGCTCGATGGAAAGCGGCGCCAGCAGCGCATTGAACTCGCGCAGCTTGCCGGCATTGCCGGTGGCCAGCACCACGCGGCGTGGTGTGGCCACGGTCAGCTTGTGGCCAGCGCGGCACGCTGCGCGATGAACAGCTCCGCGGTGCCCTTCTGCGCCAGCGCCAGCAGCGCGTCGAGTTCATCGCGACGCATGGCATGGCCTTCGGCCGTGCCCTGCACTTCGATGAAACCGCCGCCGCTGTTCATCACCACGTTCATGTCGGTCTCGGCGGAGGAATCCTCGGTGTAGTCGAGGTCGAGCACGGGCTTGCCGGCGACGATGCCCACCGAGATCGCGGCCACCTGGCCGTGCAGCGGATCGGCGATGCCCTTCTGCGCGACGAGCTTCGCGCAGGCATCCGCGAGCGCCACCCACGCGCCGGTGATCGAAGCAGTACGCGTGCCGCCATCGGCCTGCAGCACATCGCAGTCGAGCGTGACCGTACGCTCGCCGAGCGCGGAGAGATTGAGCGCGGCGCGCAGGCTGCGACCGATCAGTCGCTGGATCTCCTGCGTGCGGCCGGATTGCTTGCCCTTGGCTGCCTCGCGCGCGCTTCGGGTATGCGTGGCACGCGGCAGCATGCCGTACTCCGCCGTGACCCAGCCCTGGCCCTTGCCGCGCAGGAAGCCGGGCACGCCTTCCTCGATGCTGGCCGTGCACAGCACGCGCGTGTGGCCGAACTCGACCAGCACCGAACCCTCGGCATAGCGCGTGAACGAGCGGGTGAATTTGACGGGACGCATGGCGTCGGGCGCACGGTCATTCTGCCGCGATGTGGTCATGAGAGCCTCAATGCGGCAACGGAGGAATTGTCTGCGCCGGGACCTGCGCGCTTTACCGAGAACTCGGCCAGCGCCTGCAGCGCAATCCTGAGCGACACGCCGGAATACAGCGACGCCGCGATGTCTTCGTCCAGCAGATTGGCCCAGAAGCCATCGCTGCAGACGAGGAATGCATCTCCCGGTTCGGCACGCACGTACCGTCCGACCAGCATCTCCGGCAGCAGCGGATCGCCACCGAGGCAGGTCTCCACGTAATTGCGCATCGGATGGTGCTGTGCCTGTTGCGAACTGATGAGCCCTTCCTGCACCAGCTGCTCCACATGGCTATGGTCGCGCGTGCGACGGATCACCTGGCCCGCGCGCAGGTGGTAGATGCGGCTGTCGCCGACATGCGCCCACCAGGCAGCGCCATCCTGCACGATGCATACCGCGCCGGTAGCGCGTGGCCGTTGTTCCAGCGGCATCTGCAGGCCGATTGCGACCATCTCGGTATGCGCTGCGCCGAGTGCCATGTGCAGGAAGGCCAGCGGATCGAGCAATGGCTGCGGCGTTGCTGCGAAGCGTGTCAGCAGGGTGCTGCGCGCGAGCTCGGCGGCGCGCGCGCCATCGGCATGACCGCCCATGCCATCGAATGCCGCGATCATCGCGACCTCGGGGCTGACCGTGACGGCAATACGATCCTGATTCTCTTCGCGTGCGCCGATGAGACTGAGCTCGGCATATTCAACTTGCAAAACCGGCCCCCGGATCGTTCGGCTAGACTGTTGCGCGATTATTGCATTGCGCGGCTTGGGTGGGGACTGAATCGATGATTGTCAGCATGACGGGCTTCGCCCGCGCCGAGAACCAACTGTCCGCTGGCACGCTGGTGTGCGAATTGCGCAGCGTGAACCACCGCTTCCTCGAAGTATCGCTGCGCCTGCCCGATGAGCTCCGCGCCATCGAAGCGGAACTGCGCGCGACGCTGCAGAAGGAACTGCGACGCGGCAAGGTGGACTGCACTTTGACTTATCGCGCCGCGGCGCAGCTGGATCGCGCGCTGCAACTCGACACGGCGCTGGTGGGGCAACTGACCTCGACACTCAATGATCTTGTCGCGGCAACCCGTGCTAGTGGCGCCGCTCACCAGATCAATCTCGTCGACCTGCTGCGCTATCCCGGCGTGCTGCGTGAAAGCACTGCGGATGCGGAAGGAACGCTGGCTGCCGGGCGCAGTCTTTTCGCCGCGGCGCTGAGCCAGCTGCGGGAGATGCGCGCCAGCGAAGGGGCGCGCCTGAAGGAGCTGGTGCTCACCCGCTGCGAGCAGCTCGGTGAACTGGTTGCGCAGGTGCGCATGCGTTTGCCCGAGGTGCATGCGGCGATCCGCGCGCGCTTCAAGGATCGACTGGCCGAACTCGCGAGCGGCGGTGATCCCGAGCGCATGGAGCAGGAGATCGCGATCCTGCTCGGCAAGATGGATGTGGCCGAGGAACTGGATCGCCTGGATGGCCACATTGCGGAGACGCGCAAGATCGTCGCCAGTCCCGAGCCCGCGGGAAGGCGGCTCGATTTCCTGATGCAGGAATTCAACCGCGAAGCCAACACGCTGTCGTCGAAATCGCAGGATCTCGCCACCACGCGCCTGGCGGTGGACATGAAGGTGCTGATCGAGCAGATGCGGGAGCAGATCCAGAACATCGAATGAATCCGGCGCGCGCTGGCCACGGCACCGGCGTTTCAGGCGAGCGTCCGCACCCTGGCTTCACGCGACCATTGCCGGGTAGCCGCGAGCTTCACGAACTGCTGCACGTCTTCGGGCTTCACGACGCCCTCATCAGGCTGCACGCCGCCCGCAGCGAGGATGGTGCGCGTACCGTTGCACGCGGCGATTGCCTTGAGATGCGCGAAGGCATCACGGAACCAGTCGACCGCTGCGCCATCCTTCGCCAGGCGCTCGCCTTCCTGCAGGCTGATCACACTCGCCACCGCATCGAACAGCACCGAAGGTGTGCCGGCGAGCTGCCCATCGGCATTCACGACCTTGCCGTCAGCATCGTGGATGGAGAGTTTCGGCGCGACCAGCTTGACGGCTGCACCGGCCTTGCGAAGCGCGGTTCGCAACGCTTCCACCGGCTTCATGTTGCTGCCTTCGGCTACCAGGATGCCGACGCTCCTGCCCTGCAAGGTGGGCTTCATGCGATCGATGATGCGCAACGCCGGCGAGGCTGGCAGGTCGCGCACCGGCGCCGCGGGTGCTGGCGATGGCGGCAGCTTGCCGACGCCCAGGCCATCGGCCACGCGACGCGCCAGCGTCGCATCGACATTGCCCAGCTGCGCCAGCACCGCGAGTCGCACGTGTTCGGTCTGCACCTTCGACAACTCGAACACCAGTGCGGATGCCATGTGCGCCTGCTCCTGCGCAGACTGGCTGCGGAAGAACAGGCGCGCCTGGCTGTAGTGGTCCGCGAAACTTTCGGGACGGCTGCGTCCTTTCACGCCGTCATCAGGTGGTGCGCCGAAATGCCTGAAACCGGTAGCGCGACTCGCGCGCGGGTTGGCGTCATCCAGGCTTGCCGGCTCATAGGCCACGCGTCCGCGTGGCACCTGCATTTGCATGTGCCCGTCGCGCTGCTGGTTGGCGAAAGGGCACTTCGGCGCATTGATGGGCAGCTGGTGGAAGTTCGGCCCACCGAGCCGCGACAGCTGCGTATCGAGGTAGGAAAACAACCTGCCCTGCAACAGCGGATCGTTGGAAAAATCGATGCCCGGCGCGACGTTGGCCGGGCAGAAGGCAACTTGCTCGGTCTCGGCGAAGAGATTGTCGGGGTTGCGATCCAGCACCATGTGGCCGATCACCTGCAGCGGCACCAGCTCCTCCGGAATGAGCTTGGTCGGGTCCAGATGATCGAAGGGGAATTTTTCCGCCTCCTGCTCGGTGAAGAGTTGCACGGCGAGGTCCCACTCGGGGAACTCACCGGCGGCGATCGCCTCGTAAAGGTCGCGCCGATGGAAGTCGTTGTCGGCCGATTGCAGCTTCACCGCTTCGTCCCACACCGTGGACTGGATGCCGAGGCGCGGCCGCCAGTGGAATTTGACGAAGGTCGAAGCACCCTTGCCGTCGAGCAGCCGGAAACTGTGGATGCCGAAGCCTTCCATCATGCGCAGGCTGCGCGGGATGGTGCGATCGCTCATGGCCCACATGATCATGTGCATCGACTCGGGCATCAGCGAGACGAAATCCCAGAACGTGTCGTGCGCGCTACCGGCCTGCGGGAAGCCGCGGTCCGGTTCCATCTTCACGGCGTGGATCAGGTCCGGGAACTTGATGGCGTCCTGGATGAAGAACACCGGGATGTTGTTGCCGACCAGATCCCAGTTGCCCTCGGCGGTATAGAACTTGACGGCGAAGCCGCGTACATCGCGCGGGGTGTCGACTGAGCCCGCGCCACCCGCCACCGTGGAGAAGCGGCAGAACACCGGCGTGCGCCGTTTCATATCGGTCAGCACGCCGGCGGTGGTGGATTTCGCCAGTGATTTCGTCAGCTGGAAGTAGCCATGCGCGGCGCTGCCGCGCGCATGCACGATGCGCTCGGGAATGCGCTCGTGGTCGAAGTGCGTGATCTTCTCGCGCAGGATGAAATCTTCGAGCAGGCCGGGCCCGCGCGCGGTGTCGCGCAGTGAATTCTGGTTGTCGGGGACGGCAATTCCCTGTGCCGTAGTCAGCACGGGATGGCCGCCACCGGCCTGGTCCTGTCGTTCACCACCTTCTCCGGTCGAAGTGGATCCGGCTCTGGCTGGCGTTGCGCGCAAGGCTTTCGCCGATGCAGCAGACGGCTTCTTCATGTTGGCAGACCTTCTGGATGGAGTGCGGCGAGGTGCGCGCCCATGGACTGTCTGCGTGCTGCCTCAGGCGATCTGTCGGCTGTGACCGCGCAGCCCTGTCAGCGAAGTTCGTGCCTGCAATGGCGCGCTGTCTGTCAGGTATCGATCGCTTCGGGAAGTATGCTGATGAAGACAGGACAAGAGCCCGACGGTGTTGACGGTCGATACCCGCAGCGCCCCGCACCGTTCCAGCCAGGAGATTTCACATGACCTTCAACGAAGGCTTCGCACGATTCTCGCGCCGCTGCGCCGATGCGCTGGGTTCGCCCATGGTGTTCGCGGTCAACTGCGCATTGATCCTGCTGTGGGCGGTGTGTGGGCCGGTGTTCCACTATTCCGATACCTGGCAGCTGGTGGTGAACACGGCCACCACGGTGTTCACCTACCTCGCGGTGTTCATCATCCAGAACACGCAGAACCGCGACGCGCGCGCCATGCACCTGAAGCTGGACGAGCTCATCAGCAGCATCGAGGGCGCGCGCAACCGCTTCGTGAATCTCGAAAGCCTCAACGATGAGGAGTTGCGCATCCTCGACCTGCAGTTCAAGCGCCTGCAGAAGCGTACCAGTGAAGGTGCGCTGGATGATTCGCGCGGCCTGCAGGGTGACCCGGAAGGTCCCGACGCCTGCCGCGATCGCTAGGGAGACGGGTGCGCGGTAACCAGGCGCTTGGCCATCTGCTGGTGCTGCGTGAGAACCGGCAGCGCCTTGCGCGCGAATGCGGCGAGATCCGCATCAGCCAGCGTGCCGGCGGCCGAGAACAGCGAGACCGCATCATCGTGGTCCGTGAGCATCTGCTTCGCGTAGGCCGCGTCGAACTCCGTGCCGTTCTTCTGTTGCAGCTCCGCCTGTATCGCGAGCTGTGCTTCGCCCGGCAACGCCACCGCCAGGCCCTTCTTCTTCGCCAGTGCCGCGAGCTCCGCGCCGGCCGCGCCGTGGTCGTCGATCATCTTCTGCGCAAAGGCGCGGACGTCCGCAGCACTGCTCTTCTGCACGGCGAGTTTCCCGAGCTGCACCTCCGAATGCCCCGCGGCCGATGCCCGTGAGACGAATTCCTCGGGTGTGAGGAAACCCGCGGCAACTCCAAGCTGTGCCACCAGCAGCGACGCGACCAGCGCCACGATTCCTGACTTTTTCATGCTCCGGCCCTCCGTGGATGCGAAGGCCAGCTGACTCCCTGCGACGCGGCGCGGGTAGCGGGGTGCCGGGTGGGATGCAGACGGAAGATTCCTACATCCGGCTTGTTTAGAATGCGCCCCTGCCGAAATTGCCAACGAGGGAGCCGGTCAGTTCCCGAATCTATGCCCCCCCGATTGTTCGTCATCGCCGCCCCTTCCGGCGCCGGTAAAACCAGCCTGGTCAAAGCGCTGCTGCAGCGCCTGCCGGAGCTTGCCGTCTCAACTTCGCACACCACGCGGCGTGCCCGCCCCAACGAAGTCGAGGGCCGCGAGTACTACTTCGTGGACAACCCGGAATTCGACCGGATGGTTGCGGCCGGGGCCTTCCTGGAGCACGCCCGGGTATTCGACAACCAGTACGGCACCAGTCGCGCCCAGCTCGAACAGAAGCTGGCCGCCGGGCACGACGTAATCCTCGAGATCGACTGGCAGGGCGCACGGCAGGTGCGCGCCGCCCTGCCAGAGTGCCGCAGCATCTTCATCCTGCCGCCATCGCGTGAGGCCCTGCGCACCCGCCTCACCGGCCGCCAGACCGACAGCGCGGACGTGATCGAACGCCGCCTCGCCGATGCGGTGACTGACATGAGCCACTACGGCGAATTCAACTACGTGGTGGTCAACGACACCTTCGAGCATGCCGTCGAGCAGCTGGCCGAAATCATCCAGGGACGCGGCGCGCCCTACACCGCGAACCGTCCGGAACTCACCCCGGCGCTGGCCGATCTGCTAAGATCCCCAACCGCTTAAAACAAGCCCTTTTCCCACAGGCGAACCATGGCCCGAGTTACCGTCGAAGACTGCCTGCCCAACGTCGACAGCCTGTTCCAGCTGGTGCTGCTGGCTGCCGCCCGCGCGCGTCGCCTCGCCAATGGCGCCGAGCCCACCGTGCCCGTCGACAACGACAAGGTCACCGTGATCGCGCTGCGCGAGATCGCCGAAGGCAACATCACGCCGGAAATGCTGGCCGAGCCCGAGCCAGTGCCCGAGCCCATCGTCAACGACATCGACGCGCAGCTCGAGAATTTCCGCGCGCCGCAGTTCGGCCTGATCGGGGAGTAAGCACCCCGAGGTATGGATATTGCGCAATCGCTGCTCGGCCTGATTCCAGGTACCAGCGCGAGGCGCACTCCCGGCCTTTCGGAGCTGCTCGGCAAGGCCGAGCTCTACCTGCCACCCGAGCAGGTCGCACGCATCCGCGAGGCCGCTGATTTCGGCGCCGAAGCCCACCAGGGACAGAAGCGCCTCTCCGGCGAAGCCTATATCTCGCATCCGCTGGCGGCCGCAGGCCTGCTCGCGGATCTGCACCTCGACGCCGACACGATCATCGGTGCGATTCTTCACGACGTCATCGAAGACACGCCGGTCGCGAAGGACGAGATCGAGAAGCGCTTCGGCAAGGATGTCGCCGAGATCGTCGATGGCGTCACCAAGCTCGACCAGATCAAGTTCAAGAGCCGCGAGGAAGCGCAGGCGGAATCCTTCCGCAAGATGCTGCTCGCCATGGTGCGCGACCTGCGCGTCATCATGGTCAAGCTCGCGGATCGCACGCACAACATGCGCACGCTCGATGCGATGTCGGCGCCGAAGCGCCGGCAGATCGCGCGCGAGACACTCGAGATCTACGCACCAGTCGCCGAGCGTCTCGGTCTCTACAAGATCAAGCTCGAACTCGAGGACCTCGGCTTCCGCGCGCTTTACCCGCAGCGCTACCGCGTGATCGAACGCGCGTTGAAGCGCGCGCGCGGCAACCAGAAGGAATTCCTCGGCAAGATCCAGGCACAGCTCGAGGAAGCGCTGAAGAAGACCAGCATCACGGCGCAGGTCGATTCGCGCGAGAAGCATCTGTACAGCATCTACCGCAAGATGCGGCACAAGCGCTCGCTGCTGGCGCAGGTGGTGGATGTGTACGGCCTGCGCATCCTGGTGGATACCGTCGACACTTGCTATCGCACGCTGGGAGTCGTGCATGGCACGTTTCGTCCCATGCCGGGCCGCTTCAAGGATTACATCGCCATTCCGCGCGTGAACGGCTACCAGTCCTTGCACACAACTTTGTTCGGACCCAACGGCGTGCCAATCGAAGTGCAGATCCGCACCAACGACATGCACAGCGTGGCCGAGTCGGGCGTCGCCGCGCACTGGAAGTACAAGTCCGGCGCGAGCAGCGACTCCGCGCAGCAGGAACGCGCGCGCGCCTGGATCAACCACCTGATGGAGATGCAGGCCAGCGGCAACGCCGAGGAATTCATCGAGAGCGTGAAGGTGGACCTGTTCCCGGACAAGGTCTACGTGTTCACGCCGAAAGGCGCGATCCTGCGCCTGCCGCGCGGCGCGACCGTGGTGGATTTCGCCTACGCCGTGCACACCGACATCGGTAATCGCTGCGTCGCTGCGAAGGTGGATCGTCGCCTCGCACCATTGCGCACCGTGCTGCGCAATGGCCAGACCGTGCAGATCATCACTGCGAAGGGCGCGTCGCCGAACCCGTCGTGGGTGAACTTCGTCGCCACGGCCAAGGCGCGCAGCTCGATCCGCCATTACCTGAAGTCGCTGCAGCGTTCGGAGGCCATCGAGCTCGGGCAGCAGCTGCTCAACTCGGCGCTG
This sequence comes from Pseudomonadota bacterium, assembly GCA_037200665.1. Lineage (GTDB taxonomy): Bacteria > Pseudomonadota > Gammaproteobacteria > Steroidobacterales > Steroidobacteraceae > ZC4RG30. Next base: position 263,239 of record JBBCGD010000004.1, on the reverse strand, counting down.
GCCGAATTCGAACTCGATGTCGACAGGATCGAAGCCTCCGTGATGGCGCAGGCGCTGCAGGAATTCAACATCAAGGATCGCGACGAGCTGCTCGCCCAGCTCGGCCTGGGCGAAAGACTCGCGCCGCTGGTGGCACGCCGGCTGCTGCCGGGCGGACACGACGAGCACGGCAAGATCACGCCGCTGACCGTATCCGGCACCGAAGGCCTGCTCGTGTCTTACGCACGCTGCTGCCGCCCGATCCCCGACGACCCGATCATCGCGTACCTGTCGGCCGGCCGCGGCATCGTCATCCACCGCGAGACCTGCGGCAACGTCGAGGATTACCACAAGCATCCGGAGAAATGGCAGCCGGTGGCCTGGCAGAAGGACATCAACCGCTACTTCAGCACCGAGATCCGCTGCGAGGCGCAGAACAAGATCGGCATGCTGGCGAGTCTGTCGGCGGCCATCGCCGGCACCGGCACGAACATCGGTGACGCCAGTGTCGAAGTGAAGGATGGCGATGTCTCGCTGTTCCGCTTCGAGGTCGAAGTGAAGGACCGCAAGCAACTGGCCAATGTTGTGCGTACCATCCGGCAGATGCCTGAAGTGCTGCGCGTATCGCGCTACCAGGCATCGCGCCGGAGCAACGAAGAATGAGCAGGACGGTCATCAGCACGCCGCATGCACCTGCGGCCATCGGTCCCTATTCGCAGGCCGTGAAGACGGGCAACCTCGTGTTCATGTCGGGACAGATTCCGCTGGATCCGGCAACGGGCCAGCTCGTGACCGGCGAGATCGAAGTGGAAACCTCGCGCGTGTTCGAGAACCTCAAGGCCGTGGCCGAAGCCGCCGGTGGTTCGCTTGACCATGCGGTGAAGGTCAACGTGTACCTCACCGATCTTGCGCACTTCGCCAAGGTCAACGAAGTGATGGCTGCTTACTTCAAGCAGCCCTATCCGGCGCGGGCCGCCGTGCAGGTGGCCGCGTTGCCACGCGGCGCGCGCGTGGAGGTGGAGTGCGTGCTGAGCCTGTAGCGAACCAGCCGGCGGCGGGGTCCGATCCGCTGTTCCTGCTGCCGGCACGCTACGAGGATCGCACCCGCGTCACACCCATCGGCGCGGTGCTCGCCGGCCAGCGCGTGGTGGTGGAAGGTGAGGTACAGATCGCTGATGTGATCTTCCGCCGCCGGCGTGCGCTGCTGGTGCGCATCTCGGACGGCTCCGGCTTCCTCAACCTGCGCTTCTTCCATTTCTCGCGCAGCCAGCAGCAGGGGTTCACGCGCGGTGCGCGGCTGCGCTGCTTCGGCGAAGCGCGTCGCGGTCCTCAGGGACTGGAGATGGTGCATCCGGAATACCGCCTGCTCGGCGCGAATCCGGAACAGCTCGATGACCGGCTGACGCCTATCTATCCACTGACCGAAGGACAGACGCAGGGTCGCGTGCGCGCCGCCGTCAACAAGGCATTGCTGCGACTGGCCGCCACGCCGGCAGAAGACCTGCTGCCAACCAGCGTGGTGGCACACCTGTCGCTGCCGCCACTGCGCGAAGCGCTGGAATTCATGCATCACCCGCCGGTGGGCACTTCGCTCGCCTCGCTGGCCACCGGTGAGCATCCGGCGCAGCGACGCCTCGCCTTCGAGGAACTGCTTGCACACCAGCTCGCGCTGGCACAGGTGAAACAGCGCAACCAGCACGAGCCGGCCCAGGCACTGCGGGATCCGACCGGCCTCGCCGCGAAGTTCATCGGCGCCTTGCCCTATGCGCTGACCGGCGCGCAGCGGCGCGTGCTCGTGGAGGTACAGGACGACATGCTGCGCGACCTGCCGATGATGCGGCTGGTGCAAGGTGACGTTGGCTGCGGCAAGACCGTGGTGGCCGCGGCCGCGGCCGCGCGTGCGGTAGGCAGCGGCGCACAGGCCGCGTTGATGGCACCGACCGAGCTGCTGGCCGAACAGCACGCGCGCACGCTCGACGCCTGGGTCCGTCCGTTGGGAGTCACCGTCGCACTGCTCTCCGGTTCGCAACCGGCGCGTACACGTCGCAGCGCGCTCGAAGCCGTGGCCAGTGGCGAAGTGCAGATCGCCGTGGGCACGCATGCGCTGTTCCAGGAGGGCGTCACCTTCCGCGACCTCGCGCTGGTGATCGTCGATGAGCAGCATCGCTTCGGCGTGCAGCAGCGCATGCAACTGGCGCAGAAGGGCGCGACCACTGGCCGCGTGCCGCACCAGCTGATCATGACGGCGACGCCGATCCCGCGCACGCTGGCGATGACGGCCTATGCGGATCTCGATGTCTCCGTCATCGATGAACTGCCGCCCGGCCGCACGCCGATCCGCACCGTGGTGCTGCCCGAGGAACGGCGCAGCGTGGTGGTGGAGCGCATCCACACCAATTGCCGCGAAGGCCGGCAGGCCTACTGGGTATGCACGATGATCGATGAATCCGAGGAGCTGCGCGCCCAGGCGGCCGAAGAGACCGCAGCCCGGCTCACTACAGCACTGCCCGACCTGCGCGTCGGGCTCGTGCATGGCCGCATGCCCTCGAAGGCGAAAGACAAGGCCATGCAGGATTTCAAAAGCGGCGCGACGCAGCTACTGGTCGCAACCACCGTCATCGAAGTCGGCGTCGACGTCCCCAACGCCAGCCTGATGGTGATCGAGAACGCCGAGCGCATGGGCCTCGCGCAGCTGCACCAGCTGCGCGGCCGCGTGGGTCGTGGCGCGGTGGAATCCTTCTGCACGCTGCTGTTCCAGCGGCCGCTGTCGGAGCTGGCGCGCGCGCGGCTGGAAACCCTGCGCGACAGCACCGATGGCTTCGCCATCGCGCAGAAGGATCTGGAACTGCGCGGCCCCGGCGAGCTGCTCGGCACGCGCCAGACCGGCCTCGCCGAATTGAAAGTGGCGGACCTGATCCGCGATGCGGACCTGCTGCCTGAAGTGCGCTCGACCGCGGAAACCCTGCTGCGTGAGAATGCCGCCTGCATCGCGCCGCTGCGCCGGCGCTGGATAGGAAACGCGGAAGAATATGGCCGGGTTGGCTGAATCGATTCTCCATGGCTGGAGCGGCGCACCGCTGGCACGACGCGTGGTGCGCCATGCGCAGCTGATGCGGATCAACAAACCCATCGGCATTGGCCTGCTGCTGTGGCCGACGCTGTGGGCGCTGTGGATCGCCGCGCGCGGCTTGCCGGGCGCGCCTGGCTGGCCGCCGTTGAAGGTGCTGCTGGTGTTCGTCGCCGGCACGATCGTGATGCGCTCGGCCGGCTGCGTGATCAACGACTTCGCCGATCGCAACATCGATCCGCATGTGAGCCGCACGAAAGGGCGCCCACTGGCACTGCGCCAGCTTTCTCCGTACGAAGCACTGGTGGCGTTCGGCGTGCTGGTGGCGCTGGCGCTGGTGCTGGTTATGCAGCTGGATGCGCGCACCGTGCGCTATTCATTCGTCGGCGCGGCGCTGACCGTGAGCTATCCGTTCATGAAACGCTTCTTCGCCCTGCCACAATTCTGGCTGGGCGCAGCCTTTGGGTGGGCGGTGCCCATGGCCTTCGTTGCCACGCTGGGCGGGGTGCCGCGACTGGGCTGGCTGCTGTTCATCGTCACCGTGCTGTGGGCGGCGGTATACGACACCGAATACGCGATGGTCGATCGCGACGATGACGTGAAGATCGGCGTGCAATCCACCGCCATCGCTTTCGGTGACATGGATAAAATGCTGATCGGCGCGATGCAGCTGATGGTGCTGGCCGGACTCGCCATCACCGGTCATGCGCTGCAGTTCGGGCGCGCGTTCTGGTTCGCGTTGGCCGCCGCGGCGGCGCTGTTCGCCTACCAGCAGTGGCTGATCCGCAAGCGCGAGCGTGCCGCCTGTTTCAAGGCCTTCCTGAACAACAACTGGGTGGGGCTGCTGGTGTTCGCGGGTATCGTCGCGGCCTGAATCAGGCGCGACGCACCGCGCGGTTCAACGCCAGCGTCGACAGCAGCAGCAGCGCAGCGCCGGCATTGTGCGCGGTGGCCAGCCACAGCGGAAAACCACGCACCACCATCGAGATGCCGATCGTCAGCTGCAGCGCCAGCGCGGCGAGCACGGCGATGGCGGCCAGGCGGGTCTGGCCTTCCTGCCGTGACCACAGCGTGCGCAGCGCGACGAACACCAGCAGCAGCGTCGCCACGATGGCGCCCAGGCGATGCGTGAAGTGAATGGCGACCCGCGCGGCCGATGCCAGCACGCCGCCTTCATAGTTGACGCCGAGGCCACGCCACAGCACGAAGGCATCGCGGAAATCCGCTTCGGGCCACCATGAAGCCTGGCACTTCGGGAAGTCCGGACAGGCGACGGCGGCATAGTTGGTGCTGGTCCAGCCGCCGAGCATGATCTGCACCACCAGCGCGATCAGCGCGACCAGCGCGAGGCGCCGCAGGCCCAGCGGTGCGGGACGCAGCAATGCGGCAGTACTGCCACCGCCCAATGCCGAACGCGTTCCCGACCAGGGATTCGACGTGCGCCGGCGCAGCGTCAACCACAGCCACCACAGCAGCGCCAGCGTGGTGAGTCCGAAGATGAGATGCAGCGTGACGATCAGTGGCTTGACCAGCAGCGTCACTGTCCACATGCCGAGCAATGCCTGGAACACCACCAGCAACACCAGCAGCAGCGGCAGCAGCCATGGCACGCCGGCCTGCTTGCGCCACTTCAATGCCAGCCCGGCGATCGCGAGGATCAGCACCACCAGCGTGCCCGCGCCGTAGCGATGGATCATCTCGCGCCAGGCCTTGCCGACCTCGAGCGGCTTTTCCACGGTGCCGGCGTTGGCCGCTTCAGCGGCGGTTGGCGTGATGTGGCCGTAGCAGCCGGGCCAGTCGGGGCAACCCAGACCCGCCACCGACAACCGCACGTAGGCGCCGAATACCACTACGCAGAAGGCCAGCAGCATGGCGGCGAGGGCAAGGCGGCGCAGGGCGATGATGCGGAACATGGTTTATCCGATATGGGAGAGCTGCAGCAACTTCTTGAGATCATCCAGCAGTCCATGCGGATCAGAGCGCGCATCGAAGCGCATCACGATGTTGCCGAGCGGGTCGGCGATGAAGATGTCATGGCGATGGTCGCCGGGCGGCAGCAGTGCGAGCAGGTCGCTGACGGCGGCGGAACTCGCGCCGTCGAAGATCTGCAGGTCCTGGTGTTCCTTGTCGAGGAAGGCGCGGTCACAGCAGTTCGCGGTGGCGAACAGCGCGCGGTTGATGCGCGGCATGTCCTTGTTCAGCGAGACGCGCGTCTGGCGCGCGACCCACAGCGTCTGGCGGCAATCCTCATCGCAGGCACCATCGCCGACGTAGAACAGCGTCCACTTGCCGAGCAGCGGCTTGGCACCGGCCGGCAGCTGCTTGATGGGTTGCAGCAGCTCGCCGTGGTTCGTGCCGCCGGCCGGGCGCCAGCTGAATCCGTAGTACAGGACGAACGCCGCCGCGAGCGGCAGGAAAAACAGCGCCACCAGCACCAGCAACATGCGCCGGCTGGCCGGCAGCGCCTTGTCCTTCGCTTCAGACATTTTTTCTCTTCAGGTTCAGGCTTACGAGCAGCACGATCGCCAGCACGGCGAACGACCACCACTGGATGGCGTAGGAAAAATTCCGTTCGGGCGGAATGCCCGGCGGCTGCCAGTCACGAACATAGCCGGGACCGGAGTTGGCATCCATAAGCAGCAGCATCGGCGCGAGCGGCGTGCCGTAACTGGCGGCCATCTGCTCGATGGTGGGAAAACTCGCGAGGCGTGGCCATGTGCCATCCAGCGTCGGCGGCTGGCGACCGGCGGCAAGGCCGGCAACTGGTGCTGGTCCCAGGCGCCCGGTGAGGATTGGCGGTGCGGTCGCGGCATCGAATGCCACATCGGGCAGCTTGTCGCGGTAGCCGGAGAACGGCACCCAGCCGCGATCGGCAAGCAGATGGCTGCCATCACCGAGCGTCAGCACGGTGAGCACCTGGTAGCCGGGCGCGCCGTTGTGCGAGATGTTTTCGAGCAGGAACTGGTGCGCGGCATCGAACACGCCGCCGATGCGCACGCGCGTGTACTGCGGCAGATGCGCGAGGCTCGAGGCGGTGGCGTCTATCGCGGGCGCATCGCCGCGCGCGAACTCCTGCCACTCCGAGCGCCGGTATTCGCCGCGATGCCATTGCCAGAAGCCAAGGCGCACGAACAGCACCGAGGCCGCAGCGACGATGAGGATCCAGTACCAGCGGGGTGCGAAGCGCAGGGACAATCTATACTCGATGCATGGATCTAGGCAGGTTGCTCGTCGTCGCCGTGCTCATTGCCATCATCGGCACGCTGGGCTCGGCGTTGTTCCAGTTCACCCGCGCGGGTGGCGATTCAAGCAGGCTGCTGCGTTCGCTGACCTGGCGCGTCGGACTGTCGGTGGCGCTGTTCCTGCTGCTGCTTCTGGCCTGGCGGATGGGTTACATCCATCCGCACGGCCTGCAGATCGGTCAGATCCAGTAGACGAACACGAACAGGATCAGCCAGACCACGTCCACGAAGTGCCAGTACCAGGCCACGCCCTCGAAGGCGAAGTGGCGTTCGGGCGTGAAATGGCCGCGCATCACGCGCACCCAGATCACCGTCAGCATGATGGCGCCGATGGTCACGTGCAGGCCGTGGAAGCCGGTGAGCATGAAGAAGGTCGCACCGTAGATGCCGGTCGACAGCTTCAGGCCCAGCTCGGTGTAGGCCTCGTGGTATTCGGTGGCCTGCAGGTACACGAACAGGAAGCCCAGCAGGAACGTCGCTGCCAGGAACACCTTCAGGATGCCGCGATGGCCGGCGCGCAGCGCATGGTGCGCGATGGTGATGGTCACACCCGAGGTCAGCAGGATGGCGGTGTTCACCGCCGGCAGGCTGAACGCCGAGATGGTCTGGAAGCTGTGGTCGGCCTTGCCGCCGATCTGGCCCGGCCCATTGGTGGGCCACGCCGCGTCGTAATCCTTCCAAAGCAGGATCTTGTTGAAGATCTTCACGCCTTCGCCGCCCAGCCAGGGCACCGACAGGTTGCGCGCATAGAACAGCGCACCGAAGAACACCGCGAAGAACAGCACTTCCGAGGCGATGAACCACATCATGCCCATGCGGAAGGAGCGATCGACCTCGAGGTTGTAGAGGCCGCGCTGGTTCTCGTCGATCACCACGCTGAACCAGCCGAAGAACAGGATGGCGAGCAGCACCGCGCCCGGCAGCAGCGCCCAGCCCGAGGCCCAGTCGTTCAACGTGGCCACCGCGCCCCACATCAGCACGAACAGCGTGATGGAGCCGACGATCGGCCAGGGGCTGCTGTGCGGAACGTAGTACTTGCCGGCGTCGTGCGTATCGGAGTGTGTGGTGCTCATGTGCTTACCTGGAAGAGGGCTTCAGCGTCGTGAAACGGGCTGCTGCGTGTCGTAGAAAATGTAGGAAAGGGTGATGTGGTCGAGATACTTGGGCAACTGCGGATCGACGAAGAACCGCACCGGCATGTCGCGTGTCTCGTTCACGCCGAACTGCTGCGGCGTGAAGCAGAAGCATTCGGTCTTGTGGAAATACGGGGTGGCCTGTGTCGGCGAGATATCCGGCACAGCCTGGGCCCAGGTGGCCTGTCCCGTGTGGTTGCCCGCGAAGAATTTCGCTTCGTACAGGCGACCGGGATGCACCTTGATGCTGCGCACCTCGGGGCGGAAATCCCACTTGCCGACGGTGGGCAGCTGCGCCATGAATTCAACGGTCACGAGACGCGTCGTGTCCTCTTGCTGCGGTCCGGCGGATGCGCGACTGAGCGTGCTGCGATCGCCTGCGCCAGTCCAGCTGCACAGCACGTTGTAGAACGGCACCAGTGCGAACCCGAAGGCGAACGCACCCAGGGCAATGAGCAGCAGCTTCAGCGCGAGCTTGCGATGCGCGGCGCTTTTTTCCGACGGCTCGTTCACGTACGGCTGTGCACGAAGGCCACGATGAAGCCGATGTAGATCGCCACCGCGAACGCCGTCAGCAGCAGCGCGTTGCGACGAACGCGGCGACGGCGGTCAGGTTCCTGTGCGGCGGCTTGGGCGTTCATGGCGAACTCAGTGCCCCGGCGCGCCGCGTTCGATCACGGCCAGCGACGGCGGCGATTCCCAGGTGTGGTACGGCGCCGGCGACGGCAGCTCCCACTCCAGGCCACGCGCACCTTCCCAGACGCGATCGGTGGCCTTCGCGCCACCCTTCACGCACTGCCAGATGGCAATCGGGAACAGCAGCTGCGACAGGCCGAAGCCGAAGCCGCCGATCGAGGACACCATGTTCCACTCGGCAAACTGCGTCGAATAATCGGGAATACGCCGTGGCATGCCGGCGAGGCCGAGGAAGTGCTGCGGGAAGAACAGCACGTTCACGAAGATGGTCGACAGCCAGAAGTGCGTCTTGGCCAGCGTCATGTTGTACATGTGGCCGCTCCACTTGGGCAGCCAGAAATAGATGCCACCCATGATGGAGAAGATCGCGCCCGGCACCAGCACGTAGTGGAAGTGCGCCACCACGAAGTAGGTGTCGTGGTACTGGAAATCCGCCGGCACGATGGCAAGCATCAGGCCCGAGAAGCCACCGATGGTGAACAGGAACAGGAAGGCGATGGCGAACAGCATCGGCGGTTCGAAGGTGATCGAACCCTTCCAGAGCGTGGCCGACCAGTTGAACACCTTCACGCCCGTGGGTACGGCGATCAGCATGGTGGTGAGCATGAAGAACAACTCACCAGCCAGCGGCATGCCCACCGTGAACATGTGGTGCGCCCACACGATGAACGACAGGAAACCGATCGAAGCCGTGGCGTAAACCATCGACTCGAAGCCGAACAGCGGCTTGCGCGCGAAGGTCGGGATGATTTCGGACACGATGCCGAAGGCCGGCAGGATGAGGATGTAAACCTCGGGGTGACCGAAGAACCAGAAGATGTGCTGGTACAGCACTGGATCGCCACCGCCGGCCGCGCTGAAGAACGTGGTGCCGAAGAAGTGGTCCGTCAGCAGCATCGTGACGGGCGCCCGCAAGCACCGGCATCACCAGGATCAGCAGGTAGGCGGTGATCAGCCCAGGTCCAGCAGAACAGCGGCATGCGCAGCAGCGTCACGCCCGGCGCGCGCATGTTCATCAGCGTCACGATCACGTTGATGGGCGCCCATGATCGAGGACACGCCCATCATGTGGGACCGCGAAAATCGCCATCGGCAGCGAGTTGCCGCCCTGGATGGTGAGCGGCGGGTAGAGAGTCCCAGCCACCGGCGGGCGAGCCGCCCGGCACGAACATGGTCGACAGCAGCAGCGTGAACGCGAACGGCAGGATCCAGAAGCTGAAGTTTTTCATGCGCGGCAGCGCCATGTCGGGCGCGCCCACCTGCAGCGGGATCATCCAGTTCGCAAGGCCGACCCAGGCCGGCATCACGCCGCCGAAGATCATGAACAGCGCATGCGCCGTGGTCATCGAATTGAAGAACTGCGGATCGACGAACTGCAGACCGGGCTTGAAGAGCTCAGCGCGGATCACCATGGCCATCGCGCCGCCGATGAAGAACATCAGGCCGGCGAACACCAGGTACATCGTGCCGATGTCCTTGTGGTTTCGTGGTCATCACCCAGCGCTTGATGAAGCCCTTGGGTGGACCGTGGTGTTCGTGGTCGGCGTGATCGGCGTGGGTTGACTGGGCCATGGCTTTACTCGAGATGGATTCGGTTCAGGTCGAAAATCAGTTCGCGGCGACGGTGGCCGCCGGAGCAGCAGCCGGCGCGGGCTTCTGGGAAGCCAGCCAGGCCGCGTAGTCTTCCGACGACTTGGCATCGACCACGATGGGCATGAAGCCGTGGTCACGGCCGCAGAGTTCGGCGCACTGGCCACGATACAGGCCGGTCTTGTCGGGCTGGATCTTGAACCAGATCTCGTTGAATACGCCCGGGATCGCGTCGCGCTTCACCGCCAGCGCCGGCACCCACCAGGCATGGATCACGTCCTGCGAAGTCAGCAGCAGGCGCACCTTCTTGCCCACCGGCACGACCAGCGGATGGTCGACGCTCAGCAAATAATTCGGGATGGGTCTTCGGGTCGATGCCCGAATCCAGCTGGCGCGCGGCGTTGCTGTCACGGGAAAGCGTGGAGAAAATGCTCACCCCCGTCATCGATATATTCGTACTGCCCACTTCCACTGGTAGGCAGTCACCTTGATGGTGATCTCGGAATTGGTGTCGTCCTCGATCTCGATCAGGCTCTTGGCGGCGGGCACGGCCATGCCGACCAGGATCACCACGGGAATCACCGTCCAGATGATTTCCGCCTTGGTGCTGTGGAGCATCTTGGTGTCCGGCACCGCGCCCTGCGATTTGCGGAACTTCACCAGCGACACGATCATCCAGCCAAACACGAAGATGCCGATGACGACGCAGATCCACAGCACCAGCATGTGCAGTGAGTAGATCCCACCGGAAAGGGTGGTGACGCCCTTCGTCATGTTGAGACCGGGACCACGCGGCGTGCGCAGGGGTGGCGAGAGCGGCGAGGAGCGCCGACGCGGCACCCGAATTCAGGAATTTGCGAAACATCGATGGCCCTTGGATGAAACTTTGTCCCATGCGGAAGGTACCCGACCGGAATCGAGTCCTTCACTGACCCGGCAGTTATAACGCGAGGCGCTCTCCACAGCAGCGGTGCGAAGAGTCGATCGCTCAACGCCTCTACATAAGAATCGGCCCCTACGAAATCCGGATCAACTGGATTCGCGATCCAGCCCACCAGCGCAGGCCGGATCGGGCGATGGCGGCAGCGGAAAGCAGCGCGTGATTGATGCAACCCAGGCGCACGCCCACCACCAGAACCACCGGCAGTCCCAGATTTACCGCGATGTCTTCATCGTCGGACCCGGATGCCCGGGCGCACCATCACCGATGGGAACGAACCAGCCTCCAGCACCTTCGACCACAATGACATCGATTGCCGACCAATCTCTGCGAATGCCGCTTTGATTGTACCGATATCGATACGAACGCCTTCCCATCGAGCTGCCAGATGCGGGGACGTAGCGGCAACGAGACAGCAGGGATTGGTCAGGTGATACGGCAGCCGCACGTTGCCGGCAGCGGCCAGGTCCAGCGCATCGTCGTTGCGCAAGCCATGTGAAGTCATGACGGCACCCGCGGCCACGGGCTTTCATGCCCGCCGCCCGCAAGCCATGGCCGACCAGAGCTTTGAGCAGCCCGACTGCAACGGTGGTCTTGCCGACTCCGGTATCGGTGCCGGTGATGAACAGCTCTGGCGCAGCAGCGGATGTAAAAAACTTTCTTTCATCGGTTTTTCCGTCCGAGATTCGCGCGGAGCTGCTCGAGGCCGATGTGCGTCTCGCCTGCTACTGCACGGAAGGTTCCCGGATCCGCGGGGGGACCAGGCAACGGCGTAGACCAGCTGCCAGGTGGCCGGCAATCCTGCCGGGGTACGCCTCGTGTCGTACGCGGCATTCATGCGCGCGAAGGCCTGCCGTCCGGTGAGTCCGCGGGCACGCCGCGCATCGACGTTGTGTGCACCGAGGGCTTTGAGTTCGCGCATCAGCGCGCGCGCATCGCGTAGTGCTGCACGTGGCGATCGACATCGAGCACCGGCTCGACGAAACCGGCGCGGGCCAGCGCACTGCCCAGGTCGTGTACGTCGATGAACTCGTTCACGTGCACGCCACCGTCGCTGGCTCCCCAGGAGGCACGCAACTCCTGCAGCGTCTCGGGCCCGAGGCTGCTCAGCAGCACGAGGCCGCCCGGCCGCAGCACGCGACGTATCTCGGCGAGCACCGCATCGGGCGCACCAGCCATTGCAGCATCATGTTGCTGAACACGAGGTCGAAGCTCGCGTCTTCGAAAGGCAGTTCGCGCGCGTCGGCCCTGCAGGCAACGAATGGGCCGCCAGAAGCGGCTGCGCGGCGCGCGATTTCGAGCATGGGCGCGGCCACATCGACCGCGGTAACCGAAGCGCGACGGAAACGGCGCTTGATCGCCACTGCCGCGAGGCCAGTGCCGGCACCGAGATCCAGAATCGCCCTGGGCTGGGCACGCAGCAGCGTCAGTCGCGACAACAGCTCGGCACGCGCGGTGGTCTGCAACCAGGCGGCGGCATCGTAGCTGTGGCTGGCGCGCGCCGAAACTCGCGGCCATTGCATCCGCATCGATCTCGGGTGTGCTCATGGCGCGACCAGGGAGGGCAGGCCCGAAAGGAAATCATTCATCGCCGCGGCGACCTCGGCGTGATGCGAAACCATCGGCGCGTGGCCAGCGCGCGCAATCTCCACCAGGCTTGCATGGGGAAGCTCCCGGGCAAGCCACTGTGCTGCGCCGGGCGGCGTGACGCGATCATTGCGACCCGCCACGAGCAGGGTGGGTTGGGTAAGGCGCGGGACCTGTGCACGCAGATCGATGCTGTCGAGCAACGCCATGCCTGCCACCAATGCTTCACGGCGCGGTGCGCCCTGCGCGGCCAGCGCCGATTCGATCACCTGCTGCGCCTGTTCGGCGCCACGACTGCCACGCAGCTGCAGGGCGATGAAATCCTGCAGCGTGCGCCGCCAGTCCTGCGCCAGCACGGCATCGAAGGCACGCAGCGCCTGCTTTTCCATGCCGTGCGGCCAGTCTTCGCTGCGGGCGAACTTTGGTGATGCAGCCAGCAGCACCAGTCCGGCTACACGCCGCGGCTCAGCCGCTGCAATGGCGAGCGCGAGTTTGGCGCCGAAAGACCAGCCAACCAGCACACAGCGCTGCGGCAATGCATCGAGTACCGCCTGCTGCTGCACTTCGAAGCGCGCCGCTTCAGGCCACCATGGACTGCGTCCGTGCCCGGGCAGGTCGATGGCCCAGGTTTCGAATGCGGCCAGATCCGTGCGCAGCAGGTCGAACACGCGCAGGTTCATGCCCCAGCCATGCAGCATCACGATCGGGAGTCGCAGCGAAGCTGCGGCATCGGAGGGCGTCGATGCCTGGCGCTCCACATGCAGCGCATTAATGCCAGCCTGGCTCATGCCTCACCGGGTAACGCGGACAACACCGCCGCCAATGCATCGAGCAACGCTTCGATGTCTTGCTCGCGATGCCCGGCCGACAACGTCACGCGCAGCCGCTCCGTACCGGCGGGCACAGTGGGATGGCGGATCGCACTGACCCAGAAGCCGTGTTCCGCGAGCAGCTGGCTGGCCGCGAGGCAGCGTGCTGCGCCTGCCACGAGTACCGTTGTATCGGCGTGGACGAAACCGCCACGGGCAATTGCCGACACGCTGCCCCGGCACGGAATCGCGCAATCAGCTCGACGAGACGTTCGCGCCGCCAGCTTTCCGTCCGCAGGATGGCAAGGCTCGCGCGCGTTGCCGCCGCCACGGCCGCGGCAACGCGGGTGGTGTAGATGTAGCTGCGCGCCCGCTGCAGGATGAGGTCGATCACATCGCGGTCGCCTGCGACGAAGGCGCCGAAAGTGCCGCAGGCCTTGCCGAGCGTGCCCACCATCAGAGGCACTTCCGCAGGCGTGAGTCCCGCCGCCTCGATCGAACCGGCGCCATGGGCACCGAGCACCCCAAAACCGTGTGCATCATCGACCAGCAACCATGCGCCGTGACTGCGCGCCGTCGCTGCGAGTCCGCGCAGCGGCGCGATGTCGCCATCCATGCTGAACACGCCGTCGGTAGCGAGCAGCACCAGGGAATCCGCATGCGCCGCGCCGAGCTGCGCGGCGGCTGCGGCATCGGCATGCGCATAACGCAGCAGCCGCGCACCGCTCTGGCGCGAACCATCGATGAGCGAGGCATGGTTGAGCCGATCCTGCAGCACCACTTCGCCACGATCGGCGAGCGCAGTAACCACGCCGACGTTCGCCATGTAGCCCGTGGAAAACAGCAGTGCCGCTTCGCGTCCGGTGAAATCCGCGAGCTCTTCCTCGAGTGCGTGATGCTCGGCGGTGTGGCCGGTGACGAGATGCGCCGCACCGCTGCCGACGCCCCCATCGCCCGCCGCCCTGCGCATCGCTTCCACCAGGCGTGGATCCGCGGCCAGCCCGAGATAGTCATTGCTGCAGAAATTGACGAAGCGCCGTCCATCGACCACCGGCTCGAGGATGGAACCCTCCATCGCCTGCGACGCGACGCTGAGCCGGACACGTCGCTGCGCGCGTTGGGCCAGCCGGCGAGGTTCAGCGGCTACCGCCGCGTCACTGCGTTTCATCGCGCGAACGCGCGTCAGCAGCAGCCGCGCGCGTCGGGTCTGTTGCTGCGTCTCGGGCGAGATCTTCAGGCGTTTCCAGCAGCTCGCGGTCGCGCTGCACGTCGGGGTTGCCGGTGGTCAGCAGCTTCTCGCCGTAGAAGATGGAATTCGCGCCCGCCATGAACGCCAGCGCCTGCAGTTCATCACTCATGGCTTCGCGACGGCGGAACAAACGCACCTGCGCCTGCGGCATCAGGATGCGCGCGACCGCAATCGTGCGCACGAACTCGAAGCCATCGACGCCTTCGGCCGCAGGCAGGACGCCATCCAGCGGCGTGCCCTTCACCTTGACCAGCTGGTTGATCGGCACGCTCTGCGGATGCTCCGGCAGGTTGGCCAGCGTCACCAGCATGCCGGCGCGATCGGTTGCGCGTTTCGCCCATGCCGACGATGCCGCCGCTGCACACCTTCAGTTTGGCATCGCGCACCGCCTGCAGCGTGTCGAGACGATGCTGGTAGGTGCGCGTCGAGATGATCTGCTTGTAGAACTCTTCGGAGCTGTCGACGTTGTGGTTGTAGTAATCGAGGCCGGCATCCTTCAGTTCATGCGCCTGTTCCGGCGTCAGCATGCCCAGCGTGGCGCAGGTCTCGAGGCCCAGCGCGCCGACTTCGCGGATCATCCCGGCGATGCGCTCGATGTCCTTCTTCTTGGGCGAGCGGAACGCCGCCGCCCATGCAGAAGCGCGTCGCGCCCGCCGCCTGTGCCTTGCGCGCGGCATCGAGCACGGCTTCGACGGGCAGCATGTCGTCGCGCGCCACGCCGGTGTCGTAGTGGATGCTCTGCGGACAGTAGGCACAGTCCTCGGGACAGCCGCCGGTCTTGATCGACAGCAGCGTGCTCATCTGCACGCGATTCGGCGCGTGGAAGGCGCGATGCACCTGCTGCGCGCGGAACAGCAGGTCCATGAAGGGCAGCTCGAACAAGGCTTCGACTTCGGCCAGGCGCCACTCGCGGCGTACTGCGCCGGCGGCGGCGAATTCGAGTCCGGTAGCTGTCATGATCGGTCTGCCTTGCAGGAATTCAGGGGTTGGGCACCGCCGACTGGCGGTGAACCCGGGGGAAGATGCCGGCGGCTGTCGGGGGTTGTCAACCAAAGCCGCACCGAGCGAGTCGACAATTGACCGTTCACTTACCAAATGCCGTGTAACCGCCTTTACATCGTCCTGGCCACCCTGCTGTTGATCGCATCGCCTGGTTCAGGGATCGCGGCCGCCGCCGCACCGGGCTACGTGAATCCAGTCTGTACGCCGACTATTCGGATCCGGACGTGGTGCGCGTCGGCCGCGACTACTACATGGTCGCTTCGAGCTTCCACTTTTCGCCGGGAATTCCCGTACTGAAATCACCCGACCTCGTGCACTGGCGGATCATCGGGCACGTACTGCCGCGACTGCCGTTCGCGCCCGAGTACGACATGGTTCCGCCCTTCACGCTGACCGATTCGACCCAGCGACCCACGGGGCCGGGGCTGCGCTACGCCGGCGGGGTATGGGCACCGGCCATCCGCCACCACGACGGCCGCTTCTTTGTTTATTGGCCGACGCCGGATGAGGGCGTCTTCATGTCCTCGGCCAGGGATCCAGCGGGGCCCTGGACCGCGCCGGTCGCCGTCATCGACGCACCCAAGCTCGAAGATCCTGCCCTTTCTGGGACGACGATGGCAGCGCCTGGCTGATCCATTCGCGCGTGGGCGCGGGGGCCGCTGGTCCTGCATCGCATGAGCCGCGACGGCACGCGCGTGCTCGACGCCGGAACCGTGATCGCGCAGGACCCGGTGCAATTGCCGGTGCTCGAAGGCCCCAAGCTCTACAAGCGCGATGGCTGGTACTACATCTTCGCGCCGATTGGCGGCGTGGGGAAAACCGGCTCCCAGGCGGTAGGTCGCGCGCGAAACATCGCGGGTCCTTATCAATGGCGCGTGGCGGCTCGCGAAGGGCGCCACGCAGATACAGGGACCACACCAGGGGGGGTTACGTCGAGACACCAGCCGGCACCGGCTGGTTCCTGCACTTCAACAGCACCGGCCGCGTTCGGACGCATCGTCTACCTGGAACCGGTGCAATGGCACGACGGCTGGCCCGTGATCGGATCACCCGTCGCGGGCGAAACCTTCGGGCAGCCTGTAACGAGCGCACCGCTGCCGGTGAACCTGCCGATGAAGCAATGGGCCGCGGCTGCAGGATTCCGATGAATTCACCGCGCCGGTGCTCGGTCGCAGTGGGAGTGGAACCACAATCCACTCGATGCGGCCTGGAGTCTCACCGCGCGACCCGGCTGGCTGCGGCTGCGCGCGCTGCCCGCGCGGATCTGGTCACGGCGCGCAACACGCTCACGCAGATCCTGCAGGGACCGGCAATGACGGCGACCGCGCGCCTCGATATCTCCGCGCTGAGCGAAGCGCAACGCGCCGGCCTCACCATGTTCGGCACGCGGCCCGCGTGGATCGGGGTCGTGCGCGAGGCCGGCGTCACGCACATCGTGTTCGCGAATGCCGGCGAAGAGACGGTCTCGGTGCCAGTGGCCGGCGCGACCCTGCAACTGCGCGTCGTGGTCGGCCCCGACCAGCAGGCGCAGTTCGCGTACAACCTGGATGATGGCGCGCAGTTCACCGCTTTCGGCGCTCCGGTGGCATTGCGCTTTTCCTGGTGGAAGGGCGCGCGTCCGGCCCTCTTCACCTATGTGCGCTCGCCGCCAGCCAATGCCACGGGCAGCGGCCACATCGACATCGACTGGTTCCATGTGGATACCGCTGGCGCCGCGCATTCCTCGACACAGCGATGAGATTCGGGCCGGGCGCCGTCGCGACCCGCGTGACAGATTGCCATGGATGCTGCAAGTACAGTGTCGGCGGCGCGTTTCGCGATGGCGCATATGGCGCGCCCTGCAGGCAATTCCCGGTGCATTCGTGCCGCCCCCTGCTGTGCGCTGTGTGGCGCGCCGGGGCCAATGGCTCGATGAACCTTTCGGCCTCGACCTATGCATCCACTGCGAGCAGGCCTGCCCGCACTGGGTGAGCGAGCCGCTGCCCTTCGACGCCCACCTTCTGCCTGTTCCGCTACGCGCACCCGGTGGACCAGATGATCACGCGGCTGAAAATTCCATGGCGACCTGGCCTTCGCGCGGGTGCTGGGCACGTTGTTCGCGCGGGCGTGGCGCGCATCCGGCCATGCGCCGCCGGATTGCATCGTGCCACTGCCACTGCATCGCGCGCGCCATCGCGAACGCGGTTTCTGCCAGACCACGGAGATCGCACGCCACCTCGCCCCGCGCCTGTGCGGAACGCAGGGTCGCTGCCTGCCGATCCGCACCGACCTGCTGCGGCGTGTGGCCGCCACACCGGCACAGAGCGGTCTTTCCGCGGAAAAACGGGCCTTCAACATGCGCAATGCCTTCGCGGCTGGCGCGACCCGGAACGTACCGCGCCACGTGGCGCTACTTGACGATGTACTGACCACCGGCCACACCGCCCTCGCCGCAGCCGCCGCCCTGCGGGCCGCGGCGTCGAAACCGTACAGGTCTGGTGCTGTGCCCGCGCCGTGCGGGAGAATGCCGACCCACCGTGGCCAGCCCCAACGACATCACCATTCCCGCACCCAGCCGCTGGCGGCTCTACTACGAGCTGACCAAGCCGCGCGTCGTCGCGCTGATCGTGCTCACCGCCGTGGTGGGTTCGCTGCTGGCGACGCCGGGCCTGCCGCCGCTGGACCTGCTGCTGTTCGGCAACCTGGGCATCGGTCTCGCTGCAGCCTCCGCGGCCACGCTCAACCAGGTGCTCGACCAGCGCATCGACGCGAAGATGGCGCGCACGCGCCTGCGTCCGCTGCCCACCGGTGGCCTCACTGAATCCGCCGCGCTGGGTTTCGCCGCCGCGCTGGGCGCCCTGTCGATGCTGGTGCTGTGGCTGCTGGTGAACCCGTTCTCTTCGGCACCTGCCGCAGCCTTCGCAAAGCCAGGCAGTTTGAACATCACCCAGGAGCCGGCATCGAGCTCCCTTACCCGGATGTTCACCGAAGTGCCTTTCCGTCTTGACCGTGAACTCGCTGCCCGCGCGAACGTTGGTTTCTCCGTTGCTGACCACCTCATGGCCATTGCGCGTGATGAGAGTGGGGCCCGGAGGCGTCGGTGTGCCCCTGATGCGGCCCCCACCCGGAGCAATTGCAAAGGTCGCTTGCCGGCCACCACCCCCGCTTGTAAGGCCTCCACCGCCAATGTTGATGCGGCCGATATCACCCGTGCACACCGCGGCGTTCCAGGTGGCCTGACCTCGCAACCGTCGATGAGGTCGGCTCCGGAACTGCTGTTGACGATGTAGGAATCGGGGACACCGGTGATGGTGCCGTCCTTGTCGTGGAATACCGCATTCGGATAGGAGCTGTTTCCGTAGTCGTCATTGCTCCAGCGGTTGTTGCCTTCCACCGGCGGGAAGTACACGGGTTTGGCGTTGATGAACTTCGAACGCGCCACGGTGTTGTCGGTGCTCATGGCAAAGCTGCTGAACAGCAACTGGGAAAACGCACCGGTCTTGCGCGTGGCGTTGTCTGCGTAATTCACGAAGGTGTCGTTGTCCAGTTCGTGGTGGTAGTCGTAGAACTCGTAGGCACGTATCGGGAAATCCGGAACCTTGGGCTGCGGCAGGCTGCGGCCATAGGCAATTTCCGACGGCGCCGCGGGTTGCCGATATTTGCGGATTCGCCGACGAACACCGAATCAACCACCCGTGACGTGAACGTATAGAAGGACCGATCGAAGTTGCCGCCGGCATGCGTGAAGCCAATGCCGTTGTCGGCAAACCTCAGGGCCCTTGTAGACGTGCATTTCACCGCGCGCCCAGATGCCGCTGTTGCGGTTCTTGTAGGAGGTGAAGTCCTCGACGACGGACTCGACCGGATTGACTCGCTGACCCGGAGTGGCAAAGGCTATATACCCGTAGGCGCGTGTATGGCCATTTGGCAAGGGCCCGCGATCCTGCATCAGGCTGTCGAAGTTCGAATGGGCGACGTTGCCCTTGAACTCGCGGATTTTCGTTTGCCCCGGCCATGTGTTCTTGCTGGTATCGGAACCTTCGAACGCGCCGGTCGGATGATCCGGAAATGCAAACCAGAACCCGGTTGCATCCGACCCCGCGGCCACGTTACCCACGAAGGTGTTGTCCGGATTGGTGATCCAGTACGACGACGCCGTGTTGTCGGAAGGGATGAGGACTTCCTTCGAGTCCTGGCCGGTGGTGGTGAAGTTGATCTGGGTCTCCGTCGATCCGAACGGGGGCGAGGTTGGTCGGGTCGCAGGGCTTGCTCACGTGGCACTTGGTCTGGATCGCCAGGTTGTGCACGAACTGGTTGCCGTGCTCGATGCCGTCTTCGAGGAAGAAGCAGTGACCCACATTGTTGTAGGTCACGTTGTTCTCGACCTGCACGTCATTCGTGCCGTGCACCGTCACGCAGCGGTTGTAGGTGTCGTGGATGGAGGCGTTCCGGATGTACTGACCCTTGCCGGCGTCACCGACCAGATGCCAGTGGATGGGATAACGCGCCAGCTGCAGGTTCTGGCCCATGCGGTTGAGCTCGACGCCTTCCACATACATGTGGCTGGTCACCATCGCCATGATGTGACCGCCGAAGAAGGTCTGCTCCGCGTCGGGTGACGCCCTGGATCTTGATGTTGCGCGTGAGCAGGCCTACTTCGCCGCGCTCGTCCACGTCGAAGGTGATCTTGCCGTAGTGCATGTACTCGAGCTTCTTGTCGAGCGTGAGCGTGTTGCCGTTGATGGCGGAGATGGTGCGACGCTCGGCCTGGCGGGGATCGTAGTCCGTCGAGGGCGAGCACGATCTCGTCACCCACCCGCCACTGCGCTGCGTTCAGCACCTGAATCGAAGTGGCACCAGCTTCAGCGGTGCTCGCGAGTTTGGTCCAGGAGTTCGTCCGGTTGCCGTGCAGGTTCAGCGTGCCACCCGACAGCATGATGCCGCGGTCGCCCATGCCGGCCATTTCTTCCGACTTCACGTTGTCGGTGAGGGTGATGGTCGCCTTGTGCTGGTAAGGCTTGGCTTCGGTGCCGATCTGCAGCTCGCCATGCACCATGATCCATTCGGTGGTGAGCTCGAGGTCCTTCTTGTCGGCGAAGCTGAGCTTGCCTTCGATGTGCAAACCGTTCAGCGTCGGCGGGCTCACGTCGAGGATCACTTCCTTGCCGCGCTCGATGGTGACCTTGTCGCCAGCGACCGGCACCTTCCTGTTCGGCCAGGTCGCGGGATCGGACCAGTTCGTTGGCTTGGTCGATCCGGCGCTCCGGGCGTGCACGGCCATCACGCTGCCCAGAAGCAATGCCGGAAGGAGCGCTCCGTAGAGGAACGAGCGATTCTTCTTGCTCATGACTTGACCCCCCAAATATCCGAATAAAATCCCGGAAACCCGGCGGCAGAGGATAACGCGACGATCGCCCGCGCGTTGTCTGAAGTCGTGCCTATAACGGAAGTGCGGGGAAAGGTTAACGGCGCGGTTCGGGGAACCCCAGGACTTCAGCTGTATAGGTCTCGACGACCATGCTGAAGGGTATTCCGTCTGGCGAAGTCAGAATCGCGCGGTGCTGGAGTACCTCATGTGGAATCTGCATGACCGGCGCAGATTGCCCGCCGCAACCCCGGGTTCATCTCCCATCCCTCCGGCAGGGGGTCGCCACAGCAACTCGGCGGCTATGGTACGGCGCTGAAAATGAAGCGCCTGCACCGCCGGCCGAACGCGATGTCGGAATTGTCGAGCGACTGGTTCATCTCCTTCGTCAGCCGTGACGGGACATACCAGTTGTCTGCCTCGGAAAGCACACGCTCACCGCACTTGAGGTGCACCCGCCGATAGCGAATGGGTTCGGTGGCGCTGACCTTGAGCAGCTCGCGTTGTTTCAGCCGTCGGCTGCTTGTCGACGTTGCGAATGCGCTCCGCAACGATCGTGGCGGAAGTCGCCAGCTGGTGCGAGCCGCACCAGCGGTCGAGAGTGAGCGTCGCGCTGTCGTGAGACAGCAGATCCGAATTCAGGGACTGCAGGAGCGCCAGCGCTTCGAGTCGCGCAGTGAAGTCGTCCCGCCAGGGCGCGGAGGGTGCCATCCGCAATCGCAACGTTGCTCGCCAGCAGGGTAAGCAGGACCAATGTGCGCATGGACGTTTATCGCACCACACGCAGCAACGTCAGTCCCTCGCCCACCGGCAGCATCGCGATCTCGATGCGCGGGTCACGGTGAACGCGGCGGTTGAACTCCTTGATCGCCTGCGCGTTCTCTGAAGTCATGCGGATGATCGGCGTGCGCGACAGGCCCAGCGTGTTGTCGACCGCGATGAGGCCGCCGGGACGGATCAGGGTCAAGAGCTTCTCGAAGTAGGCGAAATAATTCGGCTTGTCTGCATCGACAAAGGCAAAGTCAAAGCCCCGCCGTCCATTCTCGGCAGCAGCCAGTTCGTCGAGTGTCTGCAAGGCCGGCTGGATCTTCAGCCTGATCCGGTGCGCGACGCCCGCTTCCCGCCAGAAAGGTTCACCCACGTCAGTGAACATGCGGGAGACGTCGCAGGCTACAAGCACGCCATCTTCCGGCAGCGCCTGTGCGACCGCGAGCGCGGAATAGCCGGTGTAAGTACCGATCTCAATGCAGCGCCGCGCACCGATCAGCCGGACCAGCAGCGCCAGCAACTGGCCCTGGTCGGGTCCGATCTGCATCTCGGCTTCAGGGCGCGGTGCTGTCGCCGCGCGCAGGCGGGCCATCACCTCGGTCTCGCGTGAAGAAACCTCGAGCAGGTAGCGGTAGACGTCTTCGTCATGAATGGGGCTACGGGCGGTAGTCATCGCGACCTCGGTATTGCGGGAGAAGCGCGAGCTTACGCCAGATCCATTGACTACTTTGGCCGCCTGTAGCAGCGTCCCGGCATGAGTGATTCCAATGAAGCGGGCCGCGCGCCACGCCTCCCCTGGCATGCGACCTGGCGCTCACATGACCTTGCGCCAATCAACGGCCAGATCCTTTGTGCCGTGGAGGAGATTCCAGAAGGCCATTGCAAGGAGATCCGCTATGGCGGAGGCGCCTACGCATTTTCCCTCTGGTCCATCGCTTTGGCGCGCAGGTGAAGGCGTATGTGAATCGCTGCCCGCACTTCTCCCTGCCCCTCAACGTCCGTCCCGGTGAATTCGTGATGCTGGAGGGAGAGCGCGTCATGTGTGCCCTGCACGGCGCGGTGTTTTGTCTCGACAATGGCTATTGCGAAGCGGGCCCTGCCAAGAGTTCGTCTCTTGAGTCAGTCGAGGTGGTCGTTCGCGACGGATCGGTCTGCATCGCAGACAGCGACTGTCCTTCGCTTTTGGACAGTTCGTACTGAGTCCCTAGAGCCAAGTACTCCTGAAGGGCGAGCAGGAGGTTCGCATTGGATCTCGCGCTCTCAATATCTTCACGATGCTGGTCGAGCGCACTGGGGAAGTGGTGGCCAGCGGATAGTACTTTCAACCGCTCTTACGGCCCGAGCGTGTTCGCGCAACGGGCCTTATGTTGGCCTGAACCCGACCGCCGCATGCTTTGCTCGGTGAATCCGGTGCCTCCCTCCCTCTGAAATCCCGACCCGTACCGGCACACCCTGCCGGAAGCGCCCTTGCCTGCTGCTTCACAGAAAGGCCGACATGCACCCACCGAAGCCCGCCACGTTCGAAGCGGGCCCAGCCGTCTCTCACCAGCGAACGCTCCATATCCCGGCGCGTACGTCTCTATACTCGATCCGCGCAAAAACAGCGGGACGCTGAGTTCACTTCTGACGACCAAAACCTCCGTGCAGATTTCCACGCGGACTCCGAAAGCGCCGCCGACGCTGGAACAACAGCGCTTCCACTTCCTGATCCGTCAGATCGGGGATGCGCGCAAGGCATTCAGTGACCTCGAAAAGCGCATCGAGGCATTCCGCCAACTTCGCGTGCGGAAACTGCAGCCCGTCCGCGCCTCGCTCACTCGCGCTCTGCGTGAAACGATATTGGCGATCGACCGGCTGCTGGATCAGCGCGGATGGTCACGCGCGGAACAGGTTGCCCTCAGAAATATCCTGACGGGAACTGCCGAGGTGGTGATCGAGGTCGCAGGCGAAGATGCCGAGATCAAGGCGGTTTACAACAAACACAGCAACCTGGACTTCGATACCGCCAGGGATGAGGACATCCAGCGTCTCAAGGCCGAGACCGAAGCGTCCACAGGCTTCGACCTCGGCGGGGATGAAGGCATCCACAGCGAAGAAGATCTGGTGCAGCGGCTATATGAGGAGATGGCCGCGCGCGAGACTGCGACGAGGCCCTCGAAACGCAGCGAAGACACCGCACAGCTTGCCACGCAGGCCTTGCGTGAGCTCTATCGCAAGCTCGCGAGCGCAGTGCATCCCGATCGCGAGTCGGATGCGGCCCTACGCGAGGAGAAGAACGAGCTCATGCAGCGGATCAATCAGGCGTATGCCGCGAACGATCTGCTGTCGCTGTTTGAGATCCAGATCGAGATCGACCAGCTCGATCCGGAGCAGATCGGCAATCTCGGGACACAGCGCCTGCGCCACTACAACCGGCTGCTCTCGGAGCAGCTGGAGCAATTGCGCAGCAAACTGAATGCACTCGAAGCCAGCGCAGGGGCGGACGACGAAGCTGATTTTGACGACCTCGATGCTCAGAAGCTCGAGATGCGGTTGCGGCGCCAGGCGCGTGGCTTGCGCGCGGAAGTCACGCGTCAGGAACAGTTGCTCCGCGTACTCGCGAACAAGACGGCAACCCGACGCTGGCTAAAGCAGCAGCGTCAGTTCGCAAGGCTGGACGACGAAGAGGTCGAGGACTGACTGGCACGCTGTGCAGACCACAAATGACCGCACTGGGCGTGCAGTGCGTGCCCTTGCAGATATCCTGGCGGATGTGAAAAAGCCCCGGCAGTTTCCCGCCGGGGCCTCTCGTTCGATCTATGAACCTGTAAGCGTCGTCGCTTACATGCCCATGTCGCCCATGCCGCCACCCGGAGGACCACCATGCCCATGGTCGCTCTCATCCTTCGGCGCATCCGCAATCATCACTTCCGTCGTCAGCAGCAGACCCGCCACCGAAGCGGCGTTCTGCAGCGCGAGGCGCGTGACCTTGGTTGGATCCAGGATGCCGGCTTCGAGCATGTCGCCATACTCACCGGTCGCAGCGTTGTAACCGTAGGCGCCCTTGCCCGCCTTCACGGCGTTCAGGACGACCGCGGCGTCTTCGCCCGCGTTCTCCACGATCTGGCGCAGCGGCTCTTCGATGGCGCGCGACAGCAGGCGGATGCCCACCGTCTGGTCTTCGTTCGCACCTTCGAGCTTG
Source organism: Pseudomonadota bacterium (assembly GCA_037200665.1). GTDB lineage: Bacteria > Pseudomonadota > Gammaproteobacteria > Steroidobacterales > Steroidobacteraceae > ZC4RG30. The sequence continues at coordinate 238,652 of JBBCGD010000004.1, read as the reverse complement.
TCCAGCGCCTTCAGCACGCGGATCAGCGCCGTGCCGCCGCCAGGAACCACGCCTTCTTCAACGGCGGCACGCGTGGCGTGCAGCGCGTCTTCGACGCGGGCCTTCTTTTCCTTCATCTCGACTTCCGTCGCAGCGCCGACCTTGATCACGGCCACGCCACCGGAGAGCTTGGCAACACGCTCCTGCAGCTTCTCCTTGTCGTAGTCGCTGGTGGCTTCTTCCACCTGCTGGCGGATCGACTCGATGCGGCCCTTGATCTCCGCGCCCTTGCCGGCGCCGTCGATGATCGTGGTGTTTTCCTTCTCGATCACGATCTTCTTGGCAGTGCCGAGGTCGGCAACCGTGGCCTTCTCCAGCGACAGGCCGATCTCTTCCGAGATCACCGTGCCACCGGTGAGGACAGCGATGTCCTGCAGCATGGCCTTGCGACGATCACCAAAGCCCGGCGCCTTCACGGCGGCGACCTTCAGGATGCCGCGGATGTTGTTCACCACGAGGGTGGCCAGCGCTTCGCCTTCGACATCTTCCGCAACGATGAGCAGCGGACGGCCCGACTTCGCCACGCCTTCCAGCAGCGGCAGCATCTCGCGGATGTTCGAGATCTTCTTCTCGGTGAGGAGAATCAGCGGCTTCTCGAGCTCGGCAACCTGCGTCTGCTGGTTGTTGATGAAGTACGGCGACAGGTAGCCGCGGTCGAACTGCATGCCCTCGACGACGTCGAGTTCATTGTTCAGGCCCGAGCCTTCTTCCACCGTGATCACGCCTTCCTTGCCGACCTTTTCCATCGCTTCGGCAATGGTCTTGCCGATCGATTCGTCGGAGTTCGCGGAGATCGTGCCGACCTGCGCGATGGCCTTGCTGTCCTTGCACGGCTTCGAGAGCTTCTTCAGCTCTTCGGTCGCCACGGTCACAGCCTTGTCGATGCCACGCTTCACGTCCATCGGGTTGCGGCCCGCGGACACGGCCTTCAGGCCTTCGCGGATGATGGCCTGGGCCAGCACAGTCGCGGTGGTGGTGCCGTCGCCGGCTTCGTCAGAGGTGTTGGAAGCGACTTCCTTCACCAGCTGCGCGCCCATGTTCTCGAACTTGTCCTTCAGTTCGATTTCCTTCGCAACGGAAACGCCATCCTTCGTGATGGTCGGCGCGCCGAAGCTCTTCTCGAGCACGGCATTGCGGCCCTTGGGACCCAGCGTCGCCTTGACGGCATTGGCCAGGATGTTGACGCCGCGGAACATCTTCACGCGGGCGTCGTCACCGAAACGTACGTCTTTAGCAGCCATGATTATTTGCCCTCGATGACGGCCATGACGTCTTCTTCACGCATGACCAGGAGATCGTCGCCGTCGACCTTCACTTCCGTTCCGCCGTATTTGCCGAACAGGACCTTGTCGCCGATCTTCACATCGAGCGCGCGGACGGTGCCGTCCTCAAGGATCTTGCCCTTGCCGACTGCGATGACCTTGCCCTGGATGGGCTTCTCGGTCGCGCTGTCGGGGATGATGATTCCACCTGCAGAGGTGCGTTCTTCCTCGAGCCGCTTCACGATGATGCGGTCGTGGAGGGGGCGAATTTTCATGCTGGCCACTCCTTACTATCCTTATGGTTGAACTGATATTCCGAAAACCGGTTCTGGCAGCCGGAAGTGCTATTAGCACTCTCGGGTGTCGGCTGCTAACGGGCGGCTATGATAGCGGCGGAACCCGTGGATTCAAGACCAATCGAAGGTCAGGAGGCGGGTCCGGCCGTACAATCCGCCCCCTTCCGACCGCTAACCAAGGGTTTCCCATGCGCAAATTGGCCCGGATTCGCCTGTTGCCCGTCCTGCTCGGGTTCGTAGGGGCGTCGGCACTCCTTTGTCATGGTCCGGCGCGCGCGGCCGATGCCGGCGCGGTGGCGGCGGCAGGCAAGGCCGCCTCGGGGAGCGACGAATTCCTGGATCCGAATGTGGCCTTCAAGGTCGGGGCGACCGCGCAGTCGGCGGACCGGATCGAGGTGATCTTCCAGGTGCATCCGGGGTACTACCTGTATCGCGGGCGCATGAAGTTCAAAGTCGCCGAGGGTGAAGCCGCCTCGCTGGGCGCGCCGGAATTGCCGGCCGGCGAGAAGAAGGTGGATGACTACTTCGGCGAGCAGGAGGTCTACCACCATGACGTCACGGCGCGGTTGCCCGTGTCCCGTGCCGCAGCTGGCGGCAAGGTGAAGATCGAGGTGAATTACCAGGGCTGCGCGGAAGCCGGCCTCTGTTATCCGCCGATCACCAAGGTATTCGATGTGGACATGTCGGCGGCAGGCAGCAGCGCCGCTGGCACCACGGCGGCGGGCAAAGTGGCTGGATCGGGCGGCTATGTATCCGAGCAGGATCGCCTTGCCGGGTTGATCCGCGACGGCAACATCTTCCTCATGGCGGGCGCGTTCTTCCTCGCCGGCCTGCTGCTGGCGTTCACCCCCTGCGTACTGCCGATGGTGCCGATCGTTGCCGGGTTGATCGCGGGCCAGGGCGCCAATGCCACGCGCAGTCGCTCCTTCTTATTGTCCCTGGCGTATGTGCTCGGCATGGCTGCGACGTACACCATTGCAGGCGTCGCTGTGGCAGCGGCCGGCCAGCAGGCTCAGACATTGTTCCAGCAATGGTGGATCATCCTGCTGTTTGCAGCACTCTTTGTTGCAATGTCGCTATCAATGTTTGGCCTGTACACGGTGCAGATGCCGGCCGCGATCCAGACCCGGCTGGCCGCAATCTCCAATGAACAGAAGAGCGGCAACTACGCGGGCGTCGCGGTGATGGGCGCGCTGTCGGCGCTGATCGTCACGACCTGCGTCGGTCCGGCACTGGTGGCCGCGCTGTCGGTGATCGGCCAGTCCGGCCAGATCTTCCGCGGCGGACTCGCGTTGTTCGTGATGGCGCTGGGCATGGGCGTGCCGCTGCTGGCGGTCGGCGCTTCCGCGGGCCAGCTGCTGCCGCGCGCCGGCGTGTGGATGGATACGGTCAAGCAGGTATTCGGCGCCCTGATGCTGGGTGTAGCGGCGTGGATGCTGTCGCGCATCCTGCCCGCCCGCGTGGCCATGTGGCTGTGGATCATCCCGCTCGTAGCGGTTGCCGTGATCCTGGGTCGCGCCGGTTTCCGCACCGCCGGCGGAAGGCTCGTGAGCAAGACGCTGGCCGGCGTCGCGGTGCTGGCCGCACTCCTCATTGGTTACGGCGGCGCGAGAGGTGCTACCGACCCGCTGCATCCGCTGCAGAAAGCGGCAGCCAGGGTGGATCTGCCGTTCCAGCGCATCAAGTCGCTGGAAAACCTGAACGCCGAGGTGGCCGCCGCCAACGCCAAGGGCAAGACCGTGATGCTCGACTTCTATGCGGACTGGTGCGTGTCCTGCAAAGAGATGGAACACGACACCTTCCCGCAGCCGGCAGTGCGCGCGACCCTGGCCAATACCGTGTGGCTGCAGGCCGACGTCACCGCCAACGACGCCACGGATCAGGCACTGCTCAAGCATTTTGGTATCTTCGGTCCACCGACCATCGCGTTTTATGGAACTGACGGCGTGGAGCGCACTCAGTACCGGGTGGTGGGATTCATGAAGCCAGATGAATTCGCGCCGCTGGTACAGCGCGCGATGGCGGCACAGTAAGTCAGCAGGGCGGTAAAGCAGTTGAAAAAAGGCCTGATCCTCGTAGTGGTCGTCGGCATTGCCGCCGTGCTGGGTTTCCTCGTGCAGCATCAGGTGCGCAGTGGAGCGAACGTCACTCCGGCGCCTGCTGCCGCGAATGCGCCCGCAACCACGCCCGCCACGTCTGCGCTGCCCGCAGATGCAACTGCCGCTCCTGCCGGCACGGAAGCGAAGCCCGCCGACCTGGTCATTCCCACGACACTGCCGCATTTCGAGCTCGCCGACCGCGATGGCAAGAAGCGCTCGCTGGATGACTGGAAAGGCCGGCCGCTGATGGTGAATTACTGGGCCAGCTGGTGCGGCCCGTGCCGCCGCGAGATCCCGTTGCTGAACCAGCTGCGCGCCGAGCGCAAGGCGCAGAAGCTGGAGATCGTCGGCATCGCCGTGGATTTCAAGGACGACGTGCTGACGTTCCTGAAGACCAACCCCATCTCGTATCCGCTCCTGATCGGCGAAGAAGACGGCATCGCCGCGGTCCACGCCATGGGCGTGGAACCGGCCTTCCCGTTCACGGTGTTCGCCGACAGCAAGCAGGACATCGTGGCGCTGAAGATCGGCGAGCTGCATCGGGATGAGGCCGACCTGATCCTGGATCGCGTGGCCAAGGTCGATGCCGGCACCCTGCCGCTGCCCGAAGCCCGCCAGCAGATCACCGAAGGCCTGAAAGAACTGGCCGAGAAGCGGGCCGCCGCCAAGCCCGCAGCGGGCTGAATTCCCGTTTCGAGGAATTTCCCGGCAAAGTCGACGACTTTGCGGTTAAATACGCGCCTTCTGTTAACTCGAAAGAATTCGAATGGCGCGGCTGCTGCTGCTCAATGGCCCGAACCTGAACCTGCTGGGCACCCGGGAACCCGGACTCTACGGTGCGGACACGCTGGACGCCATCGTCCAGCGCTGCGCTGCGTTCGCGCGCGAACTGGGTCATGAACTCACCGCCAAGCAGAGCAACGCCGAGCATGAGCTCGTCGATGCCGTGCAGGGCGCGCCAGCGCAGAAAGTGGAATTCATGATCCTGAACCCCGGCGCATTCACCCACAGCAGCATCGCGCTACGTGACGCCATCCTCGGCGTTTCACTGCCGTTCATCGAAGTACACCTTTCCAACGTGCATGCGCGGGAGCAGTTCCGCCGGCATTCCTATTTTTCCGACATCGCCGTTGGCCAGATCGTGGGCCTGGGCGCGCAGGGTTATGAACTCGCCCTGCGTGCCGCCGCCACGCGCTTGGCTGCACGCTGATTCGCACTCGCTGGAGATCGCCATGGACATTCGCAAAGTAAAGAAACTGATCGAGCTGCTGGAGGAATCCGGCATCTCTGAAATTGAAATCAAGGAAGGCGAGGAAGCGGTGCGCATCAGCCGCGGGCCCATTGCCGGCGCTGTTCCGCAGTACTTCGCCGCGCCGTACGCGCCGCCGCCTCCCGCTCCGGCCGCTGCAGCGCCCGTGGCGGCCGCACCCGCAGCGGGCACTGCGCAGATCCGCCGCAAGGACGACAAGAACATCGTCCCGTCGCCCATGGTCGGCACCTTCTATGCCGCCGCCTCGCCCACCAACCCGCCCTTCGTTTCGGTCGGTGACGATGTAAAGGCCGGCCAGGTCCTGTGCATCATCGAAGCGATGAAGATGATGAACCAGATCGAAAGCGACCGCGCCGGCAAGGTCACCGCGATCATGGTGAAGAACGGCGACCCGGTGGAATTCGGTCAGCCCCTGTTCGCCGTCGAATGACCCTGATCGAGTAACTTCAGATGCTCGACAAAGTCGTCATTGCCAACCGCGGCGAAATCGCACTGCGCATCCTGCGTGCGTGCCGCGAACTGGACATCAAGACCGTGGCCGTGCACTCCACGGTCGACAACACGCTGAAGCATGTGCTGCTCGCGGACGAAACCGTCTGCATCGGGCCGCCGCCTTCACCGCTTTCCTACCTCAACATGCCGGCCATCATCAGCGCGGCCGAGGTCACGGATTCGACCGGCATCCATCCGGGTTACGGCTTCCTCTCGGAGAACGCCGACTTCGCCGAGCGCGTGGAGAAGAGCGGCTTCACCTTCATCGGGCCGAAGGCCGAGACCATCCGCCTGATGGGCGACAAGGTTTCCGCCATCAATGTGATGAAGAAGGCCGGCGTGCCCTGCGTGCCGGGCTCCGGCGGTCCGCTCGGCGCCGATGCAGATGAAAACCTGCGCATCGCGCGCGACATCGGCTACCCCGTGATCATCAAGGCCTCGGGCGGCGGCGGTGGACGCGGCATGCGCGTGGTGCATTCCGAAGCCGCATTGCTGAATTCCATCGCCATCACCCAGCAGGAAGCAGGCGCCGCCTTCGGCAATCCGCTGGTGTACATGGAGAAGTTCCTCGAGAAGCCGCGCCACATCGAATTCCAGGTGATCGCCGACAACTTCGGCAACGTGGTGCACCTGGGTGAACGCGACTGCTCCATGCAGCGCCGCCACCAGAAGGTCATCGAAGAAGCGCCCGCACCCGGCCTCGACGCCAAGACGCGCGAGAAGATGGGCAAGCGCGTCGTGGATGCCTGCCGCGCGGTGGGCTATCGCAGCGCCGGCACGCTCGAATTCCTGTACCAGGACAACGAGTTCTACTTCATCGAGATGAACACGCGCGTGCAGGTGGAGCATCCGGTCACCGAGATGATCACCGGCATCGACATCGTGAAGACGCAGCTGCTGGTCGCGTCGGGCGAGAAGCTGCCCTTCGTGCAGAACGACATCCGCTTCACCGGCCACGCCATCGAATGCCGCATCAATGCGGAAGATGCGCGCACCTTCATGCCCTCGCCCGGCAAGGTGAATCGCTGGCATTCGCCCGGTGGTCCGGGCATCCGCGTCGACAGCCATGTGTACTCGGGCTACTCGGTGCCGCCGAACTACGATTCGATGATCGGCAAGCTGATCGCGCACGGCGAGAACCGCAACACCGCGATCGCGCGCATGAAGAATGCGCTGGCCGAGCTCGTGGTGGACGGCATCAAGACCAACACCGCCCTGCACCAGGAAATCCTGAGCCACACGGCCTTCCAGGAAGGCGGCCTCGATATCCACTACCTGGAGCGTCGACTCGGGCTCAAGTAACGGGAGAGGACGTGCCAGGTTTCTGTCACTCAAGGTGCAACTGCAGGGTCTGGATCCGGAGAGCGCGGAAGCGGCCTGCTTTGAAGCCGGCGCGTTGTCCGTGACGCTGACTGATGCGGTGGATGACGCCATCCTCGAACCCGCGCCGGTGAAGTGCGTCTGTGGCCGCAGACGGTGATGCAGGCGCTGTTTCCCGCCGAAGCTTCGGGACTGGATGCCATCGTCGCGCTCGCAGGCGCGCTGGAGCTGCCGCCCTCGCGCATCCATGTGGAGCAGGTCGCCGACCGCCCGTGGGAACGCGAGTGGCTGAAGGATTTCCACTCGATGCGCTTCGGACGACGGCTGTGGATCGTGCCGAACCACGAGGCATTGCCGACTGATCCACAGGCGGTATCGGTGCGACTCGATCCGGCCTCGCCTTTGGCACCGGCACGCATCCGTCCACCGCGCTATGCCTCACCTGGCTCGATGCGCATCTCCAACCCGGCAGCACCGTGATCGACTACGGCTGCGGTTCAGGTGTGCTGGCACTGGCCGCGGCGAAACTCGGCGCGCGCGAGGTGGATGCCTTCGACATTGATCCGCAGGCGCTCATCGCCACGCGCGACAACTCCGACGCCAATGGCGTGAGCGCACTGGTGCGCATCCATGACCGCGCACCAACCTGCCGGCACGCGCTCGACATCGTCGTCGCCAACATCCTCGCCGGCACGCTGATCGAGCTCGCGCCGCAGCTTTGCGATCACCTCGCGCCAGGCGGCCGCCTGATCCTCGCCGGCATCCTGAAGCAACAGGTTCATGAAGTGCGCGCCGGCTTCCGCACCCGGCTCGACCTCGAAGTATTCGCCGAGAAAGACGGCTGGAGCGCGCTCTCCGGCCGGCTGGCGCCGAGAGGGCTGAGCGATGTTCACCACCTGCCCCGCCTGTCGGATGAATCTCGCGGTCACCGCGGCGGACCTGCGCATCGGCAGGGTTACGTGCGCTGTGGCCGTTGCGAGCGCGTGTTCAACGCGCTGATGTCCGCTGGCCGAGGATCTGGATCCGGAAGAACAATCCCGGTCTCGCCGCGCATGGCACGGCCTCGATGCCGGCGATCGAACTCGACGAAGAGCCCGGAATAGAAGAAGAGGCGCCGCAGATCGAGCAGAGCGGCAGGCACGCGGCGCTGGACTACAACCTCGACGTTGCGCGACTCCGCGCAGACCGGCACGGTCGAGACCATCGTGCTGGAAGGCGACACCTACCTGCAGACGGAAGAACACGTCGACCAGGATGAAATCAACAAACGCCTGCGCCGACATCACCGGCGAGCCGGAGCCTGTGGCGGAACCCGAGGTCGAAGCGCAGGACATCGACGCCGCAACCCTGATCGGTACACCACCACGCGGCACTGGGGCTGGATGGCTGCCGTCGCGGCGCTGTTGCTGCTGCTTGCCGGACAGATCGCTCACCACTATCGACAGTCGCTGGTCGCACATCCCTGGCTGGAAAAACCCATGCAGGGTTTGTACGCACTGTTCGGCGTGCGCCTCGAGCCGGCGTGGAACCTCACGGCCTACGACCTGCGCCAGCTCGGCGGCGAAGCGCTGGCGCTGAATTCCACCACGCTGGTACTGCGCGCCACCGTCCACAACCGCTCACCGAATGCGCAGCCGCCACCGCTGATCCGCGTGCGCCCTGCAGGATCGCTACGGCAACGCGCTGGCCACCATCGCCGTAGCGCCAACGGATTACCTCAAGGCCAAAGTGCCGGATCGCATGGCTGCCGACCAGCGGCTCGACGCCGAGCTGCGGCTCGAGGATCCGAACCGCCAGGCCGTGGGCTTCGAGCTCGATGCCTGCCTGCCCTGGAGCCGAAGGCGCACTCCACTGCGCCAACGACCCGTGGACCCTCCGATCGGTCCGTGGGAAATCCCGGCGCGGGCAGTGCTCGCGCCGATGGCGGGGCGTCACCGATCGTCCGTTCCGCATCCTGTGTCGCCGCTTCGGTGCGGGGCTCGCCGCTTCGGAGATGATCACCGCCGACCAGCGCCTGTGGAACACCGTGAAATCGCGCCAGCGCATGAACCACGAAGGCGAGCCGGAGCCACGCGTGGTGCAACTCGCGGGCAACAATCCGCAACAACTCGCCGACGCGGCGCGCGCCAACGTCGATCTCGGCGCGCAGATCATCGACATCAATCTCGGCTGCCCGGCGAAAAAAGTTTACGGAAAATTATGTGGCTCGGCGTTGCTGGGCGATCCGCCATTGGTCGGCAGGTTGCTTGCAGCTGTCGTCGCGGCAGTGAACGTGCCGGTCACCGTGAAGACACGCACGGGCATCGATCGCGCACATATCAATGCAGTGGAGATATCACGCGTCGCAACAGATGCGGGCGTGAGCGCCATAGCGGTGCACGGTCGCACGCGCATGGATTTTTACGAAGGTGAAGCGGAATACGAAACCATTCGCGAAGTCGCGCGCGACGCGCGCATTCCGGTATTCGCGAACGGAGACATTGACAGTGCGGAAAAGGCGCAAAAAGTACTGCAATTCACGCACAGCGACGGCGTGATGATCGGACGCGGCGCGCATGGTTCGCCATGGATCTTCCGTGATGTCAACGCATTTCTATCCACGGGGAAAAATTCCGCCACCACTCTTGCACAGCGAGAAGAGAGACATCATCCTTGCGCACGTCGAATCGCTTTACGCATTTCATGGTGAAGCGATGGGCGTACGGATCGCACGCAAGCATCTCGGCTGGTACTGCCAGCAACACAACAACACCGCGGATTTCCGGCCGCCATTGATGGCCGCGGAATCCTCGTCAGCGCAGTACGCGCTGGTTGCCGAATGCTTCGGGCGATGGGCAGAGGACGAAGGATCCGAAAACGAGAACAACGGATCGGCATGGGAGCAGATGGATGCGCACGACGACGACCCGCAAGACCACACGAGCCAAGCTCACGTATAGCCCCACCGTCCGCAGCCCGAGAATCTCGATCAACGCCGCCGAACTGCCGCTGCGCGACCACGCCGAACGCGCACTCTCCGATTACTTCGCCAACCTGAACGGCCATCGCCCGGCCAGGCTCTACAATCTGGTATTGCGCGAAGTCGAAGAGCCGCTGTTCCGCACCGTGCTCGACTACGCCAGCGGCAACCAGAGCCAGGCGGCCATCATCCTCGGCATCACACGCGGCACGCTGCGCAAGAAGCTGCGCGAATTCGGCCTGTCGGCGTAAGCTTGGCGCCCGCCGGGCACGACGCCCGGGCTGTAGAACAAGGCCCCAGATATCCATGGATCTGCCGATCCGCCGCGCGCTCATTTCCGTCTCCGACAAGTCCGGGCTGCTGGAGCTTGCACGCCAGCTGGTGGCCCGCGGCGTGCAGATCCTGTCCACCGGTGGCACCGCGCGCGCACTGACCGCCGCCGGCATCGAAGTGCGTGAAGTGGCCGATTTCACGGGCTTTCCCGAGATCATGGATGGGCGCGTCAAGACGCTGCATCCGAAGATCCACGGCGGGCTGCTCGGGCGCCGCGGCACCGACGATGTGGTGATGGCGCGCGAAAACATCCTGCCCATAGATCTTCTCGTGGTGAATCTCTATCCCTTCGCGGCAACCGTGGCGAAGCCCGGCGTGAGCTATGACGAGGCGATCGAGAACATCGACGTCGGTGGACCGGCGATGCTGCGTGGCGCGGCCAAGAACCACGCCGATGTGACCGTGGTGGTCGATCCCGCTGATTACCCGGGCCTGCTCGCCGAGCTCAATGGCCACGACGGCGGCACGCGTTTCGAATATCGCGCGCGGCTCGCGGCCAAGGCCTTCGCGCATACCGCCACCTACGATTCGCTGGTGGCGGATTACCTGCTGCGCAAGCACCCGATGGCCACCGAGCCATTCCCGGTGAACCTCGGCTTCGGCCTGACACGCATCGCAGCGCTGCGCTATGGCGAAAAACCCGCATCAGCGTGGCGCGTTCTATCGCAACCCCGATGCGCCCAGCGACAGCATCGCCGGCGCACGTTCGCGCAGGGCAAGGAACTCTCGTTCAACAACATCGCGGACGCCGATGCCGCGCGGGAATGCGTGCGCCAGTTCGATCGACCGGCCCTGCGTGATCGTGAAGCATGCGAACCCGTGCGGCGTGGCGATCGCGGACACGCTCACCGTCGCCTACGAACATGCGTACCGCACCGATCCGACTTCGGCCTTCGGCGGCATCATCGCGTTCAACCGCGCGCTCGACGCCGAGACCGTGCAGCTGATCCTCGCACGGCAGTTCGTCGAGGTGATGGTGGTGCCCGACCTGCTGCCCGGCGCGGCAGCCGCGCTCTCCAGCAAACCCAATGTGCGCGTGCTGGTCACCGGCACGATGCTGCCGCCTTGCCACACCGGCGCGCGAGCTGCGCAGTGTCGGCGGCGGCGTGCTGGCCCAGGAGCGCGACGCCGGCTGGGTGGATGCGGACAACCTCAACTGCGTGACGAAACGCCAGCCCACGCCGCAGGAACGCCGGCGACCTGATCTTCGCCTGGCGCGTGTGCAAGTTCGTGAAGTCCAACGCCATCGTTTTTTGCCAGCGATGAAGCTACGGTGGGCATCGGCGCCGGCCAGATGAGCCGCGTGTATTCCAGTCGCATCGGCGCCATCAAGGCCGAGGATGCCGGCTCACCGTGCGTGGTGCGGTCATGGCCTCGGATGCCTTCTTCCCGTTCCGCGATGGCGTGGAGGTCGCGGCCCGCCAAGGCGTCCACCGCGGTGATCCAGCCCGGCGGATCGATGCGGCGATGCCGAAGTCATCGCAGCCGCCAACGACGCGGGGCCTCGCGATGCTGTTCACCGGCATGCGGCATTTCCGGCATTGAGGCGCATTGAGGCGCGGTCGATGAGCGAGGGATACAAAGTGCTGATCATCGGCGGCGGCGGACGCGAGCACGCGCTGGCGTGGAAATGCGCGCAGTCGCCACGCGTCACCGAGGTGCTGGTCGCGCCGGGCAATGCCGGCACGGCGCGCGAACCGAAGGTGCGCAATGTTCCCGTCGCGGCGGAGCAGCTCGAGCAGCTTGCCGATCTCGCGATGAGCGAAGGCGTCACGCTGACCATCGTCGGCCCGGAAGTGCCGCTGGTAGCCGGTGTCGTCGATGTGTTCAAGGCGCGCGGCCTGCCCTGCTTCGGGCCGAGCAAGGCCGCTGCGCAGCTCGAAGGCTCGAAGGTTTTCACCAAGGAATTCCTCGCTCGCCACGACATCCCGACCGCGGGTTACCGCAAGTTCACGCGCGCGGATTTCGATGAGAAGTGGCTGGCGAGGCAGCGCGCGCCCATCGTCATCAAGGCCAGTGGCCTTGCCGCCGGCAAGGGCGTGGTCATCGCGATGACGCCTGCTGAAGCGATCGAGGCCGCGCGCTCCATGCTCGATGGGCGCTTCGGCGCAGCGGGCGACGAGATCGTGGTCGAGGAATTCCTCGATGGCGAAGAGGCCAGCTTCATCGTCATGTGCGACGGCACGCACGTGCTGCCCATGGCTTCGAGCCAGGACCACAAGCGCCTGAAGGATGGCGACCAGGGACCGAACACCGGCGGCATGGGCGCGTACTCGCCGGCACCGGTGGTCACGGCCGCCGTGCACCGAACGCATCATGCGCGAGGTGATCGAACCCACGGTGCGCGGTCTCGCTGCCGATGGCATCCCGTTCACCGGCTTCCTGTATGCCGGGCTGATGATCAACGTGCAGGGCGCACCCAAGGTCATCGAATACAACGTGCGTTTCGGCGATCCGGAAACCCAGCCGGTGCTGTCACGGCTCAACTCCGACATCACCGTGCTGTGTGAAGCCGCGCTGGCCGGCAAGCTCGATACGGTGAGCGCGGAATGGGATGTGCGTGCCGCGCTGGGTGTGGTCATCGCCGCGCCGGGCTATCCCGATGATGTGCGCAAGGGCGATGTCATCACGGGGCCTCGACAAGGCCGATCAACTGCCGGGCAAGCTCTTCCATGCCGGCACGATGCAACGTGATGGCAAGGTCGTGACCTCCGGTGGTCGCGTGTTCTGCGCGGTGGGCCTCGGCAAGACCGTCGCTGCCGCGCAGGGCGAAGCCTATGCACTGGTCGATGCCGTGGATTTCGACGGCGCCCAGGCACGCCTCGACATCGGCTATCGCGCCATCGCGCGGGAAAGGCGGCGCTGAGCCAGACGTTGCCGCGACTGCCGCATGTGCCGCCCGCGCGGCTGGCGATGTTGCGCGGGTTCTTCGCAATGACGCAGGCGCTGTCTGCTGCCCTCGCCGCCAGTGCGGCGTTCCACTTGTTCCTGCGCACCTTCCGTCATCCGCTGCGCGCGGCCGATGCCGCGTTGCTGGCGCACGCACGGAGTCGCCGCATCCAGGCCGGTGTGGATTCCATCCAATTGCATGAGTGGATCGGCCCGGGACCGACGGCGGTCATCCTGCATGGCTGGGGTTCGAGCGCGGCGCGCTTTGCGCTGCTGGCGCAGGCGCTGGCCGCACGTGGCTGGCGCGTGCTGGTGTTCGATGCGCCGGGACATGGCGCATCCAGCGGCAAGAGCTCGAGCCTGCCGCAGTTCATGGCCGCGCTGGACGCCGTCATCGGCGGGTGCGGCGTGCCGCGTGCGTTGATCGGCCATTCACTCGGTGCGCTGGCCATCGCCTGTCGACACAAGGACGGCCCACCGCCATGGGCCGGCACGCTGGACAGCGTCGTGCTGGTGAGCATGCCCCAGTGGCGCCGACGACCTGCTGCGCAAGTACATCGACGCGCTCGGTCTTTCCGCAGCCACCGAGCAGCGCCTGCTGGCGCGCTTTCCGCGCGCGCTTCCACGCTGAACCACGCGACTACGCGGCCATGCCCGGAGCCGGCCACATCGCGGCCCGCGTCCTGCTGGTCCACGACCGCGACGACGACATCGTGCCCTGCACCGACAGCACCACGCTGCTTTCACAACTGCAGGGCGCGCGATTGATCACCACGGAGGGCGAGGGACACAGCAAGCTGACGCGCGAAGCGACTACCATTGCGCAGATCGTCGATTTCATCGACCCGCCAGGCCACCACAAGCCATGACCGTACGCCGCGCCAATCTCACCGATTCCGCCGATGCCAACGCCGTGCTGAAGCTCATCGATGCCTATGCGCGCGACCCGCGTGGCGGTGGCGAACCGCTGCGCGCCGAGGTACGCGAGCGCCTGGTACCCGGCCTCGCCGCGCATCCCACCTCACGCGCCTGGCTGGCCTTCGAAGGCAGCGAGGCAGTCGGTGTCTGCGTGGGTTTCATCGGCTATTCCACCTTCAACGCACAGCCGCTGCTCAACATCCACGATCTTGCGGTGTTGCCCGGCCTGCGTGGCCGCGGCATCGGCCATGCCCCTGCTTGCCGCGGCCGAAGCCGAGGCGCGTGCAGCAGGCTGCTGCAAACTCACGCTCGAAGTGCTCGAAGACAACCAGCCCGCGCGCCGCCTGTACGAACACTTCGGTTTTCGTGACGTGCGTTACGGGAATTCCGGCCCCACCAAGTTCCTGGGCAAGCCGCTGCCGGAAGCGCCCTGATATCATCGGGCGAATCCAGCCGGAATCGTGTAATGGCCTCCCTGTTTTTCTGGCGCAAGAAAAAGCCCGAACCCACCAGTACGCAGATCGCGACACCTGCAGCGCCAGTCACCACGCGCGCGCCGGAACCACCAGCCATTCCGCTGGTGCCCGTGCGCCGTCTCGTCTATGCGATGGCGTTGAACGATTCGCCGCGCCGCCAATCCCGATGCCGCGCCCGATGCCACGCAAACGCAGCTGCTGCTGGCTGCCAGCCAGCATGTGACGCAGATCGGCACCGAGCCGCGCTACACACCGCCGCGTCCTTCGCTGCTGCCCGCAGCTGCTCGATGCCGTGAACGATGAAGAAGCCTCGCTGCGCGCGCGCTGTCGCGCATCGTCGCGCAGGATGCACAGCTCACCGGCGAGATGCTGCGTACCGCGAACAGCCCGCTGTATCGCGTCAGCGTGGCACCGGTGGAAAGCGTCGAACGTGCCGCGGCACTGCTGGGCACGCGCGGGCATCCGCACGCTCATCTCCACCGCGCTGGTGAAGCCGATGGCCGGTGGCACCGGCCGCACCGGTCGCTTCGGTGAAATCATCTGGGAGTACTCGCAGTACAGCGCCTCGGCTGCCGAGGCCTGGGCCGCGCGCAACCAGGATACCGATCCATTCGCCGCGCACATGCTGGCGCTGCTGCATGGCCTCGGCGTGGTCACCGTGTATCGCGTGCTGTCGGATCTCTATGCGGGGCAGGCCGACCTGCAACGCGACGCGGTGACCATTGCCACTGCGCTCGACACCCAGCGCCACGATCGCGGCCAGCGCCATCGCGGAAAGCTGGGGATTGTCGGAGCGCACGCGCTCGGCGCTCGAAGCACAGTCGGCCGCCACACCCGTTACCTATCCCTCACCGCTGCCCGCGCCCTGCAGTTCGGGCTGTACACCGGCGCGCTGACCCCTGCTGTGCAAGCGTGGCCAGATGACCGAAGCGGACGCCTCGGAACAGCTCGATGCCGGGGAATTCAAGGGACCCGTCGCCGCCCGCGTATGGGACCGGCTGGTGCTCGCCTACGTGCGACGCTAGAAGCTCACGCGCACGAAAGCTTCGGGCCCGTAGTACCACATGTTCAGGTAGCCACCGTGGCTGCTGTCCGAACTCTCCGCCTTGTAGCGCGTCGCGCTGAAGCCGGCACCGAACGCCAGATTGCGCCAGCCGCGGTACTGCAGGTTGGCGCGCCAGGAAAGGAAATCACCGCTGAACTGGCCGTGGCTGATGGTGAGGTACTGCCCCGTGGCGTTCAGCGAGAACTTGCGGGCGAAGCGCCAGGTTCCATCCACCACCAGTGAGGGGAACGGGCCCGGCCGTATCCACCTGCTCGTGCTTGAAGCTCGCGGGCGCGTCCAGCTCACCAGTGACCTGCAGAAGGTGGATGCCCAGCCCGATGGCGAGCTCGACCGTGTCGCGGCGTATGGGCGAATACAGGTACGTGAACTGCAGCATGCGCTGGTCGGTGTGCGTGACCAGGCGTTCACCGGACTGGAAGGTGGTATCGCCGAACTGGATGTCGTCGGCAAGCACGCGATTGCCCGAGCGCGTCAGTTTGTAAAACTCGGCCTCGATGCGCTGCGCGGGCGTGACCCGCATCATCATGTCGAGCCAGCCCTGGCTCAGCGTCCGCTGCAGGCCCAGTTCGCGCGCGGCACCGAAGGTGGTTCCCTCGTTGCCAGCGGCATTGTCGTAACGCAGATCGGTGGTGACCGTAGGCCGGAAGTACACGGCGCGGATCGCGAAGCGGTCGGTGATGGGGCTGGCAATCTCTTCCACCGGCGGCTGCAGCAGCTTGCGTTCGGGCTGCGGCTTCGCGTCGGATGCTGCCTCGCCGGACTGTGCGAGCACGGCTTCACAGAACAGCGCAGCGGCCAGGACAAGGCGGGAGACCCTTTGCATGCATCGATGATCCGGCATGGCGGAGCCGGGCCGCAATGTCCCCGCCACGCGACTGTGACGGAAGCCCGCTGGCGGTGATTGACGACAGGGCCAGTGCACCGTCCCCGGGGGTTTCGCATCGCCCGCCGGGGAGGGAATTCGCCCGAAGCGCCGGCTGCTAGCGCTTCATCGCCTCGAAGAACTCCGAATTGGTCTTCGTGTCCTTCATGCGGTCGAGCAGGAACTCGATCGCGGCCAGCTCATCCATCGGATGCAGCAGCTTGCGCAGGATCCACATCTTCGCCAGTTCGTTCTGGTCGGTGATGAGCTCTTCCTTGCGCGTGCCGGAGCGGTTGATGTTGATGGCCGGGAAGGTGCGCTTCTCGGCGATGCGGCGATCCAGGTGGATTTCGCTGTTGCCGGTACCCTTGAACTCTTCGAAGATCACGTCGTCCATCTTCGAGCCGGTGTCGACCAGCGCGGTGGCGAGGATGGTCAGCGATCCGCCTTCCTCGATGTTGCGCGCGGCACCGAAGAAGCGCTTGGGGCGCTGCAGGGCGTTGGCGTCCACGCCACCGGTGAGCACCTTGCCGGAGCTTGGCACCACGGTGTTGTAGGCACGCGCCAGGCGCGTGATGGAATCGAGCAGGATCACCACGTCCTTCTTGTGCTCGACCAGGCGCTTGGCCTTCTCGATCACCATCTCGGCGACCTGCACGTGGCGGGCAGCCGGTTCGTCGAAGGTGGAGGAGACCACTTCGCCCTTCACCGTACGCTGCATCTCGGTCACTTCTTCCGGCCGCTCGTCGATGAGCAGCACGATGAGGTAGACCTCGGGATGGTTGTGCGTGATGGCGGTGGCGATGTTCTGCAGCAGCATCGTCTTGCCGGCCTTGGGCGGCGACACGATGAGGCCACGCTGGCCCTTGCCGATCGGCGCCACGAGATCGATGGCACGTGCCGTGAGATCTTCGGTGCTGCCGTTGCCACGCTGCAGCTTCAGCCGATGCGTGGGATGCAGCGGCGTCAGGTTCTCGAACAGCACCTTGTTGCGGGCGCTTTCGGGCGAGTCGTAATTGATCTCGCCGACCTTGCTCAGCGCGAAGTAGCGCTCGCCATCCTTGGGCGCACGGATGAGGCCAGAGATGGAATCGCCGGTGCGCAGGTTGAAGCGGCGCACCTGGTTCGGGCTGATGTAGATGTCGTCGGGGCCAGCCAGGTAGCTGGAATCCGCCGAACGCAGGAAGCCGAAGCCATCCTGCAGGATCTCGATCACGCCCTCGCCGTAAACGGGTTCGCCATTGCGGCCGTAGTGCTTGAGGATCGAGAAGATGATGTCCTGCTTGCGCGAGCGGGCGAGGCTTTCCAGCCCCATCGACTCGGCCACCTTCACCAGCGCGGTGATCGGCTTCGCCCTGAGCTCGTTGAGGCTCATGGTGCGACGGGCTTGTTCGAGCTCCGCCTTGCCGCAGACTTCGCCGTCTTCGGAAGGATCGAACGGCTCCGGATCGTAGATCTCGTCGTGCCGGCCGACGTTGCCGTTTACGTTGCCGCCGCCACCACCACCACCGCCGCCGCCGCCACGACCACCATTGTCGCGATGACGCTGCTTGTTGCGCGGGCGGTTGCCACCGCCGCCGCCGCCGCCGCCCGGGCCACCCAGATAGCCCCTCACGGTTTGCCCGCGGCGGCCTGGCCGGCCAGGTTGCTTTCGAGGAAGGCGTTGAGCTGCGACTTGGACAGCGCCCCCACCTTCTGGGCATGCACCGCGCCGTCCTTGAACAGGATCAGCGTGGGGATGCCACGTATGCCGAAGCGCGGCGGAACCCCGGGGTTCTCGTCGATGTTGATCTTGGCGATCTTCACCCGCCCTTTGTATTCAGTGGCGGCTTCATCGAGCATGGGCGCGATGGCCTTGCAGGGGCCGCACCATTCGGCCCAGAAATCGAGCAATACCGGCTCGGCGGATTTGAGAACGTCGCTTTCGAACGTGGCGTCCGACGTATGGACGATCAATGGATTGCTCACGGGCTTCGGGCCTCCAACGGGATTGGACCTTGGGTAATGCCGGATGGGATCGGGCGTATTGGGATCTTCGGAAGTTTTTTTGGGCTTGGCGCTCGGGGCGCTTCGTGGCTGGGGAGAAAACCCGCGCCACGGGTACGATCAAGGGTTTAGACTAGGTGATTAAGGATTGGTTCCACCAGCGCCGGAATCGCGCCGTGTATGGGATGCTTTTGTAGCCGGTCCTTGCCTGATTTGCAAGCATTCCAAAACGGGGACGGGACGCAGTCT
Organism: Pseudomonadota bacterium; assembly: GCA_037200665.1. Classification (GTDB taxonomy): domain Bacteria; phylum Pseudomonadota; class Gammaproteobacteria; order Steroidobacterales; family Steroidobacteraceae; genus ZC4RG30. The sequence continues at coordinate 220,136 of JBBCGD010000004.1, read as the reverse complement.
GTACTTATGAAATCACGATGATCAAGAAGCTCTGGAACAAATTATTCGGTAATCCGAAAAGCGTCGCGGAAGCCACTGACACTGCTCCGCCAGCTCGAACCACTCCACCCGCTCCGGCGCCCGTGCCCACGGAAGCTCCCGCGCCGGCAGCACCACGCCGCACGCAGGTCGCACCGGATGGCCCGCTTTACAGCAGTTTCGACCTTGCCCCTTCGGTGATGCGCGGCATCCAGGATGCCGGCTTCGAACGCTGCACGCCCATCCAGGCACAGACGCTGCCTTTTGCACTCGCCGGTCGTGACATCGCCGGCCAGGCGCAGACCGGCACCGGCAAGACCGCAGCCTTCCTGGTATCGATGTTCCAGACGCTGCTGAAGCATGTGCCCACCGAACAACGATCCGGCACGACCATACGCGGCATCGTCATTGCACCGACGCGGGAACTCGCGGTGCAGATCCATAACGACGCGATGGTGCTGGGCAAGCACACCGGCCTCAAGCTGGCTTGCGTGTTCGGTGGCGTCGATTACGACAAGCAGCGCCGCCAGTTCGAGAACGGCGCGGACATCCTGATCGGCACGCCGGGCCGCATCATCGACTACTACAAGCAGCATGTGTTCGACCTGAAGCACGTGCAGGTGTGCGTACTGGACGAAGCCGATCGCATGTTCGATCTCGGCTTCATCGCCGACATCCGCTACATGCTGCGCAAGATGCCCCCGCCGGACCAGCGCCAGTCGATGCTGTTCTCCGCCACGCTGTCACAGCGCGTACTCGAGCTCGCCTACGAGCACATGAACAACCCCGAGCAGATCGCCATCGAGCCCGACCGCATCACTGCGGACAAGGTGCGGCAGCTGATCTACTTCCCGGCGATGGAAGAGAAGATCCCGCTGTTGATCGGGCTGGCGCGCGCGGCCAAGGCCGAGCGCACCATCGTGTTCGTGAATACGCGCCGCCAGGCGGACCGCCTGGAAGAAGTGCTGCGCGCCAACCACATCAACGCACAGGCTCTTTCCGGCGACGTGCCGCAGAACAAGCGCCTGAAGTACATGAAGGATTTCCACAGCGGCGCGCTGCCGGTGCTGATCGCGACCGACGTCGCGTCGCGTGGTCTGCACATCCCCGACGTCAGCCACGTGTTCAACTTCGACCTGCCGCAGGATCGCGCCGACTACGTACATCGCATCGGCCGCACCGCGCGCGCCGGCGCCGAGGGCGATGCCATCAGCTTCGCCTGCGAGGATTACGCGATCTGCCTGCCGGAGATCGAGGAATACATCGGCCACCAGATCCCGCGTGGCAGCGTCTCGCAGGAGCTGCTCGCGAAGGACGTCATCTTCCCCAAGCACAAGCCGCGTGAGGATTTCGCGCAGCGGCGTGGCGGTGGCGGTGGTCGGCCCAGTAGTGGCCGTCCGGCTGGTGGCGGCGGCAGCGGTGGTGGTGGTTTCCGTCGCGGCGCGCCGCGCGGTGGCAGCGGCGGCGGACGACACTAGCCTCGCAGCGCGAAACTCAGTCGATTTCCGACACAGCCGTCACGTGGGAAAACCCCACTGGCGGCGTGCGTGGCGCACTACTTGAATCCGGCTCGGTAATCGCGATCACCGTATCGATGCCGGCGGCGCGCGCCGCGATGAGCACCTTCGCGCTGTCGTCGATGAAGGCGGTGCGCGCCGGATCGTAAGGTTCGGCCTTGCGCAACCGCAGCCAGAACTCGGCATGCTCCTTCGGCGCGCCGAACTGATGCGAGCTGTATACCGCATCGAGCAGCGGGCGTATCGCCACCTTCTCATCCTTGATGCGCAGTGTTTCCGGATGCGAGTTGGTGGCCAGCACCAGCTTCCGGCCCGCGGCACGCTGGCGCTGCAGGAAATCCCGCGCGCCGGGCAGCCAGGCAATGCGCGAATCGTGCTCGCTCTTGATGGCCGACAGGTCGAGTTCGAGCATTTGCGACCAGTAATCGAGGCTGTACCAGTTCAGGGTGCCTTCCGCCGAACGCAGGCGCGGGCCGATCTCCCTTGCCAGCGCTTCGGCCGCCGTCATGCCGCGCGTGCGGCCGAAGTACTCCGGCACGATTTCGTGCCAGAAATGCGTGTCGAAGGCGAGGTCGAGCAGCGTGCCGTCGAGGTCGAGCAACAACGTGTCAATGTGATCGGGCAGGCGGATGCGTGCATTCATCGGTGCGTATGATACTTGCCGGATGGATGCGCTCATCGACCTGCATACTCACAGCCTTCACTCGGATGGCAGGCTTGCGCCCGCCGCCGTAGTGGCGCTGGCCGCACAACGCGGCGTCGGCATGCTTGCGCTCACCGATCACGACACCACCACGGGGCTCGACGAAGCGCGGACCGCGGCCGGGATGGCTGGGATCCACTTCATCAACGGCGTGGAAGTCACCGCGGGCTGGCGCGGGCAGGAGATCCACATCGTGGGGCTCGGCATCAATCCGCAGGCAGCGCCGCTGCAGCAGCATCTGGCGCAGCTGCTGGAACTGCGCCGTGCCCGCATCCACGCCATCGGTGAGCGGCTCGCGCGCCATCCGCGCCTGCAGCAGGCTGGTCGCGACATGGCGGCCGAGGTGCTGGCACAGCCGGCGGTGCCGACGCGTGCCCACCTGGCGCGCGCACTGGTTGCCGCGGGCCTGGCCGAATCCATGCAGGATGCCTTCGACCGCTGGCTCGGCCGCGGCGCCACTGGACATGTGCCGCAGGAGTGGTTGGGTATCGATACCGCGATCGCGGCAATCCGTACCGCGGGTGGCCACGCGGTGCTCGCGCATGCCCAGCGCTACAAGCTGTCGTCGGGCGCGCTCGGCAACCTGTGCGGCGAATTCAGCGAACTGGGTGGCGCCGCGCTCGAAGTGAGCCTGCCCTCGCTATCGCCGAACGACCAGGATCGGCTTGCACGCCTGGCACGCAAGCATGGCCTCGCCGGCTCCATCGCCTCGGATTTCCACGAGCCTGGCATCCCGTGGCGCCCGCTGGGCCGCTTCGCTAAGCTACCCGAAGGTATCGAGCCGCTGCACGCACGGCTCGTTTAGGGAAGCGGAATGTCGGAAGACAGCGAAGACAACGTCGACCGCGAGCTGTTCCGCAACATCGAGAAGTTGCGCCAGCTGCGCATCGAACACCGTGACCTCGACCAGATCATCTCGCGTCTCGCACTCGACATCCATGTCGATGAGGTGCAGATGCGGCGGCTGAAGAAACGCAAGCTGCTGCTGAAGGACCAGATCGCGCGCCTGGAAAGCCAGTCGATCCCGGACCTCAATGCCTAGGCTTGCCGTGAGCGACTGGATGGATGGCATCTCCGCCGGATTCCGTTACGTGGAATCCCTGCTCAACTCGATCGACCTGCTGCCCGGCGACGGCGAATTCACGCTGTGGGCGCTGCTGAAGGGCCTGGTCGTCATCACGCTGTTCCTGCTGGTGGCGAGCCTGGTCGCACGCGTCGTGGAGCGGCGCGTGATGCGCATGGATACGCTGGCGCCGTCCACCCGGATCGGCATCAGCAAGTTCTCGCATGTATTCCTGATCGGCTTCGCGGCACTGCTGGGCATCAACGCCGCCGGCGTCGACTTCACCGCACTCACCGTGCTGACCGGCGCCATGGGCCTGGGCCTCGGCTTCGGCCTGCAGGCCATCGCCAGCAATTTCGTCAGTGGCTTCGTGCTGCTGCTCGACAAGTCGATCAAGCCCGGCGATGTCATCAGCTTCACCGGTACCACCGGCACCAGCACCGAGAACTTCGGCTGGGTGGAAGAGCTGCGCGGCCGCTACGTGGTGGTGCGCGACCGCGATGGCGTCGCGACGCTGGTGCCCAACCAGAACCTCATCGTGAATCCGGTGATCAACTGGAGCTACAGCGATCCGAAAGTGCGCCTGAAGCTGCCGGTGCGCATCAGTTACCACGATGATCCGGAGCTGGCGCTGACGGTGCTGGTGGAAGCCGCCGCGCAGGTCGGGCGCGTGCTGCGCGAACCCGTGCCGGCGTCGCGGCTCATGCACTTCGGCGATTCGGGCATCGACCTGGAACTGCGCTTCTGGATTTCCGATCCACAGGCCGGCGTGAACAACGTGCGCTCGGAAGTGAACCGCGCGATCTGGCGCGGCTTCAAGCAGCACGGCATCACGATTCCAGTCGCACAGCACGATGTGCGCATGACTACGCTGCGCGGCGGCGGACCGTGAGCACGCTGATCGACGCGGACGAAGTGGAAATCAACTTCGTCCGCTCCGCCGGGCCCGGCGGACAGAACGTCAACAAGGTGGCGACCGCCGCGCAACTGCGCTTCCATGTCGGTCGCTACCCACGGCTCGATGCCGCCGCCAAGCAGCGGCTGCGCCGGCTCGCCGGGCGGCGACTTACGGATGAGGACGAGATCCTCATCATCGCGCGCAACCATCGCACGCAGGAAGGCAATCGGCGCGATGCGCTGGAGCGACTCTCCGAACTCATCGAAATCGCACGGCGCGTGCCCGTGCCGCGCAAAGCGACCAGGCCCACGCGTGCCTCGAAGGAAAAGCGCCTGACCACCAAGGCGCACTCGGGCCGCAACAAGCAGCTGCGCGGTCGCGTGCGCAGCGATGACTGAAGCCGCTGCAGTGCGCGCTGACAGGCAGCGCGCCGATAACCGTTTGCTGTGAAGTGGGAGGCAGCCCATAGTGGGCCATGAAAACCACCCACTCGCTCGCAACGGGGTTGTTCGTCGCACTAGCTTGCAACGCTGTCGCAGGCGCTGAGGATCACAGTGACCTCTTCGCATTCAACGCCTTCGGCACGTTCGGGATCGCGCACTCCAGCGAAGGCCAAGCGGACTTCACGCGGAACATTCTCGTACCGCACGGCACCGGCGCCTCGCAGAAGTGGAGCCCGAAAGTCGACAGCGTGCTGGGTGGACAGATCGCCGTGCATTTCACCTCCACTCTTTCGGCGGTGGTGCAGGTGGTCTCCGAGCTGCGCGACGATGATTCCTACGATCCGCGGATAGAGTGGGCGAACCTCAAGTACGAAATCACGCCCGACCTGTCGGTGAGTGCGGGCCGCATCGTTACCCCCATCCTGCTGTTCACCGATACGCGGCGCATCTCCTACGCGCTGCCGTGGATACGCCCTCCGCAGGAGGTCTACGAGTTGTATCCGGTGACGAACAGTGACGGCGTGAACATGCGCTGGCGCACGCGTTTCGGCGAGACCACACACACGCTCGAGATGGTCTATGGACGATCCGACACGCCCTATTCGCGCAACGGGGCGAGTGGAAAAGCACTGGCCAGACACCAGTTTCTCCTGCGCACATTGCTGGAACGCGGTCCGCTCAGCTTCAGCGCGGGCTACAGTCCCTCCGAATTGACCTTGCCCGCGTTTGCACCCTTGTTCGATGCCTTCCGGCAATTCGGGCCGGAGGGCCAGGCGCTGGCGGAACGCTATTCGGCCGATCATCGGTCCAGCACCTATCTCGGAGCCGGCGCCAGCTACGATCCAGGACGCTGGTTTGTGATGGCTGAATGGGCCAGGGACACGGTCAAGGGCGTGGTGGGCGGCCACTGGGGTTGGTATGTCAGCACTGGCCTCAGATACGGAGCGTTCACCCCGTACGCGACATGGGCTCGCACCCGCCCTGCGCATGAGCGCTCCGATCCTGGCCTCGACCTCACCACGCTGCCGAGTGAATCCGTGCCGGTCGCAACCGCCCTGAACGCCACGCTCAATGCCGCGCTGGCGAATGTGCCCGACCAATCCACGCTCGGTGCGGGGGTGCGCTGGGACTTTGCCCGCAACCTGTGCCTGAAGCTGCAATACGACCACATCGATCTGGCGCCCGGAAACGCGGGCACACTGACCAACTTTCAGCCTGGTTTCCAGCCGGGTGGCAAGTTGAATGTAGTTGGCTTGTCCGTGAGTTTCGTGTTGTGAAGACCGCCGGGGCGATCCGGCGCGCCAGACTCTGCGCACTGTCGCTCGCGATACTGCTCAGTGTCGTCGCGCTGCCTGTCACGGCTGAGGTCGTGGTGGTGGTTGCGGCGAACAGCCCCATCAAGCAGCTCTCCGACAACGAGATCGCGGATGTCTTCCTGGGGAAATTGACGCGCCTGCCCGACGGCACCTCCGTAGTGCCACTGGACCAGGCAGAGGGGAGCGCGACACGCGCGGGCTTCTATCTGAAGTTCACCGGCAAATCGCCGGCGCAATTGAAAGCCTTCTGGTCGAAGGCGATTTTCACGGGGCGTGGTCGGCCGCCGCGCGCACTGACGAGCGATGCCGAAATCATCCGCGCGTTGCACGAAAATCCCGGCGCCATCGGCTATGTGGAGCGTGCCTCCGTGGGCGCCAGTGCGCGCATCCTGCGCTGAGGGTCAACCAGCCCGGAACTGCTCCGATGCCTCGGGGGGCGCCGCGTTTTCCAGCGGCGCCTGTGCGCGCAGCGCGGCCGCAAACTGTTCAGGCGGCAGCGGCATGCCAACGTAGTAGCCCTGCAGCTCGTCATAAGAGTGCAGGCGCAGGAATTCCGCCTGGTCGCGGGTTTCGACACCTTGCGCCACGACCGTCACGCTCAAGCGCCTGCCCATCGAGATCACGGCGTCGGCCAGCGCAGGATCCTGCGCCGGTGCGGTGATGCTGCGGGTGAGCGAGCGATCGATCTTGATCGTGTCGAAGGCAAAGTCACGCAGCTCGCTCAGCGACGAATAGCTCATGCCGAAGTCACCGATGGCTATCCGCACGCCGATTTCCTTGAGTCCAAGCAGCAACCGCCGGGTCTGTTCCGGGCGGCTGCTCAGTGCACTCTCCGGAATCTCAAGCTCCAGCAGCCACGGCTCAAGGCCGGTCTGCACGAGCGTGGTCCGGATATCTTCCAGCAGGCGTTCGTCGTAGAACTGGCGCGCGGTGAGATTGACGGCAACACACAACGCAGGCAGGCCCTGGCGCCGCAGGGCCAGGCTCTGTTCGCATGCCTGGCGCAGCACCCAGCGGCCGATCGGAATGATGATTCCACTTTCCTCGGCAAGAGGCAGGAACCGCATCGGCGGGATGATGCCCAGGTCCGGATGCTCCCAGCGCAGCAATGCTTCCATGCCGCTGACGCGACCGGAGGCGAGGTCGCGTTTGGCCTGGTAGTGGAGGCGGAATTCGCCACGCTCCAGCGCATGCCGCAGATTGGCCTCGAGGCTGAGCCGTTCCAGCGAGGTCGTGCTGAGATGGTCGGTGTAGAACTGGTAATTGTTCTTGCCCTGCGACTTGGCCTGGTACATCGCAGCGTCGGCATTCACTTTCAGGGTCTGCTCGTCGCGGCCATCGCGCGGACACATCGCGATGCCTATGCTGGCCGTCACGCGGACTTCCCGACCCAGCAGCACCATCGACCGGCCGATGGCTTCGAGGATCTTCTCCGCTACGCCCGCTATCTCCGCTTCGGCCGGTGCCTGCGGCAGAAGTACCACGAACTCGTCGCCGCCCAGGCGCGCCACGGTATCGCTGGCGCGCACGCAACTCTGCAGGCGCCGCGCCATCTCCTGCAGCAGCTCGTCGCCGGCGTCATGTCCCAGCGTGTCATTGATGGCCTTGAAGTGATCCAGATCCAGGTAGAGGACAGCCAGCGGACGGTCGTAGCGCACGGCATCGGCCAGCGACAGCGACAGCAGCTTGCTGAACAGGCTGCGGTTCGCGAGGCCGGTCAAGCCATCGTGATAGGCCAGGTATTCGACGCGCTCGGCATGCTCCTTGCGAAATTGCGCTTCCCGCGCGCGGCTGCGGACCAGCTGCCAGCTGAGCCTGCCCAGCAGGCTCAGGGCGAGGACGCTGATCAGGCTGGCCGCGATCGCGAGTGCGTAGTAGCTGCGCTCCCGCTCGCGCAGGGCCCCGAACTGCTCCTTGACCGACAGGCCCGCCACCACCCACAACGGGAAATCGCCCACCGCCCGCATCGTGATCCAGCGAGGGGTGTTGTCGCTGGCAAACCCGGGGACAAGCATGATCGCTGCGCCTTGCCCGGCACCGCCGGCTTGCAGCAGCGGGCGAAAATCCACCGTGCCATCCGCCACAACCTGCTCGCCACTGCGCTGTACGCGCAGCCTGCCATCGGCCCCGACCAGGCCCAGCAGTCCATGCTGGCCCATGACGCGATCCTCATAGCCACTGACGAAGTACTCGGCATCGACATCGACCACGACCGCGCCATTGAACTGTCCGGTTGGAGTTTCCAGCCGGCGGCCAAACTCCAGATTCGGGCTGCCGTCGGTCACGTCGCTGGAGGGGCGCCCGACAAAGACCTTCTCGCCGGCCCGCAGTGTCTGGAATTCAGCGGTCCGCAAGGTGCTTCCCATGCTTGCAGCCCGCGTGCTGTCGAGGATCCTGCCGCCCGCATCGGTGATGCTGATGGTAAACAGCAGATCCGGTGGCAGCAGCTCGCGTTCGCTCAATGGAGTCATCCGCGCGTCAGGTCCGTGCTCGCGCCAGAAGGTCACGAGGTTCATGGCCTGGTCGATCTGGCCGAGCGAACGGATCACCTGCGCTTCATAGGTGTCCAGAATCTGCTGCGTGGATTCCAGCGACCGCGCCTCGACATCCGCGCGCAGCAGGCGGACGTAGGACCACGTGCCTCCCCAGATGAGCAGCAGGGTTACCAGCGCCGACAGCGGGAAGAGTATCTGCGGCTCGGTAATGCGGTGCGCAATGCGGGGAAGTCTGCTTTCCATAATGCCCGCCGAGCATAGGAGTTCATGCTCACCCCATCTGTGCCGCGCTCTGCAGTACTGCCGCATATTCGGCCGGATACGCCTTTGACGCGCCGCAAGTGCGCGATAGCATGGCCGCAGTCACATCGGGGCCCAACTTGCCGATTTCACTCCGGACGCAACCAGCCGTTGCGCAGCCGTGTACGCGGCGATGACCGAAGCCGCACCCTACGACCTGCTGATCGTCGGCGGCGGCGTGAACGGTGCCGGCATCGCCCGCGATGCCGTCGGGCGCGGCCTCACGGTGTGCCTCGTCGAGCAGGATGACCTCGCCGCGCACACCTCTTCGTCCAGCACCAAGCTGATCCACGGCGGGCTGCGCTATCTCGAGCAGGGCGAACTGCGGCTGGTGCGTGAGTCCCTCGCTGAACGCGAGCGCCTGCTCGCCATCGCGCCGCATATCGTGCGACCGCTGCGTTTCGTGCTGCCCTATGTCGATGGCCTGCGTCCGCGCTGGCTGCTGCGGCTGGGCCTGTTCGTGTACGACCACGCGGGGGGACGCGAGAAACTCGCCGCCTCCGCGGCCACGCGCCTCACTGGAACACTGCTTGGTGCGCCACTGCGTGCGGACATCACCGACGGCTTCGAATACTCCGACTGCGCAGTGGATGACAGCCGCCTCGTCGTGCTGAATGCACTCGATGCCGCCGAACGCGGCGCCAGCATTCTCACGCGCCAGCGCGTCGCCGGCATCGAAGCCGAAGCCGATGGCTGGAGAGTCAGCATCGAGGACCAGCGCACCCGTGCGCGCACGACATTGCGCGCCCGCGCACTGGTCAACGCGACTGGCGCCTGGGTCAACCACCTGCTCACGCTGGCCGGCATCGTTCCGCGCCAGCATCTGCGCCTGGTGAAGGGCAGCCACCTGGTCCTCAGGCAGCAGTACGAAGGCGAACACTCCTACCTGCTGCAGAGCGCGGACCGGCGCGTGGTCTTTGCCATTCCGTGGGAAGGTCGTTACACACTGGTGGGCACCACCGACATCCCGTTCGATGGCGATCCGGCGCAGGTTGCCATCAACGCCACCGAAACCAGTTATCTGCTGGAGATCCTGAACCGCTTCCTGCGGGTGCCAGCCACTGCAGCCGACATCGTGTCGAGCTATTCCGGCGTGCGGCCGCTGTTTGACGACAACAGCAGGCAGAAGGCGCAGCAGGTGTCGCGTGACTACCATCTCGAAGTGCAGCACAGCGCCGGCGGCGCGCCGCTGCTGTCCGTGTACGGCGGCAAGATCACGACCTATCGTCGCCTCGCGGAACACGCGCTGTCATTGCTGCTGCCGACGCTCGACATCGGCGCGAGCGAACCATGGACCGCCGCGGAGCCACTGCCCGGAGGCGACCTGCCCGCTCAGGATTTCACGGCCTTCCACGCGCATGCACTGGCGCGCTGGCCGCAGCTGCCGCCCACGCTGATCACGCGCCTCGCGCGGCACTACGGTACGCGCATGTCACGCATATTGGGGTCCGCGCTGCGCCTCGATGACCTCGGCCCACGCTTCGGCGACGACCTCACGCTCGCGGAAGTGGAATACCTGGTGGCAACCGAATGGGCGCGCAGCGCGGAGGACATCCTGTGGCGCCGGTCGCGCCTCGGACTCACACTGCCGGCCTCAGCCGTGCACGACCTGCAGGAAGCTGTGACGCAGCTGCTCGGATAGCACTGGCCGCACATCCTCGGCGATGCGCGCCAGCTCCTCGCCGAACACCAGCTTGCCCTGTGCATCGGCGCGCACTGCGCCCTGCCGGCGCAGCAGGCCGACGAAACCTTCGAACAGCGTGCGGTCGAAGAACTCCGGCGAATGGAAGCCGTACAGCGTGCCCATGCGGCTGACCATTTCCTGGCAGCGCTTGCCGAGCTCGGGTTTTTCGATGGCGCCGCTGCCCGCGCGCAGCAGCACCGCGATGACGAGGTAGTAGCGCTCGATGGTCTGCAGCATCGGCTGCGCCAGCAGCGACAGCTGCATGGCTTCGCCTGAATCCGCAGGCGCTGCGCGCCACATATCGCCGTCGACGGCGACCAGACCCGCATCGCGCATGGCGGCGAGCTCCGCGAGCATGGCGGACTCGAGCTCGGCTTCACTCCAGCGCAGAAACAGCTCAGCCTGCAGGAAGGGATACAGCCGCTGCACGATGCGCAGCAGGTCCGACTGACGTTGCGATTCACTGGAGAGGAAGCCGCAGGCCAGCAGCGATGGCAGCGCCACCAGATGCAGCACGTTGTTGCGATACCAGACCATGGCGGCCGCGTGCTGCGCGCCCAGCGCCAGCGTATCGGCTTCGCCCTGCACGAGCAGGCCGCGCGTGAAGCCCAGTTCGATGATGGCCGCGGCATCGAGCTCCGTCACCGTCACGCGCGGGGAATACGGCGCGGCACGCAGGATGGCGAGGTACATGGTGAGCTGGCGCCCGAGGTCCGGGCGCAGCATGGCCTGGCGCGGCGTGGCCAGCATCGCGAGCGCGAGCAGGTTCACCGGTGTCACGGCTGCCGCGGACTGGATGTTGCACATGATGCGCTGGGCCAGCACATCAACGGTGGCAGCCACGCCGCCGCGCCCTTCCTCGCCGAGCCGCGCGCGCCAGTCCGGCAGGTAACTGTCGAGCAGCGGGGTCAGCGCGATGGGCTCGCCGATGTTCACGTGCACGTGGCCGAAGTTCTCGCGCAGCCGGCGCAGTGATCTCAGGAAGCCCCACAGGGATTCCTTCTCCTTCGGTTTGCCCGAAAGCTCGCGCACATAGCTTTCAATTTCCATCACGCGCTCGTAGCCGATGTACACCGGCACGAACATGATGGGACGCACCGGCTGGCGCAGGTAGCTGCGCAGGGTCATGGCCAGCATTCCGGTCTTGGGCGACAGCGAACGGCCATTGCGGCTGCGACCGCCTTCGATGAAGTACTGCACCGGATGGCCGCGCGCCATGATGGCGCCGAGGTAGCGCGTGAACACCGCCGAATACAGCACGCTGCCGCGGAAGCTGCGGCGCATGAAGAAGGCGCCGGCCTTGCGCATCAGACGACCGACCACGGGCAGGTCGAGGTTCACGCCGGCGGCGATGTGCGGGATCGCGAAGCCCTGCGCGTAGATGGCGTAGGGCATCAGCAGGTCGTCCATGGTGCTGCGATGGCAGGGCACGTAGACCAGTTCGTTGCCGGTGGCGATGTCGGCGAGGTCTTCCGCATGCGCCACCGACACACCGTCGTAGATGCGCGTCCACAGCCGCTTCAGGATGCGCTCGGCCACCTGGACGAAGCTGTGCGAGTAATCGGCGGCAATCTCCTCGAACATGTCACGCGCCTGCACCAGCGCCTGCCGACGCGACATCCTGCCACTCGCCGCTTCCTGCGCCACCAGCGTGCGCACCGCGCGGGCGCGCAGCACCTCGGTCAAGAGCGTGCGCTTGTGCGAGAGATCCGGGCCCACGTACGCGGTGCGTGAAGCGGTGAGTTGCGCGGTGAGCTGGCGGGCCACGCGGCGCGCCGCGAGCTGGTCGGGCGTCTGCTCGCCCACCAGTGCCCGCAGGCTGACGCCTGCGCCGAATTCCACCACGGTGTCGCGACCATTGAAAAGCACGCTGAAGAAGCGGCGCAGGTTGCCGAACACGGCCCAGTCCTCGGCGAACGGCAGCCAGTACCAGCGCAGCCGCTCGCGGCCCGGCGCCCTGCCCCAGTACACCTCGACCGGCACCAGCAGCACATCGAATTCGGGATCGAGGCGCAGCGCCTCGAGCAGCAAGGGGAGTCCAGCGGGGGGACGTCGATCCAGTCGCGAACGCCAGAAGCCTACCTTGCGCGACAACGCCAGCAACGACTGCAAGCGCGGCTTCACGCCACGCGGCAGCAACAGCTTGCGCGGCCGTGGCAGGCCGGCTCGCGCACAGGCCCGCTGCAGTACCAGCGCGTCGAGCTTGCGCGCACGGCTGATCACGTAGCACACGGGCGCGGTGGCCTCGCCGATCTTCTCGGCGACATCGCGCGGACGCAGCGTGAAGCGCAGCCATGGCAGCAGGAAGCGGCCGGTGAAGCGGTCCATGGTGTTTTCCACGGCGCGGCTTACGGGACGTAGAGCGCGCGGCGCGTTTCGACCAGGAAGTACTGGAACAGGTACTGCATGAAGGGAATCGCCGCGTGCAGCCGGTGGTCGCCTTCCACCAGGTGCAATGCCAGGCGATTCTCGTTCGCGAAACGCATGCTCTGTTCGCAGGGGATGACTTCATCGCGCCAGCCATGCACCAGCGCAATGGGGCATGTGGGCACGCCGCGCTTCAGCGCCGGAATACCGGGCATGTAGATGGCCGGTGCCATCAGGAACACACCCTTCGCGTGCAGCTGTGGCGCGGCGGCCAGCGACACGTAACCACCGAGGCTCGAACCCACCAGCACCAGGTGGCTGGAAAAATCGCGGCAGAACTCATGCAGCATCTGCACGCGCTCATCCGGATCGCTGACGCCGCGGTAATCCACCGCCGCGACTTCATAGCCTTCGGATTCCGCGATCTCGTACAGCGCGCGGATCTTGGTGCCGAATGGCGTGCCATCCGAACCATGCGAGAAAACGACGTGTCCCTTCACCGACATCGCGCCATCCTACCCGAGCGGGTCCAGCGCGAGCTGGTTGAGGCTCACGGCGCGGATCTGGCCACCGTCGGCGCGCTGTTCCAGCAGCCACGACAGGCGCGTGGCCGCATGCGCGGACTGGAAACCGTACACCAGCCGGAACACGCCATCGGCCTGTTCCAGTTCGCCGTTCAGGCGCTCGTCGCAGAGCACGAAGTAGTGGCGGGTGCGCTCGGTGCCGGCGAAGGCGCCGGCTTCGGCATGGCGGCGCAGGAACTCCTCCACCTGGCGCGCGGCGCGCTCACGATTGCGCGCGGTGTTGCCTTCGATCATCACCCAGCGCGTGCCGCGCTGGATGCTGGAAGCCAGCTGCAGCACCAGGCGCCGCGCCGTGAGCAGGCGCGCATCGGCGCCGCAGCCCTGCTCGCCGGCCAGCGTGCAGTAAGGCACATCGTCGCGTAGCGGCGTACGCGTGGCACGCAGCGCGTTGACGCCGCGCTGGGCGAAACGCGCGCGCTGCTGGCGATCGACCCATACTGCCGGCGTCGCCGCGGGACGCAGCAGCGCGGAAAGATCCTCGCGCCACACGTCTTCCGCGCCCTCGCGCAGCAGCGTGCCGATGGCGGCGGCGGCGGGCGGAAACTGCACGGCCTGGCCGATCAGCCGGTCCTGCACGCTGACGCGTGGGAAGAACATCAACGCATCGGTGCTGTGGAAGGGCCAGTCGGCAAGACCATCGAAAGCCACCTGCGCGGTGGTCCAGCGCGCGGGTGGATCCACCAGCAGCAGCGCATGCTGACGACGGCAGAAGCGCGCGCCCACCACCAGCACGCTCATGCCGAGGTCGCGATCCAGCGAGGGCGGCGGCAGGTACAGGAAATTGAAGCGAGGTCCGTCGCGCAGCGCGAAGATGCCGCTGCGCCTGGCTTCCGAACCGATCAGGTCGTAGTCGGAAAGCCACTGGCCATCGTCGCCGTCTTCATTGCATTCGATGTAGCCGATCAGCGCCTGCGGATCCGCACCGCGCGTGATGTCGGGACGCACCGCGGGCAGTGGTCCGTCCACCCGTACCAGCTGCGAACCCGCGAGCTTGCGCGACACATCGCGCGCTGAGCCACCGAGTATGGAAACGCGGCGGAAGATCTCCTGTGCCTCGACCAGCTCCGAGCCACGCGCCCGCACCCGCTGCACGACCAGGTTGAAGAGGTCCTGGTCCTGCGGACCGATGCCATCGTGGTCCACCGAAACGCGCAGGAATTCGTGGCCACCGGGGCTGATGCCCACCAGTCGCAGCCACTCCGCGCCGGCGGGCAGCTCGATGGTGGGTGCATGGCCGCTGGACACCACGCGCACGATGACGGCCTGGCGACCGCCGTGTTCGAAGAACTGCTCCACGGCATGCGGCAGCAGCGAGTCCGACCACAGGCCACCAAAACGCTGCTGGAAGTGGGAAAAATCCTCGACCGGGATGGCTTCGTTGATAGGGCCTTTCAGCGTGCGGCCGACGAAAGCGACGACGCCGACGGGGCCGGGTTCGATCGCCGTGCCGGGAGGCGCGGCGAGATAGGGAATCGAATGCGTGGGCCCGGCGCCGAAGCCGCTACCAGCGGATCCGGGGCCCTGCTGTAGCGTCACCGCGTTTATTTACCCTGGCTGTCCGGCGGCTCCGGCCTGGGCCTCGCGCTGCTTCTGCTCGAGCAATGCACGCGAAGCTTCATCCTGCTTGCGCGCGATCTCCTCGAGCATGATGCGGAGCCATTCCGATAGCTGTGCCATGCAGCGAAGAATAGCCTATGTGCGCGGTACCTGTCGCTGCTCGCCGACCATTTCCTTTACGTCGTTCTGCGTAGCAAGCGCAGGATCGTCGGCGCCATCCCAGTTGGATCCTTCAGGCACGCGGTTCTGCACGCGTGCCGCTGCGGCGATCACGGCGGCGTCGGTGGCATCGCCCGACGACACCGAGAGCACGAGACCCAGCGGCTCTTCGGCAATGTTCGCGACGCGCTTCCAGTCGATGCTTTCCTTGCGCGCAGTGAGCTGCTGCTGGATGCGCGCATTCAGCGTCTTCGACAACAGCTTGGGCTGCGACTTGCTCCAGTCACGCTTGTCGTCTTCGAGCACGTCGAAGGCCTGCAGGTACAGCTGGTCCTGGTGCCAGCCGAACACGAACGGCTGGTTCACCACGGTGACCACCGTGCCGGTGTTCATCATCTTGTAGAGCTGCTCGACGTCTTCGGGATACAGGCGGATGCAGCCGTGGCTCGAACGCAGTCCCACGCCATACGGCTTGTTGGTACCGTGGATGAGATAGGTGGGCCAGCCCAGCGTGAACTTGTACTTGCCCAGCGGATTGTCGGGACCAGCGGGCACGAGCGCAGGAATCGGATCGCCGTTCTCCGCATGTTCCTTGCGGATCGATGCAGTCGGACGCCACACCGGATCGGCTTCCTTCGCGATGACCTTGGTCTTGCCCTCAGGCGTGGACCAACCCACCTTGCCGATGCCGATCGGATACGTATAGACGACCTGCTTCTCGCCCTTCTTCACCGGCGGGAAGTAGAAGACCCGCAGCGCCGCGATGTTGACCACGATGCCCTTGCGCTCGGCAAACGGCAGCACGAACTGCGTCGGCACGACGATCTCGCGGCCGACACCCGGCAACCAGGGATCGACCTTGGGATTGGCGCGGACGATTTCCTGGTAACCGACATCGAAGCGGCGCGCGATGTCCGACAGCGTGTCTTTCTCGCCGACCGTCGTGACCTGCAGTACGCCGACCACATCGTCATCGGCATCGATCTCGAAGCGATGCGTGGCCACCGGCAACGGCAACTGCACGGGTTCGGGTGGCGGCGCGGGCGCGGGCTCCGGCACTTCGACCGGCGCAGGCGGCGGCACGGGTGGACGCATCAACGAACACGCTGACAACAGCGCGACGAAACCCAGCGGGAGTAACAGGCTGTGCTTGTTCACGGCGCGATTATGGCATCCCGGTTACGGTGCCGCGATGGCTGTACTCCTACAAGAGCAGCGGCTGGTCCGGCAGTTCGTTGCGCGCCTTGGCGGCAGGCGCAGTGAGCGGAAAGTACTGCTGCAGAAGGCGCGCGGCGCCATCGATGGCGGTCATGGAGCCCGCGTCATACCGACCAGCGCGGAAATCCGTCTCCACTTGCCGACAGAGCGCATCCCATTCGGTTTGCGGAACGGCGCGCGCGAGTGCGCGGTCGGCAACGATCTCCACCGCGCGCTCGGCATGCAGCACGTAGATGAGCACGCCGTTGTTGTGTTCGGTGTCCCACACCCGCAGCAGTCCGAATACTTCCAGTGCGCGTTCGCGCGACGTGAGGCCGGAGATGAGATCGCCAAGTTCAAGTGCGTGCTCGACGGCGAAGCGAACCTCACCGGGATGACGCTGCTCGATTTCGCCCACGCGCGTTTCGATGCGCTTCAACAGCTCCGGCGGATAACGCAGCCGCATTACCCAGAACGGAGTCAGCAGGTGCCGCAGGATGCGCAGCATCTCACCACCTTCCCGAGGCGCCGCCGCCACCGAAGCCACCACCGCCGCCGCTGAAACCGCCGCCGCCTCCAAAACCACCGCCGCCGCCGAAGTTTCCGCCACCGAAACCGCCGCCGCCAAGGCCGCCGAAACCTCCGAAACCACCGCCACCGCGCCGACCGCCACCGACGCTGCTGGCGAGGCCGGCGAACAGGGCAAACACCCCGGCGAGCACACCGCCGGCAATCGCGAAGCCCAGTACCTTCGACAACAGCCAGATGACGCCGCCCGTGGCGCCGCCGGTAACCACGGACCCGAGCGTGCGGCCGAGCAAGGCGCGCAGTACCGCGCCCACCGCCAGCACGCCGAAGAACAGGAACGGCAGGAAGCCGAACAAGCGATCGCCGGGCGCATGCCAGCTGCGATCCGGCGGCGGCAGGGGTTCGCCATCCACGACGCTCATCATGCGGGCGAGGCCAGCACTGACGCCGCCGTAGATGTCGCCCTGCCGGAAAGCCGGCTTGATGACTTCATCGATGATGCGATTGGCCGTGGCATCCGGCAGCGCACCTTCGAGGCCGTAGCCCACTTCGATGCGCAGCGCGCGATCCTGCAGCGCGACCAGCAGCAGTGCGCCATCGTCGGTGTTCTTGCGGCCGAGCTTCCAGGCTTCGACCACGCGCAACGAGTACTGCTCGATGGCTTCAGGTTGCGTGGTGGCCACGATGAGCAGCGCGATCTGCGAACCCTTGCGCTGTTCGAAGGCCGCCAGCTTGCCCTCGAGTTCAGCCTGCTGGCCGGCGGTGAGCGTGCCGGTGGTATCGGTCACGCGCGACTGCAAAGCAGGGACGGGCTGCTGATCCGCAGCCAGCGCTGCGCTCGCGGGCAAGCCGGCGAGCAGCAGTACGGCCAGCAGCGTGCGGATCATTTCGCGCTGAAGTCCACCGTCGGGGGCTTGGAAATCGCTGCTTCGTTCTCGACCGTGAAGTTGGCCTTGGTCTTGTGGCCGAACATCTTCGCGGTGAGGTTGGTCGGGAAGGAGCGCACGGTGGTGTTGTAGGTCTGCACGGCCTCGATGTAGCGCTTGCGAGCCACGGCGATGCGGTTCTCCGTGCCTTCGAGCTGCGCCTGCAGGTCGCGGAAGTTCTGGTCGGATTTCAGGTCGGGGTAGTTCTCGGTGACTGAGAGCAGGCTCTTCAGTGCCTGGCTCAGCTCACCCTGCGCGGCCTGGAATTTCTTCAGCGCCTCGGGATCGTCGAGCACTTCCTTGGTGACCTGCACGGTGCCGACCTTGGCGCGCGCCTCGGTCACGCCCAGGAGCACGGTCTGCTCCTGCGCGGCGAAGCCCTTCACGGTGGCAACGAGGCTGGGGATGAGGTCGGCGCGACGCTGGTACTGGTTGACGACTTCGGACCAGGCGGCGTTGACGCCCTCGTCCTGCGATTGAATGGAGTTGTAGCCGCAGCCCGACAGCAGTACAACGACGGCGCCTACCAGAATGGACTTCCATGCACGCATACCGCACTCCTCCACAGACCCCGCGATCGCGGGAGCGCGATTCTCTCACGGGCGCCCGGCCCGTGGTGGGGTCAGTGCAGCGTGGCCCAGTTGAGGATGCGGATGTCTTCGGCAGGCAGGTCGAAGCTCACCGCCAGCAGGCGGCGCAGCTCCACGGTCTCGCCTTCCGGCCGCAGCGCCTTGTGCAACTCGACCACGCCGCTGTATTCACCAGCGCCCGCGCTCGGGGGCAGTTCAGTGACGAAGTGGGCGAAGTATTTGCGCGACATGGGATGAACCTCCGGACACAGCGTATGTCGACGCACCGGCGGGCAACTGTGCTCGCGCGCACAGATCATCGGCGCGCAATGTCTAGTCGATACGGACAAGCCTTCTGCTTATCAGTGATTCCCTGATGAGTCGTTACCGCGCACCTGCAAAAACAGGCTCGAAATACATCACCTCACATGGCCACGCGCGCCTTGCTGCGGAGCTCAATCAGTTATGGCGGGTGGAACGGCCGCAAGTAACTGCCACCGTCAGTGCTGCCGCCGCGCAGGGCGATCGTTCGGAAAATGCCGAATACACCTATGGAAAGAGGCGCTTGCGCGAGATTGACGCCAGAGTGCGACATCTGCAGAAGCGGCTCGACGGCATGGTGGTGGTCGATCAACCGCCATCGGACCCACGTCGCGTTTTCTTCGGCGCGTGGGTCGACCTGGAACGCGACGACGGCACGGAGCTCCGCTACCGCATCGTCGGCCCCGATGAATTCGACATGGCCGAGGGCTACATCAGCATGGATGCGCCGCTGGCGCGGGCGCTGCTGGGCAAGCGGCTGGATGACGAGATCGCGGTGGGCGTGGCGGGCCAGGAGGCCCGCTACGTGATCACCGCGATCCTGTATCCCTGAAGCTACATCACGCGGACGTTCTTGAACTGCCAGGGATCGGTGAGGTCCAGGTCCTCGGGGAACAGGCTCTCGCGATCCGACAGCGGTGACCAGTCGGTGTAGGCGCCGCCGATCTTGCCGAGGTAAGGCCGGCAGATTTCCAGGATGCGCTTGTACTCGAGCTCATCCGGCTCCATCAGGCCCCGGTCCGGATTCTCCATCGCCCAGATCATGCCGCCCAGCACCGATACGGTGACCTGCAGGCCGGTGGCATTGTTGTAGGGCACGAGGTTGCGCGCCTCCTCGATGCTGAGCGTCGAGCCATACCAGAACGCATTTTTCTTGTGGCCGGCGAGCAGCACGCCGAGTTCGTCGCTGCCGGAGGTGATGTCGTCCGTCATGATCCGCTGGCGCGGCTGCATGCGCCAGTTGCGACCGGCGAGCTCGTGGATGGACATCACCGCGTTGTCCGAAGGGTGGTACGCGTAATGCGCCGTCGGCCGGTACACCACGTCGCCGTACTTCTTGACGGTGTAGTAGTCCGCCAGCGAGATCGACTCGCTGTGCGTGATCAGGAAGCCGTGGATCGGGCCCGCCTTCGGCGTCCAGGTGCGCACGCGCGTGGCCGCACCGGGCTGGCCGAGATAGATGGCGGCCTGGCAGCCGAAGTCATGGCGCTTCGCGTCGCGTGGGAAATTGCGCTCATGCGAACCCCAGCCCAGCTCCGCCGGTTGGCAGCCTTCGCCCACGAAGCCATCCACCGACCAGGTGTTCACGAACTCGCCTACTTCCTTGGGTCGCTTCGACACCTGCGTGTCGCGCTCGGCGATGTGCACCACCTTCACGTCCAGCGCCTGGGCAAGCTCGCCCCATTGCTCGCGCGTGGCGGGTTCGGGCTTCTCTTTGTCTACACCGATGTCCTGCTTCAGCTTCAGCAGCGCTTCCTTCACGAAGTGCGACACGAGGCCCGGGTTCGCGCCATGCGTGAGGATGGCGGTGGGGTTCTTCGCGGTGAGGTCGGTGCGCAGCGCCAGCGCGTCATCGCGCAGCGCGTAGTTGGTACGCCGGCCTGGCGCCACGGTGGGGTCGGTATAACCACCCGCCCAGGGTTCGATGCAGGTGTCGAGATACAGCGCGCCGCGCTCCCAGCAATGCCGGACCAGCGCGATGCTCGAAACATCCACCGAAAGGTTCACGAGGAAATCGCCACGTCCCAGCAGGCCATCGAGCACGCGCCGATAGTTTTCGCGCACCAGCGGCTCGACGATGAAACGCACGCCCAGCTGTTCGGCTTCGGCGCGACCTGCATCACTGGCGGTGACGATCACGATGCGCGTCGGCGGAATGCCGATGTGACGCAGGATCAGCGGCAGGACGCCCTGCCCGATGCTGCCAAAACCAACCATGACGATGCGGCCGGGGAAATCGACGTAGACCTTGTGACTCATGATGTATCGTTAACAACCTCTCTATTTTTTTCTCTGGCGCGGTTTTTTCTGGACCAGTTCTACTGGTTTTCAAGCTTCTGCCATCCGGGTGGCAGGGTCCCTTCGTAGCCCGGCAACGCCTCCATGCGCCGCAGCCAGCGGGCCAGCTGCGGGTAGTGCACTTCGGCGGGCAGGAATCGGCTCGCCAGTTCCTGCGCGCCGGGACGCAATAAGGCCCGATGCAGCAGGCGGATGCAAGGGTAGATGGTGACATCGGCGGCGGATACGGAATCGCCGACGATCCAGTCGCCCTTCGACAGTCTTCCTTCGATGGTGCGCGCCTCGCGCGCCACCGTATGCATCGCGCGCAACAGCGGCGCTTCGCCGAAGCGCGGGGCGGGCTTGGCGAGCTCGTCCACGATGCGCATCAGGTCGGTTTCGATGTAGGCCTGGAATTCGAGCATCACGCGCATGATCACGCCCGCCTCTTCCGGCGAGCGGCCGAACAGCGGCGGCGTGGGATATTTCTGCTCGAGGTAGTACAGCACCGCCAGCGACTCGAACACCACATAGTCGCCATCGCGCAGCACCGGCAGGCGGCCGCGCGGATTCATCGCCAGCATCTGCGGCGACTTGTGCTCATGGATGGCCGGTTGCAGCAGGTGGCCGCGCCACGACAGGCCCTTGACCTGCAACGCGAGCAGCACGCGCCAGCAGTAGGGACTGCCCGCGGCCCAGTAGACTTCGATTGCCACGGTGAACGGCCTTGAGATGGAAACAGTCGGAAATTGTAGCGATGATGCGCGGATGAAGACATGGCCCGACGACTCGCCACTGATCAGCGCGGAATCCCTGCGCAACCTTGCTGGCAGCCCGGATCTGCTGGTGGTTGATTGCCGCCACGATCTGGCGAACCTTGCGTTCGGGCGCAACGCCTACGCCGCCGGCCATATTCCCGGTGCGGTGTTCGCATCGCTGGACGAGCACCTTGCCGCGCCGAAGCGCGCTGAGACCGGTCGCCATCCACTGCCGGCGCCGCGCGATTTCGCCGCCGTCCTCGGCAGCTGGGGTTTCACGGAACTGTCACGTGTCGTGGCCTATGACCAGGGCGGAGGTCCGTATGCAGCAAGGTTGCGATGGATGTTGCGCGCCCGCGGGCATCAACGCGCGCAGGTGCTCGATGGCGGTTTTGCCGCGTGGCTGGCTGCAGGCGGAGCGACGGAAACCACGACGCCCGTGATCACGCCAACATATGTGGCCGCACGCGGATTCACCGGTGAAACAAGCACGCCGGAAGTCGCCGCCCAGCTGGCCGCGCGCGCCATCACGCTGTTCGACGCACGCGGCGCCGACCGCTTCGCCGGCCGCAATGAAACCGTCGATCCCGTTGCCGGCCATGTGCCGGGCGCGATCAGCATGCCGTACACCGGCAACCTCGACGCGCAGCAGCGCTTCCTGTCGCCGCAGGAGCTGCGTGCCCGCTGGGCTGGCATCGCGGCGCAGTCGCGCAACGCACCGCTGGTGGCCATGTGTGGCTCGGGCGTCACCGCATGCCACAATCTGCTCGCGCTGGAACTGGCCGGTTTTGCCGATGCGCGGCTGTACGCCGGCAGTTTCAGCGAATGGATCACCGATCCGGCACGGCCGGTCGCCACGGGGGAATAGTTTCTTGAAAGCCAGCACGCGACGTGAGGGTGCTCCGGCCACCATCGGCTGGAGCGTCGAAGATTCGCTCGACCTGTATCAGATTCCCGCCTGGGGACAGGGTTACTTCTCGGTGAACGCCGCGGGTCATCTCGTGGTGCGGCCGGGCACTACGCCGGAACGCGAGATCGACCTGCTTGAAGTGGTGCAGGGACTGACCGAGCGCGATTTGCGCACGCCGGTCGTGGTGCGCTTCTCCGACATCCTCGCGCACCGGCTGCAACGCCTGCACGATGCTTTCGCACAGGCCATCACCGAGAACGAGTACCGCAACCGGTACGCGGCGGTGTTCCCGATCAAGGTGAACCAGCAGCGCCTGGTGGTCGAAGAGGTGTATCGCTACGGCAAACCGTACGGCTTCGGCCTCGAGGTTGGCTCGAAACCCGAGCTGCTCGCGGTGATGGCGATGACCGAGGATTCGCCGGATCGCCTGATCGTCTGCAATGGCTTCAAGGATTCCAGCTACATCGAGGCGGTGATCCTCGCCACCAAGCTCGGCCGCACCATCATTCCGGTGGTGGAGAATTTCTCCGAGCTCGCGCTGATCCTGAAGCACGCGGAAAAGCACAACGTGCGGCCGCGCATCGGCGTGCGCGTGAAGCTGGCGAGCGAAGGTTCGGGCCGCTGGCGCGAATCGGCCGGCGATCGTTCCAAGTTCGGCCTGTTCATCACCGAGATCCTCGAGCTGCTCGCGGTGCTGCGCGAGAAGAACATGCTCGACTGCCTGCAGCTCGTGCACTGCCATCCGGGCAGCCAGCTGCAGGACATCCGCCGCGTGAAGGAAGCCATCAACGAGCTGGCGCATGTGTACGTCGAGCTCGTGAGTCTCGGCGCCGGCCTGCAGTACATCGATGTCGGCGGCGGTCTCGGCGTGGATTACGACGGCAGTGGCACCAACTTCTCCTCGTCGATGAACTACACGCTGGTGGAGTACGCCAATGACGTGGTGTATCGCGTGGCCAGCGTGTGCAATTCGCGTGGCGTCGCGCATCCGATGATCATCAGTGAATCCGGTCGCGCCATCGCCGCGCACCACAGCGTGCTGATCTTCAACGTGCTGGGACGTTCCGCGCTGGATGGTTTCGAGCTCAGCAAGGACGACCTCGCGCCGCCGAAGGATGTACCGCAGCCCGTGCGTGACCTCGCCGATGCCTGGCGCAGCGTCACGCCGCGCCGACTGGTGGAGTGCTACCACGACGCCGTCGAGGCACGCGATGAAGCGTTGCAGATGTTCAAGCTCGGCCTCCTGTCACTGCAGCATCGCGGTCTGGCGGAGCGGCTGTACTGGGCCACCTGCACGAAAGTACGCGATGCCGCCCGCAAGCTCGACGAGATTCCCGAGGAGCTCGCGGAACTCGAAGGCATCCTCTCGGATACCTACTTCTGCAACTTCTCCGTGTTCCAGTCGCTGCCGGACAGCTGGGCCATCGACCAGCTGTTCCCCATCGTTCCCGTGCAGCGGCTCGGCGAGCAACCTGTGCGCAAGGCCGTGCTCGCCGACATCACCTGCGATTCGGACGGCAAGATCGACCGCTTCGTCAGCCTGCGCGACGTGAAGCGCACGCTGGAGCTGCATCCGCTGCGCGATGGCGAGGAGTACTACCTCGCTGCATTCCTGGTCGGTGCCTACCAGGAAACCCTCGGCGACCTGCACAACCTGTTCGGCGATACGCACGTGGTGCACATCCGCCTGCACGACGAAGGCGGCTGGTGGATCGAGGAGATCGTCAAGGGCGACACCGCGAACAAGGTACTCGAGTACATGGAGTACGACGTCGCCGAGCTGTACCCCGCACTGGCGCGCGACTGCGAGCGCGCGGTGCGCGACAACCGCATGACGGTGGCGGAGGGTCAGGCGATCAAGCGGTTCTATGAGGATGAGCTGGACGGCTACGCCTACCTCGAACCCTGAGCTGGCGTCGCCGGCGTCTCGCGGCGTAGCGATAACGAGACGTCGAGCAGCTCGTCCACCCATTCGGTGGATCTTTCGAACCTGTCCTTGTTGCCCATGCTGTCCTTGACGAGGTCGAGGGACTGCTTCCGGTCCATCTTGCTTCTCAGGAAACGCGTGGTGACGCTGAACTGCACGAACAGGACATTGCCATCGGCCTTGGCGGTAACCCTCAGGCGCTCATCGCAATGCTGCGTACCGGGAAGATCCACGCACGGTGGCTTGGCGGTGGCGGAATCGCCGCTCAGGATGAGCGAACCCGGATAGGCAAGGCCCTTGTCATTCACCAGCAGGAAGCGGATGCCACCGGCAATGGACGGAGTGAGGCCGCCCATGATCATCGCCGGAGTCAGATCCGGGATGCCGCCGAGCTGGACCTTGCCGGTAGCTCTCCATGTCTCCGGCCAGACGATGTTCGCCACGCAATGCTGGCCGGGTCCTTCGCTGAAGCCCATGCACTCCCCCTTGCCGCCGAGCGGTTGCGACCACTCGTTGGCATACAGGAAGGGACCGCGCAGCTCGCCATCGCCGCCCTGGATATCGGGGTTCGGAGGCGCGTCCTCCAGCTGGTCGAAATCGATGATCTCCTGGTGATGGATGGTGCCCTCGATGCGGAACACGCCCACCAGCCGCTTCATCCATACCGCCGGATCGCCGGCCGGGATGCCATCTTCGACCTGCTTCGGCGCGAACGCCTCGCGCGGATTGGCGCCGGCCATGTGGGTACCCAGCAGCGCAGTGGCAGCGAACCAGGCCGCGCCTGCGCGCACGTTGAAGCGACTCACTTTCGTGGACTCCCGTCGATCGCATCGACCTCCGCCTGCGACAGGCGATGCATGACGAACGAGTAGCGCACCGGTTTCGCATCGTCCTGGTTGATGTCGACCTGCATCTGGATGAGCTTGCCGTCAGGCTGCGCGTCGATCCTGGTGGTCCGCTGGCAGTTGCCGGGAATACCCTCGCATGGCGCCGTGGTAACCAGGGTGTTGCCCTCGAGGTAACCCAGGCCGCCCTCGGCAACGCCGCGCTTGTCCACCTGCAGGAAGTGGATGGCGCGATGGTCGGGGTCGAGGCCGTAAAGGATCATCGCGGGATCCAGCACGGAAGACCCGCCCGGGACTTCGGTGCCGTTCTCACCGCTCACCTTGGGCCAGCGGATATCAACCGCGCACTGCACGCCGGGTGCAGCACCGAAGGCCACGCAATCCGACAGGCCCTGCACTGGCAGGCGGCTCGTGGGCATTCCCGGGCCAGCTTGCAACTCGACATAGCCGTCGTAGCGGAACTCTCCGGGCAAACGCCTGAGCCACTCGATGATGGTCTGCATGTTCCTGGAGGGTTTGATCCGGGTGCCGGTGACCACAACTTCATTCAGCTGCTCTTCCGGCCGCACTTTCTGCTGTGCCGAAGCGCAAGCCGGCACTGACAGCAACCAGGCCAGCACGAGCACCTGGGTGACGAGCACTGTGATACTGGTGCGCCTCTTCATTACGCCTCCATGCAGACAAGCAGCAACGCGTTCACTGGAATGGAATCCATGAATACGATGAGCAAGCGGGATGTCACACCCGGTTTTTATGATTGATTTAAGTGTCCAGCGACAACACGTGATCTGCCGGCGGATTCGAACCGCCTGCGCCCCCATCCCGTGCGTCAGGCCACATCATATGCAAGGGCGGCGCGCGGCTTACACAATTTCTCGTGAATCTTGTTTCGCTTAGCGTTGCCTTGCGTGACGGCAAATTCGCGGATCGGAAGATCGCGGGTCGAAACGCTGGTCGACCTAGTGCGGCAACGCGCTCGACAGCAACCTGCCGTAGCCAGGCGCGGCACCGCTCAGTCCCACCAACTTCGCGCCGGCCCACAACCCATGCGGCATGCTGGAAATCACCGGCACGCCAGTGCGTGCCTCCAGCGGCGCGATGATCTCCAGTGTGCGGAAGCCGCCGCAGGAGACCAGCATGGAATCGGAGTCGGGCGCGGTGGCATGAACACGCGCGGCGAAATCGAGCAGATGCGCCTGGGTAATCTGATGAATGTCATCCATCACCTCGAGGCCCATACCTGTGATGACCAGCGGCGTGAGCCCGTGTTCCAGCAGGAATGCGCGTAGTCGCAGGTTCACCTCTTCGTTGTAGGCCGTCGCGACGGCGATGTTTTTCGCACCCACCGCCTTGAGCGCGTCGATGACGCCATTGCTCATCGTCGTGGCCGCAAGGCCTGAAGCGCGCTTCACCCTTTCGCAAAGCTGCTGGTTGAACGCTTCGCCCTTGTAGAACGTCAGTGAAGTGCCAGTGAGTTCGATGGCATCGGCGCCAGCCGCTGCGAGCTGTTCGGCGGCCGCCGGGATGCGATCAAGCACCCCATCGAAATTCTCCGGCGTGACCCGCTCGATACCGAGGCCGTTGACCACGAAGTGCAGCGTGTCGCCATACATCGCGACGCCTTCCTCAGGAATGCCACGTGTGGATGGGGGAAAAATCAGGCCGAGAACGGGCATATAACACCAGATCGGCAACGGCGCCTGTCGCCCATGCTATGGCATGCGGCCTGCCACGAGAACAGCAGCAGGTGGCTAGGCCGCCCGGACATGCGATTTATCTAGGCTACGTCGCGCGGCTCGTCACGACTGATGTGCGCGGCGAGCGCGGAGGGTATGCGAGCCACCACCCTCGAATCGCAGTCACCCATCAGGCAGATCTGCAGCCAGTTGCGGCGCCTCAGGTACTCGCTTTCGTGCGCGAATGCCATCCCTTCATGCAACAACGAAAGTGCGACGCGAGTGGCATCGTTGCCAGGAGGCATGGCCAACGTGATGATCCCGGGTGTCGCAAATTCATCGGCCACGAGCGGCAGCAGTCCATGACGTTTCAATCGCGCACGCAGATCGCGATCCATGGTGGCGATCCTTCGAAACTTCCTGCTCCAGCACGTGGATTCCAGTGAGCAATCCAGCGCAGCCAGCAGGTTGGATGAGTGGCTGTATGGAACACTGCCCGCTCCGGCATACGCAGCAAGATCGACGTATCGAGGTATCGCCCCTTCTGGAGCCAGTCGGCCATCGTGAAATACGGCGGCGAGCCCGGCATACGCGCCAAGACCCTTGCTGCTGACTGTAGAGGCGAGCCAGGTACCGCGCAGATCCACCGGCATGAGGCCGATAGCACTGATTGCATCCAGGCAAAGTGCGGCGCCAGTCGACTCGCAGAGCTGCCGCAGTTGCGACGCAGAGTTGGTCATCCCCGTTGAGGTTTCCGACAGAACAGCCCAGATCCAGCGGGGCCGCTTCGCGCGCACATAGCGGCTCAGTTGCCGCCAATCGAAGGATTCACCCCAATTCGCCCTCTCCACTTCATGCGGCAGGTCCCAGCTGCGCGCATGCGTCGCGAGGCGCTCGCCGAATTCGCCGTTCACAAGGACAAGTCCCTGTTGGTTCAAATGACGGACCTGCGCCGCTATGGCGTCGTTGGCTAGCGTTCCGGTGCCAACAAGCACGGCGACCTGTGAAGCACCCGTCAGCCTGCACAGGTTCAGGCGGACGCGCGACATGCATTCCGCGAACTGCGCTGAACGGTGGGAGATGGGTTCAGCGCAGAACGCCATGCGGACCGCCGCGGTAGTGGCAACCGGACCCGGCAGGAAGCTGGCCAATTGAATCGCTTCCGCGCGACTGGAGAGCACCTTGATCCGATGCCAGGCATCGAGTGTCAGGTACATCGGCTGGTAGAGCGCATCGCTCGATCCAACCGGCCGACCGAAGCTTCGGAACCCCATGTGTTCGTACAACTGGAGCTGCCGAACTGTTCCGGAAATCACTGCAAGGTCGCACCCCAACGAACGGAAGTGTTGCGCGAGCTGCATAACGAGGCGCGCGAACACCGCCCGGTGACGATAAGCCGGCTCCACAGCCAGCAAGCGCACCTCTACCGCCTTGCGATGCGGGGGCAGCTGGCCGTCCAGATCGGGCACTTTCGAATCGAGAGAGAAGGGACGTGCACATCGCCCCGCCACCATGCCCGCGAGCTCTCCGTGGTCAAGGCAGATTGCGTAGACGTTCTCGCCGTGGAAACGGTCAATGAGCTTTCCAGAGGCGTCACTTGGGTGCTGCGGGATTTCTTCCGCAAACGTCCGGTGGTTGAGCCGATGGATTGCATCGAATTCCGCCGCCGCGTCGGCGATCTTGTAGTGCAGCTCACCCATGCAGGCCTCCTCCGTGTCAGGTGGAATGATAAGACTCACCGTGGTTGTCTCAATACCGCACAATCGAAGTATCGAAAAGAGATACCAAAGTATCGAGGGAGAAACCCATGGCTGACGATTCCGCGAGGATTCTCGCAAATCTGAAAGCATCACTTCGCACGCGAAGCATCACCTATGCATCACTGGCGAAGCGCATCGGCCTCAGTGAAGCTTCGGTGAAGCGCGTGCTTTCACGCGGCACGCTCTCGCTCCGACGGTTGGACCAGATCTGCGAAGCCATAGGCAGCAGCCTTCCCGAGCTGGTGCAGTTGACGCAGCCATCCGCGCCAGAGCGGCCAGACCTGCTCACCCTTGAACAGGAAAAGGCCTTGGCAGCGGATCCGAAGCTGTTTGCCTGCTACCACCTGGTTGCAAATGGCCGGAGCAATCGCGAAATCGAGGCGGATATGCGCGCCACGCAGCGGGCTGTGCTGCACTGGATCGCTGGTCTGAAAGCACTGGGCCTGGTGCATTCCTCGAAAGCGCGCGCGGGCGCGACTGCGATTGCCGCGGTAAGGTGGCGACCTGATGGCCCGATACGCAGGATGTACGAACGGGAAGTTCGTAAGGAATTCCTGCAGTCGCTCTTTGGCGCGGAGCGTGAAGCCCTGCATTTCAGTTCCGCGGAACTCTCCGCAGCATCCTGTCGGATACTGCAACGGAAGCTGGATCGATTGGCGGCGGATTTCCGCGATCTAGCGGATCTCGACAGCACTTTGCCCAGCCGCGAGAAGCGCAACGTAGGCTGCCTGCTGGCCATGCGGCCGTGGGTATTCTCGCGGTTCGCACCACCACCGCACTGACCACGCCCGGTCTACCACATCTCCTTCAACAGGCCGCTCGCGTCGATGCTGATGGGCTCCTCGCCCGTCGAGTTCAGCTTGGTGTCGGCCGCCTTCGAGCCCGTGAAGCTGCCCTGCTCGAAGCACTTCAGCACCTTATCGGTGATGAAACGGCTGCGACCACCATACACATGCGCATCGCCCTGCGGGGACTGCTGCGTCAGCGGGAACTTCAGCGGCTGCAGCAGCTGCAGCTCATTGCGCGCGCGGGTCATCGCGACGTACAGCAGGCGCCGCTCCTCATCGAGCAGCTCGGGCTTGGCGGTGGCGAATTCCGACGGGAAGCTCCCATCCACCACGTTGAGCACGAACACGGTGTCCCATTCCATGCCCTTGGCGGAATGCACGGTGGACAGCACCAGGTATTCCTCGTCCTGGCTGGCGCGGCCGGAAAGATCACCGGTGGCCTGCGGCGGATCGAGCGTCATCTCGGAGATGAAGCGTTCGCGCGCGCGGTATTGGGTGGCCAGCTGCTCGAGCTGGTCGAGGTCGCCGAGGCGCGTGTGGAAATGCTCGTAGATGCGCTTCAGGTGCGGCTCGTACCACTCACGCACCGTGCGCACCTGGCCACCCCACTCGCAGTTCGGCTGCGAGATCTTTTCCATCAGCTCTGCGAGGCGCAGGAAATCGCGCTCGCATTGCGAGGCCACCTTGATGCCGCGCAGGGATTTCAGCGCACCGCCGGCTTCGGCCAGTGCGTCCAGCGTCCAGCGTGCGTTGACCGGGCCCATCGCCGGCAACAGCTGCAGCACGCGGAAGGCGGCCAGCGTGTTGCGGGGGTTGTCGGCCCAGCGCAGCACCGCGATCAGGTCCTTCACATGCGAGCCTTCGAGGAACTGCAACCCGCCGTACTTCACGAAGGGAATGTTCCGGCGCGTGAGCTCCACTTCGAGCAGGTCACTGTGGGTGCCCGTGCGGAACAGCACGGCCTGCCGGCGCAGGCTGATGCCGCTCTCGCGTCGCTGCAATACCTGCGCCGCGACGTACTCGGCCTGCGATTCAAGGTCCTCGACGCTGATGTAGCGCGGCTGCGTGCCGCCACTGCGCGTTGCCAGCAGGTGCTTGCGGAACTGGCGCGGCGCCTCGGCCATCAGCGCATTGGCGGCATCGAGCACCGGTTGCGTCGAGCGATAGTTCTGCCCCAGTGGAATGACTTCGGCCGCCGGCGTGAAGCGCTGCGCGAAGCCGAGGATGTTCTCCACCTCGGCGGCGCGGAAGGAATAGATGGCCTGCGCGTCGTCGCCCACCACGGTGAGGCCGGCACCATCGGGCTTGATGGCGTGCAGGATCTTCGCCTGCAGTGAGTTGGTGTCCTGGTATTCATCCACCAGGATGTGATCGAAGTGGCCACCCACGTGCTGCGCCAGGCGCGGCTCGGAAACCAGCACCTGCCAGTAGAGCAAGAGGTCGTCGTAGTCGAGCATCGCGAGCTGCTGCTTGCGTTCGACGTAAGCACGGAACAGCCGCTTCAGTTCCTCTTCCCATTGCTGGCACCACGGGAACTGCTGCAGCGTTTCGGCCAGGCCCTTGCCGGTATTGACGCGCCAGGAGTAGATCGCGAGGCAGGTTTCCTTGCGCGGAAAGCGCTGCTCGGCGGCCGCGTAGCCCAGCTCGGCGCGGATCTGGTCGATGACGTCGGCTGAATCGGCGCGATCGATCACGGTGAAATTGGGATCGAGCTTCAGCTGCGGCGCGTAGTGGCGCAGCAGCCGGTTCGCCATCGAATGGAAGGTGCCGGCCCATACCAGGCGCTGCGCGATCGACTGCGACTTGCCGCCGAGCGTGTCGTCGAGCGCCTTGCGCATGATCTCGATGGCACGACGGCGCATCTCGTTCGCGGCGCGACGCGTGAAAGTGAGCAGCATGATGCGCGATGGATCCACACCATTGAGTGCCAGGTGTGCGACACGTGCGGCCAGCGTGCTGGTCTTGCCGGTGCCCGCGCCCGCGATCACCAGCAGTGGTCCGGCACGGAAATGCCCGTCAGGCGCCGTGGCACCGAAGGCAACCGCCTTGCGCTGTGCCAGGTTGAGGGACTCGAGATGGCTTGCCGTTGTCGACATAATCGCGTCCACTATATCAATGACAAAGGCCGAGGAACTGGAACAGATCGACACCGTTTTCAAAGGACGGGTGATCACTGTCAATGTCGAGCACATCAAGCTGCCGGATGGCCGCATCGGTCGCTATGAAATCGTGCATCACCCGGGCGGCGCGGCCGTGGTGGCCATCGATGCCACGGGCAGGGTTTGCCTGTTGCGGCAGTTCCGTCCCGCGGGTGGTGGCTGGATCTGGGAATTGCCCGCTGGCCGGCTGGAACCGGGCGAACCACCCGATGCCACGGCGCGGCGCGAGCTGGTCGAAGAGGCGGGACGCAAGGCGGGACGCTTCGAATCCCTGGGCGCCATCCTCTCTTCACCCGGCGTGTTCGCCGAGACCATCCACCTGTACCTGGCGCGCGATCTCACCGAGACCCCGACTGCGCACGAGCAGCACGAATTGATCGAAGTGCACTGGGTGGAACTGGCCGAAGCGGTACGCCAGGCGCTGTCCGGCGAATTGCGTGACGGCAAGACCATCATCGGCCTGCTGCGGGCGGCAGCGCAGCTTCAGGGAAACACTGGAACATAACGGTGCACGACGTGAGCCAGTCGACAGTTTGACTGGCCGGCCACCACCATAATGCTCACAGCCATGGGCAACGAGAAAACACCAGAGCGCTTCACCATCCACCTGCCCGACACGGAAGAACCCGATCGGCAGATGCCAGCAGAGCTGGAAATGGTGGATTACAAACCCGGCTATCGCGGCAAGAAGGGCCTGGCTGGTGGCGCGTACGATCCGTACTCGAAGAGCACTCCTTCGAGCGATGACACGGCGCGGACGCGCAAGCCACGCGTGGACCTGCGCAAGCTGTCGGAATGGATCAAGACCACGCAGCAGGTGAAGACGCTGCGCGAAGACGAACTGCCGACCGCGATCAAGCGCACGCTGAAAGACTGACGCTCACGCGCGCCGCGCGCGCAGCAGCCACAACACCGCTACGACCACCAGCACATGGGCCCACCACAGGCCCGCGAGCATGGGCAATTCACCGCGCCCGAGCATGGTTCGTCCCGCAGTAAGCAGGCCCGCATAGAGACCGAACAGCAGCACCGCCCAGGGCAGGCGCGCATAACGTCCCTGGCGTGGCGCGAGTCGCGACAACGGTACGGCAGCCAGGCCCAGCACCAGCACCGCAACCACCCATGCAATGCGCCAATGCCATTCGGCACGTTGCCGCGGATCATCTGAAGCCAGCAGTTCGTGGTTGGTCAAACCATCGACGCGTCGCGGGCCGCGCAGCGTCGCGCGTGGCAGCGGGATCTTCACCTGCTGCTGTGAGAACTCGGTGATGCGCCAGTCCGCCGCGCCCGGCACGCCTTCATAGCTGCGGCCATCCGCGAGTTCGACCAGCCAGGCCGCGCCGTCCGGCGCGAGCCGCTGGCGCGCACTGCTGGCGAGCAGCACCTGCATGCGTGCATGCGGCAGGTCGCGCTGCACGAATACATCCTGCAGCACGCCATCGGCGCCGCTGTCACGGAAATAGAGCGTGATGCCCGGCCCCGGTGACGTGAATGCGCCGGCTGCGAGCTGCCGCGTCGCCAGGCTGCGCAGCGCCACGGTGCGCAGTTCCACCATGCGGCGCGCGGCACGCGGTGCATCGCTGAGCGAAGCCCAGGCACAGAGCAGCGTCGCGATGACGATGATGACGCCGGCGGCCGCGACCAGCAGCGATGTCGGCACACCACAAGCCTGCGCGGCCGCGATCTCGTTGTCGTGATACAGCCGGCCAAGCGCCACCACGATGCCGAGCAGCACCGCCAGCGGCAGGATCACCGTGAGGCTGGTACGCAGCGACAGCAGCGCAAGCTCCGGCACCATCGAACCGGCTACCTGCCCGTCCGCGGCGCGACCGAGTACGAAAGAAAGCTGGTAGGTCGCCAGCACCACCAGCAGCACCAGGCCAATGGCCAGCACGCCGGCGGCCATTTCGCGCAGCACGTGGCGGAAGAAGATGCCGCGTGTCATCGCGCGCCTGCCTCGCGTCGAGGCGCTACCAGGGCGCGTCGGCGCGGCGCGCGTAGCGATACCAGGGATCCGGCTCATCGCCATAGACGAGCTTGCCGGCCGCATCACGCTGCTGTTCGAACAGGGCGATGCCATCGGCGTTGAGCGTGATGCGCTGTTCGACGCGCAGCGCTTCGCCGGTGTCGCGGGCCGAGCCGCGGCAGTTGGCCGTCTGCGAGGCGGTGAAGCCACCGGCTTCGCGCTTGAACAGCAGGTCGCAGCCGGTGCGTATGCGCAGGTCCTGCATCAGCAGGCTGCGGAACAGTTCGCGCTTGGTCTGTCCATCGCGCCAGCGCAGCGGTTCGACGAAATCCGCCTGCGTCACCACGGCCATCTCGCTGCCGGAGACGGATTCCACCACGTACAGGCGTTGCGCCAGCACGCGCCGCGGATCAACGGCGGCCATCTCCTGCACGTAGAACACATGGTCGCCGACCAGTTGCGCCTGTACGGGCGCGATCATCAGCCGCAGTGGCGCATGGTCGGGCGCAGCGCGCGACTGCGCGAGGTTGTCGTAGCTGCCGGCCAGCGCGCCGAGCAGCTGGTCGAGGAATACTTCGTCGGGCTTCGGCCCCGAGACGCAGGACGTGCACAGCAAGGCCAGGGCCACGGAGAGGATTCGCTTAACCGCCATACATCACCCGCCATTGCGCCGGATAGGTCAGTCCGAGTTTGACGATGCTGTCGAGCACCGCCGGATAGTCGAGCCCCGCCGCAGCGGCGGCACGCGCGAAGTCTTCATCACGCGCCAGGTGCGGATTCGCATTGGCCTCGAGCGCATACAGGCTGCCGTCGGCGCGCATGCGGAAATCCATGCGTGCGTAACCGGTAAGGCCGAGCGCGCGATAGATGCGCCGCGACAGCTTGTCGAGCTTTGCCTCGACGCCGGCGGGCAGTTCGGCGGCTGGCGCGCTGTCGATGCCGTACTTGGTGCGGTACT
The DNA here is from genome assembly GCA_037200665.1 of Pseudomonadota bacterium. Lineage (GTDB taxonomy): Bacteria > Pseudomonadota > Gammaproteobacteria > Steroidobacterales > Steroidobacteraceae > ZC4RG30. Next base: position 185,746 of record JBBCGD010000004.1, on the reverse strand, counting down.
TGGTATCCCACTTCACCTTGCGCGTGGCGATGGCACTGCCCTTCTCGCCCATGCTGCCGAAGTTCAGCTCCCACACCGGGAAGCGCGTGAGGCGCGCGTTGCCCAGCATGCCCACGTAAAGCTCGCGGCCTTCGATGTATTCCTCGACCAGCACATCGGATTTCTGCGCTTCGAGCACGAACTCGATGCGCTCCTTCAGGTGCGCGGCATCGGTGACCACCGAGGCCTGCGCGATGCCGGCGGAGGCGTCATCGGTGCTGGATTTCACGAACAACGGGTAGCGCAACCGCTTCGGCACGGACACGCGTTGCCCGCGCGTGAACACGGCGAATTGCGGCGTCGGGATGCGGTGGAAGGCGAACACCTGCTTGCAGAGCGACTTGTCCCGCGACAGCAGCAGCCCGCGCGGATTGCAGCCGGTATACGGCTGCCGCAGCATCTCGAGGAAGGCGGTGACGTGCTGGTCGTAGCTGACGATGCCGTCGAACTCTTCCAGCAGGTTGAACACCACGTCGGGCTGCCACTCGGCGATGGTGGTGCGCAGTTCGGTGATGGAATCGAGCACGCCCAGTGCGCGTACTTCATGCCCGGAGGCGCGCAGGGTCTGGATGACGTCGAATTCGGTGCGCCATTCCTCGATGGTCTTCGGATCAAGGCCCTCGAGGCTCTCTGGCGGCATCAGGCTCGGGTGCAGGACCACCAGGACTCGAGATCGCTTCATAGATTCAGCTGCGGCCGTTCCCTTTCATCGAGCAGTCGTGCCAGGCGGGCGAGCAGCCAGCGCGCATGGGGCATGGCGGTGCGCTGCGACCCCCGCAGGTACAGCTGCATGTTATCCGAACCTTCGATCGCGATGCGCAGTACATGATGCAGCGTGTACTGGTCGGTATCGCCGTACACGGGGCTCGTCGCCTGCAGTTCACGCCGGTGCGCACGCAGGAAGGATGCGGCCTTCATCATGCCGCGGCGTGCGGGACGCTTCGCGAACACGCGCATCAGCATCCCGTCGACGGCTTCGCTGCGCCAGTCCTTCTGGCGGGCGAGCTTCTCGCGATAGTGCTGGGCCAGCGTGCGCTGGTTGGTCGACAGCGGTTCGATGAAGGCACGACTGCGCACCCGCGGCGTGGCGCCCGCGACCTCGCGCATCATTTCATCGACCAGGCGCAGCTTTTCCCAGGCGGGCCAGCTCGCGTAGGTGCGGCGCCAGTCGGAGTTGGGCTTCAGCCACACCGCGAAGGTTTCGGCAAAGTCTTCCGTGGGATGCGACTGCGCGTACCACTCACCCAGGTGGCGCACGAAGCTGCGGCTGCCGGGCCGGGCGCGATAGCTTTCGGGATACGGCAGCGACGCGGGACCGAACACCGCGCGCCAGCGCGCGCGCCGCCGCAGCCGATACGCCGTGTCGATGGCATGGCCGACTTCATGGCGCAGGATGCGCATCATCCAGTTGCCGTTGCCGCCCTCCACCTGCCGCATCATGTGCCGCTCGAGCTTCACCAACCGCGGATGCGCGAGGTAGAACGGCACCGCGATGCCGGGGATGCCATCGGGGGAGAACCATTCCTCCGACAGCCACATGTGCGGACGGAAGGAAATGCCGCGCTTTTCCAGCTCGCCATGCACGCGGTTGAGGCGCCGCTCCAGTGGCGTGTCGGCCAGCTTCAGGTCGAGGTCGCAGAAGCGCAGCTGCAGGAGTTCAGCATCGGGCAGGCGCGTCCAGGTGCGCGCCGGCCGGGCGGACTTCGTTGCCGCTGCGCGCGTCATGCGTCGTTCCCCCGCACGGGCTCGAGCCCTGCGAAGTCAAACAGGCGCGTATCCGCCAGCGTCTCCGGCTCGACATTGCGCAGCGCCGTGAGCAGCGACTCGGTGCGCCCCGGATGCGCAACCTCCCACTCGGCCAGCATCCGCTTGATGGTGGCGCGCTGCAGGTTCTCCTGCGAGCCGCACAGGTCGCAGGGAATGATCGGGAAGCCACGCGCCGAGGCATAGCGCGCGATGTCGCGCTCTGGCACATAGGCCAGCGGACGGATCACGATGTGGCGTCCATCCTCCGAGCGCAGCTTCGGCGCCATGGCCTTCAGCTTGCCGCCATGGAACAGGTTCAGGAACAGCGTCTCGACGATGTCGTCGCGATGGTGCCCCAGCGCGATCCTGGTGATGCCGTTCTCCGCCGCGTAGCGATACAGCGCGCCACGCCGCATGCGCGAGCACAGGCTGCACATGGTGCGGCCTTCGGGGATCACCCGCTTCACGACGCTGTAGGTGTCCTGCTCGATGATGTGGTGCTCGACCCCCAGCGACTGCAGGTATTCCGGCAGCACATGCGCGGGGAAATTCGGCTGCTTCTGGTCGAGGTTCACCGCGATCAGCGAGAACTCCACCGGCGCGCTGCGTTGTAGCGACAGCAGCATGTCGAGCAGGGTGTAGGAATCCTTGCCGCCGGACAGGCACACCATCACGCGATCGCCGGCGGCGATCATGCCGTAGTCCTCGATGGCCTTGCCCACGAGGCCCCGCAGCTGCGCGGCGAGCTTGCGCTTGGTGCCGGACAGTTCAGCGGGCATCGATGGAACGGCGTTCATCGCGCCTCCTCCATGTAGCGCGCCTCGAGGTAGCGCAGCGCCACCGCGGCCGACAGGCCCTTGCCCGTGGCGTGCTGTACCAGTTCTTTTGGCGTGAGGCGCGCGCCTTCGGCGTGCACGTTTTCGGTGAGCCAGGTGGTGACGACGCTCAACTTCCCGGCAGCGATGCTTTCATCGAGGTCGGGCTTCGCGGCGCGCAGGCTTTCGAACAGCTGCGCGGCGATCACCGCACCGAGCGCATACGAAGGGAAATAGCCGAAGGCACCGTGTGCCCAGTGCACATCCTGCAGGCAGCCTTCGGCCGCATTGCCCGGCGTCACTTCGAGCCGATCCTGCATGCCCTGGTTCCAGGCATCGGGTACGTCGCGCACCGCGAGCTTGCCCTCGAGCAGATCCTTCTCGATGCCATAGCGCAGCAGGATGTGCATCGGATAGGTGAGCTCATCGGCATCCACGCGGATGGTGCTGCGCCGGACCTGTGTCAGCAGCCGGTAGAGATTGTCCGGTTCCCACTCAGGGCCGCTGACGCCGAAGTGCTTCTCCAGCAGCGGCCGCAGGTACTGCAGGAACGGCCGGCTGCGGCACACGATCATCTCGATGAACAGCGACTGGCTTTCCTCCAGCGCCATGCCGCGCTCCTTGCCCACCGGTTGCGCACGCCAGTCGCGCGGCACACCGAGGTCGTACAGCGCGTGGCCGGTTTCATGCAGCGCCGCCAGCAGGCCGCGGAAGGGATCGCCCTGGTCGAGCTTGGTGGTGACGCGGATGTCGCCGGCCACGCCTTCAGTGAAGGGATGGTCGCTTTCGTCGAGTCGTCCGCGTTCGAAGGAAAAACCGAAAGCCTTCATCACCTCGACGATCAGCGCACGTTGCCGGGCGGGCGTGAACTTGCCGCTGATGGGCAGGGCCTGCGCATTGCGCTGCCGTTCGATGGCTTCGCGGATCAGTCCTGGCAGGCGCCGCCCCAGCGCGCGGAACACCGGATCGATCTCGGCGCTGCGCACGCCAGGCGTGTAGCCATCCATCAGCGCATCGTAGGGTGAGAGGTTCAGCGACTGACCCAGCAGCTGCGCCTTGTCGCGCACCAGTGCCAGCACCGCCGTGAAATGCGGCGCGAACACGCTGAAGTCCTGCTTCTCGCGCGCTTCGGCCCAGGCGACTTCCGCCATGGAGGTCGCGCGCGCGAGGCCGGAGATCAGCGACACCGGTGTCGCGATGGCATGGTCGCGTTGGCGCAGCATCTCGCGCAGGTTCGCGCGCTGCCAGGTATCGAGCGCCGCGGTACCCGCCTGCGCACGATCGAGCAGACGGCTGACCTTCGGCGAAGTCAGCAACGCATGCTGCTCGGTCTCGATGGCCGCAAGCTGTTCGCCGCGCACGTCGGCACTGCCACGCGGCATCATCACGGCAGCATCCCAGCGCAACAGCGACAGCGCGCCGCTGAAGGCATGGAGTCGCTGCCACTCCAGTTCGAGCTGTTTGTAGGGGGTGGCGGCCATGGTTGGAAACCGGGGTAAATGGCCCGGGGGCGGTCATTCTAGCCGGGTCGGAACGGGCCGGATCGGGGAACCTCGGCGGCGGCGCCGGTGCGTCCGCAGCCCTTCTATTTAAGGCTCAGGGCGACGCGGACCTTGCTTTCGGTAACCGGCGTCGCCTTCGCACCGAGCAGGAAAACCCGCGCCGGATCTATTTCCCCCGAACCCAGCAGGGAGTCCTGGATGGCGCGGGCGCGGGCCTGCGCCAGTTCCTCCAGCTCGCTTTCGGTGATGGGCTGCCGCGTCGTGATGGCGCGCTCCAGCTCGTCGCCGGCGGCGGGGAAAGTGGCGGGATCAACCTTCTCCCGCGGCATGGCGAGTATCGCGGTGGCGAGCGGCGGCGCCATGCCGGCGCCGTTGTCGAGCCGGTACTGCGCGAGCAGCAGATCGAAGCGGCGCGCCGGATCGGCAAGGACGGCATCGAGCGTCTGCGGATTCGCGTTCTTCTGCGTACGCGCCTGCCTGTCAAGCAAGGCCTGCAGCTGGCGGTGCAGTTTCTGTGCGGCCAGCACGGCGCCATCGGCCTCCGTTGCATAGGACACCGGGACGTCGAGCTCCAGCTGCGGCCGTTCACGCAGGGCTCTGCCGAGCGAAGCAAGGCGCTCCTGCGCGGCAGTGTCGAGTACCGCCGCACCGGGCTGGAAGTCGATGAGGTTCATCTCCTCGCCGCCGCCGAACAGGCTGCCGAGCAGCGCAAACGGCGCGGTCACGGCCTTGGTGAGCACGTTGACGAACACCTTCCAGACCAGCGGCCCGACGCGGAACTGCGGATCGTCGAGACTGCCGGTCAACGGCAGCTCCAGGTCGATGACGCCGTTGCGATCCCTGAGCAGCGCGACCGCGAGGCGCAGCGGCAGGTGTACGGCATCCGGGCTCTCCACCGGCTCACCGAGTTGCAGCTGGTCGACCACGAAACGCTGCTTCGCCTCGAGCTTGCGGTTTTCGACGTGGTACGACACGTCGACGGAGAGCTTGCCCTTGTCGATCTTGTAGCCCGCGAAGTGGCCGGAATACGGCGTGACGGAGTTCATCTCGACGCCGTCGAAGCTCACCTTCATGTCGGTGAACAGCGCAGCGGACAGCAGGTTGATCTCGCCGCCGATTTTCGCGGGCGCGTAGCGATCCACCTTGCCTTCCAGGGTGACTTTGGCGCGCGACTGCGGATCCGAAGACAGGCCGACGACGCTGCCGTTCATGCCCTGCAGGCTGACCGAGTAGTTGGGCTGGATCCAGAAGTCGGCGAAATTGGCCGCGCCGTCGACGATGTGCACGGTACCGATGTCGATGCGCATGCCGCCCGGATTGCCGGCGGTCGCATGCGCCGCCCCGCCCGTGTCCTGCACGGTCTGCACCGCAGGAGGCGCAGTGCCGGGCATCGGCGTCGTGGCCTCGACGATGTTGAGCGTCTGGTCCGGCGCGATGACCACGCGCGCATAGGGTGCACGCGCCGTGATCGTGCGGATGCCGAGACTTTGCGGCGCCGACCGGTACCGCAGGCCTTCGAGCTTCAGCGCGTCCCATTTGACGAAGTCCTGGCGCAGGCCGCGGTCGATGGTGCGGAACTTCGACACTTCGGTGTCGCCACTGATCTCGAGTGCGCCGTTCGCGGTGCGCTGTATATCCAGCCCCGTCTTCAGTACGCCACTGAGCAGGCGGATCCGGGTGTAAGCGTTGACGTAGGGTTGCAGGCTCGCGAGGTCGAAGGCGTCCAGGTCCACATGCGCGGCAACGGCGCCGGAGTCGGGCGACACCTGCGCTTTGGCCTGCAGTTGCGCCGAGTCGTTGATGCGGAAACCGGCCTCGACATCGAGCGGCTTGCCGGGCGCGGTGGTGTAACCACGCACGGTGACATTGATGGGGTCGAGGATGAAACCGGCGCTGGGCTTCACCAGCCGGTCCTCGATTTCGACACGCAGTTTCCCGATCGCGATGTCGGGTGCGGCAAACACCCACTGCGAGGCAGGCGCTGCGGCTGGCGGTGAAGTGGCCGCGGCGGTCGCGGTCGCGCCCGGCGCCGGCATCAGGTCCATCAGATTGATGGCGCCTTGCTCGTCGCGCCACGCGCGCACCGTGCCGCCCGCGAGCACGATCTTGCCGATCGCCACGCGCTGGCCGGCGAGATCGAGTCGCGTGTCGTCCAACTGCACGCTGGCGTGCTGGATGTATTCCGCCTGCTGCCCGGCCGGCCGGATGCCGAGGTCTGCAACCGATACGGTGTGCACATCCACGTTCAGCGCCAACGCGGGCGCAGCGGCGAAGCGGTACTCGCCGTTGAAGCTGATCAACCCGCTCGACAGCTCGAAGCCCAGCGAGTCGCGCAGGTACGACCACACCGTGTGCGCCTGCAGGTCGGTTACCTCGAAGCGCCCCTGCGACCCGAGCGGCGCCACGCTGAGCGAGCCATTCCACGCGAACTTCTCGCCGCTCGCCGAAGCACCGGCCAGCGCATAGGTGTTGTCGGTGCGCGCCGTGGTGCTGAAATTGCGCAGCTCGAAGCTGATCGGCTGGAGCTGCGCCCGGAACGGCGTGGCGCGCGAATCATCCTCATACGTCACGCTGCCCGCACTCACGTCGAGCCGATCCACGAACAGGCGCGCCGGCTTCGCGTCCGGCGGTGGTGGTGGCGCGGCCGCGTCCGCGAACGGTTTGCCGAGCTCGGCCAGGTTCAGCGTGCCGTCCTTGCGCAGCTGCGCGCGCACGAACGGCCGCTCGATCCCGATCTCGCTGAAGCTCGGTGCGAGGCGCCACACCGACGCCACGTCGAGGTTCAGCACCAGTCGGCCGAAGGCGATCAGCGGCTTGCCATCGGCATCGGGGAAGCTGAAGTCGCGCGCATCGAGCGTGAGCGTGAACGGGTTGAAACGGATTTCACCGATCGACGCCGCGCGCCCGTAGTGCGCGGACACGAATGACAGCAGCTGCGAACGCAGCAGCCGCGGCACGCCGACAAAGCCGGTGATTGCGTACGCAACCGTGACCAGCACGATCACGCCGAGCGCGATCTGCCAACGACGGATCCTGGTGGTCATGCGATGCGAGTCAGGTCGTGGGTGCCCCGGCAGCCTGCTGGTCCGCGTGGCGCTCGCCACCAGAGCCGAGCAGCCGGTCGATGACCCGCGAGAAGTACTGGGGCGAGCGGGTATTGCGCGCGATCTTCACGTACAGCGCCGGCACCACGAACAGGGTCAGCGCTACCGCGAATACCGAACCGAAGAACACCGTGGCGCCGATGGACTGGCGGCTTTCGGCACCGGCGCCGGTGGCGATCATCAGTGGCACGGCGCCGGCGGCAGTGGCGAGCGTGGTCATCAGTACGGGACGCAGGCGGGTGGTGGCCGCTTCGGCCGTGGCATCCACGAATTCCATGCCGCGGTCGCGCAGCTGGTTCGCGAACTCCACGATCAGGATGCCGTTCTTGCTGGCGATGCCGATCAGCATCACCGCGCCGATCTGGCTGAACACGTTGATCGACGAACCGAACAACCACAACCCGAACAACGCGCCAGTGAGCGCCAGCGGCACCGCGGCCAGGATCACCAGCGGATGCACGAAGCTCTCGAACTGCGCCGCCAGCACGAGGTACACGATCAGCATTGCGAAGGCGAAGGTGAGGAACAATCCGCCGGCGGAGCGCTTCAGCTCGCGCGACTCGCCGTCGTAGTCCACCTGCACCGGCACATCGCCTTGCTGCTCGCGCACCACCTTCACCATGTAGTCGAGCGCATCGCCCAGCGCATAGCCCGCGGCCAGGTTCGCGGTCACCGTCACCGAGCGCATGCGATTGAAGCGGCGCAGCTGCGAAGCGGTGCTGCCTTCCGTGATCGACACCACGCTCGCCAGCGGCACGAGCTCGGTGGATTTGCTGGCGCGCACGTAGATGTTGTCGAGGTCACCGACCGAGGCACGCTGTTCATCACGAGCCTGAAGCACCACGTTGTACTGGTCGCCGCCCTTCTGGAAGGTGGTGACATTGCGCGACCCGAGCATGGTTTCCAGCGCACTGCCCACGTTGACCAGCGACACGCCGAGGTCCGCGGCCTTGTTGCGATCGACGCGCACCTGCAGCTGCGGCTGGCGCTCCTCGTAATCCATTTCGATGTTGGTGAGGCCGGGGTTGGTCGCAGCCGCTGCCATCACGCGCTCGGCAACGCGCGCCAGCGGGCCGTACTCCGGCCCCTGCAGCACCAGCTGCACCGGCTTGTCGGTGCCGCCAAGCCCGCCCGGCGTGATCGGCGTGACGCGCGCGCCGGCGATTTCCTGCGTGCGCGCGCGCAGCCGCTGCACGATCTGCGTGGAGCTGTCAGGGCGCTCGCCCCAGTCCTTGAGCGGCAGCATCACCATGCCGGTGTTCACCGAACCCTGGTTGCTGTTGGTGCCGGTGCGCTGGATCACGCGCGCGGCATTGCCACGGTCCACTTCATCCTTGGCGATGGCCGCGACGCGATTGAGTTGCCGCGTCGTGTACTCGAGGCTCGCGCCCTCGGGGCCATTCACCTGGATCATCACGCGGCCGCGGTCTTCGCGCGGCGCGAGTTCGGTGGGCAGGCGCATGCCGGCCCACGGCCAGCCCGCCACCAGCAGCGACAGCATCGCCGCCGACGACACGGCGGCTCCGCCAAGCACCAGCCATGGACGCGAACCACCGAGCGTCCAGCGCAGCGCCGACTGGTAGCCGGAGGCAATCGAACGGAACACGTTGTCGATGGCGGTGGCGAACCGGCCGCGCTGGATGCCGTTCGCGAACAGCTTCGAAGTCATCATCGGCGTGAGCGTCAACGCCACCAGCGCCGAGAACACCACGGCCGCGGCCACGGTGACGCCGAACTCGCTGAACAATCGCCCGACGTTGCCCTGCAGGTAGGAGATGGGCAGGAACACCGCCACCAGCACCATGGTGGTCGCGATCACCGCGAAGCCGATCTCGCGGCTGCCGTGGATGGCACCGAGCAGCGGCGGTTCGCCATGCTCGATGCGCCGGACGATGTTCTCCAGCACCACGATGGCATCGTCCACGACGAGGCCGATGGCGAGCACTGCGCCCAGCAGCGTCAGCGTATTGATCGAGTAATGCAGCATTGCCATCACGATGGCGGCCGCGAAGATCGACACGGGAATGGTGGCGGCGGGAATCAACGTGGCGCGCACGCTACCCAGGAACAGGAAGATCACCACCAGCACGATCACGCCCGTCTCGAACAGCGCGTGCAGCACCTTGTTCATCGACTCGCGGATGAACACCGAGTTGTCGATGTTCACCTCGAGGCCGATGTCCTCGGGCAGGGTCTCGCGGATCAGCGCGATTTCCTTCTTCACCGAAGAAGCCACTTCCAGCACGTTGGCGGTGGACAGCGGCGTGACCGGCAGCATCAGCGCGGTGCTGCCATCGACCACCGATCCGCCGCGCTGGTTCTCGGCGGCGAGCTGTACCTGCGCCACTTCACCGAGGCGCGTGAGGTAACCATCGGCGCCGCGTCCGACCACGAGGTTGCGGAAGTCGTCCTCGGTGCGCATGGAAGTATCGGTACGCAGCGTGAACTCGCGCTGGCGCGATTCGATGCGGCCGGCCGGCAGCTCGATGTTTTCGCTGCGCAAAGCAGCTTCGATGTCGGAGACGGCGACGCGGCGCGCCGCCATGGCATTGCGATCCAGCCACACGCGCATCGAATAGCGGCGCGCGCCGTTGATGAATACATTGGCGACGCCGGAAACGGCGCCGAGGCGATCCACGAGATAGCGCTCGGCGTAGTCGGTAAGCTCGAGGCCACTGCGCTTGTTGCTGGTGAGGATCACGAACAGCACCGGGTCGGCGCCGCTATCCACCTTGTCGATCTGCGGCGGATCGGCTTCATCCGGCAGGCGCGCGGCCACGCGCGTCACGCGATCGCGCACATCGTTGGCGGCGGCGTCGATGTCGCGGTTGGTGTTGAACTGCACGCTGATGTTGGCCTGCTCGTCGCGGCTGCGCGAGGTGAGCTTGTCCACGCCTTCGAGGCCGGCCACTTCGTTCTCGATGATCTGCGTAATGCGCGTCTCGATCACCGAGGCATTGGCGCCGCGATAGCTCACATTGACCGTGACCACCGGCTGCGAGATGTCCGGGTATTCCCGCACCGACAAACGCAGCGCCGCCATCACGCCGGTGATCAGCAGCAGCAGCGCCAGCACGGTGGCGAACACCGGCCGGCGGATCGACAGCTCGGAGATCGTCATGAGCCCGTGACGACGGTGGCCGCGGCGCCATTGGCGGGGCCGACGTCACGCACCGGCACGCCATCGCGCAGCTTCAGCGTGCCTTCGATCACCACCTTGTCGCCCGCATCGAGACCATCGGCGATTTCGACGAAGCCTGGCTCGCGCCGGCCCAGCGTCACTTCGCGCTTGTCCACGCTGGCGCCACGGATCACGTACACGAACTGGCGCGCCTGCTCGGGCACCAGCGCTTCTTCGGGGATCACGAGGCCCGCGCGACGATCCTGTGCCACCAATACGGTGAGGAACATGCCCGGCCGGAGCGCGGAATCGCCGTTGGGCACGGCAGCCCGCACGGTCACCGCGCGCGTCGACGGATCGACGCGCGAATCGACGCTGACCACCTTGCCGGTGAAATCGCGACCGGGCCAGGCATTGGTGCGCGCGGTCACGACCTGGCCATTGCGCAGCTCGGACACGTAACTCTCGGGCACGGCGAAATCGACCTTGATGGCGCTGATGTCGTCGAGCGTGGTGATGACGGTGCCGGGATTGATCAGCGTGCCGAGGCTCACGCGGCGCAGGCCAACGCGACCCGCGAACGGCGCACGGATGTAGGTGTCATCGAGGCGGGCGCGCGCGGACTGCAGCTTCGCCTCGTTGGATTTCATCGTGGCTTCGAGCTGGTCGTTCTGCGACTTCGACAGCGCGGCACTCGCGACCAGGTCGCGGCTGCGATTGAACTGGCTGCGGCTCTCCTCGAAGGCGGCACTGGCCGCGGCGAGATCGGCGGCCACCTGGTTGCGATCCAGCTCCACCAGCACCTGCCCCGCCTCCACCACCTGGCCATCCGAGAAACGGATGGCGGTGATCATGTTGGTGGACTTGGCCGTGACGCTGACCGCCTCGTTCGAATTGGCGGTGCCGATGGCCTGGATGCCGGCATTGATCGCGCGCTGCTGCACGGATGCAATGATCACCGGCACGGGAGCGACACCACCGGGTGCACCGGGACGCGCGCCCGCAGGACTGGCCTGTGTACCGGGCGCAGTGCTGCCTCCATGCTTGGCCTCGTACACAGCCCAGCTGGCGCAGACCAGGCCAAAACCAATACTGATCGCGGCGGCGATGGAACGTTTGTCGGGCATGATGGGGCGCGATTATGGCAGCAGCCGCGCGAGACCGGGTGGCGGTGCACCTTCTCCCACCCACAACAAAACTGTCGCCGTGGCCGGATCTATCAGCAGTTGCCGTCCTGTACCGGTCGCGACCAGCAGCTGGCCGCCCGATCGGGGCAGCAGATCGAAACCCAGGCCCTGGCCCGGATGTATGGGAGAAGCCGCCAGTTTTTCGCCAAGCGATCCGGCCGGCCACAGCCGCGCGCCATCGCCGCGTCCATCGGCGGCCAGCAACAGCCCGAGGCGCAACCAGTCCCCCAGGCTCGCCCGCAGGCAGCAGTGCGCGGCGATGTCGCCGCCGCGATGGTCGAGCATCGCGTAGGCATCGGCGACCGCGACCTTCGTCCACAGTTTTTCCTGCAGGAGGCTCTTGAAAGGAGTGCCCGCGACTGCGGCCGCCGTCAGGGCCAGCAGCTGCGCATTGACCGGCGAGGCCTCGAAGTGCGAGCCCGGGGGCCACACTGGTTTCCAGCGCAGGGCGGCGTATGCGAAGTCCGGTCCCGATGCCAGCTGGGCGCGCGCGCGGAAGGGATTCAGCGGCGTGAAATGGCGCGCCGGCAGGCCGGAGATCTGCCAGAAAAGCTGGCGCGGCGTGATCGGCCCGCGACGGTCTTCCTTCCACTGCGGCAGCCATGCACCCAGCGGCGCATCGAGCAGGCCCTGGTGCTCGCTGGCCAGTTGCAGAAAAAGTGGCGTGAGCACTAAGGCCGAAAGGTCGCGGCCATCCACCAGTGAGTGGATGTCCTGCCCCGGCGCGAACCAGGCGTCGACACGGCCATCGGCATGCGCACGCAGCAGGGCCTGCGTATTGGCCGGAATGGCGGCGGCGAGGCCCTCGTCCACATGGACATCCAGCACCCGCGCACCCGCGCCACCATGCAGTACCTGCACCGCGCCAGGCATGCTCGAAGGCCAGCCCGTTGGCGCCACATGCCATTGCCACGCGCGTTGCCAGAATGGCCAGTGCGCTGCGAGCACCCCCGCGCCAAGCGAACCAGTCACCAGAACCGTGACGGCGAGTATGAGCACCACCCGTTGCATGCCCGCATGATAACGCCCTTGTTCCCGCTAGACTTTCGCACCGATGCCACCGCCTGAATCCCTGAACGTCTGCTTCATCGCGTCGGAGATCGCACCTCTTTCCAAGACCGGCGGACTGGCGGACGTCGCGGGCGCACTGGCCAAGTACCTGCATGCGGATGGCCACGACATCCGCGTGTTCGCACCGCTGTACCGGCAGATCGACCGCAGCAAGCTCGACATCTGGCCGGTGGATTTCCTGCGCGACGTGCCGCTGCAGCTCGGCCCGCACCGGCTGCGCTTCTCGGTGCAGGCGACGCGGCTGCCGGGCTCCGCGGTCACCATCTACCTCATCGACATGCCGGCGCTGTTCGAGCGCGATCGCATCTACGGCAACGCGCCAGACGAGCACCTGCGCTTCATCCTGCTGACGCACGCGGCCTTCCTGTGCTGCCAGCGCATGGCGTTCGCGCCGCATATCCTCCATTGCAACGACTGGCACACCGGCTTCGGGCCACTGCTGCTGAAGACGGTGTATGCCTGGGACCAGTTGTTCCAGGGCACGCGCAGCCTGATGTCCATCCACAACCTCGCCTACCAGGGCGTGTTCGGTTCGAACGTGAGCCCGGACATCGGGCTCGGCAACGCCTCCAACATGCTCGACGCCGCCGCGCTTTATGGCGGGCGCGTGAATCCATTGCGTGAAGGCATCGCGCATGCGCATGCCGTCAGCACCGTGAGCCCGACGTATGCGCTGGAAATCCAGACGCCCGGGTACGGCCATGGACTCGATGGCCTGCTGCGCAGTCGCGCCAGCGACCTCACCGGCATCCTCAACGGTGTCGACTATGAAGAATGGGATCCCGCGACGGACAAATTCCTGCCGCGCCACTTCGATGCCGGCAGTCTCGACATCAAGCAGGCATTGAAGCGCCTGTTGATGCAGCGCCTGGGCCTCGCGACTCCGCCACGCGTGCGCGCGCCGCTGGTGGGCATGGTGAGCCGGTTCGCATCACAGAAGGGTTTCGACCTGCTGATGACGGCATTGCCCGAGTTGCTGGAGAAGCAGCAGTTCTGCTGCGCCGTCCTCGGCAGCGGCGAGGAACGCTACGAAGCCTTCTTCCGCTCGCTGGCCGCGCGCTATCCGACGCGCGTGCATGTGCGCATCGGCTACAGCGAGGAACACGCGCACTGGATCGAAGCCGCCAGCGACATGTTCCTGATGCCCTCGCAGTACGAACCCTGCGGGCTCAACCAGATGTACAGCCTGCGTTACGGCACCATCCCGATCGTGCGGCGTACCGGTGGGCTCAACGATTCAGTGCGCCACTTCGATCCGGCGACAGGCGAAGGCACCGGCGTCGTCTTCAATGACTACGACGTCGGTGGGGTGAGCTGGGCGATGCAGACCGCGCTTGCGTGGTACGCGAAGAAGGCATCGTGGCAGCAGCTGATCACCAATGCGATGGCACAGGATTTTTCCTGGCAACGCCGCGTCGGTGACTACGTGGCGTTGTACCAGCGCATGCTGGCGGGCTGAGGCGCCCGCTACTTCGCTTCGACCGGCTTCACGCCGAGGTTGCGGTCCAGGAACGCCAGCAACTTCGTGTACAGCTCCAGTTTGTTGGCAGCGGCGTAGAAGCCGTGACCTTCGCCATCCTTCAACAGCGTCTCGACCGGCTTGTTGGCCCTCTGCAAGGCATCGCGCATGGCCTTGAAATGCGCCACGGGAGCACGCTGGTCATCGGAGCCATGCGCGAGGAACACCGGCACCTGGATCTTGTCCGCGAAATTGACGGGGGAACGCGCCGCGAGCTCGGCGGCGTCATCGCCGAGGGCACGCTTCAGGTAGCGGCGGCCATCCACGTCGTCCGGGATGTCGCCCTTGTTCCACATCACCTGCAGGTCGTAGACGCCGGCATAGCCGGCCGCACAACGGTACAGCTCCGGATGGCGTTCCACGCCGACCAGCGCCGCATAGGCACCATAGCTCGCGCCGTAGATGCAGGTGCGCGATACATCGATGTCGACGCGTCCCGCCGCCCACCTGGTGCCATCCGCGACGTCATCCTGCATCGCGCGACCCCACTCACCGTAGCCCTTGTTGCGGAACTCCCGGCCGTAGCCACCGGAGCCGCGGAAGTTGATCTGCAGCACCGCGTAGCCGTGGTTGGCCAGCAGCTGTACCTCGGAGTCGTACTCCCACGTGTCCTGGATGTCATAGGGACCGCCGTGTGGCAGCACGATCAGCGGCGACTTCGTGCCCTCGGCCCGGCCGCGCGGCACCGTGAGGTAACCATGGATGGTCAATCCGTCGCGTGCCTGGAAGCTGATCGACTGGCGGCTTGCCATCTGCGCTGGATCGATCCATGGCCGCGTCGGAATGCGCGCACCGATGGACTTGGCCTTGAGGTCGATGACGTAGTAAGACGCCGGCGCGACATCGCTCTCGGCGAGCACCAGCATCTTGTCGCGCGCACGGCTGAAATTCACGATGTACACCGACACGTTGCCGAGGCCCCGGCGTACCGCCGAATACAACATGGCGTCCGGATTCTTCGCGTCGAAGAACACCCAGCGTTGCCGCTCTGCTTCCACGGATGCACCAATCACGTTGCCATCGGTGCCACGGATCAGATCCGAAACGTCGTAGGTCGGATCCAGGAACAGCTTCTCGTGCTTCCTGGTCTCGAGATCGACCTTGTAGACGCCGCTGACCGGATCCTCGCGATTGTCGTAGGCAATCACCCATTTGCCCTTCGAATCGAACAGCTGCGGGCTCATGCCGCCATCGCTGTCGAAGTAGCTGTCGAATTCCTTCCAGTCATCGGTCACCGGGTCCCGGTACAGCAATACGTTCTTGCCATCGCCGGTCTCACCGCTCTGGCCGCGCAACTCGCCGTGGTCGTCGGTCCAGAAGTCCGCGTCCTTGAGGCGCGGCAGTGCCTGCTGCTTGCAGGTGCCGACGTAGACGTTGCAGTTCAACAGCACGAAATCGCTCTTCACCATCTCGTACCGGCTGATGAGGGCATGGTCATGGTCGTCGACCAGCGGGTCGACCACGACGAAGTCGCGACGGTCACCGCTCACGTCGTATGCGCCTGCCTTCTCGCTGCGGGAGATCGTGGCCACCTTCGATCCGTCGATATTCACGGCCATCAGCGTAGCCGTGTAGCGGGGCTTGCCCATGGTGCCGAGCCGCTCCGCCGTGCCGACCAGCAGGCGTTCGTCGTTCTTCCACCAGAAGTCGGCGACATCGTACTGGCCAGCGATGCCGAAAGTGCCGACGACCTTGAAATCCGGCAGCGTCCTGATCTGCAGCGTCGCCCGGGCACCGTTGAGCACACGCAGGGCGATGTGATTGCCATCCGGCGACAGCAAAGCGCCGGTGACTTCGGAATCACGCGTGAAATCTTCCAGCGTCGGCTGCGCCGCCTGCGCCGCCATGCCGCACACCGCGAGTACCAGCGCCGCCATGCGGCGCCCCTGCCAAACGTGATTCATCGGATACCTCCCTGTATCGAAAACCAAAGACTGTCCCTGCGACGCTCCCTTTGGAGCGATCCGCCGGGTTCAACGCAGCCGGAACGTGCCCGTGTGATCGAACGGCACGTTGCGCAAGATGCCCGAAGACAGGTGCACCTTGCCGAAGATGCGGTACTGCAGGTTGTCCTGCCCGCCCTTGCCCAGCATCTGCAACACGGCCGCCGCCGCATTCGCGGTGACGTTCACGTCGAATTCCGTGCCGCCCTTGGCCGGCACGATGAAATCGCCGGCTGATTCGCCGTGCGCGAAGGCATTGCCTGCCAGCTCCACTTCATAGCTGATGCTCTGCACCGGCAACGCGACGTCGTTCGGGTTCTCCACGCGCATGCGCACGCGCAGTTGCTGCCTGAAGAGGTCGCCCTTCAGCAGGTTGACGTCGATGACGGTGAGCGTCGGTTGCTCCAGGTGGCTGTAGGCACAGCCGAGCAACAGCAGGAACGACGTCATCAACACCGCAGCGCGCTTGGAAAGCATGTTTACAGAGCCCGGTCGTGCAGATGGATGAGCTCACGATAGCGCGCGGCCAGTTCGCTTGTCAGCGCTTGCAGCGGCAGCGTCCAGTTCCAGTTGCCCTCGACCGTTCCCGGACGGTTGAGGCGGGCCTCGCTGCCCAGCTGCAGCAGGTCCTGCGCCGGCAGCACGGTCATGCGCGCGACGGAAGCGAGCGCCGCGCGCGTCAGCGCATCGGGGACTTCGTGGTCGGCACGGCCGAGATAACGGCGCACCAGGTCGCGCGATTCCCACGACAGCGAGGCATACCAGCCCACGGTGGTATCGTTGTCATGCGTGCCGGTGTACACGATGGCATCCGGCTCGTGCTGATGCGGCAGGTGCGGATTGGTCGGATCGCCATCGAAGCCGAACTGCAGCACGCGCATGCCGGGCAGATGGAACTCGCGCCGCAGGGCATTCACCTCGGCCGTGATCACGCCGAGATCCTCCGCGACCAGTTCGAGCTGCGGCAGTCGCGCGCTCACTGCCTTCAGCAACGCCGCGCCGGGCGCCTTGCGCCAGGTACCCTCGCGCGCCGTGGGCGAACCCGCGGGCACCGACCAGTAGGCCTCGAGCGCGCGGAAGTGATCGATGCGCAGCAGGTCGAAGCGATCGGCCTGCAGTTGCAGGCGTTGCAGCCAGAAGCGGAAGCCATCGCGCCGTTGCGCGTCCCAGTCGTACAGCGGATTGCCCCACAGCTGGCCATCGGCCGCGAAGTAATCCGGCGGCACGCCAGCCACCGCCCGCGCCATGCCGTTCGCATCGAGCTGGAATTGCCTGCGATTCGCCCAGGTCGCGACGGAATCAGGCGCTACATATATAGGAAGGTCACCGAAGATGCGCACACCGCGCGCGGCCGCGTATTCGCGCAGCGCGCGCCATTGCATGTCGAAGCGCCACTGCAGGCGTGCGCGTGCGCGCATCGCCGGTTCCAGCCTTTGCGTGGCGGCGGCCAGCGTATGCAGCGTGCGGTCGCGCAATTGCGGTGGCCAGCGCCACCAGGGCAAACCACCCTGCTCTTCGCTGATCGCTTCGAACAACAGGTAATCCTCGAGCCATGGCGCGGCTTCCTCGCGCCATGCCTCGAAATCGCTTTCGCTGCCGGGATCGGGCGCGGCAGGATCGAGCAACACGGGATTGCCGGCGCGGTCGGCACGCGCCCAGTAGGGCGATCCGCTTCGATCCACCGGCACCAGCGGCAGCAGTTGCCACACCGTGAAGCCGGCCTCGGCCAGCCAATCGACGAAGCGTCGACCCGATGCACCGAATGCGCCACCACCTCCGGGCTGGCACAACGAAGCGGCCGGCAACAGCACGCCCGCCCGCCGTTGCGACAGCACCGACTCGCGCTTCATGAACGCCGCATCACGCCGCCGGATTCCGGTGCACCACGCCCGGCGCTGATGGGCTGGGTCAGCACGGCGGGAGGTTCGAGCTTCAGCGCACGATACAGGCTGGTGAGCTGGTGGCGGAACAGCTCGTCGAAATCACGCACGGCTTCCGAGGGGTTGTAGTCACCGAACCACCAGAACCAGTCCGAGGCTTCGCAGGCGGCGAGCTGCTCCTCGGCGCGGGCGACTTCGGATTCGGTGAGCTTGCCGGAAGCGACGGCTTCATCGAAGGCGGTCTTGGCGGAACACAGCAGATCCCAGCCGCGATTCTTGTCGGCATCACCCATCCATGTCGACAGCGTGCCGTACACCCAGCTGCCGGCGCGCAGCTGCCGCAGTTCCGCGGGCGGTACTGCCGCCGCGCGCTGCGCGTCGATGTGCTCCGACAAGGTGGTGAGCTTGAGCTTCGGATGCGCGGCGAGATGCGTATACATCGCGCTGAGGAAGTACCAGCCGTTGTAAGGGTAGTACTCCCAGGCATTCTCGCCATCGAGCGCGATCATCAGTACGCGACCCGCGCTGCCTTCGGTGCGATCGGCGAAATTGGCGATCTCGTGGACCAGGTTGGCGGCGGCATCGTCGCCATGCCACTTCGAATACGTGAAGCCGATGAGGTCTGAAAAACCGTCGTGGCGGAAGAAGCAGGACAGCTTGCTGCCCGGCAGGGCGAAGGGCTGGTTCAGCAGGCGCTCACCGCCTTCCTGTGATTCGGGTATGGCGATGCCCGAACGCTCCAGTGAAGGACGCAGCACGCTGACGCTGGTGGCCAGGCAGTCGAAGCCCGCGACTTCGATCGCGGCAACCGCGGCCGTGCTCACCGCACCTTCCGATGGCCAGCAGCTGCGCGGCTTGCGACCGAATACACGCTCGTGGGTCTGCACGGCACGCTTCAGGTGCCACACGGCGCGCGCCGCGCCGCCCGGATAGGCAGCAGCACTCGGCCGACCCGCATCCGGTTCACTATCGCGCGCCGCGCCGAAGTCGAGCAGCAACGGCAGGATGGGATGGCTGTACGGCGATGTCGCAAGCTCGCACTTGCCCGCATCGGATAGCGCGCGGAAGCGCGGCAGCACGCCATCGAGCAATTCGCCCACCAGCGTCAGCAGCTGGCGACGATCCACTGCGTCGAAGTCGCGCGCCTTGGCGGAGAGCCGTGCGACGCGCGCATCGCCGCGGCGTACCGACTCACCCATCCATGCAAGGTGGTACCAGACCGAAAGGTCGTACAGGAACTGATCGGAAACGTACGCGGCGTGTGCGGGCTTGTTGAGCGTGACGGCAATAGCCACCAGCTCCGCAAACGGCGCATGGCGACCGACGAGGTTCTCGCGGTCGGCACGCAGGCAGGCACTGAGCAATGCGAGGCGCGCCGTGGCATCGACCGGCAATGGCGTATCGCTCAGTGTCGCGAGCAAGGCATCAGGCAACGGCTTGCCAGCCGTGAGGTTCGCGCGCACGGCAGCGGACAGATCCTCGATCTGCTCCACCAGCACCGGCGTGAAATTCACCACCGCCTTCGCGCCGGGCACCTGCTCGAGGTGCGCGGCCATGTCGGTGTAATCCTTGATGGCGTGCAGCCAGGTCCACGGCAGCACATAGCGACCCGACAAGGCATCGCGATACGGCGGCTGGTGCATGTGCCACAACAGGACGACTGGCAGCCGCGGGTCTGTCATGCGGGAACCTTCGACCTAGGGACGTACGACCGTCGCCGAGTGCAGCGCATCGGGCGTCACCAGCACGATGCCGCGCGGCGTGACGTCGAAGCGTTCACGGTCGGCAATGGGATCGACGCCGATCTGCATGCCGTCGGGGATGTAGCAGTGCTCATCGAGGATGGCGCCGCGGATGATGCAGCGCTTGCCGATGTTCACGTCCGGCATGATCACCGAGCGCTCCACCACGCTGTGTTCTTCGACGCGCACGCCCGAGAACAGCAGCGACTCACGGATCACCGCGCCGGAGATGATCGAACCACCGGCCACCAGTGAATTGACCGCCATGCCGGTGCGGCCTTCATCGGCGAGTACGAACTTCGCCGGCGGCTGCTGCAGCTGGTAGGTCCAGATCGGCCACTCTTCGTCGTACACATTGAGCTCTGGCGACACGTGCACGAGCTCGAGGTTGGCTTCGTAGAACGCATCCACCGTACCCACGTCGCGCCAGTAGTTCTGCGCACGCGTGCGGACATTGCGGAACGGATACGCGAACACCTGCATGTTCTCGATGGCCTTCGGGATGATGTTCTTGCCGAAGTCATGCGAGGAAGTGGTATCCATCGCATCCTCGCGCAGCATCTGTTCCAGCAGCTGCGCGTTGAAGATGTAGATGCCCATCGAGGCCAGCGCCACGTCCTTGTTGCCGGGCATGTGCTCGGGCTGTGGTGGCTTCTCGGTGAAACGCGTGACGCGGTTCCACTCGGTAACGGAAAGCACGCCGAACTCGCGCGCATCGGCCAGCGGCACTTCGACCACGCCCACGGTGATGTCGGCGCCCTTCTCCACGTGGTAGGCGATCATCGGGCCGTAATCCATCTTGTAGATGTGGTCGCCGGCCAGCACCAGCACGTGCCGCGGATGATGCGTGCGCACGTAATCGAGGTTCTGGTACACGCAGTCGGCAGTGCCCTGGTACCACTGCTTGCCCACCTGCTGCTGCGCCGGGATCACGTCGATGAATTCACCGAACTCGCCGCGCAGGTAACTCCAGCCACGCTGCACGTGCTGGATCAGCGACTGGCCCTTGTACTGCGTCAGCAGCGCGATCTGGCGGATGCCGGAGTTCACGCAGTTGGACAGCACGAAATCGACGATGCGGAACTTGCCGCCGAAGGGCGTGGCGGGTTTGCAGCGATGTTCCGTGAGGCCACGCAAGCGTTCGCCGCGTCCCCCTGCCATGATCATCGCCAGTGTGCCGCCCGTGAGGCGACTGACGTAGCGCCCGGACGAAGTACGCGAAGTTTTTGCCATGCACGCTATATTTACCACAGGGGGCAGACTTCGTTACGCCCAACAGGTCCCACTATCAATTCCCGACATACGACTGCAACGGAACTCGAACGGATCGCCACCGGGCGGCACCACGATCCGCACAGCTTCCTCGGACCTCATGACGAAAATGGCGTGACGGTTGTGCGGGCCTACCTTCCCGCCACCCGCAGCGCAAAGCTGCCCGATGGGCGCGCCTTCATCCGCGTCGGCGACGGCGACCTGTTCGAATTGCGCGGCAAGGACCTGCCGGCGCATCCCGCCATCACCTGGGTGGACGACCGCGGCCGCACGCGGGAGCGTATCGATCCTTACAGTTTCGTAGCGACGCTGAGTGCCGCCGACCTCACGCTGTTCGCCTCCGGCCACCACGTAGAGGCCTGGCGCATGCTGGGTGCGCATCCTTCGAACTACGACGGCGTGCCCGGCGTGCGCTTTGCCGTGTGGGCGCCGAATGCCGAGCGCGTCAGCGTGGTGGGTCCGTTCTGCGACTGGGATGGACGGCACCTGCCCATGCGGGCGATGGAATCCAGTGGCGTGTGGGAGCTGTTCGTTCCCGGCCTCGCCGTGGGCGAGCTGTACAAATTCGAACTGCGCAACCGCGACAGCGGCGCCATCCAGGTCAAGACCGATCCTTACGCATTCGCAATGGAACAGCGTCCGGCGACGGCCGCGATCCTCACCGACACATTTGCTTACACCTGGTGGGACCAGGCGTGGATGCGCGAGCGCGCGGAGCGCGACTGGCTGCATGCACCGCTCTCCATATATGAAGTGCACACGGGTTCCTGGAACCGGCATCCCGATGGCAGCTTCTTCAGCTACCGCGAGCTGGCGGCGGAATTGCTGCCCTATGTGAAGCGCATGGGCTTCACGCACATCGAACTGCTGCCGGTGACCGAGCATCCGCTGGATGACTCATGGGGCTACCAGACCACCGGTTACTTCGCGCCGACCAGCCGCCATGGCAGGCCGGACGACCTCAAGTACTTCATCGACCAGTGCCACCAGGAAGGCGTCGGTGTGCTGCTCGACTGGGTGCCCGCGCACTTTCCGCGCGACGCACATGGCCTCGCGCGCTTCGACGGCAGCGCCGTCTATGAATACGAGGATCCGCGCAAGGGCGAGCACCAGGACTGGGGCACCTACATCTTCAACTACGACCGCAACGAGGTGCGCAGCTTCCTGCTCGCTTCCGCGTGCTACTGGCTGGAGCACTTCCACTTCGATGGCCTGCGCGTGGATGCGGTGGCCTCGATGCTGTACCTCGACTTCGCGCGCGGTTCGAACTACGTGCCGAACCAGCACGGTGGACGCGAGAACCTCGAAGCCATCGAATTCCTCAAGCAGCTGAACAGCATCACGCACCTGCGCGCGCCGGGCACGGTGATCATGGCGGAGGAATCCACCGACTGGCCGATGGTGAGCCGGCCGGTGTCCTCGGGCGGCCTCGGCTTCTCGATGAAGTGGAACATGGGGTGGATGCACGACACCCTGAACTACTTCAAGAAGAACCCGGTGTGGCGCAAGCATCACCAGGACAACATCACCTTCGCGATGATGTACGCGTACAGCGAGAACTTCGTGCTGCCGCTGTCGCACGATGAAGTCGTGCACCTGAAGGGCTCGCTGCTGAATCGCATGCCCGGCGATCGCTGGCAGCAGCTGGCGAACCTCCGGCTGCTGTTCACCTACATGTGGACGCTGCCCGGCAAGAAGCTGCTGTTCATGGGCGGCGAATTCGCGCATCCGTGGGAATGGGATTTCCACGTGGCGCTGCCCTGGTTCCTGCTGGATCACGCCGAGCATCGCGGCGTGCAGCAGCTGGTGGCGGACCTGAACAGGCTGTACGTGCATGAACCTGCGCTGCATCGGCACGAGTTCGAACCCGAAGGTTTCCGCTGGATCGATTGCAGCGACCGCGATCAATCGATCCTGGCATTCCTGCGCTTCGGGCTCGGACAGCAGTTGGCGGTGGTCCTGAACTTCACGCCGGAGCCGCGTCGTGGCTATCGCGTCGGCGTACCGGAAGCAGGAAGCCATCGCGTGCTGCTGAACTCGGATTCAAGCCACTACGGTGGCACGAACCTCGGCGCGCGCGAGATCCAGGCAGAGAACATTCCCTGCCATGGATTGCCGTGTTCGGTACTGCTCGACCTGCCGCCGCTGGCCGGGCTGATACTCCGCAGGGAAACCTAGAGGGTTTTCATCAACCCCATTTCGAGCGGATGTGTCAGCAGCGGGTGCCAGGGATAGACCCGCACCTGCAACTGGTACTGGCCCATGCCAGGCGGCTTGGCCGCGACTTCGAACACCGCCGCGCCCGGCACTGTTTCCTTGCCAGCAGGCGCGAACTCCGCGCGCCACTGGCCATCGGGCAGGCCGTGGCCGAATGAACACAACGCCGCGGGATCGAACTGCGACTCGGGCAGCAGGCGACGCGCCTTGAACTCCACGCGCAGGTCTTCCGGCGCCAGCTGGCCGAGCTGCACCACCGTGCGCAGCATCAGCGGCGAACTGGCATCGACGCCGCGCGTCGCATCGCTGGTGGATACGATCTTCACGTTGGCCCACTGCTCGCGCACGCGCTTCTTCCACGCGGCAAGGCCAGTCGCACCGGCGGCGCTGTTCTCGAGCAACTTGGCCGCATGCGCCGCGGCGGGCTTGTACAGACCGGCCGCATAGTCGCTGACGGTACGCCGCATGTTGAAACGCGGCACCACCGTGGACATCGCGCGCTTGCAACGACGCACCCATTCCAGCGAAACACCGTTCGCCTGGCGGTCGTAGTAGAACGGCACGACCTCCTCTTCTATGGCGTCGAGCACCGAGCCGGCATCCAGCCAGTCACGCCGGCCTTCATCGTTCGAATCCGCACCCGGAATACCCCAGCCATTGGTGCCGTCGAAAGCCTCGGCCCACCAGCCATCGAGGATGGAAAGATTCGGCCGGCCGTTGACCGCAGCCTTGATGCCCGAGGTACCGCTGGCTTCCAGCGGCGCGATCGGGTTGTTGAGCCACACGTCCACGCCCGTGACCATCCAGCGTGCCAGCTGGATGTCATAGTCCTCGAGGAAGATCACGTGGCCGGCGAATTCCGGTGACAGCATGGTGCGCTTGATCTCGCGCAGCACTTCCTGGCCCGGCTTGTCGGCCGGGTGCGCCTTGCCCGCGAACAGGAACACCACCGGACGCTCCGGGTTGGTGACCAGCTTCAGCAGGCGGTCGCGATCGCGCAGGATCAGCGCCGCGCGCTTGTAGGTGGCGAAGCGACGCGCAAAACCAATCGTCAGCACATTGGGATCGAAGGGATCGAGCAGCCGCGTGATGTTGCTGAGGCGTACCGTGCCCAGGCGCTTGCGCTTGAATTCACGCGACAGGCGCGCGCAGACACCGGCAAGCATGCGCGACTTCACGTCCTGCGAAGCGGCCCAGAAGGTCGCATCGGGCATCTGCTCGATGGCCTGCCAGAAATCCACGTCGCTGAGCCGGTCGCGCCAGTTCGGCAGCTGCTGGTCGAGGAAGCTCGCCCATGCGGAAGAAAGGAAGGTGGGCACGTGCACGCCATTGGTCACGTAGCCGACGGGGTTTTCCTCAGCTGGAATCTCGGGCCAGTGATCAGCGCACAGCTGCGAGGAGACCAGGCCATGGATGCGGCTGACGCCATTGATGCGGCGGGCGCAATGCAGGGCGAGACGCGTCATGTTGAAGCGTCCACCCACGCCGGGCGCACGGCCCAATGCCAGCAGTGTTTCGAGACCGACGCCCATCGACGCCGCGACCGCGGTGAAGTGCTCGGCGAACAGCTGGTCGGGGAAGGCATCGTGTCCCGCCGCGACAGGCGTATGCGTGGTAAAGACACACTGCGCGGCGACCGCCTCGATGGCTGCATCGAACGCCACGCCCTTCGTCACCAGCTCGCGCGCGAGCTCGATGCCGAGGAAGGCCGCGTGTCCTTCATTCATGTGCCACACCGCGGGCTGCAGCCCGAGCATGCGCACGGCACGCACGCCGCCGATGCCCAGCACTACTTCCTGCCGGATGCGCAGCGCTTCATCGCCACCGTACAGACGGAAGGTGATGTCGCGATCCTCGTTGCTGTTGGAGGCGACGTTGGTATCGAGCAGGTACACCTGCACATGGCCGACCTGGGCCAGCCACAGACGCGCCTGCACTTCGTGGCCTGCAATCGGCACGCTCACCTGCAGCCAGTTGCCGGCGGCATCGCGCACCGGCTCCACCGGCAGGTCGCGCGGATCCACATCACGGTAACCCGCCTGCTGCGAACCATCGCCGTCCACCGACTGCGTGAAGTAACCCTGCCGGTACAGCAGGCCGACGGCGACGAAATTCAGCTGCTCATCGCTGGCGGCCTTGCAATGGTCGCCGGCGAGGATACCGAGGCCGCCCGAATAGATCGGGAAGCTTTCATGGAAGCCGTACTCGGCGCAGAAGTACGCGACCAGCGGCTTGCCGGCCTTGTCCGCCTGCTGCGACTGGTAGCGGTCGAAATTGGCGAGCGCTTCGGCGTAGCGTTTCAGGTATTCCGGATCGCTTGCCGCGGTGTCGAGCGTCTCCTGGCTCACGCAACGGAGCATCAGCCGCGGGTTGGCCTGCGTCTGTCGCCACAACAGCTGGTCGAGGTCTTCGAACAGCGCACGTGCAGGGCGGTGCCAGCTGTAAGAAAGATTACCGGCCAGTTCCGGCAGGCGGTTCAGCGCAGCCGGAATGACCGGCGAAATTTCGATGAGTTGCATGGGATCTAGTGTAGCGACTCGGATGGCGGCTCATAATGCGCGCCCATGACACGTTTCTCAGTTCTGGTGGCGCTCGGCCTTGCGTGCGTCGCATGTGCAGCGGATCACGACCAGCCAGCGCAACAGGCGGCCAAGCCGGCGGCTGCAACGGGCGGCTGCATCGATGCTGGTGGCGGCTTCCTTCAGGCCCAGCTGCGTGGCGCGCTGGTCGCCGATCTGGACTGGAAGAATGCCGAGATGCGTTGCGAAGGTGGACCGCGTCCTGATGGCAAGGGGCTGCGGGTCACGTTTGCTGGTGGCCTGCCCGCCGCGCAGCACACGGGAGAGGCCAGCACCCCGCGCCAGCTCCGCTTCATCTTCGGCATCGACGAGCACGACACCGCGGCCGGTGCGGTGCAGGCGCTGCCCACCAATCTCACCGTAATACTGGAAGGCGAACAGCAGCTGTACACCACGCTCGGTGACGATCACTGCGCGGTGGAAACGCTGGAGCGCACTCCTGTCGATGGCAGCGGCGGCAAGAAGGCACGCGTGCATGCGCGCGGCTATTGCGTGGGGCCTGCGACCAACCTCGCCGGCGACGCCCGCGTATTGATTCCCACTTTCGAATTCACCGGCATAGCGGATACGGAGATTGCTCCATGAAGCGCAGCAGCATCGCGGGCCTGGCACTGTTGTTGGTGGTCGCCATGGCCAGTGCGCAGACCACCAAGGACTTCCAGCCCACGCAGCTGCGCGGCTTCCCGACCGGTACGCTCGACATCCTGCGTTCCGGCGGGCGCGACACACTGCACATCTGGATTGCCGACACCGAAGCGCGCCAGGAGCAGGGCCTGATGTGGATCCGCGACATGCCGGCCGACTACGGCATGCTTTTTCCGGTGAGTCCGCCGCGCAACTTCTACCTGTGGATGAAGAACACCTACGTGCCACTGGACATGCTGTTCTATGACGGCACGGGTCGCGTCTCGCATATCCAGGAACACGCCACGCCGCTGTCCGAGGCGACCATCGATTCGGGCGGAGTGGTGTCCGGCGTGGTGGAAATGCTCGGCGGT
Organism: Pseudomonadota bacterium; assembly: GCA_037200665.1. Lineage (GTDB taxonomy): Bacteria > Pseudomonadota > Gammaproteobacteria > Steroidobacterales > Steroidobacteraceae > ZC4RG30. The sequence goes on along the minus strand of JBBCGD010000004.1, from coordinate 159,011 downwards.
GAAGTCGCCCGGCGCGGCATCAAGGTCGGCGATCGCCTCGTGCTTACCAGCCGCGGCAACTGATCCAGTCGCGGAACTGCGACTACGATTCGCATACAACGCTCCGCGTTGTGGAGTGCGCGCCCAATCGTTAGCATCCCGCGCATCTCCCGGCTCCGGGAGAACCAGGAAACACCAGGAAGGAACATGAAGTACACACTCTTGAGGCTGGCGGTTTCAACCGCACTGCTGGGCGCCGCCGCCACCACGCACGCTGGCACCGATGTCGGCCAGTGGACTGTTGGCGCCGGTGGCATGTGGACCGAGACGGACGCGGATCGCGGTCTGGGTGACCACGGCGGTATCTACTACGAGCTCGGTTACGCGCTGAGCCAGAAGTGGGACATCAATCTCAACGCCTTCTCGGGCAACCATCGCGACCTCGCTCCCGGTGCCACCTGGGACCACGAGATCAAGGGCCTGACATTCGACTTCGACCGCGTGTTCGATCGCGGTTCGCGCGTCAGCCCGTTCATCGTGCTCGGCTTCGGCATCGTCGATCAATTCCACGACCGCCGCATCACCGACAACCAGGACAAGGAAGTTGCGGCCAAGCTGGGCGTTGGCCTGACCGCCGATCTGGCCACCTGGAGCGGCGGCAAGCTGCAGCTGAAGGGTGACGTGGCGGCACGCGGCTCGATCGGCCGCGGCATCATCGATACCGTCGCGACGCTGGGTTTCCAGGTTGCGCTTGGCGGGAAGGAAGAGACACCGACGCCGCCACCTCCTCCGCCGCCACCACCACCACCTGCTCCGGTACCGGCGCCGGTCGTGGCACCGCCACCGCCTCCTCCCCTGCCGCCACCTCCTCCGCCTCCCCCGCGTCCGCCGGTTGATAGCGACCGGGACGGCGTCGTCGATGCGAATGATCGTTGCCCGAATACACCGGCCGGTGACAAGGTCGATGCGGTGGGCTGCAGCCTGACCATCCGCCTGGAAGTGCTGTTCGATACCGGGTCCGCCACGATCAAGCCAGCGTCCTATGCGGAGCTGGAGCGCGTGATCACCTTCATGAAGGAGACTTCGCCTTCAGCAACCGGTGTGGTGGAAGGTCATACGGACAGCCAGGGTGCCGACGCCGCGAACATGACGCTGTCACAGCGCCGTGCCGATGCGGTACGCAAGTACCTGGTGGATCACGGCATCGCTGCCGCGCGCCTCACGGCCAAGGGCTTCGGTGAAACCCAGCCCATCGCGGACAACACGACCAAGGAAGGCCGTGCGTTGAATCGTCGGGTGGTGTTGCGCCGTACGGATTACCAGCAGTAACGCAAAGCCCCGCTGGTTGATACAGAAGCCCGGGAGCTCGCGCTCCCGGGCTTTTTTGTGGGCGAAAAAAAGCGCCGGCACGTTTTGCGTGCCGGCGCGTTCATTGACTACCCTCGTCGGGCGGCGACCTTACTTGAAGTCGTAGCGCAACCCGAGCCGCAGCACGCGACCCGCGTTGTAGCTGAGGGGCATGCCGCCAGTCGGGTTGATCGCGTTGTTGGCCAGGCGTACCTGATCAACGACGCTCTGCTTCTCGACCGTGTTCAACACATTGAACACATCCAGGTTTATCTGCAGCTGGTTCTTGAAGTAGTTCGGCGCATACGAGAAGCCCAGATCGAGGATCGTGGTCCAGGGCAACCGGCCCCCGGTACCGCGCGGCCGGAGCACTCCATCCACCATGTGGTAGTACGGGCCGTTGTAGGTCACGTAGCTATCGTTGTACTGCTTGGACGTCAGCGCCCTCGCGCCTACACCCGTCACCTGCAGCAACGGATCACCGTCATAGTTGCCAGCAGGCGAAATCGGACGACCGGATGCCGCAGTCAACGTACCGGAGACGCGGAACTCGGGGGTGTACGAATAGAAGCCGTAGAACTTGAACACATGGCGCCGGTCATTCGGCAGGTAGCCATATGAACCGGCCATCAGCTCGGGTGAATCCCAGTTCGCGGTCACCGCAACGTCAGGTTGGCCGCTGTCGGAATACAGCATGCCTTCCGCGTTGCCCTTGTTGAACGACAAGGTGTAGTCGACCTTTCCGTACCAGCCATCGCGCAGCGGGTGTTCCAGGGACAGGTCCATGCCCTTGTACGTACGCTTCAGCTTGGGCAGGCCGAACTGTTCGGCAGTGATCGTGCCATCCACGTAGTTGCCGTTCTTGTCGACGAACTTGATGGTGTTGGCCTTGCCGGGGTTGATGATGCGGCACTGTGCCAGCTGCTCGGCGAAAAGCTCGGCGCCGTCGTCGAGGCCGGGAGCAATCTCGCTGGCGCTGGTGACGTCCGTGTGGCTGGCATAGCCATTGGCCAGAGCCCAGTTGTAGGCCGGGCGCCAGTCGCAGTTGTCATCGATCTGGCTCTTCAGGGAGCGGTACGTGAAACGCACGCTGCCCTTGTAGTCCGACAACACCTTGGCTTCACCGCCGAACGAGAACTCGTCCTGGTAGTAGGGCTTCAGGCCTTCAGCCGCGGCGGTCGAAGGATCGCGCGCCTGGCCGTATTCGCCGTTCGACGAGAAAGGTCCGGTGCCGAGGGCAACGGTGCCTTGCGGAAGGCCGGTGGCCGAATCGATGCCGGTGAACGAGAAGTACTCCTGCGTATTCAGCGTGGAACCGACCTGGCGGAAGGCGAGGTTCAGCGGAATGGCAAGGTGGTAGCGACCCGCGTTGGCGAAGGCACGCAGGCTGGAATCGCCCTTCACGTCCCAGCTCAGACCGAGGCGCGGCGCCCACTGGTTGCTCTGGTCGAGGAAGATCACCTTGTCGGAGTTGAAGTTCTTGAAGCTTTCATTGCGCAGGCCGAGCGTCAACTGCACGGTGGATACGACCTGCCAGCGGTCTTCGATGTAGTAGGCGTACTGGTTCGTGGTGAAGGTGCCGCCGTTGTTGCTTACGACCTTGGTGACGTACTGGCCGTTGGCCGGCGCGATGGCGCCGCCGCCGCCGGAGATCGGCTGGCCCTGCTGCGCAGCCGGCACGTCGAAGTACTGCCAGAAGTAACCAGGGCCGGTGGTCACAACGCCATCCTTGTAGAGGAGGTCCTGGCGGTCGTAACCACCGCGGATGTCGTGCTTGCCGAGGATCCATTCCACGTCCAGGCGATAACCCTCGGTCTTGTCGTACGCCGACGGGTCGTTCAACGTCGAGAAGGAGCCCACGTTCGGGATCTTCGTGACCGTGGTGCGTGCATCGCGCACCGCGGTGATCGAAGGATCGTAGCCGTAGGGAACGATGTAATGCGCGTTGCGCTGGTGACCATACAGTGCGGTGAGGATCAGGTTGTCGGTGATGGTGCCCGTGTACTTGCCGATGTACAGGTTGCCGCCATCGCGGTAATCGAAGCCGCCCTGGTTAACGGTGCCCTTGGTGAGCAGCGATGTCACGCCCTGCGCCGTCTGCGTCGCGGCAGCCGGCAGGGTGTTGTTGTAGAACGCGTAGTAGCGGCGGCTCTCCTTGCGTACGTCGGAGATGCCGGTCAACTCGAGCGAATGGCCATCGACGATGGAGTAGTCGATCTTGGCGAGCCAGCGTGGCAGATCGATGTCGCGATCATGCCAACCGGTCGGGCCGTCCTGGGAACCGCGGTTGCGGTAGGTGTCGGCAATGATGGCCTGCGGGCCATTGACCGTGCGATTTTCCAGTTCGCCGCTCGCGTAAACGAACAACTTGTCCTTGATGATCGGGCCGCCGACATAGGCGCTGTAGGTCTTGCTGCTGGTCTCGCGCTCGGAAGAGAGGCTGTAGAGCTTGCCATCCGAAGTGGTGCCATTCGCCGGCCAGTAGTAGTCGCGCGTACGATCCGACAGATCGTCCGGTTGGAACAGCACCTGCCCGCCCGCCACCCACTCGTTGGTACCGCTCTTGGTGACGATGTTGATGACGCCGCCGGTCGAACGACCGAACTCGGCACCGTAGCCGCCAGTGAGCAACTGGTACTGCGAGATGCTGTTGAACGGCAGCGATGACGAACCCAGCCCCTTGGTCGGATCAGTGACCGCGTAGCCGTTGATGTAGAACGCGTTCTCGTTGGCGCCGGAACCGCCCAGGGATACGGAAGGCTGGCCACGATTGGTGTTGTAGCGCGCGTCGCCACGCACTGCGCCGGGTGCGAGCAGCGCGATGTCTTCGATGCTCGACTTCACCGACATCTTCGCGAGTTCATCGGAGGTGAAAACCGTGCGCGTATCGGTCGCCGAGACGTCGACGATGGAGCGGCTGCCGGTAACCTGGATTTCCTCGAGCACCTCGTCCGCAAAACTCACCTGCGCGCCCGCGCCGATCGACACGAGCACATTGTCCTGCTCTTTCACGGTCTGGCCGTTCTTCTGCAGTTCGACCTTGTAGGTACCGACCGGCAAGGACGGCGCCAGGAAGCGACCGTTCGATTCGACGGTGACTGAACGGCTGGCACCGGTCGCAGTGTTGGTGACAACCACCGTGGCACCCGGATCGGAATTACCGAAGATCGAACCGACCACGTTGGACTGCGCCATCGCAGTCGCCGACAGCGCGAGTGCAACTGCGGCCGCAACACCGCGTGCCCAAGGCATGGAACGCCTAGTCCTTTCGGACTGCATGTGAGTTTTGTGCATTGCAGATTTCCCTGAAGTCAGATGTAGGAGAGCGATTTCCAGTGCAGTCACTGGCTATCGCAGTGGGTTAAGAATAGTCACTGCATTAACAAAATGACAAGTTGCATCACTGCAACAGACTTCATCTGATGAAGCAGCAATCAACGCGCTGACGCAGGAAACAGCACAAATTCCAGCATGAAATTTGCTAACGCCGCTGGCGTTCGAGCAATGGTGGTTTGTTGTACAAACTACTCAGCGAGTAGTTACATCGCGCGACTGCGCGCAGCGAGAAGATCAGCGAGCGGAACGATCAGCAGAAACAGATGTCGCGCGCTTGCCATGATCCGCGCCTGACTCGCAGCTCGCACATCCATCCGCCTTGCGTCCGCTACGCAATACATTGCGCCCAGTGAGCTTGCGCCACGACACCCAAGCCGCCGAGAGAATCGCCACCGCAACGATTGCGTACTGCACGTAGAGGTTCATCACAGCACCGCCTTCGCTACCTGATACGTAACGAATGAAGCCACGTAAGCCATCGCGAACAGATATGCCAGCGTGATCAGCGGATACCGCCATGAGTTGGTTTCGCGCTTGATGGTCGCGATGGTCGAAAGACATTGGGGCGCATACACGTACCACGCGAGCAGCGACAGCGCAGTCGGCAGACTCCAGCTCGCCGCGATCAACGGCGCAAGCGCCACGTCAACGTTGCTGGATGCCGAGGAAAGTGCGTACACCGTTCCCAGCGCACCCACGGCTACTTCACGTGCAGCAAGGCCCGGCACCAGCGCGATGGAAATCTGCCAGTTGAAGCCGATCGGCGCGAAGATGTAGCCAAGCACATGCCCCAGCATGCCGGCGAAGCTGTAGTTGATCGCTGGGCCCGTTGCACCAGCAGGCGGCGATGGATAGGTGCTGAGGAACCACAGCAGCACCATCAACGCGAGGATGATGCCACCCACGCGCGACAGGAAAATCCGCGTGCGTTCCCACAGTCCCATCAGCAGGTTGCGCACGTTGGGCCAGCGATATTCAGGCAACTCCATCAACAGCGGGTGGTAGCTGGAACGCATGGTGAAGCGCTTCATCACGAAGGCCACGAGCAGCGCCGAGAGCACGCCCACTGCATACAACGCAAACAACACCAGGCCGCGCAGGCTCACGAAGCCGAACTTCCGCTCCGGAATGAACGCGCCGATGATCAGTGCGTACACCGGCAGGCGTGCGGAGCACGTCATCAACGGCGCGAGCAGGATGGTGGCCAGCCGATCGCGCAGGTTCGGGATCGTGCGCGCGGCCATGATGCCCGGGATCGCACACGCGAATGACGACAGCAGCGGAATGAACGCGCGCCCCGAAAGACCGACGCGGCCCATCAACCGGTCCAGCAGGAACGCGGCGCGCGGCAGGTAGCCGGAATCCTCCAGCAGCAGGATGAAGAAGAACAGGATCAGGATCTGCGGCAGGAACACCAGCACGCTGCCGGCGCCGGCGATCACGCCATCCACCAGCAGGCTGCGCAACGGTCCTTCGGACATCAAGCCCTGTACGAAACTGCCGATGGCACCGACACCGGAATCGATCAGGTCCATCGGCCATGCGGCCCAGGTGAATACGGCCTGGAACACCAGGAACAACACGACGGCCAGCAACACCGGCCCCGCCACCGGATGCATCACCACCGCGTCGATGCGTGCGAGCGCACGCGCACGCAGCGGTTCGCGATAGCCGATCACGTTGAGGATGCGGCGCACTTCACGTTGCGTGGCTTCGATCTCCTCGCGCCGCAATGGACTCCATGTATGTGCGGCAATCGCCGCGCTCTTGTTCGTCGTTGCCAGTTGCGCGAGCAGCACGCGCTCGCCACCCGAAGCGACGGCAACGGTCTCCACCACCGGACAGCCGAGCTGCGCGGCGAGCTGCGCGGGATCGACGTTCATCCCGCGACTGCGCGCGATATCGCTCATGTTCAACGCGACGATCATCGGACGACCGAGTCGCAGCAGTTCCAGCGACAGGCGCAGTCCCAGCCTGAGATTGGTGGCATCGACCACATTGACGATCAGGTCCGGCGGCAACTCACTGGCAAGGCGCCCCAGCACCACGTCGCGGGTGATCGCTTCATCGAGCGTGGTCGCGGCCAGGCTGTAAGTGCCGGGCAGGTCCAGCACGCGGTAGTCGCGGCCCGAGGCCGCATCGTGGCTGACGCCTTCCTTGCGCTCGACCGTTACGCCCGCGTAGTTCGCGACCTTCTGCCGACTGCCGGTAAGCCGGTTGAACAACGCGGTCTTGCCACAGTTCGGCACGCCGACCAGGGCAATGCGCGGCGTCCCGGCACTGGCCTCGACTACAGGAGAGACAACAGCATTCATGGCGTAATGACGCTGACCATCACTGCGGCTGCTTCCCGTCGTCGCAATGCGAAGCAGCTGCCGCCGATACGCACGGCGATCGGATCGCCGCCCGGCAGTGATTCCGCAATGATTTCGAACGCCTCGCCGGGCACGAAACCCAGCTCGATCAGGCGCATCACGATGGTTCCACCGGCATCATCACCCAGCGCCACACCGTCTTCCCGCACGATCGTGACCGTTCCTTGTGCGCCCTTTCTCAGTGTGGAGAGGGAGATTGGAGATCCAGCGGGAACGGCAGGCAGACTATTCGAAGCCACGTGCAAATCCTTGAAATCGAATGGTGCCTTGAGCGGCACGTAATTGAGAATCGCTCTCAATAAGATAGCCGATCACAAGGTCCGTGGCGAACGCCATCCAGCGAAATCCAGCTCTTAGAGATCCTTCAGGGAGATTAGTGACATGCGACCTTCAACGATGACCTGGGCCCTGCGCGTCGGACTGCTGCTGACCGCGCTGCCACCTGCGATGGCGTGGGCGACCGAGGATGAAGTGCTGGAGGAAGTGCAGGTCACCGGCTCGCGCATCAGCCGTCCGGCGAACGAAAGCCCCAACCCCGTTCTTACGATCTCGGCGGCGGACATCCAGCAATCCGGCCTCACCAACCTCACCGACATCCTGGTGCAGTCGCCACAGCTGGTGGGATCCATCACCACCACGCAGAGTTCCGGCACCACCGATTACCCGGCGGGCGTGAACCTGCTGAACCTGCGCAACCTGGGCACCAACCGCACGCTGGTGCTGGTGAATGGCCGGCGCCACATCGCCGGCGTGCCGGGCGAAGCCGCAGTGGACGTGAACACGATTCCGCAGGACCTGCTCGAGCGCGTCGATGTGCTCACCGGCGGCGTCTCGGCCATCTACGGTGCCGACGGCGTTTCGGGCGTGGTCAATTTCATCACCAAGCGCGATTTCGAAGGCGTCGTGGTGCATGGCCAGTACGGACTCAGCGGCCACGGCGATGCCGGCAACACCTTCGCATCGATCACGGCCGGCCAGAACTTCGCCGACAGCCGCGGCAACGTGGCGCTGTCGTACGAATTCACCGGCAACAGCGCGGTGCGCGACAGCGACCGCAAGCGCGGTGGCGATCCGAAGCACACCTACTCCTTTGTATTCAATCCGGCCGACCCGGATGGCAGCGACCCTGCGCTCTACAACCGCATTCCCGTGAACGACCTGCGCTGGGCCAACAGTTCCATGGACGGCGCGATCGACGTCGACGGCGACCTGACGCCGGACTTCCGCGGCGGCGGCCAGGCGTACGACCTCGGCGTGCCTTACTCCGACAACGGCTATGTGCAGGGCGGCTCGAGCACGCCGGTAGCCGGATACTTCGGCGACCTGCAGGCGCGGACGCAGAAGCATGTGGCCAACATGCTCGGCAGCTTCGAGTTCAGCGATGCCGCGCGCCTGTTCTTCGAAGGCAAGTACGCGCGCACCATGACCTGGAACCGCTCGCAGCCCACGTACGATTTCTACGACATCGTGCAGTCGGACAATCCGCTGATGCCCGCCGCGATCCGCAACGCAATCGCGCCTGGCGCCATCGATGCGGACTTCCGCGACTTCGGCGTCATCGACGAGAACGACCCGCAGACCATCCCCGATGGCGTGCTGCTCACGCGCGACAACTTCGACCTCAGCGTGAAGGGTGACACCGTCACCCGCGACACCGTGCGCAGTGTGCTGGGCATCGACGGCAATCTCGCCGGCAACACGAAGTACGAACTGTCGTACACCTTCGGCCAGAGCAGCATCCACTACGATGAGCCGGGCCAGCGCATCGATGAACGCTTCTTCGCGGCGCTCGACGCCGTCGACGAAGGCCAGTTCCTCACCGGCACGCCCAATGGCAACACCCGCTGCCGCATCGACCTGCAACCGGCGGGCACGCAGATCAACCCGTACAACATCATGTGGGGGAACTTCAAACCGGGCGGCGATGGCAGCGGGACGCCGCAGACCTTCACGGCCGGTGCCAACAGCGGCTGCGTGCCGCTCGACCTCTTCGGCAAGGGCGTAGCCGATCCGAAGGCGATTGCGTGGATCAATTACCGGGTGCTCAGCCACTCGAAGATCGACCAGCACGTGGTCTCGGGCTCGCTGACCGGCGACTCGGAAGCATTGTTCTCGCTGCCCGGTGGCCCGATCGGCTGGGCAGTCGGTGCGGAGTACCGCAAGGAGAAGAGCGCCGATCATCCCGATCCGATCCTCGCGCAGCAGCTGCTGTGGGGCTATTCATATGTGACGGACGAGATCGGTTCCTTCGATGTGAAGGAAGCCTTCACCGAGGTGAGCCTGCCGCTGCTGCGTGACCTGCCGGCGGTGAAGTCGCTGACGCTGGGCGCTGCCGTGCGCCTGTCCGACTACTCCACCGTGGGCAAGACCACTACCTGGAAGACGGATCTGAACTGGGTGCCGATCGACCAGATCAGCCTGCGCGGTACCTATTCGGAGGCCGTGCGCGCACCCAACATCACCGAGCTGTTCGGCCCCAGGCAGGGCGTCTTCTCCGACATCTACGACCCCTGCGACATCAAGTACGTGGGCGACGGCATAGATCCGGCCCTGCGGGCCAGCAACTGCGCATCGATACTTGGCGCATTGGGCGTGAATCCCGCGACTTTCCAGCCATCGAACAACACCGCATTCGCGACCACGACGCAGCAGGGAACCTCCGGCGGCAACGCGAACCTGACGGAGGAGAGAGCCAAGACCTGGACCGCTGGCGTGACTTTGCGGCCGCAGTTCGTTCCCAACCTTGCGCTGACCTTCGACTGGTATGACATCAGGCTGAAGAAGGCCATCAGCACACCGGAAGCGCAGGACCTGATCAACCTCTGCGTCGACACGCCGCAACCGAACAACTACTGCGGCCTGGTCACACGCCTGACGGCAAACCAGGGCACTTACACCCCGGGGTTCATCTCAAACTACATCGTGACGCCACAGAATGTGGCGCAGTACACGACCTCCGGCGCGGACATCGGCATCAACTGGCTGTTCACGCCCGTCGCGGATTGGGGCAGCTTCCAGTTCAAGAGCAGCGCCGGATACCTGAAGGACCTCACCTTCATCGCCCTGCCCAACGCGCCGGCCGACGAGCAGCGACTCGACACCTACGTGCCGAAATGGACGGTGAACAGCGACCTCACGTGGAAGCGCGGCCCCGTGCTCGTCAACTACGGCGTGAACTACTTCAGCAAGACGCGCCGTTTCAGCAAGGAACTGCGCGATGCCCAGCCGGATGTCTCCGACCCGAAGTACTTCTGGTACAAGGACAAGATGCTGCATGACATCCAGGCGGCCTACACCTGGGACAAGCGCATCAAGGTCTACGCCGGCATCAACAACCTGTACAACGCCAAGCCGGACTTCGCCAGCGAGACCTATCCGAACGGATGGGAAGGACGCACTTTCTACCTGGGCTTCGATTGCAGCCTCAACAAGTAGCGGCGCACTCGATCCATCAGGCAATGAAAAAGGCGACGGGCTTGTGCCTGTCGCCTTTTTCCTTTTCAGGCGCTGCGTTGCCGAAGCAACTCAGAGGAACTTGTACTGAGCACCGAAGCGGAAATACCGGCCCAGCGCACCACGGAAGTACACGTCGCTGGTGCCCGATGAGGGGTAAGGCGGATTGGTGCTGAACAGGTTGTCGATGCTGCCGCGCAGCTGCAGGTGCTTGGTGAGCTCGTAGTCCAACCCGACGTTGGTGAACACCACGCCGTGCTCATGGGTGAAGGGCGAGAAGTCGGCAACCACCGGACGCGTACGATCAGCCGGTCCGATGTACGACGCCTGCACGAATGCGCCCAGTGGCCCATTGTCGTAACCAAGGGTCAGCACGCCCTTGTTCTTTGAATAGCCCGTAGTGCCATCCGTCAGCGTCTTGGTGCCCAGCGTGGTGCTTGAAAGCTCGAACATGTACTGGTAGTTCACACCCACGTCGATCGAACTGCCCTCGCCGAGCACTGGCGTCCTGATGCGGAAATCACTCTGCGCGACGATGCCGCGATAGCGCAGCTCATCCTGGTTCACGTAGCCGGTGACGATGTACGAAAGCTGGCCGGAAGCATCGCGCTTCTGGCCTTCGGTGCAGAAGACGTTCTGCGTGATCGGTTCGCTCGCGTCATAGCAGGCGCTGAGCACGTCATCCGCATCGAACGAGCTGATGACGCGCTTGACGCGGATATCCACGTAGTCCGCAGAGAGCGTCAGTCCATATCCCAGGCCCAGCGGCTGGAACACGGTGCCGACCGTCCATGAATGTGCGGTCTCGTTCTTGAGGTCGGGTGAACCCGCCACAGCCTGGCTGAAGCTGCGATCGGATGACAGTGATTCGTAGTCCGCGATCTCGCTGGGTGACAGGCCCGCTGCAGTGAGAGCCGCCTGGCAATTCGCCTTGCGGGCAGTGGGATTCGGACCGTTGTCGAGCTCGGTGGGATCGCACGGGTCGGTGGCGAAGTCGAAGAAACTCTGCGCCGGCGCCGCGCTCTCCGTGAGCGAAGGCGAACGGATCGAGCGCGTTACGTTGCCGCGCACGGAGAAGGCCTGCACCGGCGACCAGCGCCCACCCAGCGTCCAGGTCTCGGCGCTGCCGTTGATCGAGTGATCGACGTAGCGCACGGCTCCCTGGAACTGCAGCGCGTAGACGAGGGGCACGTGCATGTCGGGTCCGACCAGATCCGCCTGCAGCTCACCGAACACTTCGTTGGTGTTGTAGCCCACGTCGATCGGCGCCATGACCACGCTCGAGCCATAAGCCTGGAAGTCGTTGGTCGGATCGCCATCGCCGTTGCTGTCGACGGTGGGATCAGGATCGGGCGCGCCGTGGAAAATGAGGCTGGGGTTGAAATCCTCGTGCTCCGCGCGATGCTCGAAGCCGATGGAGAACTGCAGCGCGCCGGCCGGCAGTGTCGCCAGCGGTCCGGTCAGGGTCGCAGTGAAGTCCTTCTGCGTATTGATGGAAACCGGATGGGCGATGCCGGTGACGTAATCCTTCGCCGCCTGGGTCGCGACGTTCGAACCGAACAGATCCAGTGGCGCGCAGGTCGAACCGATCGTCGGCGCACTCGAGTTCTGCAACCCCGCAAGGCAGGGAATGCCATTGGGGTTATCGTCCGTCACCGAACCTGCGGCGTTCAGGAAGTTCTGCTCGATGATCGTGGGTATGTGGCTCTGGGTCTTGGAATGGCCGTAGTTGCCGACCACCTCCCACTTCCAGTCCTTGTCACCCAGCACGTTCAGGTGGCCATCGAGACCGAGCACGATGCGATCGATGTCCACCTCGCCGCGCACGCGACCACTCACCAGATCGGTGTTGGCGCGACCGAGGTAGAAATAATCCTGGGTCCCGACATAACCGAGGCTCTGGTCGCTCAGCGGATTGTTGTTGATCGAATCAAGGATCGACGAGCGCGCCGACGCGGTGAGGAACGGGTTGTTGGTGCTCAGGATGATGTCGCCGGCTGGCGCGCCCGGCACATCGAAGAAGCCGGATTTGTATTCAGGCTGGTCGCGCAGGTTCGTTCCCTCGCTGTGCGAATGCCACAACTCGGCGGACAGGCGGATATCGTCGGTCACCTTGAACGACAGCAGGCCGATGCCGCTGTAGCGCTTGGTGTTGGTCAGCAGGTTGGACAGATCCGTCAGGCTGAAACCGTTGCCACCCGAGGAGTTGGTGATGCTCGTCGGCGTGCCGAAGTCGACCGGAATCAGGTTGCCGCTGTTGTTGAACTTGAGCGCCTGCGTCGCCACGCCACCCGTGACGCCCACATTGAATGGCGTACCCGGCGCAACGGGGTTGAGTCCGAACAATGGCGCATAGTGGGTAGCCAACGGCCCATACGCTGCCTGGTAGTCGGGCGCCATGACGGCGTTCAATCCGAGAAGATCGGCACCGAAGCGACCGACCAGGGGCGTGCCCGTCTCGGAAATTCCCGGCAGGCGACGATCCGGATAGAACTGCTGTTCGTAGGTGCAGTCATCGCTGCAATCGTCGAAATAGCGTCCCTGCCGGGCAAGTTTGCGATCGTTGTAAAGAAGACCGTTGGTGTCGTTGTACTCGCCGGCCACCGTGATGTTCAGCCGGTCATCCATGAAATTCTGGCCACCGAGGAAGCGTGCGCGCGTTTCCACTGCGTCGCCAAGACCAGCGATGCCGTACTGCCCGTCTATCTCGAAGCCGGAATAGTCGTGTTTCAGCACGACGTTGATCGTGCCGGCAATCGCGTCCGGTCCATAAATAGGTGCACCACCGACCGCAACGATTTCGGTGCGGTCGATGAGCTTGGTGGGAATGACGTTGAGATCGACCTGGTCGCCACCATTGCCGGTGGGCCCGAAGATCGTCGAAGTATTGGAGCCGACGAAGCGGCGACCGTTGACCAGCGTCAGCGTGCGCTGCGAACCGAGGCCGAAGAAATTCACGAAGCTCTGTCCCGGCCCGAAACTCGATTGCGTTCCCACCGGTGAGGAATCGGCGATGCCGAAGGCCGGCAATTCGCTCAGCGCCGCACCCAGTGTCTGGAAGCCGCGCATCTCGATTTCATCGCCGGTGAGCGTGAGGACCGGTTCGACCGTATCCGTGCTCTTGCGCTCGATGCGCGAGCCGGTGACGACGACTTCAGTCAGTTCTTCGATCTGCGCTTCTTCAGCGACTGCGACGCGTGGAGTGGAATATCCCGCGACGACGAGCAAGAGACCGAGGCTGCAGCATGCAATCGAGGCGCGCTGCTTCAGTAACGAAAGGTAATCGAGACTGGAAGCCATGATGTTTTCCTCCCACGAGTACAGGGAAATTCCCGACGGAGGAAAACCAGTCGACAGCTCCCTGAAAACTGCCGGCTGGAAGTACCGGCAGCAATCCTAGATCAGCGCATTAAAGTGGTGCAACCAACCCGCGGGCCACGGCGTTGCGTAAAACACGCAGAAAACAAGGGAAAATTCGAATGGCGCAGGAGTCCGACCTGCGGATGCGCCACTGTCTGATTGACAGCTATCCCAACTGCGAGATCACGAGGTCGACTTCATCGCTGCTGCCGAGGATCACGCAGGTGCGCTGGTGGATTTCCGTGGGCTGTACTTCGAGGATGCGTTGCCCCGCCGCGGCCAGCGCCTTGCCTCCGGCCTGCTCCACCAGGAAGGACATCGGGTTCGCCTCGTACATCAACCGCAGCTTGCCTTTCGGCGCCTTCTTGGTCGGCGGATACATGAATACGCCGCCCTGGATCAGGATGCGATGCACGTCCGCCACCATCGCACCGACGTAGCGGCTGGAATACCCATTCTCCTGCGCCCAGTGCAGGTAGCGCTGGTAGCCCTCGGGCAGCGTGAGGCGATTGCCCTCGTTCATCGAATAGCATTTGTTCTTCGGCGGAATCTTCAGGCCCTCCGACACGCGGATGAACGCGCCGATGGAAGGATCGAGCACGAACATGTCCACGCCATTGCCGATGGTCAGCATCATCACCGTCGAGGATCCATAGAGCACGTAACCCGCAGCGACCTGGCGCAGCCCGGGTTGCAGCAGCGAGTCCGCCATGTTCGACGAACGACGATCCTTGCGCAGGATGCTGAAGATGGTGCCAACGCCGCCGGCGATGTCGAGGTTCGACGAACCATCCAGCGGATCGAACATCACCACGTAACGCGTTTCACCATCGTCCTGCGCACGCAGGACCATGGCCTCATCGTTTTCTTCCGAAGCCATCACCGCGACGCCCTGCCGGCCGCCGAGGTTGCGCAACAGGATCTCGTTGGCGATGACGTCGAGTTTCTGCTGCGTCTCGCCCTGCACGTTCTGGTTGCCGACGCTGCCGAGCACGTCTTCAAGGCGCGCGCGACGCACCTGCGCGGCGATCATCTTGGCGGAGATCGAGATGGCCGACAGCACCCACGACAAGGTGCCTGTCGCCTCGGGGAAACGCGCCTGTTGCGACAGGATGTGCGACTGGATGGTGACGAGGGGGCGAAGGCCGGAAACTCCGGCGGTATCTGGTTTGGCATTCATGGGCGCCGATTATGCCGCCTGACCCTATATCCTTGCTGGCATGTGGCAGTTTGGTGAGACGGAGTTCGCAGCGCTGGGGCTCAGCCTCGCCGTGGCGCTGCGCGCGGTGCTGCTGAACCTGGTGCCCGCGGTCATCGCCGCCTGGCTTCTGACGCGCCGACGTTTCCCCGGCCGCACGCTGTTCGATGCCTTCGTGCACCTGCCGCTGGTGATGCCGCCGGTGGTGATCGGCTACCTGCTGCTGCTGCTGCTCGGCACGCGCGGACCCATCGGTGGCTGGCTGGATCGCAGCTTCGGCCTGCAGCTGACCTTCTCGACGCTGGGTGCGGCCGTGGCCACTGCGGTGATGTCCTTCCCGCTGATGGTGCGCGCCATCCGCCTGTCGCTGGAGAACGTGGATATCGGGCTCGAGGAAGCCGCACGCACGCTCGGCGCCGGCCCGTGGCGACGCTTCGCCACCATCACGCTGCCGCTGATGTTGCCCGGCGTACTGGCTGGTGCGGTCACCGCCTTCGCGGCCGGGCTCGGTGAGTTCGGCGCGGTGATCACCTTCGTGTCGAACATCCCCGGCGAGACGCGCACCTTGCCGCTGGCCTTGTACACGGCACTGCAGTCGCCCAATGGCGATGCCACGGCGGCGCGGCTGGCACTGCTCTCTTTCATGCTTGGCCTCGCCGGCCTGCTCGCATCGGAACTGCTGGCGCGCGCGCTGCGTCGCTGGCTCGGGAAATAGGCATGCTGGACGTCGACATCCAGTTCACGCGCGGCAGCTTCCATCTGGCGGCGAAGTTCACGGCACCGATTCCGGGAGTGATCGCACTGTTCGGTCGTTCCGGTTGTGGCAAGACCACGCTGGTCAACCTGCTTGCCGGACTCATCGACGGCGCCACCGGCCGCATCGAGCTGGATGGCGAGACCTGGTTCGATTCCACGCGCGGCATCAAGGTGAAGGCCGAGCATCGCCGCATCGGCTATGTATTCCAGGATGCGCGGCTGTTCCCGCATTACACCGTGCGCGGCAACCTGCTGTACGGCGCACCGCCTGGTGTCCCGTCTGCAAGCGCATTCGATGATGTCGTGCAACTGCTCGGCCTCACCGCGTTGCTGGAACGTCGACCTGGAAGACTTTCCGGCGGCGAGAAGCAGCGCGTGGCACTGGGACGCGCGTTGCTCGCCAACCCGCGCTTGCTGCTGTTCGATGAGCCGCTGGCTTCGCTCGATGCCTCACGACGCGAGGAAGTGCTGCCGTACCTCGAACAGCTGCGCGATCGCTACTCCATCCCCATGGTGTACGTGAGCCATCAACTCGATGAAGTACTGCGGCTCGCGACGCAGATGGTGGTGCTCGATGCAGGCAAGGCCGTGGCCGCAGGCAGCCTCGCTGCCGTCAGCCTGCAGCCGGCACTGCGCAACATCGTCGGCAGTGATGCGGTTGGCGCGGTCGTCGAGGGTCGCGTTGCCGCCATCGATGCGGATACAGCGCTCGCCATCATCGCCGTCGGCGCGGGCGAAACATTGAAGGTCGAGGCGCGTGGCCTTGCCATCGACCAGCGCCTGCGCCTGCAACTGCTGGCGCGTGACCTGATCCTGGCGCTGGAAGAACCGCGCAACATCTCCGTGCGCAACCACCTGCGCGGCACGGTGCGGAGCATCACTGCCGATGGCGATGCGGACCTGATTGAACTGGATGTCGCCGGTGCCGCGCTGCTGGCGCGCATCACGCGTGAATCGACGCGCGACCTTGCGCTCAAACCCGGACTGCCGCTGTGGGTGCTGGTGAAAGCCGTATCAGTCAGTGCGCTCGCCGGCGACTGAGCCCGCGCGCAAGCCCTGCACGCTGCGTGGCTGCACCAGCAGCTTGTCGATCACCAGGCCATCCATGTCCACGACCTCGATGGACAGATCACGGAACGCCAGCTTCTCGCCCACGATCGGCATGCGACCGAGGTGCCACAGCACGAAGCCCGCCATGGTGTTGTAGTTGTCGCCGCGGGAAAGATCCTTGCGACTGAGCACGCGCTCGGCATCGATGATTGGCAGGTGGCCATCGATGAGCCAGCTGCCGTCTTCCCTCTGCACGGCGCCGGCCGCATCGCGGCTGCCCATCTCGGGCCAGTCACCGGCAATCGCCTTGAGGATATCCGCGGGCGTCACCACGCCTTCGATGCCACCGTATTCATTGGTGACCACGCCGAGGTGAACGCTGGCGCGACGGAAAGTCTCCAGCAACTTGAAGATGGAGATGCTGTCCGGCACATGCAGCGGCGACTGCACATCCACTTCCTGGTCGATGGCGCCACGCCGCAATGCCTCGCCCAGGTTGGCCAGCGAGATCACGCCGATCAACTGTTCGAGTTCGCCACGGCACAACAGGAAGCGCGCGTGGCCACTGCGACGCGCCTCATCCCACAGCGTGCTCACCGGTTCGTTGATGTCGAGCCACAGGATGTCGCCGCGTGGAACCATGATGGCGCTGATGCTGCGATCCGCGAGGCGCAGCACCGAATCGATCATCTCGGCTTCGAGCTTGTGCAGGGCGCCGGTCTGCATGCCTTCGGTAGCCAGTGCGCGCACGTCGTCATCGGTGACTTCACCCTGCTTGCCGCCAGTGGAAGGCATGATCTTCAGCAGCATTTCGGTGGACCGCTGCAGCAGCCACACCACCGGCGTACCCACCCGCGCGAACAGCTGCATGGGAATCGAAACCACCGTCGCCCAGCGATCGGCATGGGCGAACGCCAGCCGCTTGGGCACGAGTTCACCCACCACCAGCGAGATATATGTCATCACGACCACGATGGTCGCGTAGGCGATCTCCTGAGCATACGGTTCGAAACGCGGATAAATGGTGATGACCCAGGCGGCGAGATCCGTGGAATACACCGCGCCGCTGTAGACGCCGGTCAGGATGCTGATCGTGGTGATGCCGACCTGCACGGCGGACAACAGCCGCGTGGGATCTTCGAGCAGCGTAAGCGCAGCCCGCGCCCCCTTGTGCCCGTCATCGGCGAGTCCCTTCAGCCGCGTGCGCCGCGCCGAAACCAGCGCCAGCTCGGCGGAGGCGAACAACCCGTTCAGGATAATCAGGCCGAGGATTACCGCGGCTTGGTGCATCGGTCGAACAGGCCCCTCTGTTGAAAGGGCCTACCAATAAAGAATCGAACTGGCATCATACCGCGCCTGCCAACCGACCCATGGCCCGATTTCCCATGTCGCAAACCGCTCACGCCGTGCCTGCGCCCAAGCCCATCAGCAAGGTATTCCTGGCCTTCCTCATACCAATGATGATGGCGAACATCCTGCAGTCGCTGTCCGGCACGCTGAACAACATCTACTTGGGGCACATGATCGGCGTGAAGGCGCTGGCGGCGGCCTCGGCGTTCTTCCCGGTGTTCCTCTTCCTTATATCGTTCGTGATGGGGCTGGGTTCGGGCGCTTCGGTGCTGATCGGCCAGGCCTGGGGCGCGAAGCAGCCCGAGCGCGTACGCGCGGTGGCTGGCACGACGCTGTCCGTGGGCCTGCTCGGTGGCCTGGTGGTGGCGCTGTTCGGCGGCAGCTTCGCGCATGTGATGCTCGCGCATCTGGATACACCTCCCGACATCCTCGTCGAAGCCACCCGTTACGCGCGCATCTGCCTGTATGCCATGCCCGGCTTCTTCGCCTTCCTGCTGATGACGACCATCCTGCGCGGCGTCGGCGACACCATCACGCCGCTGCGCGCGCTGATCGTCTCGACCAGCGTGGGGCTCATCGTCACGCCGGCGCTCATCTCCGGCTGGTTCGGGTTGCCGCAGCTGGGCGTATCCAGCGCCGCCGTGGGCTTCGTCTCTTCCTTCCTGGTGACCTTCGTATGGCTGGTGTTCTACCTGCGCTGGAAGAAGCACGCGCTGGCACCCAACGCCGAGCTCATCCGGCACATGCGCATCGACCCGACCATCCTGAAGAACGTGCTGCGCATCGGCGTACCCACGGCGCTGCAGATGGTGATCATGTCGCTCGCGGAAGTGGCGCTGCTGTCGATGGTGAATCACTTCGGCTCCGACGCCACGGCCGCCTACGGCGTCGGCAACCAGGTACTGGGCTATGTGCAGTTCCCGGCGATGTCGATCGCCATCGCCGGTTCGATCCTCGGTGCGCAGGCGATTGGTGCTGGCCATCCCGAACGCCTGGGCGCGATCACGCGCACCGGCATCCTCATCAATTTCGCCATCACCGGCACGCTGCTGCTGCTGGGCTACATCTTCGCGAAGGACGTGATCTCGCTGTTCACGCACAGCCCGGAAGCCACCGCCATCGCGCTGCGCATGCTGTACATCGTGCTGTGGAGCACGTTGCTGTTCGGCTGCTCCGCCGTGGTGTCGGGCGTGATGCGTTCGAGCGGCACGGTGATGGTGCCGACCATCCTGTCGATCAGCGCCATCCTGCTGGTCGAAGTGCCGGTGGCCTGGATCATGAGCCGCAGCCACGGTGTCGATGGCGTATGGATGGCCTACCCGGCCGCGTTCTTCACCATGCTGGTGCTGCAGTCCACCTACTACCGGCTGGTGTGGCGCAAGCAGCGCATCCAGCGCCTGGTGTGAAGAAGCCGCCGCACACCTTCCGCGGCGTGGTGATGAGCAGGCCGGTGCAGCAGCCGGTGAGCAGGCCCGTGGCCAGTGGTCCGCCGAAGATCCGCGTGCAACGCGAAGTCGCCGGTCGTGGTGGCAAGGGCGTCACCGTGATCACCGGGCTGCCGCTCAAAGCCGATGCGCTCGAGGAACTCGCCGGTCAGCTCAAGCGCAGCTGCGGTGCCGGCGGCGCCGTGCGCGGTGACCGCATCGAGATCCAGGGTGAACATCGCGACAAACTGGTCGCGGAACTGGTGAAGCTGGGCTACGACGCCAAGCGCGCGGGCGGTTGAAACATCAGGCGTTCGATTGCCGGCATCCCGGCGCGCCGCCTTACGGGTGGTGCACGCGATCCGCAGCGGGATCGGAAACCAGCGGCCGTACTTCCAGCATCACAGTGATGGGCTGCTCGCCCTCGAAAATCAGCTTCAATGGCACTTTCTGGCCGACCACGAACGGCGCCTTCAGGTCCATGAACATGACGTGCAGGCCATTGGGATCGAAGCGCACGGATTCGCCCGGCGCGATCTCCAGCTTGCCCACCGGCCACATGCGCGCGACGCCCTCGGAGTCGATGGTGCTGCGATGGATCATGATCTTGTCGCACACGGACGAGGTGATGCTGAGCAGCTTGGCATCCTCGTTGCCCTTGTTGGTCAGCACGAGGTAGGCCACGCCGGTGGTCGCGCCCGGTACCGTGGCACGGGCCCAGGCCTCACTGGCCACCACTTCCGGTTCCGCGAGCGCCGGCACGCCATGCAACAGACCCACCGCGGCAACCAGGGCCACCGCGAATCCCCGCAACGCATTTGTTCTGTTCATGCGCAAATTCTAGGGCAAACTTCGCGCCCCCATCGTTGAGTTTTGACGGCCCCGCCCTGCGGGAGCCTTTCCCGACCTCATGCTGAAATTCGACGCAGTCACCTTGCGGCGCGGCCCGCGCATCCTGTTCGCCGACGCGAACTTCAGCCTGTTCCGTGGCGAGAAGGTCGGCATCACCGGCGAGAACGGCAGCGGCAAGTCGAGCCTGATGTCGCTGGTGCGCGGCGAGCTGCAGCCGGATGCCGGCCACTTCGAAATGCCCACCAACCTCGCGGTGGCGCATGTGGCGCAGGAGCTCGATGCCATCGACCGGCCCGCCATCGATTTCGTGCTCGATGGCGACACCGAACTGCGTGAGCTCGAGGCGCGCATCGCGCGCGCCGAAGCGCAGGACCAGGACGGCACCAAGCTCGCCAACCTGTACACGCAGTTCGCCACCATCGGTGGCTACGACGCGCGTGCCCGCGCCGCGCAGCTGATGCATGGCCTCGGCTTCACCAGCGCGGATGAAGAACGCGCGGTGCGCGATTTCTCCGGCGGCTGGCGCGTGCGGCTGAACGTGGCGCGCGCGCTGATGTGCCGCTCCGACCTGCTGCTGCTCGACGAGCCCACCAACCACCTGGACCTCGATGCCATCGTCTGGCTCGAAGGCTGGCTGAAGGAATATCCCGGCACGCTGCTGCTGATCGCGCACGACCGCGAGTTCCTCGACCGCGTGGTGAACCGCATCGTGAACATCGAGCGGCAGAAGGCCACGCTGTACACCGGCAACTACTCGGATTTCGAGAACGCGCGCGCCGCGCAGCTGGCGCAACAGGGCGCGCTGTACGCCAAGCAGCAGCGCGAAGTCGCGCACATGGAAGATTTCGTGCGTCGCTTCCGCGCCTCCGCCACCAAGGCGCGCCAGGCACAGAGCCGCATCAAGGCGCTGGAACGCATGCAGCGCATCGCGCCCGCGCATGTAGATTCGCCTTTCGAGTTCAGCTTCGCGGAGCCTTTGAAACTGCCGCGTCCCCTGCTCGCCATCCAGGAGCAATCGGCGGGCTATGGCGAGCGCGTGCTGATCGAGAAGGCGAGCCTCACCATCTATCCCGGCGATCGCATCTCGCTGCTCGGGCGCAATGGCGCGGGCAAATCGACGCTGGTGAAACTGCTGGCGGGCGAACTGCCCGCGCGCGGCGGCACGCGCGATGATGCGCGCGACCTGAACGTGGGCTACTTCGCGCAGCACCAGCTCGAACAGCTGGATCCGGCGGCGTCATCGCTGCTGCATTTGCAGCGCCTCGCGCAGCAGCTCGGACAGCGACCCACCGAGCAGGAGCAGCGCAATTACCTCGGCAGCTTCGGCTTCACTGGCGATCGCGTGTTCGAGCCCATCGGTCCGTTCTCCGGTGGCGAGAAGGCACGCCTCGCGTTGGCGCTGGTCGCCTACGGCAAGCCCAACCTGCTGCTGCTGGACGAACCCACCAACCACCTCGATCTCGAGATGCGCCAGGCACTGGCGATGGCGCTGCAGGAATACGCGGGCGCCGTGGTGATGGTCTCGCATGATCGCCACCTGCTCACCACGGTCACCGACACCTTCCTGCTGGTGGATGGCGGGCGCGTGCGTGAATTCGATGGTGACCTCGACGACTACGCCCGCTGGCTGGCGCGCGGCGACGCGTCCAATGCGGAGAAACCTGCGGCAGCGAAGGCGGCACCGGCAAAACCGGCGGCGCCGAAACCATCGCCAACGAAGCCTGGCGCCAGCGCGATGAAGGAACGCAAGAACCTCGCGCCACTGCGCTCGCGCCTCGCGCGTTGCGAGAAGCGCATGGGCGAGCTCGCGACGGAATCGAAGGATCTCGACACGCAGCTCGCCGATCCCACGCTCTATGAAGCCAGCCAGCGCGAGCGCCAGATGGATCTCGCGGCGAAGCGTGCCCGCGTCGCGCAGGAAACCGAGCAGGTGGAAGCCGAGTGGCTGGAACTCAGCGAGGAACTCGAGCGCGCCGCAAGCTAGGGCTGGTCCTTGGGCATCATGTGCCCGGCGCGATCGCGCTTGGTGTCGAGATAGCGCTTGTTGTATTCGTTCGGCGGCGCCAGCAGCGATTCGATCTCTTCCACGTCGATGCCGCGCGCGCGCAGTTCGCGCACCTTGTACGGATTGTTCGTGAGCAGGCGGATGTGCATGAAGCCCAGTGACTTCAGCATCGCCGCCGCGATGGCATAGCTGCGTTCGTCGGCGCTGAAGCCCAGGTGCCGGTCGGCATCCACGGTGTCGAGGCCATCGTCCTGCAGCTGATATGCGCGCAGCTTGTTGGCGAGGCCGATGCCGCGCCCTTCCTGCGCGAGGTACAGCAGCACGCCGCCGCCTTCGTCATGCAAACGCTTCACGGCCGTCTGCAACTGCTCGCCGCAATCGCAACGCAGGCTGCCGAGCAGGTCGCCGGTGAAACAGGAGGAATGTGCGCGCACCGGCACCACGCCAGAAGCATCCGGCGTACCGACGATCACCGCCACGTGTTCGCTGGCATCGCGCCGATCGCGGAACAGCACCAGGCGACTGGTCTCAGCCTCACGCAGGGGCACGCGCGCTTCGCTGACGCGGATCAGGTCCTCGTCGGTGGGATGCGCATGGCGCTCCACCTGGTCCGCACTCACGGCAAGCACATTCGCGGGAACATTGCCGGTGACCACATCGCTCACCAGCAAGGCCGGCAACAACTGCGCACTCTTGGCCAACCGCACGGCCGCGGTGGCAAGCGCGTCGGCACAAGTGGCGTGAGGTACGGCGAGACCCAGCACATCGCGCCAGGCATCGGCTTCCCAGTGGCGGCCGAGTTCCATCAGCTGCGCAGCCGTCACTCCCGCAGGAAGGCTGAGCAGCAGCAGCTCGTCGGATTCGCAGGGCACGCGCAATTGCGCGGCACGTTCGCCGGTCACGACCAGCGCGGCGCCAGGCTGTGCGAGCAGATGGGCGACCAGTGGTTCATCCGCCGTTTCGAGCGGCGCAACCAGGCGCCAGCTGCGCGCCGAAGCATCCTGCATGACGATGCCACGTCCACGGCGCAGCTCGGACAGCGCGCGATCGACAGCCACCAGCGCGGGGTCTCCCTGCGGAGGTTCGGGCGCGCGCGAAACGGCTTGCAGGCGGGGTCCGGACATGGGGCGCAAGCCTACTACAATGACTGTGATGAATTACCTGCTGCGCCCCGCGAACCTCGCTGAAAAGGCTTCTTTGCAGCACCTGATCGAGCTTTCGGCCCGTGGCCTGAGCAAGGGGGATTACCGCCCCGAGCAGGTGGAAGGCGCATTGCGCGGCGCCTTCGGCGTCGATACCACGCTGATTGCCGATGGCACTTATTTCGTCGCGGAATTGCAGCAGGCCGAAGGCTCGCTCGCGGCGGGCACGCTGGTCGGCTGCGGTGGGTGGAGCAAGCGGCGCACTCTGTTCGGCGGAGATGCGCGCGCGGAGCGCGATGCCGGCATGCTCGACCCCGCCACCGATGCGGCGAAGATCCGCGCCTTCTTCGTACATCCCGAATACGCGCGCCGCGGCGTGGGTCGCGCATTGCTCGAACGTTGCGAGGGCGCGGCCAGCGCTGCGGGCTTCACGCGCTTTGAACTGATGGGCACCTTGCCCGGCGTGCGGCTGTACGAAGCGCTGGGTTACCAGCCCCAACCGATGGTTCATTACCCCGTGGCCGAAGGCATCACCATCGAGTTCGTGCCGATGAGCAAGCGCGCTGGCCTGAACGAAAGCGCCAGTTAATTGCCCTGCAATGGTCCGCGGCGCGTGCGCATGCGCCGCGCAAGACGCCAGCGCAGCCCGCCGCGCGTGGCATAGCGGTTGCATGCATTCGCCATGCGGATCATCCCGCATGTGGACGCCACGATGAGCGCGTCCGGCAACAAGGACTTTCCATGCGAGTTTCCAAGCATCTGGCCAGCTGCCTGATTTCCGCCACCGTGCTGGCCATCCTGGTCAGCTGTGGCAAGGCGCCCGCGCCACCGGCGGCCATCGTGCACAAGTCCACCGGCGACTTTCCCATCGCCAGTTCGGTGAGCGTGCCGGCCGGGCGCACGCTGGTGTTCTTCAGCGGCACCACGGCGTCGCCGGCGGATGACAAGGCGACGGAAAACTCGCCCGCCTACTGGGGCGACACCGAAGCGCAGACCCTGAGCGCGCTGACCAAGATCAAGGACAGCCTCGCCGCCGAAGGCCTGACCTTCGCCGACGTGGTGTCGATGACGGTCTATCTCGTCGCCGACAAGACCAAGGCCACAAAGGACACGCCCGCACGCATGGACTTCGACGGCATGATGGTTTCGTACCGCAAGTTCTTCGGCAAGGACGCCAACCAGCCCAACCTGCCGACGCGCTCCACCGTCGAAGTGGCGAACCTCGTGCGCCCCGGCTTGCTGGTGGAGATCGAAGTCACCGCGGCGAAGTAACGCCGCTGCGACTCAGGCGGCTTTGGCTGCGAGCTGGTCGAAGGATGTCGGCGCGACATCCGCGCCGAAGCGGAAGCTCGACACCGCCAGCGCGCCCATGAACATCTCGCCGTAGATCGCGATGGCGGGATCCGCATCCGCCGCACCTGCAGCCACCATCAACGGAATCAGGTGATCCTCGCGCGGATGCGATTCGCGCGCGGCCGGAGCCTGCTGCCAGCGCACCAGCTGCTCATGCACCACAGCCGGCGAAGTACCGAGCAGCGCACGACGCAGCCACGCATCGAAAGCCGCGGCCGGTGCCGCACCCGATGCATTCCAGCGACGCAGGTTGTGATAGCTCTGGCCGCTGCCGATGATGAGGATGCCTTCATCACGCAGCGGCGCCAATGCCGCACCGGCCGCGAGATGCTCCTGCGGATCGAAACTCTGCCGCATCGACAACTGCACCACCGGCACCTCGGCCCGCGGATAGATCGCCTCCAGCATGCTGAAGGTGCCGTGGTCGTAGCCGCGCTCGGGATCGGAGTGCACCTTCCAGCCCGCATTGCCCAGCAGCTCGGCCGCGCGTGCCGCCACTGCCGGTGAACCCGGCGCGGGATAGCGGATGGTGTAAGTCTCCGGCGGAAAACCGTAGTAGTCGTACACCATGCCGGGATGCGGCGCGGTCGATACGGTGAAGTCCGCCTCTTCCCAATGACCGGAGATGACCAGTACCGCCTTCGGCGGCTGCGGCAACTGCCGCGGGATGTCCTGCAACGCGCGCTCCATCAGCGCGAAGTGCGTGCGCATCGGACCATGCATCCACGGCCAGGGTCCGCCGCCATGGGAAAGGTAGTAAGTCGGCATGCGGATGCCGTGGGCTGCTGCGTTCATGCGCGCAGTCTGAACCAGCAATGCGCGTGCGTCACGCACTCAGGCAGCGCCGGCACCGAAGCACGGCAGCCGTGCACGCGCGCGAGGCGTGTTGTTAGCCACAGCTACCGTAACCGCCGGCATCAAGTCCGCGGAATGAAGCGCCGCGAGGCTTGAATTCCCGGGCAGTGACAGCGCACCGCATCTCGCATCGACGCGCGATCGAACGTCCGTGGCATTGGCCCGAGTATTGCTAATGCAATCACCACAAGGCGCATGCATGGAAACGCAGCGCCAGCTGACGAGCAACTCGTCTGCACAACCAACAAACAGATCGGAGATCCACATGAACTTGAATTCGAACAAGCATCATTGTCTGCCGCTGGTGGTCGCAGCGGTTGCTGCCGCCATGGGTTCATCCGTCGTGCATGCCGCGGCAGGAGACACGACGCTGGATGAGGTGATCGTCACCGGCACGCGCGCCATCGGCGTGGCCGTATCCGAGAGCGCGACACCCGTGCAGCTGGTAAGCGCGACGACGCTGGAAAATGCAGGCAAGTCCGACCTGATCGGCACGCTGGCGCAGATCGTGCCGTCGTTCACGGCGCAGTCCTTCGGCGGCGACATGTCCAACCAGACACTGCAGGCCAAATTGCGCGGGCTGTCACCGAACCATGTGCTGGTGCTGGTCGATGGCAAGCGCCGCCATGGCACCAGCAACCTCGCCGTGCTCTCCGGCGCCTACCAGGGCGGCGCCGGCGCGGACCTCAACTTCATTCCCGTCGGCATGATCGACCATGTCGAAGTGCTCACTGATGGCGCGGCCGCGCAGTACGGCACCGATGCCATTGCCGGCGTGCTGAACATCATCACGAAGAAGAGCGCGAGCGGCGGTTTCATCAGCAGCGGTTACGGCGCCTATTTCGACCAGGGCGGCAAGACTCCCGACGCCTCGGCCAACATCGGCTTCGAACCCGCGGAGAACGCCTACCTCAACCTCACCGCCGAATACCGCGAGCATGGCCACAGCAACCGTGGTGGCATCGATCCACGCGTTGATGCGGGCAGCCTCGCCGGCTATTCACTGCCGGATACCAACCTGCAGTACATCGATGGTTATCCGTACCTGAACAAGATCCAGGGTGATGCGAAATCACAGCTGGTCACCACCGGCCTCAGTGCGGGCCTGAACTTCGGCGAAAAGGGTGAGCTGTATTTCGTCGGCACCTGGGGCCACAAGGAGGCCGAGTCATACGAGAACCTGCGCATGCCCTCGCGCGTGTCGTATGACCCGGATGGTGCTGGCCCGGCCGATCCGGTCTATCCCTTCCTCTACGGCTTCAACCCGAAGGAAAAGGGTGACGAGGATGATTTCTCCACCACGCTGGGCATCAGCGGCGAAGTGGTCGGCTGGACGGTGGATCTGTCCACCGTCTACGGCAAGGACGCGATGGATGTCTTCACCCTCAACAGCGCCAATGCCTCGCTGTATGCGGACACCGGCGCCACGCCGCGCAATTTCTTCGACGGCACCTTCACCTCCGAGCAATGGACCGCCAGCCTCGACCTGGTGAAGCAGCTGGCGACGGCCGTACCCGTCACGCTTGCTTTCGGCGCCGAAGCGCGCCGCGATGTGTACGAAATAGCACCGGGCGACGTGGCTTCGCGCTATGTCGAAGGCGGACAATCCTTCCCGGGCTACGCGCTCACCGATGCCGGCCGGCACAAGCGCAACCAGAAAGGCGTGTACGCCAACGTGGTGGTGAACCCGGTGCCGCAATGGACCATCGACGTCGCCGGTCGCTACGAGGACTACAGCGACTTCGGCAGCACCACCATCGGCAAATTCACCACGCGCTACGACATCAGCGATGCCTTCGCGGTACGCGGTACCTTCAGCACCGGCTTCCGCGCGCCGACGCTTGCGGAAGAATTTTACTCGGCCACCAACGTCGGCCCGACGACGGCGTACGTGCAGCTGCCGCCGAACGCGCCGGCCGCCGCGCTGGTTGGCCTGGGCGATGGCCTGCAACCGGAGAAGTCGATCAGCCAGAGCGCCGGCATCGTGCTCAAGCCGATCCCGAATTTCCTCGCCACGCTGGACATCTACCAGATCCGGCTGCGCAACCGCATTGCCAGCACCGGTTCACTCAACGGCACCGTCAACGGTGAACCGCGATCGCAGGCAGTGACCAACGCCATCATCGCCAACGGCAACGTACTCGATCCGGAGGTGCAGGCCAGCGGCAACACCGGCATCAACATCTTCGCCAACGGCATCAACACCCGCACGCGCGGTGCTGATCTGGTGATGAGCTACCTCAGCAGCATGGACTGGGGTTCGATCAACTGGACGGTGGGTGGCACGTACACGAAGACCAGGGTGGGCAAGGTGCGCCCCACGCCGGTGGAGCTGGCCAGCCAGACGCTGTTCGATGCGGAGGCGCTCTCGAACCTGGAAGACACGGCGCCCGATTACGTATTCAACGTTGGTGGCCTGCTCAAGGTGGGGCCGGTCTCCGTGAACCTGCGTGAAGTGCTGTACGGCAAGTCGGAGCTGGTGCAGACCTACTACGGTTCAGGCGCCTATCCGACGCGCATCAAGACGACGCCGATCACCAATCTCGATATCAGCTGGGCCGCGACAGAGGGCCTGAGTTTCACGGTGGGTGCGCAGAACCTGTTCAACAAGTATCCGCAGGGCACGAACAAGGATTTGCTGGCCACCTACCGCGCCGACGAAGACAACTTGGCGGTCGCGATCTACCCGCCGTTCTCGCCCTTCGGCATCAACGGCGGCTACTTGTACGGCAAGGTCACGTACAAGTTCTGAAGCCCTGATGCAAAGGGCGCGGCGATTCGCATCGCCGCGCCCTTTTTCCGTCAGCGAGCGTCGCGGCTCAGTACAGCTGCAGCGCGTTCGTCAGGTCGCCCATCGCCGGCTTGCCATTGGCCTGCAAGGCGGTGTCGCGGGCGGTAACGCCTGGCAGCGGAGCGATGCCGAAGCGGCGGTCGATCAGGCGCAGGATCGACGCGGTGTCGTACTGGGTGTGGTCGACCGTACCCTTCTTCGCGAACTTCGACACGATGATGGCCGGGATGCGCGTGCCCGGTCCAAGCAGGTCACCCTTGGGCGGCGCCACGTGGTCCCACTGGCCACCGAACTCGTCGTAGGTGATGACGATGACCAGGTGGTCGGCCTGCGGTCCGGTCATCAGCCGGTTCACCAGCTGCGCGATGTGCGCATCCGCATCGGCGACGTTGGCGTAACCCGGATGCTGGTTCAGGTTGCCCTGCGGCTTGTAGAACGCCACGGCAGGCAACGTGCCACTGCTGGCGGCAGCCACCAGGTCGTCGTAGTCCTTCAGGTGCGCGGCACGCTCCACGGCATGCGTCACCGGATCGAAGTTGGCGTAGTAGTTGAACGGCTGGTGATGGAACTGGAAGGTCGGCGCACGCGCCAGGCCGGTGACCGGATCCGGGTTCGCCAGCGGCTGTGCATAGGTCGCGGCTGTCGTCGAAGCGGTGGCCTGGTTCCAGGCGCCACCGTACCAGGCCCAGCTGATGTTCTTTGCGCTGAGCTGGTCGCCGATGGTGGTCTGCGTCTGCGGCGGCAGCGTGGTTGCAGCGGCCGTGCTGGCATACAGGTGCGTGGAATCGGTACCGGCCGGCGCATTGCCGCTGGGCTGGTAAGGCGGCTGCATGGTGTTCACCGCGCGATAGCCATCGCCGGTGCCGAAGTAATCCAGCGGCGCGATGTTGCCCGACAGCGTGAACACCGGGATGCCGTCCAGCGCCGAAGCCTTGTAGCTGGCGGAAGCCGTGTTCAGCGTGAGGTTGTGCGTGTACGCGGCGCCGTTCATGTCGACCACCGAGATGGTCGGATGCGCGGCAGCCGTGTCCGCACTCGGATAGGTCGGCGCGCAGGCGCAGACCAGGTACTGGTGGTTCAGGAAGGAACCACCGAACGCGGCCTGGAAGAAGTTGTCGGCCAGTACGTACTGCGAGGCGAGGCCATAGAGTGAGGTGCTGGAGGCATCCCAGTAGCCCATCAGCAGGCCACCCGAATCACCGTAGGCCGCGAACTTGTCGTTCGTGCCGCCGTTGATCTGCATCTGGTTCTCGAAGAAGCGGTGGTACAGGTCGCGCGTGATGGTGTTCAGGGACGGCGTGCCGCCGCCATTGGCCTGGAAGGCGGTCTCGATGTGGAACGGCGCATTGGCCAGGCCGTCGCTCTGCGCCTGCGTGATCACCGCCGACGAACCCGCGACCGTGACGCCACCCCAGGTGACCGGCAGCTTGGGCAGCACGGTACCGTCGCGATCCAGCTGCGGCGGGATGGCGCTGGCGGGAATGCCATTGGCGTTCGGAAAGTGGCCGAACATGTTGTCGAAGCTGCGGTTCTCCGCGTAGATCACCACGATGTTGCTCACCTTGGTGGCGAGGCCCTGCGTCGTGGCCGTGTTGGCATCGACAGTGGTCACGCTGTACGGCTCGGTCGTGTCACCGACCGTGAGCTGCACGCTCTTCGCGGTGGCAGGCGCAGCCGCGGCAACCAGCTGCACGGTGATCTGGTCACCGGCCTTCACGTTGCCAGCCGTCGTGGTGTAGGCGCCGCCATTCACGCTGTATGAACCACCCGTGATCGACACCGGCGCGGTCTTGTTGATGTCACCGACGGTGATCGCGTTGCTGGTCTGCGTGCTGGCGAGCGGCGCATTGGTCACGGCAGTGAACGCGAACGGCGTCGGCGAAACGTCATCGTTCTGGCAACCGGCAAGAGAAACAGTAACGGCAACGGCCACCGCGGTGGTCAGCGGCCGGAACGAGCGAGGAATGAACATGGCGACTCCTTGGAACATCGAAACCCCCACGGGTGTCGTAGCCGCGAGGATGGAGAGGCGATGTGACAGTCCCGTGTCTTTACAATTGCCGACAATTGGCTGAAATATTTCTGTCTCGTTGCATTGCTATGTTCGCGAACCCCATGAATGCCTTACGCCCTGCCAGCGCGATCACCGCACTGCTGCTGCTTGCCGCCTGCCATCGCACCGACACGGTGGCGAATCCCCCGGATAAAAAGCCCGCGAGCGCCACGGCGTTCTACGCGGATACTTTCAGTCGCAAACCCACGGTTCCGGAAATGACGGTGCTGGGTCGCAAGCTGTTCTTCGATGCATCGCTGTCGGCTTCGGGAAAACTCGCCTGCTCTTCCTGCCACGATCCGCGGCATGCGTATGGGCCGGCGGACGATGCTCCGGTGCACAGGGGCGGCAGCGGACTCGATGCGTTTGGTGTGCGCGCCGTACCCTCGTTGCGCTACGTGCAGGACGTGCCCTCGTTCGCCGAGCACTTCTACGAGGAAGGCAGCACCGAGAGCGAGGATGCGGGCCCCACCGGCGGACACACCTGGGATGGCCGCGAAAGCAGCGCGCACGACCAGGCGAAGCTGCCGCTGCTGTCAGCAGCGGAAATGGCAACGGCAGCAGCGAGGCCATCGTCGCGAAGCTCGAACACGGCCTGCTGGCCGCGCAGTTCCGCGCCGTGTACGGCGACGATGTGTTCACCAGCCACGACAACGCCTTCAAGGGTTTGCTGAAGGCGCTGGAAGTCTTCCAGCAGGATCCGCGCGAGTTCTATCCCTACAGCAGCCGCTATGACGACTGGCTGCGCGGCACCGGCAAGTTGAGCGCGCAGGAAATGCGCGGCCTCAAGCTGTTCAACGACGAGCGCAAGGGCAACTGCATCAGCTGCCACCAGAGCCAGATCAAGGAGGGCGCCTTCCCGCATTTCACCGACTTCGGCTTCGTCGCGCTGGGCGTGCCGCGCAATGCCGCCATTCCGGCGAACAACGATGCGAACTGGCATGACCTCGGGCTATGTGGTCCGCTGCGCACCGATCTTGCGGGACGCAAGGAATATTGCGGGCTGTTCCGCGTGCCGCCGTTGCGCAACGTGGCGCTACGCAAGGTGTTCTTCCACAACGGCCAGTTCCATGACCTGAAGCAGGTGGTGGAGTTCTACGTGAGCCGCGACCTGCAACCGGCGCGCTGGTATGGCAAGGATGCGAAAGGCAAGCCGCAACCCTACGATGACCTGCCGGCGGAGTATCGCGACAACATCAATCGCGATCCGCCCTTCGATCGCAAGCCCGGCGAAAAGCCCGCGATGAACGCCGCGGAGATCGATGACCTGGTCGCCTTCCTCAACACGCTGACCGACGCCGATCTCGCGACGCCGGCCACGAACCCCGCGAAGAACTAACCGCGCCTTGCCGCTGCAGCCGCGCGGAAGGGCGGCAGCAGTTGTGCCAGCAATGCGCAGATGGCCAGCGTCCACACGATCATCGCGCCACTGGGCAGGTCGAAGATGGCCGACAGCACGAGGCCGGAGAGATACCCGGCGATGCCTACCGAATACGCAGCGACGAGCTGGCGCTTCCCGGTCATGCCGGAGGTGGCGAGCGCCGGCACGATCAGGCTGGCGAACACCAGGTACACACCGACCAGCTGCACCGACACCGTGATGGCAAGCGCGAACAGCGCATAGAACAGCACGCCGACCAGGCGTCCCTGGCGCAGCCCGATGATTGCGAGCAGCACTGCCGAAAGGATCGCCGCGGGAATCAGCTGCTGGTAACTCACCCACAGGATCTGGCCGACCAGCAGATCCTTCAGGTGTTCACCACCCTGCGGGTTGTTGGCGAGCAGCAGCAGGCCGCCGGTTGCAGCGAGCACGAACAAGGTACCGATGAAGGGCTCCTGCATCTTCGGCCAGCGCTTGTCGGTCCATGCCAGCAGTGCAGCACCTGCAAGCGCGGCCACGGCGGCGGCAACCTGCACGCCGATGCCATGCTCATCCACGCCCCCGAACTGCGCGGCGATCACACCCAGCGCGGCGATCTGTGCAATCGCAAGGTCGATGAAGATGATGCCGCGCGAAAGCACCTGCCGTCCCAGCGGCACATGGGTGGCGAGCACGATCACGCCGGCCAGCATGGCCGGCCCAAGGATGCTGACGTCGAGCCCTTCCAGTGTCATTTCGCGAGACCCAGCAGCTTGTCGATGGTGGAATCGAACAGGCCGAACAGATCCTTCGACTGCGCATCGCCGCCGACGGTGAACGGCAGCACCACGTATGGCACGCCGGTGCGTTCAGACAACCACTGCGCCGGCTTCGGATCCTGGTATGCAGCCGTGATGATGGCGTAGGCGCCCTGCGACTTCGTCGTGCTGATCAGGCTCGACAGGTGCGCGCTCGTCGGCGGCACGCCGGGCTTGGGTTCCAGTGCACCGATCTGTTCGAGACCCAGCCACTGGTTCAGGTACACCCAGCTGATGTGGTGCACGACCACCTTCTTGCCCTTGAGCGGCGCGGCCTTGCTCTCCCACTTCTTCGTGGCAGCCTGCCAGCGCGTGGTGAAATCCGCGAGGCGCTGCTGGTAGGTCGATGCATTCGCTGCGTCGAGCTGTGCAAGCCGCGCTTCCAGCGCACCGGCAATCTTCAGCACCCGATAGGGATCGAGCTGGAAATGCGGGTTGCCTTCGGGATGCACGTCGCCCGCAGCACGATCCAGCTGTGTCGGTTTTTCGAGCGTGGTGATCTGGTTGGCGGCGAGGAAGTAACCGGGGCCATCGGCAACCTCATGATTGCCGGATTGCTGGATGAGCTGCGGCAGCCAGCCCACTTCCAGTTCCGCGCCGGTGCAGACCAGCAGGTTTGCCTTGCGCACTTTGGCGATGAGCTGGGCTTGGCGTCGATCTGGTGCACGTCCTGCAGGGCCGTGGTGCCGACGCTGATGTCGAGCTTGTCGCCACCCAGTTCCTGCAGCAGCGAACCCCACTCCGGTTCGCAGGCGAACGCCTGCAACCTGGCCGACGCCGGCAATGCGAACAATGCCAGCAGCAATGTGGAGAAGAATATTTTCAGTTTCATACAGGTTTTCCTCGAATCAGAATTTGTGCGCGCCATGTGCGCCGAGCGCGGTCTGGATCTGGAGTGTCACCGCGTTGTCGTGATCCACCGGATTCGGATGGTCGCGGCTCAACTGCAGGCGCACCAGGCTGAACTCGCTGTTGCGCCAGGTGAGCATCACGCTGTTGCGCGAAGGATCGAAGCCGGTGGCAAGCGGACCACTGCTGGCGGAGAGCAGCTGGTCGAAGCGGTAACCGGCTTCCCAGATGCGGTTGATGCGGTACACGCCCTCGACGTACCAGCCGCGACGCTTGCCATCCCAGGCCTGCGCCGGATCCAGCGCATCGTCGGGAGCGATGTAGGTGCCATCGCGGTCGTCGATGAAGTACTCACTGCGGATGGTGATGCCGCCATCCTTGGTGTTGCCCTGTGGCGCCCACTTCCAGGTGACGTCGGCGATGTACAGCTTGTTGATGCCGGAGAAGCCATCCTCGGCGCCATTGGTATTCGAATGCAGCATCGATACGCCGGCGAGCCAGGAATTCTCGACGCCGAGGTCGCCACCCGCGTGCGCGAACAGCGTGGTGACACCGACGCCGGAATGTCCCGCGCCACCGCTGGGGAACTGGTCGCCGCGGAAGGCTTCGCCGCCCAGTTCGATGAAGAGGTCGGTGGGTGCGACCCAGCGCACCTGCACGCCATCGTCGCCGTACTGGCCACCGAGAAAGGCCTGGTACGGCAGCGGGCGATCGGAGAATTTATCCGTGTGCGCGTGGTGGCTGTTGAGGTAGCCGATGTCGGAGAAGAAGCGCCCGACGCGCGCAGTGAAGCCAGCCGGCAGCGCGGTGGTGTCGACGAAGGCTTCTTCCACGCCCACATGATCCGTTCCATCCTCACTCTCAGCCGAGAGAGTCAGCTGGCCGTAGAACTTCTCGTCGATGTTCGCAGCCAGCGAGACTTCGCTCTCGCCGATGGAAAGTCCCTGCGCGCCAGGACCAGCCTCGCCCGCCAGCGGAAAGCCCGCGCGCACGTAGTCATCCGGAGCCAGCGAGTGATGCGCGTACTGCGCGTTGAGGATCACGCTCATGGCGGGGTTGAAGGCATTGCCATTGGCACCGGCCGGTGCCGCGCCGGCTGCGCTTCCTGGCCAACGGCGAGCAACGGAGCGATTGCGGCGAGCGCGCCGGCGAATAGAACCTGTTTCATGGAATCATCCCGATCTATGGTCAAGCGGAATGCACGCCTTGCGCGGAAAGTCCGCGAGGAATGCATCGATGCATCACGCGTAGATCGCGAAGCCACGCCGTGGGATGGCGTGCACGGAGCGACGCGTGATGAGCGGCCGCGCCATGGGCGCAGGCCTCGGGTCGCTAGGCGATCGGGGGTCGGAACGGATTGGTGGAGCGTTGCACCAGCAACGGCAACTCCACCACGGGGGGATTCAATATCGAATCGAACTGCACCACGGGCACCACCGCTACCGCCGCGATGTCGGCATAGGCACCGCCATCATCACTGTGCAGCAGGCCGTGCGCGCCATGCGCATGCTCCGCATCCAGCTGTCGCTCGATGCCGGAATCCGGACGGAAATTCTCATGCGCCAGTGCGGCCAGCGTGTGGCCGAGCTGATGCGTCTCGCAATAAGTGGAGTACATGGGTCGCGCCACGACGGTCAGCAGCGCCAGCGCCAGTACGCCGCCACGCAGGATCAGCCACAGCCGTTTGGGCGAAAGGATCACGGGCACTACTGTACGGGCCGGAAGCCTGGGTCGCCACCGGCAAAGTCCGGATCTGCCGCGGCATGACGGATTCTTTAGTATCCGCGCCGCGGGAAGCACCGGCCGGCCCGATGCCGACCGGTGCAGCCACGCCCTTACTCGAACCTGGCGCGAATCATCAACCGGATATCGCGACCCGGCATCTCCACCTCGTCCTTGTTCAGTGCCACCGAATTACGCTGCACGCTGTCGGTGAGGTTGTGGCCGATCAGGGCCACCTCGATCTCCGGATGCGCGAGCATCGGTCGCCAGGCCAGCTGCGCATCGACGTTGGTGAAGCCCCTGGTGTCGGTCTCGGCATTGGCCACGTCGTCCTGCTTGCCGGCGTACTTCACGGTGACACCCGCATCGAAGCGCGGGCTCTGCCAGCTCAACCCGCCACCCACGTGGTACGGCGGAATGCGCGGCACATTGCCCGCGTCGCCAGTGAGCTGTGCGCGTACGGTATCGGCGAGCAGGTCCAGGTGCAGATGACCCGAGCCCTGCTGCAGCAGTTCGATCTGCGCATGACCCTCGGCACCACGGAAGCGCGCGTCATGCGCGCGGTAGAACAACTCCTTCAGGTCATCGTCGCTGTCGACGGCGCAATTGCCCGCGTCGTCGCAGTGGCGGCCCGTCAGGTCACCATAGATGTAGTTGTTGAAGTTGGTCATCCACACCGAACCGTCGGCATGCACGCGTTCACCGCGCCAGCGCAGCGACAGCTCGGCGGAGTCGGCGCGTTCCATGCCCAGCGTGGCATCGCCAGTCTCGAAGGTGGCCGGACCATCATGCGGACCATGCGCGAACAGCTCGGTCTGCGCCGGCGCGCGCGCCGCCGATGACAGCGCCAGGCCCAGTCGCCACGGGTCAGCCACGTCGTAGACCAGGCCCACCGAACCGCTGATCGGCGTGAAGCTCAGCGAATGCGCCACATCGTCGCCGGAAGTACCGTCGATCTGCACGTTCTCCACGCGCGCGCCGAACTGCAGGCGCAGTGCCTGGGCCAGCGGCGCTTCGGCGAAGCCAAAGGCGGCGCGGTTCTTCGT
The DNA here is from genome assembly GCA_037200665.1 of Pseudomonadota bacterium. GTDB lineage: Bacteria > Pseudomonadota > Gammaproteobacteria > Steroidobacterales > Steroidobacteraceae > ZC4RG30. Next base: position 122,537 of record JBBCGD010000004.1, on the reverse strand, counting down.
GGTGGTAGGCAAGAGGTAATCCTCACCCTCGCCCAGCGCCGAGAAATCACGCTGCTGGAGTTGCACGCCAATCGCAGTGGACGAGAACACGCCCCATTGGCCACCCACGGCCTCGGCGCGCGAATCCCATTCCTTGTCCTTGAAAGTGGAATCAACCTCGCCACCATCGATCTCGCTGTGGCGATAGTTGGCCCAGCCACCATCGACGGTGAGTTTCTGCCACGGACCGGCATCCAGTGCCCAGCCCGAGCGCAGCGACAGCTTGGTCTGCTGCATGTCGATGAAGGAGGTATCGGCAGGTATGCCATAGCGCGACACATGGCGTTCGATGCCGAGCCCGAGGTCGTCGCCACCGCTGATCCACGCGCCACCCAGTGCACCACCATGTGCGTGCAGCCAGGAGTTGTCCTGGGTGCCCGTCGGGAGTGTCGTAGTCACCCGAGTGGCGATCGAAGGCATCCGCATGCAGCGCGAAGGCGTTGTCGCGCATGTTGAACTGGCCGGCGAAGTCGCGGCTGTCCGCGCCAGTGCCGCCCTCGGCTACGGCTTCACCTTCGAGCGTGCCATCCGTGAGATGCGTGGGCACGCGATTGCTGATCGCATTGACCACGCCGCCGATGGCCTGGCTGCCATAGCGCAGGGTCGCAGCGCCACGCACCACTTCCACGCGGTCGGCGGTGAAGGGATCGATGGGCACGCCGTGGTCGGGACCGACGTCGGAGACATCGAAGCTGCCGATGCCATCCTCGAGCACGCGCACGCGGTTCGCGTCCATGCCGCGGATGACGGGACGACCGGCACCGGCGGCGAAGCCGGTGCTGGATACGCCGGGCACGTCGCTGAGTGCATCGGCCAGCGTGTTGCCACCCGAGCGCAACAGCTGCTCGCGATCGACGCTGCCTGCGATGGTGGCGAGGTGATCCGGATCGCCGATGGGCGAAGCCGTGACCACGACCTCCTCGAGATCCTCGTCGTGTGTTGCCTGCTGTGCGAACAGCGGGGATTGCCATGAAGAAAGGACCAGCGCCAGTACGGCGCCGGTGATACGTAACTTGGACATGTTGTCACCTGGAATTTGGATGCCTGATTGGTGCGCACCCGTTGCGGGTTGCGCACGACTGCAAACGAAGGAAGCTCAGGCTGCGGGCGGGCCGCGGCTCTGCCAGGCATGTGCCGGAACGGCGGGGACATCGGTGGAACAAAACGCAGCGACGTACGCCACGGCATCGCTGCCGGTCGTGAACTCGTGCAACACCGCAGGCGGCGCGGCCGCGCCGGCATGCGCGGCAATCTGGCACAGCAGGCAGCCGTCATCCGTCGTCGAGCCCGCGTCGGTCGGAGACGCGGTCGCGACGGCACGGCGCACCGGCACGACATGCCAGTGCGTCTGCACCACCAGTTGCTGCGCGCTCGTCGCTGCCAGCACCAGCAGCAACAACGCCATGCGATGGAACATCGAAGGATCCCGATCGTCGCGAACAGGCCTGATGACTACCGGACTGGAATTCCTTCCAGCCGGAACCTCATCGGCCACGGATCACGCGTCGACTACGACGCCCGCAAAAGCAGCGCCGGCGAAATCATTCGCAGGTCGACGAGTGATGGATGTTGGCGCGCGCGCCGCGCCGCGTCGTTACGCGATCGGAGGTCGGAACGGCTTGTCGGGACGTTGCACGAGAACCGGCAACTCGACGGCAAGCGGATTCAGCATGGACTCGAAATAGACGACAGGCACCACCGTCATCGCCGGCAGGCCCGCATAGGCACCGCCATCATCGCTGTGCAGAGCCCCGTGGCCACCACGCGCGTGCTCGGCATCGAGCTGCAGCTCTGCACGCGAATCCGGACGGAATTTCTCGTGGCCCAGCGCGGCGAGCGCGTGGCCGAGCTGGTGTGTTTCGCACCAGTTGGAATACATGGGCCGCGCCAGCACCGACAGCGCCAGTACGCCCAGCAGGGCGACGCGCAGGAACAGCGGCAGGCGTTTGACCGGATTGATCACGACACTAATGTAAGGGCGCGCGCTCAAATGACCATCACGATGCGCGATGCAGTGGAATCCCGCGTGCGAGCAGCAGCGCCAGCAGCGCACCTGTTGCCGCCAGCAGCAAGGCCGGTGACAACATAAGGTGTGTGGCGACCCATCCCCACCACAGGCTGCCTGCGGCGAGGCAGCCGTAGAACACCGCGGTGTACAGCGCCATGCCACGAGCACGGATCCAGTCCGGCACCGCCAGCTGTGCCGCCACGTTCAACGACGACAGCGAGGCGAGCCACGACGCACCGGCGACAAAGCTGGTCAGCATGCCGAGCCAGGGCCGGTGTATCAGCGCATAGCCCGCCATGGCCAGCGCCGTGCCCGTGGTGCCCGCGATCAATGTGCCATCGAGACCGAAGCGCGCACGCACGCGCGGCAACAGCAGCGCGCCGGTCACTGCGCCAACGCCGATGCAACCGACGAGGATGCCGAACAGGCGCGCATCGCCACCCAGCTGCTGGCGCGCCACCAGCGGCAGCAAAGCCCAGTAAGCGCTGGCGAAGATATAGAAGGCGATCGAGCGCAGCAGCGTATTGCGCAAGGCCTGGTTCTCGAAGGCATGCACGAAGCCGACGCGGATCGAAGCGGCGAAGCTTTCGCGCGTTGGCGGCTTTGCGGGCACCGCAGTGGCTGGTTGCCAGCGCCACAAGGCAATGATGATGGCGACGAAGGACAGCGCATTGATGAAGAAGGGCCACGCAATGCCCAGCCCCACGATCAGGAGTCCTCCAAGTGCGGGACCAATCGCGCGACTGAGATTCACGCCCACGGCATGCAACGCCACGGCCGGCGGCATGTTCACGCGTGGCACGAGCTGCGGCAGGATGGCCTGCCATGTCGGTGAGCTGATCGCGGTGCCGATGCCCAGGCCGAAGGTGATGAGCAACAGCACGGTCGTATTGGCATCACCCATGAGCACGAGGATGCCGAGCAATGCCGCGAGCACCAGCATGCAGGCCTGCACCAGCATCATCAGGCGGCGACGGTCGCAGCGATCCGCGAGCGCGCCAGCGGGAAGTGCGAGCAGGAACACGGGCAATGTGGTTGCGGCCTGTACCAGCGCGACCATGAAAGGGGTCGGCGCGAGCGTCGTCATCAGCCAGCCGGCGGCGACATCGTGCATCCAGCTGCCGGTGTTCGATAGCAGCGCTGCGGTCCACAACAGACTGAAGGCCGGGAACTGGAACGGGCTCCACGCACCCGCGTGCTGCGGCGTTGTCGAGCTCATTGGCTTGGCCGGCTTGCGTGGAAAAGTGGTGCCCAGGGTCGGAATCGAACCAACGACACGCGGATTTTCAATCCGCTGCTCTACCAACTGAGCTACCTGGGCGCAGTGGGCGCGTATTAGACCGGGGGGGCCTTCGGGGCGTCAAGGCCAAACGGCCCGCTTCAGGGTGCGGGAGCCTGAAAATCCTTGGGTTTTTCCGAGCCCGAGCCGAAGAAATACTTCTCCATCTCGGCTTCCAGGAACTTGCGCGCCTTCGGGTCGACCGGCGTCAGGCGGTATTCGTTGATCAGCATGGTCTGGTGGCGCAGCCAGCCGGCCCAGGCCTCCTGAGAGACATTGTCAAGGATCCGCTGACCCAGCTGACCGGGGTAAGGAAGGCGCTCGAGGCCGGGGGCTTCGCGCTTCAGCAGGACGCATTGGACGGTGCGGGTCATGGCGGGTTCTTCAGCAGTTCGGCGACGGGTTGCGGCAGCCCGATGCGGGCGGGACGCGCGACGTTGTACCACAGAGCCGCCGCCTCGTCGGCCACGGCTGCCTCGTCGCGCGCGCGAATCCACAATGGATGGATGGTGAGATCGAAGTGCGTGAATGCATGCAGCAGCGGATCGCCCGCGTGCAGGCCTTCCGCCGACGCCAGCGCAAGCTCGGCCGCCGCGCGCGATGCGAATTCCGGCGGCGACCATAAACCACCCCATACGCCGCTCGCCGGACGCTGCACCAGCCGCACGCTGCCGTCGGCGCGGCGCGCGAACAGCATCCAGGTCGCGCGCGCGCGGCGCTGGAGTGGCTTCTTCGGCGCGGGATAGTTTCCTCATCGCCTTGCGCATGCGCGACGCATTCCTGCGCCAGCGGGCATGCATCACAACGCGGCTTGCGTCGCGTACACACGGTGGCGCCCAGATCCATGATGGCCTGCGTGTACTGCGCCACCCGCTGCGCCGGCGTCTGTTCCGCAGCGATGCGCCACAGCTCGTTCTCGAAGGCACGCTCACCGGTGCGCCCTTCCACTGCGAACAACCGCGACAGCACGCGCCGCACGTTGCCATCGAGAATGGGATGCGACTGGTTGCACGCAATGGCGAGGATCGCGCCAGCTGTTGAGCGCCCTACTCCAGGCAATGCGGCGACCAGCTCGAACTCTTCAGGAAACGCGCCGGCGTGCAGTTCGACTACCTGCTGGGCGGCGCGCTGCAGGTTGCGCGCACGCGCGTAGTAACCAAGGCCGGACCAGTGATGCAGCACTTCGTCGGCAGGCGCATCGGCCAGCGAACGTACATCGGGGAAGCGCTGCATGAAGCGCTGGAAATAAGGAATCACCGCAACGACCTGCGTCTGCTGCAGCATCACTTCCGAAACCCACACGCGATACGGCGTGCGTTCGGTCTGCCAGGGAAGGTCGTGGCGCCCGGCGCGGTCGTGCCAGGCAAGAAGCTTCGGGGCGATCAACCCGCCGACGGGCTGTGCCATTTGATCGCGTACTGCACCAGCTGCGAGTTGGTATCGAGCGTGAGCTTGCGCTTGATGGCGAGGCGATGCGTCTCGACCGTCTTCACTGAAAGCGACAGGCGTTCGGCGATCTCGCGCGTGCCAAGGCCCTGGCCGATCAGGCTGATGACCTGCAGTTCGCGCGCCGACAGCTTGGATACATGGTCGCCGTCATCGGCACCGCGTTCGGCCATGTGGCGCCTGAGGTTCTCGCTGACGAAGCGCTCGCCGCGCAGCACCGAGCGCAGTGCCGTAACCAGCTGGTCGGCGGCGGCCTGCTTCATGATGTAGCCCGAGGCGCCCTGCGCGAACAGGCGATCCGCGTACACGGTTTCATCGTGCATGGACATCACGAGGATGGGCAGCTGCGGGAAATGCGCATGTACGTCGCGCACGATGTTGAAGCCATCGCCGCCGGCACCCAGCGAGAGATCGACCACCAGCGCATCGGGCTGCAGTTCGCGCAGCATGCGCCGCGCGCTCTGCTCGTTCTCCGCTTCGCCGCAGACAGTGAAGTCCGGCTCGGCATTGATGACGAGCTTGATGCCCTGGCGCACGACCGGGTGGTCATCGACCACGAGTACGCGTCGCGCTTCCGTTTTGGTGGCGGATTCCTGCATGTCCCTATGTCAGCGACGACCCTCCATGGACTGCGAACTCCGAAACATCATATCCCGCCGGTCACGGCTCACGCCGCGCCGGTCGGAACGCTACATCGAAACTGTGAAGTCTCCATCCTTTTGGTCGATCTCGAAGCGGCCGTGTTGCACCGCCGAGACCCACTTGGTGGTCTTCAGGAAGCCACCGAAGGAGAACAGATGCACGGATTCGAAGTTCGAGCCGCCGCTGCCCTTCGCGGCCGCGAGCTGCGTGACCACTTCTTCCGGACCGCTGTCTTTCAAGAGGCCGGCGATGAGGCTGGCCTTGCCGCTGGTCAGCGCGCGGATCGACGCACCGGCGCCGCAGATCTTGGCATAGCGCAGCAGCGTCTTGATGCTGGCGGGGCCACCGAGGCCCGGACGAATCGTGTTGGTGATGCCATTCGCACGCATGATCTTTTCCCAGCCGATGATGGGCTCGGATTCGAAGCACACCTGCGTGGTGAACTTCAGCTCGAAGTTGAATTCCTTCGACAGCGCAACCTTGCGCGCTTCGAACTGTCGCTGCTGGTCCACCGTCATGTGCGCATGGCCTTCCGGATGGCCGGCCATGTAGAAGGTCTTGATGCCGGCCTTCGTGAATTCACCGGTCTCGAGCACGCCGATGGTGGAATCGAACGCACCTTCCGGCGCGGGGCATGTCGCCGGCGATCAGCAGGATGCGCGAGGCACCGGCTTCCTGCGCCAGCTTGCCGGCGATGGACGCGACTTCGGCGCGATCCTTGATGCGACGGCAGGGCACATGCGGCACCGGGTTCAGGCCCGCTTCGCGCACGGCCTTCGCGGCGACCTTCAGGTCATCCCAGGTCTGGTTCGGGAACAGCGCGATGAAGATGTCGGTGTTCTTGGGCACGAGCGTCGCGGCTTCGGCGAGAGCCTCGGTGTCCTTGCAGGTCATCTCGATCGAGGCATTGTTCAGCAGCGTGCGGATCTGCTCGCTGGTTGCGTTAATCACGGCCATGAGGAACGAGTCTCCTTGATGAACTTGAGGCCGGCGCCGCGCGGCGCGGCCAGCTTGCGGGACAGCGTTGCGCGGCGATCAAGCCGCAGGCACTGGCCTTGGGGGGGCGGCATTACAGCACAGCCCGGCGGGAGCGTGAAATAGGGATCCGCCGCGGCTACCGTGAATTGACTATTCGTATCGCAGGGCGTCGATGGGCGTGAGGTTCGCGGCCTTGCTGGCCGGCAGGATGCCGAACACCATGCCGATGAGCATGGAGAACAGGCACGCCCCCGCCACTGCCCACCAGGGCACGCTGGGCGGCGGGAAATTCGGTATCAATGCGGCCACGCCATAGGCCAGGCCGAAGCCGAGCAGCATGCCGATGATGCCGCCGATCACCGCGAGAACCATTGCCTCGATCAGGAACTGCAGCAGTATGAAACGGCGCGGCGCGCCCAGTGCCTTGGCGATGCCGATCTCACGCGTACGTTCGGTGACCGACACCAGCATGATGTTCATGATGCCGATGCCGCCGACCAGCAGCGAGATGCCGACCACGCCCGCGACCACCGCAGTGATGGTGCTGGTGATCTGCTTGAAGGTCTTCAGGAAAGTGTCGGAAGACTGCACGGTGAAGTCATCCGGCTTGCCTTCCTCGATGCCGTGCGCGCGGCGGATGAGTGCGGCGACACGCTGCTTCACGTTGTCCACCATGTCCGGATCGTTGACCGTGAAGCTGACGTAGAAATCCGGCCGCGCCACTGCGCTGTTGAAGGCGAGCGCGGTCTGGTACGGCATCATCAAAAAGCCATCCTGGCTGAAGCCGAACACTTCACCGCGCGGCTCCATCACGCCGACCACCTTGAACCACTCCTGGCCGATCTGCACGTACTCGCCTTCGGGTTTCTCGGGCAGGTCGAGGTCCTTGCGGATCTGCTCGCCGAGCACCACCACACGGCGGCGACTGTCGTCGTCGCTGCGCGTGATGAAGCGGCCGCTGCGCGGATAGATGCCCTGCACGTCCTGCGCGCTTTCGGTGGTGCCGTAGAACTGGCCGGCGGCGGTGTGCGAACCGTAGGTCACCTGGCCCAGTGACACGGGCACGGCCGGCGTGATGTGCGCGATGCCTTCGATGCGATAGCGCAGCTCGTCCACGTCGCTGAAGCGCAGGCGGTTCTGGTTGCCGCGCATCTGCTCCGCGATCGGCGTCTCGGCACGCAGCGTGAGCGTGGTGGAACCAAGGCCGGTGAACTGGTCCGAGATGGAACTGGACATGCCCTGCACCAGCGCAATGACGCAGATCACCGAAGCCACGCCGATGATGACGCCGAGCATGGTGAGGAAGCTGCGCAGCCGGTGCGACTGGATGGCCGAGAGTGCCGAGCGCAGGCACTCCTGCAGGGCATAAAGCAGCTTGCGCGAACTGCCCGCATCTTCGACAGGATCGGGCAGCGCCAGGGCTTCATTTGCTTCAGCCATTGCTTCGATCCTCCGCGATGCGTCCGTCATGCAGCCGCACCTGCCGCTTGCAGCTTGCTGCAATGCTGGGGTCGTGCGTGACGATCACCACGGCCTGCCCCTCCGCATGCAACTGCGCGAACAGATCCATGATCTCGCGCGCGGTGCGGCTGTCGAGGTTGCCGGTGGGTTCATCCGCGAGCAGCAGCTCCGGACGACCCACGAGCGCGCGCGCCACGGCAACGCGCTGGCGCTGCCCGCCGGAAAGCTCGTTGGGGCGATGTTGCATGCGATCGCCGAGGCCCACGCGCTTGAGCGCGCGCGCGGCGTGCGCACGTCGCTGCGTCGGCGCGATGCCGCGATAGATCAGCGGCTGCGCAACGTTGTCGAGCGCAGTCACGCGCGGCATCAGGTAGAAATTCTGGAACACGAAGCCGATCTTGCGGTTGCGTACCGAGGCGAGCTGCTCTTCATCGAGGCCGGCAACTTCCTCGCCATCCAGCGTGTAGCGGCCGGAAGTCGGTGTATCGAGGCAACCGAGGATGTTCATCATGGTGGACTTGCCGGAACCGGACGCGCCAGTCAGCGCGACGAACTCGTTGCCGCCAATGGACAGCGATACGTTGTCCAGCGCCGGATAGGCCGTGCCGCCGAGCTCGTAGATCTTCGAGATGCCGGCCAGTTCGATCACGGCTTCGTCGCGGGCTGCGCGGCAGCAGCCGCAGTACCTTTTTCCTCGGCCACGGCGACTTCGCGCACGCGATCGCCATCGTGCAGGAAGCGCAGCGCGCGGGCCGGCCCGGTCACGATGCGCGCGCCGACCTCCACGCCTTTCTTGATGCCGATGTAGCTGTCGTCGGCGATATCGGTCTCGACGATCTTCTGGTGCACGCGGCCATCCTGCAGCACGAACACGCTGGATTTCGCGGGCTTGCTGCGGTCCTCGGACTCTTCGTAGTAGACCGCCTGCACCGGCACCGCCGCGACCGCGCTGGCATCGCTGGCGCGCGTTTCAATCTCCGCGCGGCAGCTCATGCCGGTGTGGAACTGCAGGTCGGCCGAAGCATCGAGGCGGATCTTCACCGGATAGCTCTTGCCCTGACCCTGCACCTGGCGCGGCGACACGGCGACGATTTCCACCACGCCGGTCCATGATTGTCCGGGAACGCCGCCGCGACGATCTTCGCCTTCTGTCCCGGCACCACGCGCGCCACGTCGGTCTCGTTGACGTTCACCTCGGCATACAGATTCGAGGTATCGGCGATCGTCAGCAGTTCGGAGCCGGCGATGCTGGTGACGCTGGGTACCGCGGTCTCGCCGATCTTGATGATCATCTGCGTGACGCGGCCATTGATGGGTGCGCGCAGTTCGGTCTTCGCGAGCTGTTCGTTCGCCTGCTTCAATTGCGCCTCGGTCTGCAGCGCCATCTGCTGGCTGCTGCTGAGGTCGACGTTGGCCTGGTCACGCTGCGAGCTCAGTTCATCGAACGTGTTGGCGTCGACCAGGCCTGAGGTGCGCAGTGTCTGGTAACGCTTCCATTTGGATTCCAGCGAGGCGGCGGCAAGGCGCTGCCGCTCGATGGCCAGGCGCGATTGCGCCAGGCTCGCCGCGAGCTGGTCGACCTGCGCCCTCACCGTGGCCGGATCCAGCTGCAGCAGCATGTCGCCCTGCTTCACGCTGTCGCCTTCCTTCACATACAGCGCCTTCACGCGTCCCATGACTTCCGAAACCATGCGGATCTCGGTCTGGTAGGTGAGGCTGCCGGAGGCGAGGATGGTCGGCGTGATGACGTGCTTCTCGACCGTCTGCGCCTCGACTTCCTTGGCATCGCCGCCCCGCACGCGCTTCATCACCACGGGAATCATCAGCAGCGCCACTACGCCACGAGGATCAGGATCCGGCCGGATTTGGTCATGAGCGTCCCTCTGACCCCGAGTCCCCGAGGTTTGTTTGAATAAGGTACCTGATACTATATCAGCCACCTGATATTAGACAAGCCGCTTCCGGCGGCTTGTTCCTCAGCTGAAAGAGACCCGCGCCCAGATGCCGTAGATCAGCAGCCACGGAACAGCGATGAACAGGATGCTGAAGAGCCAGCTACGGCCGGACCACGCCTTTATGCCGACCACCGAGAGATACAGCGTCACGAACTGCACGAGATTGAGGCCGTTGAGCAGCGAGAAGCCGGGTTCACCGACAGCGCGATGGAAGAACAGCGCGTTCAGTGACAACGGCTGCAACACTTCCTGGCCGATCTGGGTGGTTTCGGTGGTGGCGAGCACCAGCGCCACCGGGATTGCCGTCAGTGCCGAGGGCAACCCTGTCCAGCTGCAGAAGGAAAACCATTGCCGGAAACTGCGCTCGAAACTGAACATCTTGCCAACCAGCAGGTTGTACAGCGTGGTGATCACCATGACGAAAGGCACACCGATCGCCACGCCCAAGACAGCGATCGAAACGATCAGGCCACGGTGACCGGCCGCCACCTGCGCACGCTGCGCAATCTGGTCCTCGGTCAGCGTGCGCGCCAGCGCGCTGTGGTGCATGTCCCTGTCCGTCGACCAGGCAAGATCAACGATGGAGGCATACAGACTGCAGTCACAAGGCCCGCGATGACGAGCACCAGCAGCGGAAACCAGAACTTCGGCCGTTCGGCGATTTCAGCGAAGGCCTTGCGCGGCTCGAACACCAGCGCCTGCAGGATTTCCCAGTTGCTCATTTTTGCCCCCCGGTGATGCGTGCCATTGCGCGCGCATTCTGACGTTTTCCCGGCAGCAGCGCATCAGGCGCGGCGGCGCGGCGACTTCTTCGCTGGTTTCTTCTTCGCAACGCGCTTTGTTACTGCTGCTTTCTTCGCGGCGGCCTTGCGTGGTGTCTTCAGCAAGCCTTTCTTCGCGAGTTCTGCAGCGTAGATGTCCGGAGTGATCGCAGCTGTCGCGATGCGTCGCCCAGGCGGCACGGGCTTTTTGGAGAACGAAGCCAGCAACAGCGTCACGCGCTCACGCACCACGGGAGCGAATTCCGGATGCGAGAGGATGTACAGGTCGTTGCGACGAATGCCAGCCAGCACCTGCCGGCCGGCTTCGAGCGGATCCATCGCGCCAGCCATGATGTCGATGGGTTTGGTGCCCGGCTTCAGCGGCGGTGGCACCGGGGCTTCGCGCGAAACCGCGCCATGCGCGGCCGGACGATTGCGCTCGATATCGAAGATGCTCGAACGGACCAGGCCCGGGCAATACACCGACACACCGATGTTGCTGCCTTCCATCTCGGTGCGCAGCGATTCCATCATGCCGACCACCGCGAATTTGGCCGTGGCATAGACACCCAGCGTGCCCGCAACGATGCCGGCAGAAGAAGAGGTGGCCACCATATGCCCGCCGTCGCCATGCGCGAGCAAGCGCGGCAGGAAAGTGCGCACGCCATTGAAGACGCCATTGACGTTCACATCCAGCGACCAGTCCCAGTCGCGCCAGGAAACATCGGAGAGCAGCGCGGGAATGCCGACGCCGGCATTGTTCACGACCAGGTGCACATTGCCGAACACGCGTTCCACTTCATCGGCCGCGCGCACCATGCCGTCGCGATCGGTAGTGTCGAGGCGCAGCGCATGCACACCGGCGTTGTCCCGGGGAAAGGATGCGAGCGCCGCATCCCGATGCGCATCGTTCTTGTACGTGAAGGCCACCTTCATGCCCGCGGCGGACAGGACGCGCGCAATGCCCAGGCCGATACCGCTGGACCCACCGGTGACGAAGGCTGTCCTGCCCTTCACATCGGCAAGTGGCTTCTGCACTTTCGGCTTGGAGACGGACATGCTTTCCCCGGCATTTGCAGGTTTGCGCGATGCTACACCCAAGCTAGAATCCGGCCCCGGAGTTCCCGCGGCGCGGGTGTAGTTCAATGGTAGAACTGCAGCTTCCCAAGCTGCTAACGTGGGTTCGATTCCCATCACCCGCTCCACTTCAACTGAACCGATGCAGCAGGGAACCCTGATCACCTGGAAGTCCGACAAGGGCTTCGGCTTCATCCGGCCGGACGGCGGCGGCAAGGGACGTTTTCGTTCACCTGCGCGATTTCGGCGACATCGCGCGCGCGCCTCGCACAGGCGATGCCATCCGCTTTCAACGCGTAAGCGATGGCACGGGTCGATACAGGGCGGCCGACGTCGAAATAAAGGGCTTGCCACGCAAGTCGGTCAAGTCGGCTCGCCCTGGCCGCAGGCAGGAAGAACCACGGAATCTGCGTGTCGGGACATGGCGCTGGCTGGTGGTTGCAGCATTCGCCGGAATCCTCGTGATATTGGCGCTCAGCAACGCCCTGCCGCTGATTCTGCTGCCGGTTTACGTCGTGGCCAGCCTCGCTGCTTTCCTGCTGTATGCGCTCGACAAGGTGGCAGCAATGAACGGGCGCTGGCGCACCACTGAATCGACGCTGTGGCTGGTGGGGTCTTGCCGGTGGTTGGCCAGGCGCGCTGCTCGCCCAGGGCTTGTTCCGTCACAAGTCCCGCAAGCTCGCATTCCTCGTGCCGTTCTGGATTTCCGTTGCAGCCAACTGCGCGTTCCTCGCCTGGGCTTGCGGAAGAACGGGCGCGGCAGCGATACGCGGCCTGGTTGATTGAAGACCCCGCGATGAAGCTATCGCGTCAGGGCCGGTTACCTGGTCGTGGTCGCGCTGCTGGCCTTCTTGTCTTTGCCATCGTCGGCGCTTACGGCCTGCTTCGCTTCCTTCGCACCATCCGCGATGGCGTGACCGGTTTCGCTGGCGCCCTTCTGCACCGTCTGGCCAGTCTGCTTGACGACGTCGCGCGTGGCGTGGCCAACCGCCTTGGTGGCATCGCGCGTGGTGTGACCGACGCCCTTTGCCACATCGCGTGTGGCATGCCCGACGTCCTTGGCGGCATCGCGGGTTGCATGGCCCACGGCGCGGGCCGCGTCGGAAACGTCACTGCCCACTGATCCGTCGCCCGGAGGACTGGCCGGCTCCGCGGCATTCGCCAAGGAGGCGGACACCAGGATCATTGCGATGAATGCTGCGCGCATGACTACCTCCTCAGGCGGCCGTCACCTTCTCGAGTGCCGCGGCCACATGACCAACCGTGCGATCCACGTTGTGCCATTTGTCGAGACCGAATAGTCCCATGCGGAAAGTACGGAAATCCGGACCTTCGCCACACATCAGCGGTACGCCTGAAGCAGTCTGCAGGCCAGCAGCGAGGAACTTCTTGCCGCTCTGGATATCCGGGTCGCTGGTGTAACTGACTACCACGCCCGGTGCCTTCCAGCCTTCGGCGGCGACGCTCGGGAAACCGCTTGATTCGAGCAACTTGCGCACCTTTGCTCCCAAGTCCAACTGCTCGTTGCGCAATTTCTGGAAGCCGTAAGTCCGCGCTTCCAGCATCACGTCGTGCAGCCGCACCAGTGCGTCGGTGGGCAGGGTGGCGTGATAGGCGTGCGCACCCTTCTCGTAGCCTTCCGCGATCTGCATCCATTTCTTCAGGTCGCAGGCGAAGGAAGAACTGGTGGTCGCGTCGATGGCGGCGCGCGCACGTTCGCCCAGCATCACCATCGCGCAGCAGGGCGAACTGCTCCAGCCCTTCTGTGGCGCGGAGATCAGTATGTCCACGTTGTTGGCGCGCATGTCCACCCACACGGCGCCGGAGGCGATGCAATCCAGCACGAACAGGGCGCCCACTTCGCGTGCGGCGGCACCGACCGTCTGCAGGTAGCTGTCGGGAAGAATGATGCCGCTGGCCGTTTCCACATGCGGCGCGAACACGATCTTCGGTTTTTCCGCACGGATCGCTGCGGCCACTTCTTCCGCGGGACACGGTGCCCACGGCGCCTGCGCACCCGCGCCCTGCTGGCGCGCCTGGCAGACCACCGCGCCACCGCCCAGTCCGCCCATGTCGAAGATCTGGCTCCAGCGATAGCTGAAGAAACCATTGCGCACGATCAGCACTTTCTCGCGATTGGCGAACTGGCGCGCCACCGCTTCCATGCCGAAAGTGCCGCTGCCCGGAACCAGCACCGCCGTCTGCGCTCCATAGACGCTCTTCAGCGTGGCGAGGATGTCCTGCATCACGCCGACGAAGCGCTTCGACATGTGGTTGAGCGCGCGGTCGGTATAGACCCACCGAAAATTCAAGCAATCCCTCAGGATCGACGTCAGGCAGCAGGCCGGGCATGGGTACTCCGTAGTTGGCGCGCCAAGTGTAGCAGCAGGCCTGTGCGGAGCCGCCGGGCATAAGCAATGCGCAGGAGGCGGAACGGTATCAGCGCGGTGCGCGTGCGCCCTTCCACGCGGCCTGTTCGGCATTCCACAGCGCGGCGTAGCCGCTGAGTGCCGGCGATTCGGCATCGAAGCCGACCACCGGTGCGATGTCGCGCGGCGCGACCGTGCCGCCAGCCTTGCTGAGGAAGCGGGCACGCACCAGTGCGTGGGCGACCACATCGCCGTCGCACCAGAACTGCTGTTCCAGCAGCACGGCCTTGTCATCCCAGCCCAGCACGCGCGTCTCGATCTCGAAGCGCTTGAAGAGGTTCAGCGAGCGGCGGAACTGGATGGTTTCGGCGACCACGACCGGGTACCAACCCTGCGCCTTGATCTTGCGCCAGAAGCCGGATCGCACCATCAGGTCGAGGCGCGCCAGGTCCATGATGGTGAGGTACATGCCGTTGTTCATGTGGCGGAACACGTCGAGGTCCGTGAACCAGGTGCGAAACGCCGTGCGGCAAGGGCCGAGTGGCGGTACGGGTGGACGCGAACGGATGGTGAGCAGCAGCCACAGCAGGCGCAGCCAGCGGTTCATGGCTAGCCAAATACCACGTGGATCGCGTGCACCCATGCACGCGGATCGGTGATCGCCACGAAGACGAGTCCAGTCAGCGCGCCAGCGAAGTGCGCATCGTGGTTGATGTTGCCGCGGTTCTGCCGCGCCGACCACCAGCTGTAGGCGAGATACGCCACGCCAAAAAGCGGAGCGGGGACGGGGATCGGTAGCAGGATCAGGCTCAGCTTGCTGGTCGGGAAGTAAACGATGGCGGCAAACAGCACCGCGCTGATGGCACCCGACGCACCCAGCGTCGCATAGCCCGGGTCGTTGCGGTGCTTGCGGTAGGAACTCAACGGACTCACCAGCAAGCCCAGCATATACAGCAGCACGAAGCGCTCGGTGCCGATGAACCCTTCCAGCTGCGGACCAAAAAAGAAGAAGGTCAGCATGTTGAACAGCAGGTGGGGAAGGTCGGCATGCACGAAGGCATGCGTGACCAGCGTGATGCGCCGGATGCCGCGGGCGAATTCATACGGCCGGAACACGCAGCGCTGGATCAAACCGGGCGCGAAGAAGAGCCCCACGACACCGAGCGCGACGTTGGAAACCAGGATGAGGAGCGAGGCCGGGCCGAATTGATTGAGGAACATGGCGCGATCAGTGTAGGGAAACCGGGCGCGGATCACTAGAATCGCGGTTCCATTCGATCCCCTGGAAATCACGCCATGGCGCCAATCCTGCGCCTCGACAATGTCTCGCTGGCTTTTGGTTCGCGCCCGCTGCTGGAGAAGGTCTCGTTGCAGGTAGAGCCGGGCGAGCGCGCCTGCATCGTCGGGCGCAATGGCGAAGGCAAGAGCTCGCTGCTGCGCCTGGTAACACGCGTCCAGTTGCCGGATGGCGGCGAGATCTGGGTGCGACCCGGCGCGCGCCTCGCGGTGCTGGAGCAGGACATCGTCACGGTGGCGGCCGCAACCGTGAGCGAAGTGGTCACCGCCGGTCTGGCTGACGATCCGCTGCTGGAGAGCTGGGAGATCCCGGCGCGTGTCGCCACGGTCCTCTCGCAGCTGGGTCTCGACGGCGAGACACGCTACGAGGATCTGTCCGGCGGCTGGCGGCGGCGCGCATTGCTGGCGCGCGCACTGGTGCTCCAGCCTGAGTTGCTGCTGCTCGACGAACCGACCAACCACCTCGACATCCCCACCATCGAATGGCTTGAGGGCCTGCTGCGCGAATTCCGTGGCGCGCTGCTGTTCGTCAGCCACGACCGGCGTTTCGTGGATCGCGTCGCGACCCGGATCATCGACCTGGACCGGGGACATCTTTCGAGCTGGCCGGGCAACTACAGGGACTATGCGGCCAAGAAGGCGGCACAGCTGGCGGATGAATCGCGCGCGAACGAGCTGTTCGACAAGCGGCTCGCGCAGGAAGAGGTCTGGATCCGCAAGGGCGTGGAAGCACGGCGCACGCGCAACGAAGGACGCGTACGGTCACTGCTGGCCATGCGCGAGGAAACATCGCGCGCGACGCGATCGTCCCGGCCACGCCAGCATGGCCGTGCAGCAGGCTGCGGCCTCGAGCGAGCTCATCTTTGAAGCCGAGGACGCGGCGGTCGCTTACGGCGAGCGCACCATCTTCAGCGGCCTGACGACCCGCATCCTGCGCGGCGAACGGATCGGAATCGTCGGCCCGAATGGTGCCGGCAAGAGCACGCTGCTGAAGTTGCTGCTTGGCGAGCTCGAGGCCAGCAGCGGGCATATTCGTCGCGGCGGTCGACTCGAGGTTGCCTACTACGATCAGCAGCGCGCGCAGCTTGATCTGGATGCCACCGTCTCGCACAACATCAACGCGCGCAGCGATTTCGTGCTCGTGAATGGCCAGAACCGTCATGTCTCCGGCTATCTGCGCGACTTCCTGTTCCGCCCCGACCAGCTGCTGACTCCGGCGCGCGCGCTGTCGGGTGGAGAACGCAATCGACTGCTGCTCGCCCGGCTGTTCGCGCAGCCGGCAAACATGCTGGTGCTCGATGAACCGACGAATGACCTGGACATCGACACGCTGGAGTTGCTGCAGGAACTGGTTGCCGAATTCACGGGTACCTTGCTGCTGGTAAGCCACGACCGCGCCTTCCTCGACAACGTGGTCACGAGCCTGCTGGTACTCGAGGGCGATGGCAGCGTGCGGGACTTCGTGGGTGGTTACAGCGACTGGGAGCGTTGGCGCGGCGAGCGGGATGCTGCGAAGGTCGTGGCATCCACGTCGAGACGCGTCACGGCATCGCTTGCGCCTTCTCTGCAGCCAGCGCGTCGCAAGCTCTCTTACAAAGAGCAGCGCGAGCTGGCGCAGCTGCCCGCGTCACTTGAAGATCTGGAGCGGCGCAAGACAGCACTCACTGCGCAGGCTGCCGATCCCTCTTTCTACAGCCAACCCCACGCTGCAGTGGCTGAAACACTCGCGCAGCTGGCGGACCTGGACGTTCAGATCGATAAAGCCTTCGCCCGCTGGGCCGAGCTGGAGGAAGGTTGAGCGACGAGGAGCGACCAGAGCTCAGGCACCGCGCGATCCGCAGCTACGTGCTGCGTGCGGGCCGCATGACTGAGGCGCAGGCTCGTGCGCTGGAGGAACTCTGGCCGCGCTTCGGCATCGACGCAGGCGATGAATCGCTCGACCTGCCGGAACTCTTCGGCCGCGATGTCTCGCGAACGCTGGAAATAGGTTTCGGGAATGGCGGGAATCTCGCGGGCCTGGCCGCGGATCATCCACAATCGGACTTCATCGGCATTGAGGTGCACGCCCCTGGCGTGGGCCACCTGCTGCGCGCCGCTGAGGTGGCCAAGCTCACCAATCTGCGCGTAATCCAGCAGGATGCGATGGAGGTACTGCGAAAACGCATCGAGCCAGCATCGCTCGGATCCATCCTGGTGCTGTTTCCGGATCCCTGGCACAAGAAGCGCCACCACAAACGGCGGCTGATCAATGCCGAATTCGCGGAACTGGCAGCCTCCCGGCTTGCGGCCGGTGGAACCCTGCAGCTCGCTACCGACTGGACGCCCTACGCCGAGTGGATGCTCGAAGTCCTGAACAATGCGCCGGGTCTGAAAAACCGGTCACCCGACTCAGGCTATGTCCCCCGCAATCCGGGCCGCTTGCGTACGCGCTTCGAGGCGCGTGGCGAGCGGCTCGGTCATGCAGTGCACGACCTGTGTTTCGAACGAATCAGCCCTTCTGGCGGCTGACCAGGCGCACGGCGCTGAAAATCATGAAGCCGAAAATCGCGACCGCAGCGAGGCTGTGGAACACGGTGATGGTGTAAATAACGTCTCTCATGGCTGAATCCTCTTGATCCTTGGTTCTAACAATGTGACTGCCGTCACTATAATTGCCGAGGTGGCAATTGCATAGACAGCAAGCACGGGGAAATGTTCCCCCAGATAGACGAAAACAGACTGCCGACCAGGTCTCGAATCGCGATACAGGGGCTCTCGGCCTGCTGAAAGTGCTGGCTATGCCATTCCAGCCGGCAAGTTTGCTGTTCGTGGCAGCCTCTTCTTTGCTGCTTGGCCTGCTTTTTTCAATGGGAACAGGCCTGGTAACTACAGCTGTTCTTTCGTTATACGCAATATGGGCGATGTTGGTGTGGCTTACCAACTACGCCCTGCATCTCATCGACGACGCAGCGAATGGCGTGCGCGAGAGCAAAGCGGCGTCGGTCGAGATGCTGGCCAATCCATATCTGGACTCGCGTTGCTGGATACATCCGCTGGCAGCGGTCGCGCTGGGTTGCCTGCACTACTTCCACCCGGCGTGGCCGGCCTGGCCCACATTGCTGATCGTGACGCTGCTGTTTCCTGCGTCGATAAGTGCCTGCGTGATGTCGGGTCGGGCGCGTGATGCGTTCAGCCCGCTCATGATGTGGCGCGTGGTGGAGGGGCTTGGCTTCTGGTACCCCTTGCTGGTCGCCTTCATCTCGATCTGCGCAATGATTGGTGTCCTGCTCGCACGTCAACTGCAGCTGGGCGCAATCCTGATCGCGAGCGAGCAATTGCTGCTCCTCATTGCGTATGCGGGGATGGGAGGCGTGCTGTATGAGCGCCGCATCGAACTGGCCTTCGAGCCACGTCTCAGCCCGGAGCGTGAGGCCGATCGCATCGGAGTTGAACTGTCCGCAAAACGACAGCATTTCCTCGACGAGCTCTACAACGACCTGCGCCTGCATGAATCAAAGCGTGCCGCGGCAAAGGCAAAGCAATGGTTCGAAGAAACCGGCCAGGACGAACTCCCGGTCGACGTGCATGCAATCCTCGAAGCGGGGAAAAGCTGGACGAAGTTGCGCGACTATCCACGCCTGCTGCAAGGACTCATACCCATCTTGCTTGGACTGAAGCAACCCGCCCTCGCTTACACCCTCTGCGAGGCCGGATTGAGCCTCGATGCGAACTTCAGCGCCGCCGAGGAGAGCGACTCGATCGCGCTCGCGAGTTATGCCCTCGCGACAGGTCGGCGCCGTGCGGCTGAACGATTGCTCGAGAACTACCTGCGCGGCGCCGGCGCTACACGTGAACCCGGGCCACAACTTGCAGCCCTGCGCGCACGCTTGCAGCCCCCGGGCCTGATCCTCAACCCGAGCCGGTAATAAGGCTGCTGCGCAGGCCGTCGATCATGTATTGGGCAGCAAGCGCGCCCAGCACGACACCAAAGAGGCGGTTCATCACATTGGCGCCCGTCACGCCCATCAGGCGATTGATCGGCGTAACCATGTACAGAGTCAGCAGCGTGATCACGAGCGCAATCGCCACGCACGCCAGCAGCCCTGCAAACAACAATGGTTTGCCCGTCGCGGGACCAAACGCCAGCAGGATGGTCGTCAGGGATCCTGGTCCGGCGATGAAGGGGAAAGCCAGCGGAAACACGGAGATGTCGCGGCGGCTCTTGCCCTCCTCTACTTCGGGATTGGAGCTGCGCGAACCTGACTCGCGCGCGAAAACCATTTCCAGCGCGATCAACAACAGCAGCAGGCCGCCGAAGATGCGGAACGCGTCGAGGGTGATGCCCAGCAAACGCAGGAACAATCCTCCGACAAAGGCGAACAGCAGGAAGATGCCGCCCGCGATCATCACGCCCTTGCGTGCCATGCGCCGCCGTTCGTCTTCGGAGACACCTTCTGTCACGGCAATGAAGATCGGGATGACGCCGATCGGTTCGACGACGACGAGGAAGGTGACGAAGAACTTGAGCAGGTGGTCGTCGATCATGGTGCTTCGTACCAAATTTAGTTCTTGTCGTCACAACCCGGCCGGGCGCAGGATAACAGCGACGCAATCACCTCGACACCGCAAGTGGAGGATGAGCATGGCCAACGCACAGTTGATCGAACCCGTCGTCGGTGACTGGTATCGCAGCCATGGCCTGCTGTTCGAAGTCGTTGCGGTCGATGACGGCGAGCGACTCGTCGAAATCCAGCACGCTGACGGAGATCTCGAGGAAATAGAGATCGAAGACTGGGCTACGCGGTGTCGTGCGGGCTCGCTGGCGAACGCCGAGGCGCCAGAAGACCTGCGTACATCCATGGACAGTGAGCAGGAAGACGAAACGGGACAGTTTTCGCAGGCCTTCGATGAACTGCGCGGCCTGCGTGCCGAAGCGCTGGGGGACCTCGACCTCTTCGACTGAATTCTTCAGGGAAGGAACGGACGTCGATCCAGCCGTTCCGTATCGAGGTCTTCGGTAAGTCGTATCTCGCCATCGGCGAGCACCACTGGCAAGCGTCGCAGCGATTCTCCCGCGCATGGGCCTGCTACGCACAAACCAGTGTCTTTCTCGAACAACGCTCCGTGCGAACAGCAGCGGATCAGCGTGCCGTCCGGAGTCAGGAAACGATCGGGCAGGAAATTCAGCTGGCGCAGCGCGTGCGGACAACGATTCAGATAGGCATGAACGGCATCGCCAACTCGCAGCAGGAAGCCGGTCAGCGGAAATTCCGATTCATCGAGCGCGAACTCCCGGGTGATTCCTTCCGGTAATTCTGCAAGGCGCGCAATCAGCGTCCCGGCCGGGAGCACCCTGCTCATGCGTCGCTACTGGTGCCGTCTGCACTTTTCCCGGCATCACCCAGCGCGCGATCCACCAGGCCCGCGCGCATCATGTACCAGAACAGCAATACGCCTGGCAGTGCGGCCAGGGTCGTCAGCAGGTAGAAATCCACGAAGCCCATCGCGTCGATCATCCGGCCGGCAACCGTACCAGTCACCAGGCGACCGACTACGCTCGCCGCCGCCGAGATCAGCGCGTACTGTGCGGCGGTGAACTGCAGGTTGGCCAATGCGGAGAAATAGGCAACCACCACCACGCCGCCATAGCCGCTTGCCATGTTCTCGAATCCGATTGCGGAGGCGAGCCCGGGATTGCTGTGCCCGGCCATGGCGAGCAATGCGAAGCTCATGTTCGACACGCCCATCAGCACCAGCGCCAGCAGCACGGAGCGCTTGAGCCCGAGCCGCTCGTAGAACGCGCCACCGATGAAGACTCCGACCAGGTAGGCCCAGAACCCGACGCCGACGTCCCAGGTGGCGATCTCGTCGTTGGTGAAGTGCAGGTCATTGAACAGCAGGCGCACGGTGAGCTGCGACAGCGTGTCGCCGATCTTGTGGATCAGGATGAAGGCGAGCACGAGCCACGCACCATGGCGCTTGAAGAATTCCACGAACGGCCCGGCGAACGACGCCCATATTTCAGCGAAGCCCTTGCGCTTGTTGTGGACGACGTGCCGACGCGGCTCGCCCATGACCAGTACGGTGACCATCGCCGGCAGCGCGAACACCAGCGTTGCCAGGTAGCCCACCTGCCAGCCCTTGCGCTCCGCCACCACCAGCGCGAGCGCGGCAGCACCGGCCGATCCGATGCGCCAACCGTACTGGCTCATCCCGGAGCCAGTGCCGAGCTGCTCGGGCCGCAGTATCTCGATGCGATAGGCGTCGATGACGATGTCGTAGGTGGCACCAGCAGCGGCCACGAGGATGGCGGCGAGCGCCATGTGCTCGAGGTCCGCCTTTGGATCGGCAAGCGCGAGGTTGGTGACTGCCGCGATGACCAGCACGCCTGCCAGCAGCATCCAGGACACGCGCTGCCCCAGTCGCCCGATGACCGGCAGGCGCAGACTATCCAGCACCCAGGCCCACAGGAACTTGACGTTGTAGGCGAGGAAGGCCAGTGAGAACGCAGTCACCGTGCTTTTCTTGATGCCATCCTGCGCCAGGCGCGAGGTCAGCGTCGCAGCGATCATCGCGTAGGGAAAGCCGGACGAAAGACCGACGAAGAACGCGGCGAGCGTCTCCTTCTCGAAGTAGTGGTGAACCGAATGCCAGAGACCACGCCGTGCGGCTGGCAACTCAGCCACGGCCTGGAATCCACGACTCGAGTTGCATGTTACGCAGGGTACCGGCAATGCGGATGCCTGCAGCGTTGAAGGTTATGATGCGCACCGCCGACATCATAGCGGCTTTGCACAGCGGCACACGATGCACGACTACCAGGACGAATTCATCCGCCTCGCCCTCGCCCGCAACGTTCTGCGGTTCGGCGAATTCACGCTGAAATCCGGACGTGTGAGTCCGTATTTCTTCAACGCCGGTGCCTTCGATGACGGCGCTTCGCTTGCAGTGCTCGGCCGCTGCTATGCCGAAGCCATCATGCGTTCGGGCCTGGCCTTCGACATGCTGTTCGGACCGGCCTACAAGGGCATTCCTCTCGCTGCCACCACCGCCGCGGCGCTGTACTCGCTGCACGGACGCAACCTGCCGTTCGCGTTCAATCGCAAGGAAGCGAAGGACCACGGCGAAGGCGGCACCATCGTCGGCCGCAAGCTCGAAGGACGCGTGCTGATCATCGACGACGTCATCACCGCGGGTACCGCCATCCGCGAATCCATCGGCATCATTCGTGCAGCCGGCGCCACGCCCGCTGGCGTTGCACTCGCTCTTGATCGCCAGGAGCGTGGCCGCGACGCGTCGGGGCAACGACCTCGGCGAGTCGGCCGTGCAGGAAGTGCGCCGGCTTTACGACATCCCTGCCATCAGCATCCTGACGCTGGGAGGTCTCATCGAGGGCATGCGTTCGGGAGGTGGACTGCTGCCGGCCGAATCGCTCGGCAAGATGGAGGCTTACCGCGGCCGCTATGGCGCCGCCGACTTGTGATCGGCGCCGCGGAAAGTTCAGCCACCTTTGCAACAGGGCCAGCATTGGAGCGAGTATCCCGCCCATGAAATCGCATCACGCCCTTCTTGCCCTGGCAGGCAGCCTCGCGTTCGCTTTCACGGGCTCCATGGCAGCGGCAGTGAAAGCCTACAAATGGGTCGACAAGGATGGGGGCGTTCACTACGGGGACACCGTGCCGCCTGAATATTCCGAGCAGGCGCACCAGCAGCTCAATCAGCAGGGCGTCGCGGTCAAGGATTTCCCGCGGCAGTTGAGCCCCGATGAAGCCGCGGTGGCGCAGAAGACAGCCACCGATGAAGCCAGGCGCGAGCAGCATGATTCCTACCTGCTCACCAACTACACCAGGGCAGCCGATATCGAACAACTGCGCGATGAGCGCATCGCGCTGATCGACGGGCAGATGGAACTGGCGCGCGGCTCGATCACGACTGCCGACCAGCGCATCAACGGCTTGCGCACGCGACTTGCCACCTTCAAGCCTTATTCAACTGCTCCCACAGCGCGCCGCGTACCGGACCAGCTGGTTGAGGAAGTCGTGCGCGCGCTCTCCGAGCGCCGCTCGATGTCGATGCAGCTTGACCAGAGGGCGAAGGAAAAGGCCGATCAGCTCGCGAGCTTCAACGACGATATCGCGCGCTACAAGCTGCTGACGTCGCGCCCGAAACAGCGCTAGGCGCCGCGATTTCCCGCGGCGCCCCGTCGCATCAATTCACCGTGTAACC
This sequence comes from Pseudomonadota bacterium, assembly GCA_037200665.1. Classification (GTDB taxonomy): domain Bacteria; phylum Pseudomonadota; class Gammaproteobacteria; order Steroidobacterales; family Steroidobacteraceae; genus ZC4RG30. The sequence goes on along the minus strand of JBBCGD010000004.1, from coordinate 99,021 downwards.
GCGACCCGTAAGGCAGGCGGTCATGGCGCGCTGGTACGCCGTGCGCAGATCAGAGTTGTAGTCATCGTCCAGCGGATCGTAGTGGCTTTCCTGTGCGGCCCAGCGATGGCACTGGTAGCGATCATCCGCCTGCTGCTGCTCGGTCTGGCCACGCGCCGGATAGATGTACAGATCGTCGCTCTGCGCTTGGGTGCCGGATTCCTCGTCATCACCGTACGGCGAATGTGCAACTACGTAACCGCGGCGCGCCGGCTCATACGTGTAGTAGGTGTCGTCCGAGTAGTAATAGCGCGTGCCGCCATACCAGAAGCTGGAATAGAAGCCCGGCAGGGTCCCGACAAACAGCCCGAATGGAACGCCGATGGAGATGTAGGTACCACCATAGGGGCGATACCAGCGGCCACCCGAGTTGTAATAGCGATTGCCGTTCCAGCTGTAGTCGCGATAACCCGGCGGCAGGGTCTGTACGACGCGCGGCGGCGGCGGGCTGCGGTAACCACCGCGTGAACCACCCGGGCCGGGACCATGGTTGTCGTTGCCATGCAGGCGCGCGAGATCGTCATTCAGGTTGCGGCTGGGTGCGCGATCACGGTTCGCACCCGGACCATCGCGACGGATGTTGTCGTTGTTGCGCGCCGGCGGCGGGCCGAAGTTTCCGCGCGGCCGTTCTTCATGCTGCGCCTGTGCCGCGGGCGCCGCGCGCTGCGGCTCGCCGCGGTGTTCAGCGGGCTGTTCGGACTTGCCGTCGGACTTCTGGTCCTGCAGCTTGTCAGCTGCCTTGTCGATGATGCCGGCTGAAGCGCCCGCGCTGATGCCCAGCACTGCGCAAGCGGCAACCACACTCAGTACATTGCGGAATTTCGTGGTCATGACACTCACCTCACCGAATAGCCGCGACCCGTGAGGCACGCGGACATCGCACGCCGGTAGTCGGCGGCTTCTTTCTCGTAACGATTGCCACCACGCGCCTGGCGCCTGGCAGCAGCTGAATTTGCAGCATCGGCCTCAGCCTGGTCATTCGCGGCCGCCGCTGAACCAACCACCGTACCGGCGACTGCACCAGTCACTGCACCTTCACCCAGATTGCGGGGGCCGGCTATCACGGCACCAAGAATCGCGCCGACCACTGCCGCACCACCCACGGTTTGACCTGGGGTGCGCGCAGGAACGACGGTGCTGCGCTCAGCGCTCGCCGTGATGTGCTGTGAAGGATCAAAGCCCGTCTGCTTCACCGCCCAGATGTGGCAGTCGTAGCGATCACGATCCTGCTGCTCATCCGACTGGCCCTGCGTCGGATAGAAGTAGACCTTGGTCTGGCTAACCGGCTGGGGCTGGGGTTGCGACTGGGGCTGCGGCTGCGTACGCACCACGCGAGGCGCGGGCGGCTCCTCGCCACGGCGAGGTGGCAGCGGTGTAGTCACGCAGGCCGTCAGCACTATGGGAGCAAGGAGCAGGGCAATGGTTTTGCTGTTCATGGGACAAAGAGTACGCCAACGCGATGAACCAACCCTGAATGGTTGATTACGGCTGAGTGCCGCTTTTCGCCCTGAATTTAGGGGGCTGCGGACACGCTGCGTAGTTTCGATTCACGAAGTGCGCAGTTGCGCACGGCACTCTCAGCCTCGACCGGAATGGCCGAACCCGCCGGCACCCCGCTGGCTCTCGGAGAACTCCTCGACCACCGTCAGCCGTACCTGCGCCACGGGCACCACCACCAGCTGCGCGATGCGTTCGCCAGGCTCGATCGTGAAGGCGGCCTGGCCCCGATTCCAGCAGGACACCATCAGTTGACCCTGGTAGTCGGAGTCGATCAGCCCGACCAGGTTGCCGAGCACGATGCCGTGCTTGTGACCCAGTCCCGAGCGCGGCAGCACCACCGCGGCGTAACCGGGATCATCGATATGGATGGCCAGGCCCGTCGGAATCAATGTGGTGGCACCGGGCGCCAGCGTCTGCGATGTATCGAGCACTGCACGCAGGTCGAGACCGGCGGAACCCGGAGTCGCGTATGCAGGCAAGGGCCAGGTCGTACCGATGCGGGCATCGAGCACGCGGACTTTCAGTTCGTTCATCCGCCGGATGTTAGCGAATGGCGCGGCTCAGCGCGCCACGGCACTGGGCTTCGAGCCGACATGCTGCGTGAAGCGCGCGGCGATGAAATCCACCAGCTTCTGCGCGAGTTCGGTCTTGGCGCCGACACCCAGCTCAAGCTTGCCGCCATTCGGCCACAGCAGGGTCAGCGCGTTGTCGTCCTGCTCGAAGACTTTGTGATCGCCCACTTCGTTGGCGGCGATCAGGTCGAGCTTCTTGCGCGTGAGCTTGGCGAGGGCGTGTTCCTCGACATTGTTGGTCTCGGCGGCGAAGCCGACGGTATAGGGGCGATCGACGCGCGCGGCCACCGCGGCGAGGATGTCCACCGTGCGCTCCATCTTCAGGTCCAGCTTGTCGCTGACCTTCTTGATCTTGCAGTCGGCGGGTTCGGCGGGGCGATAGTCAGCCACCGCGGCGGTGCCGATGAAAATATCCGTGCCTTCGATCTCGGCCATCACCACATCGTGCATCTGCTGCGCGCACTCGATGGTGATACGACGGACACCGGGCGGAGGCGCGAGGTTGACGGGCCCGCTGACCAGCACCACTTCGGCGCCACGATCACGCGCGGCTTGCGCCACGGCGTAGCCCATCTTTCCGGAACTGCGATTGCTGATGAAGCGCACAGGGTCGATGCGCTCGCGCGTCGGACCCGCGGTGATCAAGACCTTGCGGCCCTTCAGCGGACCTTCGGCTGGCAGCAGGGCGAAAGCAGCAGCCGCGATATCGAAGGGCTCCATCATCCGGCCTTCACCGGTTTCACCGCAGGCCTGGCTGCCGCTGTCCGGCCCGAGCACGTGCACGCCGCGCGCGCGTAGCTGCGCGACGTTGGCCTGCGTCGCGGGGTTCGACCACATCAGGCGATTCATCGCTGGCGCCACCGCCAACGGACTGCCGGTGGCGAGGCAGATGGTGTTCAGCAGGTTGTCGGCCATGCCATGCGCCAGCTGTGCGAGGAAATCCGCCGTGGCTGGTGCGATGAGCACCAGGTCCGCCCAGCGCGCGAGCTCGATATGGCTCATCGCCCGCTCCGCGGATTCGTCCCACAGATCGCTGCGCACCTCGCGGCCTGAAACAGCCTGGAAAGTCAGCGGCGCGACGAACTCGCGGGCACCTGCGGTCATGACGACCTGCACCTCCGCGCCACGTTCCGCCAACCGCCGGACGATATCGGGACTCTTGTAAGCCGCGATGCCGCCGGTGACACCCAACACGATTCGTTTGCCTGGCATGCATGGAAGTTTGAGCGTGAGAAGAAACGTTTTCCATGATCCACACGCGATTTGCTTATCCCGTTGCAATCGGTTCGCGCCCAGACTTGCCGCCATGTCGATCCGAGATTGGCCAGAGCAGGAGCGCCCCAGGGAGAAACTGCTGACCCATGGTCCCGGCCAGCTCACCGACGCCGAACTGCTGGCAGTATTGTTCGGCAGTGGTTCCCGCGGCCTCAGTGCCGTGGACCTGGGCGGCCGGCTGCTGCGTGAATTCGGTTGCCTGCGAAGCCTGCTCTCCGCCGACCGCGAGCGCTGCCGGGCAACGCCGGGCATCGGTCCCCGGCGCTACGGGCTGATGCAGGCTGCACTCGAACTTTCGCGCCGCCATCTGCAGCAGGAGGCTGCGACCGGGCCCGCGCTGGAATCGCCGTCGGCCACGCGCAACTTCCTCATCGCGCAGCTGCGCGATCGCCCGTACGAGGTGTTCTGCTGCCTGTTCCTCGACAACCGGCACCGGTTGATGGCTTTTGACGAGCTGTTCCGCGGCACCATCGACGGCGCCAGCGTCCATCCGCGCGAAGTCGTCCGCCAAGCTCTCCATCGCAACGCTGCGGCCGTAATCCTGGCCCACAACCACCCGTCCGGCGTCGCCGAACCCAGCCAGGCAGACGAACTCATCACCCTGCGCCTCCGGGACGCCCTGGCGCTGGTCGATATCCGGGTGCTGGACCACCTGATCGTCGGGGATACCCGCTGCGTCTCGCTGGCCGAACGAGGGGTGCTGTAGGGCCCGCCCGAAATCCGCGACCCTCAAGCCTTGCCCGGATAGCCCCGCGACTGGTATAAAGCTCGCCCTTTTTGGGCAACCCAGTTTCAGGAATTACCCATGTCCCGCGTCTGTGAAGTGACGGGCAAGCGGCCCGCGGTCGGAAATCGCGTCTCGCACGCCAACAACCGGAAGAAGCGCCGCTTCCTGCCGAACCTGCACGAACAGCGTTTCTGGCTCGAAGACGAGAAGCGCTGGGTCACGCTGCGCGTATCCAGCCGCGGCCTGCGCACCATCGAGAAGAACGGCATCGAGAGCGTGCTCGCGAAGCTGCGCACCGCCGGCGAAGCGCTGTAAGGAGCCATCATGCGTGAGAAGGTCAAACTGCTGTCTTCGGCCAACACCGGCCACTTCTATGTGGCGATGAAGAACAAGCGCCTGCATCCCGAGAAGCTCGAGACCAAGAAGTACGACCCGGTGGTGCGCAAGCACGTGGTCTACAAGGAAACCAAGATCAAGTAAGGCCGTCTCCAGGTACTTGCTTAGTCCGCGAGGAACCCGCCGCACGGCGGGTTCTTTGCATTCCGGCTCCGCATACGCGGCGCATGCCCGTGGCATGCTGCGTCATCCATGCCCGAACTTCCCGAAGTCGAAACCACCTGCCGCGGCATCGCGCCGCATGTGACTGGCCAGCTCATCACGCGCCTGGCGGTGCATGAGCCGCGGCTGCGCTGGCGCGTGGATCCAAAGCTTGCGGCGTGGGCGCAGGGGCAGAAGATCCTCGGCGTGCATCGTCGTGCCAAATACCTGCTGCTCGAACTCGAGCGCGGCCACCTGCTGGTCCATCTCGGAATGTCAGGCTCGCTGCGCGTACTGCCGATAGACACTGCACGCGAGACGCACGACCACTTCGACCTGGAGATGGATTCAGGCTGGCTGCTGCGCTTCAATGATCCGCGCCGTTTCGGCAGCCTGATGCACCTCACCGGCGACCCCGCCGAGCATCCGCTGTTGCGCCGTCTTGCGCCGGAGCCGCTGGACAAGAGTTTCGACGCGGACTATCTCTACAACGTCACGCGCAAACGCAAGGTCGCAATCAAGGTCGCGATCATGAACAGCCAGCTGGTGGTCGGCGTCGGCAACATCTACGCCAGCGAATCGCTGTTCCGTGCCGGCATCCGGCCGGGTCGGGCCGCGCGCTCACTGACCCGGGCGGAATGCGCGAACCTGGTGAAGTCGATCAAGGCGGTGCTGGGCGATGCCATTCGTGCCGGCGGCACGACGCTGCGCGACTACGTGGGCGCCAGCGGTGAGCCGGGGTATTTCCGCCAGAAGCTGTTCGTGTACGAACGCGCCAGTGAGCCTTGCCGGCGCTGTGGCACACCCATCAGGCAGCGTGTGCAGGGACAACGCTCCACCTATTTCTGCCCGAAGTGCCAGCAGTGAGGAAACCACAGTGACAGCGAAGTTGAAGAAGCATTTCGCAACAAAGGATCCAACTGTTGCCGCAATTGTTGCGAATTCGATTCCATACGAGCTGGATGATCCCTCGCGCGGATCGGCCTTCGAGGCGCTGGCCCGCTCCATCGCCAGCCAGCAGATTTCAGGTTTCGTGGCGGAGAAGATCCTGGGCCGCCTGATCGCCTTGCATGACGGCCGGTTCCCGACGCCCGCCGAACTCGCCGCGGACACTCCCGAAGCACTGCGCGGCGTGGGCTTCTCCTTCGCGAAGATCGCGGCATTGCATGACCTCGCCGCCCACGCGCTGGACGGCCGCCTGCCTGACGACCCCACGCTCGCGGCGCTGGATGACGAAGCCATCATCGAGCGTTGCGTGGCGGTCCGCGGCGTCGGCCGCTGGACCGTGCAGATGCTGCTGATGTTCCACTTCGGGCGGCAGGACGTGATGCCTTCCGACGACTACGGAGTACGCCAGGGCTTCAGGCTCGCCTATGGACTGAAGGCGCTGCCCAAACCCAAGGCCCTGCTGGCGTATGCCGATCGCTGGAAGCCGCATCGCTCTGCCGGTGCCTGGTACATGTGGCGCGCCATCGAACTGCACCAGCAGGGCAAGCTGCCGAAGCGTGTGGGGCGCGCACCGCGCATAGAGATCGAAGTGGCAAAGCGGCTCAAGAAAACGAAAGCGAAGACCGCACCCAAAACCAAGGCCAAGTCCAAAGCCAAAGCCAAAGCCAAAGCCAAAGCCAGCAAGAAGGCTAACGCGCCTCGTGCGGCTTCCCGGCCAGCGCCTCGAAAGCAGAAACGATCACCTCGCGATCGATCAGCTCGGGCGTCATGAAGTGCCCGAACATCAGCCCGTCCGAGAGCGCATGGGTGACGCGCACGAAACGCTCGACGGGCATGGTCAGTTGGTCCGCTGGGATGAACTTCACCAGCTCCGTCGCAATGTGGGTGTAGATGCGCTGGTTCTCCCGCGCGATGCGACGGCGCATGCGCGGATGCGACAGCGCAAAGACCTGGAATGAAGCCGCGCCCACCGCCATCGGTCGACGCTGCACGGCTGCAGCGGCCACAGCCTCGCCGATGATGCGCAGCTGCGCGCGCAGGCTGGCGCCCGGCACCAGGCGTGGAGTCACCTGCTGCCACAGGCTCTCGACGACGCCGAATATCAGGTCCTCGCGATTCGTGAAATTGCCGTAGATCGCGCCACGGGACATCCCGGCGCGCCTCGCCACTTCATCCATGGAAACAGCGTGGAAGCCTTTTTCGCGGATAACTGCGCGCGCCGCTTCCAGCAACTGTGCGCGGGTACGCTGTCTTTTCTCACCAGGCCGTTTCATTGCTCAATAAAATACAGTAATGTATTTTATACACAAGTGTATTTTCATGGAAACAAGCCACATGCTGCTGACAATCGTCCTGCTCGCGGGCAGCGGAGCGCTGCTTTTCCTCGCATGGCTTGCACGTTCCATGGCCGAACGCAGGGAGGCGCGCCGCGATCCACCAGGCGAATGGGTCCAGGTCGATGGAAAACGAATACACGTGCGCCGCGCGGGATCCGGCGGCCCCACCATCGTGTTCGAGGCCGGCGGGGCGTTTTCGTCGGCGATGTGGTGGCCGTTGCAGGATCGGTTGGCCGGGCTTGCGACCGTCGCGTGCTACGACCGCGCCGGACTTGGCTGGAGCGAGCCTGCCGACCTCCCCCGCACCATAGAGCAACGCGCGGATGAACTCGGCAAGGTACTGCAGGCAGCACAGCTGCCCGCACCCTACGTACTGGTCGGCCTGTCTTATGGCGGACCGTTGATCCGCGTGTTCGCGGCACGTCATCCGGAGCTGGTCGCCGGCCTCGTATTCGTGGATGCCGCACACGAAGCGGCGTTCGCCTCGCCTGGCGCGCAGACCTATCTGAAACGTTCGGCGGGAATGCTGCGCTTCATCGCCGCGTTGGCCTCAGTGGGCGTGCCACGCCTGCTGCGAATGCGCGGCACTTCGCAGCCAGCCACCGCCCTGCCCTTCACCGACGCGCAGCGCGCCGCGCTCGAATCGAGATTCCCGCCGGCCGCATCATTCCGCACGGGCGCGGATGAATTCACGTCGATGCTGCGAATCGCCGAAGTGACTCGGGGATTGGATGCCCGTGGTTCCCTGGGTACGCGCCCTGTCTGCGTGCTGAGCCATGGCATGCCATTTCCCGGTCCGTTCGCAGTACTCGAACACAACCACATGCGGGGCCAGCAGGAACTTGCAGCGCTATCGGAGCGTGGCGAAGTAGTAGTCGCGGAACACAGCAGCCATGCGATTCCGCTGCAGGAGCCAGGGCTGGTGCTGGAAGCCGTGCAGCGCGTCTGGCGTGCGGCTTCCACATCACTCAATACGGCAGGATCGGAACCTCGGCCGTGATGCGCGGCACGCCGATCGACGGCCAGTTCGGTGGATTCGTCGTCTCGCGCTTCGCACCCAGCTTGCGCAGCGCTGCCGCGGTTTCCGGATACGGCGTGGGCTTGCTTTCGAGGAAGCGTGTCGGGAAACGCGCCATCGCGTAATCGATAGGCGACATGTTGTCCTTGTCCACCGCATCGAGGTTTGCGCCAGCTGCGGCCAGCACTGCCGCAAGCTCACTGAAACCCCTGATGGCTGCGCCATGCAGCGGCGTCTCGCCGATCTGCGAGTGGGCGTTCACGTCGGCACCTGCCGCGAGCAACAGCCGCGCGGATTCGATGGCCTGCGCTTCGGTCTGGTGGCCGCCGCGGGTCGGGTTGTTTCCGCGCCCGATGCCACAGGCCACCATCAGTGGCGTCTGCCCGAGGATATTCGGCATGTCGACGAGGGCGCCGGCGGCGAGCAGCGGCTTGATGACGGGCGCATCGCCGGCCTTGGCGGCGCGGAACAGCGCAGTCACACCGATGTCGATGGAGGGATCGGACTGGCGATCCTGGGAAACCATGCGGAACGGCGGCCGCAGCTTCAGCCTGGCGTTGGGATTGGCGCCTTTCGCCAGCAGCAGCTGGATGATGTCCAGCGCGGTGGCTGCATCCATCGTCGGCAATTCAATGCGCGCGCCGGTGGGTAATGTGTTCATGTCCACCGCCATGTAGAGCGGCGACTGGCCCCACCAGTCCCACTGGTTGACGTCGGCACCGGCATCGATGAGCAGCTTCGCGGCGTCGAAGTGGCCGTTCATCAACGCGACGATCAGTGGCGTGCTGCCGTCGGGATCGGGAAGGTCCACCTTCGCTCCCATGGCCAGCAGTACGCGCATTGAATCGAGGTAGCCCTCGCGTGCCGCGTACATCAACGGAGTGAGGCCACCGCGGTTCATGTCCTTGGGTCGGCCTTCAGCGGTAACGCGACGCTCCCACTCGCGCACGACCGAGTGGGCGTTCACGTCCGCTCCTTTCGACGCAAGCAGCTTGATCATCTCCGGCTGGTCCTGCGCGGCTGCCCAGATCAGCGCGGTCTGGTCGCCCCACTTCTCACGCGCATCGACCCTGGCACCCGCCTGGAGCAACAGCCGGGCTGCCGCAACATTGCCGGTGCGTGCGACGGACATCAACGCGGTTTCACCATCGGCATTGGCGAGCTGGGGATCGGCACCGGCCTTCAGCAGCAACTTCAGCACGGCGGTGTCGCCGCGTCGCGCGGCTTCGGCCAGCGGAGTCGCGCCAAACTCGTTGGCTTCATTCACGTCGACGCCGGACTTGAGCAGCGCGGCCACGCGGACGGCGTCACCGGCGTAAGCCGCTTCCAGCAATGGCGGACCGCCAGCGCCATGCGCGATGGATGCGAAGGCCGCGAAAAGAACGATAAAAAGCCTGGATTTCACGATCCCAACCCTGCGTCTTCCTGCTTGTTGGGCCGCGCGCCGCTCGATTCGTTCCGTCAGAGCTTCTTGCCGCGCAACGCCGTGGCCACGATGGGATCGACGAACTCGCTGACGCTGCCACCGAACACCGCGATCTCGCGCACCATGGTCGAGGAGATGAAGGTGAATTGTTCCTGCGGAGTCAGGAACACGGTTTCCATCTCGGGCAACAAGTGCCGCTGCATGTTGGCGAGTTGGAATTCGAATTCGAAGTCGGAGACGGCGCGCAGTCCGCGGACCACGATGCGGAAGCCCCGCTCGCGCATGAAGTCGACTGTCAGCCCTTCGTAGCCCACTACTTCCACGTTGGGGATGTCGGCAAGCACCCGTCGCGACATCTCGACGCGTTCTTCCAGCACGAACATCGGGGTCTTGCGCGGATTGTTCGCCACTGCGACCAGCACCCGGTCGAAGATGCCGGCGGCACGGCGCACGAGGTCCGTGTGGCCGTTGGTGATTGGATCAAAAGTTCCGGGATAGATCGCGCGGCGGGGCATGCAGCAGATAATACCCGACCTCACCGGCCTTCCCATTGCGATGGACCACCCAGCCCGCCGGCAGCGCGGGCAGCTCGGCGGCGGACGATTGCTCGAGGTAACAGAAGCCACCGGGTGCCAGCAGTTCGCCTTCGTCGAGCGCGGCAAGCGCCGGCTTCAGCAGGCGGTCGGCAAAAGGCGGATCGAGGAAAACCAGATCGTAGCTGCCGGCAGGTTGAGCGCGCAGGAATGCCACTGCGTCTCCACCTTCGACGCGTGCAGTGCCGAGGTTGAAACGCTGCGCGGTGGCACGCAGGGACGCCGCCGCCATGCGATCCTTCTCAACCAGCACGGCACTCGATGCTCCGCGCGACAGCGCCTCGAAGCCTAGCGCACCGCTGCCCGCGAACAGGTCGAGCACGCGCATGCCAGAGATGTGCGGGGCGAGCCAGTTGAACAGCGTTTCGCGCACCCGATCCGGCGTGGGCCGCAGGCCCGGCGCATCCGGGAAACTCCATTTCCGGCCGCGCAGCGCGCCGCCGACGATGCGCAGTTCCCGTACTCCACGTTGCATGCGCCAAGCTTACAATGCGCGCCTTTATCCGAAGAGCGACGATGGCAGAAAACAGCGGAAAAACCGGATTCCTGGGCCGGCTGCGCGAACAGCTGTCGCGCAGCGCGAGCCGCCTCGCGGGCGACTTCACCGGTTTGTTCCGCGGGCGGAAAATCGACGCGGACCTGCTCGATGATCTGGAAGCAAGGTTGATCGGCGCGGACGTGGGCCTCGCGGCAACCCAGGCCGTCCTCGAGAACCTGCGCACGCGCGTGGCAAGGCGCGAGCTCTCCGATGTCGATGCCTTGTTCGCGGCGCTCCGCGCCGAGCTGCTGGCGATCATCGCGCCATGCGCGCGTCCACTCATGCTCGACAGCAAGCGCAAACCGAGCGTGGTCATGGTGGTCGGTGTCAACGGCTCGGGCAAGACCACTTCCATCGGCAAACTGGCGCTGCGCCTGTCGCAGGCGAACCGCAAGGTGATGCTCGCGGCCGGCGATACCTTCCGGGCCGCCGCTGCCGAGCAGCTCGACATCTGGGCGGAAAGAAGTGGTTCCACCATCGTGCAGCAGGCATCCGGCGCTGATCCAGGCGCAGTCGTGTTCGACGCGCTGCGCGCGGCGCAGGCGCAAGGCATGGACGTGCTGATCGTCGATACGGCCGGACGCCTGCATAACCAGTCGCATCTGATGGAAGAACTGAAGAAGGTGCGCCGCGTGCTCACTCGCGTGGATCCGGCAGCACCCGATGAAGTACTGCTGGTGCTGGACGCAAACCAGGGCCAGAACGCGCTGGCGCAAGCCCGCGAATTCCATGCTGCGGTCGGCGTCACCGGATTGGTGCTGACCAAGCTCGATGGCACGGCGCGCGGAGGTATCGTCGTCGCGATAGCGCGTGAGCTCAAGCTGCCGATCCGCTTCATCGGCATCGGCGAACAGCCGGGCGACTTCGGCGAGTTCGAAGCTGCCGCCTTCGTCGATGCGCTGCTGGGAACCGGTCCCGGTGTAAAGTCGGCCGCATGATCCGCTTCGATCGTGCCAGCAAGCGTTATCCGAACGGCCGCGAGGCATTGACCGGCGCGAGCTTCGAGATCCGTGCTGGCGAAATGGTGTTCCTCACCGGGCGCTCGGGAGCGGGCAAGAGCACCATCCTCAAACTGATCTCGCTGCTGGAACGCCCTACACGCGGACTCGTCATGGTGAACGGCCACAACACCGCGGCGCTTTCCTCACGCAAGATTCCGGCATTTCGACGGGAACTCGGCGTGGTATTCCAGGACCACCGGTTGCTGCCCGAGCGCAGCGTCTTCGACAACGTCGCTTTGCCGCTGCACGCCGCGGAGACCGGCGTCACGCTGAAGGAAATCGACCGGCGTGTGCGTGCGGCCCTGGATCAAGTGGGCCTGCTGGATCGCGCCAACTCGCTGCCACTGGAGCTGTCGGTGGGTGAGCAGCAACGCGTTGGCATCGCGCGTTCGGTGGTAGGTAAACCCAGGTTGATCATTGCCGATGAACCCACCGGCAACCTGGATCCCGGCCTGTCACTCGAAGTGATGGGCGTGTTCCGGCGTTTCAACGACGTGGGCGTCACCGTCGTGATTGCAACGCATGACCTCGACATCGTGAAAGCCTGGAACCTCCGCGAAATCCAGGTGGCGGAAGGGCGCGTGCACGACACGCTCGCGCCCGAATTCAACCTGCCGGTCATCGAGGCCGCGCGATGATCGGCTGGGCGACCCGGCACGTGCAATCCGCGCTGTTTGCAGCCGGTCGCCTTGCCCGTGCGCCGCTGGCGACGTCGTTCACCGTACTGGTCATCGCAGTGGCGCTGACGCTGCCGACGGCACTCGGCCTTGCCATCCTCAGCGTACGAGCCGCTACCGGAGACTTCGCCAGCGCCGTGAACGTCAGCGTCTATTTCAAGCAGGACGTTTCGCTCGAAAAGGCGCGCCAGCTCGCTGCGAGCCTGCGCCAGCGCAGCGGCGTCGCCAGCGTAAAGCTGGTGAGCGCAGATGAAGCGCTGAAATCCTTCCGCGAGCGCAGCGGTTTTGGTGAGGCGCTGGATGCACTGGGAGCGAACCCGCTGCCGCATGCCCTGGATGTACGGCCCGAAGCTTCCGCCATGGATGCGTCCCAGATGGATTCCCTGCGTCGCTACATCGCTGCGTGGCCCGAAGTCGAGCTGGTGCAGGTCGACAGCGAATGGGTGCGCCGCCTCGACGCCATCCTGGACCTGTTGCGTGGTGTCGTAACCGGCGCCGCCCTGCTGCTCGGGCTTGGCGTGCTGGCCATAATCGGCAATACCGTGCGACTGGAAATCCTCAATCGCCGCGCCGAAATCGAGGTCAGCAAGCTCGTGGGCGGCAGCAATGCATTCGTGCGCCGTCCCTTCCTGTACACGGGTCTGTATTACGGACTGGCCGGCGGAATACTTGCCACCCTGCTGCTGCTTCTCGGGATTGGCCTGCTCAACGGTCCGGTCACCCGCGTCGCGGAGAGCTATGGCAGTGCTTTCAGGCTCCTGATGCCTGGGGCTGCAGAGGTGGCGATGCTCGTCGGCGCCGGCGGATTTCTCGGACTGATCGGCGCGAGCCTGGCCGCGGCTCGGCATCTGGCGCGCATCGAGCCCCGTGCCTGATGCCAAGCTATTGTTTATAAATAACTAATTCATGGCGCGGAAAGGGAACCGGGAGGGCCTTTAGCACTCTAACATCGAGACTGCTAACATCGCCTCCAAGAGGAGTTCTCACATGAATGCGACGAATGTTCTAGTTGCCCGCCCGGAAAGCCTGCTGGCCGGACCGCTGGGCAGTTTCGAGGCTTACGCCGACAGGATCAGCCGCATTCCCGTGTTGAACCGGGAACAGGAGCAGCAGCTCGCGAACCGTTTTCGTGGTGACAACGACCTTGAAGCGGCACGCGAGCTGGTGATGTCGCATCTGCGATTCGTGCTCCACATTGCCCGTGGTTACGCGGGCTACGGCCTGCCCATCGGCGATCTGGTCCAGGAAGGCAACGTCGGCCTGATGAAGGCGGTCAAGCGCTACGACCCGACGCAGGGCGTGCGACTGGTTTCCTTTGCCGTGCACTGGATTCGCGCCGAGATTCACGACTACGTGCTGCGTAACTGGCGCCTCGTGAAGATCGCCACCACCAAGGCCCAGCGCAAGCTGTTCTTCAACCTGCGGCGCATGAAGAAGAACCTCGGCTGGCTCAACCAGGCTGAGACCGCAGCGGTGGCGCAGGACCTGGGCGTCTCTCCGCGTGAAGTGACCGAGATGGAGCAGCGCCTGGCGGCGCGCGACATGTCGTTCGATCCGCTGCCGGAGAGTGAGGACGAGGAACGCCAGTTCGGGCCGGCGCAGTACCTGCCCGCGCCTGATTCCGATCCGGCTGAGCAAACCGAAAGCGCGGAGTGGGATACCGACGCACGTGAACGCCTCGCAACCGCGGTGGCAAGCCTGGATGACCGCAGTCGGGACATCCTGCGTCGGCGCTGGCTGGCCGAGGAGAAGCCCACCCTGCATGAACTCGCCGATGAGTACGGCGTTTCAGCAGAGCGCATCCGCCAGATCGAGGCGGCGGCAGTGAAGAAGCTGCGCGGCCTCATGGTGGCCTAGCTCCGGAGCAGCTTTCACCCGTCAGGATTCTGAGAAGTCTGTTGCAGAAATGTGTTGCCTTATGGAAACACGTTGGCAAATGTAATGGACCTGACGCTACACTGGCCCTGCGCACTTGGTCATAAGCCGATTAAGCGGCTGCCAATTGTTTGGAATTCTTAAATTTCGGTCCACTTGTTGGATTGAAGACACAGGAGAAACCCAGGCGATCAGGGTGGGCACGGCAGGCAGACACCTCATTTGTCAGGCGTATTGCGGTGTGATTGGCGGGCGAAACAACGCCCGGACTGAATATCGGTCGGGTCCATGACCCAGGCACACCAACCGGCGAAACTTTTGATGTCCGGTTGATTGATCTAGGGACGATAGCGAGAACTCGATAACCCCGCGGCTCAAGCGGGGTTTTTTTTGCCCGCGGCCGGCCGGCCTTGAGCCGCGAACCCGAGCAGCTCATCGACGGTACTACCGGGAGTCCCCAGCAGCGGCAGCGTCGTTGCCGCTTCGAAATACTGGATCTCGCCAGCGAGCGCCTGGCGCCAGGGCGCACCGGCAGGATCGTGCCTCCCGCAGGAAACGCAGCTCGCGTACCCAGGATATTCAGCGGTTACGTAGGGATCGTCATCCGCGTTCCGCACGGGCTCTGCGGGCGCTCCATCCTCATCCTGCAGTGGAAACATCCAGCAGGTGGTGGGCTTGAAGGTCCAGGGATGCTGGCCGCGCGCACGCGCGAATTTCTCCAGCTCGCAATAACCCTCACCATCGCTGAACACGCAGCGGGTACGCGTGAAATGCGCCGGAAAATCCGCTGCCTTGTATTCGACGGGACGCGTTGCGGTCTTGCGGCCGAGGTTTTCGCCGCCCCACCAGCCGTCGACGATGAATTCGTCCGGCAGTTTCGACGCAAGCTCCGGCACCTTCGACACCAGCTCGCGCAGGAATTCTTCTTCGCCAATCTGCAGATACACGCCGTCATAGCAGCAGCGCCCTTCGCACTGCCTGACGTCGCAGGCGGAGAGCTTCAGCGGGCCGGTCGAGGGCGGCTTCATACGCGCACACCAGCACCAGCGGAAATTTGCGGCTCGGCGATGGTCACGCTGCCGAGCGGAAATACCAGCTCGAAACGCGAACCGCTGCCCACCGAAGTCTGAACCGCAAAGCGGCCACCGACTTCCTGCGCACGATCAGCAATGCTCCACAAACCAAAACCGTTGGCGCGCGTGCCGAACATGTCCATCTGCGAATCGAAACCCCGGCCCTTGTCCGAGACCTCGACCTGCAGCTGCCGGTCATCGCCCCGCACGACCACGCGCGCCTGGTGCACGCCTGCATGCTTGACCACATTGCGCAGCAGTTCGCGCACCAGCTTGAAGATCAGTATCCGCATGTCGAGCTTGATCCATTCTTCGCCCACGTCCGCATCCAGCTCGACACTGAGCCGGTCATGGCCGCGCATGTATACGGCCAGCCATTGCAGTGCAGGCACCAGCCCCAGGTCGTAGAGGCCGGGCGGGCTGAGATCCGTGATCATCTGCCGGGTGCGTTCCTGCACTTCACGCAGGCGCGAACGCACCTCATCGATCAGCAGCGCCACATCGGCCGGTGAATTCTGGCGCGCCACGTCCAGCGTCATGGCCATGCCCACCAGCGTCTGGCCGATGCCATCGTGCAGGTCCACCGCCGTCGACCGGCGTGCTTTCTCCTCTGCGCTCACCAGCTGTCGGGCATAGGTTTTCAGGCGCTCCTGTTCGCGCACCAGGCGTGCATTGAGTTCGGTGAGTTCGGTGATGTCGCGCGCCACGCCCCAGATGCGCAGCAAGCAACCGTTGCTCACCACTCCGCTGAACGACGTGACGAAGCCATGGGTGCGGCCACGGATATCAACCGAGAAGCGCAGCCCGTCGATCGAGTACTCCTGGCGGGCCGCATGCGCGAGGTTTTCCTCGTACGCCACGCTCCATGGCACCTCACTCCTCCACGGCAACGCGCCCGCCGCAGCTGCCCGCGGGTCGAGCTGCTCGTAGGAACGACTAGCCTCCATGATGCGGGCATGCGCACGCAACCACGCCAGCTGCTGTTCCAGTGGCAGGCTGACCGGCATCTCCCGCTCGAGCTCCACGCGCCACACCGCCTCGGCCGAAAGCTCCACGAAACTGCGATAGCGGTACTCGGCCTCCAGCAACCTCGCGAGCACGACATTCTTTTCGGTGGTCGATACGGAGAGCGCGAAGGAAATCACCCCGATGGACGCCAGGAAGGTCTGCACCGCGCCAGTGCGACCGAAGATATCCGGACGATCGAACGGCCCCATGCGCATCGACGCGAACCATGCACAGGTGACTGCGGTCACCGCGAACAGCGTGGCCACCCAGCGCGGTGGCATGCGCACGGCGGCATAGATCAGCAGCGCCACGATCACCGTCGGCATCTGCAACAGCGACGAAACAGTGTGACCCGGATTCGCAAACACGTAGATCGACGACCCGACCATCAGCAGGAACAGCGTCACCAGTTCGAGGCGTGACTTCAGTGCGAGCGCCGGCAGGCGGCCACGCAGGATGCTGAGCCAGCAGAAGACCACCGGCACCACGGTGAGGTGCCCGAGCCAGTTACCCGCCCACCAGATCTGTGCCTGGTGCACGTAGGCCACCAGCGTCACGGGGCCGGAATGATCGGCGACGGCGATGGCGGCGCCGAACACCGCACCGACCGCGGCGCCGAGCGCAGTGGCCGCAACGAACCGCAAGGCCTCCAGCATGCGCACCCGTTGCAGGTCGGGAATCATCAGGCGCACGAAGCAGGCGCTGGCTACCGCATCCACGGCATTGGCCAGCGGATACAAGAGGTCCGTCGAGGGATCGAATGGCTCGGGCGGCATCGCCGCCGCGATGCCCTCGATGATGTAGTGCGTAGCGAGGATGGCAGGCCACAGCGAACGCGGCGACATCCACAACGTGACGAACAACCAACCCACCGCCGGCCACATCACTGCCGGCGTATTCACGGATTCCTTCAGCGCATAGCCCAGCACCACCAGCGCCACATGGATCACCGCAAAGCCGGCGATCAAACCAGCACGACCACCATACGGAGCCATGAGGTCGAGCAAGGGGCTTCTGGAGCCGAATGAACCCACTTGTTGATTCGCACGCAGCACGTGGACAGCATACTCGCAGAAGCCGCCATGAAAACGCACACACCCACACCCACGCTCACGCTCTCGCCCATCGGCCACATGCGTACGTCCCACGCCACGAAGGTTGAAGCAGCCCGCCAACCGGCAGCGGCGCAGGATGCAGCGGGTGTCATCGAACTGCTGCCCGGATGCAATCTCGAACACGCCATCGAGGATCTAGCCGGTTGGGAACGCATCTGGGTGATCTTCTGGTTCGATCGCAACAGCGGCTGGCGCCCGAAGGTGCTGCCGCCGCGCAGCACCGACGGTCGCAAGGGCGTGCTCGCCACGCGTTCACCGCATCGACCGAATCCGCTCGGGCTATCCGTATTGCGACTGGATCGCATCGAAGGCCTGCGACTGCATGTGCGCGACGTGGACCTGCTCGATGGCACGCCCATCCTCGACATCAAGCCATATGTCGCATACAGCGATGCGTATCCGGAATCGGGCAGTGGTTGGCTGGAAGAACGCGATCCGCGCCCTTCCCACAACGTTGCATTCACCGTCGGTGCCGAGGAGGCAGCTTGCGTGGATTGCCACGCATGCAACCTTGCCGCTGCGCGAACGGATCGAGACCACGCTCAAGCTGGGACCGCAGCCGCATCCGTATCGGCGCATACGCCGCGGCAAGGAGGGCAACATGATCCTGGCAGTACAGGACTGGCGCATCGACTTCCGTGTCGAAGGCGAAAGCATCGAAGTGCTGGGGCTGCGCTCCGGCTACCGTCCGTTGCAGCTCAAGGAATCCAGCGCTGCGGACGCGGCGCTGGATGTACATCGCCAGTTCCGCGCGCGCTTCACTTGAAGCGCGGCGGAACCAGATAGCTCAGGTGCCCTTGATGTCGCGCTTGCGCGTGGCGCGACGATGCGCCACTTCCTGCGTGTACATCGGCGTGAACAGGTAGCTGTACTTGTCGATGCCGGCCTGGATGTTCGCCGGCGGCGGCGAGTACTGCACCATGGAATCGATCATCGCGTAGGCGCGCGCCTCGATGCCCTGGCGATATTCCGGCGCCGGGAAGATGAACAGGTCGTTGTTCAGGATGGCGTTCACCACCAGGCGACCGACCGTCACCGGATCCTGCGGACGCGACCAGAACGGAGTCGGCGGCACGGCCTGCGGCGGCGGTGCGGGGCGCGCCGCTCCCGGCGCACGCACTCCACCCTGCCCCGGTGCGCGCTGCTGCGCGGTGGCCGACGGCGCATTCTTCAGGTCTTCCGGACGATGGCTCTCGCTCTGGCCGATGTTGGTCTGCGTGAGGCCCGGGATCAGGATCGAAGTGCCGATGTTGGTCTCGCGCAGGTCATTGCGCAGCTGCTCCATCATGCCGGTCGCCGCGATCTTCGACACCGCGTAGATGCCGACGTTGAGGCCGACCAGCACGCCGCTGGTCGAAGTCGTGGTGACGATGTGGCAGCCGCTGCCCGCGCGCGCGCGCATGCGCGGCACGAAGGTCTTGCAGCCGTACACCGGGCCCCAGAAATTCACGCCCATGCCCCAGTCCCAGTCGTTGTACGTGCCGCTGACCAGGCCCTGGCCCAGGCCCACGCCGGCGTTGTTCACCAGGATGTCGACCGGACCGAACTTCTTCTCGATCTCGTCGGCCTTGGCCTCCCACTTGTCGCGCTCCATCACGTTGTGCACGACCGTGGCCACGCGCGGATCGTTGTCGGCGAACTTCTTCAGCGCATCGGGAAACTGCTTCTCGTCGATGTTGCCGAGGATGACCTTGGCGCCCTGCTCATGCAGCGCTTGCGCGATGCCGAGGCCGATGCCGCTGGAGCCACCGGTGATATAGGCGACCTTGTCCTTGACGTCCTTGATCGGTGGCGCCTGCGAGGCACCCTGATCGGAAAATTTCGGTCCGCTTTCCGCGGCCGGCGCATCGGCGGCCTGTACGGCGCCGGACAGCAGGCCCGCAGTGCTCGCGGTAACCGCAACGCCACCCAGTACCTGGCGGCGATTCATCTTCTTGTCGTCCATCGTCCTCTCCCCCGTGAATGTGTTCGCGACTTGAGCGAGGCGGCAATATATCGCCTCTTTCGCGGAATCCGCAGCTTTTCGGTCAGCGCAACAAAGGCGCTCAACCGCGTTCGAAATTCACGGGCTGAGCGCCGCGTTTCTTCGCGCGCACCACCACCGTGCCGGCCAGCTTGTCATGCCATCCCTGCTTGCGCGGATCGAATGCGATCCACAGCAAACCCAGGCACAGCGGCAGTGTCGCGACGAAATAGCCGAGGCAGCGCACGATGCCCTGGCGCAGCGTGATCGCGTTGCCGGTTTGCGCATCAACCACGCGCGCGCCGATGGCGAGCTTGCCGGGAGTCGCTTCCCTCTTGCGCCACAGCCACACGATGGCGACGCCCGGCAGCACGACGCCGACGAACAGGTCCATGGGACCGGGAAGCAGCGAGTAGAGCGAGATGTCCGCAGGATCGGTGTCGAGCATCTGCTCGAGATCACCGGTGGATGCCGGGCCTGGAATCAGGCTGAGCAACAGCGTCGTGATGATGGTGACGATGATCGAATCGATGACCTGTGCACCGAATCGCGGCCAGAAACCAACGTATTCCAGATCCGCGGTGTTCATCCGCGCACTGTGGAGGAACGCCGCGTGACATGGCAAGTGAATGCCATGTCACGCAGCGCCAGGTTCGCTACTTCTTCTGCGGTGCCGCCGGCGCCGCGGGCGGCGGCGTGTTGCCGCGGAAACTCGCCTGCAACAGATGCGTAATCGTATGCACGTAGCGCAGCTTGCCGTTCTCGACGCGGAACAGGTGCGCATCGGGCGCGCCGCTGCCACCGTTCGGGCCGCCGGCGCCGAAGGTGCACCAGCCCACCACCGCGCCGCTCACGGTATCGACCACGAAGTGGCGATTCGCGATGTTCACGCCTGAGGGCACGCCAGCCTCGCAGGTATCCTGCGGCGAATTGCGTCCCGTGAACATGCCGCCTTCGATGCGCTCGCAGGGATAGCCCCACGGCACCAGGTCGGCTTTCGCTTCGAGGAAGGCATCGAGGTAGGAATTCGCCGCGCTCAGCAACGTGGCGTACGAATCGCGCTTCTCGGCGGGGATCGGGCTCCAGTTCTGGTCCGCCGAATACTTCATGAAGTTGTCGACGTTGAAGCCCCAGTAGCCCGTGGTCGTGGTGATGACTTCGATCTCGGCGATCTTGTCGTGGTTGATGCGCATGCGCACGCCGGCGACGTAGGGTTCCTTCTGGTCGCTGACGATGATCTCGGTATAGGTCTGGCAGGACTGGTCGTCATACAGGCTCAGCGACTTGTCGACGACGAGCTTCTTGGTGAGGAAGCCGGTCTTCACGTCGGCGGGCTTCATGTCTTCCCAGTAGCCGAGGCCATTGGCCAGCGGCAACGCCGAGAGATCGCCCTTGGCCTGCGCAGCGAGATACAGCTGCACGGCGAACTGCAGGCCACCGCGCTGGCAGGACACCATCGGCTTCTGCGTCTGACCCGGTGCTCCGGGAGGACGCGCGGCCGGGGGCCGGTGCGGCAGCGGCCGCCGCGGGACGAGCAGCAGCAGGCGCCGGAGCCTGTGCGTTGCCGAGTACCGGCACGAGCAGCGCGCCACACAGCGCGATGCAGGTATTCATGAATGTGGAGCGTTTCACTCGGGACCCCTGTGGTTGTTGTTGGGCGGGCCCGGATGATAGCCGAGCGCAAAGCCCGGCTACGTACCTAAAACGGCAGCCTGCATCGAGGCTATCCGTTCAATGCACCGGCAGAAACTGCAGGTTGAAGACGCGTTCGGTGAGCCACAGCGCACCCACCACCGCGATGGCCACCGACCCCGCATGCAGCACCACGCGGCGATAGAAGCGCGTGTCCCGCATCAGGAACACCAGCGGCAGGAACAGCGCGACGATGGTGAGCTGCCCGGCCTCAACGCCGATGTTGAACCCCGCCAGTGCCAGCGCCAGTGCCGCGCGCGGCAGGCCGAGATCGCTCAGCACATTGGCGAATCGAAGCCGTGGATCAGCCCGAAGAAGAACGCCACCAGCCACAGGCGCGACCGCACCAGCGGCACCACGTTGTTCAGCGCCGCCAGCACCACGGTCAACGCGATGGCCGATTCGGAAACGCGCGACGGGATGCGCACGATGCCCAGCGTCGCAAGTCCCAGCGTCAGTGAATGTGCGAGCGTGAATGCAGTGACCACCTTGCACACCGCGATGAACGCGGCGCGCAGGTCATGCTCGGCTTCCCATCGTCCGTGGCGCCGCTGCAATACCGCCGGCAGCAGCAGCGAGAACAGGAACAGCAGATGGTCGTAGCCGCTCCAGATATGGCCGATGCCGGTACGCAGGTAGGCCGCGAACTGCGACCACATGCCAGTCTCGTGCAGGGAGAAGTGCGTGGCTGCAGCCGCGGGAACCAGCACCTGCGTCACCAGGCGTGAGCCGGAGGTGAGCTCGAGCAGGCCGCGATGACCGGCATCGATGCCAGCGAAGAGACCGTAGCTGACCTGCAGCTCCGCGATCGATTTCGCGCAGGCAGCAGAAAACTCGAGGACTGCGTATGCGCCATCGGTATGGTTGTCGATCAGCAGTGCGGGCGTGGTGGCTTTGCACGTGACTCCATCGGTCGCCAGCAGCAGGCCGCGTTGTGCGTATTCGGCAATCCGCGTTTGCTGCTGACGGATCTCGCCCCAGCTCAGCTCACCGTCGGTATTGGCGTCGAGATTCAATACCGCATCGAGGTCGCGCAGCGCGATGTCCCACTGCACCTGCACCTGCGCATCCTTCACTGCGAGACGCAGGTAGCTGTCGCTGGATTTATGCGCCAGCGCCGGCAGGCTCCAGCACAGGCAGAGCAACAGGGCCGCGCGCAGGCCAGCGACAAACCTCATGCCGGGTTGCCGACCTGCCCCTGGATTCTGGTTGATCACGATCATGTCCTCAGCAATGCGGAGAGATGCGCATCGACCAGGCCACTGCCGTGCATCCACGTGGACACCAGGTCCCGCGCGCCCTTGTCCTTCGCGGCATTGGCCGCTTCCAGAAGGATGCGCACATCCGCCGGCTCGCGCTGTATCGACCAGTTCTCCTGCGCCAGCTGCAAGGCCGCGTGCGCATCGTGCTGCAGGAACAGCGCCATGCGCGCCTGCTCACGCAGGTGCGTGCGATCGCCGCGCAGGCGCGCGGCTTCATGTCGCGCCTGCAGCTCGCGGACCGCGTCATCGCGCTGCTGCGTCCAGTTCACCTGTTCCGGGAAGCGCGTGGCCAATGCCTGCAGGGCCAGTGCACGACGCAGCAGGAAGTTGTCATCGAGCGCCTGGTCAGCAGTGAGATCGAGTACGCGCTCCGGCTTCCCCTGGTCGAGCAGCACGTCGCAATACATGGCGCGCGCATAGCGATCCTGCGGATCGACCTTCATCGCGGCTTCGAGTGAACTTGCGGCCGCCGCCAGGTCGCCGCGACGTACCGCGGTTTCAGCCTGCAAGGTGTAGGCCCACAGGTGCAACGACGCATCGGCAGCCGGCATGTCCTGCTGCGCGCGTGCCGCGAGTGATGCGGCAACATCAAGCCGGCCCGTCGCACTCGCGACACCGCCCAGGCACAACTCCGCGACCACTTCACCACCACTGCGCAACAAGCTGGCGCAGTCACGCTGTGCCTCGGCGAAGCGGCCACGCACCAGCAACACCGTGGCGCGCGTCAGCAATGCCTGCGCGTAATCCGGGCGCGCCGCGACCACTGCATCCAGCTCCTGCAACGACGCGTCGAACTGATGCAGTGATTGCAGCACCGTCGCGCGCATCAATCGCACCTCGACCGGTGTCTTCACATCATCCGGCCACGCGGCAAGGGTCGCCTGCGCGTAGCCGAGGAAACGGGGATCCGCATCACGTCGTGCGGCTTCGACGTACGCCTGCGCCAATCGCAGGTTCGGCTGCAGCTCGTGCGGGCTGGCCAGTGCCACGCGCCGCAGCCCGCCCAGTGCCGCCAGCGCACTGTCGTAGCGCACCGGCAGCGTCCTCGACGATCACGGCATCATTCGCCGGTACATGCGGCGCGGCAATGGCCAGGGCTGGCGCCAGCGCCAGCCCCGAGCCCAGCCACCACAGCGTGGCTTTCCACATCTCAATACACCGCGACCGGTACGGCCGCATCCGCATTCACGGCCACGACGGAATCGATCGACGCCGGCAACGCCGTGTCGCTGCTGGTCGCAACCACCTTCTGCACTTCCTTCGTGAAGGAATCCGGTCCCTGTGCCTTGGTACTCGACGAGTCGTTGCAGCCGGCTAGCACGCCGGCTGCAACGATCGACACCATTGCGTATGTCTGCTTCTTCATCACGCCACTCCTTTACATGCCCGCCGGCAGGCCGTTCTGCCCATTGGGCGAACCGGGTACCGGCGTCTTCAGGTACGGGAAGGTCGCATCGAAGAAGCTGTCGTCGAGGTACGCGCCATCGGTGAAGTGGATGCCACCGGAAGGCGCATCCGTCGCCACGCAGCCGAAGGCATCGGGCTGGCCGAGCGTGCACAGCAGTCCCATCGCCACGCGCAGCGAAACATCCACCACGTCATCGCCGGGGCGACGGCCGTTCGGGAAGCCGGCATTGTCACCACCGATCACACCGAGCCGGTTCTGCGCACCCTTCGCAACGGGTACGGTCGAAGTATTCAGGCGCAGCATCTCCGACGCTTTCACACTGGCTGGCTTGTTGAGCCCCGGAATGCCGGTGAGGAAGGCTGTCACCAGGTCACTGCGCGGGAACCTGGTCGGTGCCTTCACGCCAGCCGAAGAGAACAGCGTTTCCACCAGCGCTGGCAGCGTCGGGTTGGTCACGTAGTCCGCGAACTGCGCGTCGTTCACGGGTTCAGTGGTGTTGAAGCGATCCTTGTCCTTCAAGCCGATGATCACTTCGTTGACCAGTGGCATGCCGAGCCGCGACACCTGCGTCCAGGCACCGCCCACCTTGTCGGCGTCATGGCGATCCGCGTCGCGATCGCGCGGATCCGGATTCAGCAGGCGACCCTGGCGCAGGCTCGCAGTCGTCCATGCACCGATCACCGGATCTGAACCTTTCACGAGGCAGGTCTTCGGAATCTCGAGCTCCAGCGACGTGGTGTTCGCATAAGCCAGCGAATCGGTGGCCGCACGTTCCGCCGTGGAATTGAACTCCACCGCTGGATACTTGATGTTGACCAGGTCGAAGGTCTCGCCCAGGTTCACCACGAACGGATCCTTGCGCTGGCCCACGAACACGCGGCCAGTACCGCAGCCCGGGATGTTCACCGTGTAGACGAACTTCGCGGCGTAGTTCGGATAGTCCGGCAGCGTCTTGGTGCCGATGTTGTCGATGGGCTTGTCGAAGGTGGTGGCGCCAGTCACCGCATTGCTCAGCAACTGCGAGCTGCCACCGCGACGCGTGCCAGTGACCATCGCCACCGTGTAAGTCTCCGAAACGTTCTGCACCGCCGGATTCACCGCGGTGATCGGGCCGGCCTGCGACAGCGGAATCGCCACGCTCTTGCCACCCACGTTCAGCGAAATGTTCTTGCGCAACGTCTTGAAGCGGAACTGGAAGGTAAGGTCCTCCACCGCATCGCCGTTGTTGTCGATGTGGATCTCGTACAGCGCATCCGGATCCATCGTGAAGTAGTTCGGGCCCGCGTAAGCGGATTCCAGCGGCTGGTAGTCGGCGATCAGCGTCACGTAACCGGCGCGGCCGGCTTCGTAACTCTCGAAGGCATAGAAGTCGGTGCCGTCGACCTTGGGCATCTCGGTGATGAAGGGCGCTTCGCGATGGCTGGAAGCCAGCGCCGGAGCAGTTGCACCGAGGGCCAGCGCCATCGCGACTCCCAGTGAGACGTTCAGGGTTGCCGGCAACAGGGCGGCTTCTTGGTAGCCATGTGTAGTCCTCGCAAGGTTGGAAGTGGTCGAGCTCGCATCTCGACGCCTGTACGAGGGCCTGCTGCGGACCGGATGCAATTCAAGGTGAATTTGCAGAAGTTCCGTCGCCGGTGAATCCAAAACGGCTTTCGCCTCGTACAAGGACCATGGGGATCGCATGAGCACCATCGACGAGCCGGAACTGGAAGCACTGCTGCTCCGTTGCGCGGCGCGCGACGAGGCGGCGATGCAGTCGCTGTACCAGCGCATCGCCCCGCAATTGCTGGCGGTGCTGATCAGCATCCTGCGCACGCGCGCCGCCGCCGAAGACGCCCTGCAGGACGTGTTCATCCGCATCTGGCGGCAGGCCGGGCAGTACGAACAGATCAAGGGCCGCCCGCTGTCGTGGATGGTGGCCATCGCGCGCTATCGCGCCATCGACCTGCTGCGCGCCACGCGCGTCACCGTGCAGCTCGAGCAGGCCGAACTTGCCGGCGCGTCGCAGCTGCAGATCGAAAGCCCGACCGAGCACATGGAATTCGGCACGGCCAGCACCTTGCTGGCGCATTGCATGCAGCGCCTCAACGATTCGCAGCGCCAATGCCTGGTGCTGGCCTACACGAATGGGCTGTCACAGGAACGCATCGCCCAATCCGTCGGCCAGCCGCTGGGCACGGTGAAGAGCTGGGTGCGCCGTGGCCTGCTGGCCCTGCGTGAGTGCATGGGACGATGAACTACGCGCGATCCGCATTGCTCGATCGCCTCGCCGGTGCCTATGTACTGGGCACGCTGAGCGCGCGGGCGCGCCGCCGCTTCCAGCGACTGTGCGATCGATCCCCCGAAGCGTTGGCCGCGCGACTGCGCTGGGAAGACCGCCTGTTGCCGCTGGCGATGAACCTGCGGCCCGTGCAACCGGCGGCACGGACGTGGGCCGCATTGCGCGCGCAACTGTTCCCGGCGAATCAGTCCTCACGTTCGAGCTGGTGGCCAGCGGCGCTGGCAGCGAGCCTGCTGATCGTGCTGCTCGTCGGCCGCTTCACCATCTGGAAGATGCCGCAGTGGCAGGACATGGCCGCACTCGCCGAAGCGAACGCGGCGCCGCTGTGGCAGGTGGAACGCACGCCGGATTCCGGGCGCATCTCCATCCACACGGTGGGCGAAGTCACGCTCGCAGCAGACAGGAGTTACGAGTTGTGGATCCTGCCGGGCGGCAACCAGAATCCGGTATCGCTGGGCTTGCTGCCACGAAGCGGCACGCTGCAGCGTGAATTGACGGCGAACCAGAAGGCGCTGCTGGCCAGTGCGGCACAACTCGCAGTGAGCGTCGAGCCCGTGGGCGGATCACCCACCGGCCTGCCCACAGGTCCAGTGGTCATCGTCGCGCCGGTTACGCGACCGGGTTAGCAGCCGGCACCACCGACCTTCGCGGCGCGAACAGCGACAGCAGCGGACCGGTCAACACCGTGGTGAACAGCGCCATGATCACCAGCATGGTGAAGATGCGCGACGGCAGGATGCCCAGGTCGTAGCCGATGTTCAGCGCGATCAGCTCCATCAACCCACGCGTGTTCATCAGCGCGCCGAGCTGCAGCGAATCGCGCCAGCCCATGCCGGTGAAGCGCGCAGCCAGCGCGCTGCCGCCCAGCTTTCCAACCGTGGCCACCGCGATGATCAGCAGGCACAGCAGCCAGTCATGCACGCCCTCGAGCAGGCCGATCTGCGTACGCAAGCCGGTGAAAGTGAAGAACAGTGGCAGCAGCAGCACCGAACTGAAATTCTCCAGCCGCACGGCGATCCGGTGCCGGAACTCGCTGACGTCCGGCATGATCGAGCCGGCAAGGAAGGCCCCGAACAGTGCATGGATGCCGATCAGCTCGGTGCTCAACGCGGAAGCCATCACGAGGCAGACCACCAGCGTGCGTGAGCGTGGTCATCGAAGGCTCGGCCGCAGCGAGGTTGCGTGCGCCGATCCACCGCGGCAGGCCGCGGCGCACGCCGGCGATCATGATCGCGATGAACGCCAGCACCAGCGCCAGGTTCAGCAATGTACCGGCGAGGTTCGCGGCCCGTGCCACCGCCACCACGAAGGCGAGGATGACCCAGGCACTGACGTCGCCCACCGCCGCGCAGGTGAGCGCGGTGCTGCCCAATGCCGTGCGCGACAGATTGCGTTCATTCAGGATGCGCGCCAGCACGGGGAACGCCGTGATGCTCATGGATATGCCCATGAACAGCGCGAAGGTCGTGAAGCTGGTGCCAGGCGCCGCAAGACCTGCGAACAGGAAGTAAGCGAGCCCGACGCCCAACGCATACGGGATCACGATGCTGGCATTGCTGACCGCCATCGCGGTCCGCGCCATGCTGCGCACCTGCCGCAGGTTCACCTCCATGCCCACGGTGAACATGAACAGGCACACGCCCACCTGGCTCAGCAGGCGCAGCGTACCGAGTGAATCCGGCGGAAACACCGCGGCGAACAGATCCGGCGCCAGCAGGCCGAACAGCGATGGACCGAGCACCACACCCGCCGCCATCTCACCAACGACACCGGGCTGCCCGAACCGCATGAACAGCCGGCTCATCAGCCGCGAAGCCACGAGGATGACGAACAGCTGCAGGAACAGGCGCGCCAGTGGACTCTGGAAATTGGCGCGCAACTCCGCCGTCAATCCCGCAAGCCCGGGCACGGCGGTGGCAGTCGCCGCAGTCGACGCGCTCACCGCGGGCGGACCCGGCAGCGACGAACCCAGCTGCAACACGCCGACGATGCCGGCACCCGCGACCAGCATCAGCAGGACATAGAAAAGAAATATACGTTGCTTCATGGCTCCGGCACGCGCGGATGGAAAGACCGGGATAACGCTCGCGTGACTATACTTGCAGCACCGCTACCCCACACCTGCGCCATGAAAAGAACAACAACCACGCGAACGAGCCCATGGCTCCAGCGCTTGTCGGTGCTGCTGCTGGCATTGCTTGCAACAGCGCAAACCCTGGCCGCCGAACGTCCCTGGCACAGGCTGGAGGCCGAACACTATGCCGTGCTGTCGCAGCTCGACGATGCGGATACGCTCGGCTGGACACGTGACTTCGACCAGTTCATCGCGGCGCTCTCCAGCCTGCTGGGCATCAATCCGAAGCAGCTGCCACCACTGACGGTGGTGCTGTTCGCGCGCGACAAGGATTTCACTCCGTACAAACTCATGCGACCCAACGGCCGGACGGCGAACCTCGCCGGCGAGTTCGTGCGGCAGCGTACCTGGAGCGTGATCGGCATCGCCGACAATGCCTACGACGAGGAACTGCGCGAGACGATCTATCACGAAGCCACGCACTGGCTGATGAGCGCGGATGAAGCCCGCCATCCCGCCTGGTACAGCGAGGGCATCGCGGAGCTGCTGGCCACGTTTGAATACAAGGGCAAGAAGGTCAATTTCGCGAAACCGATCGGCAGGAACATTGCGACCCTGCAGCTGCGGCGCATGATCCCGTTGCGCGAGTTCCTCACGCAGCCCAGCGCGCTCTACGATCGCGACGACAACACCGACCTCTTCTACGCGCAGGCCTGGGCCTTCATGCACTTCCTGATCTATTCGGGCGACCCGTTGTGCGAGGACGTGCTGACGCGATTCATCGAGACCTTCAAGACGCACTCCGGCGATGCCACCATCGACGAAGTATTCGGGGACAAGCTGCCCGACGTGGAGAAGGCATTCCACAACTACATCCAGAGGACGCGGTTCACCTACAACATCGCGCCCTCGGTCCCGACCAAGGAGTTGCCGAAACCGGTCGTTGCAAGCGCCGAATCCGTGGAGGCGGCGCTGGGTTTCCTGGCGCTGGGGGCGAACCACGACGATCTGGCCAGCGAACACGCGCACAAGGCCATCGAACTGGATCCACTGGCCCCTGGTGGCCATGAAATCCTCGCGTATCTCTACATGCAGGGGCAGGCCATCGACCGCGCGGCGGCGCAGGCCCGCGACGCGCTGGACGGCGGCTCGAGGGACAGCGACATGTACATGATGCTGGGCGATTCGTTCGTCAGGGGCGCGAACGCCGACCTGCAGGATGCGGATCGACAGCGCGCCAACCTGTACGAGAAGGCGATCAACCTGAATCCCCGCCGCGCCGAACCCTACGAGCGCCTCACTGAAACCATGTTCAACATGGAAAGCCCTGCCGAGACCGACCGCACTTTCCTGGCGCAGGGACTCGCGGTTTTCCCGGGCAATGACTGGCTGCGGGTGGGCGCGGCGGCGGTCGCCTTCCGGCAGGGCCGGCGCGATGATGCCAGCGAGGACATGAACCGTGCGCTGCTGCCCAACAGCACGCTCAACGACCAGCAGCGCAGCTTCGCCACCGGCTTCCTGCGCTCGATGCGCTTCCAGCAGATGAACCACGACCTGCGTGATGCGCTGGATCGCAAGGACATGCCGGCGGCACAGGCGGCGGCTACGCAGATGCTCGCGGAACCGGACCTGCCCGCAGGCATGCGCGACTACCTGCTGAGCGTGCGGGACGCTCCCGCAACGGAAGAAAAGCCGACCAGGAAACCGGCAACGCCTGCGAAGAAGAAGCCGCAGAAGAAATAGCGGCTCTTCCGCCGGTTATTTCTCTTCCGGCCAGTACAGGCGCATCGGGTTTGCCACCAGCAGCTTGTGCTGCTCGGCCGGCGTCACCGCGATCTGCGGGATGAAATCCACCAGCAGGCCGTCATCCGGCATGTGGTCCTTGAGGTTGGGATGTGGCCAGTCGGTGCCCCACAGCACGCGATCGGGGAATTCCGTGATCACGCGGCGCGCAAACGGAACGACGTCGCGATAGGCATGCAGTTCACCGTTGAGCGCGGGCGGGCCACTGACCGACAGTCGCTCGGGGCAGCTCACCTTGCTCCACACGTTCTGGTGTTCGCGCATGAACTTCAGGAACAGCGAGAACTCGGGACCATCGATGGGCTTCTTCACGTCGGGGCGACCCATGTGGTCGACGACGACGGTGGTAGGCAGGGTGGTGAAGAAATCCCACAGCTCGGGCAGATCGACGGCTTCGAAGTAGATGACCACGTGCCAGCCGAGCTTCGCGATGCGACCGGCGATCTCCATCAATTCATCTTTCGGAGTGAAATCGACCAACCGCTTGACGAAGTTGAAGCGCACGCCGCGCACGCCAGCGGCGTGCAGGCGCTGCAGTTCAGCATCGGTAACCGCGCGTTTCACGGTGGCAACGCCGCGCGCCTTGCCGTTGGCGGCGATGCAGGCATCGACCATGGCGCTGTTGTCGGCGCCGTGGCAGGTGGCCTGCACGATCACATTGCGCGCGAAGCCCAGGTGGTCGCGCAGCGCGAACAGCTGCGCCTTGCTGGCATCACAGGGTGTGTACTTGCGCTCGGGCGCGAAGGGGAATTCGGTACCCGGACCAAATACGTGGCAGTGCGCATCCACGGCACCGGCCGGCAATACGAAATTGGGTTTCGACGGATTGGCGTACCAATCGAGCCAGCCAGGTGTCTTCACGAATTTTTCAGTCATTTCGATCCAGCGGATGGGAATTCCAGACCGCGCTTCCTCTGTGTGTTCGCATAGTGGCCATGTGCCGGGTGGCAGGCTATCTCCGATGAGCCGCCGTGATCAACCGGGAACCATCCGCGCGCAGCGATGCCGAATCGCGCGTCTTCCCAACGTTGCGCAGAGGCTTTCATGAAGAAATTGGCCATCGCATCGCTTTCGTTGCTGCTGTCTTCCCTGCTGCCATCGCTGTCCCACGCGCAGGCGCCCGACACCGCGGCGATAAAAGCGCTGTGGGAGAGCAACACGATTTTCTGCAAGAACTGCCACGGCAAGGCAGGCGAAGGTGCGTTCGGCCCCGATCTCGCAGGTCGTGGCCTGTCGCCGGCGCAGTTCCGGCATGCAGTACGCGTGCCCTGGGGCGTGATGCCCGCGTTCCCCGAGGAAGAGATCAGTGACGCGGAGCTCGATGCGCTGGCCGGCTGGTTCGGGAGCCTGCCGAAGACCACCGAACCGGGACGCTGGCTGGTGCCCGTGCTGGCCGACAAGCCGCATGCCCAGCAACTGTTCGCCTCCTTCGGCTGCGCCCAGTGCCATGGTCCGATGCCGCCTCCCAACTTCGACGGACTGGTGAAGGAATTCGAGCTGCTGAAGACGCTGGTCTACACGCACACGACGGCGATGCCGAGGCTGGAACCGCCCAAGCCCGGTACGCGCATGGCGATGGGCAACTTCAATCCACTGCGGGTACCTGAGGCCGAGCTCAGGGAAATCTTCGACTGGGCGACGGCTCCCCGGCATTGAGGAAGCCGCGCCTGTTCAGCGCGTCCTAGCGCGCGTAGTGCCCAAGCTGGCGCAGGATGCCCTTCGCCGCCTCGCGGCCTTCGAACACGGCGGTGACGACGAGATCCGAGCCACGCACCATGTCACCGCCGGCGAAGACCTTGGGATGCGTGGTCTGGAACGACGCATTCTTCGCCGCGGAAACGCGCACGCGGCCATTCGGATGCAGGCCGATGCCCGCATCGCTGAACCACGCAGGCGGACTGGGCTGGAAGCCGAAGGCGATGATCACCGCATCGGCCGGAATCACCTGCTCGGTGCCGGGCACGTTCTCGGCCACTCGACGACCACGCGCATCCGGCTTGCCGAGGCGTGTCTCGACGATGCGCACGCCTTCGACCTTGCCGTCCTTGCCGACGATCTCGATGGGCTGGCGGTTGAAGATGAACTCGCAGCCCTCTTCCTTGCTGTTCTTGTAGTCGCGGCGCGAGCCGGGCATGTTGTCTTCGTCGCGACGATACGTGCAGGTCACGCTCTCGGCGCCCTGGCGGATCGCGGTGCGGATGCAGTCCATGCCGGTATCGCCGCCGCCCAGCACCACCACGCGCTTGCCGGCGAGGTTCACGAAGCCTCGCTGGAAATGCCGAGCTCCTTGTTGATGTTGGCGACGAGGTACGGCAGCGCTTCGTACACGCCGGGGAGGTCTTCGCCGGCGAAGTTGCCCTTCACGTACTTGTACGTTCCCATCCCGAGGAACACGGCATCGAATTCGCCGAGCAGCTGGTCCATGGTGATGTCCTTGCCCACCTCGACGCCGAGGCGGAACTCCACGCCCATGCCTTCCATGATCTCGCGGCGCTTCTCCACCACTTCCTTCTCGAGCTTGAAGGGCGGGATGCCGAAGGTAAGCAGGCCACCGATGCGCGAGTACTTGTCGAACACCACGGGCTGCACGCCGTTGCGCACGAGGATGTCGGCGCAACCGAGGCCAGCGGGCCCCGCACCGACCACGGCAACGCGCTTGCCAGTCTTCACCACGCTCGACATGTCGGGTTTCCAGCCCTGCTTCAGCGCTTCATCGGTGATGTACTTCTCGATGGAGCCGATGGTCACGGCACCAAGTCCATCGTTCAGCGTGCACGCACCTTCGCAGAGCCGATCCTGCGGGCAGATGCGGCCGCACATCTCCGGCAGCGAGTTCGTCTGGTGCGACAGCTCCGCCGCCTGGAACAGGTTGCCTTCCTTGATCAGCTTCAGCCAGTTCGGGATGTAGTTGTGCACCGGGCACTTCCACTCGCAGAACGGATTGCCGCAATCGAGGCAGCGACCCGCCTGTTGCCCGGCGCCCTCCGCCTCGAAGGGCGCGTAGATCTCCTTGAACTCGGTAATGCGCAGTTCAACCGCGGTCTTCTCCGGGTCGTGCCGCGGGATATCCAGGAATTGCAGGTTCTTGTCAGCCATCACGCCGCCGATCGCAAATGTTCGATGAGGTCTTCGATCGACGCAGCCTTCGGCTTGACGACCCAGAAGTTGCCGAGATAGGTGCGGAAGTCGCGCAGGATTTCCGCGCCCCATTCGCTGCCGGTTTCCGCCACGTGCTTCTCGATGAGCGCATGCAGGTGCTGGATGTGCGCCTCCATGCCCTCGCCGGTGAGGCGATGGATGTCGATCAACTCGTGGTTGTAGCGATCGACGAAGTTGCGCTCCATGTCGAGCACGTAGGCAAAGCCGCCGGTGAAGCCCGCACCGAAGTTGAGGCCGGTGCGACCCAGCACGCAGACCACGCCGCCGGTCATGTACTCGCAGCAGTGATCGCCCGCGCCTTCAACAACGGCTGTGGCGCCGGAGTTGCGCACGGCAAAGCGTTCGCCTGCGAGGCCAGCTGCATACAGCTCGCCACCGGTCGCACCATACAGGCAGGTGTTGCCGATGATGGCCGAGTCCTTCGCCACATAGGTCGCGGCGCGCGGCGGACGGATGGTGATCTTGCCGCCAGCCATGCCCTTGCCCACGTAGTCGTTCGCATCGCCTTCGAGGCACAGGTGCAGGCCGCCGGCGTTCCATACACCGAAGCTCTGCCCAGCCGAACCGCTGAGCTTCACCACCAGTGGCTTGTCGGACATGCCGTAGTTGCCCCAGCGACGCGCGATCTGGCCCGACACGCGGCCGCCGATGGAGCGGTTGAAGTTCTTCACTTCATAGCTCCACTCGCCGCCGCTGCCGGCCTGGATGGCCGCGTCCATGTCCTTGATCATCTGCTCGGCGAGCAGGCCCTTGTCGAAGGGCGGGTTCGACGGCGTGACGCAGTACTGTGGCACGCTCGCGGCTACGCCGGCATCGGTGATCAGCGGCGAGAGGTCCAGCCGCTTCTGTCGCGGTGACTGGCCTTCGGCCGGCTCGAGGTAGCCCACCTGGCCGATGAGCTCGGCCATTGTGCGCACGCCAAGCTGCGCCAGGATCTCGCGGCATTCCTCGGCCACGAAGCGGAAATAGTGGATCACCATCTCCGGCAGGCCGATGAAGTACTTCGAACGCAGCACGTTGTGCTGGGTGGCGACGCCGGTGGCGCAGTTGTTGAGATGACAGATGCGCAGGTACTTGCAACCGATGGCCACCATGGGCGCAGTGCCGAAGCCGAAGCTCTCGGCGCCGATGATGGCGGCCTTGATCACGTCGAGGCCGCTCTTCAAACCGCCATCGGTCTGCAGGCGCACCTTGTCGCGCATGTCGTTGCGACGCAGGGTCTGGTGGGTTTCGGCGAGACCGAGTTCCCACGGTGAGCCCGCGTACTTGATCGAGGTGATGGGCGATGCGCCAGTGCCACCGTCGTAACCCGAGATGGTGATGAGGTCGGCGTAGCACTTGGCCACACCGGCTGCGATCGTGCCCACGCCAGGCTCGGACACCAGCTTTACCGAGACCAGCGCCTGCGGATTCACCTGCTTCAGGTCGAAGATCAGCTGCGCGAGATCCTCGATCGAATAGATGTCATGGTGCGGCGGCGGCGAGATCAGGCCCACGCCCGGCCGCGCATAGCGCAGCTTGGCGATCATCTCGTTCACCTTGTCGCCGGGTAATTGCCCGCCTTCGCCGGGCTTCGCGCCCTGCGCCACCTTGATCTGCAGCACTTCCGCATTCACCAGGTAATGCGGCGTGACGCCGAAGCGGCCCGAGGCCACCTGCTTGATCTTGGAGTTCTTCTCGGTGCCATAGCGCACCGGGTCTTCACCGCCCTCGCCCGAGTTCGAGCGACCGCCGAGGCGGTTCATCGCGATGGCCAGCGCCTCGTGTGCCTCGGGCGACAGCGCGCCCAGCGACATGCCGGCGCAGTCGAAGCGCTTCATGATGGCTTCGACCGATTCCACTTCTTCCAGTGGAATCGAAGCACGCGGCTTCAGCTGCAGCAGGTCGCGCAGCGTCGACGCCGGACGCTCGTTCACCAGCTTCGCGAACTGCTTGTAGGTATCGTAGCTGCCGGACATGACCGCCGCCTGCAGCGTGGCGATCACGTCAGGGTTGTACATGTGGTACTCGCCGCCGTACATGAACTTGAGCAGGCCGCCCGGCTCGATGGAACGCATGTTGTTCCAGGCGCGCTGCGCGGTGTACTCGGTGTCCTGCTGCAGGTCCTCGAAGGTCGAACCCTTGATGCGGCTGGTGGTGCCGTGGAAGCACATGTCCACGATTTCCGGCGACAGGCCGACGATCTCGAACAGCTGGCCCGCGCGATAGCTCGCGATGGTCGAGATGCCCATCTTCGACATGATCTTGAACAGGCCCTTGCCGATGCCCTTGCGGTAGCTCTTGCCGAGCTGCGCGCGTTCGGCGTGTTCCACCTTCACGCGGCCCTTGCGCATCATGTCGTACAGCGTCTGGTACGCGAGGTACGGATACACCGCCGTCGCGCCGTAGCCGATCAGGCAGGCGAAATGATGCGGATCGCGCGCGGTGCCGGTCTCGATGACGAGATTGCACTTGAAGCGCAGGCCCTGCTTCACCAGATGATGATGAATGGCGCCGGTGGCGAGCAGCGCATGCACCGGCAGCTTGCCCTTCACGAGGTACCGGTCGGAAATCAGCAGCACCAGGCTGCCGTCGCGCACATGCGCTTCGGCTTCGGCGCACAGGCGACGCAACGCCGCTTCCAGCCCTTCGGCCGGATCGAACTGCAGGTCGATGAAGGCATTGGTCACGCCCTCTTCGGCCATGGTGAGCAGCTCGCGCAGCTCACGCTGCGACAGCACCGGCGAATTCAGCACGATCTGCCGCGCGTGTTCCGGCGCGGGCTGGAACACATTGCAGCCCGGCCCGATCTGCGTCTGCAGGCTCATCACGATGGCTTCGCGCAGCGGATCGATCGGCGGGTTAGTGACCTGCGCGAACTGCTGGCGGAAGTAGTCGAACAGGTTGCGCAGGTGATGCGACAGCACCGGCGTGGGCGTGTCGTCGCCCATGGAGCCGATGGCTTCGCTTTCATCGCGCGCCAGCACCTTCACCACCTCGTCGCGTTCCTCGGCGGTGAGGTTGAACATCTTCTGGTAGACGCCCAGCGTCTCGCGGTCGAAGGGTTCGGCGGCGAGCGACGGGTCGACCAGATCCGCGTGCAGGTAGCTGATGCCCTTGTTCAGCCAGGCCTTGTACGGATGACGTTCCTTCAAGAGCTCATCGATCTCGCTGTTCTCCATCAGCGTGCCGGTGGAGAGATCGAGCGCCAGCATCTGGCCCGGGCCCATGCGGCCCTTGCGCACCACGTCCTCGGGCTTGTAATCCCAGACGCCGATTTCGGAGGCGATGGTGAGGTGGCGATCCTTCGTGATGACGTAGCGCGCGGGGCGCAGGCCATTGCGATCCATGGTGCACACCGCGTAGCGGCCGTCGGTGATGACCAAGCCGGCGGGGCCGTCCCACGGTTCCATGTGCGCGCCGTAGAACTCGTAGTAGGCGCGCAGGTCCGGGTCGATGCCATCCACCGAGCCCCAGGCCGGCGGCACCAGCAGGCGCAGTGCATGCAGCACGTCGAGGCCGCCCATCACGAGCACCTCGAGCATGTTGTCGAGGCTCTGCGAATCCGAGCCATGCAGCGAAACCAGCGGCAGGATGTCCGCGAGATCCGGCAGCAGAGGAGTCTTCAGCACCGGCCCGCGGGCCACCGCCCAGTTGCGGTTGGCCTCGACGGTGTTGATCTCACCGTTGTGCGCCAGCATCCGGTACGGATGCGCCAGCCGC
The DNA here is from genome assembly GCA_037200665.1 of Pseudomonadota bacterium. Taxonomy (GTDB): domain Bacteria; phylum Pseudomonadota; class Gammaproteobacteria; order Steroidobacterales; family Steroidobacteraceae; genus ZC4RG30. The sequence goes on along the minus strand of JBBCGD010000004.1, from coordinate 62,418 downwards.
CACTGCGGCAGCGTGTTGGTGGAGAAGCGCTGGTGGAATACGGCCACCGAAGCTTCCACGCGCGGATCCGCCAGATCAGGGAAAAACTCAGCCAGGTGCGCGGGCATCACCATGCCCTTGTAGACAATGGTCTCCGCCGACAGGCTCGGCAGGTAGAACACTGGATCGCTGGCGAGGGACTTCTCGGCGCGACGGCGCGCCATGAACAGCTTGCGGTTGAACTCGGCGGCCTCGATGTCGACCGGCGCGTTCACGAACACCTGCTCGATCAGCGGCAGCGTCTTCAGCGCCTCGGCGCCGCAGGCGGCCGTGTCGGTGGGCAACTTGCGCCAGCCGGCCAGCACCAGGCCCTCGTGCTTCAGCTGCGCAGCGAGCTCTTCCTTCGCGGCCGCAGCGAGCGCGGCCTGCGGATTCAGGAAAACGTTGCCGGCCGCGAACAGCGGCGCGAGCTTCAGGCCCGCGTCCTTCGCCACCGCGCGCAGGAATTTCTCGGGCTTCTTGAGCAGCAGGCCGCAGCCGTCGCCGGTCTTGCCATCCGCAGCGACAGCGCCGCGATGCGTGAGGCGGTTCAGCGAGGCAATGGCGGTTTTCACCAGCCAGTGGCTGGGTTTGTCGTCCAGGTTCGCGATCAGGCCGAACCCGCAACTGTCCTTTTCATAAGCCTCGCGATAGAGGCCCTGCTCGTTTGTCGTGCTCATGGAACTTGCCCTTCAACAGTCCCGTACTGCGAGCGCCGGCCGTTTCGGCGCCCGGGACGGCCTGTCAGCATAACAGCGCTGCCGCACACCTAAAACAGAGTGAGAAATTCATCTCACCGCAGCTATTGCATCCAGCAAGCAATGGCTCTACATTTCGCGCGCGTTGCGGGGTGTGGTGCCGCCCGTGACGCCCAGAAATGGTTGTCAGGACCCTTGGAGGTGCTTGAACTACTACGATGAAGACCAACACGTCGGCTTCTTTCGCTGCTTCCCCCCGTCTGCAACCCGTCACGCAGTATCTCGAAAAGAATTTTCCCGACTTCTTCGCCGAAGCCCGTTTCCAGGTCGGCGATGACGACTACTTTCTATACAGCCGTTTCGGCCAGTACCTGGCCCGTTCCATAGAACAGAACCGCGCTCCCCGCCAGAAGATCAACCGTGGCTTCACGGTGCTCAACAAGATGGCGCGAATTTCCGCCCGCTGCCCGTCCGTGCGCGGCCTGATGGTTTCCGGTCCGCTGGAACACTTCATGGATGCGCCGAAGGCACGCGAGCTCGCCCGCAAGCGCCTGTCCCCGGCGGCGCAGGGCATGCTCGAAAGCCTCTGCGAGTAAGACATAAAAAAAGCGCCGTACGGTTTGGGCCGACGGCGCTCAAGTAAAGCGAAGACCAACGGGGGGGTTATGGCGCTTCGCGTGGGGGCGACTTGTCTTCGTCCCCGCTGGATATATAGCAAGGCGCGTGCCAGCTCCTGCCTATGCCGCTTCCCTTCGAATACCGCCTCGAGCCCCTCCGACCCGTGTTCGCGAAGCGGTTCGGCGCACTCCGAGCGTGCAGGATCGCGCCAACATCGGGCAGTTGGCCCCCTGTAGACTGCCTCCATGCCTGACCACACCGACAAGGCCCCGCATCGCAGGGCTTCCGACCGCTCCGGCGGCTCGCCCACGGTCATCGCTCCCGGAGTCACTTTCCGCGGTGATGTGATCGCGCCAGGTTCGCTGATGCTGTCGGGCACGGTGCGTGGCGATGGCGAAATCGGCGGCACTCTTTCCATCGCGCGCGATGCCTTGTGGGAAGGCAAGGTCCGCGCCAGCTCGGGCGTCATCGCCGGCTCGCTGGTCGGCAGCATCGAGGTGAGCGGCGCGCTGGAAGTCGGCGAGAGCGCCCACATCAAGGGCGAGATCACCGCCCGCACCGTGGCCATTGCCCGCGGCGCCACCATCGAAGGCGAGATCCAGGTGACCAGCGGCGAGAACATCGTCCGCTTCGAGGAAAAGCGCGGCGGCTGAGTCCCTAGCCCGGCTCGATGCCGAGCTCCCGCGATACGAAGGCGTTCACCCACGAACCCGACCATGGGCTTTCCATGAAGCCCATGTGTCCGCCACGCGGCAACGTGAAGAGGTTGAGCCGCGGGCCATGCGCGAGCCGGGAAAGATCTTCCGCAGGAATGATCGGGTCATCCTGCGCGGCCAGGATGGTCGCCGGCACTGCCAATTTCGAGAGCCGCGCGCCGGTGATGGCGTAACCGTTGAGGTAGGCCTCCAGGTTCGGGAATTCCGTATGGCGCGCCACCAGCAACCGCGTCATCTCGCGCAGCGTGGCTGCGTGGAAAATCTCCGCGCCGATCTTGAGGCCGGGCCACAGCGCCGCTTTCAACCGCAGCGACGCGCTCCACTTCTTCACGAAGTAGTCCTGGTACACCTGCCAGCCGCCTTCCATCGCGCGCATGGCGCTGTCCGGATGCAGCACCGGCGACACGGCAACTACTCCCGCAAGCTTCGGCAAGCGCGAATCGCCGCTGGCCGCGACCCGCAGCATGAAATTGCCGCCGAGCGAAAAGCCGACCAGCCATGGTGCCGCACCGAGCTGCGGACCCAGCGCCGCCACCGCGCCACAGACTTCCGGCAAGCGGCAGGAATGGAACAACCCTTCGTTGAGGTGATGCGTGGCGCCGTGGTCGCGCAGGTTCAGGCGCACCACTTCCACGCCCGCGGCATGCAGGTGCGTCGCCAGCGACAGCACGTAGTACGCATCCGCGCTGCCTTCCCAGCCATGCAGCAGGATCGCCGCCTTGCCGAGGGGTTTTTCGGGCCGTGCATGGAAGGCCTGCAGCCGCACGCCATCACCGCAGTCGAGGATCAGTTCACGCGTGGCAGCCAACAACGTCACGGCCCGACGGTGCAGGCGATGGCGCGGCAAGATGCTCGGCAGGATCGACTGGAAATGCCGATGGCTCCATGGCCATCGCGGGTTGAACTCGCTCACGATGCGGGCAGTCTAGACGCAGTACCGAGGCCGAGTCTTTCCCATGCAGAATAGCCACACCATGTCGCAACCCGATTGCCCGCAGTCATGGCTGGGCGAACACCACGATCGCAACGAGCGCCGCACGCGCTGGGTGGTGGTGCTCACCTGCGTGATGATGGTGGCGGAGATTGCCGGCGGCAGCTGGTATGGCTCGATGGCGGTGGTGGCCGATGGCTGGCACATGGCCACGCATGCGGCGGCACTGGGCGTGGCCATGTTCGCGTATCGCTACGCCCGCAGGCATGCCGACAATCCGCGCTTCGCCTTCGGCACCGGCAAGGTGGGCGACCTCGCTGGTTTCGCCAGCGCGGTGACGCTGTTCATCGTCGGTGTGCTGATCGGCGCGGATTCCCTGCAGCGACTGTTCGAGCCGGTGCAGATCAACTTCTCGCAGGCTGGCGGCATCGCTGCGGTGGGCCTGGTGGTGAACCTGGTGAGCGCGTGGATGCTGCGTGATGACCATGGGCACAAGCATGAGGATGATCATCCCCACGATCACGGCCACGCGCACGAGCATGCGGCTCACGCACACAGCCACGCCGGCCACGAGGACACCAACCTGCGCGCCGCCTACGTGCACATCCTGGCCGATGCACTGACCTCGGTGCTCGCCATCGTCGCGCTGTTGGCCGGACGCTTCCTCGGCTGGGTGTGGATGGATGCGGCCATCGGCCTTTTGGGCGCCGTGGTCATCGCGCACTGGTCGGTGGGCCTGGCGCGCTCGGCGGGCCGCACGCTGCTGGATTCACACGACGACAGCAGCCTGGAAAAATCCGTGCGCGAACGCCTGCGTGCAACGGCCAGCGGAGCCACCGTGACCGACCTGCACCTGTGGCGCCTCGGCGCGGGACGCTATGCATTGATGGTTTCGCTGCGCGGCGCGAACCTCGGCACGCCCGACAGCTTCCGCACGCTGCTGGCGGACCTGCCGCAGCTGGCGCATGTCACCGTCGAAGTGAATCCGGCCTGAGGGCCGTCAGCGGTGCTGGTTGATCTCGTCGCGCAGAGTGCGCGCAGCGACGCGAGCGGCGTCAGCGAAGCCTTCGTCCTTGCCCGCATAGATGATGCCGCGCGAGGAATTCAGCACCATGCCGAAGCCATCAGCGGTGCGACCAGCGCGCACAGCTGCTGCGACATCTCCACCCTGCGCGCCCACGCCAGGCACCAGGAACGGCAGATCGCCCACCGCCGCGCGGATCTCGCCGAGTTCGGCCGGATACGTCGCGCCGATCACCAGCATGCACTGGCCACCGGCATTCCAGTCGCGCGCCACGCGTTCGGCCACATGGCGATACAGGTGCTTGCCATCCGCGGTGAGATCCTGGAAATCGCGCGCACCGGGATTCGAGGTGCGGCACAGGATGATCACGCCACGATCCTTCCACTTGAAGTACGGCTCAACTGAGTCGAATCCGAGGTACGGATTCACCGTCACCGCATCCGCGCCATAGCGCTCGAAGGATTCCTGCGCATACTTCGCGGCCGTGCTGCCGATGTCGCCGCGTTTGGAATCGAGGATCACCTGCAAGCCAGGATGCTTCTCGTGGATGTAGCGGATGGTGGCCAGCAACTGGTCTTCCGCGCCCAGCGCCGCGTAGTGCGCGAACTGCGGCTTGAAGCAGCAGGCGAACTCCGCCGTCGCATCGATGATGCGGCGATTGAATTCGAAGATGGGCTGCGGCAAGCCGCGCAGGTACGCCGGAATCTTCCCGATCTCCGGATCCAGCCCCACGCACACCAGCGAATTGTTGCGCTTCGCGGCGGCGTACAGACGCGCGACGAAACCCGCCGCCTCAGTCACGGATGCCGGTCCCGCGATTCAAAAGCGTCAGCACCCAGACGAACAGCACCACCACCAGCGCGATCATGATGCTGAACGCGCCCACCACGTTCACGTCACTGGTGCCGAGGAAGCCGTAACGGAAGGCATTGACCATGTGCAGGATGGGGTTCGCCATCGAGATGGTCTGCGCCCAGGGCGGCAGCAGCTGCACCGAATAGAACACGCCACCGAAATACGTGAGCGGCGTCAGCACGAAGGCGGGGATGAAATTCACCTGGTCGAAGTTCTTCGCGAACACGGCGTTGATCATGCCGCCCAGCGAGAACACCGCCGAGGTCAGCACCACCGCCGCGATGATCACGCCGATGTGGTGCACATGCAGCCGCGAGAAGATCAGCGCCACCACGGTGACCACGAGGCCCACCATCAGGCCGCGCATCATCCCGCCGCACACGTAACCGCACACGATCACCCAGTTCGGCAGCGGCGAGACCAGCAGTTCCTCGATGTGCTTGCCGAACTTCGCGCCGAAGAACGATGACACCACGTTGCCGTAGGAGTTGGTGATCACCGCCATCATGATGAGGCCCGGTGCGATGTAGGCGCGGTAATCGAAACCACCCATGGCGCCGATGCGCTGGCCCACGAGGTTGCCGAAGATCACGAAGTACAGGAACGTCGTGACCGCGGGCGGCACCAGCGTCTGGCCCCAGATGCGGATGATGCGGCCATATTCCCGGCGCACGATGGTCGTGAAACCCACCCCGCGGATGGTGGACATCGGTAGCGGTTCGCTGTTCATGCTGCGCGGTTCTCCACCAGCCGCATGAACATCTCTTCCAGGCGGTTGACCTTGTTGCGCATCGAGATCACCTCGATGCCCTGCCCCGCGAGCTGCGCGAAGATGTCGTTCAGGCTTTGATCCTTGGTGATCTCCACGTCGAGCGTGTGGTCATCCGCGAGCTTCACGGCGTAGCCCGGCAACACCGGCACCGCAGCCAGCGCATTGCGCGACGTGAACAGGAAGCTCTCGGTCTGCAGCCGCCGCAACAGGTTCGCCATGCGATCGCGCAGGATCACCTGGCCCTTGTCGATGATGGCGATGTTGCGACACAGGCTCTCGGCTTCCTCGAGGTAGTGCGTGGTCAGGATGATGGTGGTGCCCTGCTCGTTGATTTCGCGCAGGAACTCCCACATCGAGCGGCGGATCTCGATGTCCACGCCCGCGGTCGGCTCGTCGAGGATCAGGAGCTTCGGCTCATGCATCAGCGCGCGCGCGATCATCAGGCGCCGCTTCATGCCGCCGGACAGCGCACGCGCGATGCCCTTGCGCTTCTCCCACAGCTGCAGCTGCTTCAGGTATTTCTCCGCACGCTGCCGCGCGAGGCCGATCTCCACGCCGTAGAACCCGGCCTGGTTCACCACGATGGTCTCGGGCGATTCGAACATGTTGAAGTTGATTTCCTGCGGCACCACGCCGATGCAGGATTTCGCGCGCGCCAGCGCGGCATCGAGGTCGTTGCCGAACACATTCACTTCACCCGCGGTCTTGTTGACCAGCGAGGTGACGATGCCGATGAGGGTGGTCTTGCCGGCGCCATTTGGCCCCAGCAGCGCGAAGAAATCGCCTTCTTCCACATCCAGGTCGATGCCCTTCAGGGCCTGGACACCGTTCTTGTAGGTTTTGGTCAGACCCTTGACTGAGAGCGCATGCATGGCGCGCATTCTAGAAGAAAAAAAGGCCCGCGCGGCTCGCACCGCACGGGCCTCTATCCAAAGAGAGAGGCGACCTACTTCGCCAGCTGCAGCAGCCCCATGGCGACCCAGCCTTCGTTGCCCAGCTCGTCCTGCACCTTCCAGAACGGGCCCTGCTTTTCGCCGGTGGGATACAGCGTGGCGCCGGCATCCAGGTCGCGCAGCGACGCGGAGGTATTGCTCGGCTTGGAGAACAGCTTGCCGGGCTTCGCCATGCTGACGGCCTGCTGCACGTTGTCCGCCTTCGCATCCGGCTCGAGCTGCTTCACGTCGTTGACCAGCTTCGTATAGGCGTCGAGGTAAGCCGCCATCACTACCTGGCCGATCTCGGTATTGGAGTAACTGCTGGCGCCAGCTGCTGCAAACGCGCCCATCCAGCCACCACCGCCACCGCCCCAGCCGATGTCCGTCTTCTTGGCATGGCCCTGTTCCAGCGCCACCTGCTCGGTGGAGCGCACGTCGGTGATGGTGAGCACCACGTCGGCTGTCTTGCTCTTCATGCTGACGCCGCCCGCCACCGCACCCGCGATGCCCGGCAGCAGGCCGCCGACCATGCCGCCGAAGCTCTTGCCGCCGGCCTTGCCGTTCTTGTTCACGATGTCGGGGACCAGCACGTAGTCGGCCGCCTTCATCTGGCCCTTGCCCACGTTCGAGCCGCCGCGCAGGTCGCCACCGGCAGCGAGCTGGCGCTCGGCCTGTGCCGCCTGCAGGCCCTTGCCGCGATCCACCAGCGTGAAGCACTTGGATTCGGAGACGAACACTTTGATGAGCGCCTCGGGCGATTCGAGGTTCAGCTCACGCCACCAGTTGTTCTCCGGTTCCTTCACGGTGAGGGTGCCGTATTTCTTGTCGCACTTGGGGATCTCGGGCGGGGCCGCGTCCTTGGCTGCGGCGGAAACCGCGAAGGCCAATGCGAATGGCGCGACCAATGCGATCAGACCACTGCGGTTGAGACCTGTAGTCATAAGCTGGACTCCCTTCTTGTTTGCCGGCCTGCAGGCGCCACGAAAGTTAGCACATGCGATACTGCCGCGAAAATCTGAAGACCCCATGAATCGCTTCATCCCCGACCCTTTCATTCCCATCCTGCTCGGCACCGTCGCGCTGGCCTCGATTTTCCCCGCCTCGGGCGCCATAGCGGGCCAGCTCAGCATGGTCGCCACTGCAGCGGTGATGCTGCTGTTCTTCCTGCATGGCATAAAGCTGCCGCGCGAGAACCTGGTGGCCGCGATCGTCAATTGGCGGCTGCACCTTTTCATCCTGGGCACGACCTACGTGCTGTTCCCGCTGCTCGGGCTCACGCTCAACAAGTTGTGGCCGTCGCTGCTGCCGGAGAACCTGTGGGCCGGCGTGCTGTTCCTGTGCGCACTGCCTTCGACGGTGCAGATGTCCATCGCGTTCACGTCGATGGCGAAGGGCAATGTGGCAGCCGCCGTCACCTCAGCGGCGGCTTCGAATCTGCTGGGGATTGCACTGACACCTGTGATCGCCAGCCTGCTGCTGCATGCGCAAGGCAGCGGCGGCTCGTCGCTGTCCGGCATCTGGAAGGTGGCGCTGCAATTGCTGCTGCCGTTCATCGTCGGCCACCTGCTGCGTCCCCTGCTGGCGGACTGGGCCTCGCGCCGCAAGCAGCTGATCAGCTGGTGCGACCGGCTCACCATCCTGCTGTCGGTATACAGCGCGTTCTCCGCGGCGGTGATCGATGGCATCTGGTCGCGCATTCCGCTGGTGACGCTGCTGGTCACCGCGCTGGTGTGCTTCTGCATCCTGTGCTTCGTGATGGTGTTCACCTACCAGGGCGCGCGCATCGCCGGCTTCACACGCGAAGAGCAGCGCAGCGCGCTTTTCTGCGGCACCTTCAAGAGCGTGGTAAGTGGCGTACCGATGGCGCGCGTGCTGTTCCCTTCGGCGCAGATCGGCGCGATGATCCTGCCGTTGATGATGTACCACCAGCTGCAGATGATGACGAGCGCCACACTCGCGCCACGTCTGGCCAAGAAAATGGAACCATGATCCCCCACCGCAAGAAACCGACTTTCCTGTCGCCCGAAGAATGCCCGCAGGTGGGCCGCGAACGCATGGCCATGCAACAGCCGCTGGCCAACTTCACCGCCGAGGGCGTGAACGAACCCGAAGCCGCGATGCTCAGGCACATGGCCGAGACCGGCGCCGTGTTCATGATGGGCCAGAACCCGAAGCTGCCGGTGATGCCGGAGAAGCCGAAGCTGCTCGATTTCTTCCACTACCGCTTCTGCGACATCGCGTTCCGCCACCTGCTGCAGAGTGCGAAGACGGCGCTCGATGCCGGGCAGAGCGAGACCATCGTCATCGCCTGCCTGCTGCATGACATTTCGAATGGTGCGTTCCTGCGCACGGGACCACGGCTACTGGGGCGCGCAGATGATTGCGCCGTATGTCACGGAAGAAGTGGCGTGGGCGGTGCAGAACCACCAGGCGCTGCGTTACTTCGCGGATGAATCCGTGGGGTTCAGGTACCCGGATGCGTACAACCAGTTCTTCGGTGCGGATTTCAAGCCGCAGGAATACCTGTGCAGGGCGTATGAAGAGGCGCGCAGGCATCGCTGGTACATGACGTCGCGGCTCATCACGATGTACGACGTGTATGCGTTCGAGGATGGGGTCGAGGTGGATCCGGATATCTTCACGGACATCATCGGGCGCAATTTCAGGGAGCCGAAGGAAGGGCTCGGGTTCGATGGGTCACCGGTTGCGCATATGTGGCGGACGATGATCTGGCCGAACAACTTCCTCTAAGAAGAAAGGTCGGGCTGACGGGACAGGAGGTCCTCGTGGCAGTGATAGATTTGTCGTATATCCGCGGTGTCGTATATGACACTCGCGATGGGGATGTCGCATATCACGCGGCGTCACTTTACTTTTCAGCAACCTGGGCCGGTCGCGGAGTGGATATACGACAGATCTATCGTATATCTCGCTTCATATGCGTCGGATCTAATTACTAGTTAGGCGACACTGCCTCGGCGTTAACGTTAAGCACCATGAACGAGCCACTAGCTGAGCGCATCCGTCGCGTCCATCACGCACTAGGCCAGAGTGTGAGAGATGACATTTCCTCAATACGAGGACAGCATCTTACCGAGGGAGATCGGTTCCTATTTCGTGTCGACTTCAGCCAAGGACGCACCAAAGAAGACCTAGACACAGTTGCGTTCAACTTGATTCACAGCATCGCTTCTATAAAGGATCATCTCAAGAACTGGTGTAGAGCTAACGGACAAGAATTTCGGGGTGAAGCGCTTGTCGACACAAATAGAGATGTCGCTCTAGTCCATGACCTTTGGAATCTCGATAAACACGGAAACCTCAACCGCCCCCCGCGATCCGGCTGCAAGCCGCAACTGAAAGATCTTGCTCAAGCCTTGGAAACTCGCGGTACGTCTGAGGATGTGTCACCAGATTCAAGTGTTTCTATCACCTACGACTTGTCGACCGGGGCGCTTACTCAGGTATCTTCCGACGGTGGAATTGCTGAGCTGGTTGTGAACGGGACGGTTCAGGACGAACACGGAACCGACTTGGGACAGCTACAGAGCATTTGCAGGAAGGCTCTGAAGGCTTGGGAGGCAGAATTGGCGTCCCTCGGACTCGAGGTCCCAACACGTGTCGCCTAACAAAACGTTGCAGCGGTCGTGGACGCATAAAGTGCTCGGCCGCGGGCGGCCGAGCGAGAGCGCACACGAGCGCTGGCGCGCCCGCGTGCTGAAAGGGCGGCGTGCCGCCGCTGAACTTTGCCGTTAGGCGACATGCGCATCGTGGTCGCCATGATTCTTGTCCTCTCGCTCAGCTCGTGTGCAGCTCGCCAGTCCGAGCGCGACACTATGTGTTCCGAACTCGTTAGGTTCTCTAACGCTTCCCCCGCGTCTGGTCTACGCACAGTTCGCCTTATGACCGACTGGTCCACGATGAGCAAAGGCTGTGCGCATAGCAGCTTGGCCCCAGAGAAGAAACTCTGCTCATATCTCATGAAGCACACTTCCACGGAATTCGCGTCAATAAACTACAAGCGTGTGCTGGGTTGTTTCGGCGTTAACATCGTGCCCGACGCTAGCGAGCAGAACCTCCCCAGTCCCGTTAGAGCGCGTGACCTCCTGGGCGTGCATTTGCGCAGAGAGCTAACCGCTACTTTTGTCCCTAGCAACTCCGACAAGCTGCCGGTCCTGGAAATATCCGCTGGCGTAGTGCAATGACCGGCATGTCGCCTAACAAATCGTTGCAGCGGTCGGGGGACACATAAACTGCTCGGCCGCGGGCGGCCGAGTGCCGAGAGCACCCGAGCGCTGGCGCGCCCGCGTGCTGAAAGGCCGGCGTGCCGCCGCTGAACTTGGCCGTTAAACGACCCGAACTGCTGAGCACGATGACACCAAGAAGGGAAGCTGGATAACGTAAGTAGGGACCAGTTTTGAAAGACGACTTTGTTAAACATCCGTGCTATACCGAAGCAAAAACGCAGTCGCTCAAGCTTGCTTGGAGCGATCAGCGTTTTTGCTTCGGTACCGCCGTGGAGTTTTTGCCGGCCATCAATTTGGTCACATCGCCGGTCCTCAGCGCCCTCATGTTCAGCGCCGCGTGGGTCGTCTAACGATTCGCTTGAGCGATCCCGATCGCCATAAAGTGCACTTGCCTGGCACCCGTGGCGGGGTCGCTCAGCTCAAGATAGTTAGGCGCTATGAAACGCATACAGTGCACAATCTCCTTCTCGATGTTACTTCTGGCGCCGGCGGCGGGGCTTGCGCAACGCTCTGAAAGCACGGCGGAGACTTGCTATAGCGTTGGCGGCCATGCCGATGCCAAAGAGTGCATGGAGAAGCGGGCGGCGCAGTCCGCTGGGGAAGTTCGGAAGATCGAGGCAGAGTTTCGTAAGGCCCTGGCGAAGACCGACGCCGAACCTAGCGAGAAGCATAGAACCCTTGCTGCATTTGATGCTTCGTCCAAGGAATACACGCGATATCGCCGCGCGCAATGCGAGGTCCGTGCGGCGCTGGCCTTTGGCGGTAACAGCGCGAGCGACAGTCGATGGCTCTGCCAAATCGAGCTAGATGCCCGGCGCGTGGCCGACATACGCCGCGCGATAGAAGGTATGCCACCGCTATGACACGTAAACGCAGCGAGTGCGGTCTAGTTACAGGGCTCGCTGATGCGCCAATCGGGAATTTGGGGAAGAATTCGGAGTGTCTAAACAAACGCCACGCCCGGCGCCTAACAAATCGTTGCAGCGGTCGTGGACGCATAAAGTGCTCGGCCGCGGGCGGCCGAGCAAGAGCACGCACGAGCGCTGGCGCGCCCGCGTGCTGAAATGCCGGCGTGCCGCCGCTGAACTTTGCCGTTATACGACGGGCCGAACTAGCCTCGTCTAAGAGCCTCTTCCGAGTAACTGGCGCGCGTCGCACGCGGCGCCTAATCCCCGTTGCCCGGTTCCTGTCGCCAACCTCGCGCCGCCCAATGAGTCAGCCTGGTGCCAACCACGCCGGCGCGCACAGCTCGAGTTCCTCAGTTGAAAACGGTCAGCGATAAAGTGCTGGGCTGAAAGGGCGGCGGTCTCCAAGTTCAGGGCGCAAGTGTTAACTGCGCCGGCCAGGTCATCGCCTTCTCCGTTGGAACCTCTTCGCTGTCCAAAGGTCACTCGTGCATTGCGCCGCTGCACCTGTGGCCGCATCATCTACCTACTGCCTTCCTAGAAATCGCCGGACGAGCGATATCCAGGGCAGAGCAGAATCTCAGGGAGAGAGCGTTGCGAAGCCCAAAACAAGAAGTGGCCTGTTTGAGCTACCGTCGTATAACAAGTCGTTGCAGCGGTCCGTCCTACCATAAAGTGCTCAGCGCGCGGACAACCCATCCCGGTGGACGTTTGACCTGCGCGCCAATCGGGCATCTTGCGGCCGCTGAACTCGGCCGTTAGGCGACACTACGTAGTGGTCGCTACGATTGTCCAACTGTGGAGTAGAGGTGCTGCATGAAAGCAAGAGCTCGGATTGGCATCTTGGTTGCGACGCTCCCGTTCGTTGCAAGCTCTACCTTGGCGCAGACTTCTTCGCATGCGTTGCCAGTGGAGGAGGCGCAGCTCGCGCACCCTGGACCCTACAAAGTCGTGCAGGAAACAACCTTCGGCTTGCCCGGCCACATCGTCTTCCGTCCTGTCGATCTGGACAGGTTTCCGCGCAAGGACACCTTGCCCGTAATGGTATGGGCGAATGGTGGCTGCGCGAGTGATAGCAGCCCTTACTTCGCTTTCTTGACCACAGTCGCCTCGCATGGGTTTCTTGTGCTCGCAACGACTCAAGTCGGTGACGTTAGCGACCCATATTGGCCGGGTCCGGGAGCGGCAACATATGATCGAATTACCTTACCGGTTCGCGCAGCGCTGGATTGGACAGAGTCTGAGAATGCGCGCGATGCCTCACCTTTGAAGGGCAAGATCGCGATAGCTCGGATGGCCGCAATGGGGGTGTCATGCGGCGGTGGCATCGCCATTATGGCTGGCTCTGATCGGCGAATTGGGACGGTTGGTGCCTTCAGCGACCCCTCTTGGGGGTCTGTCCACCTCAACGGCGATCCCAAGGATGTGCACCTGAGTCGTCTACATGGACCCGTGCTGATACTCAATGGAGGAGAAAGCGACGGCGCGCTGGCCGGCTCGACCGGTAGCTTCGAGGCGATCAACCATGTACCGGTGTTCTACGGATCACGGCATAACGCTGGACACATGGGCACGCTCGTCCTTCCGGGAGGCGGGGAATTTGCGAACGTCGTGTCAAGCTGGCTCGAGTGGACACTGAAGGACGACACCAAAGCCGGCGCAATGTTCCTGGGGTCGCAATGTGAGCTCTGCGTGAATCCCAACTGGGACACGCGATCAAAGCGGCTTGAGGCAGTGCGAGGGAAATGACGGTGCACCTGCCCCGTGTCGCCTAACAAATCGTTGCAGCGGTCGTGGAGGCATAAAGTGCTCGGCCGCGGGCGGCCGAGCGAGAGCGCACACGAGCGCTGGCGTGCCCGCGTGCTGAGATGCCGGCGTGCCGCCGCTGAACTTGGCCGTTATGCGACAGAGTGTCTCAGCAACTGGTGAGGTATGAAGAGAGCTCCTCGGAATTGCGCGACTAACCTTTCGATCGCGATACTTCTATGCGGGTGCACTGGATCTGCAAGACCATCTCTGATCGTCCAAATGTGCGTTCACGACGAGCAAGGACTGGAGAAACTGCGCCAGGAACTTCGCTCCGTGGCGGAAGTTGAACACATGACTTACGTTGACGGCAGTGCTTCTGGTAAAGCAAACATCGAGCTCGCGAGCTCAGATTCCCTGAAGCGCAAAGACGGAAGTTCTTATCTCAATATCCAGCTCAACCGAGTTGATGGACAGGGAGTGGGGGCGACAAATTTAGGGTTGCCGGGACATCAGGTTGCTTTGGGGTTCAATTCCGGAAACGATCAGAAAGATGCTGTGCGCTTCAATGGAGACGTACTTGCTCGAATCGGCAAGTACTGGAGCGTGAGTACTGTTCCCGCCGATGAGGGGGCAAAGCCCATGACTGGATGCGAATGAATGTTCATCACGGTGCCATTAAGAGGCTACGTGGCTCTGTCGCATAACAAAGCGTTGCAGCGGTCGTGGACCCATAAAGTGCTGGCGCGCGGACAGCTCGTAAGCTCGTCTACCCAAGGTGCGCTTGCGCGCACCACCTGTCGGCGTGCCGCCGCTGAACTGTGCCGTTAGGCGCCAGTCATGCAATACGACCTCACGCTTCTCGCGACCCAATCCTCGAAGCTTGGCTGGAACGCTACGTTACGGAGTTCCGGTGAGCTTGCTGTGTAACTGGACCCAAGAGTCACGCTCCTTTTCATCAACCTCCAAGATAAGGGCGACACATATGTCGGCTTTGAAGAGTGCAAGTGGCACACTCATGGCGGCCTCGAGTTTGCTGACCCCCGCGGCTTCTACATCGAGATCGAATACACAGATATTCTCCCTGGCCTGGCCGACAGAACCATTCTTATCTGCGAACTCTGGGAGCGCGACCAGCTGTCGGACCGATGGCTCATCCATCGAGACTTCGTCAGTGACCTCAAGCACATGCAGGACGGCGATGAAATCAGAGTTCGCCCAGCTCCAGCGCCTCGCTCGGGCGCCTAACAAATCGTTGCAGCGGTCGGGGACACATAAAGTGCTCGGCCGCGGGCGGCCGAGCGCCGAGAGCACCCGAGCGCTGGCGCGCCCGCGTGCTGAAAGGCCGGCGTGCCGCCGCTGAACTCGGCCGTTAGGCGGCATTTCAAGGTTTGAGGGGAATTTGCCATGAAAGGTCTACTCGGCGGCGCTCTACTGGCTCTCAGCCTAGTGCAAGGTGTTCTCGCGCAAGAAAGCATAAGGGTTGTCTCCAAGATCGAGTTCCGATGCGGTGGAGCTGCGGTTGTTATCGACAGTGAGCCAAAGGGGTTTCAGAGCCCAGAGGAAGCTTACGCTCGAACTGGCAAGCTAGTTCAAGCGCACATAGTGGTAACTCGAAGTGAGTCGCGAGCTACGTTCCAGAGTTGGAAAAGCATCGACTTCATCGGAGGCACCTGCGTCGATGACGCCAAAGGCAATCCGCGCATCGTGTACCAGGCTTATTGCGGTGGAAGCGGGTGCGACGATCTTTCGAACTGGGGAATCATCGATGCCGTAGGGCTGCGCGAATTACTGACTCCCAGCGATCGTAATACTGACCGGGCGCGTGAAATCCTCGGTATACGGCCGCCAGCTATTAACCAAGTGGTCAACCTTTTTGCAGGAAAATGAAGAGCGCTTCGCCAATGCCGTCTGATATCAACTTCGAACTGCAACGCTGACTAGCGTCCGAAGAAGATCTGCTGTGGTGTCTTGTATCCATGTCGTTTCCTCGGTCTGTTGTTCAACTCTGTTGCGATGGCGTCGCACTCCTGCTGAGTGAGCCGGGTCATGCTGGTGTTCTTGGGCAGGTACTGGCGGATCAGTCCGTTGGTGTTCTCGTTGGTGCCACGCTCCCAGGCATGGTGCGGAGTGGCGAAGTAGAACGGCACGCTGGTCGCCTTCTCGATGTCGGCATAACCATGGAACTCAGTGCCGTTGTCGGCGGTGATCGTGCGGTACCGATCTGGGTACCTCCCGATCAGCTCGATGGTCCTGGCCGAGGTCTGCTCGACGTTGCGTGCCTTGAGCTTGCCGATCTGCAGGTAACCGCTCTTGCGCTCCACAAGGCTCACGATGCAGTGGCGGGAGCCTTTGCCCAGCACCGTGTCGATCTCCCAGTGGCCGGGCTGGCGACGCAGCTCGATATGTTTGGGTCGCTGCTGGATCCTGCGCTTGCCCGCCAACCGCCCGCGGCTATCGTAAGCACCATAGCGTTTGCGTCGCTGCTTGATCGCGCAGCGCAGGTAATGATGCAGGTGCCCACCCCGCTTTCGATCCGACCAGATGTAGCGATAGATCGTCTCGTGACTGATGCGCAGTGCGCCTCGGCAACGCAGGTGACCGACAATCTGCTCCGGACTCCACAGTCGGCTCAGCAGCTTCCACACCGGATGCAGCTGCTCCGGCTTGAAGCGCGGGTGGCTGCGTGAGCGATAGCTTCGGGCGCTGGCGTGCCGGATCGCCTTCACGACGTGATAGTGGCCATCCACGTGAGCGTTACGGCGTACCTCGCGCCAGACAGTGCTGCGGTGTCGCCCCATGCATCGGGCAATCTCAGGGTTGCTCAACCCTTGCACTCGAAAAGCCGACAGCCTATATCTCTCCTCAGAAGTGATCTGGCGGTAGCTCATGGGCATTTCCCTTTTCTTGGCGGAACAGAGAGATGCCGACTCTGCCAGATCACTTCCTTCAACCAGGGAAAGGTTGCACTTAGTCTATGAATTCGCGTCGCCTAACAAAACGTTGCAGCGGTCGGGGACACATAAAGTGCTCGGCCGCGGGCGGCCGAGCAAGAGCGCACTGACACGTGCAGCATGAATTCCATCAAGAGCTTCAGGCCGCAGCCAAGGGTGTTCTCGGTTCCCTCGGCCCTACCATCACGCCATCTGACACGGAGAGCTCGATCGCTGCTCGTGCGGTGGGAATGCTCCGGCAACTCGGCATCACGGAAACGTGGTACTACCAATGTCCCGCGCTGGTTCTCCTCGGTTTCAGGAGCGCGCTGTCCGTTTCCGGCCGGGTGTACCGAGCAGCTGATGAGCCCGTCGGAGAACTCAATCTGGTAACGGTCGACCTCAGCCCCAGCAAAGGAAATGTATGGGCAGACTGTGCTCGATCCTTTCCGATAGAGGGTGGTCGTTTTGTGGAAGCACCTCAAGACGAGGAACTGGCTGCGGGCCTACAGGCAGAGAAGATCCTGCATGAAGCCATGGTCTCGTTCGTGACACCCGCTACGACATTTGCCGCACTTCATGCCTCGACATCCAGGATTCTTGCCAACCTGGGGTACGAAAACCTCGACATGGGAAATAATTTCGGTCACAGCATCGTCTCTCACCTCGATGCCCGCAAATACATCGTCGCGACAAATGACCTTGAGCTTGGATCAGCGCACTACTTCACTTTCGAACCTCATATTCGCCGCTGCGGCGGCAAGTGGGGTATCAAGCACGAGAACATCTACTGCTTTTCCAAGGCAGGTCGTGCCTGTGCGCTCTAAGAATTCGTTGCGGCGGCCTGCGGCGCATATAACCGCCTGTCGGCGTGTCGCTGCCCTGATCGTCATTGCACTACTCCCACTTGAGGGATGTATGTCGACAGCTCTCTGGCTGGTAAGGAAAGCGTCGCCACTGGACTGGAACGGACAGGATCACATCGAATTGCCACTCACAGTCGACAGTGGCGGTCGCCCGGGCACCATGGTCAGCATCGCGAATCAGGATGCGCTGGCGCTATTCGACTCCGGATCGGCTATATCCACCATTGGCCGAACAATGGCCACCTCCACCGGACTTCATATAAAGAGCGTCGATCAGGGCTACGAAGCGGTAGAAGGCGTTTCCGTCACCCTCAAGTCAGGGTCGATCAAATTTCCCCTGGTGCCAATCCTTGACGGGCTGGGCGGAGTGCAATTCGTCATTGGTCAGGAACTGTTTTCCCAGGCCGTCGTCGACATCGACTTCGATGCACAGCGCCTGACGCTGATAAAGCCCGAGGCCTTCGTTGCCCCTGATAGCAGTCCGATGCCAGTGAAGCTCGTCTATTCCAGGCCGACGGTGCAACTCCAGGTAAATGGAGGCAAGTCCGGGATCTGCGCGATCATTGACACGGGCTTCAACTCGGGAATTGCGCTGACGCCGGAACTTGCCAAGGAATTCGCCCTGGCCACCGACCAAGGCCAGACAACGATCGTCCAAGGGATTGATGGCAGACCGAGATCCGTGCCGCTGATCGCACCACTGGACAAAGTGCAGTTCGGAGGAAGGACTCTACGAAACGTTCCGGCGGTCGGCGCAGTACCCAGTGAGGAGAGGCACTGCCCGAATCTTGTGGGCATGGCGGTTCTCTCCAGCTACCACGTGATTTTCGACCTGAAGAGAGAGCGTATTTGGCTCTTGCCGCGCTCGGGTTCCAGGTACCCAGGCGTGAGGAGTCACTCGCCTGCACAAGGGCCACACCACGCAGTGGCCGTGTCACGTGTCCAACGTTGAAGGATGGTACCGCATGAAAACAAGAACTCAGACCGGCATCCTGAAGGTGCACCTACGCGCGCTACCTGTCGGCGTGCCGCCGCTGAACTTGGCCACCAGGCGATTTCGGAACGCACGGAGATGGCATCCCTCCAGATCGTAGCCAGCCTTTGGATTCATCCCGACCAGCAGAACGCCTTTGAAGCCTATGAGCTGAAAGTGGCTCAGATCATGCGGCGACATGGAGGCGTCCTGCTTCAGACCGTACGAACCAGCGACGGCGCCAGCCCTTCAACGGAGGTGCCGTTCGAGGTTCATCTCCTCGAGTTCCCTTCTCGCGCAGCCTTTGAGGCCTATCGCTCGGATCCAGAGCTTGTAGCACTGAGCCCGGAAAGAGCGGTGGTCATCTCCAGAACCGAGGTCGTGCTTGGAACAGCCGGGCCGAAGTACTAACCTCATCGCCAGCCAGTCGCAGGGAGAGCGAAGTGCCAGTGCCCCAAGGGGCGTATCAGTCGCCTGACAAAACGTTGCAGCGGTCGTGGACCTATAAAGTGCTGGCGCACACTACCTGTCGGCATTCCACCGCCAGACCTCGCCCTTAGACCCACCATGGACATCCAGGCCGCCACCGATTCCGATCTTGATGACGCCGTGCAGGTGCTGGCCGCCGCATTCGCCGAGGAAGAGATCACGAGCTACCTGCTGCAAACCGGCCAGCACTACCCAGTGCGCTTGACGAGATTCCTGTCGCTACTCATGCGTGCGCGCATCAACCTCAAAATGCCCGTTCTTCTATTCAAGCGCGATGCCGGCATTGCAGGTGTCGCCATGGGCTACTCAACGGTACGCCGCCCATGGTCAGCAGAACTGCAGGAGGAATGGAAAGACTTCGAGAAGTCGGTTCCCGGCCTGGCAGATCGCATCGCGCTCTACGAAAAAGTCTCGGATACATTCATGCCAGGCGAGCCGCACTACTACGTGGGATCTATCGGCGTCGATCCAGGCGCGCGTGGCCTCGGCGTCGGCAAGCAACTGCTCGCTGCGTTCTGCGATCTTTCGGCTCGCGATCCTTTGTCGAAGGGCGTGTATCTGGAGACGGCTCAGTCGATCAACGTTCCATTCTATGAGCGTGCCGGATTCGTCGAGACCGGGCGCGGGGCTCTTGGTACCAGGTCACTGTGGTGCATGTACCGTCGTCACGAATCAAGCAGCGTTACTTGAATAGTGGTTGAGGATCCGTCCACCGCGCTTACCGCTCCCCACGCAGCGGACTGATCTCCCTGAGGAACACCACAAGCTTCCCCGCAAACTCCAGCCGCGAGCGCCGATGCACCCGCTGCCACGCCTCCCATACATTCCCCGCCAGCACACCAGCAAGCAGGAACCACGCCACGCCCAGCGTCATGAACACCGCGTAACTCCCCACCGCCGCGATGATCCCGAACATCCACTGCCCCTGATACTTCGGCGGCGAAGTGGGCGGATCCGTCAGGATGATGAGCGTGAAGTAAATCACCGCATCGATATCGGGTGACCGGAAGATCTCCGCGACATGTCGCGGATCACCGAGGAACGCCGTCGCGGTGAACAGGCAGAAGTACACGCCGAGGAACGACAACACCAGCGGCAGCTTGTTCACGCGATTGCTGAGGTAGATGCCGCCGATGAGCAGCACCGCGCGCAGCCACGGCGGCGACACCTCGGGCAGCGCGCCCCACCAGCTCTGGCCATGCGGCATCAGGTAGAACATCAGCACCAGCGCGAGTGCCGCGGGGTTGAACACATTCGCCTGGCGCGTGCGGATCGCGTACTTGCTCAACACGGCGACCACCGAAGCGGTGACGGGCACCAGCCACGGCTCCTGCGCACGCATGACCATGGCCACGATCATCGCGGTAAGCACGGCGCCGCTTGGATACTCCCAGGCACCGTTGCGAATCCTGAGGATGATGAGATCCACGATACCCGCAGCCAGCACGGCCGCGCCCATGTTGCGCATCGTTACGCCGGCGCCCTCGCCCGGCGCCGCGATGGCCGTCAGCAACACGAGCAGCAGTGTCAGCAGCCCCTTGGGCGTCTTGAAGAAGTGGATGAGCTTACGCACGACCGAAGTTCCTGGTCCTGAATTGTTCCAGCTCCGGCGTGATGAGCAGCCCCTGCACTCCCATGCCGTCGAGCAATGCGATGCCTTGCTCGGGGCCGAGCACGAAAGCCGCTGTCGCCAGCGCATCCGCCAGCATGGCGTTGGGGGCAATGACGGTGGCACTCGCGACACGCGGCTCGGCGCCGGCATCGCGAGGATCGAGGATGTGCGCACCACGCTCATAGTCGCCAGAGGTGCAGACCGCGCAGTCCGATACGTCGATGTGATCGACGACCTGCTCACGGCGCCGCGGATGGCGAATGCCCACGCGCCAGGGCTTGCCCACCGGATTGGATCCACCGAAGTAGAGATCGCCACCTGCATCGATGCAGAAATCACGGAAGGGGTGCAGCTCGTGTGCCGCCGCATCCACCGCCAGGCCCTTGGCAACGGCGCCGAGATCGAGCGTCAATGGCCGACGCAACAGGATGGTCTTCAGGTTCGCATCGAGCACCACATCCCGGAAGCTGGCGTCATCCGAGCCGGGTGCATCGATGGTGGCGCGGGTGACGTAGTGCTGGTTGTAACCGCGCGCGGCCATGCGACTGCCGACAGTGGGATCGAATGCTCCGTCCGTCTCCTGCGCGACTTTCAGTGCGAAGCGCACCGCCTCGAACAGGATGGGACTCGCGGGCACAGGCCTGCCTACCGGCAATTGCCGCAGTTCACTCGCCGCATCGAAGCGCGAGCACACGGCTTCCACCTGCCGGAACCATTCGAATGCGCGCGTGAGCGCCGCCTCGGGCGCATCCACTTCGATGGACACCACGGTGCCCATCGCCGGCATGGTGCGGATCACGGCCGCACTGACTTGTAGGTTCCAGTCGTCGCGTTCTCGAGCGCCCTCACCAGGCCGTAGTAGTACGCATCGCCACTCTCGGTGGCGCGCGACACACGATCGACATCCGGCCCTTGCAGGTCGATGGGCTGCAGCAGGATGTCGTTGATCACCGAGCATGGATAGCGCGTCTGGCAATCGGCGACACCGGCATCGGTGATCCTGCCGTCCTCGATACGCACGTAGACCTGCATGTCTCCATGCGGGGACGTGCCCCAGCCGGTGTAGTAGCCATCGAGCCAGCGCTTGCGGGATGGCGGAGCGGAGAGCGCTGATTCAGCGGCATCGGTGTCGTCGGATGCAGGCTCGGCAGTGGGAAGCGCGGCGGGTTTCGGCGTTTGCGGTAACACCGCCGCGGTCGGCAATGATGCTGGTGTTGGCTTTGAAACCGCTTTCACCAGTTTCTGCGGTGCCTGCCTGGGCCCGACTGCAACCGGTGGCGGAAACGCCGGCTGCGAAACAGCGGCGGCAACCGCGGCGGGTACGGATGCGGCGGGAATCTGCGCCGGGCGCGCTGATCGCCGCACCTCTCCTTCGACACCGAAGCGCCGCGCCTCATCACGCGTGCGCCATGTACCGGCGGCATACACGGCCAGGATGGCCGCGCAACTGCTGGCCACCAGTTCGTTCGAAATGCGACCTTTGCGTCCCCGCTTGAACACGTCGCGCGCTCAGCCCGATGCCTGTTTCATGGATACCCCGCGGCGCTCGCCTGAATCGTGGCGCGCGAAGAATAGTACAACGAGGCATATCTCCTTCCCGGGGGTTTCAACTTGGGTCGTGCCCGCAAGTGGTCTACCATCCACATCGTCCTTGTCCCTTCTGATCTCGCTGGAGGCTGGCAATGAAAACCTTGTGGGCAGGTGCAATAGGATGCTTTGAAGGTGCTGCCGGTGCCGCGCTGGTCGGCGGCGTTCTGGTCGGAGTGCTCGATTGGCGGCTCGACTCCACGCCCAGGATCGCGGCGTATGCGGGCGCAATCCTCGCCTGCGCAGTGGCCGGGTGGTTTGTCGGCAGCAGCGTGGCGCGCCAGAAGGCCCGCGCGGTAACTCGGTAGGGAACATCGCGTGGAGACTCGACGATGACCTCCGCGCCTGAACCATGTCCACTGTGCCAGCCACGCGCGGATGACTCCGCTCACTGGCTTCTGGTCGCGAAGCTTTCCGTCTCCACGCTGTACCTGGATCGCAACCAGACCTATCGAGGTCACTGCCAGCTCATCCATGACGGCGGACATGTGGAAGGCCTGGAGCATCTCTCCCGCGATGACTTCACTCGCGTGGCGGACGACATGCACTGCGCAGCCCGCGCCATATCGCAGGTGTGCGTTCCCGATCGCATGAACTATGCGTCGCTGGGCAATGTGGTTCCTCATCTGCACTGGCACCTGGTGCCACGTTACAAATCCGACCCGCGCTGGGGCGCACCCATCTACACGTCGGACCTGGCCGAAATGCCGGTCACAAGACTAGCGACCGGGCAGTACCGCGATCTCGCGCGGGAAATCCATCGGCAGGTGGTGGCGGGAATGGGCCCGGCGCCGCGATGATCATCCTCGCGATCTCCGGCAGCCTGCGCGCGCAATCGGTGAACTCGGCGTTCTGTCGTGTGTTCGCACGACTCGCTCCGCCGGACGCACGGCATTTCCGGTCCGCTGAAGAACGCGCTGGACTGGCTGGTGGCGCATGAGCCCTTCTACGCCAGGCCTGTTGCGGTGGTGAACACGTCGCCGCGCGCGCATCACGCCTACGACTCGCTGCTGGAAGTGTTGCGAACCATGGCGGCCTCGCTGATCGAGGATGCCTGCGTGAGCATCCCCTTGCTGGGTCATGTGAAGTCCGAGGACTCCATGCTGGGTGACAACGCGATCTGCGCCACTGCGCGACAGATCCTCGATGCCATGCAGGCCCATGTGACATCCAGCGGGACGGTATCCGGAACATGAGGCGTCGAGGCTGGTGGTTCGCAACGGCGGCCGTGGGCGTGCTGTTTGCCGCGGTCCCCGCCAGCGCACATCACTCGCGCGCGATGTTCGACATGAACAGGAACATCACATTGCGCGGTGTCGTCACCGAGTATCGATGGCAGAGCCCGCACAGCCACATCGTGGTCAAGGTTGCACCAGGTGCAACGAATGCCGCCACCGTTGGAACATGGGACGTCGAAGCCTCCGCGATCGAAATCATGACCACGCGCGGCTGGACCAGGACGACCTACAAGGTCGGCGCCCCGATCACGGTGGTCGTGCATCCGGACAGGAATGGCGCGGGGTTGGTGCTGCTCTTCTATGCCATCCAGCCGGATGGCACGCACCTGTATCGCGCGCAGAATCGCTATCCGGGTGAGGCCGAATAGATCAGCGCCTGGTTTTGGCGGCATCCACCATCAGATAACCGAACTCCCACGGTTCGCGGAATGCCCCCATCGACGCCGCGCCCGATGCCCTCAGCAACCATCTGTCGGCAGCAGTGCGGTCCATGCGCCACTGCACCGAATGGATACGCATCCTGACTGCATCTGCCGGGAGCGACGCCCGCAGATCGAGGCTTGCACCGAATGGCAATTCAGCGGCGTCGGCACTGGCCTTTGCCACCGTGCGATTCTGCGTGCAGTGTGTGCCGGCACGTCGGTCCTGAATGTGGAGATTGCGTGGACTGGCGCGGGAAATCCGCGCATGAGCATCGCCGGGCGGACTCATACGGCCGGGTGCGGAGTTACCCGCATCAGTCCCGTGGAGTCGATGCGCTCACAAGCTGATCCACGTCCCGCACCGCGCCGCGCGCGGCACTGGTCGTCATCGCGGCATACGCGCGCAGCGCCGGCGTCACGCGACGCACGCGCGGCTTCGCAGGCACCCAGCCTGTCGCACGCCGGCTGGCGCGCCGCCGGTCGAGCTCCTCGCTGCTCACTACCAGCTGAATCGAACGCGCGGGGATATCGATCTCGATGCGATCGCCATCCTCGACGAGGCCGATCGTGCCGCCTTCGGCGGCTTCCGGCGACACATGGCCGATTGAAAGCCCGGACGATCCGCCGGAGAAGCGCCCATCGGTAACCAGCGCGCAGAGTTTGCCGAGCCCTTTCGACTTGATGTAGCTGGTCGGGTACAGCATTTCCTGCATGCCCGGACCGCCCTTCGGCCCTTCATAGCGCACGAGTACCACTTCGCCCGCAACAACGAAACCACCGAGTATCCCGGCGACCGCCGCATCCTGGCTCTCGAACACGCGCGCCGGGCCCGCGAACTCGAGGATGCTTTGATCCACGCCCGCCGTCTTCACGATGCAGCCTTCGGCGGCGAGATTTCCGTACAGCACGGCCAAGCCACCGTCGCGACTGAAAGCATGTTCGGCGCTGCGAATCACACCGGCCTTGCGATCGATATCCAGCTCATCCCAGCGGCGCTGCTGGCTGAAGGCCACCTGCGTCGGCACGCCACCAGGCGCGGCACGATAGAAATCAGCGACGTCGCGCGCGGGGCTGCGCGCGATATCCCAGCGCTCCAGCGCCTGCGACAGCGTCGCGCTGTGCACGGTATGCGTTCCGCCATGGAGCAACCCGGCGCGGTCGAGCTGGCCGAGGATTCCCATCACACCACCAGCGCGATGCACGTCTTCCATGTGCACGTCGGCGACGGCCGGCGCCACCTTGCACAACACCGGCACGCGGCGTGACAGCCGGTCGATGTCCTTCATGGTGAATGGCACGCCTGCCTCATGCGCGGCCGCCAGCAGGTGCAGGACTGTATTGGTCGACCCGCCCATCGCGATATCCAACGTCATCGCATTCTCGAAGGCTTCGAACGTGGCGATGGACCGCGGCAGCGCGGTGGCATCGTCCTGCTCGTAGTAACGGCGCGCGAGCTGGACGATCACGCGACCGGCTTCGAGGAACAGCTGCCTGCGATCCGCATGCGTCGCCAGCACGGAACCATTGCCAGGCAACGCGAGCCCCAGCGCTTCCGCCAGGCAGTTCATGGAGTTCGCGGTGAACATGCCGGAACACGAACCGCAGGTCGGGCACGCGGATCGTTCCAGCGCCTGCACGTCCCGCATCCGAAACCGATGTGTCGGCGGCGGCGATCATCGGATCGATCAGATCCAGCGCCTTGTTCTTGCCGTTGAGCAGCACCTTGCCCGCTTCCATCGGTCCGCCGGACACGAACACCACCGGGATGTTCAGCCGCAGCGCCGCCATCAGCATGCCAGGCGTGATCTTGTCGCAGTTGGAGATGCACACCATGGCGTCCGCGCAATGCGCGTTCACCATGTACTCCACGCTGTCCGCGATCAGCTCGCGCGACGGCAGGCTGTAGAGCATGCCGTCGTGGCCCATCGCGATGCCGTCGTCCACCGCGATGGTGTTGAACTCCCTGGCCACGCCGCCGGCCGCGGCGACTTCCGCGGCCACCAGCTGGCCGAGGTCCTTCAGGTGCACGTGCCCGGGCACGAACTGCGTGAACGAATTGACGATCGCGACGATCGGCTTGCCGAAGTCACCATCCTTCATTCCGGTGGCGCGCCACAGGGCGCGGGCCCCGGCCATGTTGCGGCCGGAGGTGCTGGTAAACGAGCGCAAGGTTGGCATGCGCGACATCCTGCCTGCCGTCGTCCATACTGAAAAATACAATCTTCAATCACGTGGTATAGGGAATCCGGATAGTGGATCTGCGGCAACTCAGGTACTTCATCGCGGTGGCGGAGGAGAAGAATTTCTCGCGCGCCGCGAAGCGGTTGCATGTGTCGCAGCCGCCGCTGTCGACGCACGTGAAGGCACTGGAAGCCGACCTGGGCGTGCGCCTGCTCGACCGCAGCAATCGCGGCGTCGTGCTCACGCCCGCCGGGCAGGTGTTCCACGACGAGATCCGCAGCGTGTTCCGGCGACTCGAGCATGCGCGGCTGAAAGCGCAGAACGCGGGGGCAAGGCGATGTCGGCACGCTGTCGGTCGGGTTCGTGTCCATCGCGGATTACGGCATCCTGCCGCCGGCGCTGAAGCGCTTCCGCGAGCGCTTCCCGAAGATCGACGTGCAGCTGAACGAACTCACCACGGACGCGCAGGTCAGGGAGATCCGCGCGGGAAGGCTGCAACTCGGCATCGGCCTTGCACCGATCGATGAGCCGGACCTGGTTTCGAGGCTCTGCTGCGCGAACGCCTGCTGCTCGCGGTGCCCGCGTCGCGCCGGCTGTTCAAAGCCAATAGCGCAGCCCGCCTGAAGGCGGTGTCGGGAGAGAGCTTCATCATCCCGCCACGTGAGGTCGCGCCAGGCCTGTTCGATCTCATCGTTGGCGAATGTCGCGCCAATGGCTTCGCGCCGCGCATCAGCCAGCATGCAAGACAGATGCAGACCGTGGTCGGCCTCGTGGCCAGCGGCATGGGCGTGGCGCTGGTGCCTTCATCGGTGCGGAACCTGAAACGTCCCGGCGTGCAGTACCACGCGCTGCGCGGCTCCACCGCGAGCGTTGCGCCTCCGCCGCCCCTGCTGCGTCCACGTGAGGATGACGGAACACTGGCAGGGCATTTCGCCGCAGTACTCAGGGAAGTCGCGCGCGCATTACCGGTTGGTAAAGCGATGCCTTGATACATGGCAGCGTGGTATTTCCGGGGAAAGCCTTACCCGTCGATGCCGGAGACTTCCGGATCGCGATGCCGCACGAAGAACAACAAATCCGCGAGATCCACGCTACATGGATCGACGCCGTCAACGCGGGCAACCTCGCATTGCTGCTCACGCTGATGACCGATGACGTGGTGTTCCTGAACCCTGGACAGGAACCAGTCGGACGCACCGGTTTCTCCACCAACTTCTCGGCCGGCCAGCAGCGTGTATCCATCAACTGCAGGAGCGACCTCGAGGAAGTGGTCGTGTCCGGCGATATCGCGTACACGCGCAGCCGCGACGCGTTACTGGTAACACCGCGCGAACATGGGCAGGCGAGCCGGCTCACCGGCCACCGCATCACCGTGTATCGCCAGCAGCCCGACGGCCACTGGCTGCTGGCACGCGATGCGCACACCTTGCCTGCGCTGGCGCACTGAGCTGTAATCAGGCCCTGTCGAAAAGGGCAAGCCTGTTCTGGGTAGGCACAGGCACTTCCTGAGGGAAGCTCCAGCTCTCGATCCCGAGAGCCCCCGGCGATCCGGCGCTAACGCGCTTCGGTTCGTTCGGGTGCAGTTCAAATGCAACTCCGGACGAACTCCATGCTGAGGAGGAGTCATGTCTCGAGTACTTGTCTACCAGGCGAATGGGGTCCAGGGCGCAGCCACCGCCCGCCTTGTCCAACAGGCCGGTTACACGACACGCGTGCTGATACGGGATGCCACGAAGGGCGGGATCTTCGCGAGCCGTGGCATGGAGGTGGCAATCGCGGACCTGCATGACCGCGCCGCGCTTCAGGAAGCCCACGAATCCGTCGACCACGTGCTGCTGCAGATTCCCGCGTATGCGGATGACTTCGTAACCAGGGCCATCGACAACGCTGCGTTCGCAATGGAGTCGAACGCCGTTGCAGGCGTCATCGTCAAGATGGCCAACCCGACTCCCGCGCAGTTCGTGGCGAACTCCGGGTTCTCCACCAATGCTCTCGTCCTGGAGCGACTGCGCGCATCGAGGATTCCGTTCTCCGTCGTCGAGCCGACCATGTACCTGGATACTTTCCTGAAGCCGGGCCTGCGTCATGAGATTGCGCACGGACTGATCGACTTTCCGGTGCCGGAAACACTGCGAGTGGCATGGACCACTGCCAATGACGCAGCAAGGATGGCCGTGCTCCTGCTACAGCAAGGGAGCTTCGGATCGACCCTGCGATGCGCGGGTGCCGTGGCCTATGATGGCCACGAGCTTGCCTCGGTGTTCTCGGACTTCATCGGGAAGACCATCAGATACCGCAGCACGCCCGTCGAGACCTTCCAGCGTGAGATCGAATCGGCCATTGGCGCAGCTGCGGCCGCTCCAGCGGTCTCCAAATTCAGGTTCATTGCCAGGTATCCACAGGAGGCGGAGAACATGTTCAGTCGCGCCGCCGAATCCGACCGTGTTCCCGCGAACTTCATGCCAACCTCGGTGCGGACTGGATACGCAGCAACTCCACGGCGTTCGACGCATGAAGCCAGGCATGCAACGCACCCGCTGGTTGCTGCTCGCACTGACCTTCAGCGCGCACGCGGCCGACTCCATGCTTCCCGACACCGCCTGCACCACTGTCAAAAAGGCGGTCGCCAGGCGCTTCGGCGTGCCCGAATCCGGCGCGCCCGGCGCCGACTGGTTCTGCGACGTCACCCCCGACCGCGATTCCACGCTGTTTCTCGTCGCTTTGCGCACGGCGCGCCCTGACGCCCGCACCCATACCAACCTGCTCGGCTGGTTCGCGGTGGACCGCGTTTCCGGAAAGCTCTTCAAATGGGATGAAAAAACCCGCCGCACCTTCGCCTTCGATGCCGCCAGCGGCAAGTCCGGCTACCGCTGAATTCAGGCGGCGCGACGCCAAATCGCCGGCTTTTCGGGCATGATTGCGACCCCCCGGGCCATCGCCCGGGCGCAACCAACAGCCACATGGGGATCGTCAGGTGAAGATCGGAGTCGTGGGAGCTACGGGCCAGGTCGGCGCAGTGATGCGTGAGATCCTGGCGCAGAGGAATTTTCCAGTCAGTGCCATCCGCTTTTTCGCGTCCGCGCGCTCGGCGGGCTCGAAGCTGCCGTGGAAAGGCACGCAGGTCACGGTGGAAGACGCATCCACTGCCGACCCCACTGGCCTCGACATCGCGCTGTTCTCGGCTGGCGGCAAATCCTCGAAGGAGCTGGCGCCGAAGTTCGCCGCTGCCGGCGTCACGGTCATCGACAACTCCTCGGCCTGGCGCATGGATCCGGATGTGCCGCTGATCGTCAGCGAAGTAAACCCGGGCGAGATCAGGAACGCCCGCAAGCGCATCATCGCGAACCCGAACTGCACGACCATGGCGGCAATGCCGGTGTTGAAGCCGTTGCATGATGTCGCAGGCCTCGTGCGCATCATCGCGAGCACTTATCAGGCGGTGAGCGGCGGCGGCCTTGCCGGTGTCGATGAACTCGAGACACAGGCGCGCGCGGTCACGGCGAAAGCGCGGGAGCTGACGCATGACGGCCGCGCCGTCACGTATCCGACACCGACCAAGTTCGCCAAGCCCATCGCTTTCAACGTGCTGCCGTATGCGGGCGCGTATGCCAGCGACGGTTCGCTCGAGACCGACGAAGAACAGAAGCTGCGCAACGAGAGCCGCAAGATCCTGAACATCCCGGGTCTGCGCGTCAGCGGTACCTGCGTGCGCGTGCCGGTGTTCACCGGGCATTCGCTGAGCCTCAACTGCGAGTTCGAGCGTGCGATCACGCCGGCGCAGGCGAAGGAACTGCTGGCGAAAGCCGCGGGCGTGGAGCTGCTCGATACGCCGACGCCGCTGGAAGCGGCGGGCAGGGATCCGAGCTATGTCGGCCGCATCCGCCAGGATCAGTCCGTCGATGGCAATCGGGGCCTCGCGCTGTTCGTCAGCAACGACAACCTGCGCAAGGGCGCGGCGCTGAACGCGGTGCAGATCGCGGAGCTGTTCCTGCCTTAACAAGGAGCGAGTCATGAGCCCTTTCAAGGTGCCCTTCGAAGAAATGGCGTGGCAGCAGGTTCGTCCTGATGTGCGGCAGAAGGTGTACTGCGAGGGCTCGCGGCAACTGCGGCTGGTCGAATTCGCGACCAGCGATGGGCCGGAAAACTGGTGCGACACCGGCCACATCGGCTATGTGCTGAAAGGTTCGCTCCGCATCAGCTTCGATGGCAAGGTTCTGGAGTTCCACAAGGGCGATGGCCTCTTCATTCCCGATGGTGCGGAGAGCCGGCACCGCGCCGTGTCGATCGAGCCGGGCACGCGGTTGCTGATGATCGAGGACATCCACTGATGAACCTCACCGCAGTGGAGATCAAGGCCTTCGTCCCCGCGCGCGAGATCAACGTGGCGGCGGAGTTCTACCGCATGCTCGGTTTCGAGATCCCGTGGATCAACGACGACCTCGCCTACGTGCGCCACGGCAACACCAGCTTCCTGTTGCAGCAGTTCTACGTACCCGAGCACGCCGGCAACTTCATGATGCACATGCTGGTGGAGAACGTGGACGACTGGCACCGGCAGGTACTGACCTCCGGCGTGGTGGAAAAATTCCACAGCCGCGTGGACGCGCCCGAAGATCGCCCTTGGGGCATCCGCGATTTTCCGCTGGTGGATCCCACCGGCGTGTTGTGGCGGATCGGCCAGAACATCGAGGCACCGACGTGATCCTCGGCCTGCGCACCGTCATCTATCCGGTGGCGACATGGCCGCCGGCAGGAAGTGGTACACGCAGGCACTGGGCGCGACGCAACTGGAGCCCGTGACCAACGCAGGTGAAGACATCCGCGTTGCCGCCGTGGTCGATCCTTTCGGCAACCGGCTCGGCATCATCCAGAATCCGCACTTCGATGCGGGCAAGGTCCGCTGAAACCCAAGCTGGTTACGCGGTTTTAAACCACTGCGTTATATCCGCCGCCTATCGTGTCGCCACAACAACGACCGGGAGCCACTCACATGGGTTTGTTCGACAACGCCTTGGGTTCGATCCTCAGCCAGGCCAGCGGTAGCGGCGGCAATCCGCCGGTGGCACAGATGCTGGAGAACCTGATCCAGCAGCACGGTGGGCTCGGTGGCCTCATCAACCAACTGCAGCAGGGTGGTCTCGCGCAGGAAGCGGCTTCATGGATCGGCACCGGCGCCAACCTGCCGGTGAGCGGCGCGCAGATCACGCAGGCACTGGGCGATGGTCACATCGCGCAGATCGCGCAGCAGCTCGGTATCGATCCGCAGCGCGCGGGCGGCTTGCTGGCACAGGTGTGCTGCCGCATGTGATCGACCACTTCACGCCGACCGGCGAATTGCCCGGCGCATCGCATGCGATGAATTCCGGCCTGCTGGGCGCGGCACTCGGCGCGCTGTCGCGGCTGTAACCCTCACTCCTTAAAGGCGAGACATCGATGCAGATCCCCGTGCGCTGTGAATGCGGCACCGTCACCGGCTTCCTTGAAGCGCGCGGCGTCTCGGTGCATGGGCGCTGCTACTGCCTCGATTGCCAGGCCTTCGCGCGCTACCTCGGCAAGCCAGAACGCATGCTCGATGCCGAGGGCGGCACCGAAGTGATCGGCACGTTGCCGCTGCGACTGCACTTCACCGCTGGTGCGGATCGCCTCGCCTGCATCACGCTCAGCGCGCGTGGACCATTGCGCTGGTATGCCGAGTGCTGCCGCATGGCCATCTGCAACAGCTCGCGCGCGCCGCGGACGCCGTTCGTCACGTTGAACACGCGCACACTGGCGGTTGCCCCGCGGGAAGTGGATCGCGCCTTCGGACGCAGTGGTTTCATCTTTTCTGCGAAGGCGGCAGCGGCGCCCGTGGCATCGAAGCCTCTGGGCCTGTTCTTCGCGCTGCCGAAGATCCTGTGGAACGTCATCTACGCCAGGCTCACTGGCGCATGGCGCAAGAACCCGCTGTTCAAGCCCGGCACGGATGAACCCATCCGCGCCCCGCAGCAGCTATCGAAGGAGCAGCGTTACGCGCTGCGCGGGGACGCTGCACCCAACTGAGCCGGCGGCCGCGTCACCGGCGGAAACAGCGGATGGCCTGCGGGCGGAACGCGCTGGTCGGTCTCGTACCCGCTCACCACCTCGTGCACGAAGCGCAGCTTCGCCAGCGCCGGGGCCGGCACCACGAAGGGATACGCATCCTGCAGCCCCATGCTGCGATTCAGGTTGTTCAGCACGCAGCTGAGCGCGTTCCAGCTCTTCGTGAGGTTGTCGAAATCCTCGTTGGCCGCGATCGCCTTCAACGGCACCACGGCGCCACCGCCGCGACTGGCCGTGCGCAATGTAATGCCGGATGCCGCGGCCGTATCGAGGCAATCCACCATGTGCAGGTAATGCGCCCAGGTCTCGGCCCAGTCTTCCCAGGGATGTGAAGACGCATAGCTGGTGACGAAGTTGTCGTGCCAGTCGGGCGATGGTCCCTGTTCGTAGTGATGATGCAGCGCCTGGCCGTAATCCACGCGCTCATCGCCGAACAGGCGACGAAAATCCTGCAGGCGTTCACTGTCACGCAGCAACAGGTCCCAGTAGTAGTGGCCGATCTCGTGGCGGAAATGCCCGAGCAGCGTGCGATACGGTTCATGCAGCTGCGTGCGACGACGCTCGCGCTCGGCATCATCGGCCTCGGCGATGTTCAGCGTGATCACGCCGCCGTCATGGCCGGTGAGCACCGGGTCGGTTGACCCCGGCGCATCGGCGCGGAACTGGAAGGAGAGTCCCTGCTTCGCATCCACGGCCTTGCTGACCACGGGCAGCCCGAGGTCGAGCAGTGAATAGATGAGTCGCCGCTTGGCGATCTCGGTGCGATACCAGAGCTCGCGATTCTGCGGCTGCGACAGATCTGGAATGATTTGCGTCAGGCGGCACGAGGTGCAGTAGGGCTCCGGATCATCGGGCGCCACCATCCAGTTGCAGATGTTCTCGACCTCGAAGTTCCGGCAACGCTTGTACCCATCGCCGCGCAGGGTCTTCATCACGCCGCGATCGGGGAAATACCCCACGGGCACCGCGCAGTGGGCGCACAGGCTGTTCTCGAAGAACAGCGGACCACCACAGGAATCGCATTGGAAAGTTTTCATGGATCAAGTGTGGCCGCGGCACCGCAGGCCTCGCAGCACAGCGCGCCGCCTCAGCAGGTAGGCCGAATCCCACACGTGGAACCTCTTTGCGAAATCCACCTCTCCCGAAAGGGATAGGCGCATCCCCCTCGCAGGACACGCCCCTACCCCACCGTCTGGTGAATGGGCACGGACCCTTGCGCCGACCAGAATGCATCCCACGAGCTGACAGCTCCTTTGCACTGACCGACCGACAGGGAGAGAAAGACATGACCCGATCCAACCTTTCAAAGCTGGTCCCCTCGCGCACCGCTGCGCTGGCCTTCGCAGCCATTGCAGTGGGCGCATCTTCTTCCATGCTGACGGCATGCAGCCCGGGCGCTGCGCATGCTGCTGCAGCCATCCAGGCACCACAGGCACCGCAGGTAAGCGTTGCCACGGTGCTGGAGCGGCAGATCACCGACTTCCAGGAATTCACCGGTCGCGTCGAAGCGGTGGAACGCGTCGAGCTGCGGCCGCGTGTTTCCGGTTACATCGAATCGGTGGCCTTCCATGAAGGCGCCGAAGTGAACAAGGGCGATGTGCTGTTCGTCATCGACCAGCGCCCCTACGACGCGGCGCTGAAGCAGGCCAATGCCGAACTGGCACGCGCGCAGAGTGCACGCCGCCAGGCGCAGACCGAGCATGACCGCGCAGTGAAACTCCTGGCGCTGCACGCGCTGTCGCAGGAAGAGTTCGATGCGCGCACCGCCGGCAGCGAAAAGGCCGATGCCGATGTGCAGGCCGCGCAGGCCGCCGTGGATGCCGCCGCGCTGAACCTCGAGTTCACGCGTGTGCGTGCGCCGATCAGCGGCGTTGTCGGCAAGGCCGAGATCACTGCCGGCAACTTCGTCTCCAGTGGCGAGACCGTGCTGACGCGGCTGGTTTCCATCGACCCGGTGTATGTCGCGTTCGAAGGCGACGAAGCCGCGTACCTGCGCCAGGCGCAGTACGCACGCAAGGTTGGCAAGGGCGCGAACAGCGGGCAACCGGTCTGGGTCGGCCTCACCAATGAAGAAGGTTATCCGCACAGTGGTGCGCTGGTGTTCACGGACAACGAACTGAACACCGCCACCGGCACCATTCGCGTCCGCGCCAAGCTCAGCAACCACGACCGGCTCTTTACCCCAGGCCTGTTCGCGCGCGTGAAGCTTGGCGAGGGCGCGAGCCACAACGCCATCCTGGTCAACGACGCCGCCATCGGCACCGACCAGACGCGCCGCTTCGTCTACGTCGTGAAGGCCGACAACACCATTGAGTACCGCACCATCGAGCCGGGCTCACTGCATGAAGGTCTGCGCGTAGTGACCAGCGGCCTCGCGGTCGGCGAGCACATCGTCGTCAACGGACTGCAGCGCGTGCGTCCCGGCGCGACGGTTTCACCCCAGCAGGTAGCCATGCAGGTGCCCGCCAATGAGGAGCGTCAGCAGGTGCTGGCGAAGATTCAATGAACATTTCGAAGTTCTTCATCGAACGGCCGGTGTTCTCGGCCGTTCTTTCCGGCTTCATCCTGATCGCTGGCCTGATCTCGCTGTTCAAGCTGCCGATCAGTGAATACCCGGAAGTGGTGCCGCCCTCGATCGTGGTGCGCGCTTCTTATCCTGGCGCCAACCCGCAGGTGATCTCCGAGACCGTGGCGGCGCCACTGGAGCAGGAGATCGTCGGCGTCGAGGACATGCTCTACATGTCTTCGCAGGCCACGCTCGATGGCAACCTGTCGCTGACCATCACCTTCAAGATCGGCACGGACATCGATCGCGCGCAGGTCCAGGTGCAGAACCGCGTGTCGTCGGCATTGCCCCGCCTGCCTGATGAAGTGCGTGCACTGGGTGTCTCGACGACGAAGACCTCGCCCGACCTGATGATGGCGGTGAACATCGTCTCGAAGGATCACCGCTACGATGCGCTGTACCTGCGCAACTACGCCGTGCTCAACATCAAGGACGACCTCGCACGCCTGCCCGGCATGGGCCAGGTGCAGGTGTTCGGCGCTGGCGATTACGCCATGCGCGTGTGGCTGGATCCGGAAAAGCTGGCGGTGCGCAACCTCACCACCGGCGACATCGCCAATGCGATCCGCGAGCAGAACCTGCAGGTGGCCGCGGGCCAGATCGGCGCGCCGCCCTCGCCCGGCAGCGATTTCCAGATCGCCCTCGATACCATGGGTCGCCTCTCCAGTGAGGAAGACTTCCGCAACATCGTGATCAAGACCGGTGCCGGCAGCGAAGTGCTGCGGCTCGGCGACGTGGCGCGCGTCGAGATGGGTGCCAACACCTATGCGCTGCGCGGCCTCGTCGACAACGAAGAGACGGTGACGCTGCCCATCTTCCAGGCCCCGGGCTCGAATGCCCTGCAGCTGGCCGGCCAGGTGCGCGCCACCATGGCACGGTTGAAGTCGCAGTTCCCGGCCGGCATGGACTACCGGATCATCTACGACCCGACCGTGTTCGTGCGGCAGTCCATCAACAGCGTGATCGTGACGCTGCTCGAGGCCATTGCACTGGTCGTGCTGGTCGTCATCCTGTTCCTGCAGACCTGGCGCGCTTCCATCATCCCGCTGGCCGCGGTGCCGGTATCGGTGGTGGGCAGCTTCGCGGTGCTGCATGCACTGGGCTTCTCCATCAATACGCTGTCGCTGTTCGGGCTCGTGCTCGCCATCGGCATCGTGGTGGATGACGCCATCGTGGTGGTCGAGAACGTCGAGCGCCACATCGCCAATGGCATGTCGCCGATGGCGGCGACCAAGAAGGCCATGAGCGAGGTCAGCCGGCCCATCATCGCCATCACGCTGGTGCTGTGCGCGGTGTTCATTCCGGTGGCGTTCGTGGACGGCCTCACGGGCCAGTTCTACAAGCAGTTCGCGCTGACCATCGCCATCTCCACCGTGATCTCGGCGTTCAACTCGCTGACGCTGTCGCCGGCCCTGGCCGCACTGCTGCTGAAGCCGCATGGCGCGAAGCCGGATGGCGTGTCGGCGGTGATCCAGCGCGTGTTCGGCCGCTTCTTCAAGCGCTTCAACAGCGGCTTCGAGAAGGCCAGCAATGGTTACCAGCGCGCGCTCGGCTTCACGGTGCGTCGTGCCGGCATCGCCATGTTCATCTACGTGGGCCTGCTTGGGCTCACGGCGCTGGGCCTGAACCATGTGCCCACCGGTTTCATTCCGGCGCAGGACAAGCTGTACCTGGTCTCCGTGATCCAGCTGCCGGCGGGCGCATCCATCGACCGCACGACTGAAGTGGTCAAGCGCGTTGCCGAAATCGGGCTCAAGGATCCGGGCGTGGAAGGCGCATTGCAGTTCGCGGGCATGTCGCCCAACAACTACAACACGCAGACCAACTCGGGCATCGTGTTCTTCGCGCTGAAGCCCTTCAAGGATCGCGAGGATCCGGCCAGCGCCGCGAATGCGATGGCGGGCCGCCTCAACGCCCAGATGGGCGGCATCCAGGAAGCCTACATCGGCGTGTTCCCGCCGCCGCCCATCCAGGGCCTCGGCAGCCTCGGTGGCTTCAAGCTGAACGTCGAAGACCGCGGCAGCCAGGGTTCACAGGCGCTGTACCAGGCGGTGCAGGATGTGATCGCCAAGGCATCGAAGGATCCCGCGCTCGCCGGCGTGTATTCCACCTACCAGGTGAACGTGCCGCAGATCCGTGTCAACGTGGATCGCGTCAAGGTGAAGCAGCAGGATGTGCAGCTCACCGAAGTGTTCCAGACGCTGCAGGCGTATCTCGGCTCGGCGTACGTGAACGACTTCAACCGCTTCGGCCGCACCTACCACGTGATGATCCAGGCTGACGCGAAGTTCCGCAAGGATTCCAGCGACATCCTGGCGCTGAAGGTGCGCAACAACGCCGGCCAGATGATCCCGCTGGGCTCGATGGTGAAGCTGGAACGCAGCTTCGGCCCGGACTTCGTCGAACGCTTCAATTCGTATCGCTCGGCGGACATCACCGGCGGCGCCTCACCGGGCCACAGCTCTGGTGAGGCACAGGCGGCGATCACCAGGATCCTCAACGAAACGCTGCCGCAGGGCATGAGCTTCGAATGGACCGAACTCGCGTACCAGCAGCAGAGCGCCAGCGGCACGGCCTTCCTGGTGTTCCCGCTGTGCGTGCTGTTCGTGTTCCTGGTGCTGGCCGCGCAGTACGAGAGCTTCACGCTGCCACTGGCCATCGTGCTGATCGTGCCGCTGGCGCTGCTCGCGGGCCTGGCTGGCGTGATGCTCAAGGGCAGTGACAGCAATGTGTTCACGCAGGTGGGCTTCATGGTGCTGGTGGCACTGGCGAGCAAGAACGCCATCCTCATCGTGGAGTTCGCCAAGCACCTGCAGGAGGACCAGAAGCTGCCGCCGTTGAAGGCGGTGCTCGAGGCCGCACGCCTGCGCCTGCGTCCGATCCTGATGACTTCCATCGCCTTCATCATGGGCGTGGTGCCGCTGGTGTTCGCGCATGGTGCCGGCGCCGAAGTGCGCCAGGCGCTGGGCACCGTGGTGTTCACCGGCATGATCGGCGTGACGGTGTTCGGCCTGTTCCTGACGCCGGTGTTCTACCTGCTGGTGCAGAAGCGCCGCGAGCAGCCCGCGGATGACACCGCGCCCGCCGGTTCGCTGCTGCCTGCACCGGCCACTTCGCTGGAGAGCAACCATGGTTAATCGCATCGTGATCAAGCGCGTCGTTTCCTCGACGGTGGTTGGCGCCGTTGCAATGATCCTTGCCGCCTGCGCGGTGGGACCGAACTACAAGGCACCGCCGGAAGTCGGCATGCAGAAGCAGTTCGTCGGCGCGGAAGCCACGGCGTTCAACAACACCGACAGCGACCTGTCGCGCTTCTGGACGGTGTTCGGCGACGAGCAGCTGAACAAGCTGGTGAATCGCGCGCTGTACATGAACCACGACCTGCGCATCGCGCTGGCGCGGTTGAACGAGTCGCGTGCGCTGCGAGGCGCCGCGGTCTTCGACCTGCTGCCGACGCTGGGCGCCGGTGGTGGCTACACCGACCAGCGCCTGTCGGTATCGCAGGCGGCGGGTGGACCGCGTGCGCTCAAGGGCTATGACGCTTCCTTCGATGCATCCTGGGAGCTGGATTTCTTCGGTCGCAACCGGCGCGCGCTGGAAGCCAGCAATGCGGACCTGCAGGCCGCCGAAGCCAGCCTTGGTGATGTCGAGGTCAGCGTCATCGCCGAGCTGTCGCGCAATTACTTCGAACTGCGCGGCGACCAGCAACGACTCGCCGTCGCACAGCGCAACGTCGAGAACCAGACGCAGACGCTGGCACTGACGCAGGCGCGACTCGACAGCGGCGCGGGCACGGAGCTTGATACTTCGCGCGCACAGGCGCAGCTGTCGGTGACGCGTGCTTCGATCGGCCCATTGCAGGCGGCAGTGGCACGTTCCATCCATGCCATCAGCGTGCTGTCGGGCCTCGAACCCGAAGCGCTGCGTTCCGAACTCGAACTACCGGTCGATCTGCCGGCGGTTCCGGAGATCACTGCGGTCGCCGATCCCGCGCAGCTGTTGCGTCGTCGTCCGGACATCCGTGTCTCCGAGCGTGAGCTGGCGTCCACCACCGCGCGCATCGGCGTCGCGGTGGCGGACCTGTTCCCGCGCGTGACCTTCAATGGCAGCCTGGGTTTCGCCGCGACCAGGCTCGGCGACCTCGGTGATTCCGGCAGCGACACGCACCTGATCGCGCCGGGCATCTCATGGGGGATCTTCGACCTCGGCCACATCCGCGCGCGCATCAACGCCGCGCATGCCCGCAACGACGGCGCCCTCGCCACCTACGAGCAGACCGTACTGCGCGCACTCCAGGAGACCGAGGACGCCCTGGTCACCCATGCCCGCGAACGCGACCGGCTGCAGGAACTGACGCAGGCCGCCAGCTCCAGCCAGACCGCGGCCCGCCTCGCCCGGCTGCGTTATGAAAACGGCGCGGTCGACTTCCTGCAGGTGCTGGATGCCGAGCGCAGCCAGCTGCAGGCCGAGGACAGCCTCGCCGAAAGCCGTGCCGAGACGGCCACCAGCCTGGTGGCCGTATACAAGGCGCTGGGTGGGGGCTGGGTCGCACCGGCGACCGGCGGATGACCTACACTCCGGGAGCATGAGCACACCATGTCCTCGCATCTGCGTCGTCCGCCGCCGGCCAGCCGGAGCAAGGCCATGAACGCCGGTTCCATCCTGCGTCGGTTGCGCCCCAGCGCTTCGCAATCGCGCGAGCAGTTGTTCGCCGCGGCCGCGCAGTCCAGCCGACTGCTGCTGGAATCCGAAGACGCGATGGCGCGCATGCCCGAAGTACTGCAGATGCTCGGTGAAGCGGCCGGCGTCGATCGCACCACGCTTGCACTGGCGGACATCGGTCCCGATGGCGAGCGCTGGCTCGAGATCAAGGCGCAGTGGAATGCACCGGGCATCTCGGGCAGCAGCACGCGCGATGCCAGCGCCAGCTGGCCGGCACGGCGCAGCGATTGTTTCTGCACCGAGCTTTCCGCCGGCCGCAGCGTGTATGTGTGTGGCAGCTCCGCGCCGCGCGCGGACGTCAGCATCGCCAGCGAAGAGGCCAAGAGCTCCATCATCGTGCCCTTCCTCGTGGAGAACGAGTACGCCGGCGCGGTGAGCTTCGATACCTTCCGTGCCGAACGCGAGTTCGACTCCGCAGTGACTTCGGCGCTGGAGATCGCTTCGAGCGTCATCGGTGCAGCCCTGCAGCGCGAACGCCTGCTCGAAACCATGCGCCGTGAACGCGAACTCGCGGCCGAGCAGCGCGTGGCGGAACTGGCGCGCGCCAACGCGGCGCTGCGCTCGAACCTCGAGCGCCTGGCGACGCATCCCAAGGAATTCTTCACCCACCTGCTGCTGGAGACCGTGCGCCATGCTGGCGCCGAAGCGGCCACGGCCATCATGGTGGGTTACGACTCCGATGACTGGCGCGTGGTCAGCCATGTGCGCGATGGCCAGACCATCGATCCCGACTTCGCCGGCAGCGTGCCGGCCGCGGATTCATGCTTCGTGCAGCAGATGGTGGGGCTGCGCAAGCCGCTGCACCTGCCGCTCGATGGCGTAACCACGTCGCCGGAATGGCCCGAGCTCATCGCCTTCCACACCAATGCCGGCCATCGCAGCCTGTATGTATTGCCGCTGCAGTTCGGCGATCGCAACATCGGCGTGGTGGCGCTGGGTTACCGGCAGCACCAGGCACTGAGCTCGGAACTCGCCGAGCTGCTCGTGGCACTGAGCCAGCAGGTGACGCTGGCCATGGCGATGAAGCGCTTCTTCTTTACCGCCAACCAGTCCGCGATGCTGGCCGAACGCAATCGCATGGGCCGCGAGATCCACGACGGCCTCGCGCAGGCGTTCACCGGCATCCTGATGCAGCTGAACGCGGCAGAGGAAATCTCCGAAGGCTCGCCGCTGACCATCGTGATGAATCGCGTGCGCGACATCGCGCGCGAAGGCCTGAGCGAGGCACGTCGCTCGGTGCTCGCGCTGCGCCCCGATGAACAGCCGCGTCCGGGCGGACTCGAACTGGCGCTGCGCCAGCTGGCCGAGCGCTCGATCGTTCCGGGGCGCATCGCCAGCTCCTTCCACGGCGGCGGTGCCACGGGGCTGCCGCCCGAACACGAACATGCACTGCTGCGCATCGCGCAGGAAGCGGTGATCAACGCGGCCCGCCATGGTGAGCCGGGCAACATCGAGATCCACCTGAACAGCAGCGATGGTGAAGTACTGCTGTGCGTGAACGACGACGGCCGCGGCATGCAGAAGGTGCCGGCGCTGGCGAGCCAGGGCTTCGGCCTTACCAACATGCGCGAGCGTGCCGAGGATCTCGGCGGCCAGTGGCAGATCGAGAGTGAACCCGGCAACGGCACGCGCGTCAGCGTGCGCATCCCGCGAGCCGCCGCCAGGCGCACATGAGCGCCGTGGTCGCCATCCGCGTCATCCTCGCGGACGACCATCCCGTGGTGCGCGATGGCCTCGCCGCCATCGTCAACCAGCAGAAGGACATGCGCGTGGTCGCCGAGGCCGATGACGGCGAAGCGGCCATCGCACTGTATGAAGAGCATCGCCCCGACGTGATGGTGCTCGACCTGCGCATGCCACGTCGCGATGGCGTGGCGGTGGTCGAAGAGGTGATGGAGAAGCATCCGAAGGCGCGCCTGCTGATCATGACCACGTACGATGGCGACGAAGACATCTTCAAGAGCCTGTCGCGCGGCGCGAAGGGTTACCTGCTGAAGGATGCCCCGCGCCAGGAAATCCTCACCGCCATCCGTGCGGTGGCCGCGGACCAGCCCTATACCTCCGGCGCCATCGCCGCGAAGGCCCTGCAGCGCATGGGGCGGCCGAGCCTCACGCAGCGCGAACTCGACGTGCTCCAGCAGCTGGCCGAAGGCCGCAGCAACAAGGACATCGGCCGGCGCCTTTCCATCAGCGAGGGCACGGCCAAGACACATGTGAAGGCCATCCTCACCAAGCTCGATGCCATCAGCCGCACCGAGGCCGTGTCCGTGGCCCACAAGCGCGGGTTGATCCGGCTGTAGTCGGCGGCGGGGCTTCCCAAGGGCGCGGACGCGGGTAAACTCCGCCCAAACAAGGGGGATTCACCATGCGTGCCGTTGCGTCATTCGCTGCATTGATCCTGTTGCCCGCGCCATTGTTCGCGCTGGATTTCTCGTTCGCAGGCCCCACCCCCGATACGCTCGCCGGCAAGGAACTGAAGATCGCGACCGGCGTCGACCCCGCCGACCCCGTGACCATCGACTTTCCCGATGCCGCCACGGCCGTGGTCCGCCAAGTGAAGGACGACGAGGATCCTTCCCCCAAGCATCCCTTCTATCGCTTCGAGTGGCTGTCGAAGGACAAGACCGGCGTGCGCTTCTACCCGGTGACGCCGCAGGAAACCATCGACCAGCTGCGCAAGCAGAACGATGCCTCGCTCGCCACTCCCGAAGGCCGGGCACTGGAAAGCCCCATCGTGATGGCCTACATCAACAAGGGCGCGGTGGTGCAGACCTGCATGAAGGGCAAGATCGAGATGCCCGAGGCGCTCAAGCTGTACGTGACGCTCACTCCGGGAAAACCGGATGCCAGCGCCGTGGTGCTGCCCGAGGGCAGCATCGCCGAGTGCGTACTTGCTTCCACGGAACGCGGCGCCTATCCCGCGGTGAAAGTGCCGACCACGGCATCACTGAGGCTCACGCTCACTCCAAAGTGAACGCACCGATGACCGCGCGGTTGTGGCGACCAAGCACTGCTTGCGCCTACCCCGGCACATCCAGAAGATAGGCGGCCTCTGCTCCCAGAAGGTCACGCCATGATCCGCACGCGCGTCATTGCTTCGTCCGCCTTCCTCCTGCTGTGCGCGGGTTCACTCACCGCCCAGCAGCCACCGCTCACGCCGATCAGCCCCGACATGTATCCCGCCTACGAGCGCATGCGCCCGATGGCGGACTACATCAAGCGCGTGGTGATGATCCCCATGCGCGATGGCGTGAAGCTCAACACCGTCATCGTGATGAAGAAGGGCGTGAAGGATGCGCCCATCCTGCTGACGCGCACGCCGTACAACGCGAAGAAGATGACCTCGCGCAACGACAGCCAGCGCATCGTCGACATCGTGCAGGTGCTGGATATCGAGTTCGTCGCGGACGGCTACATCCGCGTTTACCAGGACATCCGCGGTCGCAACGGCAGCGAAGGCGACTACGTGATGAACCGGCCGATCCGCGGGCCGCTGAACGGCACGCCCGTGGATGAATCCACCGATGCCTACGACACCATCGACTGGCTGGTGAAGAACGTCGCGGAGAGCAACGGCAAGGTCGGCATGATCGGCTCGAGCTATCCGGGGTTCACCGCGCTGGTGGCCACCATCGATCCGCATCCGGCATTGAAGGCCACGGTGCCGCAGAGCCCGATGGTGGATGGCTGGATGGGCGATGACTGGTTCCACAACGGCGCCTTCCGCATTCCCAACCTCGACTACTTCACCGGCCAGAGCCAGGACAACGGCGACAACGGTGGCGTGCCTTCGGGTGGTGGCGATGATTACCTGAAGTACCTGCAGGGCGGCTCCGTCGGCGATTACGCGCGCGCCTATGGTGTCGACCAGTTTCCGTTCTACAAGAAGCTTTCGATGAACCCGGCGTACACGCCTTTCTGGTCAGGGCAGGCGGTGGACAAGTGGCTGGCATCGCGGCCGCTGACCGTGCCGACCATGCTGGTGGTCGGACAGTGGGACCAGGAGGATTCATACGGTGCACCGGCCTCGTATGAAGCGCTGAAGAACAAGCCGGGCGCGAAGGAACTGCTGCACCTGGTGATCGGCCCGTG
The DNA here is from genome assembly GCA_037200665.1 of Pseudomonadota bacterium. Classification (GTDB taxonomy): domain Bacteria; phylum Pseudomonadota; class Gammaproteobacteria; order Steroidobacterales; family Steroidobacteraceae; genus ZC4RG30. Next base: position 19,194 of record JBBCGD010000004.1, on the reverse strand, counting down.
GCGCCACTCGGGCGTGAACTATCCGGGCGATGGCCTGGGCTTGCTGAAATTCCCCGGTGACACGGCGCTCGATTTCCGCGTGCACTACATGAAGCCCTTCCTCGATCATTATCTGAAGGGCGCGCCGGATCCGCATACGCCGCCGGTGCTCACCTATGAGACCGGCACCAACCACTGGAATGTTTCGCAGCAGTGGCCGGCAGGCAAGCCGACGCCGTTCTATCTCGATGCCAACCTCACCGCGGGCTTCGCCGCGCCGAAGACCGGCGGCCACGATGAATATCCGTCTGATCCCGCGAAGCCGATACCCTTCGTGCCACGGCCGATCCATGTGAGTGAAGCCAGCGTGTGGAAGCCGTGGCTGGTGCACGACCAGCGCTTCGTCAGCGATCGTCCGGATGTACTGGTGTACACCAGCGCGCCGCTCGACAAGCCGGTGCACATCATGGGCGCGCCGCAGGTGGATCTCTTCGCCGCCACCACCGGCACCGACAGCGACTGGGTGGTGAAGCTCGTGGATGTGTATCCGGATGGCGAGAGCTACACGCCGGAGACCGCGGGTATGGAGCTCGCACTCGGCATCGAGATCTTCCGCGGCCGCTACGTGCATGGCTTCGACAAGCCGCAGGCGCTGACACCGGGCAAGGTGGAACGCTACCGCTTCGGCCTGCCGAACGTGGACCACACCTTCCTGCCCGGCCATCGCATCGCCGTTCAGGTGCAGTCCTCGCTGTTCCCGGTGTACGACCGCAATCCGCAGAAATTCGTGCCGAATATCTTCGATGCGAAGCCGGGGGACTACGTCAAGGCGACGCAGAGCGTGTACTACGGGGCGCAGATGGCCAGTGCGGTGATGTTGCCGGTGGCGCCGTAGTGGCGGCCTGATGCGCGCGACGAGCATGCATCAGGTGTGTGAGACCAATCTGTCGAGCGGTGGCACCCGGCCAATGTGTTGATGAGGGCTGTACGAAAACCGCGGAATATGACCAAGTCCACCGATGCCGCGTCACCGTCTACTTGACTCACGCGTGGCTAGCCCGTATCAATCCCGACGCCTCCGGTCATTCAAGCTGCCATCCCCCACTCGATGTCGATCAACAAAGCCCAACGTAAAAGCCTGCTGTGGCTGCTCGCCAGCCTCATGCTGGTCATGCGCGTGGGCGACGTGCATCTGCATCTGTGCTTCGATGGCAGGGAGCCTCCCGCGACGGTACATGCGCTCGATGCGGAGCAAGAGCATGTCAACGACGGCACACTGGGCTCACACCAGGATGTGGATGTCGATGAGCCTTCCTCGCATTACAAGGCCGCGGACGCCGGCTTCGACCTGCTGCCGGCGTGTTTCCTCGTTCTCGTGTACCGGATCGCGCCCGCCGACACGCAGCTGGAACTGCCGCCAGCGAACCCTCTTCCTCCTCACACCGATCCGCTTCAACTCCTGCCGCCATCGCGCGGGCCTCCTGCAACGCTGAGCTGATATCAGCCGTGCCGTGTCGTGATGACCCGGCGCACTCCAGACGACGTGCGGCGCAAAGCCAGCCGTCATCGCATTTGCAGGAGTTTCATCCATGTCTTCTTTCCTCACCTGTCTGCGACAGGTCGGTTGCATTGGCGTTCTGACAGCAAGCAGCATCGGGATCGCGCATGCCGCTGCCGCTCCGCTGGAATTGCGCGAGGCCATCCAGGCGGCGCTCGCACACAATCCGGACCTCACCAACTTCCAGTTCGAGTTGCGCGCCCATGACGCGCAACGACAGCAGGCGGACCTGCGCCCCGCGCCGGAGCTCGGCTTCGCTCTGGAGAACTTCGGCGGCAGTGGCGAGGTGAAGGCCCTGCACGGCTCCGAAGCCACGCTTTCGCTATCCCAGGTGATCGAACTCGGCGGCAAGCGCAAAGCACGGCTCGCGGTGACCGATGCAGGGCGCGACCACCTGGTCATTGCACGCCAGGCCGCGCAGCTGGACGTATTGGCGGAGGTCACGCGGCGCTTCATCGCGGTGGCGGAACTGCAGGAACGACGCGAGCTGGCGCGGCGTGCAGTCGCCCTGGCCGAGGAAACGCAGCGCTCGGCCATGCAGCGCGTGGCCGCCGCCAGGTCCCCGCATGTCGAGCAGGATCGCGCCGCCGTGGCGCTGGAGCATGCGCGGCTGGATGCGCGTGCAGTAGACGGACGATTGGTAGCCGCAAGACGCACGCTCGCCGCCATGTGGGGCGCACCGGACGCACAGCTCGATGACTCCGCGACCGAAGCCGTGCATGCCGACCTGTTCCACCTGCCGGTCGTGGACGACTTTCCCGTGTTGCTGCAGCGACTGGAACAGAACCCGGATTTCCTGCGCTACGCCAGCGCGGAGCGGCTGCGCGAGGCCGAACTGCGCCTCGCCTCGACCACGCGTCGCGCGGACATCTCGCTGGGCGCCGGCATACGTCGCCTGCAGCAGGGCGGTGACATGGCGCTGGTCGCATCGTTCTCCATACCGCTGTTCTCCGGCCGACGCGCCGATGCCTTCGTGGCCGAAGCCGCAGCCCGCCGCGAGGCCGTCGGCGCAGACCGCGATGCTGCGCTGATCAAGGCCCGCGCCCAGCTGTATGCCCTGTACCGCGAACTGCAGGAAGCGGCAGCGACGGTGACGTCTCTCGACACGGCGATCCTGCCCAGGATGGACGAGGTACTGGAAGAGACGCGCTATGCGTTCGAACGCGGCCGCTACGGCTACCTCGACCTCGTGGACGCGCAGCGCGAATACCTGGAAATGCAGCGCGAACGCATCGCAGCCGGCACGCAGGTGCAGCTCCTGGTCACCGAGATCGAGCGCCTGACCAATGCGCCGCTCGCCAACCCCAATTGAACGAGTACCTCATGAAAACGAATCTGATCTCCTGCCTCATCACGCTCACCATGCTGCTCTCCGGCTGCGGCTCCAAGACCGCGACGCTGCCAGTCGAAGCGGAAACTGCGCCAGCCGCTGCGACATCCCGCATCGAACTCAATGCTGCCCAGCTGCAACAGTCAGGCATCGCGCTGGCACAAGCCGGTCCGGCCAGCTTGCGCGATGCCTTGCCGCTGTATGGAACGGTTACGCCCGATGCCGAACGCGTGCGCGAAGTAGCGGCACGCTATCCCGGATTGATCCGCACGGTATCCCACAAGGTCGGCGATTCCGTTCGCGAGGGCGATGTGCTCGCAACCGTGGAAAGCAACGAGAGCCTGCAGACTTATCAGGTGCGCGCGCCGATCGCGGGCCTGATCAGCGAGCGCAATGCAAAGGTTGGTGAGCAAGCCACGGAGAAGCCGCTGTTCGTGGTGGTCGATCTGTCGAGCGTGTGGGTGGAGTTGTCGCTGTTCCCGCGCGACGCCGCAAAGGTTCATGCAGGCCAGAGCGCATCCATCCGTTCGCCGATCAACGACCAGGTTGCAGAAGGCAAGGTCACCTATGTCGGACCCTTCGGCAGCCGCAGCAACCAGACGCTGACCGCGCGCGTGGAGATCCGCAACCCCCGCAACCTGTGGACACCCGGGCTTTACGTGAACGGCGAGATCACGCTGGCCGAGCGCAGCGCCGCGCTGGTGATCGAGAAAAGCGCGGTGCAGATACTGGAGGGCAAACCGGCCGTCTTCGTGCAGGAAGACGGCGGCTTCATTGCGCGCCCCGTGAAGCTCGGCCGCAGTGACGGCACGCATGCCGAGATCCTCGAAGGCCTGGCGCCGGGTCAGCACTATGTCTCGACCAACAGCTATGTGCTGAAGGCAGAGCTGCTGAAGAACGAAGCGGCGGAAGACTGAGGAGCAAGCCATGATCGAATCACTGCTGCGCTTCTCCATCCACCGTCGCTGGATCGTGCTGTTCCTGGTCGGCGTGATCGCGGCGCTGGGACTCTGGAATTACCAGCGCCTGCCCATCGACGCCGTCCCGGACATCACCAATGTGCAGGTGCAGATCAATGCGCGCGCACCGGGCTACACGCCATTGGAGACCGAAAGCCGAGTCACCTTCCCCATCGAATCGGGAATGGGCGGCATCCCGGGACTCGAGAACTTCCGTTCCATTTCCAAGTATGGCCTCGCACAGGTCACCGCCGTGTTCGCGGATGGCACCGATCTGTACTTCGCGCGTCAGCTGATCAACGAGCGCATGCAGGGCATCCGCGAACGACTGCCGGAGGGCGTGGACCTGGAGATGGGTCCGGCCGCCACGGGGCTCGGCGAAATCTTCATGTATGTGGTCGAGGCCGAGCCGGGAGCACGCAAGGCCGATGGCATGCCGTATGACGCGACCGACCTGCGCACCTTGCAGGACTGGACCATCCGCCCGCAGCTGCGCCAGGTACCCGGCGTCTCGGAAGTGGACGGCATCGGTGGTTACACGCGGCAGTTCCATGTGCTGCCCGACCCCGCCCGCCTGCTCTCGCATGGCCTGACGCTCGACGACATCGAGCAGGCCCTGCGCGCCAACAATGGCAATGTCGGCGCGGGCTACATCGAGACCAATGGCGAGCAGAACCTGGTGCGCATCCCCGGCCAGCTCACCGGCGATGACGACCTGCGCAATGTCGTGGTGGCGAGCCGCAATGGCATCCCGGTGCGCATTGGCGATGTGGCCAACATCGCGCGTGGCCATCCACTGCGTGCCGGTGCGGCGCTGCTCGGCACCGGGCAGAGCGTGCTGTGCACGGCGTTCATGCGCGTGGGCGAGAACAGCCGCACGGTCAGCCTCGCGGTGGGCGCGAAGCTCGCGCAGGTGAACCGCAGCCTGCCTGCTGGCGTGCGCGCGGTACCCGTCTACAACCGCACCGACCTCGTGAACCGCACCATCGCCACCGTGCAGAAGAACCTGCTGGAAGGCGCGATCCTGGTGCTGGCCGTACTGCTGCTGATGCTGGGCAATGTGCGCGCGGCATTGCTGACGGCGCTGGTGATTCCTCTTTCCATGCTGATGCTGGTGACCAGCATGGTCGAGAGCAAGGTCAGTGCGAACCTGATGAGCCTGGGGGCGCTGGATTTCGGCCTCATCGTCGATGGCGCGGTCATCATCGTGGAGAACTGCATCCGCAGGCTCGCGGAAAGACAGCAGCACCTGGGCCGTCTGCTGTCCACCGAGGAGCGCTTCCACGAGGTATACGGTGGCGCCCGCGAAATGTTCACGCCCAGCCTCATCAGCGTGCTGGTCGTGATCCTGGTCAACCTGCCGCTGCTGGCGTTGACCGGCGTGGAAGGCAAGATGTTCAGGCCGATGGCGCTGGCCGTGATCCTCGCGCTGCTGGCGGCACTGGTGCTGTCGCTCACCTTCGTGCCCGCGGCTTTGGCGCTGCTGATGCGCGGCCGCGTCGAAGAGAAGGAGAACTTCGTGGTGCGCGGGGCGCGGCGGTTGTATGCGCCGCTGCTGGAGCGCGCACTGCGCTGGCGACTGCCGATTGCCGCGGCGGCACTGGCGCTGGTCGGGGTCTGCGGGTTCCTGGCGACGCGCATGGGCACCGAGTTCATTCCGCAGCTGGATGAAGGCGATGTGGTGGTCCTCGTGAACCGCATTCCCGGTATCGGCATCGAGCAGGCCGTGACCATGCAAAGCGTCCTGCACGCCGCCCTGCAGAAGCATCCGGAACTGCTGCGCGTGTTCGCGCGCACGGGCACCAACGACGCGGCGACGGATCCGATGTCGCCGAGCGAGACCGACACGTTCTTCATGCTGAAGCCACGCGCGGACTGGCCGGACCCGCGCAAGAGCAAGGCGCAGTTGCTGCGCGAAATCGATGCCACGCTCGCGACCGTACCCGGCATGCTGTACGAATTCAGCCAACCCATCGAAATGCGCTTCAATGAGCTGATCGCCGGGGTGCGCGCCGCGCTCGCGATCAAGATCTACGGCGATGATTTCGGGACGCTGGAGCGCATCTCACAGCGGGCCGCCGCACTGGTGCGCACCGTGCCGGGAGCCGAAGGCGTGAAGGCCGAGCCGGTCTCGGGACTGCCCACGCTCACCATCGAGCCGCGTCGCGAAGCACTGGCACGCTATGGAGTAACGTTGCAGCAGTTGCAGCGGACGGTGGCAACCGCCGTCGGCGGTGTCACGGTGGGACAGATCTTCGAAGGCGACGCGCGCTTCGACATCGCCGTGCAGTTGCCGGAGGCGTTGCGTACCGACCCGGATGCGCTCAGCCGCCTGCCGGTGGCGTTGCCGGAGGGCGGGTACCTGCCGCTCACGGAGCTCGCTGAACTGCAGCTGGCTAGCGGCGCCAACCAGATCAGTCGCGAGAACGGCAAGCGACGCATCGTCGTCACCGCCAACGTCAGCGACCGCGACCTCGGTGGCTTCGTGACGGAAGTGCAGGACAAACTCCAGCGCGAGCTCAAGCTGCCGCCGGGCTACTACCTCGGCTATGGAGGCACGTTCGAGCAGCTGCAGTCGGCCGCGCAGCGACTTGGTGTGCTCGTGCCGATCACGCTGGTGCTGATCTTCGCGCTGCTCCTGATGACCTTCGGTTCGCCACGCGACGCACTGCTGGTGTTCAGCGGCGTGCCGCTGGCATTGACCGGTGGCGTGCTGGCGCTGCTGCTGCGGGGGATCCCTCTTTCCATTACCGCTGGCGTCGGCTTCATCACCCTTTCGGGTGTCGCGGTGCTGACCGGCGTGGTGCTGGTCAGCGCGATACGAGCGCGGATCGCCGCTGGCGACGACATCGAAGTCGCCATTCGCGCGGGCGCGATGCTGAAGCTGCGGCCGGTATTGATGGTGGCGATGGTCGCCGCACTCGGCTTCCTGCCGATGGCCTTGAATTCAGGCACTGGCGCGGAAGTGCAGCGGCCGCTCGCGACGGTCGTGATCGGTGGCATCCTGTCGGCCACGCTGCTGACACTGCTGGTGCTGCCGGGTCTCTACCGCATGTGCTGGCGAAGGCGGCAAGTTACATCGCCGGAAACCCGCGCGCGAGTGTGAAACCAGGCGGCGATGCCCGCTCGGTGGTCTTTGGTTCGTTAGTGGCGAACTGTGGCGTACTGCAACTGACGGAGCTTGCTCCCACAGGCCGACAGAAGTCTCCCCAGTGACCCGTCGTGCGCCAGTAGTCGACCAGGCCGACCTTGCGAACCAGTTCCACGAAACCCGGCATTTCGCGCACCTCGCGCATCACGGGTCGCCACACGATGTGGAGATTCTGCGTCGATCCGTTGGACCAGAGATCGAGCATGTCGAGCGCAAGCTTGCGGTCGCCGAGAAACGCGGCGAAATGCGCCAGCGCGAACAGCTGACCGGCATTGCCACTCGCTACGGCATTTTCGTAAGAGGTTCTGGCCTGTGACAGCGCGCCTTGCGGATCGGCCAGCAACGGACAGGGCAGACCATCCGCGGCGGGCTTTCCCGGTACGCCACACTGGTCGTGTCGCGCCATGCGTACCATGAACAGCCCCTGCCGGCGCAGCGGGTCGTTCTCCTGAAGATTGCCGTTGGCCAGCAGCAGCGACTCGGCCGCATTCAGATCGCCATTCATCTCATAGAGAGCCGCGCGCAACGCCACGGGACGCATGAGTGAAGGCTCTATCCGCATGGCACGTTCCTCGTAGGGAGTGGCCTCGCGCACCCTGCCCACATTCATGAGGAACCACGCGTATTCCAGATTGGCCTCGTAATCTCCCGGGCCAGCCAGCTGCAACGCCCGCTGCAGCCGCTGCTCCGCTTCGCTCCAGTCATGGTTCTGCATGGAGATCATGCCCGCGCTGCGCAGTGTTTCGGGAGCGTCCGGGGCAAGCTCAAACGCATGCAGCGCGGCAGTTGCCACATGCTTCTGCAATTCCACCGGCGAAAGAGGCAAGGCCAGGGCCGGCGGAAAGTCTGCTGCCAGCGTGTAGCCCTCAGCCAGGGAGGCCCAGGCGGGAGCGAAGCCCGGGTCGCGCTGCACGACCTTCTCGAGCAGATCGATCGCAGTCCTGATCTGGGTGGAGCCTGATTTTCTGATGAGCGCGCGCGCGGCAAGATAGTCCACGTTCGTGCGCTGTGGTCTCGCGGGGTCCGCGCGGAACCAGAACATCGCACCCAGCGCTACAGCGGCCACGGCCACAGCACCGCCCAGCCATGCAGCGAATCGCAAACGGGGATTCAGTGCCGAGGACTGCACGCTGGTTGCTTCCACTTGCTGCTCAGCGCGCTCGGAGACCTGCGCGACGTCCTGCACGAACCGGAAACCCTGGCCTTTCACGGTGACGACGAATTCACGGCCACCCACATCACCCAGCACCTTGCGTGCCGCGGATATCTGCTGGTCCAGGTTATTGCCATCCACGATAGTGCCCGGCCAGATCTCCCGCATCAGGCGTTGCCGCGTCAGCAGCTCGTGCGGATGAGAGGCGAGGCACCGCAGCGTATCGAATACCCGCGCGGAAACCGCGACCTCGGCGCCATCCGGCGCCCACAGGCGCCGGCTTCTGCAATCCAGCCGGAAGCCCGCGAATACCAGCATCGCGGTGGGTGAAATCACTTCATCAGCAATGGGATCGATTGATTTCATGACATTTCAGAGGCCCCCGAAGCACTTTCGGATTCCGTGACCGCAACGTCAAGCGAGCATGCAGGTCCGAACAAACCGATGGATCACAAACGGGGACCACCATGACGAAACTTCGACCGCTGCTGCGGAATCTCTTCTTTCTCGGCGGCCTTGTGACTCTGACAGCGCTCCCCGTCATCGGGTTCGCGCAACGTCCGGAAATGCTGCCCTATGTCACCATCGACCAGCCGACCTTCGTGCCAGCTGCCGGGGCGGACTTCATGCAGGACGACTATGTGGTGCTGGGCATCACCAGCGGCAAAGTGGCGAAGGCCTATCCCGCGGCGGATCTCGCCCAGCATGGCTCGGCGCTGGATGTGCTGCCTGATGGCCCGGTGACGGTTACCTGGTGCGGTGTGTGCAACGTCGGCGCCGTTTATCGACGCAATCTCGACGGGCTCGTGCTGCACTTCGACTACGACAGCATGGTCTTCGCCAATGAAGTGCAGAAGGATCGGGAAACCGGCAGCCGCTGGCAGCAGGCGCTGGGCGAGGCGATCGACGGGCCGCTGAAGGGCAAGCGACTGACTCCCTATCTTTTCACGCGTACCAGCTGGGGCGAGTGGAAGCGCCAGCATCCGGGCACGCTGGTGATGCAGCCGCAACCTGGATATGCGGCGCTCATGCCATTGATGGATCGCCTCTCGAAAGGCGCTTACGTGGGCGAAGGCGAAGCGCCGGCGAAGTCGGCGTTCCCCGGCGACTATCGTGTGCGGCCGCGCGAACTGGTCGCGGGGCTGCAGCTCGGCACGGCGCAGAAGGCGTATCCGTTCTCGGCGCTGCGCGCCGTGCATGTGGTGAATGACCAGATCGGCGGAAAGCCGGTACTCATCGTCCATCAGCCAGGCTCGGACACGACGACTGCATTCGTGCCGCGGGCACGCGGACGGACACTCACATTCGATGCGACCGGCGACGACGCCACCGGACTCATCGATCGTGAAACACACTCGCACTGGACGGCGTATGGCAAGGCGACGGCGGGCTCCATGAAGGGTGCACAGCTCGAACGACTGATGCCCGTGCCGCAGTTCTGGTTTGCCTGGGTACAGTTTCATCCGCAGACGGAACTGTTTACCGCCGCCTCGCTGGGCACAGGAGCCGTCTGGGAGCCGCTGCTCCGTGTTGACCTTCCGGCCGACGCCATGCCGAAACTCACTGCGCAGATACTGCGTGTGAAGCCGGCGCCTGCGACAGGCCCCAATACCGGTACTCCCGCACATCAGCATGCAGCGCCGGTGCTGGGCTATGTGCTGCGCGGACAGATAGACAATGAAGTTGAACCGGACCCCGTTCGCATCTACAGCCGCGACGGATTCTTCTACGAACCTCCGGCTCACGTGCATCGGTCATTGCACAACCTGAGCAGCACAGAAACCGCGGAGATCCTGGTATTCATGGGTGGTGACCCGGGCAAGAACGCCACGCCGCTGATCGAGGTCCCACTCGGGAGCACGACGGACCAGGATCTGGGCCTGCTGCGGATGACGCTGGGCGCGGGCGCCACCATCACATCGAAGGCGCATTCGGGGCCGGCCATCGTCTATGTACTGTCCGGAGAGATCGAGGGTTACCAATCAGCAGGTCTTCAACCTCACGCTGCTGGCGACCTGTTCCTCGAACCGCCACACGACGGAACGGTGCGATACCACAATCGCAGTGGATCGGAGCCGGCGAAGATCCTGGTGTTCGCAGCCACTGGACACACAAGACAGTAAGTGGACCTGTTCGCCGCGACCACCGGCAGCGACATGTCCGCCGGGCGATTCGTTGCGCAGGGCTCAATCCGGCGCGCAGGCCTTGAGCAGCAGCAGCTGCGCCGGCACGTCGATGTCGTCGGCGTCGGTAACGCAGAGCATTTCCAGTTCATCGTTGCGCCAGTGCGCATCGATGCCTTCGATCTTGTAATCAGGTTTCACGCGCTGCTGCCAGATCACTTCGTGGGTTGGCGTTGCGATGCCAACCACGGCGCCGATGAAGTCACCATCGGAAACTGAATCATCGGCGTCTTCCGCCACGGCGCTGAACGCCCAGCGACCATCGGCAAGGCAGCAGGCATCGGTGAAGCACAGCGGCACGTCGTGCAATGCGCCGAGGTCCAGCTCGACGACCTTGCGTGGCGCCATGGATGGCAGCTCGCCGCGACTGGCCAGCGATGTCGCGACTGCAGTGAAATCGAATTCGATGACGGCGTTGGGGGAATTGCCCTTGTTGCCCCGCTGCAGCAGATGCAGGGTGTCGTTGCTCACCCACGCGCCCTCGAGGTTCAGGTCATCGAAGCGCTTTTGCAATTGCTCGAACAGCGGCGCGGCATCGATCTCGCCTACTGCCCCGGTGACATGTCCGTCTGCATCGAGCGGCAGCAGCGCACCGCGGCGTCGCGGTTTGCGCGAACCGGAACCCAGCGCCAGCAGCGCGCCGTGTTCGTGGCCAGTGAAGCGCGGCAGGCGCAGCAGGATTTCCAGGTCCGGCTTTTCCTTCTTGCGCGGCTTCAGTTTCTCCGGCAGGTCGCCGGCAAAAAGACGCAGCAACTCACCGGGTGCCGAACCCGTGGTCGCGAAGCGACCGAGGAACAGCTCGTCATCGGCCACCACATAAAGCTCATCGCCACTGCGCACCAGGCCACTCGTGGCACTGAGGTACGCAGGCCGACCCGGTTCGGGATGCCGGACCAGGTCGAGCGTGCGCAACCGGTGGACGATCAAGGCAGGACTTTGCCCGGGTTCATGATGCCCTTCGGATCCATCGCCTTCTTGATCGCGCGCATCAGCGCGATCTCCGCCTCGCTGCGCGAGAAATGCAGGAAGGGAATCTTCAGCGAGCCGATGCCATGCTCGGCCGAGATGGAGCCGCGCCGCTGCGAGACGATGCCGTACACGGCGTTCTCGATGGCGAGCTCGTCGATGTCGTGGCCCGACATGCGCACCGACACATGCAGGTTGCCATCGGCCACGTGGCCGAAGAACACCGCGACCAGTTCAGGCCAGCGCTGCTTCAATTCCGCGCCGATTTCCTCGGCCAGCGGGCCGATCTCGCCGGTGGGCACGCTCACGTCGAAGCCCAGCTGCGGCCAGTGCGCGCCCTTCTGCCACTCGCCGGGCGAATCGCGCACGGCCCAGAGCTCGGTGGCCTCGCGCTGTGACTGCGCGATGATGGCGTCCTGCACGATGCCGGCTTCGATGGCTTCGCCGATCACGGTTTCGTAGCGCGCCTGGTCCGCATCGGGATCGGTGCCCAGCGTCTCGATCAGCACGTACACGCCATGGCCGATTTCCAGCGGCGGCTTGCGACCGAGGCCGATGGTGCCGAGGTGGTAGAAATCCGGCCACATCACTTCGTACGCAGAGAGCAGCGAACCGAAGCCCGCACGCGCGCGCTTCAAGAGATCAAGCACGCCGGCGTAATCCTTCACTGCGCAGATGCCGGTGCAGGCGCTCTTCGGTTTCGGGAACAGGCGCAGCACCACGGCGGTGACGATGCCCAGCGTGCCTTCGGCGCCGATGAACAGCTGCCGGATGTCGTAGCCCGAATTGTTCTTGATGACCTTGCGCAGGGCATCGATCACGGTGCCATCGGCGAGCACGGCTTCGACGCCGAGCACGAGATCACGCGCCATGCCATAGCGCAGTACGCGGTTGCCGCCGGCATTGGTCGAGATGTTGCCGCCGATCTGGCAGGAGCCGCGACCACCGAGGTCCAGCGGGAAGAAGAGATCGGCCGCATCCGCGGCCTTCTGCACCGTCTCCATCGTGACACCGGCTTCAACGGTGATGGTGCCCGCGACGCTGTCCAGCTCCTTGATCGCGCGCATGCGTTCGAGCGAGATGATCACGCAGGGGCCGATCGGCACCGCGCCACCGGCAAGCCCGGTGAGCCCGCCCTGCGGCTGCACGGCGATGCCGCGCTCGTTGCAGTACGCCAGCGTCTTCGACACCTGCGTCGTATCGCGCGGGAACACCAGCGCCAGCACGCCGGCATCACGATTGCCGATGACGCAGAAATCCCTGGTGTGCTTGTCGAGCAGCGTGGCGTCCGGCGCCACCACCACATCATTGCCGAGCAGCCCGGTCAGCCCGGCCAGAACCTTATTGTCACTCATCGCCCCCGCCCAGTCGTCGGTAGTACTCGGCGACATTGTCGCGGTAGCGGCGCGAATCGTCGACGGCATCGTCGGTGCGGGTGGATTTTTTTCCGGAATCCTTGACCTGCTGGGCTTTCAGGGCTGCGAGTTCGAGCTGGCTCACCAGCGTGGTCATCTTCTGGTATTCGCCGGAGAGTGGATCGACGGGGGCCCGCTGCAAGCGGCGCTCCAGGTCGAGCAGCGCCTCGGTGTCGGGCGCGGTGAGCACGCCGTTGGCAAGCTGGGTGCGCAGCTGCGCCAGACGTTCGGCGGAAAGCTGCGTCTGGTTGCGCAGCAGTTCGCGCTGCGTGCCGTTCAGCGGCACCGCGCCGCTGCCGATGCGGCCACCGCGCCAGTTGCCACCGCCACCGCGCTGGCCACCACCGACCATGTCGAGATCGCCGGTGCCACCGGCGTTGTTGCCATCGGCGCCACCACCCTGGCCGCCCTGGTTGTTGGCCTGCTGATTCTGCTGATCCTGGCCGCGCTGGCCCTGGCCACCCTGCCCTTGTCCGGCCTGTCCCTGCTGACCGCGCTGGCCACCGGCCTGACCGGCCTGCCCTTCGCGCGCATCGGCGGAACGCGCACCCGGATCACCATTGGCGCTGCGGCTCTGGTTCTGCGCCTGCTGTTCACGCGCACGATCCAGCGCGCGACGCAGGTCGCCCAGCTCGGCAAGCAGGTCGGTGGCGTCGGCCTTCTTGCCCTGCTGGCGTGCACCGGATTCATTCGCCGCCGTATCCGCGGCAGTGGCGAGGTTCTGCTGCAGGCGTTGCAGCGTGTCGCTGATCACCGGATCGTTGCTGGCCGCCTGCACGGTGCGACCGCGCTCGACGTCATACGCACTGCGCGCCAGCGCCTGCGCGGTATCCATGTCCTGCAATTCCTTGCGCGCATCGGCGAGCTGGCCGCTGGCGCGCGGCGTGGCCTGCGCATTCTCGCGGCGTGCGGCATCGATGCGCCGCTGCAGTGATTCGACGTCCTCCTGCAGCTTGCGACGCGTATCGCTCATCTTCGACATCTGCTCGTAGCTGAGGCCGTTGTTGCGCGACTGGTTCTGGTTGGCGAGGTTCGCCGGCGGACGATTGCCGATGGCGGCACGCAGGTCGCGTTCGGAAGCGCGCTGGCGCGCGGCAAGATCGGCCGCATCCTGCGCCAGATTGCCGAATTTCTGGCTGTCGGCCTGCTGCTGGCCACGCTGCAGTTGTTCGCGCGCGCGGTTCAGCTGTTCGCTGGCGCGCTGCTGGTCCTGCGCGTTGTTCGATTTCATCTGCTGCAGGGCCTGTGCCACCTGCTGTTCGGCCTGACGCGCGGAAGACTGCGAGCCCTGCGATCCGGATTGCTGTGATCCCGATTGCGAGCCCGATTGCTGCGAACCCTGCTGGGATTGCGACCCGCCCTGCTGCTGCGCCAGCTGCTGCAGTTGCTGGCGCAGTTCCTCGGCCTCGCGACGCAGCTGCTCCTGCTGCCACTTCTGCGCTTCGGTCTGCTGCTTCTGCTGCGCGGTCTCGCGCGCCATCTGCTCCTGGCGACGCGCGAGTTCGGCGAGGCGACGCATGGCCTCGTCCTCGGCTTCCTTGTTGGCGGCCCCGCCCTGCTGTTGCTGGCGCACCTGCTGTTCGGTCTCGTACTGGTTCTTGGCGAGATCGAGCTCGAGCTCGGTCATCTCCGACACATCGCGTCCCGCCTGCGAACCGCCACCACCGCCGCCACCGCGCTGGTTGCGCATGGAGACCTGGATGTCGCGGAAGGTGGACTCGGCCCGCAGCAGCAGTGTCAGCGCCTGCTGCTCGTTGGTCACCGCGTCGGCGAGCTTCATGTTGGTGAGGTTCTTCGCGGCGGGATCCATCGCCTTGGCGGCTTCTTCCATACTCTTCACGAAATTGGTGACCGATTCATCCTGGCCGGTGAGCATGCGCGCCCTGGCACGCTCCACCAGTGTGCCGGCCTGCTCCTTCAGCGTGGTCTGCACATCGGAGAGCATGCGGGCGTTGTCGGCATTGCGTTCGGCATCGCGCTGGCCCGCGTCCGCCTCATTGCGCTGCAGGTTCCATGTGGCGAGCAGTACTTCCTTCTGGCGCCTGGAGATCTGGCCGTCTTCATCGCCACCGCCGCCGCCGCCGCCACCACCGCCGCCACCGGCCTGGTTCTGCGTGTAGCGCTGCTCGAAAGGCTGCACCTGGATCAGGAACAGGTCGGTCTGCACGCTGTGCGAGTGATCGCGCGCCAGGGCGTAGTAGCTGACCAGGTCGCCCGGTTGCAGCAGCGGCGATTCACCCTTGGCACCGCGCTTCTGCATCTCTTCCATGCGCAGCAGCGCTGCGGCCTGGATGTCGGCGGCGCCGGCGGGCAGGTTCTCGCTGCGCCATTCACCGCCGTTCACCGAGTAATGCAGTTCGAGTGCTTCGAGGCGGTAGTCGTCGCGCGCTTCGACGCGCACCGGCACTTCCTCGATGTTGGTGGCGCGATAATCCTTGCCGGGACGGATCACGCGCACGTCGGGCTTCTCGTCCACCGCTACTTCGATGGCGTAGTCGGGCGTGAGCGGCACCACTTCGCCGAGGAAGGTGGTGGCAATTCGATAGTGACCGCTCTTCTTCACGGCAAGCTTGCCGCTCGCGGTGGTGCCCGATGTCGCCAGCGTCTCGTTGTTGCCGTCGATGACCAGCAGCGGTCCCTGCAACGGCGCGCTGGTCACCACCTGGATGCCAACCGCGGTGCCTTCGACCGCGCGGATGTCACCACCACCGTCTTCGGAGTGCTGCGGCAAACCTGTCCAGCCCGGATAGTCATAGGTGAGCCGCAGCTTCTCGATGCTGGGCAGGTCCACGACCTGGATCTTGTGTTCGGCGCTCTTCAGCGCGCCGGCGGTGACGTAGTAGTGCGCGTCATCGCGCACGGCATACAGGGTGAAGGCGTAGCCACCATCCTTGCTGGCCTGCATCGGCGCGATTTCCCAATCGCCGGCGCCGAAGCGCACGTGCACCTGCACGTCGGAACCGCTGCCGGCGACGAGCGCCTGGATGGGCAGGTCCTGGTTGCGACGGACCGTGGCGTCGCCGGGCTTCACGGCGATGCCACCCGCGGCGGCGGCGATGCTGGTGGCTGCAGGCAATCGGCCAGTCCATAGCTGCTTCGCGCCTTCGCTCCATGGACCATGCAACACGAACAGCATGGCGAAGAGACCGAGCGCTACTGCCCCGCCCGCGATGGGCAACAGGATGCGCCGCTGCGGAATCGCACTCGCCGGTGGCGCGGCATCCGCATGCGCGAGCGCATCGGCGGCCAGCAGCCCGAGCAATGGCGACGCGCCTTCGGGACGCATCTTCTCCTGCAGATAAGTCGCGACGCGGCCCGCCTGTTCAGGCAGCGCGCGTTCCAGCTCCTGCGCGCCTTCACCACGTTGCAGAGCACGCCGACGCCACACGAACCACGCGCCAACGCCCACGGCTGCAAGCGCCAGCAGCGCGCGCCCGATCAACGCAAACGCATCGGCGAAACCGAAATGCCGCAGCAGTGGCGCGGCCAGCAACGTGACCACGAACAGCGCGGCGACCAGCAACGCCACGCCTTGCGCCGACAACACCCAGCGCAGCCGCCGGCGTACCTGGTCCAGGTAGGACTCGAGTTGTGAACGAGCGGTCATGCGCGCTGTTCCCTCCGTACGCCGAGGTGGTAGTTCGCCAGCAGCGGCTCGATGAAGGCCAGCAGCGCCGCGAACAGCAGGAACCAGAACCATACCGGAATAAGGCGTTCGGAACTCGAAGCAGTGGAAATAGCCGGGGAATCGCCCGCAGCCGGCAACTGCAGCGCCAGCCAGCGCTCGCGCGCCGCGGCGTCCAGCGGCGCGAGCCGCGATTCACGCGGATCCGGATTCACCGCGATGAAATCGCTGTGGCCGCCGCCGCGCAGCTCGTAGAAGCCGGGCAGGTCCGGCACCCAGCGCAGGCCTTCGTTCACGCCATTCAGCATGGCCGCGCGCTGGCCATTGGGATCGAACACCTGCGCGCCACCGCGGCGCAGGTTGCTGGCATCCAGCGCCACGCCGACGGTGGCGCTGGCCGCATCGAAACGCGCGCCGGCCAGCCAGGCCGTGGCCTCGGCCACGAAGCGCACGAACAGCGGATGGATGGCGAGATCGTTCCAGTCGCGATCGAGCGGCGAAGCGAACACCAGCAGGCGGCCGGTGCCGGGCGATTGCTCCCACATCAGCGGCGTGTCGTTGGTGAAGCGCATCAGCACGCGTGAACCTTCGGGCGGCACGGCAGCGACGTGACGCAGGAAGCGCACCTGCCGCCAGGCGCCGGGTTCGCGCAGTATCGGATGGCTTTGTTCCATGTCACCGACGCGTGAAGGTTGCTCGGCGGCATCGCGGGCGCTGCCACGCGCGCGCTTCGCACCGCTGACCGGGATGGTGTCGAGTTGCGCGGCGCGCGCGCCCAGCGTGAGCAATGCGGAGCCGCCGGCTTGCACGTATTTATCGAGCGCGGTGGCCGCGGCCGCGTTGAGCAGGCCGGCATCGGATACGACTACTGCGGCGAAGTCGCCGAGCTGGCGCGTAGCCAATGCACCGGGTGCTGCGGTTTCCACCGAGAAGCGCGGCTGTGGCAAAGCACCGAGCGCGGCGCGCAAGTATTGCGCGTCATCGCCGTCGTTGGCGGCGGCGATGACCAGCACCTTGGGTTCGACGTGTCGAAGCAGCGCGTAGTAGCTGTCGTCCGCGGGCAGATCGTCGGCAGGCTGCAGGCGCGCGGCGATGCGATGTTCGCCAGGACCCAGATCGCCCAGCGCGAAGCGTTCTTCCAGTGGCAGTGCGCCGGCCTTCAGCGCGCGCTTCTCGACCTGCTTGCCGTTTACTTCGAGCACCAGTTCGCGCTTGGCCAGCGCCGCCGCATCGCCATCGATGCTGACGCGCACCGCGCCCGGATCGCGCGCATCCTCGCGCACGCCGGCGACGCGCAGGTTCGTCGCGCTTTGCGGTGCCATATCCAGCAGATCGAAGCGCACACCCGGCGGCGGCGCGAGATCCGCGAAGCGCAGCGGGCTCGCCGACTGCTGCATGTCGGTGATGAAGTGCACGACGAGGTGTTCGCCAGGCGCAGTGCCCCAGGCCTGTGTGGCCGCGACCAGGGCGCCGTCATCGAGGCGTGCGTAACCGGGTTCGAGATTCTGCATGGCCGCGCGCAATCGGCCGGCATCATTGGAGAACACCGCTTCCTGCAGCACGCGCACGCGATAGTCCGCTGCCACCAGCATGGCGCGATCCGCGCCCTTGAGATCACCGATGAGCTTGCCGGCCTGCTCCTTTGCGCGCTCCCAGCTGCCGCCCTGGCGCATCGACAGCGAGGTGTCGAGCACGATGGCATGCAGCGTCGCGCCCTGCGGGCCGGCTTCCACGCGACTGCGCCACATGGGTTGCGCGAAGGCGAAGGCCAGCAATGCCACCAGCAGCACGCGCGCCGCGAACAGCAGCCAGTAGCGCAATTCGCGCCGCCGATTGCGGCGAACCACGCTGGCCTCGAGGAACATCGACGAGGCGAACTGGTGCTTCTGGTCGGTCTTGCGCGCGAAGCGATGCAGCCACACCGGCAACGCGATGCCGGCGAGGCCGAGCAGGAACAGCGGAGTGAGCCACATCTGCGTCAGTTCCTCTGCCTGAACATCAGGTACTGGCGCAGCGCGCGGTCCAGCGGCTCGTCGGTGGCCAGCAGTATGTGATCTGCACGATGACGCGCGGCCACGCTCTTGATGTTCGCGAGGTGCTCCTCGAAGCGCTCGCGATAGCGGCCGCGCAGGTAGTCCGGCGACACCTCGATCTGCTGGCCTGATTCCATGTCTTCCATCAGTACCGATTCGTCCCAGTGCGGGTTCAGCTCGGCGCGATCCAGCACCTGGAAGATCATGATGTCGTGGCCGCGCCAGGCCAGCGGTTGCACGGCGCGCGTCAATGCTTCGGGATCGCAGTACAGGTCCGAGATCACCGCGACGAGGCCACGACGCTGGCAGTGCTCGCGCAGCTGGCGGAAGGATTCGTCCAGGTCCGTGGCACTGCCAGCTTCGAGTGAATCCAGCGAATGCAGCAGCGCGCCCAGCGTGCCGGTGCGGCTCGAGGGCGGACGATAACTGCGCACCTTCGAATCAAACGCGATGAGGCCAGTCGGGTCGTGCTGCTGCAAGGTCATGTAGGCGAGCGCAGCGGCCAGGAACTTGGCGTAGCGCAGCTTGGTCACCGCACCGGTGCCGAAGCCCATCGAGGCGCTGACATCCATCGCGATCGTCAGTCGTGTGTTGGTGTCACCGAGATAGCGCTTGATGTAGGTGCGATCGGTGCGCGCGAACACGTTCCAGTCGATGAAGCGCGGATCGTCGCCTTCGGAATACGCCTTGTATTCGGCGAACTCCTGGCTGAAGCCGAAGCGCGGGCTGCGATGCAGGCCCTGGAAGAAGCCCTCCACGGCCGAGCGCGCCACCAGTTCCAGCGAGGAAAGACTCGCAAGGACCTCGGGACGCAGCAGGGACATGGCGGACGCGGCGCCCAT
>JBBCGD010000003.1:0-90904 GCA_037200665.1 Pseudomonadota bacterium | reverse complement strand
CGCACACCTCCGGGTTGAGTTGTTTGTGGGGACTGCCGCGCCAGTAATCAAGCGGCTTCGTCCTATGGCCGCACCGGGGGAAGCGCGCTAGGGTCCTGTGATGCCCACCGTATTGATCACCGGCACCAGCCGCGGCATCGGCCGCGAAGTCGCGAACACCCTGGCTTCGGAGGGCTGGAACGTGCTGGCGGCGGTGCGTCGCGCCGAGTCCGCTCCGCCCGGAACCCAGGCCGAAGTAGTCGAGATGGCCGATACCGAATCCATCGGCACGTTGGCCGCGCGCTTGAGTGCGGCGCAAGCAGCCGCTGCACGCGCTGATCAACAATGCCGGTGTCTATGAAGGTACGCCGCGGCACATCTGGGACGTCAACGTGCTGGGCCCGCTGCTGCTCACGCGTGCGCTGCAGCCGCTGCTCGCGCCGAATGCGCGCGTGGTGATGGTGAGCAGCGGGTTGGGCCGGCTTTCGGTGCAGTCGCGCGAGCTGGTGCAGCGGTTGCAGGATCCGGCGCTGTCGCTGGTCCAGCTCGAGCAGATGGCGCGTGAAGCACCCGGTGGTTACGGCGCCAGCAAGGCCGCAGTCACCCGCCATGGCACGCCTGTTTGCCGCGGAGTTGAAGCCGCGCGGCATCCTCGTCAATTCGATCAGTCCGGGATGGGCGCGTACCGACATGGGTGGCGCCAATGCGCCGCGCTCGGTGCAGCAGGGCGCGGCCAGCATACTGTGGGGGCGTACGCCTGCCGGACGGTGGCCCTACTGCGGCATGTACGAGGACGGCAGGCAGATGGAGTAGCCGTGCGCGACGCGTGCTAGGGTGTGTCGATGCAGATCACACGTCGCACGCTGTTGCAGGGAGCACTGGCTGCCGGCGCTGCGCGCTGGGCGAGTGCCGCTGATTCGCAGGCGCCGGTCTTCCGCGTCATTCCTTCCTCGGGCGAACGCATCCCGGTGGTGGGCATCGGCAGCAATGCCTACGACGTCGAATCCCGCTGAGGATCTCGCCGCGCGCAAAGTGGTGTTGCGTGAGTTTCCGGCGCTGACTGGCCGTCTCATCGATACCGCGCGGGGGGCTATGGTCGTGCCGAGGCCGTGATCGGCCAGTTGCTGGAAGAACTCGGCAATCGCGATCGCTACTTCATTGCCACCAAACCCATCTCCGCGCCGCAGGCCGAGGCAGTGCTGACGCGCGCGCTCATCGATGAATCCTCACCAGCCTGCGCGTGAAGGTCATCGACCTGGTGCAGGTGCATAGCCTGGTGCGCTTCGACGAGCTGCTGCCCATCTACCGCGAATACAAGCAGGAGAAACGCATCCGCTACATCGGTGCCACCACCGGCTGCGCCCGGCCAGCATGTGCAGTTCATCGAAGCCATGCGCAGGCAGAAACTCGGACTTCGTGCAGGTGGACTACTCCATCGCCAATCGCGCGGCCGCCAGCGATCTTTGCCGCTGGCGCAGGATCAGGGCATCGCCGTGCTGAACAACGTGCCCTTCGGCGGCAAGAACGCCAGCCTGTTCCCCCGCGTGGCGGGCAAGCCGCTGCCGGACTTTGCGAGGAATTCGATGCGACGAGCTGGGCGCAGTTCATGCTCAAGTACAACCTGTCGCATCCGGCGATCACGGCGGTGATCCCGGGAACGACGACGCTGGAGTTTCCTGCGCGACAACCAGGCAGCAGGCCGCGGTCGCCTGCCGGACGCACACTTGCGCAAGCGCATGGAGCAGTACTGGGATGCATTGTGAATTGAGCACGCGCGCGGCGGGACGGCCATGACCTACTGCGTCGGCGGTGCTGCTGAATGGACGGCATCGTGTTCGCTTCGGATTCGCGCACGCATGCCGGCGTCGACAACTTCGCCAGCTTCTGCAAGATGAGCGTGTTCGAGCGGCCGGGCGATCGCGTGATCGTGTTGCTGAGCTCGGGCAATCTCGCCGGCACGCAGGCCGTCATCACCACGCTGCGGCAGCGGGGCGACGCGCCCGCGGTTGATGCCACCACCATCTGGAACGCGCGCACCATGTTCGATGTCGCCGGTCTCGTCGCCGCCGCCGTGCGCGACGTGGAGCGGTGCGATGCACCGGCGATGGTCGGCGGCGCACATCCCTTCAATGCCCCTCGTTCATCATCGGTGGGCAGATACGTGGTGAGCCGCCGCGCCCTGTTCCGCACCTTTTCGCGGAAGGCAATTTCATCGAGGCTGGCCGCGACACACCGTTCTTCCAGACCGGCGAGACCAAGTACGGCAAGCCCATCATCGATCGCGTCCATCTCGCCCACCACCAACCTGGCCGATGCGATGAAATGCCTGCTGGTGTCGATGGATTCAACCATGCGCAGCAACCTGTCGGTGGGGCATGCCCATCGACCTTGCCTGCTGCGAGCGGGATGCGCTGCGCGTCGGCATCCGGCATCGATTCGAGCAGGACGATGAGTATTTCAGCGGGCTGAGCCGGCAGTGGCGCGACGGCGTGCGCGAAGTATTCCGGCGGCTGCCTGATGTGCCCGGCGATCCGTCCTGAAGTTTCGTGCGGCACGTACCATTGCTTGCAGCCGCTGAACCCACCGCCTTCCGCGTCGAGCGGGAGCAGGGTGCGGCGCCGTTCCTGCTGACCTGCGATCACGCCTCGGCGCGCGTGCCGGCGCGACTGCATTCCCTCGGCGTTTCGCCGCAGGACATGCAGCGCCACATCGCCTGGGGACATCGGTGCCGCGGCCGTGTCGTCGATGCTCGCCGCGCGACTCGATGCCTTCCTCATACTGCAGAACTATTCGCGGCTGTGATCGATTGCAATCGACCGCCTGGCAGCGCGGGTTCGATCCTGCGCGTCAGCGAGGCGACGCGGATTCCCGGCAACGAGTCGGTGTCCGCAGAAGAAGTGCTGATGCGCGAGCAGGAGATATTCCATCCGTATCACGATCGCATCCACGCGGAGCTCGAGGCGCGCGCGGCGCGCGGCCAGCCCACCATCCTGATCGCCATGCACAGCTTCACGCCGGTGTTCCATGGCGAGCGGCGCCCCCTGGCATGCGGCCGTGCTCTACAACCGCGATCCGCGGCTCGCGCGCGCGCTGCTGCGGGTACTGCGTCAGAACCGGGCCTGGTCCTGGGCGAAAACGAACCGTATTCGGTTGGTGACGGCACCGACTACACGATTCCCGTGCACGCCGAACGGCGCAACGTGCTACACGTAGGACTCGAACTACGACAGGACCTCGTCGCCGACGAGGCCGGACAGCAGGCGTGGGCCTTACGCTTGTCTCATGCACTGCCGCGGGCGGTGGGCGGAGATTCCACAGTGAAAATACGCCTTGGCTACGAGCTGACTTATCGCTGCGCGCAACCGACGCAATGATCCTCAGCCTCAATGTTCATCCATCGCGCTCCGGCGACCTGGAGCAACCCGACCTCATGCATACGGATCCGGCCATCGCGCTGGCTTCGTACCACGACGGTTTCAGCAACTGGTGCACGCGCCTGGTTGCGCCCGCGGGCGTGCTGCGGCTCTCGACCAAACACGATCATTCGCGACAGCGGCCTGCCCGAGCCTGTGGTGTGGAACGCCGAACAGCATCGGGTGGAAACGCTGCCCGAGGACACGCTGGTATTCCTGCTCGGCAGCCGTTACTGCGATACGGACAATCTCGCCGAGTTTGCATGGAAGAACTTCGCTGGCCCGATGACCGGCTGGGCGCGCGTGCAGGCGGTGTGCGATTTCGTTCACCAGCACATCACCTTCGGGTACCAGTTCGCGCGCTTCACGCGTACCGCGTCCGAAGCCTTCACCGAGCGCCGCGGCGTGTGCCGCGACTTCGCGCACCTGGCCATCGCGCTGTGCCGTTGCCTGAACATCCCTGCGCGCTACTGCACCGGTTATCTCGGCGACATCGGCATTCCGCCGGTTGATGCGCCCCATGGATTTCGCCGGCTGGTTCGAGGCCTACATCGGTGGGCAGTGGTACACCTTCGATGCACGCAACAACACGCCGCGCATCGGCCGCGTGCTGATCGCGCGTGGCCGCGATGCCGCCGACGTTGCGATCAGCATGACCTTCGGTCCGAACGCGCTCGAAACCTTCAAGGTGTGGACCGACGAGATTACGAGCAACGAACAGGTTGCTGCGTAAGGCAGATCACCGGCTTGGTCCCTACAGACCCGCCGTGGCGGCGCATCCTATGGTGATCATGGTGTTGGCGACCTGAAGGGAGGTCCACCATGGTGACAAAGGGATTGCTCGTACGCTTTGAATCACGCGACCGCAGCGATGACGACGTGCGGAAACTGCTGCTCGCCGCGAAGCCGCTCGTCGAGAGGGAGCCGGCCACGACAGTGTGGTTCGCGATACGTTTCGGCCGCGGTGAGTTCGGCGTCTTCGATGCCTTCGCCGATGAGGCGGGGCGCAAGGCGCATCTGCAGGGTGCAATGGCGTCAGCGTTGATGAGCGCCAAGGATTCGCTGCTCGCCGGCATGCCGACGATTACCCAGCTGGATGTAGTCGAGCGACGCCCTGCCACCCTGACGACCTGCAGGACATCACCAAGGGATTGCTGCTGACCTTCCGCATCAGCGAGGGCCACGAGGCCGATGCCGCAGCCTTCCCTGCGCGAGGCTCACCAGCTTGTCGAGGAGGAGGTCCGCACGCGCGCCTGGTTCGCGCGTGCAGTTCGATGCGCAGCACTTCGGGATCTTCGATGTGTTCGCCGATGCAGTGCGCGCTTCGCGCACCTGGCTGGGCAGGTGCCCCGGTTGTTCTCGAAGCATGCGCTCTCGCTGCTGGGAGGCGTGCCGGCATTGCAGATGCTGGATGTAGTGGCGGTGACCAGCAGGTCGCCGCCTGTTGACTGACGCCGCACCCCGCATCACGCTGGCGCGGCGCAGGCATCCGACCGTCGCTTCAGTTGTTCGCGGTCAGCGGATCGATGATCTGCGGCACTTCGATGATGCGCGTGAACGGAATGCCGCTGTACTCGGTGTGCTTGGCGGATCGCATCCTCGTCGGTGGCGAGGTAGATGCAGAAAGTCTTGTCCGCGGCGACATAGCTGTGCTGCCACTGCACCGTGCCGCCCAGCTTCTCCAGCGCGCAGTTCGAGGCGCGCGCCGCGCCACACAGTTCCACGATCGACATTCCACCCACGCCGGCGATGTCGCGCTCGATCACATAACGCTTCAGATTGGCCATGATCCTTTCTCCCTGGACTCGGTTGATTGATGTCTGCCCCGCTGGGCTGGTGGGTAATTTTGCGCACGACCGCCGCCATGGGAAGCTAAAACTTCTTGCAAGCACTAAAGGCTGCCTTTAGTTTGGGTTGATGGCTTCCCTGACCCACCTCCGCTCGCTGCAGGCGCTGGAACTGGCGCTGCGCAAGGGTTCGCTGAAGGATGCGGCCACCACGCTCGCCATCACGCCTGCGGCGGTCGGGCAGCGGATCAAGCAGCTCGAGGATTACCTTGGTACGGAGCTGGTACTGCGCGGACGTTCTGGACTGAAGGCCGCGCCGGCACTGGCGGCGGTGCTGCCGCACCTGGCCGGCGCGTTCCGTGACCTGGAAAACGTGGCCTCACTGCTCGACATGCAGCGCGGCCACGAGATGCATATCGCCGCGCCGTCGGATTTCGTGGAGCTCTGGCTGAAACCCCGGCTGCCTGGCTTCACGCGCGAGTACCCCAACGTGCGCTTCAACATCAACGGTGAGGGCGAGCGCCGCTGCGCATCGCGCCGATGGACTGCGAGGTCCGCTTCGCGGCCGTGCATGAAGCCAGTACGGTGGATGTGTTGTTCCGCGACTTCGTGCTGCCGATGGCATCGCCCGTCATCAGCAAACGCCTCTCCGCCTTGCCTCGTCGCAAGCAGCTCGAGGGTTTTCCATTGCTGCACCTGGATTTCTACAAGGATGATGCGGCCGTGCCTGACTGGGCCGAGTGGATCCACGCGCGGAAACTGCAACGCACGGAGCCGAATCGCGGCATCCGTTACCAGCGCATCGCCACGGCGCTCGAAGCCGTACTCGCGGATGCGGGCTTGGCGCTGTGTGGCATGGCGCTGGCTGCGCCGTTGCTGGATGCCGGTCGCCTGTCGCTGCCTTTCGCGATGAGCACCGGCAAGTGGACCGACCATGCCTTCATCGCGCGCTTCCGCGCCGATTCCGTCGCACGGCCGCAGGTGCGGCGCTTCCGCGAATGGCTGGATGCGGAAAGCGCATCGACGCGCGAGTGGCTCACGCGCAAGGCCAGCGCAAAGCGTCGGGCGCGTCGTTGATGCATCCGTGCCGGCCGCACGGATGCCGCAAGATCACCCTTCGCTGTGCGCCATTGCCGTCGCAACAGCGTGCCGGAGCAATGCGTTGCGAGCCGCCCATTCCTCCGGCAGCGGCAGCTTCACCAGGTACTTCACCTCGCCGGCTGAATGCACGGCGATTGGCACGCCATCCCGCAGCAGCAGGCGATTGGCGGGCAGCGCGGCCAGTCGCTCGCCCGGGGTGACGATGCCCAGCAGGTTCAGCGGATCGGCCGCGCTCAGCGAGATCAATGCGCCGTTCGCGGCCTTCTGCCGCATGGCGCGCATCGCGGGGATGGCGTCGGGCAATGCGTACTGTTCGCCGGTGACACCGGCGACGAAACGTCCGCCGCGCACATGGCCCTGCGTTTCCAGCCTGCGCATCACCCGCAGCAATGCATGCCATGGCGGCAGCCATGGCGCCTCGCGCGTGAGGATGCGGCGGAACACGACCCCGTAACGCTGCAGCAGGCGCCACGCGATCTGCTCCACCTGCTCCGGATCCGTATTGGGATCTTCCACCGCGGCCACCGGATGCAGCAGGCTCCAGCGACCGGCCTCCTCGAGTCCGAACAGGGCAGTGCGCCGACCGCGCGCTGCGAGCTTGCGCTTGCGATCCAGCGGCAACAGCAGGGCGCGCAGGCCACCGAAGCTGTCCGCGCTGACCAGGCCCGCGGCGACCAGTTCGCCCAGCGCGCTTTCCGCCTGTGCCTGCAGCAGGCCACTGCCGCGCATCAGTTCATCGAAGAACGAAGCGCCGCGTGAATGCAGCTGCTCGACGATGGCCTTGGCCGATGCCGACAACGACAGCTCGCCGCGCTGGCGCTGCGAGAAGCCGCGCCACAGCGGCAGGTGCGCGCGCGACAGCAGCGCGATCGGCGTGCCGCGCACCGGTCCGGCAACCGAACCCTTCGGCGCATCCAGTCGCGCCCACAGCACGCGCCCCGACAGGCACAGCGTATCGAGCCATGCCGGGTCGTAGTGCTGCAGGCGTGCGGGCAGCACATCGCGTTCCCACGCGATTGCCGGCACTTCGAAGCCTTCGAGTTGTTCGAGCACCGCGGCCACGCTCTGCGGACCTTCGCCGCGCGGTTCGCGCGTCACGCCCTGCCATTCGAGCAGGAAGCGCATGAAGTCCGCGCTGGCCACCGGCTCGATCTGCGCGCGCAGCGTGCGGATGGTGTAGCGGTTGATGCGCGCGAGCAGGCGCCGCTCGCACCACTCGGGCTCGGGCGCATCGACCGTGGCGCGCGCCTCGTGGTTGGCGGCGGCGTTGCTGAACTGGCCGCGCATCACGAAGCCTTCGCCTTCCAGCGCGGTGAGCGCGGGCAGGGCGCTGCCATCGGGCAGGGCCAACATGGCGTCGAGCGCGGTGGCGGTGGTCGGGCCGATGGCCTGCAGGCGTCCGCGCAGCAGTTCGCGGATGGCATCGCTGCGCTCGTGCACGACACTGGCATAGCTTGCGGGTGCCTCGATCTGCGGTTCGATCTGCGCTTGCGGATAAACCGCGCATACCAGTGGCAGCTGTTCAGCGGCTACCCAGAAGTGTCGCGATCCGCAGCTCAGTTGCGTGGCCCGGTGCGTTTCGATCAAGGCATTGAAGAATGGCCGCCAGCTCTGGCGTGCGACATCGCCGCCTCCCTGCGCTTCTTCCCGCGGCAACGCCCCGAGCAGCATCAATGCATCGTGCAATTCGTCGGCAGTCTGCGGATCCGGCCAGGCTTCTTCGCACAGCTGCGCGATGGCCAGCGGATCGAGATGACCGAACTCCGCCGCGCTCTGCGGATCGAGCCAGCGCCGCGCAGCCACGGCCTGCGTGCGACGCTCCTCCAGAGGCGCATCGTCCAGGTAGGCATAGGGCCGCGCGGTGAGGATCTCCATGGCCAGCATCGATGGATGCGGCAGGTCGCGCGTCAGCACCTTGATCTCGCCGCCTTCCACTTTCTGCAGCAGCGTGATGAGGCCATCGATGTCCATGGCTTCGTGCAGGCAGTCGTGCAGCGTCTGGCGCACCAGCGGATGGTCTGGAATCTCGCGCGGGCCGCTGAGGTTCTCCGCGCAGGCGATCTGGTCGGGGAACAGCACGGAAACGAGGTCTTCCGCCGCCATGCGCAGCAATGGCGGCGGCGTCTTCTTGCCACCGCGCGAAGTCTTGATGGCCAGCGAGATGGTCGCGTTCCACCGCCAGCGCGTCATGAACAGCGGTGCATCGAGCACGGCCTGCGTGAGCACCGACTCCACGGTCTTGCTGTGCAGGTACTTGATGACATCCTCGAGCGCGAAGCTGTGCGTCTCGCCCAGCGACAGCACGATGGCGTCCTCGGTGGCCGCGGCCTGCAATTCGAAGTTGAAGGTCTGGCAGAAGCGCTTGCGCAGCGCGAGGCCGAAGGCCCGGTTAACGCGCGCACCGAAGGGCGAGTGCACCACCAGTTGCATGCCGCCGGCTTCATCGAAGAAACGCTCGATGATCAGCAGGTCGCGCGTGGGCAAGCGCCCGAGTGAAGCTTTCGCGGTGGCGAGGTATTCGGCGAGCTGTTGCGCGGCGACGGGACCGAGATGATGCTGCTCGCGCAGCAGCGTCGCACATTCGCTGACGGTGGCGGGTTCAACGTTCGGTAGCGCCGCATCCACTTCACTGCGCAGCTGCGATACCGCAGTGGATAGTTCCTCGGTGCGCGCCGGCGCTTCGCCCAGCCAGAACGGAATGGTCGGCGCCTGTCCTGCCGCATCTTCCACGCGCACCTTGCCGGCCTCGACGCGCAGGATGCGGTACGAAGTATTGCCCAGCTGGAAGACATCGCCCGCCAGGCTCTCGACCGCAAAATCCTCGTTGAGCGTGCCGACCATGATGCCCTGCGGTTCCATCACGACCTGATAGTCGGCATTCTGCGGAATGGCGCCACCACAGGTGATGGCGGTGAGCCGCGCACCGCGGCGCGCGCGCAGCCGGCCATTCACGGCATCGCGATGCAGGTAAGCGCTCTGGCGGCCACGCCGCGTGGAGATGCCATCGGCAAGCATGCCGATGATCTCGTCGAAGTGGGCGCGCTTGAGGTCGCGGTACGGCCAGGCGCGGCACATCAATGCGAAGAGCTCATCTTCACCGCGCTCGCCGGCGGCAACTTCCGCGACGATCTGCTGGGACAGCACGTCGAGCGGTGCCACCGGAATATGCAGGCGATCCAGTTGCCCGGCGCGCACTGCATCGAGCAGCGCCGTGCATTCCACCAGCTCGTCGCGCGACAGCGGGAACATGCGGCCCTTCGGTATGCCACCCACGGCATGGTTGGCGCGGCCCACGCGCTGCAGGAAGGTGGAGATGGCGCGCGGCGTGCCGAGCTGGCACACCAGCTCCACGTCACCGATATCGATGCCCAGTTCCAGCGATGCGGTTGCGACCAGCGCGCGCAGCTTGCCGCTCTTCAGTCGCTGCTCGGCATCGAGGCGTTGCTCCTTCGCGAGGCTGCCGTGATGCGCGGCGATGTTCTCCGCACCGATGCGTTCGGAGAGATGCCGGGTGACACGTTCCACCATGCGGCGCGTGTTGGCGAAGATCAGCGTGGTGTGGTGCTCGTTGATCAGCGCGGCCATCTTGTCGTACAGCGTGTTCCACACTTCGGTGGACATCACCGCTTCGAGCGGGGAATCCGGCAGCACCAGCGCGATGTCACGCTCGCGCACATGGCCGCTGTCGACGATGGCGCATTCGCCGCCCTCGGTGCCGACGAGGAAGCGCGCCATTTCCTCGATGGGCTTCTGCGTCGCCGAGAGGCCGACGCGTTGCAGGCGGCCGACGCACAGATCGGCGAGACGTTCCAGTGACAGCGCCAGGTGCGCGCCGCGCTTGGTCGCTGCGACCGCATGGATTTCATCGACGATCACGCTACGCGTGCTGGCCAGCATCCTGCGGCCCGATTCGCTGGTGAGCAGCAGGTACAGCGACTCGGGCGTGGTGACCAGGATGTGCGGTGGCAGCTTCAGCATCGCCGCGCGTTCGGCCTGCGGCGTATCGCCGGTGCGTACCTGGCTGCGGATCTGCGTGGCCGGCAAACCCATGACGTGCAGTTCATTGATGCAGCCGTCGAGCGGCTGCTCGAGATTGCGGCGGATGTCGTTCGACAGCGCCTTCAGCGGCGAGACATACACCACCTGCACCTGGTCGGTGAGCGTTCCCTCGGCAGCCTGGCGCACCAGCACATCGATGGCGGCGAGAAACGAGGCGAGGGTCTTGCCCGAACCGGTCGGCGCGGCGATCAGCGTATGGCGACCCTGCGCGATCGCCGGCCACGCGGCCGCCTGCGCCGCGGTGGGTTCACCGAAAGTGGCGTTGAACCAGCCCGCGACCGCCGGATGGAAGTGTTCGAGGGACATGGCAATCCTGGAGTGGCGTGCCTGAGTGGGGTCATCGTAACGCTACTCAAGTGGTGCCTTCCACCCGTCTCCTCGTGCATGCACCGGGCGGTGTCGGAGCGCGCTGACATTGCCTCGTGTGAGAGGGCGAGCGGAATCAGGGGTTCATGTCGGCTGCATGCACCGGCACCCGCAGCCGCAGCGTGCTGGTCACGGCGCCCACTACCGCAGCGGCCGCTGCGAAACGCAGCAGCAGGTGACCCGAACCTACGCCTGCCCAATGGAATCCCGCCGCCGCGCCTACTGCGCCCGCCGATTGACCCAGCAGTCTTGCGGTTGCGAGCATGCCGCCCGCAGCACCGGAACGCGCGCGTGGCGCGGCGCTCACCATCGTGCGGTTGTTCGGGGACTGGAAAAATCCGACACCCGCGCCACACAGCGCCATGCGCCAGATGATGTCGGCGTTGCTGGGCGACGTACCCAGCATCGACAGGGCCAGCAAGCCGCTGGCGAGCACGATGAGGCCGATGCCACCCAGCAAGCCGGCGGGGTAGTGATCCGCGAGTTTCCCCGCCAGTGGCGCGATCACGCCGATCGCCACTGGCCACATCGTCATCAACAGGCCAGTCTCGGCAACGCTGCGATTGAGCACACCCTGCAACAGGAAGGGCAGCACCACCAGCGCCAGCATCTGCGCCGCGAAGGAAATGATCGAAGAGCAGATCGACAGCGTGAAGATCGGGATGCGCAGCAGATCCACGGGCAGCAGTGGCGCGGGCCGGCGCCAGTCGCGATGTACCAGCAGCATGCCCGTGACCACGGCCACGACGAGCACGGGCACACCGATGGCGACGCCACCGCGTGACAGCGCCTCGATGCCGTACACCAGCGTGCTCAATGCCACTGCGCTCAGTACCGCGGAAACGTACTGCGGACTGCCGCCGTGCCCGACGGTGTGCGGGAAGGCGCGCGTGCCCATGAGCATCGAGACGATGCCGATGGGCACGTTGATCAGGAACAGCCACGACCAGGAGCCGACGCTCAGGATCAACGCCGCGATGGTTGGTCCCGCCGCCGCGGCGATGGACATCACCAGCGCGTTGAAGCCGATGATGCGACCGAGTTGCGCACGCGGGAAGGTCGCACGCACCAGCGCTGCATTGAGGCTCATGATGGCCGCCGCGCCGATGCCCTGGAACATGCGTGCGGCGATCAGCGTGCCGAGCGTGTGCGCCAGCGCGCAGGCCACCGAACCCACCACGAAGATGCCGAGGCCCGGCAAATAGACGCGCCGGTAACCGATGCGATCACCCAGCGCCGCCAGCGGCAGCAGCAGCGCGGTGATCGCCAGCTGGTAGGCGTTGATGATCCAGATGGAAACCGCCGCCGGTGCATGCAGTTCCGCCGCGATGGTGGGCAGCGCCACGTTGGCGATGGAGCCGTCCAGCACCGCCATCGTGACGGCCAGCCAGATGGCGAGGATGGACCAGTAGCGACGTGGCGTCGGCAGCCCGTCCGGATGTTCAAGCGGCATGGCGCGCATCGTAGCGCGGCACTCAGTAGTGCGGCGGCTTCTCGTCCTCGGGCTTATACGCCGTGGGCTGTGACTGTGCAGCCTCCAGGCGTCCGGCGACGCTGACCAGCTGCGTGCGCAGGGCATCGATCTCCTGGCGCTGCTGGTAGACCAGCTCGCTGAGCTGGCTGCTTGCTTCCTCGAGGAAGGCGATCTTGATTTCGAGCTGTTCGATTCGCTGGTCCATGGGTACTCCGTGCCGCGCATACTAGCAGCGCATGTCCAAAGTCACGCGCGCCACCCGCATGCTCGAGCAGGCCGGCGTCGCCTTCACGGTCCACGAGTACGACTACGATCCGGATGCCGCGAGCGTCGGCCTGCAGGCAGCGGAGGGGTTGGGTGAATCGCCCGCACGCGTGCTGAAAACGCTGATGACCCGCGTCGATGGCAAGCCGGCCTGCGCCATCCTGCCCTCGGATCGTGAGCTGTCGATGAAGAAGCTGGCGCAGGCGCTGCGTGGCAAGTCGGCGGAGATGATGTCGCCCGCGGATGCGGAGCGGCTTACTGGTTACAAGGTTGGCGGCATCAGTCCCTTCGGGCAGATGAAGCGCGTGCCCGTGGCACTCGAAACAGGTGCACTGGAACATGCGCTGGTCTACCTGAATGGTGGCCAGCGTGGCCTGCAGGTGCGCATGGCACCAGCGGATATAAAGAAGGTGCTGGGTGCCGTGGCAGCGGAGCTGGTCGCCGGCTAGGTCCGCATCCACAAAAGCGTCGGGCCGTCACAGCGGGAGGGTCGCGGCTGCGTGCTACGCTTCGAGTCCAATTGCGGGACGCCAAGGGATTTGCTCCGCCGGTCATGCAACGACAACCGTTCCTGACATCGCTGGTCGGCCTGCTGCAACCCACCAGCTCCGAGTATGCACAGGCCATGGCGCGCGTGGTCATCGTGGCCGGTTCGTTGTGGTTCGCGTTTTCCGGTTTCTACGCCGCGCATGCGCCCGACGATGCGGCCGTGCAGATGGGGCGGCTCGTAGCGGTCGCCGCAGCCTGTGTGTCCGTGCTGATCCTGGCGTCGCTGATGCTGCGTCCCGAGGATTCGGTGCTGCGCCGGCTGATCGGCATCACGCACGATTGCTGCGCGGTGTCGGTCGCGCTGTATCTCGGCGGCGATACCACGGCGCCGTTCTCGGTGATCTACCTCGTGATCATCCTCGCCAATGGCTTTCGCTTCGGCGCGCCGTATCTCGCCTATGCCGCGCTGTGTTCGTTCATCGGCTTCGGACTGATCCACCTGTTCAGTCCGTACTGGGTCGCGAACCTCGGCCTGACCACCAACGTGATGCTGGCGCTGACGGTGGTGCCGGCCTATATCTACCGGCTGCTCAATACGCTGCAGCGGGCGCGCGTCGAACTCGAACGACGCGCCACGCATGATTCACTGACGGGATTGATGAACCGCGCCGGTTTCGAGCAGCAGCTGGAGGCGTTCGTCACGCCACGCGCTGACGGGCAGGTGCTTGTCTATTTCGATCTCGACCGCTTCAAGGCGGTGAACGATGGCGCCGGTCATGCCGCTGGCGACAAGCTGCTGGTGGCGGTGGCGCGCATCGTGCGCGACTGCGTGCGCACCGATGACATCTGCGGCCGGCTTGGCGGCGACGAGTTCTGCATCCTGCTGCAGGAGTGTCCGCTGCCGCTGGGGGCGCAGATCGCCACGCGCCTGAGGATGCGCATCCACGATTACGCGCTGTCCTGGGGCGGCAAGAAGTATTCGGTGGGCGCCAGCGTGGGCGTGGTGTCTTCGCTGTCGATCGAGGATGGCCCTGCGTTCCTGCGCCTGGCCGATGCTGCCTGCTACGCGGCCAAGAATGCCGGACGCAACAATATCCACGTCATCGATGCCACGCGGACGCGCGTCAACACCGGGGAAATCCGCGCCTTGCACCTGGAGTAGGGCGGCGGCCTTCATGACCAACCGCTATGTGGGATGAGCCGTCGGTCATTGGTATCGTCGGCGCTGGGCCCCATATCGGGCAGACCGTATTCACGATCGTTGCAGGAGAGCATGTCATGAGCGAGTCGAACCACATCGTCCACACCAGCAATGCCTCGTTCCAGGCCGATGTCCTGGATTCCACCAAGCCGGTGCTGGTGGATTTCTGGGCCGAATGGTGCGGCCCGTGCCGCGCGATCGCGCCGTTACTCGAAGAAGTGGCCGCGGAGAAGCAGGACAGCCTGCGCGTGGTGAAGGTCAACGTCGACGAGAGTCCCGAGCTCGCCACCCGCTTCGGGGTGCGCAGCATCCCTACGCTGATCCTGTTCCAGGGCGGCAAGCCGCATGCGCAGCGCGTGGGTTCGCTGCGGCGGACGGAGCTGGATACGCTGCTGCAGGCTTGATCCGCGCCTGGACAGTGCCTGCAATTTGCCGGTCCAGGGCTGGGCCATCGCCATGGCTCAGCCTTCCTTTACCGCCCGCGTGCAAGCCAGCGTCAGCTGCACCAGCGCATCCTCCATGTCGCCATCGGCGATGCCTTTGGTACCGCCGGAAGCCACCGAGCGCAACACACTACTCAGCGCACGCGTCAGCACGAAGGCCTGGGCAGGCGAGAACCTGCGTGGCTGCTGGCTGAGGTGTATGCCTTCAGTGAATACTCGATCAGCATGCGGTGTACGCGATGGCGCACGTCGCTTCAATCCGAGAACACGGTCAGCTTGCGATGCTTGATCAACCAGCTGCCATCCTTCTGCTTCACCAGGTGGTCTTCGGAACGCCCGAAGCCACCAGTGACATAGCGGCCATCGTCGTTCTTGCGCATGGTCTGCCAGTAGGAGAAGTAGGTGGCTTCGGTCGCGCTCTGGAAGCTGATGCGCTCGTTGCTGACCACGTGGTAAAGCGCGCCAGGCGGCTTGCCCGCCGCGCGGTTGGCCGCCTGGCGTTCCACCATGCCCGTGACCACCTTGCGGATGGAGTCAAGGCCCTTCTCCACCGAGTTGGGCTGCTCGATCTCCGCATCCTCGGTGAACACCGAGACGTAGCCATCGGCATCGAGTGAATCGACGCTCCAGATGTACCTGTGCATCGTGTCTTCGATGGCGACGCGATCGGCGAGTAGCCCGGCATCGGGCTGTTTCGCCTGCGCCAGCGAAGCGAGCGCGAGCGCGCCGCATACGATCAGGAGTCCGCGCATGGATTTCCCCTCTTTCCGTTTCGTGCCCGATCATGGCACCGAACTCGTGCTGCCCGTCAACCGCCGGCGCGCAACCGCGTTATGGGTGTGACGAAGAACCCGCCACCGAAGCAGTGCCTCGTTGTTTCGCTCCGATTGCGCCGCGCTGCTCCCGTCCGCGCGGCAACTCGTTTACGATCCGCGCATGACGAAAATCCTGCGCATCTCCGGTACCGCCATGTTGCTGCTGGGCGTCGTGGTCAGCATGGGCTGGGCACAGGAAATGCCCGCGCCACCACCCGCACCCACCGAGATTCCGGCCGCCGCGGAAGCGGCCAAGCCCGCACCGGCGACGGTCGCGGTGATCATCCACAGCACGATGGGTGATGTCACTGTGGCGCTGGAAGTGGAGCGCGCGCCCATCACCGCGAAGAACTTCCTGCGCTACGTCGACAGCAAGCGCTTCGACAACATCACCTGGTACCGCGCGATGAAGCTCAGCGACGATGGCAAGTACGGCATCGTGCAGGGCGGCCAGCGCAATCCGCAGCTGCGATACAAGACCATAGCGCATGAATCGCCCACGGTGACTGGCCTGTCGCATGTGGATGGCGCCATCTCCATGGGCCGCCTCGAACCCGGCACGGCCGCGGCGGATTTCTTCGTCGTGGTCGGCAACCTCATCACCATGGATGGCACCACCGATGGCAAGGATCCCGGCTACGCCGTGTTCGGCCACGTCACCGATGGCATGGACGTCATCCACGCCATCATGGATCTGCCCAGGTCCGAAGACGCGAGCAATCCGGTGATGAAGGGCCAGATGATCAAGGATCCGGTGAAGATCATCAGCGTGCGGCGCGTGGTGCCATTGGCTGCGCCGGCTCCCGCGCCCGCAAAGAAAAAGAAGTAGCGTAGCCGCACATGAACAAAGTACTCATCACCGCCGGAGCCGGCGGCATCGGTCTCGCGCTCACGCGTGCTTTCCATGCGACCGGTGCGCGCGTCTTCATCTGTGACATCGATGAAGCCGGGCTGGCGCGTGCCGCCCAGGAAATGCCCGGCGTCATGACCCGCCTCTGCAACGTGGGTGATCGTCCTGCCGTGGCGGCGATGGTGGAAGAGGCCGTGCAGAAACTCGGTGGCCTCGACGTGCTGGTCAACAACGCCGGCATGGGTGGTCCGACCAGGCCCGTCCATGAACTTGATCCTGCTGACTGGGATGCGGTGCTGCGTGTGAACCTCACCGGCGCCTTCGATGTGTCGCGCGTCGCCATCCCGCACCTGATCGCGGCGGGGCGGGGCACCATCCTCAACATGGCCTCGGCCGCGGGTCGCTTCGGTTATGCGAACCGCAGTCCGTACTCCTGTTCGAAGTGGGCGCTGATCGGGCTCACCAAGACGCTGGCGATGGAGCTGGGCGAGCACAACATCCGCGTCAATGCCATCGCACCGGGTGCAGTGGCGGGTGAGCGCGCCGAGCGCGTATTCCAGGGGCGCGCGGCACTTTCCGGCCGCACCATAGAAGAGGAGAAGCGCCTCGGCCTCGCCAACCAGTCGCTGAAGGAACTGGTGGATCCGGTGGATATCGCCGCGCTGGCCGTATTCCTCGCTTCGGATGCGGGCAAATCGATCTCGGGACAGGTGCTGCCGATCGACGGCAACATGCAACGCGCCTGAGGCGCGTCAGGCTTCTCCTTCGTCTTCCTCGGCGGCCGCTTCCCGCAAGGCTTGTTCGAAGGCTTCCGGCGGCTGTCCGCCGGAGATCAGCCACTTCTCGTCGATGATGATGCCGGGCACGCCGTGGATGCCACGCGACAGCCACAACTGCTCGGCCGCGCGCACGTCATCTGCGTAGTGTCCGGAAGAAAGCACTTCGCGCGCCGCCACGGCATCGAGTCCCACCGATGCGGCGACCGCTGCGAGCACCGCGTGGTCGGAGACATCGGCGTCGTCGGTGAAGTTGGCCTTGAACAGCGCATGCTTGAGTTCGCGCTGCCGGCCCTGCGCCTCCGCCCAGTGCAGCAGCCGATGCGCATCGAAGGTGTTGTACACGCGACTGCTGGCGGACTGGTTGAACGCAAAACCCACCTCGGCGGCGCGGGCGCGCACGTCGTCGCGCATGGCCGCCATGCGTTCCGCACCACCGCCATAGCGGGTGCCCAGCAGCGCGTCGATGTTCTCGCCACCGGCGCGCATGTCGGGGTTGAGCTCGAACGGCTGGAAATGCAGCTGCGCATCGATGACGCCAGCAGTGCGACGCAGGGCTTCTTCCAGGCTGTGCAAGCCGATGGCGCACCACGGGCAGGCGACGTCGGAAACGTAGTCGATGCGCAGTTGTCTGGTCATTGCCTTCAGCGATTGACGGAAGCCTGCAACGAGGCGGGATACCGCGCGCCGGTGATCGCGATCTGCGCCGCGGCCGCGTCGATATCTTGCAGTTCTTCCGTGGTCAGCACCAGTTCCGCGGCACCGATGTTCTCCTCGAGCCGCGCCAGTCGCGTGGTGCCGGGGATGGGTACGATCCAGGGCTTGCGCGCCAGCAGCCAGGCGAGGGCGACCTGTGCGGCGGTTGCCTGCTTGCGCGCGCCGGTCGCGTTGAGCAATTCCACCAGCGCGAGGTTGGCCTGCCGTGCCGCGGCGGTGAAGCGTGGCAGTCCCGCGCGGAAATCCTGTGCCTCGAACTGGCGATCCGCATCGAGCTTGCCGGTGAGATAGCCGCGACCCAGTGGACTGAATGGCACGAAGCCGATGCCCAGCTCCTGCAACGTGGGCAGGATTTCCATTTCCACATCGCGCAGCCACAGCGAGTATTCGCTCTGCAGCGCTGTGACCGGCTGCACGGCATGGGCGCGGCGGATCGCCGCGGGGCCTGCTTCCGACAAGCCGAAGTGCCGCACCTTGCCCGCGGCGATGAGCTCCTTCACCGCACCTGCGACGTCCTCGATGGGCACGGACGGATCCACGCGATGCTGGTACAGCAGGTCGATGTGCTCGGTGCGCAATCGCCGCAAAGAGGCATCCACCATTGCGCGGATGCGTTCGGGCCGGCTGTCCAGTTCCGGGAAGGCTTCGAGCCTGAAGCCGAACTTCGTGGCGATGACGACCTGGTCGCGCACCGGTGCCAGCGCTTCACCCAGCAGTTCCTCGTTGGTGTAAGGCCCGTAGACCTCCGCGGTGTCGAAGAAGGTGACGCCGCGATCCACCGCGGCGCGCAGCAGCTTCACCATCTCGCCGCGGTCGGGGAAGGGATAGTAGGCATGGCTCATGCCCATGCAGCCAAGACCCAGCGCGGA
The DNA here is from genome assembly GCA_037200665.1 of Pseudomonadota bacterium. Classification (GTDB taxonomy): domain Bacteria; phylum Pseudomonadota; class Gammaproteobacteria; order Steroidobacterales; family Steroidobacteraceae; genus ZC4RG30. The sequence goes on along the minus strand of JBBCGD010000003.1, from coordinate 72,301 downwards.
AACCTCGAGACCCTGGCCCAGCATCCGTTTTTTCATGTTGCTGTCTTCAAGCCTGCAGTGAAACCATGCCTGCATGATGACCCAGTAAAGTGGCCGAAGTAAGCGGCTTCGCTGGCGACGCGATGCTTTGTGCTAATTTGAGCCCATGACGCTGTTGATCGTCGGTCTCGTACTCTTCCTCGGCATCCACTCGCTGGGCATCGTCGCGCCCGGCGCACGCGAACGCTGCATGCAGGCACTGGGCCGCAATGGCTGGCGCGGGGTGCATTCGCTGTTTTCGCTGGCCGGCCTCGTGCTCATCATCGTGGGCTACGGCCAGGCGCGGCTCACGCCGGTCGTCGTCTACGCGCCGCCGGTGTGGATGCATCACGTCACCTTCCTGCTGATGCTGCCGGTGTTTCCGCTGCTCCTCGCGGCGTACCTGCCGGGACGCATCCAGGCGGCGGTGAAGCATCCCATGCTCACGGCGGTGAAGACTTGGGCCTTCGCGCACCTGCTGTCCAATGGCAATCTCGCCGACCTGCTGCTGTTCGGCGGCTTCCTCGCATGGGCAGTGGCGGATCGCATCTCGCTTAAGCGGCGCGCAGCCAACCTGAATATTTCCGCGGCGCCAAAGCCCTGGAACGACGTGGCGGCCGTGGTGCTGGGCCTCGCGCTGTATGCCGCGACGCTGCTGTGGCTGCATCGCCTGCTGATCGGCGTTCCCCTGATCTGAATCGCACATGTCCGTTTGTCTGGACATGTTGCCCGCCATGCGGGTATATACCCGCACATGGATTCCGAATGTCATTGCACGCAGCTGCGCGCCGCCGCCCGGCGCGTCGCCTCGGCCTACGACCAGGCGCTCGAGCCGGCAGGCCTGAACGTCGCGCAGTTCGCACTGCTGCGGCGGATCTCACGCCGCGATTCGATCAGCCTGACGCAGCTCGGTGAGCTGGCCGAGCTCGATCGCTCCACCGTCGGCCGCAACGTGCGCGTGCTGGCGCGTGAAGGGCTGGTCGAACTCGGTTCCGGTACCGACCAGCGTGAGGCCGTGGTCGCGCTCACGCGGCGTGGGCGCAACAAGCTCGAACAGGCGGCACCGCTGTGGAAAGCCTGCCAGCAAGGCATCGAAACCCGTGTCGGCCGCGAGCGGCTGCGCGCCCTGCACGAAGCACTGGAAAGAATCTGATGGAACGCATCGCAGCCCGTTACGGTATCCACTACGGCTGGGTGGTCGCGGCCACCACCTTCATCACCATGCTGGTCACGGCTGGCGCCATGGGTGCACCGGGCGTGCTGATCCAGCCGCTGCAATGGGAGTTCGGCTGGACCAATGAACAGATCTCCACCGCCTTCGCGGTGCGCCTGGTGCTGTTTGGATTGATGGGGCCGTTCTCCGCGGCGTTCATGAACTACTTCGGCATCCGCCGCGTGGTGGCCTTCGCGCTGACGCTGATCGCCGCGGGCATCTTCGCCTCGATGTTCATGCACAGCCTGTGGCAGCTGGTGCTGTTGTGGGGCGTGGTGGTGGGTCTCGGTACCGGCATGACCGCGGCGGTGCTGGGCGCGACGGTGGCGACGCGCTGGTTCGAACAGCGGCGCGGCCTCGTGATGGGATTGCTCGCCGCCAGCACGGCCACGGGCCAGCTGGTATTCCTGCCCGCACTGGCTTCGCTGGCCACGCACTGGGGCTGGCGCAGCGCGCTGCAGTTCGTGCTGGCAATGCTGGCGGTTGGCGTGGTTGCGGTGGTCGCGCTGATGCGTGACTGGCCGGCCGACGTGGGCCTCGCCCCCTATGGTGGCGCGCAGGTGAAGCCCGCCGCGAATCGGCCCGCCAGCATCCTTGCCATGCTGGCCGTGCCGCTGCGCGTGCTGCGCGAAGTACGCGGCAATCCCGTGTTCTGGTTGCTGTTCGGCAGCTTCTTCGTGTGCGGCGCCAGCACCAATGGGCTCGTGCAGACGCACTTCGTCTCGCTGTGCGGCGACTTCGGCATCGCGCCCGTCGCGGCCGCGGGGCTGCTTGCCACCATCGGCATCTTCGATTTCTTCGGCACCATTGGTTCGGGCTGGCTGTCGGATCGCTTCGACAGCCGCTGGTTGCTGTTCTGGTACTACGGCCTGCGTGGCGTCTCGCTGCTGTACCTGCCGTTCACGGATTTCAGCGCCACGCAGCTGGCCATCTTCTCCGTGTTCTATGGGCTCGACTGGGTGGCCACGGTGCCGCCGACAGTGAAGCTCACCACGGCGAACTTCGGCAGCAATGCGAACGTGGTGTTCGGCTGGATCTTCGCGGGGCACCAGCTGGGCGCTGCGACGGCTGCGTTCGGCGCCGGCTTCACGCGCACCAACTATGCGAGCTACCTGCCCGCGTTCTTCGCGGCCGGAGTGCTGTGTGTATTCGCGGCGCTGGCCATGCTCGGAGGTCGCGGCGCGCGCGTGCCGCCCGCTGTCACTGCGACGTAGCGCCGATTCGGGTATGTTCGTCCCGGGGCAAAACCACGCGAGGCGACCATGGCAAATCCGGGCGGCTGGATCTGGTACGAACTGCTGACTTCCGATGTCGACGGCGCGCTGAAGTTCTACCGCGAAGTGGTCGGCTGGAAGTGGACGCCACATGCGGTGGTGCCCGGCTACCACCTGTTCAACGCCGGCGATGTGGCGATCGGCGGCATGATGGCCATGCCCTGGGATGCCAGCTTCCACAAGCCTGCCTGGCTCGGCTACGTCTATGCACCCGATGTGGATGCCACTGTCGCCAGTGCAAAGAGTGATGGCGCCACCGTGGTGGTGCCGCCGACGGAATATCCCGGCGTCGGCCGCTTCTCGATGCTCGTCGATCCGCAGGGTGCGTTGATCTACGTGATGAACCCCACGCCGCAAGGCGCGCTGAGTGAATCCTTCGCCGCGAAGGTCGGCCATTGCCAGTGGAATGAACTCGTCACCAGCGATCCCGTCGCCGCGGCCGCGTTCTACGTGAAGAACCTCGGCTGGCAGAAGGGCGAGGTGATGAGCATGGGTCCGATGGGTGACTACCAGTTCCTCATCGGCGGTGGCACGCGCTTCGGCGCGGTGATGAAGCGCGCGGCGGGCGAGCCGTTGTGGCGCTACTACTTCGGTGTCGACGACATCGATCGCGCGACGCGCGCGATCACTGCCGCTGGTGGCCAGCTGCGCGGCGAACCGCAGCCGGTGCCGGGTGGTGGCTTTGCCGCCGCTGCGCTCGATCCGCAAGGCGCCGAGTTCGGCGTCGCAGGCCCGCGCAAGGCATAGCCCGCACGCAACGCACGTTGCGCTCCGCCTGCAAACGCGGATCATCGGGCCATGGAGCAAGCCTTCCCGCGTGCCTTCAGCGAGGACTACCTGGCGGATGAGGCTGCGCGCATGGCCTGGGCGATGGATGCCGCCCGCCTGCCCGCGGAGCAGGCCGCACGCGTGCGTGCGCTGGCCGCATCCCTGGTCACCAACATCCGCGCCACGCGGCGCAGCCAGTCCGGTCTCGATGCCTTCCTGCTGCAGTATTCGCTGAGCTCGAAGGAAGGCGTGATCCTGCTGTGCCTGGCGGAATCGCTGCTGCGCATTCCCGATGCAGCCACTGTCGATCGCTTGATCGCGGAGAAGATCCGCGCCGGTGACTGGGCCGCGCATGCCGGCGAATCCGGATCGCTGTTCGTCAATGCTTCGACGTGGAGCCTGATGCTCACCGGTCGCATCGTGCGTGCCGAGGAAGAACCCGATGGCGATGCCGCGCCCTTCATGCAGCGTCTCGTTGCGCGGCTTGGCGAGCCAGTGGTACGCGCCGCGATGGGGCAGGCCATGCGCATCCTCGGCACGCAGTTCGTGATGGGACGTTCCATCGACGAAGCACTCCGGCGTGCGCGCGATGATGACGGTCGGCCGTGGCGCTATTCCTTCGACATGCTGGGCGAGGCCGCGCTCACCTGGGCCGATGCGGATCGCCACTACGATGACTACCTGCAGGCCATCGAAGCCATCGCACTGGCCAATCGCGGCGTGGATGAGGTCGAGGCATCGAGCATTTCGGTGAAGCTGTCGGCGCTGCATCCACGCTACGAATCGCTGCGCGGTGACCGCGTGCTGGCCGAGCTCACGCCACGCGTGCTGGAACTCGCGCAACGTGCGGCCGCGCTCGGCGTGCCGCTCACCATCGATGCCGAGGAAGCGGAGCGGCTGGAGCTGTCGCTGGCCGTAGTCGCCGCGGTGATGGCAGCGCCGGAGCTCGCGGACTGGCGTGGTTTCGGCCTCGCCGTGCAGGCCTACCAGCGGCGTGCGCCCGTGGTGCTCGACTGGCTGCTCGGGCTCGCCACGCGGCAACGACGGGCGCTGCACATCCGCCTCGTGAAGGGCGCTTACTGGGACAGCGAGATCAAGCGCGCGCAGGAGCGTGGGCTCGCGGGCTATCCGGTGTACACGCGCAAGGCCAACACCGATGTCGCCTGGCTGGCCTGTGCGCGCCGGCTGATCGCTGCGGATGCCGGGCTGATCCATCCGCAGTTCGCCACCCACAATGCACACACCGTGGCGTGGATATCGACCGTCGCTAGCGAAGCGCGGCGCGCTTTTGAATTCCAGCGCCTGCATGGCATGGGACGTGAGCTTTACGATGTCGTCGATGCGCCATGCCGCGTGTATGCACCGGTGGGGTCGCATGCCGAGCTGCTGCCTTATCTCGTGCGCCGGCTGCTGGAGAACGGCGCCAACACTTCGTTCGTGCATCGCATAGTCGATGAGCGATTGCCGGTGGCCGACGTGGTGCGCGATCCGGTTGAGGAAGTGCAGGGACAAGGCGCCGCGGCGCATCCCGCGATTGCGGACCCGCCGGCACTGTTCGGTGCGGAGCGGCGCAATTCATCCGGTTTCAATTTCGGGGATGCCGCATCAGTCGCAGTGCTGCGCGCCGAGGGCATCGCATTTGCCACGCGCCGCCATCGCGCCGAACCATTGATTGCTGGCGTGCGCGGCGAGGGCGCGGCGCGACCCGTGCTGAATCCGGCGCGTCACGACGATCTGGTCGGTACAGTGAACGACACGCGCGCCGAGGAGGCCATCACGGCGCTCGGCCTTGCGCATGCCGCGTTCCCTGCGTGGGAAGCGACGCCGGTCGTTGAACGCGCCGCCTGCCTGCGTCGTGCCGCGGACGCCTTCGGGGCGCATCGCATGGAACTCATGAGCCTCGCCGTGCGCGAGGCAGGCAAGACCTGGCCCAACGCGCTGGCCGAGGTACGCGAGGCGGTGGATTTCCTGCGTTACTACGCGGCTCGCGCGGAGCACGATTTCGGTGCGCCACAAGCGCTGCCTGGTCCCACCGGGGAACTCAACGAACTCGCATTGCATGGACGCGGCGTCTTCGTGTGCATCAGTCCATGGAATTTTCCGCTGGCGATCTTTACCGGTCAGTTGGCTGCAGCGCTGGCTGCCGGCAACACGGTGCTGGCCAAGCCCGCCGAACAGACGCCATTGATCGCCGCGCGTGCGGTGACGCTGCTGCATGAGGCAGGCGTGCCGCGCGAGGTGCTGGCCTTCCTGCCGGGCGATGGCGCGGTGCTGGGCCGCGCATTGCTTTCGGATGCACGTGTCGCGGGCGTTGCTTTCACCGGTTCCACCGAAGTCGCGCGGCTCATCAACCGCCAGCTCGCCGCGCGCGATGGCGCCATCGCCACGTTCATCGCCGAGACCGGCGGACAGAACGTGATGTTCGTCGACAGCTCCGCGCTGCCCGAACAGGTGGTGCTGGATGTAGCGTCCTCGGCCTTCGACAGCGCCGGCCAGCGTTGCTCGGCCGCGCGCGTGCTGCTGCTGCAGGAGGACATCGCGGATCGCACCATCGAACTGCTGCGTGGCTACATGGAGACGCTGCTGGTCGGCGATCCGGCGGTGCTCGAGACCGACGTGGGACCGGTCATCGATGCGGAATCCCGCGCCAGTCTCGAAGCGCATGTCGCGCGGCTGGAGCCAGGCGCGCGCTGGATCCACCGCGCAGGCCTGCCCGACAGCGCACGACGCGGCCACTACTTCGCGCCCGTGGCGCTGGAAATCGATTCACTGTCGCTGCTGACGCGCGAGGTCTTCGGTCCGGTACTGCATGTACTGCGCTATCGCGCCGCCGATCTAGACCGGATGATCGATGCCGTCAACGCACTGGGATATGGACTCACGCTCGGCGTGCAGACCCGCATCGAGACCACCGCGCGTCGCATCGCCGCGCGCGCCCGCGTCGGCAATGTCTACGTGAATCGCAACATGATCGGCGCGGTGGTCGGCGTGCAGCCCTTCGGTGGCTGCGGACTTTCCGGCACCGGCCCGAAGGCGGGCGGTCCGCACTACCTGCATCGCTTCGCTACCGAGCGTACCGTCAGCACCAACACTACTGCGGTAGGCGGCAACGCCAGCTTGCTGACACTCGATCCCTCGCAGCTGCATTCCTGACATCAGGCGCGGACAACACGGTGCCTTGTCGCTGCGTGGGCCCGGCCCCACACTGCATTAAATGAAGTTCAAGTCGCCCATCGATCTCGCCAGCGCCGCGCAGATCGCACTGGTGATCCTGTTCTGGCTGGCCGGTTCGCTGGTGGTGCGCATCGCGCACCTGCCTTTCCCCGCCGCCGTGCCCGGCCTCGCGCTGCTGTTGCTGCTGCTCTCCGCGGGTTGGCTGCCGCAAGCATTCATTGCCAGCGGCGCGAACTGGTTGCTCGCGCGCATGCTGGTGTTCTTCGTGCCGGCGGTGCTGGCCGTGCTCGAGCATCCGGAGTTCGTCGGCGTGCTCGGACTCAAGATCCTGTTCGTGATCATCGCCAGCACGCTGGCGGTGATGCTGGTGACGCTGGGCGTCGTGCGGGTGGTGCAGCGTGAACGGTGAGCTCGCCGCGCGCATCGCCGGCGGTATTTTCTGGTCGCTGCTGACCTTGCTGGTGTTCCGGGCTGCGCGCCGATTGCATCGACGCTTTCCCCGTCCCTGGCTTGCACCGCTGGTAGTGACGCCGGTGGTCGTTGGCCTTGCCATCGTCGCCACGGGTGCCGGCTACCGCAGGTACTTCGCGGGCACCAGCTGGCTGGTGTGGATGCTGGGCCCGGCGACCGTGGCCTTCGCCGTGCCCATCTACGAACAACGCGCGCTGATCCGCGCGCACTGGCCAGTGCTGCTGGTCGCAATGCTGGCAGGCAGCGCCACGGCCATGGTGAGCAGCTGGTGGCTGGCGAGCTTGCTCGGCCTTGATGGCAGCCTGCGGCTCAGCCTGCTGCCGCGCTCGATCAGCACGCCGTTCGCGATGGAGGTTTCGCAGGCCTTCGGCGGCGTGCCCAGTCTGACGGCGGTGTTCGTGGTGCTCACCGGACTGCTGGGTGCAGCACTGGGCGATGCCTTGATCGCATACACCCGCGTGCGTGCGCCGCTGGCACGCGGCGCCATGTTCGGCATCGCTGCACATGCCATCGGCACGGCCCGCGCGGTGCAGATCGGCCAGCGCGAAGGCGCCATCGCGGGCCTCACCATGGTGCTCACGGGGCTACTTAACCTGCTCGCCGCACCACTGTTATTGCCGCTGTTAAGGTAGTCCTTGCATGCCCCCGGGGCCGGCCCTACGCTTGCCCGAATTCTTAAAACAACCCGTATTGGGGGTCTGAAATGCGGTATTCGAAGACGATCAACAGGGGTGCCGTGATGCTTGCGGCGCTGTGCCTGTCGGCTACGGCACTGTCGGCCGAGAAGACCGGAGCCACGCCTGATTTCACTGGCGTGTGGACCAATGGTGGAGCTGCTGGAATCGGTGGTGCCACCAATGCGAATGCAGGCGCACTGCCATTCACTGCAGATGCGCAGAAGCGCGTCGCTGCATTCCAGAAGCTGACCGCGGGCACGGATGAATCCCCAGGCCGCTGGTGCACCGGCACCGGCATGCCCGGTTCGATGCTGGGCTCCGGCGGTTATCCGATGGAGATCGTGCAGCGTCCCGAAGAGATCGTGATCATTTACGAAGCCCACTCCGAGACGCGCCGCGTGTACTTCGGCGCGCGCAATGCACCCGAGAAGGATCGCGTGCCGGATCGCGGTGGCTATTCCACCGGCCATTGGAAGGCGACACGCTGGTCGTCGAAACCGACAACCTGGTGGACCAGCTCGACCAGCGCACGCCGCATTCGGAAGACGCGACGATCGTCGAACGCTACAAGCTCGGTCCCAAGGATGCGCAGGGTCGCCGCACGCTGATCGCCGAAATGGTGATGACCGATCCGAAGTTCTACTCCACGCCCGTCAAGCTTTCGAAGACCTGGGCCGAAGTGCCGAACGGCCGCATCCTGCCGTACGACTGCCCGGCGGAAATGTGGAATGACCGCATCGAGGAGCTGGCGAAGAAGGCCGGCGTTCCCGTTCCTTAAGCTCGAACCGAATCACGATTCACGAGGTGAATGAAATGAACAAGATGATCCGCAACCTTTCCGCCGCGCTCGCGTGTGCGCTGCTCGCCGCTACCGCCGGTGCGCATCACTCCGCCGTGGCCTTCGATTTCGCCAAGAACATCAGCTACACCGGCAAGGTGACGGCCTTCACCGCCATCAACCCGCACATGAAGCTCAGCGTCCAGCTGCCGAACACCGATGGCAAGGGTGGCACGCATGAAGTGAAGTTCGAGGGCCACAGCCTGAACAACATGTACCGCGCCCGGCTATCGCAAGGGCATGGTCAATGTCGGCGATACCGTCACCGTCAGCTGTGCGCCCCTACAAGGACGGCACCGAAGGCGGCTACGTGATCGCGGTGTCCAAGCCCGATGGGCGAGTTCTTCGGCATGAAGCCACGCGGCGCCGGCGACGCCCAGCGCGTCGGCGACGAAGTGCGCAAGCAGGCCGAAGGCAAGAACTAGTTTCGAACAGAGAGGAATAGAGAACAGCATGGCAAGGATCATTGGCGGGATCGCGACTTCCCACACCCCAACCATCGGCTTCGCGCTCGATGCGAAGAAGCATGAGGACCCGGTATGGAAGCCGATCTTCGAGGGCTACAAGCCGGTACAGCAGTGGCTGGCCGACAAGAAGCCCGACGTGCTGCTCTATATCTTCAACGACCACATCACCTCGTTCTTCCTCGACCACTACTCGCAGTTCGCGCTGGGCGTAGGCGAGGAGTACGCGCCGGCGGATGAGGGCGGTGGACCGCGCAAGCTGCCCGCCATCCAGGGCGATCCGAAACTGGCCGCGCACATTGCGGCTGGCCTCGTGGCCGATGAGTTCGACCTGTCGTACTTCCAGGGCAAGAACCTGGACCATGGCGTGTTCTCGCCGCTGTCGCTGCTGCTGCCGCATGAAAACGGCTGGCCCTGCAGGATGGTGCCGTTCCAGTGCGGCGTGCTGAACCCGCCGGTGCCGACGCCGCTGCGCTTCTACAAGCTCGGCCTCGCGCTGCGCAAGGCCATCTTGTCGTACCCGGAGGACATCAAGGTGGCCATCGTCGGCACCGGTGGACTCTCGCACCAGGTGCATGGCGAACGCTGCGGCTTCAACAACACGCCCTGGGACATGGAGTTCATCGAGCGCCTGGAGAAGGATCCGGAAGGGCCTCACCAAGATCACCGTCGCCGAATACGCCACGCTGGGCGGCATGGAAGGCGCCGAAGTCGTGATGTGGCTGATGATGCGCGGTGCCTTGTCGAAGAAGGTCACCAAGACCCACCAGACCTACTACCTGCCTTCGATGACGCCCATCGCCAGCGTGATCTTCGAGAACGCCTCGGATGAGCCGATGGACGAGCCGATGGAAAGCTACCGCAAGCGCATGACCGAACAGTACGACGGCCTCGAGAAGCTCGAAGGCACGTATCCGTACACCATCGAGCGCAGCGTCAAGGCCTTCCGCCTGAACCGCTTCCTGCACGAGCTGATCCATCCGGAATTCCGCAAGGCCTTCCTCGCGGATCCGGCGCCGCTGTTCGAGCAGCACAAGCTCACGCAGGAGGAGCGTGATCTCGTGAGCAAGCGCGACTGGCGCGGCCTGATCCATTACGGCGTCATCTTCTTCCTGCTGGAGAAGCTGGGCGCGGTGGTGGGCACCACGAACCTGCACATCTACGCGGCCATGCGCGGTCAGTCGCTGGAAGACTTCCAGAAGACCCGCAATGCGCAGGTGCTGTACTCGGTTGCAGGTACTGACGAAGGCAAGAAGGACTGGGACAAGAAGCCCGCTCGGGCCTGATCCGGTCGGCCTGATTCGCTCCCGTTATAGCTAAAAGCGGGCAGGGGCTTTTCCACGCGAGGAAAAGCCCCTAGCCTTGCGCTCCCCATGGCAGCCACAGCAAACGAACGCGTCCTGTCCGTCCATCACTGGAACGACAGCCTGTTTTCCTTCCGCACCACGCGCGATCCCGGCCTTCGCTTCGAGAATGGCCATTTCGTGATGCTGGGCCTGCCCCGTCGACGGCAAGCCGTTGCTGCGGGCGTATTCCATCGCCAGCCCCAACTGGGAAGAACACCTGGAGTTCTTCAGCATCAAGGTGCAGAACGGCCCGCTGACTTCACGGCTGCAGCACCTGCAGGTGGGCGATGAAGTGCTGGTGAGCCGCAAGCCCACGGGCACGCTGGTGATCCATGATCTGAAGCCTGGCAAGCATCTGTACCTGCTCGGCACCGGCACCGGCCTCGCGCCGTTCCTGAGCATCATCCAGGATCCTGAAACCTACGAGCGCTTCGAGAAAGTCGTCGTCGCACACGGCGTGCGCAAGGTCGAGGATCTCGCCTACCGCGAGTTCATCGAGAACCACCTGCCGCAGCACGAGGTGCTGGGCGAGATGATCCGCAACCAGCTCATCTACCACCCGACCGCCACGCGCGCGCCGTTCCACATCGAAGGCCGGCTCACCGACCAGATCGCCGATGGCCGCCTCGCGCAGCTTTGCGGCCTGCCGCCGCTCGACCCCCGCGGTGGATCGTTTCATGTTGTGCGGCTCTCCGCATATGCTCGCGGACACGCGCAAACTGCTCGATGAGCGCGGCTTCATCATCTCGCCGCATATCGGCGAGCCGGGTGACTACGTCATCGAGCGCGCCTTCGTCGAAAAGTAAATCGCGCCACGAGCGCGGGCTGGGGAGCATGCAGAATTCACCGCGCACCGTGCTGTTCGCGAGCCTCATCGGCACCACGATCGAGTTCTTCGATTTCTACATCTTCGCCAACGCCGCGGTGCTGGTGTTCCCCAAGCTGTTCTTCCCGGCGTCGGATCCGGATGCGGCGACATTGCAATCGCTGGCCACCTTCGCATGGCCTTCTTCGCGCGACCCATCGGCTCGGCGGTGTTCGGGCACTACGGTGATCGCATCGGTCGCAAGGTGACGCTCGTCGCGGCGCTGCTGACGATGGGTGTTTCCCACCGTGGCCATCGGTTTGCTGCCTACTTACCAGAGCGCGGGCATCGTCGCGCCGGCATTGCTGGCGCTGTGCCGTTTCGGCCAGGGCTTCGGCCTCGGCGGCGAATGGGGCGGAGCCGTGCTGCTCGCCACGGAGAACGCGCCGCCGGGCAAGCAGAACTGGTACGGCATGTTTCCGCAGCTGGGCGCGCCGATCGGCTTCTTTTTCTCCGCGGGTTCGTTCCTGCTGCTGGGTGAGTCGCTGAGCGATGCGCAGTTCCTCGCCTGGGGCTGGCGCGTGCCATTCATCGCCAGCTCGGCGCTGGTGATCATCGGCCTGTACGTGCGCCTGAAGATCACCGAGGACGCCGGCGTTCCGCCGCGTGCTGGAGAACAACGAGCGCCTCGAGCTGCCGGTCGCGGAGCTGTTCCGCTCCCACGGCCTGCGACTGGTGCTCGGCACTCTCGCCGCGGTGGCGACCTTCCTGGTGTTTTACCTGATGACGGTGTTCGCGCTGGGTTGGGGCACCAGCAACGGCTGGTCGCGCAACGACTTCCTGCAATTGCAGCTGGGCGCGATGGTGGCTTTCGGGGTGGCGATTCCGCTGTCGGCCCTGGCTCGCGGACCGTTTCGATCCGCGCTCGGTGCTGATCGTCGCCGTCGCATTGCTGGTGGTGTACGGCTTCGTGTTCGCGCCGTTGCTGTCCGCGGGCAGTGGTGGCGCAGTGCTCGCGTGCCTGTCGCTGGGGCTTGCGCTGATGGGCCTCACGTATGGCCCGCTGGGCGCCGCGCTGGGTGCGTTGTTCCCGACGGCGGTGCGTTATACCGGCGCTTCATTCGCGTTCAACTTCGCCGGCATCCTCGGCGCGTCGCTGACGCCGACCATTGCCAAGTGGCTGTCGGATCACCATGGCCTCGCCGCCGTGGGCTGGTATCTTTCCGGCGCCAGCTTCATCTCGCTGCTGGCGCTGCTGCTGTTGTCGCGTGGAGCTTTGTCGGCACGTCACTGAGAGCAAATCGGGGGGCACCGGCATCGAGGCCGAGGTGCAGGACGGCAGGCGCTTTACCGGCAAGTGGGCCTTCTTCAATCTCGGCGGCGAATCCGCGGGCACGCAGATCCCCACCACGGCGTCCTGCCATGCCTGCCACTCCACCCACACCGCCGTCGACAACACCTTCGTGCAGTTCTATCCCGTGTGCGCGACATGGCGCGCGAGCAGGGTACCTTCCGCCAGCCGCCCGAACAGTTCTGGCGCGGGAAACCATGGCATAGCGGACGCCACGCCTCGATACTTGGACGCATGAGCGACCTCGTCTATCTCGAAGACCTCGTACTGGGCCAGAGCTTCAACAGCGGCACGGTCACCGTCACCGCCGCCGAAATCAAGGCTTTCGCCGCGCAGTTCGACCCGCAACCTTTCCATCTCGATGAAGCGGCCGGCCAGGCGAGCTTCTTCAAGGGCCTTGCCGCGAGTGGCTGGCATACCGCTTCACTGGGCATGCGCCTGATGGTCACAAGCGGCCCGAAGCTCGCGGCGGGCTACATCGGTGGCGGCGGCGACATCAGCTGGAAGCAGCCGGTGTATGCCGGCGACACGCTGAGGCTGCGCGGCGAGATCGTGGAAGTGAAGCCCTCGCGCTCGCGCCCGGATCGCGGTATCGCGCTCGTGCGCTGCGAAACCTTCAACCAGCGTGACGAGCTGGTGCAGGTGATGACGGCGCAGGTGGTGGTGTTGCGTCGGCCGGGATCGGCTGCAGATCCGGCGCCATCACGCCGCTGGTGAAGCGTTGCGCGAATTCGAGATCGGCTTCAGTCACGAGATTCATCTACCGGCTCCCTGGGAAGTGGCCAAGGGGTAAGCACTAACCTACACCAAACGGCAGCATTGCCCTGCCTGTCGCCGCCCGCCGCGCGCGTATGTTGCAGACCAGATCTGTTCTCCGCCGCTCGTGACAGGAGTCTGCCATGTCATTCGCTCTCTTCATGCTGGGACTTGCAGTTCTGGTTGGTGGCATCGCATGGGGTCTGGTGACCGCCGGCGTTGCGACTACCTACGTCGGTATCGCCTGCCTCGTGGTCGCCGGCATCGGCATCATGGCCGCGGTGTCACGCACCCGCGTGAAGGATCCGCCAGCCTGAGCAGCGAAAAATGACCGTAATCAGCGCAGGATCTCGATCAGCAGGATCCACGCGTTGAGTATCGCCACCAGCATCGACAGGATGGCGCTGGCCGCGAACGGCATGATGCCGCCGGGCATGAATCCGCACAGTGACAGCCCTGCCCAGATGGCGGGCAACGCCGCGACCTGCAGCAGGATGAACCGCAGCACGGCGCGATTGATGTGGAAGTAGGTCTTGTTCAGCAGCGAATGCACCTGGACGCTCATCGCCACCGCCCATGTGGGTAACGATACGACCAGCAGGCCGATGCCGAGCTGCGTTGCTGAAAGGCCCGGAACCAGTGCGATCAGGCAACCGGCCAGCGTGGCCGACAGCAGCAGGATGGTTTCAGCCGCACGCCCGGCAATGCCCGGCGTCTCGATGATGCGCGCGAGGTTGATCGACATCGCGACGAAGGCGAGGGCCGGCCAGGGCACCGGCCACTCCCGATGCGGCGACGAAGAAATCCGACCAACCCGCGGTGATGGAGCTTTCCATCAGCTCATTGCCCTGCAGGCGGCTCCCACAGCTCCACCTTGTTGCCTTCCGGATCGACTACCCATCCGAACTTGCCGTATTCGGATTCCTCGACCTTGGGCTCTACGTGCACACCCTCCGAGTGCAGCGCTGCCAGCAGTGCATGCAGATCGGCGACGCGGTAATTGATCATGAACGGCGCGGCGCTCGGCTCGAAGTGCTTCGTGTCGGATGCGAACAGGCTCCAGGCCGTCGTGCCCTTGCCGTTGGGGTTGTCGGGCGTGTTCCAGTCGAACGCGGCGCCGCCCCAATCCTGAACGTCGATGCCGAGGTGCTTCTTGTACCAGGCGCCGAGGGCCCCTGGATCCCTGGCCTTGAAGAACACTCCGCCGATGCCGGTGACGCGTTTCATGGTTTACCTCTATAACTTCCGGGGAAGCCCAATCATAGCGGTCGCTGTCGTTCAGGGATTACGGTAACGGTTCGCCAGCTGCGGGCTCTGCGCCGCGAAGGCCTTGAGGTTTGCCGCCGTCCAGCGCGAGGCGCGCAGTCGCATCGATGCCCGGCGCGCGCGGATTCACCGCGGAGTCTTCGGCGAATCCATCGTCGCCAGCGTGCCCACCAGCGCGATCTGCTGTTCCGGCGTCAGGAAGCCGGAATCGATCATGCCCTGCATGGCCTTGCGTACTTCATTGCGGTTGCCGGTGGCGCGATAGGCTTCGGCCAGCAGGTAGTAGGCGTAGTAGGTGTCGTCGGCCTTGCGGTCGGTGCTGGCGAGCGCCTTCTGCGCCAGTGCGATGACATCCGGCCAGCGCTTTTCCTGCCGGGCGCCTTGCGCTTCCTTGAACGTGCCAGCCAGCGATGCGGAGAACTGCGGAGTCGGTGTGGCTTGCGCGAAGCCCGCATGTGGCTGAAGCAGGCCGGTCGCCAGCATCAACACAGCGGCCGAAGAAACCAGAAATGACCTGGACATCTAGCTGACCCTCAAGGGCACGCAGGCGGATAGCGCGGTCAGCACGCCAAGCGCGAGCAGCGCGCGCTGCCACGGCTTGCGCAAGCCGAGCGTCAACAGCATGCCGACCAACCCCGCGCAGACCAGCAGTATCGAAAACCGCTTCCGCCTGCGTCAGCTGCACACCCAGCCATGCATGCGGTGGATTGATGCGGATCTTCTCCACCAGCAGGCGCTCGAAGCCGGCGAGGACCAGGTACACGGAGAACACATATCCCGGCCGTTGCCTGCCGGAGCGAATCGACCACAGCAGGCCAAACAGCGCGCAGGCCGCAAGGGATTCGTATAGCGGCGTCGGGTAGACGCCCGGTTCAGGGATCACCACGCCAACGATGTTGCCGTGATACACCTGTGCCCACAGCCAATGCGGAAACCATGCCGGCTTCAACGACAGATCGGCGGCGATGCCCCAATCGCCATCACCTGACAGCTGGCATCCCAGCCGGCCGATGGCGTAGCCCAGCATCAATGCGGGCGCCGTCGCGTCCAGCATCGGCGCGAGCGGAATCGCGCGGCGCTTCAGGAACATCAGCCCCGCGACGAGGCCGAAGCACAGGCCGCCATAGATGGAGAAGCCCGAGCGCGTGAAGATGGTGCCCAGTGGATCCGCCAGCAACGCGGCCGGATGATCCATGACATCGAACACGCGCGCACCGATGAGGGCCAGCCAGCACCGCGACCATCGTCATGTCGCTGACGGCCGCGTGCGCGGCAAGTGGAAGCCTGCCGACGGATTCCATCCGCAATGCCTCCGCGCGCACTACCCGCGTGGCGACGAGGATGCTGGTCGCAACGAGCAGCCCGAACGTCGGAAAGGGCAGGTGCCAGTGCGTTCCGAAAATTGCATTGAGCAGGTCGGTGACGTAGGGGAATGCCATGGATCAAGTCTAGCCGGCGCGCTAGCATCGGCGCATGAAAACACGCCTCCTGTCCGTGATGCTCTGCATCTTCACTGGCCTTGCCGGTTCATTCGTCCACGCAGCGGAGGAGGGCAAGCCGGTTGCTGCTCCACCCCCGCCGTCGCTGACATTCGCTTTTGAGCTCCGGGCCAAAGTGGCCGACGCGGTGGTGATCGGCCAGGTACCACACGGCACGCGAAGGTTCGTCCCCATGCTCAGCGGCACGCTGATCGGGCCGATGATCAATGCCTCCGTGGTTCCCGGCAGCGGAGGCGACTGGCTGCTGGTGCAGCCCGATGGATTCACGGAACTGGATGCGCGCTACACGGTGCGGACCTCCAGTGGCGAGCTGGTTTACGTGCAGAACTCGGGAATGCGCCACGCACCACCGGACGTGATGCAGAAACTCAACGCCGGCCAGGCGGTCGACCCCAAGCTCGTTTATTTTCGCTCAGTGCCGAAGTTTGAAACCTCGGCGCCAGGACTGCAGTGGATCACCCGCAGCATTTTCGTGGGCGTAGGCGAGCGCACGCCGAATGAAGTCATCATCCGCTTCTATCGGGTGGAATGACCAGCCTGGTGGGCGGGTGGAATGTCGTTCACGTACACGATGAAGCCCTTGTGCTCGCCGACCTTGTCGTACAGCGCGCGGCCCTTGTCGTTCGATGAGTGGGTTTGCCAGTAGACGCGCGTGCTGCCCGCCTGTCGCGCGGCTGCATACACCGCAAGGATGAGCTGGCGACCGATGCCCTGGCCGCGCAGGTGCTCTACGGTGAACAGATCCTGCAGGTAGCACACATCGTCGATGCGCGTGGTGCTGCGGTGGAAGAGGAAGTGCGCGAGGCCGACGATCTGCCCCTGCGACAGCGCGACCAGTGCGTGGACCGGTTCTTCGGCGTTGAGGAAGCGATCCCAGGTGGCTGTGGTAATTCCTTCGGGCAATGCCGTTGCATCGACGCGGCCATAGAAGGCGTTGTAGCCATCCCACAGCGGACGCCATGCGGCGTAGTCGCCGGCTTCAACCGGACGGATGTGGATCGTCTGCTGCATTCGAACCGGTAGCTTACCGGGTCTTGCGTGCCGGAGGCCTGCGCGGCCGCCGCTTGGCCGATTGCGTCTTGATGATGGTGGAGAGTCTGGGTTTCGTCTTGAGCCCGGCAGCAAACGGCGCGATGGTCGCCGCCAGCAGATCGTGCACGGCGTCGGATTCCAGCACCGCCAGCGGCTCGAGCCGTACGCTGCGCACCTTCGACCCCGTGCCCTGCAGGAGTCCCTCCGGGTCCGGCAGGCGCGGTCCGCTGAAGAAGAACAACGTCACCCACCTGGGATAAGCCACCACCGACACGATGACGCCCGAGGCGAGCGGAGTGGATGAGTAGCCACATCCGAACGCGTTGTAGTTGTCGTGCACCAGCTCATATCCACGCGGAAACAGCTTGCGCACATGGGTACGCGCCGCGCGGAACTGCCTGGCGACCGAAGGCGAGTACCTGCCGATGAACGTGGCGATCTGTGTCCGGGTGTCGGGCATCTCAATCCCTCATTGCTTGTGGTCGGCCGGAATTCCCGCCGGATCCATCCACAGCGCGCCCCAGATATGGCCGTCCGGGTCCGCGAGGTCGCGCGCATACATGAAGCCATGATCCTGCAACGGATTGATGTCGGCGGTGCCACCGTTTGCAGCCGCGGCGGTGTTCATCGCATCGACCACTTCGCGGCTCTCGCAGGACACATTGAACGCCACTTCGCTGGAGGTCGGCGGCGGGATCGGTCGGGTGGTGAACGTGCGCCATTTTTCATGCGTGATCAGCATGACGCTGATGGTCTCGCTCCACACCATGCAGGCGCCCGTGGAATCCGAGAAGGCGGGGTTGCAGGTGAAGCCGATGGCCTTGTAGAAGGCCGTGGACGCGGCGAGATCCACGACGGGCAGGCTGATGAAGATCGTCTTGGTCATGGTCGTTTCTCCGGATGGCTCAAAGGCGGTGATTCCAGGTGTTGCTGTCTGTTCGACGTTTGACGTGCGGCGATTTCGACATGCCCTGGAAAATTCCCTGCTGCAGGACCACCGTCTGGTCAGGACGCGGTGACCGGCCAGGTCTTCTCAGGGCGAAACCAGGACTTCCTTTTGCGTGACCACATCGTCCTTGAATGCGATCACCCACACCTGCGGCGCGGGCCAGAAGAAGTATTGATACTCGAGTGGTGAGGAGAGATGCCGGGTCTTGTCGCTGGCCGCCATGAAGTGGGAACCCATAGTGGATTCCACTGACTTGCGCGAGTCGCCCAGGTGCACGCGATCGTATGCAGACCGGATGAAGTGGCCTCGAACCGGGACGTAGACGAGCACTGATATGGGTGCCATGACCAGCAGGCCCATTACAACGACAAGAAGTGTCTTGAAAATCCTGTTCGCCATATCCGCTATCGTTCAAGTCGCTGCATCGGACTGGAGAGGGTATATGCACAGCATCTCATTCGCACCCTTCTGAAATTCGTATCCGGTGCCGACGCGCCTGGCGGCGTGGCCGGAGTTCCTCAAGTGCGAGATCACCTGTTCGATGTGGCGCGACGGAACTGATCCCAGTTCCATCAGCGGAAAGATCCGGACTTCTTCGGAAACCCGGCAAAGCTCGTCAATCGCGGCCAGGTGGAAGTCGAGGTCGTGATGCTGGCTGTACAGGAACAGGAAGTGGGAGCAAAGGGACAGGCCGAACTGGCGATCACGGAAAGGCAGCTTTGGCAGGCTCGACTTCATGTATCTGCCTTCGCTGGTACCCGCGGCATAGTCCGCCAGGAACAGGCGCATTGCCCGCAGCCGTGCGTCGATCACCGCGTCTGCATCACGGAAGTAGTGCCACAGGAACTCTCCGGCATTTTCCTGCAGCTGCCTTGCAACGACGGGTGAGGTTTCATCGATCCTGGTGGCGATCTCCCGGGCGGAGAATCCGTAGATTGGATCGGCGGAGACAACCTCGACGCCGCGCCGGGTTGCTTCGGCATTGAAGGATGCCGGTCCATCGCCACATCCGAGGATGTTCTTGCGGAGGTCGTTGTCTGTCAGGGCGAACATCGCCTCGTACTCCGCAAAGGTGCGACCCCAGGGAACAACATCGGAAAGGCAAAACGTCATTTCCGGCGGCGCCGCGGATTGAAATCCGAAACACTTCCGCGTTTGAGTCCGGTCCTGCCGTAGAGGCTAGTCACAGTGAAAGTAGAAGCGGTTGCCATCGAGGTCTTCGACCGTGAATTGCCTCAACCCCCAGGGCTTCAGTTCCAGCAGTGCCACGATCTTCGCGCCGGAGGCTTGCAGGTCCCGGTAAGCCGCTTCGATGTGCTGCGCAAATACCCAATGCACCGCGGGCTCGAATGGCAGCGCTCGCTTTCTGAGGAATAGAACGGCCTTTTCGTTGTGCACGGACCCGATCTCTTCACTCGGCTGCAGCCACCCGATCTCGAAGCCCCACACGTCGTGATAGTGCTGCTGGGCACGCTTGACGTCCTGAACCGGCAGTTCCGGGACAGGTGTGGAAATCGGCAGCGTCGGGCGATTGGTATTCACGACTCTTCCATTGAGCGGCGTATGCAAGGGGCCAGACTCTAGTCGCACCAGGGTCTTTGATCCAGTCTCGGAAAGCGTGCACGGTCACCAGAAAAATCCCGTGCAACACAAACTGGCGGCTGACCGCGTGCCGCAAAGGCGGAAAGGAACAAGACCGCTCCCAGCATATCGACGAGCAAGATCAAGTCCGCCGAAGCGAATAGCTCTGGCCACGCAGCAATGCTATTGCCAGGAAGAGAAGCGGTCGGAGGTATGCGTCGGACTTGGTCTTCTGCCCGATTGTGCGTGTCGGCCAGAGAAGGGAGGACAGTATCTGTAGAAGTGCTTTCACAGTGTCGCCTAACGGCCCAGTTCAGCGGCGGCACGCCGCCCTTTTTGCACGCGGGCGCGCCAGCGCTCGTGTGCGCTCTCGCTCGGCCGCCCGCGGCCGAGCAGTCTATGTGTCGACGACCGCTGCAACGTTTTGTTAGGCGACACGAGCACGACTTTTCTAGAACGCATCTTCGACTGCGCCTCAACTCGCGCCACTGCCCTAAGCAACCAAAGATCTAGATAGTTCTGCAGCATGATCTACCCAATGACTATCGCCTGCCGATCTAGCCTGGCGCTGTCCGATGATGAGGTGTTCTCGCGCCTCAGCCAAGCGGCCAAGAGAAATCAACGCTTCGGCAAGACCGATGTGCTTGGTGTGAGTTGGTTCATCTGTAAATGTCGCTGCCTGCTCTATGGCAAGTGCATACAGAGCAGCGGATTCCGCCGCTTCGGCGGTGTAGTCGGCCAGCGCCTCCGTCAAGAATGGATGAGACGCCCCCACAATCCTTCTTTCCTCGTAGAGAGCATTTAGCTGAGCGAAACTCTTTCCATACGGCGAAACTCTTTCCATACGCCAAGTCGTCTCCTGCCTCTGATGCAGTCATGAGGTCAGTGGCTAGCTGCAGGACTCGATCGTAGAGATCTGAGGGTATCGAAGACATGGGTTGCTAGTCGCCTAACGGCCGAGTTCAGCGGCGGCACGCCGTGGCTTCAGCACACGAGCGCTGCAACGTTTTGTTAGGCGACACTGTCACTATGCACCCTCTTCGGTCGGCATGGAGATGATAGGCATGGCGCGTGCTTCCTCATCGATGCCCTTGAGTTCAGCTATTTCTTTTCTCGACCAAAGCCTCCGTCGTGGCGGAGTTCATTTTTCCAATGTGCCGCGAACAGAAGGCATGCGGATCTTTTACGATCCTGGCCATTCCGAGCTGACTTCGTGCAACTAGCCTTTTTCAGGCGTTCTGGGGTCTGCCAGTCGAGATGCGCGCTTTGGATGCCTCGGCTTGACATGACTGCTTCCGCTTCTAGCAAGGTAGTCTGGAAATGCGAGTTCGCCTTCTGCATTTCTTCAAGTAGCTCGGGGCAAGCCTCCGAGCAAAACCAGACAATGCTCTCTGCGACCATGGCCTTGGAAAGCATGTACTTCACGGATTCACGCACCTCTTAAGACTTATGCGTACGCGTAAAGGCAGTGTCGCCTAATGGAAAAGTTCAGCGGCGGCACCGCCGACCTTTCAGCACACGGGCGCGCCAGCGCTCGTGTGCTGAAAGGTCGGCCGCCGCGGCCGAGCACTTTATGTGTCCCCGGAGAGTTCCTTCGCAAAAGTGGACACCCTGTGGTTAGTGGACACGATTCTCGAACTGCACCGGCGAACGATAAACCGAGGGCTGAGTGCAGGCGATAGCGGTTGTAGAACTCGATGTAGCTGTGGAGGGCGGCACGCAGCTGCTGGTCGCTGTGGAACTCTCGGCGGTGATACATCTCCGACTTCAGCGTCTTGTTCCAGGACTCCATATGCGCGTTGTCGGTCATCCTGCGCGGTCGATTCACTGACTGCACAAGACCTGCACCCTGCAGCTGCTCGCGCAGTCCGTAGGCCAGGAACTCAGAGCCTCGATCACTGTGGAAGATCGTTCCTTGAACGGGCCTGCGGGTACGCAGGGCAGCACTCAGCGCTCTGCTGACCACCTGCACACCCTTGTCCGCGGAGAGCGGCCCAGCCCAGCAGTCGACGCGAGTGCCGGTCCATCACCGTGGCGAGGTATCGCCACTGACCATTCACCTTCAGATACGTCACGTCCGAGACCCACACTTGATCTGGTGCAGTCACCGTTGCCTCATGCACCTGACAGCCGATCGTGCCGTAGAAGCGCGTGAGGCCCGGCAGTCTGCGGTACAGGTTCGCTGTACAGCCGCGGATGCCGCGTTCGCGCATGATCCGCTCGATACGGCGCTTGCCGACCGGCTCGCCTTGTTGGCGCAGCGCTTCATGCACGCGCGGGCTGCCATAAGTCTGGCGGGTGCTGGCATGGATATGGCGGATCTGCTCAGCCAGGCGCTCATCTTCCACAGAGCGATTGCTGGCACACCGCGCCTTCCAGGCATAGAAGCCGGCGCGGCTCACGTCATACAGGCGGCACATCATTCGGATCGGGTGCGTGCCTTCACTGTGCTCGAGGAAGGCGAAGACTTCCCCCTTCGAGCTGAAGTGAAGGCGATGGCTTTTTTTAACAGCTCATGCTCCATCTTCAGCTGCTCGTGCTCCTTCTTGAGCTTGCGATACGCCTTCAGCTCGGCAGCAACCTCTACATCCAGCTTTACACCCTTGATCACGATCAATCCCTCGCGTGCTTGCCTGCGCCAACGAGACAACATGAACGGGTGGATGTAAAGAGACTCGGCAACATCCTTCACTCGAACGCCTGGCAACTGGCTCAATCGGACGGCGGTGGCCTTGAACCGCTCGGTGTAACGGGCAGTCGTCCTGGGTCCTGGTCTTGGCATCTCGACACTCCTGGTTGTTAGACCAGGGTGTCCACTGAACCGAAGGAACTATCCCGACCGCTGCAACGATTTGTTAGGCGACGCAGCACTAGGCATGAATATCAATCTCTTCATCTCCTGGATGGGGCTGCTATCACGATATCGACGGCTGCTATCGCAGCCAGAAGCGCCCTAAAGTTTAGGGTGGTCGTTTGCGGTTCGAATAAACGCTCGTAGGTGCGCCGCCACGCAAGATGGATCTCACTGAGATGTTCGATGGCATCGTCAAATGTTTCCATACGAGGTTCGGGTGCTTCGAGAAGATGCCACCCGCGCTCTGAGTTACTGAGTGTAAAACTCGATATCTTGAGTGAAGCGGAGCGAGCAATGTTGATCTCATAGGTCTCCGAAAGGTGATGTCGAGAGTCCATGGGGAGCTTTGAGATGATCTCTGGAAGGTCGTGCTCTTCAGGTAATAGGCGAAAGTGCTGGAAGTGAAGAATCTTCACGTATATCTCCAGCGCCCGGCAAAGGTTAGCAGCGGCGACAAGACCAAGGCCGATGCGATCCGATTTGTCCTTTGGATCCAAGTCGCCCGTTAGATGGGCCCGAAGCTTGTTGAGTTGCTCGAGCCCGACTTCTGCACAAGCCTTTGCGGCGATATTGCGCTAGCTGCACCGAGGCTGGAGAAATCACCAGCTGATTTCGTCGCCTAACGGCCCCAGTTCAGCGGCGGCACGCCGGCCTTTCAGCACGCGGGCGCGCCAGCGCTCGTGTGTGCTTGAGGCTTGGCCGCCCGCGGCCGAGCACTTTATCTGTCCACGCCCGCTGCAACGATTTGTTAGGCGCGCGCAGCACAAGCTAACCGGCTTTAAGTTCTTCGCGAATCACTCGACGCAGCGTTGCTTCATCAAGCGCTTGAGATGACGTTGCCTTCCGCAGCGCGCGATTGATAAGGGTCTGGTACCCAAGACCTTCCTTATCTGCCTTCGCTCGATAGGTCGTGAGCACGTCGTTGTCGAGCATGATCGTGATGCGAGTCTTTCCCTTTGCCTCTGCCTGGAGCTTGGCGAGATGCGGAACCGTCTTGGCGCGCTTGGCTTTGGAGAAGTCGTACTCTTTACGCATAGTGTTTTGCCTCCTTACGGGTGGCCTTGCGAGCCGAAATGAGGCGAATGCGCTCTTCGCCACGAAGCGTGTAGACCAAGGTAACCAGCCTAGTCTCGGAACTCATGCCGATGAGGAGCCAAACGCTCTTCAGAGCTAGAAATATCGGGCTGGGCCAGCGCGCTGGGATCTAGCAACGCCGTTGCGGCCTCTTCGAAGCTGATGCCGTGCTTCCTGAGGTTTGATGCAGCCTTTGCTGGATCCCATTCGATGTCCACATGCATATAATATGCATACGAGGCCGCAGGCGCAATCTCCGAGAGATTCAAGCAAGACGTATCACGTGCGCCTAACGACACAGTTCAGCGGCGGCACGCTGAGCTCTTAGCACGCGGGCGCGCCAGCGACCGCACAAAACGATCACGCTCGGCCGCCCGCGGCCGAGCACTTTATTGCGTCCACGACCGCTGCAACGATTTGTTATGCGGCACCACGAAGAGGCCCAATTACTACTCCGTATCGTGGAGCTTGCGAGTCGCTGAATAGATGAATCTCTGCTATCAGCATGCCGTAGTTAACTGTCTTCATGGGTATTCAGATAGTGAAGCTGTCCCTTCTCTACAATCGTTTCACCAGTAAGAGTTCCGACCCAACGTCCGATTTGATCATCTACCCCCAGAATGGATCGGACCAGGGGAGAAGCGTCGCTGACCAGGCCAATTTGATTCCTTGCACATGCAAGTGAGTAACCAATCTTCCCCAGCATCCTGGCAAATGCGACTGGTTCCGGATTCTGGCTCAGAGAGACCTCCGTGGCTCCGTAAGATTTGGCAACCTCTTCAGGCCCTAGGCCCGAAGGAGAGCGAGTGGAGTCCGGATAGACGGACTCCACTCACGTAGCCATCGGATGGATGCAGGCCGGTGGGGCAAATATCGGGAAGTGAAGAAGGATCGGGTACTTCTCCAATGGAACGGTGACATTGAATTTGCCCAGATGATTCTTGAGACGTCATCGGGTAGAACTTTGGCGCTTGTGCGTGCTTACGCCTCGAGCGAAACCCTCTATGAAGGCGCACGGCCCACATTGGCCCCCGTAGCACCGTTCTCTCAAATTCCTTCGTAATCTCAGCGCAGGCTCCGCAAGAACCTTGGGGGAGGGTCGCATTTCCATTCAGACCAAGCGGAATGATGTGCTCTCTCCGCAGGTCGTCTGTCGTACCACAGTAGATGCACTTTCCCGGCTGGAGAAAAGTTCGCGTGCTGGAGATTGAGCACAGACAACTCTCTGGTCTTCAGGACCTGCAAGGCGGGGGGAGTGCCCGCATAACGGCCGAGTTCAGCGGCCGCAGCAAGCCCGAATGGCGCGCAGGTCAAACGTCCCACCGGCGAGGCTGTCCGCGCGCTGTGCACTTTATGGTGGGACGGACCGCTGCAACGACTTGTTATACGACCGGTCGAACCGGGCACGATCTTGTTCTTTGCCTGCAATGCTCTCTCCCTGAGACTTGCCGCCGCGTTTCTTGGTCAATTCGAGCGCGGCGCCGAACAGATGATGCGGCTGCAGGTGCAGCGGCGCAATGCACGAGTAACCTTTGGACGGCACTTGGTTTCCAACGAAGGCGTGGACCTACTGGCCGGCGCAGTTAACACTTGCGTACAGAACGCGGAGACCGCCTGCCCTTTAAGCCAAGCACTTTATCGCCAACCGTTTTCGAAAGAGTGACTGGAGCTGCCTGCGCCGGCGAACCTGGCGAGAGGCTGACCCTTTGGGCCGCGAGAGCTTGCCAAGGGAGAAGCGAGCAACGCGGGTTGGAGCGCCGCGGTCGACGAGCGAGGGAGAATCCGGCGCGGCGCTAGCCAGGCGCCTCTTAGTGAGATGAGTTCAACTCGCTGGTCCGTATAACGGCCGAGTTCAGCGGCCGCACGATAAGCGATTGGCGCGCAGGTCAAACGTCCACCGGCGAGGCTTGTCCGCGCGCTGAGCACTTTATGGTGGGGACGGACCGCTGCAACGACGTGTTATACGACTGGCCGAGCCAGCCTCGTTCTTGTCCTTTGCCGCAACGCTCTCTCCCTGAGACTTGTCACCGCGCTTCTTGGTGAATTTTTGCGCGGCGTTGAACTGATGATGCCGGCACCGTTGCAAGCGGCGCAATGCACGAGTGACCTTCGGACGGCACCAGGTTGCCAACGGCGCGATAGGTGACCAGCCGGCGCAGTTAACACTTGCGGATGGAACGTGGAGACCGTTGACCTTCAGGCCAAGCACTTTATCGCTGACCGTTTTCCATTGAGTGACTGGAGCTGGTCCGCGCCGGCGAATCTGGCGAGAGGTTGACCCTTTGGGCGGCAGGAGCCTGCGACGGGACGCAGGCAACGCGGGTTGAAGCGCCGCGGTCGAAGAGCAGAGCGATTCTGGCGCGGCGCTAGCCAGGCGCCTCTTAGTGAGATGAGCTCAAACGCTGGTCGTATAACGGCAAAGTTCAGCGGCGGCACGCCGCGCTTTCAGCACGCGGGCGCGATAGCGCTCGTGTGCGCTCTCGCTCGGACCGCCCGCGGCCGAGCACTTTAATACGTCCACGACCGCTGCAACGTTTTGTTAGGCGACACGGTGGCATGTGCCACTCATCTCGCTTGCACCGCCTCAAGCGCTTTAGATTGCACGTCCCAGTTTGAATTCGTACACAGCCCACATTGCGGCCCCAGGAACATTGCGCCGGCTTTGGTGTCGCCTTTCAGTATCCACTTGAGCCAGCTCGACGCGACGTTCGCGAACTCACCACCTCCCGGGTGGAGAACGTGCTCATGTGTCCCGCGTTATGCCGTGAACCGTAGAACACCGGCACATGATCAATGGCTTCGAAGCTCCCGGCTGAGTCAGACAGGGCGATGTCGTTTGACCTCCGTTGAGGATCAGGACTGGTCCGTGCAACCTTTTTAGATGGAAGTCCTTAGGGTCACCATTGAAGTGGAACAGACCCCCAAGAGGGATCGCTGATAACGCCAATCGTGTCGATGCGCGGGTCAGAGCCCACCATGACGTCGCTGATTTCGTGACATCGGGCCAGACCGGGTTGGTCACGGCGCTCGGCGTCGGTGCGGCGAACATTTCAGCCGTGCTGCGTGGTGTAACCGGCAGCATGGCGCTGACGGTCACGCCCGCGGTGCTGACTTCCATCGAGATCACCCCGTCGACGCCGAGCCTTGCCAAGGGAACTACCCAGCAGTTGACGGCGACCGGAATATTTTCCGATCACTCCAACCAGAACCTGACCAGCCAGGTCGGCTGGAGCTCGGGCAACACCGCGGTGGCGACCGTCAGCAGTTCAGCCGGCAGCGAGTCGTTGCTGGCAGCGGGAACCGGCACCGCTACGGTTTCGGCGACGCTCGGGTCCGTGACAGGAAGCGCGTCGGTGACAGTCACCCCGGCCACACTGGTTTCGATCGGCGTTACGCCGCCAACTTCCAGCATTGCCAAAGGCCTGAAGCAACAGTTCACCGCCACTGGCGTCTACACCGACAATTCCACGCAGGACATCACGGCCCAGGTCACCTGGGCGTCTTTTCCCGCGGCTGTCGCGACCATCGGCAACGCCGTCGGCTCGAATGGCCTGGCGAGCTCGGTGGGCATTGGCAGTGCAACGATCACGGCCACTCTGGGTTCGGTCACCGCGAATGCCTCATTGACCGTGACACCTGCGGTGCTGGTCTCCATTGGCGTCACGCCGGCCTCACCCGGCATCGCCAAGGTCTGACGCAGCAGTTCACGGCAACGGGTGTCTACACGGACAACACGACGCAGAACCTGACGACCACGGCGACTTGGAGTTCATCGGCGAGTGCGGTCGCCACCATCAGCAATGCCGCGGGCTCGCAGGGCCTCGCGAGCTCGGCGGGCACCGGCAGCACGACCATCACCGCGACAGTGGGGACGCTGAGCGACAACACGCAATTGACGGTGACGCCCGCGGCGCTGGTATCCATCACGGTGACGCCGGCAATACCCGGCATCGCCAAGGGCCTGACGCAGCAGTTCACCGCAACCGGCACCTACACGGACAACACCACGCAGAATGTGACGAACACGGTGACCTGGAGTTCATCCGCGACGGCGGTCGCTACCATCAGCAATGCCTCGGGGCTCTCATGGCCTCGCGGGCACGCTTGGCGTCGGCACTACGACCATCACCGCGACGCTGGGTGCGGTGAGCGGCTCAACCATGCTCACCGTCAACGCACCCGCGCTGGTTTCGATCCAGGTCACGCCCGCCAATGCAACGCTCCCTTCGCTGATAACGCAGCAGTTCACGGCAACGGGCACCTACACCGATTCCTCGACGCAGGATCTGACGACCACGGTGACCTGGAACTCTTCGGCGCCCGCAGTCGCCGCCATCAGCAACGCCGCGGGCTCCAGGGGACTTGCGACCACAGTCGGCCCCGGAACCACGGTAATTGCCGCGACGCTGGGCAGCATTTCGGGCAGCACCGTGCTGACCTCGACCGGCGCCGTGTTGGTATCGATCACGGTCTCGCCCGGTACGCCCAGTGTCGTGAAGGGACTGACCCAGCAGTTCACGGCAACCGGTATCTACTCGGACGGGTCGACTATAGACCTGACGACGGGTGTCACCTGGAGCTCCTCGGCCACTTCCGTCGCCACCGTCAGCAATGCCTCCGGCTCCAACGGTCTGGTGAGCGCGGTGAACACGGGTACGACCAGCATCACTGCCACTCAGGGGATCACAAGTGGCAGCACGACGTTGACGGTGACACCGTGAGCGCCGTGTTGACGGCGACGGTCAGCGAAAGCTCGACGTTTTCTATTTGCCGCCAGTCACCATCGCCGGGTCGGGATCACCGAGCCAGCGATACACCAACCCCGCCAGCGCGGCGCCAACGATGGGCGCGACCCAGAACAACCACAGCTGGCCCACGGCCCAGTCGCCGACGAACACCGCCACCGCGGTGCTGCGTGCCGGATTCACCGAGGTGTTGGTCACCGGGATGCTGATGAGGTGGATCAGCGTGAGGCACAGGCCGATCGCAATCGGCGCGAAACCTTTCGGCGCATTGCCATGCGTCGCGCCGAGAATGACGATCAGGAAGCCGAAGGTCAGCACGAGTTCAGCGGTGAGTGCGGCGACGAGACTGTAGTGTCCGGGTGAGTGGGCCGCGTAGCCGTTGGATGCGAAACCAGCGGCCACATCGAAGCCCGGCGCGCCGGAGGCAATGACATAGAGCACGGCGGCGCCGGCGATCCCGCCGAGCACCTGCGCGATGATGTACGGGACGAGGTCTTTCGCGGGAAAGCGGCCTCCCAGCAGAAGACCGACCGACACCGCGGGGTTCAGGTGGCAGCCCGAGATGTGCCCGATGGCATAGGCCATGGTCAGCACCGTCAGGCCGAAGGCCAGCGAGACACCCAGGAGGCCAATGCCTACGCTGGGGAATGCCGCGGCCAGCACAGCGCTGCCACAACCGCCGAGCACCAGCCAGCCGGTGCCGAGGAATTCTGCCGCGAGACGTTTGCTCAATGTCATGTTGTTCTCCCTGGGCGACAGCGCGCAGCCTGCGCCGCGGTTGCGCCACCGTCAATCGGCCGCCTCGTCCGCGACGCGTGATTGCTGGCGACGTGGATCGCCTGTTACAGCTGCGTGAAGTCGAGCACGAGGCGGCCGCGCACTCCGCCTTTCTCGAGGATCCGGTGCGCTTCGGCAGCCTGCGATGCTGGCAATACCCTGGCCACGCGCGCAGTGAGCACGCCGGCTTCGGCCTGGTCGCGCAGGCGTTCCAGCTTTGCGGTGTCGGTGAGGCCCGCAGTAACCATTACGGGGAAGATGCGGATACCGCGTTCGACGGGCTCATTCCATGCACGCACGGTGACCAGCACTCCGCCACCGGCGATCGCCGGAACGGCCGCGCCATTGAGCAGCGCGGTGTCGAAGAGTCCATCCACGCCCTCAGGTACCAAAGCGCGCACGCGTTCGGTGAAGCCTGGTCCGCGCGTCACTAGTTCGTCGGCGCCGAGCTGCTTCACCAGCGTGCGGTCGGCGGGCACTTCGGAGACGTCAGCGATCACGCGCAGGCCATCGGCCTTGGCGAGCTGAATGACGGACCCGCCAAGGGCGCCGCACGATCCGGTGACCGCGAGCGCCTGTCCCGGTTTCAGTGCCATGCCATCGAGGCCCAGTCGCGCAGTGAGCGCGTTCATGAGCAGTGTCGAGGCCGCGGGGAAATCCAGGTTTTCTGGCGCACGCACGACTGACGCCGCAGGCACGATCAGCTGCTGCTGATAGGCGCCCTTGGTCGGGGAACCCGTGAAGGTCAGCGCCACTACTTTGTCGCCGGGCGCGAACCGTCCATCAGAACCTGGACCGATCTCCTCGATCACGCCCGCCGCATCCCAGCCGGGGATGATCGGTCGGGGCAGGTTGGCCAGCATCCCGCCGTAGCCGGACGCGCGCACCGCCACGTCGCTGGGGTTTACCGTCGCGGCGTGCACGCGCACGCGCACCTCGCCCGGTCCCGGATGCGGTTCGGGTACATCGATGACTTCGAGAACTTCAGGTCCGCCGAACTGTGCCAGGCCTACGACTTTCATGGATACCTCGTGATTACGCAGCAGCAGGGGAAATGGCTTACGCTCGCCGCAACTTTCAAGGGGCGAATAAATACCATGCTTCACAAGCACATTGCCGCGGGTATTGTTCTTGCGCTCGCGTTCTCGAGCGCAGCGCCGGCGCAACAGACGGATTTCAGCAAGGTCGAGATCAGGACCACGCGACTCGCCGACGACTTCTACACGCTCGAGGGGCAGGGCGGCACCATCAGTGTGCTCACCGGTCCGGATGGCGTGTTGCTGGTCGATGCACAGTACGCGCCGCTGACCGAGAAGCTGGTCGCGGCGATCAAGGCCGTGTCGGACCGGCCGATCCGCTTCCTGGTCAACACGCATGTGCACGGCGACCACACCGGTGGCAACGAGAACTTCGCGAAGCTCGGTGCGTTGATCTTCAGCCGTGACCAGTTGCGCGAGCGCCTTGCGCATCCGAATCCGGGCGCGAATGGCCAGCCGGGCACGCCGGCTCCGCCGGGAGCGCTGCCGGTGGTGACCTACGACAATGAAGTCACGATCCACGTGAATGGCGAGGACGTGAAGCTGATCCCGATACGCGCCGCGCATACCGACGGCGATACGCTGATCAGCTTTCCGAAGCACGACATCCTCGCGGTGGGCGATTACATCCGTACGCTCGGCTATCCGCGCATCGATCTGGCCAATGGTGGTTCGCTGAAAGGACTGCTCGCTGCATTCGACCAGACGCTGAAGCTGGCCGATCCGGCCACGAAGATCATTCCCGGCCATGGGGCGATCACGGATCGCAATGGCGTCGCCGCGCAGCGCGACCTGGTCATCAAGGTGCGCGACCGGATTCGTCCACTGGTGAAGAAGGGCAAGAGCGTCGAGGACGTCATCGCCGCGAAGCCCACGGCGGATCTCGATGCCAGCGTGCCGAACGGTGCGCAGACTTCAGAGCAGCTGGTGCGCTGGCTGTATGCGGAGCTCAAGGCGAAGTGAGGGCTGATATCAACTGACGCTCAATTGATGATCTGTCCCTGGTTGGCGGCGACGCGCTTGCGCCACTTCTCGGTTTCCTCGGGTGTCTGCTCCAACCAGTCGGTCACTTCGCCGATTACCTTCAGTGGAGCGACGGAACGATACGAGCGCGTCAGGTTGCCGGGGAATTTCTTGTTGGTGACGTTCGGGTCGTTCTCGAATGGTCCAGTCGGTTCGATCCTGTACACGCGCCCCCTGTTGTCGCCCTTTGCCAGGGCGGCCGCGAGTCCGGCTCCACTCACCAGTGCCGTGAAATAGATGTGATTCATCTTCAGATCGGCCTGGTAGTTCGACAGGCCTCCTGCCAGCAGCAGGTCGCCTGCCTGCAGGTCCGCCCTGGTGCCGTGGTAGAAAGGGCCTGCGTCAGCCGGCGCGCCATCAGATGAAGCTGCCAGCGCGTGGTTCCTTTGCGCCTCGTCGGGATGGCACAGGTCCTCATGGCATTGCGCCATGCCTGAATACAGCGAGGCAAAGGCACTGTTGACGGAGCCATCATGGATTTCGAGCGCGGCTTGCAGGGCCGCCTCCAGCCATCCCAATCTGTCGGCGGCCTGCCTCTGTACTCGTGCCAGGAACCAGGCGGACATGAATCTTTCGAAGGGCCGGGTCGATTCGTTCCAGGCCTGCAGGAACAATCTTCCGGCTTCTTCCTCGATGCCTTTCGCTTCCATCTGCTGTCCCTGCAGGCAGATTTTCACGATGGGATTGTGGGGGCTGAAATCCGTCATGCCGCGCGCGACGCAACCTCCTTGACCAGCGTTGCGTACAGCTCCCGCGGCGTATGGAAATCCCAATCCTCCATCCACACATTGGTCTGGGGACCGAAGATGCCCGAGTAGTTGGAGAAGATGTTGACGTGCAGGCCCGTGTTGCCGAGCGGCGCCACCAGTACTTCTCCCGATGTGTCCTTGCTGGCGTCGCGGTGAAACGACTGCTGCGGTATCACCGGCGCCAGCGCATCCATGGCCTGGTGCTGGAACAAGGTGAGTCCATCGGGTTGCCGGCCTTCGACGGCCGAGAAAGCCTCGAAGTGTTCGTGGATGCGCCGACGTTCCTGTGCGATCCAGTCGATGAGTGCCATGGCGGTCCCTCGCTGAGTATTGCCGCAGGAACGTGAATCTAATCCTCGCCACGCGCCATGCAAAGCTCCGCGATGCGGAGTCGTCGTGCAAGACGACTCCGTTGACTTAACCCGGCATCACGCACGCAACCGCAGCATCAGCCCAGCAGTGTTTCGAGCTTGTCGAAGCTGCCCGTCCATCCCACGGTCATGCCGCCGCGCTGCTTCACGAACTCGGCGATGTCCGCGGCGGTGGCATCCTGAGGCTCCCACCTCACCCTGACCCGGGTGCGCTCGCCTTCCGCCGTCAATTCGATGGTGGTCAGCATCGTCAGCGGCCAATCCTTGAAGAACGGTGGCCGGATCACGTTTTCCTTCTCGTCACAGAACTGCTGCGCATAGGCGATGCGCCCCGGCTTGTCGAGTGCCAGGTATCTGACGAGCCCGTGCATGGTCTGCCCATCGGCCGTCGTCATCGCATAGTGCGAGGTACCGCCGACGCGCGGCTCCACCCTCAGGAAGCGCATGGTGGCGCCGGTGGGCGGCAACCACTTCGCGAGTTGTTCAGGATCGCTCCACGCCTCGTACACGCGCTCGATGCCGGCATCGAAGGAACGCGTGATGAAGAACTGCTCCTTGCCCTTCCGGTCGCCAAGGTATTCGGCGAGCCGGTCCCAGGTGGATTCGCCGCCAACCTTGCGGATGAAGCCCTGCGTCTGCTCGGCGATTTCCGGCGTCGCGAACGTCATGGTCATGTCCAGCTGCGTGCGGCCGTTGCGCTCGGTGAAGAGTGCATGCACGCGGAACAGCGGCGGGCGATCCTTGTGGCCGCCATGGTCGTAGACCATGCGCGCGCCCGGCACCACTTCGTGGTACTGCGTGGTGTTCTCGTAGTCCGTGCCGTCGGGGCCGTGCATGGTGTAGTGCCAATGGCCGCCGGTGCGCAGGTCATGGCTGTGCGTGGTGAGCGTGAAGCCACGCGGCCCCCACCACTGCGCCACTTCCTCGGGGATGGTCCATGCCTCCCACACTGCCTGCAGCGGTGCGTCGTAGATGCGGGTGAGGGTGATGGTGGCGGACTTATTTTTTGCGGCCATGACGGGTTCCTTGGGTCTTGGTTTTCAGATACGCGCCGAGGCGGTCGAGCTGGGCTTCCCAGGCGATGCGGTGCTGCTCCATCCAGTCGAGCGCTTCGCCGAGTGGTTCGCCGTTGAGCCGGCATGGCCGGTACTGCGCATTGCGACCCTTGCTGACGAGGCCCGCGTTCTCGAGCACCTTGAGGTGTTTGGTGACGGCGGGCAGCGTCATGTTCTTCAGGAACGGCGCGGCGAGGTCGGAGACATTCGCTTCGCCCTTGCCGAGTTGCGCGAGCATGGCGCGACGCGTGGGGTCGGCGAGGGCGGCGAAAGTGAGACTGAGCTGGTCCGGCATGGGATTCACTAAATGGTTAATTAACCAGTTAGTAAAATATAAACCAGCATTTCACCGGTTGTCCAGCCCCCGGGGCAACCGGTGCGGATGGTCGCTGTGTCGGGCGGCTAGAACTTCGCTGTCACGCCCACGAACACCTGCCGCCCCAGCCCGTCGTAGTACTCGTAGTAGTTCGGTGCGCCGCCCGACACGATTTCCACCGAAGCCAGCGGCGGATCACGATCCATCACATTGTTGATGCCGGCGCGCACCTGCAGGTGCTTGCTGGCCTGCCAGCTTCCCGAGAGGTCGAGGTAACTCACCGAACCGATCTGCGCGCGGTACGTGGCGAAACCACCCAGCGCCGATCCCTGCAGCAATGGATTCGAATCGTTGTTGTCGAGCTTCACGCGCCCGATGTAGCGCCAGGTGGCGTTCACCACGAAGTCATGCGGCAGGGCCCAGCTGGCGCGCGCGTTGTGGCGCCACTTCGGATTCACCGTCTGGCAGGTCGGGCCGAACAGTCCGGCGCAGTCGTAGCTGCCGCCACCGGGAATCGGCGTGGTCTCATTGGTGAGCTGGTAGGCGCCATTCAGCATCAGGTGCAGCTTGCCGTAGCTGCCGAGATCCACGCGATACGCCGCCTGCACGTCGATGCCTTCGAGCAATGCCGCGCCGATGTTGACGTTGGTCTGCACGATGTAGCCACCACCCGCCACGCTCGCGCCGTTCAGCGTGCCGGTGATCGGATGCCGCACCAGCTGGCTGCAGTAGATGGGGTCGCCCGTGTCCAGGCAGTTGCGCATGATCACCTGCGCATCGAGCGGACCGACCTCATCCTTCAGCCTGATGCGGTAGTAGTCGATGCTGCCGGTGAAATCCGGCAATGCCTGCGGCTGCAGCGTGACGCCCGCGGTGATCGTGTCCGCCTGTTCCGGGCGCAGGTCCGGGTTGCCACCCTGCAGCTGCGTCAGCTGGCCGCCAGTGCCCTGCGGGATGGTGTTGGTGGTGCTGCCGTTGCCGTACTGCGCGGCCGTGACGCCGGTGTGCGCGCACTTGTCGAAAGGCTCCGACGCCACGCCCGTGGTTTCGCCCGGTGCGCACGGGTCGCCGCCAAAGGCGATCTTGCCGACCAGCTGCGGCACGAACAATTCGACGATGCTCGGCGCGCGGATGGCGCGGTTATAGGACGCGCGCAGCCGGTAGTCGGAAACCGGCGCGTATTGCAGCTCGAACTTGTACGTGTCGGTCTTCACGCCACTGGTGTAGTCCGAGTAGCGATAGCCCGCATCCGCAAAGAGATCGTGGATGCCGGGCTTGCCTGCGACCAGTGGCACGCGCACTTCCGCAAAACCTTCCTTCACGCCGAGACTGTTGTCGATGCTGGGATAAGCGCCGCCGTTGCCGACGATGAGCCCGCTCTCGAAGGCCGCATCGGGCTGGTAACGCACGCGCTCGCTGCGGTACTCGTAACCGATATTCGTGCTGACGCCTTCGGTCGCAGTGGGCAGCTGGATGCCGTACACACCGAAGTCCGCGGTGGCATCGGCGTGGAAAGTGCGCAGTTCGGTGCTGCCGCTGGCGGTGCCGAGGGTCCCGAGATACGACAGCGCGGCAGCGGTGACGCCACCATCACTGAAGATGTTGTACGGCACGCAGGGCGAGCCGGAAATGCACACGGGTGCGGCCGCGGTGCCCGTCACCTGCAGGGCATCGGCGATCTTCGCGTACGAGAAGTCGTGGCCGTTGAGGTTGGAGAAACTCGTGTAGTAGTACTGGCCGTAGGTGTCGT
Organism: Pseudomonadota bacterium; assembly: GCA_037200665.1. Taxonomy (GTDB): domain Bacteria; phylum Pseudomonadota; class Gammaproteobacteria; order Steroidobacterales; family Steroidobacteraceae; genus ZC4RG30. The sequence goes on along the minus strand of JBBCGD010000003.1, from coordinate 37,068 downwards.
AGGTCCAGCCCCTGGCGATCTCGCCCTTCGTGCCCAGGGCGATGCGGTAGTTGTCGTGCTCGTACTCATACGTGCGGGCGCCGCCTTCCAGGTTGCGGCGTCCGATCTCCACGTCCGCGCTGACCGAGCCCGGGTTCGCGAGGTCGGCGGCGATCTGTTGCGGCGTGCACAGGATGGCGGCCTCCTGTGCGCTCAACAGCGGATTACTGCAGTTCACGGCATAGTTGCCCGTGTCGCCCACTACGTTCGAACCGCGGAACAGCGCAGTCGGTGCCGCCTCCTGGTGCGTGTGGTCGTCCATGAACGAGAACTCCGCATACGGCAGGAAGTGATCGTTGATGTCCACATGCGCGAGGAAGCCGGCGTTGTAGCGTTCGTCCTGGCGCTGCATGTAGATGTAGGCCTGCGAATTGAAGAATGCCGGCGGGTTGAGGCCGGGCGTGTCGCTGTCGACGAACTGGTTGCCCTTCACCGAGTACACGGCATTGCCGGGGCGCGGGCCGAAGTAGTTGGAGTTGGAGGACCCGAGGCAGAACACATCGTCGAGTGCGTCGGTGTAGTTGAGCTGGCAGCTGCCGAAGTCGCGATCCGAGCTGCGCACCGGGTCCATCTTCTGGTAGCCGAAGTAGCCGGTGACATTGCCGCGGCCATCGAGGATGTTCGCGCCCGCCGTGAAGCTGGCATTGGTGGTGTTGCCATCCCAGGTGTTGCCGCGTGGGCCGGTCTCACCGGCGGCGGCGAGCCGCGGCCGGATGAAGCCATTCGCGTTGTCGTGCCAGTTGCCACCGAACTGCGCATCCACTTCGAGGCCCTCGAAGTTCTTGCGGGTGATGAAGTTGACGACGCCGGCGATGGCATCCGATCCATACACCGCCGAGGCACCCCCGGTGACGACCTCGACGCGCTCCACCAGCGCGGCGGGAATCTGGTCGATGTCCGGCCCCGGCGCCGTGATCACCGTCTGCGGCGAGCCCGCCCCGAGCCTGCGGCCATCAACGAGCACCAGCGTGCGATTCGGTCCGAGTCCGCGCAGGCTGGCTGTCGCCACGCCGCCCGCCGACGACAGGCCACTGGTGCGATTGCCGAGATCCTGCCCGAGGTAGTTGGCGTTGACCTGCGGCAGCTGGTTCAGCATGTCGGTGATGTCCATGCGACCGCCGGCCTTGATGTCATCGCTGGTCACCGAGAGGATGGGACTGGTGCTGGTCTGGTTCGGAGCGGCGATGCGCGAACCGGTGACGATGACTTCATCGAGAACCGTTTCCGCCTGTTGCGCATGGATCCGCGCGCTGGTGATGGCGCCCGCGGCGAGCACCAGGATGATTGCGAGAGGGATGTTTCGGTTGGAGCGACCAATCGGAGACGCGTACATGTTGAGACCTCGCCGGCTGGATGAATCTCTTTCAGACGCATTCCAGGGTCCGGACCCGACATCCGGCAGCGTGGTGTGCAGCGCGATCCCTTGTCATGGAAACGGCACGGGTGTAAATCCTCACCGCGACGGATACCACGCGGCTTCAAGGAGGAATCATGCGTGCAACGGCATACCCCGGGTTCGTGACGCTGGGCGCCACCGCTGCCTTCGGCCTCTGCGCCTGCAACGACAATGAAAGCCTCGCCTCGATCAACGATCCGGCGCCGGTTGCGTACAAGGTGATCGCGCAGGGTGCCGGCGTTGGCGGCAGCGCCGGCGAGCAATACCGGTTGGTCGAAAGCCAGGCCGAGCTGGAGATGGCTTTCAACGCGGTGGGTCCACGGTCCGGCGTGATGCCACCGACGATCGACTTTACGCAGGAGGTCGCTTACTTCGCGACGCTGGGTTCGCGGCCATCAACGGGCTACGGCATCTCGGTCGAAGGGCTGCGACGTGCGAGCAACCGCGACGCGGCGGGTGATGCGCTCGAAGTGGACATCGGCGTCTTCAGTCCCGGACCGGGCTGCTTCAATGCAGCCGTCATGACTGCGCCGTACGTGATCATTTCAATTCCACGCGCGGCGGTGAGTCGCGATGTCATCAACGTCAACCGCAGCGAGAAGCTGGGGCATTGCTGAGGGTGAGGTGGCAGATCTGGCCCATCGAACCAGATCTGCGTGCCCACTCGGTGCGGACTCAGCCCGCGGGTTGAGGCCAGGCGAATTGCGGACGCAGTCCACCGTAAACCGGCAGCCCATCGTTCGGTGATGGATAGCCTTTGCTCTCATCCCAGAACGCGTGGTACGTGGCCTTCGGGAACTTCGCGTCGTCGTAGCCCATGACATTCGGCACGGCCACGCGGATGCGCTTCTGCTTGTCGTCCAGCATCAGCACCGCGCCACAGTCGGTGCACAGGCAGATTTCCAGCGGCCCGTCCGGATTGTCCTTGTTGAACGGCACGCGCTTGATCTTCTCGGGATGATCCACTTTCACGTCGCCGTAGTTGAAGAACGCGACATGCGTGTGTTGCTGTCCCGTGACTCCCTTGCACACATTGCAGTGGCACTCATGGTTGTCGATCGGATCCGCGGTGGCCGTGACATGCACATGGGCGCAGCCGCCCTGGTAAGTCCCCATTTCATTCCCCTTCTTGTTCGATCAGGTGGTCGACACTGCCGACATGATGCACCCAAAAAACGTTTTGTTGAACGCGGCGTTCCGAAAACCGGTTGACACGATGTGAATTCTGCGTAAAGTGCGCGCCCCTATGAACAAGTACTCATTCCAGCACGAACGCGCCTGCATGCGGCACGACGCCCCCGTTGGGCGTTGTATCGATGCATTGGACGCGCTCGCGTTCCGCATGAGCTGACCCTTTCCGTTGCGAAGGGTTGGCCACTGGCAACCCTTCGGCAGTGCCCGTTTCAGGCCCCGATTGGCTTTGCCAGTCGGGGCTTTTTGCATTTCGCGGCCCCGTATCCGAAGAAACCCCCACAGGAGAGTATCGAGGCCCTCATGACCACCCTGCACAATCCGAAGATCGCAGCCCTGGAGGCCAGCGATGTTTCGACACGTCTCAGCGCGGCTCTGGCCATCGGCTCGAGTCCGGATGCGCAGCTGTTCGATGCACTGCTCGCGCGCTGCGCGATCGAACCGGACTTCTACGTGCGCGACATGCTCACCTGGGCGGTGACGCGCTTTCCTGCGCAGGGCACGGTGCCCAGGCTGGTCGCGGAACTGGGTTCGCAAGTCGCACAGGCGCGCAGCCAGGCGCTGCATACGCTGTCGAAGATCCGTGATGCCGGTACATGGCCGTCCATCACGCCATCACTGCTGCGTGACGCGGACGATGAAGTCGCGCGTAGTGCCTGGCGTGCGGCGGTGGTGCTGGTGCCGGAAGGTCAGCGGAATGCGCTGGCCGTGGACCTGGCCTCGCAGCTGGGGCGTGGTGATCGCAATATGCAGCTCAGCCTGAGCCGCGCGTTGCTCGTATTGGGCGAGCAGGCGGCGGAGCCGGTGTTGCGCAAGGCCATGGCCAGCGAAGATCCGCTGGTCCGGACGCATGCCAGTGCCACGGAGAAGCTGCTGCGCGATCCGGATGCTGCGTTCGAGCTCGATGTGCACGAGGCCATCCGGGTATTCGTGCTCAGCAAGGAGCGGTAGCCCCACCAGCACATTGTTCGGCAGCATGCGTTGGAGATCGCCGCTTGTTGGCAGAGTCCGGGCTTTCGGGTAGAAGACCTTCATGGCGCGGCATCAGTTCGAGTTCGAGGGCTTTCGAGTCGACGCCGCCCAGCGGAATCTCTATGCACTGCGTGGCGGCCCGGCGCTCGAACTGCCGCCCCGGGCATTCGACGCGCTGCTGCACTTCCTCGAACGACCAGGCGAGCTGCTGTCCAAGCGCGAGTTGATGAAGGCGCTGTGGCCTTCCGTCGTCGTCGAGGAAAACAGCCTGAACCAGGTGGTGTCGACCCTGCGACGGGTGCTGGGTGAGAAACCCTCGGAGCACCGCTACATCGTCACCGCGCCCGGGCGCGGCTACCGCTTCGTCGCGAACGTGCGCCGCATCGACGCCATGGTCGATCCGGGCGCGGCGCGTTCCCTGGCCGTGCTGCCCTTCGTCAATCAGATTGCCTCGCATGATGCGGCCCACCTGGGCGATGCGGTGGCGATCGACCTGGTCCGCTCGCTGGCCAACAGCCGCATCCGGATCGCTCCGCATACGGCGAGCTTCGCCTTCCGGGATACACCCGTCGATACCGTGGGCGTCGCACGTACATTGAATGTGCGATTGCTGCTGGAAGGACAGGTATCGCGGCACGATGGTGTGTTGAACGTGGCGGTGCGACTGATGGATGTGCACACCGGCACGCAGGTGCTGGCGCGCACCTTCGCACGCGATGAGCGTGACATCGCGACTTTGCAGAATGAACTCGCGCGCGCGATCCTCCAGGCCATCGATCCGGAAATGCCACCCGGAACGGTTGCGGCTGGCGTGGTGGCGCCCGCGGCATACGCCAACTACCTGAAGGCGCTGGCCCACACCATGCGACCCAGCTTCGAGAGCACCATCACGGCCATCGATCTGCTGCGTGAAGCGGTGGCCGTCGATGCGCAGTTCGCGCGTGCACGCTCCCTGCTCGCGATCCAGTACACCACCTGCGTGATGTTCGGCTTTGCGGTGCCGGCCGCGCTCGAACTGGCACGCGCCGAGGCGAGCACCGCGCTTTCCATGGACGACAGCAATGGCGAAACGCACTGCGCCGCCGCCGTGATCGAGTGCCTGGGTGGCGACTGGTGCCGGGCGGAGGAACGGTTTCGAACCGCGCATGGATTGTCCGTGGATCCGCTGATCAGCGGACTGCGTTGCGCCTACATGTCGCTGTCGGTGGGGCATCTGCACCGCGCGTTACAGCAGGCCGACTACGCCTCGCGCGTAGCGCCGACGCATCCCATCGGTCCGCAGATGCTCGCCATCCTGCATCAGGTGATCGGCAACGAGGACGAGGCACGACGGTACGCCGACGTCGCGATCACGCTGGGTCAATCGCCAACGTTGTCACCGCTGAGCGATCTGCTGGTGCTGATCGACCAGCGTGCGCATCGCCCTGCGGAGGCCAGCGCCCGCAAATTGCAGACGCTTCCGCAGCGGTTGCAGATGCCAGGGCACTTCGATTCAGCCACCTCGCTCGCGCAACTCGAAGCCGCGCTCACGCTCGACGAACTCGATCCGCCGATGCGCAAGCGCCTCATCCTCTGGTACGTGATGGCTGGCGATCTGGACCATGCCTACGACCTGGCGCATCGCTCACTGGATTTCCATGCGCGCGAAGGCACCGTGGGCGGTGCATGGGGAGTGCTGTGGTTGCCTGAAATGCAGGCATTTCGTGCTGACCCGCGCTTCGATCCGCTGGCGCGACGCCTGCGGTTGTTCGACTACTGGAATGAGTACGGACCGCCGGATGGCTACGCACTCAACGCGGGCACGCTGGTGTCATCGGGCTGAAGCCACGGCGAGCTCAGCCGCGCCTTGCTCCGGCCTCGAGCTTCGCGGCAATGAATTCCGCCGCATTCCCGGCTCCGTCCGTCCCATGCAAGGTCGTGGCCAGCTTGCGCGCGGCCGCTGCGGCGTTTGCATCGGCGAGCAGGGCGCGCAGTTCGCTTTCGAGCCGGGCGGCGTTCACGCGCTGGAACGGCAGCACGCGTGCGATGCCGAGCTTCGCGGCGCGATGTGCATTGTCCGGCTGGTCGAACGACACGGGGACCAGCAGCTGTGGCCGCCCGCTGCGCATCGCCTGTGACAGCGTACCGATGCCGACCTGGTGCACGACGGCCGCGGCATGCGGAAACACCGCGGAGTAGGGCAGGTAATCGAAGGCGCGATAGTCATCCCCCGATGGCAGTGCCACCGGTTTGCCGGTGATCAGGATGGCGCGCCGGCCAAGGCGTCGACTCGCGGCGAGTGCCTGCTGCCAGAAATCCTTCGCGATGTAGATCGCCGATGAACCCAGCGCGAACACCAGCGGTGGAGCGCCGCGAGCGAGGAACTGCTGCAATTCAATGAGGCGTAGCGGGTCGGGTGCGGCTCCGTCGTACACCGGTGCGCCGCAGAACATCACGTTCGGCGGCCAGTCTGGTTGCGGAGTCGTCAGCACGCCATCGAACATCGCGAGCGTGCCCTGCGGCGAGAACTGTCCCTCGGCCATGTGCACGTGGCGCGTGGCTGGCAGGCCGATCTGCGCGCGGAATTCATGCAGCGGTCGCTCCCAGCGGCGGATCACCGAATGCATCAACGCCAGCGCCCAGTCATAGCCGCGCGGCCCGAAGCGCCTGCCGATGCGCAGCAGGTCGAAACCCGGAAGTATGGGAGGGTCGTTGCGCGACATGAATGCGATGGGCGCCAGTGCCACCGACAGCCAGGGCTTGCGTTGGTGTTCGGCGAGCATGTGCAGCGCGAAGGTGAGGGTGTGGGAGACGAAGAGATCGGTGCCCACCGCCGCGCGCGACACATCTTCATGGGCCTCGCGCACGAAGGGGATCACGAGCTCACGCATCATGATTTCCGCGCCGCGCAGTTGCTGGAACAGGCGACGCGACAGCGCTTCGCGATCACCGAACTGCCCGAGCGACGGTCGCATGGGTGCGAACTCCAGCCCCGCAGCTTCGATCATCTCGCGATAGTCCGGTGCCGCAGCAAGCCTGGCTTCGATGCCGCGCTCGCGCAGCGCGCGCCCGATGGCCATGAAGGGATGCAGGTCGCCCAGCGATCCAAAGGTCGCCAGCAGGACGCGATAGCTCATTTTCCAGCCCCGGGACGCGTGCCAGTGGGCGCAGCTCGGCGCAATCGGCTATCTTTGCGGCAACAGTCGATCGATATCGGCATCGGGGGTCTCATGCGAAAGCTTGCATTCATGGTAGCGGCCGCTGCGCTGGCCGTCAGTGGTACCACATGCCTCGCGGCGAGCGGCAGCGCGTCGAAGGATGCGGAGTGGGGCAGTCATGGCCGCGATGCCACCGAACAACGCTTCAGTCCACTGACGCAGGTCGATGCGACCAATGTCAGCCAGCTCGGCCTCGCCTGGTCCGCAACGCTGACCGAAGGCGGCGGCTACCAGAGCACGCCGCTCATCATCGACGGCCGCATGTACATGACCACGCCGTGGAGCAAGGTCTATTCCTTCGACGCCCGCACCGGCAAGTTGCTGTGGAAGTACGACCCGCAGGTGCCGCGCGAGATCGCGGGCGTCTCGCTCTGCTGCAACATCTCCAATCGCGGTGTCGCGTACTGGAACGGCAAGGTCATCTGGGGAACGCTGGATGGTCGCCTGGTCGCCGTGAATGCGAAGACCGGCAAGAAGGTCTGGGATGTGCGGGTCACGGATCCCAACATCGCGTATTCGATCACCGGCGCGCCGCGTGTCGGCAATGGCATCGTGTACATCGGTGAGGGCGGTGGCGAGTTCTATACGCGTGGCTTCCTCTCCGCGCACGATGCCGAGACCGGCAGGGAACTGTGGCGCTTCTGGACGGTGCCGGACAATCCGGCCAAGGGTCCCGACAAGCAGCCCTCCGATGAAGTGATGCCCATGGCCGCGAAGACCTGGGGCGGCGAGTGGTGGAAGTCCGGCGGTGGCGGCACCATCTGGGACGGCATCATCTTCGATCCGCAGACCAACACCGTGGTGTTCGGTACCGGCAACGGCATTCCGTGGGCGGCGAGCATCCGTTCGCCCGGCGGCGGCGACAACCTCTTCATCGCCTCCATCGTCGGGGTGGATGCGAAGACCGGCAAATACAAGTGGCATTACCAGACGACGCCGGCCGAAGGCTTCGACTACGACGCCACCGCACCGCTCACCGTGGCCGACATCGTCGTGAACGGCGAGAAGAAACACGTGGTGATGCAGGCGCCGAAGAACGGCGTGATGTATGTGATCGAAGTGGGCACCGGCAAGGTAGTGTCGGCGGATCCGTTCGTGCCGAGCATCAACTGGGCCACGGGCTTCGACGAGAAGAACAACTGGAAGCCCATCATGAATCCGGATGCCGATTACGGCAAAACCGGCAAGGGTTTCTACATCGTGCCGTCGCGCGCGCATGCCTGGTCATCGCAGTCGTACAACCCGAACACGGGGTTGATCTACATACCCGCGAGTTACGGCGTCGGCTCCTTCGTTGCGGAGAAGGGTGGTCGCATCCTCGGCAACCAGCTGGTGGACATCAGCATGTCGAAGCAGCCGGATGCGTCGATGACGCGACCGGTGCTGAAGGACACCGGCTCTTATCTGCTGGCCTGGGATCCGGTGAAGCGCAAGGTGGCATGGACGCAGCGCCAGGCCAGCGGTAGCGCTGGCACGCTGACCACTGCCGGCAACCTGATCTTCCAGGGCTCGGCCGGGCAGAAGCTCTCGGCATTCCGTGCCGACACGGGTGAGCTGATCTGGTCGACGGCCACGCAGGGCAATGTGGTGCCGGGGCCGGTGAGCTATTCACTCGATGGCGTGCAGTACGTTGCGGCGATCTCCTCCGCGAGCACCGGGTTCGCCGCGGCGAATGGCGCGAACCGCCTGCTGGTGTACAAGCTCCGCGGCAAGGTCACGCTGCCGCCAGCGCCCCCGCCAGTCGTGCAGGTGCTGGATCCGCCGGAAAACTTCGGTGATGAAGCGCAACACAAGCATGGACAGGATGTGTACGAGCGCAGCTGCACCGGTTGCCACGAGGGTGGCCGCATGTTCACCGGGTACCCGGACCTGAACTACACCGTGGCGCTGAAGAGCGCGCCGTTCTTCAAGTCGATCGTGTTCGACGGTGCGCTGCGCGAGAACGGCATGATGCCGTTCAACAAGTCGCTGTCGGTGGAGGATGTGGAAGCGGTGCGTTCGTATCTCACATACCGCGCCAACGACCTGAAGAAGAATCCGCCGCGTGGGTTCGGCCCTCCGGGTGGTGGCCCGCCACCGCCTCCGGCGCCAGCTGCACACGCCAACTAGCAGGGACGCCTGCGATGAGCGGGACGGGCGCGCCGGTGACGGCGTGCCCGTTTTCATTTGTGATGCGGCCCGGCCGCGGATCATCGCGGCCGGGCTGAAGGCGCGGCATCCGGGCTAGAATGCCGGCGCGGCGGGCCATGCGCCGCGAACGCCCAGGAACACGAGACGCCCGAAAGGCCCACGGATCGGGAATGGATGAAACCCGCACAGCGAGCGTGCCCCTGGGCCAGGATGCCGAGCAGCTGGCGCGCGTGAGCAAGTTGCTCGATCACGCGCTGGAGCTGTCACCAACCGAACTTGCACCCTGGCTTGCGGTACTGGCGCAGGCGGAAGCCCCTGTGGCGGCGCAATTGCGCGAGATGCTGGCGGCGCGCGATCAACCCGGGTTTGCAGGTTTCCTGTCCGGTTCGATGGGCCTCGATGGCATTCGCCACGAGCGCACCGCAGGCGATCGTCTCGGCGCCTACGAACTGATGCGCCCATTGGGCCGCGGTGGCATGGCCGAGGTGTGGCTGGCGCGTCGTGCCGATGGCGCCTTCGAACGTGAAGTGGCGGTGAAGATTCCGCGCGTCGGGCACCTGTCGCAGGGCATGATCGAGCGCTTCTCGCGCGAGTGCCGCATCCTCGCCACGCTGGAAACACCGGGCATCGCGCGCCTGTACGACGCCGGCGTGGATGCCGACGTGCCGTACATCGCGATGGAATACGTGCCGGGCGAACACATCAACAAATGGTGTGACTCGCGCGGCCTCACCACACCGGCGCGCATCGCCTTGTTCCTGCAGGTACTGGAGGCGGTGGGCAAGGCGCATGCGCAGAACGTCATCCACCGGGATCTCAAGCCCTCGAACATCCTGGTGAACGCGGCTGGCGAGATACGGTTGCTGGACTTCGGCGTGGCACGGCTGTTGATGACGGAAACAGGCGGCGCTTCGCTGACACGTACCTATGGTCGCGCGCTGACGCCGGAATATGCGAGCCCGGAGATGCTGCGCGGCGAACCCATCGATGCGAGCAGCGACATCTACTCCGCGGGCGTGGTGCTGTTCGAGCTGCTGGTGGGTACGCGCCCGGGCAAGCGCACTACCACCAGCACGCAGGTGCTGGGCAATCTGCCCACCGGCGTGCGCGAAGTACTGAACAAGGCGCTGGCGCCATTACCCGAGGATCGCTACGCGGACGCCGCGGACTTCGCCGCAGCGTTGCGTACGTTCGCCGTGCCGTCCGGGCGCCGGCTACGCTGGTGGATCGCAGCGACGGCAGTCGCGGTGCTCGGCGGTGCCGGCATCTGGTATCTGCACGGCCACGGCGCAGCGTCGGTCGCGGCATCCGCTGCAGCGACCGCACCACCGACGCTGGCGGTGCTGCCCTTCACCGACATGTCACAGGCGCATGACCAGGAATACCTCGCCGACGGCCTCGCCGAGGAACTCATCAACAAGCTCACGCGCATCGAGGGATTGCGGGTCACCGCGCGCACCTCGGCGTTCTCGTTCAAGGGCAAGGCGCAGGACCTGCGCAACGTGGGGCAGCAGCTGGGCGTGGCGCACATCCTCGAAGGCAGCGTGCGCAAGGCCGACGGGCGCCTGCGCATCACCACGCAGCTGATCGACGTGAAGACGGGCTATGACATCTGGTCCGATACCTTCGACCGCACGGCGAACGACGTGTTCGCGATCCAGGACGAAATCGCGACCACCGTGGCGCGCAAGCTGGGTACTTCGCTGGGCGTTGCCGCCACGAAGGACTACGGCGGTACTTCCAGCGCGGAGGCCTACGACCATCTGCTGCGCGGACTCTCCGTGTTCAACAAGTTCACGCGCGAGTCGATGGTCGCCGCGATCGGTGAATATCGCGCGGCGCTGGCCATCGATCCCGGCTATGCGCGCGCGGCCGCCGAACTCGCCATCGCCATGGGCGCGGCGTCGGCATCCGGCATCGACATCACCCGGCGCGAACGCGAGGAAGTGACCGCCCGCGCCAACCAGCTGGCGCCGGATGCATCGCTGACGCATGTGGCCAACATGTGGCTGCAGTCCGACCGCCATGAGTGGATCGAGGCGGATGACTCCTGCAGCGCCGTGTTCAAGGCCGGGCACGATCCCCGTGCCGAATGGATCTGCGCCGGCTTTCTCACGCTGACCGGCCGCGTGCGCGCGGCGCGGCCGTACCGGGAGGCCGCGAGGAAGGAGGATCCACTGTCCATCGTGGTGTCCACGACGCTGGCAAGGCAGTACGCCATCCTCGACATGGAGCCGGAGCTGCGCCGGGAGCTGGAGCACGAGGATCAGATCGCGGGTGCGCGCCGGCCCGCGGCCACCGAACAACTGGTGTATCTCGCCCACAGCGGTGCATCGCCCGCCGCAATGAGTGCGGAACTGGAACGCGCCTGCCCGGAAATCGGCAAATCCGCCTGCGATATCTGGACAGCGGCCATCCGCAACCCACAGACAGCACCGGCGCAGCTGCGTGCGCGACTGGACAGCACCAGCCAGTCGCTGCCGGCCGATGCGGCGACCATCGCGTTGGCGGCTGCCTATCTGCAGGACAAGGCGCTGGCGCTCGACGCACTCCAGGTCTTCACGGCGCGCGCCGACTCACCTGCGTTCCAGATCATGTGGTATCCACTGCTCGGCAACGTGCGCAAGGACGCGCGCTTCAAGCGCATCCTGCTCAACCTGGGTTTCGTCGAGCTGTGGCGGCATACCGGACGCTGGGCCGATTTCTGCCACCCAGTCGGCACCGACGATTTCGAGTGCTCCTGATGATCGCGCGCTTCGGCAGTTTCGAGATCGATGCACAGCGACGGCAGCTGTTCGCATCGGGTCGGGCATTGCATCTCACACCCAAGGCCTTCGATCTGCTGTGGCTGCTGGTGGAGGCCGCGCCGCGCGTGGTGCCGAAACGCGAGATCCACGAAAAGCTGTGGAAGGGCGGTGTGGTGGCTGATGCCACGCTGGTGGGCCTGGTGAAGGAAATCCGCCGCGTGCTGGAAGAAGGCTCGGCGCAGGAAGTGCTGCGCACCGTGCATCGCATCGGCTATGCCATCGACCTGCCGGTGACGAGGCCGCAGGCCTTGCGCGCGAGCGATGGGCACTGGCTGATCACCGACCAACGTCGCATCAGCCTGGCCGAGGGAGAGAACGTCATCGGTCGCGATGCGGCTGTCACGGTGTGGGTGGATCACGCCACGCTGTCGCGGCGCCATGCGCGCATCACGCTGCTCGTGGGCAGGGCAGTGCTGGAAGATCTCGGCAGCAAGAACGGCACTATGCTGCATGGCGCGGCACTGGCCGGCCCGACGCCGCTGATCAGCGGCGATGAATTCACCTGCGGGCAGCTGCAGTTCCGCTATGTGGAAGCTGCAGCTGTCCCGCCCACGCAGACGCAGGTTCACGCGCCGGGGTCAGGTTCCATCCTGCCCCCGCGCCGCGTCCGCTGATCAACGCGAGGCCAGCTGCGTCGCGACCGGCTTTTCCTGCGTCGAGAGCCAGTGCGCACCATTCGCCTTCCATGCCGTGTGGTAGGAGGCCACCACCGCGGGCAACGCAGCCATCGCCTGGTCCAGTGCCTTGCTGCGGCACTTGAGCTGGGCCTGGTAGGCATTGAGGCCAACGCCTTCGTCGCACACGATGCTGGCGGCCAGACGCAGCCGCTGGTGCAGGGCCGCGACACCGGCGCGGGTGCCCAGATCCAGGTCGCCGAAGCGCACGACCTGCTGGTCGACGCGGACTTCCGTCCACGACTCATCGGCCATCGCACCCAGCGAGGTGCCCATCAGGATGGCGGCAATCATCATTTTTCCCTTGTGCATGTTCATCGTCATTCTCCTCGTTCCGTTTCGTGGGCCGCGGTATTGCGGCTGGAAACAAGGTTAGGGAGATGCAGGCGGGGAGTCGGGGTAGAGGCGGGGGAGAATTGGGGGAACGTGCACGAGGCCGGAATCCGGAACCAAGGCCCACCCTTGCACCCCGCCGCACTGCGTGCCATGTTCCCGCGCAGGCAGCGGGCACCAGACCCGCACCGGGCATGGGTCTCGACAAGAAGGGGTATCACGATGTCGCGCTCACGTGAAACGTTGTGCCGTCTGTGGCCTGTCATCGCCGCGATGGCGCTGAACCTTTCTGTTCCGGTCGCGGATGCGCATCACTCCGTCAGCGGGCAATTCGACGTCGACCACACCGTGACTATTTCCGGCGTGGTGTCGACGGTGCATTGGGTGAACCCGCATATCTACCTCGAGCTGGATGCGAAGCAGCCTGGTGACAAGGCCGGCACATGGAAGCTGGAAGGCGTGCCGGTGGGCATGGCGCGCAAGGCGGGGCTGAGCATGGCAATGCTCAAGGGCCACGGTGAGACCGTCACCATCGTCGCGCACCCGGCGCGCGATGGCACGCCGAACCTCGGCTACATCATCAAGATCACCTACCCCGACGGCAAGGTGTTCCAGTTCGCGGCCGATGCGGCAGAGAAAGACAAGGCTTCGAACTGACGCGCTGCTGGCGGCGTAATTTGAAGAGGCGCTCATGAAGACTCATTCGTCGAACCGCTTTCTGCTGGTATCACTGCTCGCCACCACGGGTGCGATCACGGGTATCTCGCTCGCCGCCACGGCGCCGCAGGTGGCGCGCCTCGCCGACGGGCACCCCGATTTCAACGGCAGCTGGGACAACGGCAGCGGCTACGACTTCGTGCAGCCGCAGAAGGGCGCGGATGGTTCCATCTGCATCACCAACTGCAAACCTGCTGGTGGTGGCGCTCCACCACCGCGCGTGGCGACGGTGCCCGACCGGCCGAAGTACAAGCCCGAGCTGCTGGCCAAGGTGAAGGAGCTGTCGGACAAGCAGGTGGAGAACGATCCCGTGCTTCGCTGCAAGTCGCCGGGCCTGCCACGCATCGGCCCGCCCGACAAGATCGTGCAGCGGCCCGGCGAGATCGTGTTCCTGTACGACGATGTGTCCGGTGCTTTCTGGCGCATCGTGCCCACCGATGGGCGCAAGCATCGTGAGGATGCCGATGAATCCTATCTCGGCGATGCCGTCGGCCACTGGGAAGGCGACACGCTGGTGGTCGAGACCGTCGGTTTCAACGATGACACCTGGCTCACCGACAACGGTGCCTTCCACAGCACCGACCTCAAGGTCGTCGAGCGCCTCACCCGCAATGGCAGCACGATGGAGTGGCAGGCTACGGCCACCGATCCCACCGTGCTGGTGGAACCGTGGAAACTGCGTCCCCGCAAGATGACGCTGATGAAGACGGAACTGCAGGAACCGGTGCCCTGCGTGGAGCAGGATCTCAATCACGTCGTCGATGGCAGCCACCACGACAACCCGCGTTGAAGCGCCGGATCAGGCGGTATCCACAGCCTTCGCAAGCCACTTGCGATATTCGATGATGGCGCGATATGAGAGCCACCAATGAAAAAGGGCAGGTCCGCGCCAGCGAACCTGCCCTGATGGGAAGCGTTGAGTTCGCTGCTAGGTCGCTTCCGGCAGCGACGAGCGCAGGTTCAGCACCGGCAGCGGCGCGCGCGTATGGCCATGCACGCGGCCTTCTTCTAGCACCTTCTCCGGCACCGCCTGCAGCTTCCACACGATGCCCATCCACGAGAGCACCTTCAGGATGTAGTACGTGATGTCGTACTCGTACCAGTAGAAGCCCTGGCGCGTGGACACGCAGTAGTGGTGGTGGTTGTTGTGCCAGCCCTCACCCAGCGTGACGATCGCCAGCAGCCAGTTGTTGCGGCTGTTGTCGCTGGTGGCGTAGCGGCGCTTGCCGAACACATGCGACAGCGAATTGATGGTGAACGTGCCATGCCACAGCAGCACGGTGCTGGCGAAGAAGCCGAAGAACAGGCCCGAAGCGCCCAGCCAGAAGAAGATCGCCGTGCCCAGCATGATGGGCGGAATCAGGTGCCAGCGGTCGAGGAAGCGCAGTTCCGGGAAGCGTGCGAGGTCGGGGATGTATTTCAGCTCGGTCTTCTGGTTGTCCTTCTCGAAGATCCACCAGACATGCGAATACCAGAAACCATCCTGCGCCACCGAGTGGGTGTCGTAGACCTGGTCCGAATTGCGGTGATGGTGGCGGTGATGCGCGGCCCACCACAGCGCGCCACGCTGCGCGCTGGTCTGCGCCAGGAAGGCGAGGATGAACTGGAACACGCGGCTGGTGCGGTACGTGCGGTGGGAGAAGTAGCGGTGGTAACCGCCGGTCACCGCGAACATGCGCACGAAGTACAGGACGCCGCAGCAGATGGCGGCGGCAGGCGTGATGCCCGTCCAGATGGTGCCCAGGGCGAGCAGGTGGATGAGGAAGAAGGGGCTTGCACCCGCCCAATCGATCTGGCGCGGCGCGTGTGCCTGGACAATACCGGTGTCGATCTGCTCTGCCACGTTCCCCGCTCCGTTTCATCAGCCAATATCGGCGCGGGATTCATCCTCTGCGAAGTCGCGGGTGGCGGGGGTCAGCGTTCGGTCAACGCGTGTAATAGTTGTGTCACGGCGCCAGGCGCGTCACGACTTGCTTTTGCTGTCGCCGTCAATCAAGAAGCGGTAGCCGGTACCACGATGCGACATAAAGTGCACCGGTTTGTCGGGCAGCGGCTCGAAATATTTGCGCAGGCGCACGATGAAGTTGTCGACGCTGCGCGTGTTCGGCGCATTGCGCAGGTTCCACACGCGTTCCAGCAGTTCCTCGCGCGACAGCACGCGGCCGGGATGCTGCGCGAAGTAGTGCACCAGGTCGAGTTCCAGCTGCGTGAGGCGCACGGGCTTGCCGAAGGCCGTGACTTCATGCGTGTCGAAGTTGATGACGGATTCGCCGAAGCGCAATACGCCGCGCACGGCTTCGGCCGGCGTCGTCGTACCCGCCTGCCGCCAGCCGCTCCTGCGCAGCGCCGAGCGCACGCGCGCCAGCAGCTCCGGCAACTCGAACGGTTTGGGCATGTAGTCGTCGGCGCCGGAATCCAGGCCGCGCACGCGCTCTTCGGCGGCGCTGCGTGCGGTCAGCATGATGACCGGCATGTACTGGCCCGCGTCGCGCAGCTGCTTGCAGAATTTGTAGCCATCGCCATCGGGCAGCATCACGTCGAGCAGGATCAGGTTGATCGGTGCGGATTGCAGCAGCTGTGCGGTGGCTTCGCGCACCGAGCGGGCGATGACGACGCGGTAACCATCCAGCTCGAGGTTCAGCCGCAGGCCGGCGGCCAGGTGCGCCTCGTCCTCGACCACCAGCACCGTTGCGCGCAGGGCATCACTCGTGCCGGGTGCCGAACCTTCAGCCATCAGGCTTCTCCCGCGATGTCGGTGGCCGAGCTCAGCGGCAGGCGGATGCGCAGCGTGGTGCCAAAGCCGAGGCCCGCCGATTCCGCGCGGATGCGGCCACCCAGGTTGCGCACCAGCCGGTGCACGACGTACAGGCCGAGACCCGAACCACTGCGTTCGTTTACATGTGGATCCGGCGCGCGATGGAAGCGGCGGAAGATGCGCTTCAACTGCCGCTGCTCGATGCCGATGCCGCGATCGCGCACGGCGATCATCAGGTAGGCGATGTCCAGCACCTCCAGCGTCACTTCGATCTGCGGCGGCGGCGTGGAATATTTCACGGCATTGTCGAGCAGGTTCTTCAGGATGATCTCCAGCGCCGTGGGATCGGTGAAGGTCTCGAGCTTGCTGGGTGCCCGCAGGGTGAAGGCGGCATCCGTGAGGCCATAGCGATGGCGGATGCTGGCGATGGTGTTGGTGAGCAGTTCGGTGACATCCACCATCACCCAGGTCTGCGAACGCAGGCCATGCGCGATGCGGCTGGCCTGCAGGATGTCGTCGACGAACAGCGAGAGCCGTTCGACGTCGGTGCGCATCATCTGCTTCAGGTCGCCCTGCTGGCCACCGGAAAGGCCATCGCGCTCCAGCGTTTCCAGGCACAGCTTGATCGAGGCCAGCGGGCTCTTCAGCTCATGCGTCACCGAATCGATGAACATCTGCTGGCGGCGACCTTCGAGGATCTCGCGCACCAGCGAAATGCTGAACAGCACCAGCACGCTCATCACCAGAGCCAGCGAGATGATGCCCCCCACCAGCAGCCAGGCGTTTTCCCAGATGGCCTGCGTCACCACCTGGTACTTGCGGATGACGACGATCCATCCGATCAGCAGCGCCAGCGTCAGCAGTACCGCGATCGAACTGAGGACGATGGGGATGGAAATGGAACGGCTGGACGACCCGGGCATGCGCGCAAGCATAATCGGGGCGCACCCCGGAGTGGGAGCCGACGCTGCGAACTGCCGGCTGCCGCGGAGCTGCAGCAAGCGCGAGGCGCGCTATTTCGCCGCCGCAGGATCCTTGCAGGCGATGATCATGTTGCGGTCGTATTCATTGCCCGCGATCGTGCGGTAGCCCCGCGCCCCGCAGACCTGGCCGGCCTCGACCAGGCAGGCCTGCCAGCTGTTCAGGTATCCCTTGCAGGACAGCGCATAGCCACGGGCGCCATCTTCCAGGTACGTCGTCCTGGTGCTGCTGCAGGCAGCAAGACCCAGGCACGCGAAGACACACAGGGCCAGGACGCGCACTTGTCGATGGAGGTTCATGTCCGGCCGCTGCGGTTTTTCATCCGGCCAGCGTGCTATGGCGGCATGACGTCCGTATTACGACTGACCTTCAATGTTCGCGTCATGTTCACCTGACACCATGGCGAGTCAATAATTTCCAAGAGCCGCCGATGCTTCGAAGAATGCAAAGAACCGCCTGTTTCACCGCCATGGTGGCGCTCGCTGCACTGGGTGCTTCCGGGGCCCGAGCGGCATCCGCGGACGGTGGCGGCTGGTATCTCACCGCGGGCGCCGGCACAGCGCCGCGCCTGTTCCTGCGCTCCGATCTCAACGATGCGCTGGTCGATGAGTTCAAGACCAACAAGACGCCGCTGACGCTGGATGCATCCTCAGTCAGCAAGCACAACAGCACCTGGTCGGCGGGCGTCGGTTACTGGTTTGCCGAAAACCTCGCGGTCGAGGCCGCCTACCTGAAGGTGGGCAAGGTTCACTACCACGCCGCGGGTTCGGCGGATATATCGGGAACCGCCACGGCCACCGACCTCGAACTCGATGCGAGATCGCGCGGCGGCAGCCTGGCGCTGGTATGGACCGCGCCGCTGTGGAATGCCTGGGGCGCGGAACTGCGCGCCGGTGCCTTCATGGGCAAGACGAACACGCACTACACCAGCACGGTCGGCGAGGATGTGTCCGCGGATGTGCTCTCGAAGAAGAACACCACGCCGATGCTCGGGGCAGGTGGCTCGTATGCCGCTACGGCGCACCTGGTGCTCAAGCTGCAATACGCGCATCTGTTCGGCATCAAGGAAGAAGGGCTGGAGAACAAATTCGCAGCCGATGTGGTGACGCTCGGGCTGGCCTACGTCTTTTGAAGTCCCTGCGCTCATAGACTCCTCATCATCGTGCGTGGGCGCTCGAGCCCTTGCACCAACTCCCATGCGCATGCAATCTTGCCGGCGTCAGGGAATGGCGTCACGCATCCCTGCTTGAAAACAATCAGGGGGTCCCGTCATGTCACGCTCACGCGAAACGTTGTGCTGTCTATCGCCCGTGGCCGCTGCTGTGGCGCTGGCCCTGGCATCGTCACCGTCCTTTGCCCAGACCACGCCCGCGGCCAAGAGCGATGAGGAATTGGCGGAAGTCGTGGTCACCGCGCGCTTCCACGAGGAAAACCTGCAGACCACGCCGCTGGCGATCTCCGCGTTCTCCGAGGAGGAGCTCGCGGCGCGCAGCATCACGAATGTGAGCGACCTCGGTGGCACCGTGCCCAATGCCTTCGTGCGCCAGTCGGTCAGCAACTACGGTCCCACCGAAACCATAGGCATGCGTGGCCTGATCCAGGGCGACTATGCCTATGCCTTCGAGCCGGCGGTCGGCATCTATATCGATGACATCTACCACGGCACATTGACCGGTTCGACCATGGACCTGCTCGACCTGGAGCGCGTGGAAGTGCTGCGCGGTCCGCAGGGCACCCTGTTCGGCATCAACACCATGGGCGGCGCGGTGCGGCTCATCTCGAAGAAGCCCAGCGCGGATGAGGGCAGTTCGCTGGACCTCACCTATGGCTCGCGCGATCGCATCGATGCCAAGGGCGTGGCCGATTTCGCGGTGATTCCAGACAAGGTCTTTGCGCGCGTATCCGGCATCGCGCGCCGCCAGGATGGCTACGGCCAGCGCCTGGATTTCACCTGCGAGATGTACCGCCGTGGCACGCCGGAACTGGCTGGCGTCGGTGATGGCAAAGGCGCGGGCGGCGTGGCCGTCACGCCCGGCAGTGCGGCCGACATTTCATTTCCGCAGACCCTCAATCAGCGCAATGGCTGCGAACTCGGCAGCCTGGGTGGCTCCGAATCGATCGGCACGCGCGCCCAGCTGCGTTTCCTCACCACGGACAAGCTGGAGATCAATCTCAGCGGCGACTACTCCACCGAGATCGCCGATCCGCCCGTCGAGGCGCAGCTCGTCGCCCGCAACGACACGGGTTATGCGGCCACCGTGCTCAACCGTTACGGCCTCAACATCACCACGCTCGAAAAGAGCATGGTCTCGCCCGATCCGTACACGAACTTCGCGACTTTCGGCAACGTGGTCGATGGCACTGCTTACGATCCCAACGTGCACCTGCATTCCTGGGGCATGTCGGCTACCGCGGACTACGACACGCCGTGGCCGAAGACACACCTGAAGCTGATCTCCGGCTATCGCAAGTACGACACCACCTGGATCAACGACAGCGACCTCACGCCCTTCGAACTGCTGCAGACACCGAGCCTGCAGCAGCACCACCAGTTCCAGGCCGAGGCGCAGTTCACTGGTCTCTCGTTCGCGGACAAGCTCGACTGGACGCTGGGCGCGTTCTACTACGATTCGTGGAGCCGCTCCTATTACCTGGCCAACTTCGTGACCTTCAACCTGAAATTCACGGCGGACGACCTGTACACCACGAAGAACACTTCGCTGTTCGCGCATGCCACCTACAAGCTCACCGATCGCCTGTCGCTGTCGGGAGGCCTGCGCTATTCGGATGAGAACAAGACCAACTGGTTCCGCCACTACGGTCCCGGCCAGTACGTCGGCGCCGCGCCGCTGGGCTTCGGCAGCAACCATGTCAGCTACAAGGTGGGCCTCGACTTCCAGGCCACCGATGCGCTGTTCCTGTACACCTCGGTGTCGGACGGCTTCACGTCGGCAGGTGTCACGCCGCGCATCTTCACGCCGGAACAACTGCAGCCGCTGGATGGCGAGCAGGTGACCAACTACGAACTCGGCGCCAAGCTCGAGATGTTCGACCACAAGGTGCGCATCAACTCGGCCGTGTTCTACATGGATTACTCCAAGCGACTGCAGCAGGTGACGGCGCGCGAGTGCGCGATCGGCAGCAATGGCGTGAGTCCTGGCCAGCCGGTGTTCGGCCTCGGAGCCACGGATCCTTGCCCGGCTGGCACGCCGTCGGGCGATCTGCCGCTCTCTGCCGGCACGGCGCGCAATGGCACGAGCTGGTTCTATTACATGCAGGCGCCAGGCAACATCCAGGGCTTCGAGACCGAAATCTCGCTGTTCCCGGTGCGTGACTTCATGGTCAACGTGGCCGCCGGCTACAACGAGTTCAAGGGCGACCAGAAGACCAGGACCGCGATCAATTACCGCGATCCTTCCGCGGTGCTGCAGCCGAAGTGGAACATCAGCGCCGGTACGCAGTACGCGTTGGCGCTGGGTGATGGCGCGCGCCTCACGCCGCGCGTGGATTACTCGTTCCAGTCCTATCGCACCAATGGCACGATCAGCCTGCCGCAACGTGATCCGGACGATCGCAACGGTGGCTATGGCCTCGTCAATGCGCGTGTGACCTTCGATCCGCCGGAAGGCCACTGGCAGGCCGCGTTCGCGGTGCTGAACGTGTTCGACAAGTTCTACTGGCAGCAGATAGGCACGGCGACGACGCGCGCTGGCGTGCCTTCGACTGGCCGCGTGGGCACGCCGGGACGGCCACGCGAGTGGTCGTTCACGATTTCGAAGAAGTTCAACTAGCCGTTCACTTGCATTGCAGGGGCCCGGTCCATTTACCGGACATCGTTGTAGACTCCAGCCGCCAGTTCGCCGTGATAAGAACCAGGGGGAGCAAAGCTCATGCGTGCCATCGCCTCGATGTTGTTGTGCGTGTTGCCGGTCTGCGTTGCACAGGCCGCCGTTACGGAAGCCAGGGTCACCGGTGGCTCCGTCAGTGGCGTTGCCAGCGGCGATCTCGTCGTCTTCAAGGGCATTCCGTTCGCGGCGCCGCCAGTGGACGACATGCGCTGGAAGTCACCCGGCCCCGTGCAACCCTGGTCAGGCGTGAAGAAGGCCGATGCATTCGCCAAGGCCTGCATGCAGGCTCCCAACTCCCAGGGCAATACCGCGCCGGTCAGTGAAGACTGCCTGTACTTGAATGTATGGACGCCAGCGAAGTCCGCCACCGACAAGCTGCCCGTCATCGTGTGGATCCATGGCGGCGGCTACACGGGTGGTTCCACGAGCATTCCTCTCTACGATGGCAGTGGTTACGCGAAGAAGGGCGTGGTGTTCGTGAGCCTCGCTTACCGCCTCGGTCCCTATGGATTCATGGCGCATCCGGAGTTGAGCCGCGAGAGCGGACACGGTTCGGGCACCTACGGCATCCAGGATCTCATCGCCGGACTCCAGTGGGTAAAGGCCAATGCCGCCGCCTTTGGCGGCGACGCGGGCAACGTCACCATCTTCGGGCACTCGGCGGGTTCGGGCGCCGTGAACTTCCTGGCCGCAAGCCCGCTGGCCAAGGGACTGTTCCAGCGCGTCATCGCCATGAGCGGTGCTTCCTTCACGCCATTGCAGAAGGGAGCGGGCGGCTTCGGCATGACGGTGCCAGCCCTGTCGTATGCGGAATCCACCGGCACCGCCTTCCTGGCGAAGCTCGGAGTCAAGAGCATCGCCGACGCGCGCAAGCTCAGCGCGGAGACGGTAC
The DNA here is from genome assembly GCA_037200665.1 of Pseudomonadota bacterium. Taxonomy (GTDB): domain Bacteria; phylum Pseudomonadota; class Gammaproteobacteria; order Steroidobacterales; family Steroidobacteraceae; genus ZC4RG30. The sequence continues at coordinate 15,136 of JBBCGD010000003.1, read as the reverse complement.
AGGCGGCAACCGGCGGTGGCCTGACCTTCCGTCCGGTGGACGATGGCTACGTGGTGTCCAACGACCTGTACACGCTGTACGAGCAGCACAAGTTCAACGACACGCCCGTGCTGCTCGGCCACGCCTCCGATGAAACGCTGGCGTTTGGCGGCCCGAAGGCCGTGACGCCCGCCGAGTTCGAGCAGAAGACGCGCGATCAGTTCGGTCCGCAGGCAGAGGCCATGCTCAATGCCTATCCACATGCCACGGACGCCGATGCGGTGCGCGCCACGCGGCACGTGAACAACGACACCTCGTTCAGCTGGAACATGTGGACCTGGGCGCGCGAGCAGTCGAAGCTCGGCAAGGGCAAGGTATTCAGCTACTACTACAACAACCATGCGCCGACGGCGGAAGGATCTGGGCATGGCAGCGACGTGGGCTTCCACTTCCAGACGCTGAATGCCCGCGGCACGCCCGGCAAGCAAGACCTGGCCCTGTCCGATTTGATCAGCAGCTACGACGTGAACTTCGCGAAGACGGGCGATCCGAATGGCCAGGGCCTGCCGCAGTGGCCTGCATTCACCGACCAGAACCAGCAGGTGATGGTGTTCGACGCCACGCCAGGTGCGCGCACTTACCCGTTGCTGGAGAAAGTGAAGGTGCTCGATGCCTACTTCGGGCGGCTGCGCACGATGCCTTAGGATCTTCCCTGGTCACGCGCCATGCGCCGCAGGCGCAGCAGTACACGCAACAGCCGTGCGCGTGACCAGATGATCTCGATGCTCCGGCCGGCTATCCACGCGACCAGCCCGAAGCACAGCAGGATGCCGAAATCTTTCAGATCCTGCGTGGAGGTCCACGGGTTGTGGAATGCCACGATGCGGAATGCGCCGAACAGGATGAGCGCGCCGGCCGCCACCGGTCCCAGCATCTGCTGTTCGGCGGCGCTGCGGATGCGCGTGATGCGATCCTGCATGCGCTGGTTTTCCAGCGGCGGCAGCGCGCCCACATCGATTTCGATGCGGGGCATCTTCCAGGGGAGCAGCAACCGGCGCAGCGGAAGATTCACATCGGCGACCTTGCGCACCACGATCCGCTTCCGGTTCTGGCCATCCTCGAGGTAGGCAGGCGGCTCCGGCCCGACGACATCTTCCGTTGAAAGCGCAGCGGCCTCTTTCCCGGCCGCGGCGGCCCGTGCGGCATGCAGGTTGCTGCGTGCCTGCAGTACTTCGTTCTTCGCGCGATCGATCAAACCCACCGTGGGCGCCGGTGGCCATATCCCCGCGGGCTCGATGAGGGCGCTGGCCTCATCCAGAAGCAGCAACGTCCTGTTCAGGACGTCATGAAGCTGCGCGAATTCCTGCCTCACCGTGGACATGTGGATCTCCCTTTGTGGCAGATCTTTGCAGGGAATATGGCAGCTATTGTGGATCCTGCGGGCTGGCGTTGCCGGATGCCGGCAGCGTGAACGACACCGTGGTGCCCTGGCCCGGCGTGCTCTCCGCCCAGATCTTTCCGTGCTGTGCCTCGATGAGGCAGCGCGAAATGTAAAGTCCAAGCCCGAGGCCACGTCGGTCGAGCCTTGCACCCTGGCGGAAACGCTCGAAGACGGTTTCGATGTGCTCAGGCGCGATGCCCGGGCCGGTGTCGGTGACCGATACTTTCCAGCCGGCATCGCAGGGTTCGCAGCCCACGCGGATCGAGCCGCCCGCCGGCGTGAACTTGATCGCATTGCCAAGCAGGTTCTGCAACACCTGCAATACCCGTCCCGGATCGAACTTCGCTGCCAGCATTTCCGGCAGCTGCGGCGGTTCGAGCGCGACACTGCGCGCGGCCGCCGCGCCACGCTGGGAGCCCATCGCTTCGAGGATGACCGGCGCCAGGTTGCCCGGCACGGCCGTTACCGCGAGCTTGCCCGCATCGATGCCCGTCAGGTCGGTGAGGTCGTCGATGAGTCGCTTCATGCGCGAAGCGTGCCGCAGGATGCGCTCCGCGCTCACGCGTGCCGGATCGCCTGGTTCGCCAGCGACCGCGGTGCGCCGGAGCACCGTGGCAGCGGTGACGATGCCGCCCAGCAGGTCGCGCAGGTCGTGGCTGACCATGCCGAGGAAATCGTCGCGATTGTTGAGCGCATCGTCGGAGCGGATGCGCTCCGTCAGCAAGGCACGATCGGTCTGCCGGCGCTCGAACGGCAGCAGTGCCATGAGGTCGCGCGCGTTCTGTTCGCGCTCCAGTGCGAGACTCTGGTCGGCAGTCGCGCGTTCCTGTTCGACCAGCTGGTCTTCGACCTTGCGCTCTTCGTTCACCACCGACTGGATCACTTCGACGGGGAGGATTTCCCTGAGCTTCTCGTCGGCCTTGTCGCGTGCCTCCTGCAGGATGGAATCGGCCTTGTCACGCGCGCGTTCGACCACGTGGTCGGCGTGCGCCTCGACGGCAGCCTTCTGCTCCGCGAGCGCGCGGTCAGCGTTCTTGCGCTCGCGGTCCAGGTTCTGGTCAGTGGCCTCGCGATCGGGAGTGAGGGGGCTGTCGGTCGGGAGCATGTGCGACGCCAATACGCGGAAAGTGCGGCTGCACGGGGATTCCGACTCTACGCTTGATCTGCCGTCCTGCCCCGGAAGTTTGACGCGCATCACACGGACGAAATCCCGACGGACTGCCGGGCGGGGACCGACGCAGAATCGCCGCCATGACCAGCACCAAACCGCACCTGGTTCGCCTCGACACGCAGGAGATCATCCCGGTCGATCGCAAGCTGACCTTCGGCCGGCATCCGGACTGCGAGTACGTGGTCACCATCAACAACGAGAACGCCGGCATCTCGGGGCGCCACGCCAGCATCGAAGTGGATGGCGAATACGCGTGGATCGAGGACCTGGGTTCCACCAACGGTACCTGGGTGCGTGGTGCGCGCATCGAACGGCGCACGCCGCTGCTGCCGGGCGAACGCTTCCTGCTCGATACCCTGGAGTTCGAATACCGCGCGGCCGCGCAGACGGCGGCGGCCGCCGCTACGCCTCAGTACGACAAGACCGTGATGGCTGGCCGTCGCGGGATGGATCTGCCGCCCGTGCCGGTTTCCATCGAGGATTCGGCGCCGCGGCTGGCGCCGGTGATTCGCAAGCCGGTGCCGCCGATGCTCGCGTCCGCTGCTTCCATGCGTGCCGCGTTGGCGGCGCATGAGTCGCCCGCACGCAGCCGCAACACCGCCGACAGGGAAACCGCACCCGTGCAGGTGCAGTCGTCGCGCTCGATGCTGGTGTATCTCGCGCTGGGATTCCTGGCGCTTGCCGGCGCGGCAATCACGCTGCTGCTTTCAAGATCCTGAACCGAAAGGCCCGGCTGTTTCGGTCGCTACCCATCCGGTGCAGTGGTGGCGGGCGAGTTCATCGTCCAACCACCCACGCCGCGCTGAACCGGGCTGCGCTCAATCCGGTAGGATTCCGCCATGACAGCGTTAACTATTTCGAAATCCGCAACCATCGGTTCTTGCGCGCTGGTGCTGCTCGCCGTTCTGCCGCCTGCTGCATCGGCCCAGTCGAACAACCTCGCGGCTACCTGGGGCACGCAGGGCAGGTCCTGCCAGGCGCCGCCCGCCACGACCAGCCCCGACGCCTGAAGGTGGCACGACCTGCGCCTTCACTCCGCAGGTCGTAGAGGCCGTCGGCAAGGTGACACTCGCTGCTGGTGAGTCACGCGATGTAGTGCTCGACCTCGATGCCGCGGCGTTCCGCTACTGGGACGAGCGCAGCGGTGGCTGGACGCGCAGTACCTCGGCTTATCGCATCGCTGTCGGCCGCTCCTCGCGCGACATGGTCTGGGAGCAGTCCTTCACGCCTTGATTGAGTACCACTTCTTCAGGGCGCAGGTTCGCCCAGCTCCTGCACCCAGTAGAAGTGGCCGCGCTTGCTGCCCAGTGCCACCGCGACACCCATGTCGCGGAAACGTGGATCCATGATGTTGGCGCAGTGGCCGGGGCTTGCGAGCCAGCCGTCCACGACCTCCGCGATGGAGTCAGGCCCGAAGGCAATGTTCTCGCCGGTGAGGCGCAGTTTGTAGCCCTCGTGCTGCACGCGATCTTTCGGAGAGCTGCCGTCGCGGCCCTGGTGCGCGAAATAGTTTCGCATTGCCATGTCGCGTGCGTGCCTTCGTGCCGCGCGATACAGCTCGTTGGAAAGTAGCAGCGGTGAGGAAGGAGCGAAGGGCGTGCCGCCGCAGGTTCGTCCCTGCGTGCGTGCCTGGTTGACCAGGCCCAGTATCTCTGCCTGCAGCTGCGCAGCGGGCAGCGAGCTGACCGGCGGCGGTTCGCGCGCAGCGGCTACGCCACTCAACCACAGGGCGCAGATTGGAAGCCATCGACGCATGGGATGAGCATGCGTCGGGTCCGGTTAACGAGTGCTGAACGCCGGGCCCCGCCTCTCAGATGAACGGTGGGTGCGGAGTCTTCGCGCGATGTGCAGCATTGTCGGTGACGCCAGCCGCACCATGCGCGTTCGCGCAATGCGCACAGCAGTACACCAATCTCACCGACTGCGACACCGTGCCCGATCACGCGGCACTGGCAATGCGCGCAGCTGGGTGCGAGGTCATGGATGGCGCATTCGAAGCAGTCGTAAGTGGCCGACTGGCCATTGCGCACGATCTCGAACGAATGATCGTAATCGTTGCCGCAGACTTTGCAGGTCGCCATTGGTCGAATCCTCCGAGCCGTGAGTCGCTTCAGCGCAGGCGTCATCATCGTTCCGCGGCGGGTTCTGGCCTGTCGGCAGGCGCAGCTTGCACGCGTAGGCGCAAGCTCACGCGCCAGTCCTATTTCTTCGCGGCGTCGTCCAGCTGCTTCTGCAGCTCGTCGTGCTTCTTGCCCAGTGCCATCAGCTCGGGGTTCTTCAGCTGCGCGTCCATGAGGTTCTGCTTGTACGCGGTGTCCTTGTCCACCTGATTGCCGGTTGCACCGACGACGGGTGTGGCACCCGCACCAGGGCCGCTGGAGCTGGCGCCGGAAGTCGCACCGGAGTTGATGGCCCTTTGCACGATGTCACTGGCGGAGTTCTGCATGGCATCGAGCACATAGCGCGGTCGGCACACGCGAGTGGCGAATTGGGTGCCGGTGGCTTTTTCCATTTTGCAGACGATTTCGAACTGCGGGTTGGTGTTGGTCTTGTTGTAGAGCTCGATGTACTGCTTTTCGATCTTGGCGAGCTCCGTGCGCAGCTGGCTCGGGCTTTCGCCCGCCGAGGCAGCTGCGCAGGCGACCAGCAGCAGCGATGTGGCGAAAGGGAAGGATCGGCTCATTGGTCTCTCCGTGACTGTGCAACGAGCCGGAATTCTACCGGCTCAGGCGCGTGGGGGCCGCGGAAAGAATGCACTGGTGCGTCGTATGTAGCTGGCATAAGCCGGACGCCGCGTGGCGATGCCTGATTCCAGCAGCGCGACGCCCGAGACTTTCAGCAACAGTACCGTCATCAGCAGTGGCGAGACGATGGTCCACCATGCGCCGGTGGAAGCGGCGATCAGCCACAGCCCCCACCACACGCAGCACTCGCCGAAATAATTCGGATGGCGACTGTAACGCCACAGCCCGCTGTCCAGCACCTGGCCGCGCAACGCGGCGTTGGCGCGAAAGCGCGTGAGCTGTGCATCGGCGATGGCTTCGAACAGGAAGCCGAATGCAAACAACGCCGCGCCCGCGACATCCAGCACATGCCACGACGCCGTGCGCGTCGCGGCGGCCACCAGCGGCATCGCGACGATCCATCCCAGCGCGGCCTGCAGGCCGAACACCAGGTACAGACTTTTCCACTCGAAGTCCGGTTGGTTGCGCGCGCGGATGGCCTGGTAGCGATGATCCTCGGGATGTCCGCGATGACGCAGCGTGATGTGCGCAGAAAGTCGCACGGCCCACAGGCCCGCAAGCACCAGGATCAGGAATCCGCGCGCAGCTGCGGTACGCGCCAGCATCATCGCCACTACGCCCGGCGCGCAGATCAGCCACGGCCACATGCTGTCGATGATGCTCACATCGCGACGCGCGCGGCTGCGCAGCCAGGTGCCGATGGCCAGCACCAGGGTCGCCAAGGGAATCCCATCCCCATCACGAATGCATTCATAAGGTGGCCAGTATCACCGCGGCGGCCGTGCAGCGGATACGCACGGTCCCGACGCATGGATCACCGGCCCGCGGGCAGGCATGATCTAATTGCCCATGCGCTGCGTATCAGCAGCCATGGAGCCGAAGCGCCCGAATGCCCGACCAGGACGAGCTCAATGCGTGGATGCAGGCCGTGGCCCGTGCATCCGACCGCGTGGCATTCGCGGCGCTTGTTCAACCACTTTGCCCCGCGCATCAAGGGTTCCTGGTGCGTGCGGGCTGCCCCGATCCATCGCCGAGGAGCTGACGCAGGACACGATGGTGGCGCTGTGGCGCCGCGCCGCGAGTTTCGACCCCTCGCGTGCGCGGCTGTCCACGTGGATTTACACCATTGCGCGCAACCTGCGCATCGACCAGCATCGGCGTCGCGGCTTGCCGCCGGGTGCATTGGACGAGGGCTGGGATGCGGACCAGCAACCCGCGGATCTCGAGCTCGCGCCGGATGCGCAGCTGCTGGCATCGCAGCGTGAACGCCATGTGCAGCAGGCACTGGCTGCACTGCCGCCCGAACAGGTACAGGTACTGATGTTGTCGTATTTCGAGGAACATCCGCATGCGCGCATTGGCCGAGCAGCTTGGCATTTCCGCTCGGCACGGTGAAGTCGCGCATCCGGCTGGCCGTGGCGCAGCTGCGCAAATGCCTGGAGGAGACCGGAGCATGAGCCAACACCATGTTGCAGACGAGCGCCTGCTGGCGCTGGCTTCCGGACGACTGATCGAAGGCGCGGCGCTGGTGGTGTCGGTGCACCTGGAAGCTTGCAGCGAGTGTCGTGCGCGACTGCATACGCTGCAGGCCGTGGGCGGCGCGGTGCTGGATGGTGCCGCGCCCGTGCCGCTCGCAAAGGATGCGCTGGCCCAGGCCATGGCCCGCATCGAAGCAGGCGCGCCATGCCACGCCGCGACCTGTGCGCGTCCGGCGCTGCGGCTCCTTCACCCTGGCCCGCGAAGGTGCAGTGGCCCGCGAGCCTGCGCGGCTGTCGCGTCCTCCGACTGGCGCTGGATGGCACCGGGCATGCGCTTCTCGCGCATCAACCTGCCCGAAGCGCCGCAGGCCTCGTTGTTCCTGCTGCGCATCGGCGCGGGTCGCAGCCTGGCCGCGCCATGGCCATCACGGCGCCGAACTCACGCAGGTGCTGTGCGGCAGCTTCGATGATGGCCGCGATACCTTCAGTGCCGGCGACATCGACGATGCCGACGACACCGTGCAACACACTCCGGTGGTGAGTGCCGATGCCGAGTGCATCTGCCTCGTAACCTCGATGCGCCGCTGCGCTTCGACAGTCGCGTGGCGCGCTTCGTCGGCGGGTTGGTAGGTCTCTAGGTTCTAGGCGCGTCGCGTACGGAACAGCAGCCAGTACGCGGACGAGTCCGCTCGTCGAAGTGACGAACGCACCCCAGGCGAGGTCCGCCCCCGTCACCTGCCATGACCACACACGCAGCGTCGCCTGGTTGGTGAGGTCGTAGGTGGCGTAGGCCACGAAACCGAACAGGGCGCCACGCAGCCACGCTTCGCTCGCGCGCCGCGCGGGGCGCGATGACGAAGAACAGCAGGCCACCGATGTAGATGAGATAGAACAGCGCGGCGGCCTGCATGTCGAAGTCCTCACGCATCAGTTCACCGACCGCGGGGCGATACAGTCGCTGCGCCATCAGCGTCAGCCAGATGCTGTCGAGTGCGAGGAACACCAACAGCGCCACGATGAAGGCGCTGGCGTAGCGGAGTGGACGTGGCAGGTTCATGGCAACCGGTAGGATAACCGGCGACCGCCATCCACCGTGGTATCGAGGCCCACCCAGCGATCGTTCGCGTACCAGACGTCGATGGGATGCGGCAGGCCGGTGATGCGCAGGCCGCTTGCCGCCACGTGCTGGCCGTGCACTTCGATCGGACCGGTGGGCAGTTCGGTGATCGTGACGGTTTCGATGCGGCCGGTGCCGGGATCAAGCAATTGCCGCTGCGTGGCCAGCGCGCGGTTCCAGTAGGCGAAGCTCATCACGCAGGCGGGCGCGCTGCCGCTGGTGGCTGCGGCTTTGTCCTTGCGGGCGGTGATGATCAAACCAGCGTCCCCGGTTGCGCCAATCACAGTGGTCGCCTTGCCGTTGTCATCGGTGCTCGCACTGATGGTGGCGAGGCAGTTCGCGCGCCAGCTCTCCTCGGCGTGATGGCGGTTGCGGTAGACGGTGAAGCCAAGCAGCTTCACATCGAAGCGGGCATCGCTGGTGAGCTGACGCGTGTCGGCGTTCGCCGGCGCCAGTGCGAAGCGATGCGTGCCGATGTCCTTGCCGTCCAGCTGCACGGCGAAGTTCCATTCCATGCCGGAATCGGCTCCGCGTGCGCAGATGGCAGCGCGCCGGCCAGTACCCAGGCAGCCCAGTGCGATGCGTGCGGCATAGGAGGCGCGAGGCATGATTTTGCGTATACGCGCCGACAGGCGCGCTGGATCAGCGCGACGCTCGCAGGTCGGCAGCCTCGCCCTTTAGAGAGAGTTCCCGACGCAGGGGGCTGACTTACACTGAGCGTTCCCCGCGCGAGGCTTTCATCCATGCGTATCTTCGTTACCGGCGCCACGGCTTCATCGGCATGGCCGTGGTCAGGGAACTGATCGCTGCCAATCACCAGGTGCTCGGCCTCTGCCGCTCCGACGACAAGGCAGCGGCCCTGGCGGCAACCGGCGCCGAGGTCGTGCGTGGTTCGATCGAGGATGAGGCAAGCCTGAAGCAGGGCGCCGACCGCGCCGAGGGCGTCATCCATCTCGCCTTCAACCACGACTTCTCGAAGTTCGCCGCCAATTGCGAGGACGACCGGCGCGTGATCGCGGCGCTGGGTTCGGTGGCTGGCGGATACGAAGCGACCGCTGATCGTCACTTCGGGCACTGCGATCGCGAACACGGAGGCGGGCCGTTCATCCGATGAGAACGATCCGGCGCTGGGTTCGGACCAGCATCCGCGCGCGGCCACCGAAGAAGCCGCCGCCGACGTTGCCGCCGAAGGCGTGAATGTCTCGGTGGTGCGCCTGCCGCAGGTCCCCGACACCACGCGGCAGGGGCTCATCACTCCAGCCATCGAGTTGTATCGCGCGAAAGGCTTTTGCGCATATGCGGGCGATGGCCAGCATCGCTGGCCCGGCGGTCATGTGCTGGATGTCGCACGCGGTGTACCGGCTCGCCATCGAGAAGGCCGAACCCAATGCCGTGTATCACGCGGTGGCGGAAGAGGGCGTGCCCTTGCGCGATATCGCGCAAGACCATCGGCGCGCGGCTGAAGCTGCCGGTGAAATCGCTGGCGCCGGAGCCGGTGCCGGGCTTCTTCGGCTGGCTATCCATGTTCGCCACGCATGACATGCCTTCCTCCAGCACGCTTACGCGCAGCAGGCTGGGCTGGCAGCCGACCGGCCCCGGCCTGCTGGCGGATCTCGAAAACCTGCAGGTCTGACGCTTGTCCGTACTGCGTGATCCGGCGTTGCGCCGGCTGCTGCTGCTGACGCGGTGCTGTTTCTTTCCTACCTCTGCGTGGCCGATGTCGCTGCCCATCGTGCCCGTGTACGTCTCGGGCACGCTGCGGCTGGGCAATGCACTGGCCGGGCTCAGCGTCGGCATCGCCTTCCTCACCACCATCCTCACGCGTGGCTATGCAGGCAGCCTCACCGATCGACGCGGTGCCAAGCTTGCGGTGGGACGGGGTCTCGCTTACTACGCAGCCGGTGCCCTGGTCTCGGTGATCGCCGGCCTGCAATCGCATGATCCGCGGGTCGCCTATCTCATCGTCATCGCGGGACGACTGCTGCTCGGCCTGGGCGAGAGTCTGGTCGCAGTGGGCGTGATCGGTTGGGGCATCGGGCTGGTCGGCCCGGCTCGTTCCGGCATGGTGCTGTCGCTGGTGGGTGCGGCGTTGTACGGCGCGCTTGCGGTGGGTGGGCCCCATCGGCCCTGCTGCTGCTCGACCAGCTGGGCTTCTCCGGTGCGATGGCGATCGGCGCGCTGCTGCCCGGCATCGGTTTGCTGGCCATCCTGCCCATCACCGGCGTGGCGGCGCAGCCCGATGCCGTGCGTCCGTCGTTCTGGAGCGTGGTCGGCTGGATCTGGCCGCATGGCTCGATCGTGTGCCTGCAGGGCATCCGGCTTCGCGATGATCGGCGCGTTCTTCGTGCTGTATTTCCTCGACCGGCACTGGGCGCATGCGGGGCTCGGGCTCACTGCATTCGGTGGCGGCTTCGTGCTGGTGCGCGTGTTCTTCGGGCAATTTGCCGGCTCGCATCGGCGGCTTCCCGGTGGCGATCGGCTCGCTGGCGATGGAAACCATCGGCCAGGTGCTGGTGTTCAGCGCGAACGATCCGGGGCTTGCCTTGCTGGGCGCGTTCCTGACGGGCCTCGGTTGTTCGATGATTTTTCCGGCGATGGGACGCGAAGTGGTGCGCATCGTCGAACCGCATCTGCGTGCCACGGCTTTGGGTGCATTCGCCGCATTCCAGGGACCTTGCATACGGATTGACCGGCCCACTGGCCGGATTGCTGGCCGATCGCGCGGGCTATCGCAGCATCTATGTTGTCGGCAGCGTCGCTGCGGCGACTGGTTTTGCCCATCGCGCTGCGCCTGCGCGCGAATTCCGCGCGCGCCTGAGGCGTAGTCCACCGCCTACGCGCAAAACCCTGTAAATGCGCTGTTTGTGCGCATGACCAGCACGTAGCCTGCAGCTCCATCCCCGCTGCCGGAGCGCGCCATGAGTACCTGCAAATCCGGAGGCCCGATCCAATGCCTCGTCCTGGCGGTGAGCAAGGCGCTGGGGCAGCTGCGTGCCGACGACGACATGCTGGAAGTGCTGAACGCGCATGCCAGTCTCGAACCGCAGGCCGTCGAGAAGATTTTCTCCCGCGGCGGCGCGCCGCAATCCGACCATCGCGGATGCGGTCAACGTGTTGCTCAGGCAACGCGGGCACAGCACGAATCCGAAAGACCTGGTGCCGGAAGTAACGAGCCTCGACATCCTCGTCGATGGTGCGGCAGGACAGTTGCCGGCACGCGTGTACACACCATCGAACATCGGCCCGTTCACGGTGGTGGTGTACTTCCACGGTGGTGGCTGGGTGCTCGCCGACAAGGATGTCTACGACGGCGGTGCGCGCGGCCTGTGCCACGCCGCACGGGCACTGGTTTTCTCGGTGGACTACCGCCTCGCGCCGGATCACAAGTTTCCCGCGGCATGGCTCGATGCCTTCGCCGCCTATCGTTGGGTGCTGGCCAACGCGCATCGCTACGGCGGGGATCCGGCAGCGGTCGGCGCTCGCCGGCGAGAGCGCTGGCGGCAATCTCGCGCTGGCCACTGCCCATCGCGGCACGCGATGCCGAGGTGCGGCAGCCGGTGCATGTGCTGGCGGTGTATCCGGTGACGCAGACCAGCCGCGATACCGAGTCGTACATCGAGAACGCCATCGGCGCTGCCGCTGAATCGCGCAATGATGAAATGGTTCTTCGAGCACACCACGCGCAATGCAGCCGACCTGCGGGACCCGCGCCTGCAGCTCATCGATGCGCCATTGGCTGGACTACCGCCGGTGACGCTGATCACGCACGCATCGATCCACTGCGCAGCGATGGCGCGAAGCTCGAAGCCGCGCTGAGGCGGGCCGATGTCGCCGTGGAGCGCCGGGACTACGAAGGCGTGACGCATGAATTCTTCGGCTGCGCCGCGGTGATCACAAGGCGCGCGAAGCGCAGTCCTGGGCGGGCAAGCGCCTGCAGGAAGCGTTCACCCGCCAGCTGACATCCTGACGACCGGCGTTACTTCGCTGCAGCCACTGGAAACAGCATCACGAAACCTTTGCCATCCGGCATCAGGTCGTATTGCCGGCGCAGTTCCGATTGCTGGAGCCCTTGATCGGCAGTGCAGTGGGTGCGGGCTTGCCCGCGCCGCCGGCAGCGAGGCCGCTGACATCGATGCGGTAGATCTGTCCGCCCTGGTCAAAGTAGATCTGCTTGCCGTCGGGTGACCACTGCGGATGATTGCCGCCGCTGGTCGTGAGCTGTGCGCGTGATCCGGTCGCTGGCGGCATCGGCTGCGCCCACACTTCGGCGCGACCGGTTTCGTCCGATACATATGCCAGCCAATGGCCGTCCGGCGAGATCTCGCTGCTGTGCTGCGCGGAGCCGGCGATGTCGACCAGCGTGGTGACTTTCCTGGTGTCGATGTCGAGCATCGAGATGCCGTAGTCCCTTGTCGCCCTTCAGCGTGAGGAAGGTCATGCGTCCTTCCTGCTGCGAACCGCCGCCATACAGGCCTTCCACCGCGCGTCCGTCCACAGGTATTTAGGCTGGATCCAGCCATCCGAGTGCTCGCGGAACAGTGCATCGCCACCATTGCCGGTGGCGAGGAAGGCGATCCAGTCTCCATTGGTGGACCAGACCGGCGATACGTTCTTGCGCGCGGTGACGGTGGATTGCAGCGCGCGCTGCTTGTCCAGCGTATCGAGGTTGGCGACGAACACCTGTGTGAGCTGCGGTTCACCCGGCACGGGGGGACTCAGCATCTCGAAGGCCACGCGCTTGCCATCGGGTGCAACACGCGGTGCGACTACCGTGCCCGGCAGCGTGCCGAGTACTTTCTTCTGCCCCTGCAGGTCGACGAGCACCAGTTGGTAGCTCGTGGTGCTCGCGGGAGCAGCAGCGGCTGCGGGCGCTGCGGGCACGGCCGCAGCCGAGCCGGAGCAGCAGCAGGCGTGGCAGGCCGCACTGGCCGGTGCCGCGGCGTGGGCAATGCCAAGCACCGCCGTGCTGGCGACCAGCAACTTGGAATCGGTTCATCGAAGACCCCCTTGTTTTCACCAAGACTCGCATCCCCGCCCACGGGGATGCAAGCATGGCCTAGCGCTTCTTGTAGTCTCAGCAGGTCGGATGCATGCCGCCGTCACTGTGATGACGCGATGCTTGAACAGCCAGTGGCCATCCTGCTTCACCAGCTCATCGTGCTCGCGGCCCTGCTCGACCACGTCGGGCTTGTCGGTGACGGTCCTGGAATTCACGCCGGTCCAGATGCAGTCGGCGGTGGCGGTGTTGCCCTTCACGACGATCTTCACAGTTCGACAGCACCATGCGGAAGGTGCCGTTTGCGCATCGAGCCGCGTGCTGCCGTCGCCTTGTAGATGGCGGCGATGCCGGCTTCGCCCTGGCCGTCTCGCCGTTGACGTCGAGCGTGCCGTCCCTGGTGTACCAGTGCGAGAAGTCATCGTTGCCGCTGCCGAGGCCGGCGTAATAGTCCACGAGGATGTCTTCGATCAGCGCGCGATCCACCAAGGTGGCCGCGGTGATGGGCGGTGCGTCCGCGGCACTGGCCGTAGTGGCGGTGATGGCGACGACACTCGTGGTGAGAAGGCTGGCGGCGAGCAGCCGCGAATGATCGGCTTGAGCATGGCTGGTTCCCTTGTCGTTGTGGGCAGCACGATACGACAAAGCGGGGGCCAGCCTGTATGGCTCGATGGCCCCGGGTTTACCGCGGCCCTCAGTCCGGCTTCTTCGGATACGGGTCGCCCAGCACGATGCTGCCCGTTTCGAACAGCGACTTCAGGTTCGACATGATCTTCGGCCAGCCGCCCGATACCGCCTCGATGAATTTCGATGATCGCGCTCGATGGTATGCGTGATGGTGAGTTTCATCGCACCGCCGCTGGGCTCGAGTTCCATCGTGCAAATTGAATAGCCCTCTGCCTTGAGCTCGGGCCGTTTCTCGTTGCGCCAGCGGATCACGAGTCGCCGCGGCGGATCGGCTTCCAGGATCTCGCCCGAGTCGCCGAGACTGCCGTCGGCATCACCATGCGCCACGGCGAGCCGGCCTTCCAGTCGCTGTCGCAGTACACACCGAACCAGTACTGCTGCATGAACTCCACGTTGTCGGTGAGCGCGGACCACAGCTTCTCCGGAGTGGTGCGGATGTACGTGACGTAGACGAAGGTCGACTTAGCCATTGGCTTTCTCCAGTTTCTTCTTCAGGTCGGCCAGCGCCTTCAGGCGCGGCTTTTCGAACTTGGCGATCCAGCGCTCGTAGATTTCCTGCAGCGGGACGGGATTCAGGAAGTGCAGCTTCTCGCGGCCGCGCCAGGCGACGGCGACGAGGTTGGCGTCTTCGAGCCAGGTTGAGGTGCTGCGTGACCGCCTGGCGCGTCATGTCGAGGTGTGCGCACAGGTCGCCCAGCGTGCGGCCGTCGCCGGCATGCAGCAGGTCGAGCAGCTTGCGCCGGCTCGGGTCGGCCAGTGACTTGAACAGCAAGTCGGTGTCGTGGCGTTCCGCCATGGTTCACATGCAGTTAATTGCCTGCATGAATAATATGCAAGCGATTACCTGCATGTCAAATCGAAAGGCGCGATGCTAGGCTGTGCGCGGCCTGCCACCGGAGACGCGCATGTTCAGCTCATTGCCTACACTGCTGGTTCTCTGCATCCTGCTGGGGCTCGTGCACATCTTGCTGGCTGCGGTGCTGGTCACCGCCAGTCGTGGCATGGGCTGGAACATGGGCAACCGTGATGCGGAAGAAACGCCGGTGCCGGTACACGCAGGCAGGGCACACGTGCTGCCCCCGCAATTTCCTGGAAACCTTTCTCGCTGTTCGCCGCGGCGCTGGTATGCGCGATCGCCATCCACCATGACGGGCACCTGGCGCAGCTCGGCGCAGCGCTGTATTTCTGGGCGCGCCTGGCCTATCTGCCCATCTATGTCTGGGCATACCCGGCATCCGCTCGCTGGCGTGGATCGCCTCGCTGGTGGGCCTGGTGCTGGTGGTGGTCGCGCTGCTCTGAATGCCGGCGGATCGAAGGATCCGCCGGCTGTTCTCAGTGCACCGTTACGTCGGGCGAGAACACCAGCATGCGCTGCGGGCCACTTCGGCGTTCTGGTTCATGTAGTCGTACATCGCCGTGTAGGCCTTCTCGTAGTCGGCCTGTGCCACCGCCAGTGCGGTCGCTGTGCGGCGCATTTCAGTCTCCAGCCCCAGCCAGAAGCTTCTTGCGTTCGGCTCGCTCAT
>JBBCGD010000002.1:0-318442 GCA_037200665.1 Pseudomonadota bacterium | reverse complement strand
TTTCAAGGCAACCCTGGCGCCCTTCTGGGGCTGGAAAAATGAGGTTGCGAAGTATACTGGCCGCCAAGCCAACACGGGGAACACGCGCATGAATGCACAGCTCAAGCCGGGCCAGGCCGGCGAATTCCGTCTGCTGATCGGCGGCAAACTGGTGGCCGGCGGTGCCGGTACTTTCGACGTCATCAACCCGGCCACCGAAGAAGTCTATGTGGCCTGCCCGCGCGCGGATCTCGCGCAGCTGAACGAGGCGGTGGCGGCGGCCAAGGCCGCGTTCCCGGCCTGGTCCGCGCAGCCGCTGGCCGAACGCGCCGCACTGCTGAACAAGCTGGCCGATGCCATCGACGCGCGCGCGCCGGAACTCGCGCCCATCCTCACGCAGGAACAGGGCAAGCCGCTGGGCGGCGCCTTCTACGAGATCATGATCGCGGCGGCGAACATCCGCGGCTTCACCGCCATGGACCTGCCCGAGTCGGTGCTGCAGGAAGACGAGCAGTCGAAGGTGATCCGCCAGCGCCTGCCGCTGGGCGTGGTCGCGGCCATCACGCCGTGGAATTTCCCGCTGATCATGGCGGTGACCAAGCTCGCGCCCGCACTGCTGGCCGGCAACACGCTGGTGCTGAAGCCCGCGCCGACCACGCCGCTCGTGACGCTGAAGCTCGGCGAGATCTGCGCGGAGATTTTCCCCGCTGGTGTAGTCAACGTGCTCGCCGATGCGAACGACCTCGGCGGCGCGCTGACCAGCCATCCCGATGTGGCGAAGATCGCCTTCACCGGTTCCACCGGCACCGGCCGCAAGGTGATGGCCAGCGCCGCGCAGACGCTGAAGCGCCTGACGCTGGAACTGGGCGGCAACGATGCCGCCATCGTGCTCGACGATGTGAACCCGAAGCAGATCGCACCGAAGCTGTTCTTCGCCGCGATGGTGAACTCGGGCCAGGTCTGCCTCGCGGCCAAGCGCATCTACGTGCCCGAGTCGATCTACGACGCGGTGTGCGAAGAGCTGAAGAAGCTAGCCGGCGCCGCGAAGGTGGGCAACGGCCTCGACAAGGGCGTGGAGTTCGGCCCCGTGCAGAACCGCATGCAGTTCGAGAAGGTGCGCGCCATCATTGAAGACGCGCGTGCACAGGGCAAGGTCATCGCCGGTGGCGAGCCGCACCAGGGCAAGGGCTTCTTCATCCATCCCACCGTGGTCAGCGACCTGCCGGATTCCGCGCGCCTCGTGGCCGAGGAACAGTTCGGCCCGGTGATGCCGGTGCTGAAGTACAAGACGATCGACGAAGCCATCGAGCGCGCCAACAATTCCGAGTTCGGCCTTGGTGGCACCGTGTGGTCGAAGAGCACCGAGCGCGCGCTGGAAGTGGCCAGGCGCCTGAACACCGGCACGGTGTGGATCAACAAGCACCTGGACCTGCCGCCCAGCGTTCCGTACGGCGGCGTGAAGCAGTCGGGCTTCGGCGTGGAACTCGGCCAGCAGGGGCTCGAGGAATTCACGCAGCTGCGCATCCTCAACATCGCGAAGTAATTCGCGGATTTCAGGTATCGCGCAAGTACCTCGCGGGACTTCAAACGTCCCGCAGGTACCACAGCAGATCGGTGGGCGTGACTTCGGCATCCCACCGCGCCTGCTCCTGGCGCTTGATGGCCAGCCACACTTTGTGGAAGCCGGCGCCGAAAGAATCCTTCAGGAAAGTTGCATCTTCCGCGCGCGCGATGCTGTCGCGCCAGCTTGCGGGGAGCGCGGGCCATTGCTGCGTGCCAGCCTGCTGCGCGTAACCGTTGCCTTCGATCGGCGCGCCGGGATCCAGCTGCTGCTCGATGCCATGCAGGGCACCGGCCAGCACCGCAGCCGCTGCCAGGTAGAGATTCACGTCGGCACCGCAGAAGCGATGCTCGACATGACGTGACGCCGCGCTGCCCGCCGGCACGCGCAGGCTCACGCTGCGATTGTTGATGCCCCAGCTCACCGCCACCGGCGCATAACTCTCGCGCTGGAAACGTCGCCAGGAATTGCCATGCGGCGCGAAGGCGAGGAAGGCATCGCCGGCGGTTGCCATCATGCCGGCGATGGACTGGCGCAGCAGCGGCGTGCCGGCAGCCTCCTCGCTGGCGAACAGGTTGTGGCCCGATTCATCCGCGAGCGAGAGATGCAGGTGCGCGCCCGACCCCGCGCGCTGCGTGAACGGCTTGGCCATGAAGCTCGCCGTATAGCCGTGCTTCGCCGCCACGCCCTTGATGAGTCGCTTGAACTGCAACGCTTCATCCACCGCGGCGAGCGCGCCGTGCCGATGCTGCAGCGTGATCTCGAACTGGCCTGCGGCGTATTCGGACATCACCGTGCCGGCCGGCAAACCCTGCGCAGTGGCGAGGTCGAGCAGTTCGCGGAACAGCGGTGCGAGTTGATCCAGGCGCGCGAGGCTGTAGGCTTCGATGCGCTCGCCCTGCCCTGGCTGCAGCGTCTGCGATCCGGCAGGCAACCAGCCACCATCGGGCTGCGCCTGCAGCAGGTAGAACTCCAGCTCGCAGGCGAACACGGCATGCCAGCCACGCGCCGCGAGTCGATGCTCCATCGCGGCGAGCACATGGCGCGGATCGGCCGCGGCGGGCGTACTGCCATCGAGTTCGTACATCGACAACATCACCTGGCCGGTGCGTTCGAGCCAGGGCGCGGGCTTGAGCGAGCCGGGCACGGGCCGGCACAGCTTGTCGGCATCGCCGGCTTGCCAGACGAGGCCAGTGGCTTCCACGTCGGCACCGTTGACATCGAGGCCGAGGATGGAACCCGCGACATTGCGACCCTGCGCGAACAAGGCCTCCAGCTCATGGCGGCGCACGGTCTTGCCGCGCGTGATGCCGGAAGGATCCGTCAGCAGCAGCTGCACGGCATCGATGTCGGGATGCTGTCGCAGGAAGGCGTCGAGCTCGGCATTCATGTGGCACGCATCCACGGCGCGAACTCCAGCAGCGCGGCGTCGAAGGTTGCGATGAACGCGCCGATCTGCAGCCCGGTGGTCACGGGCGATACCAGCATCATGTTGTGGAAGGGCGTGAGCAGGAAGCCACGGTTGAGAAGATACAGGTGCAGCGCGTTCTCGAGCTCGTGGTCGATGGCGGCGAGGCTTTCGCGTCCGGTGCGCGGTGCGGGGGCGCGCGCGAATTCCAGCCTTGCGCCCACGCGTGACACCTGCCAGTCAGTGTCGTGCCGACTCAATGCCGCCTGCACGCCGTGCGCCAGCTGCGCCGCGCCGCGCTCCATCAATTCGTGATTTGCCTCGGTGACGACGCCGGCGAGGCTGGCGTTCAATGCGGCGATGGCCAGCGGATTTGCGGCCAGCGTGGTGCCGATGCCGGAGTGACCCCTTTCGCGCTGCGCATCGGCGGCGCGGATGCGCGCGGCGATTTCATCCGTATAGCCGTACACCGCGCAGGGCAATCCGCCGGCGATGGCCTTGCCGCAGACGAGGAAATCCGGAGCCAGGCCGTGCAGGCGCGCATAGCCACCGAAGCCCGATGACAGCGTGTGCGTTTCATCGATGGCGAGCGGCACGCCGTAGCGCGTGCAGGCCGCGCGCAATGCTCCGAGGAAGCCGGCTTGCGGCAGCACCATGCCGGCATTGGTCAGCACCGGCTCGGTGAGCACGCAGGCGATGTCACCGCGCGCCAGCGCGCGCTCCACTGCGGCGATGTCATTGAACTCCGCGACCACGGTGGTCAGGGATGGGTCCTGCGCGCGACCGACCTGCCCCGCGCGTGGCAGCGTCGCGCCATCCGCGCCCAGCGTGACCATGGTCTCTTCGACGGTGCCGTGGTAGCAGCCATCGAACACCAGCGCGCGTGGCCTGTTGGTGATCATGCGTGCCAGGCGCAGTACTGCGCGGTTCGCATCCGTGGCGGTTTGCGTGAGCTGCCAGTATGGGAGGCCGAAGAGATCCGCGAGTCGCACGCCGACCTCGGCGACCAGCGCGGAAGGCAGCATGGTCGTGAGGCCGCGCGACGCCTGCGCGGCAATCGCCATCGCAACGGCAGGCGGCGAGTGGCCGAACATTGCGCCCGTGTCGCCGAGGCAGAAATCGACGTATTGATGGCCGTCGACATCGGTGAGCTCAGCCTCGCTTGCCTCGCTCACATACAGCGGCACCGGCATCGGCCAGTCGCGCATCCAGTGCATGGGAACGCTGGCCAGGAAATGCGGCGCAGCCTCACGCGCCAGTTGCACGGAGCGCGGCCGCGCGGCCGCGCGGCGAGATAGTCCGCGCGCTCGCGTTCCACCAGCGCCGCGAGCGCGGCGCGGCTCATGCAGAGGGCGGTGGCAGCGCGTCGACGGGCAGCTTCGGCGGCGGCATCACCATGCCCATGGTCACCACCATCTTCATCGCGCCATCCACGGACATGTCGGTCTCGCGCACCTGCGAGTCCGGTACATACACGATGAGCCCGGAGGTGGGGTTCGGCGTTGTGGGCACGTACACACACACCAGCTTCTCGCCGACCACCCGATCGATGTCCGGCACGTCGCTGGCCGTGACGAAGCCGATGCTCCACATGTCACGGCGCGGATACTCGATGAGCACCACCTTGCTGAAGGAGCTGCCCTTGTCCGACACCAGCGTCTCGGTGATGCCCTTGGCGCCCGAATAGATCGACCGCACCAGCGGGATGCGATTCATCAGGTCTTCCCACCAGCCCACCAGCGTCGAGCCGATGAGGTTGCGCAGCAGGATGCCCGTGCCCAGCAGCACCACCAGCGCGAAGATCACGCCGAAGCCCGGCACGTGGAAGCCGAGCACCGCATCCGGCTGCCAGGGCGCCGGCAGCAGCGGCAGGATCTCGTCGGCAAGATCGAGCAGGAAGCGGAACGTCAGCAGCGTTACGCCCAGCGGCACCCACACCAGCAGGCCCGTGACCAGATAGCGCCGCAGCCAGCGCAGCATTCGCTTCATCGACGCTTCGCCTTGCTCTTGGCTTTGGCCGGCGCTTTCGCGCGCACCGGCTTCGCGGCGGATTTCGAAGCAGACTTCGGTTCAGGCTTCGACTCGACCTTCGCCTCAGGCTTCGCATCCGCCTTGGTGTCGGCCTTGGCTTCAGTCTTGGTCTCGGATTTCTCCTCCGGCTTCGACTCGGCCTTGTCGCTCCCGACGAGGTTGCGCTTGTTGTCCTTGTCGGTCTTGAAGTCGGTCTCGTACCAGCCACCGCCCTTCAGGCGGAACACCGGCGCGGAAACCAGCTTGGTCAGCTGGTTCTTCCCGCATTCAGGACATTTCTTCAGTGGCGCGTCGGTGATCTTCTGCAGCACTTCGGTCTGCGCGCCGCAGGCCTTGCACTGGTATTCGTAGAACGGCATGGCGCGGGATTATACGGACGCCGCAGGCGCTTTATCAGTTGGCGCGCTTCTCGAATCGCAGCGTGCCCTCTTCCACGGCGGCCAGGATGTGATCCCCGGGCAGGAACTGGCCCCGGAGGATGTGCTCCGCCAGCGGATTCTCGATCTGCTGCTGGATCGCGCGCCTCAACGGCCTTGCGCCATATACCGGATCGAAACCCGCGTCGCCCAGCATGTCGCGTGCCTGCGGCGAGAGCTCCAGCGTCATGTCGCGCTCGGCGAGGCGCTTCTTCAGGCCGGCGAGCTGGATATCCACGATGGCGCGGATCTGCGTCGCGCCCAGCGGATGGAACACCACGATGTCGTCGATGCGGTTGATGAACTCGGGACGGAAATGCGCCTGCACGCGTTCCATCACCTCGGTCTTCATGCGCACGTACTGGCCCTCGCCCGCGAGCTGCTGGATGACATCCGAGCCCAGGTTCGAGGTCATGATGATTACTGTGTTGCGGAAATCGACGGTGCGACCCTGGCCATCGGTGAGGCGGCCCTCATCGAGAACCTGCAGCAGCACGTTGAACACGTCCTGGTGCGCCTTCTCGACCTCATCGAGCAGCACCACCGAATAGGGTTTGCGACGCACGGCTTCGGTGAGATAGCCGCCTTCCTCGTAGCCCACGTAGCCGGGAGGCGCGCCGATCAGGCGCGCCACCGAATGCGGCTCCATGAACTCCGACATGTCGACGCGCACGATGGCGTCCTCGCTGTCGAACAGGAATTCGGCCAGCGCCTTGCACAACTCGGTCTTGCCAACGCCGGTAGGCCCAAGGAACAGGAACGAACCATTGGGACGGCGCGGATCGGCGAGCCCCGCCCGCGCGCGACGAATCGCATTCGCAACGATCTTCAGCGCCTCTTCCTGTCCGACGACGCGCTTGTTCAACGCCTCTTCCATGCGCAGCAGCTTGTCCTTCTCGCCTTCCAGCATCTTCGACACCGGGATGCCGGTGGACTTGGACACCACCTGCGCAATCTCTTCCTCGGTGACGCTGTTGCGGATCAGCTGCGTGGGCTTGTCTTCGGCGGCCTGCGCCAGCGCGAGACGCTTCTCGAGCTCGGGTATTCGGCCGTACTGCAGCTCCGCCATCTTGCTGAGGTCGTTGGCGCGACGCGCTGCGTCCAGCTCGAGGCGCGCCTTCTCCAACTCTTCCTTTACCGAAGCGGCGCCCTGCAGCGTGGCCTTCTCGGCCTTCCAGATCTCCTCGAGATCCGCGTATTCCTTCTGCAGTTCGCCCAGCGTCACGCGCAGCGTGGCGAGCCGCTTCTTGGAAGCCTCGTCATCCTCTTTCTTCAGCGCCACTTCCTCGATGCGCAGCTGGATGATGCGGCGTTCGAGCTTGTCCATTTCCTCCGGCTTGGAGTCGATCTCCATGCGGATGCGCGCGCCGGCCTCATCGATCAGGTCGATGGCCTTGTCCGGCAGCTGGCGGTCGGCGATGTAGCGATGCGACAGCTGCGCGGCCGCGACGATGGCCGGGTCGGTGATCTCGACGCCATGGTGCACCTCGTAGCGCTCCTTGAGCCCACGCAGGATGGCGATGGTGTCTTCGACCGAAGGCTCTTCCACCAGCACCTTCTGGAAACGACGCTCGAGGGCAGCATCCTTCTCGATGTACTTGCGGTACTCGTCCAGCGTGGTGGCGCCCACGCAATGCAGTTCGCCGCGCGCCAGCGCAGGCTTCAGCATGTTGCCGGCATCCATGGCGCCCTCGGCCTTGCCGGCGCCGACCATGGTATGCAGCTCGTCGATGAAGAGGATCACCTGGCCTTCGTGCTTGGCCAGGTCCTTCAGCACGGCTTTCAGCCGTTCCTCGAATTCACCGCGGAACTTGGCGCCGGCGATCAGCGCGCCCATGTCGAGCGCGAGGATCTTCTTGTTCTTCAGCCCCTCGGGCACTTCGCCATTGACGATGCGCTGCGCGAGGCCCTCGACGATCGCGGTCTTGCCCACGCCGGGCTCGCCGATGAGCACCGGGTTGTTCTTGGTACGACGCTGCAGCACCTGCACGGTGCGGCGGATCTCGTCGTCACGGCCGATCACCGGATCGAGCTTGCCGCGGGTGGCGAGCTCGGTGAGGTCGATGGTGTATTTCGAGAGCGCTTCGCGGCTCTCTTCGGCATTGGGATCGTTCACCGTTTCACCACCACGCACTTCGTCGATGGCCTTCTCGAGTTTCGCCTTGGTGAGACCATGGCTCTTCAGCACGCGACCGAGTTCGCCGCGGTCTTCCAGCGCCGCCAGAGCAAAGATCTCGCTGGCGATGTACTGATCGCCGCGCGCCTGCGCGAGCTTGTCGGTCACATTGAGCGCGCGCTGCAGATCCGGCGAGACATGCACTTCGCCGGGACTGCCTTCCACTTTGGGGAAACGATCGAGCAGCGAGCCGAGTTCGCCGCGCAATTTCGCGACGTTGACGCCAACCTTGGCGAACAGCGGCTTGAGGCTGCCGCCCTGCTGGTCGAGCAGGGCCACGAGCAGGTGGGCCGGTTCGATCAGCTGGTGGTCGCGGCCCACCGCCAGTGACTGGGCATCGGCGATGGCGTTCTGGAAGCGGCTGGTGAGTCTGTCGTTGCGCATGGCAGCTTTATGGGGTGGGTGCTGGCCGATTCAATGGGAAAGTACGCCGGGCGCAGGCCCGATTCCGCGGCTCTAGTGCGGCAGGAAATACTCCACGCTCGCCACCAGCGACACGCCGGCCCCGATCAAGAGCACCTGCCACACACCGCTGCGTGCATCCACGCGCCGGTGCAGGCCGGGGATGAGATCCGCCACCGCAACATACAGCAGGCTCGCCGCCGAGACCGCCAGCGCATACGGCAGCACTGGCCGCAGCGAGGACAGCGTGAAATAACCCACGATGCCGCCGCACACCGCGCCCAGTGCGGCGGTGAGGTTCCAGCGGAATGCCTGCCGGCGCGACAGGCCGCTGTTGAGCAGCACCGCGAAATTGCCCACTTCACTGGGCACTTCATGCGCCAGCACCGCAAGTCCGGTCATCACGCCGAGATTGATGTCGATCAGGAACGCCGCCGCGATCAGCACGCCATCCAGCATGTTGTGGATGGTCTCGCCCACCAGCAGCATCGCGCCGGGCGCGCGCGCCTGCGCATCGTGGCCATGCAGATGGACCGTGGTCGTGCCCGTGATCATGGCCCGGCGTATGCGTTTCGCAATCGGCCGCGTGGCAGTGCCGCCAGATGACGAGCTTCTCG
Source organism: Pseudomonadota bacterium (assembly GCA_037200665.1). GTDB lineage: Bacteria > Pseudomonadota > Gammaproteobacteria > Steroidobacterales > Steroidobacteraceae > ZC4RG30. Next base: position 309,852 of record JBBCGD010000002.1, on the reverse strand, counting down.
AGGATGAAGAACAGCCCGATGCCACCCAGCAGCGCCGCACCCACTGCGCTGTAGCGACCAGGGCCCGCGAGTTCGACGGCCTCGGGCAACAGGCCGAGCAGTGCCGCCGCCAGCAATGCGCCAGTCGCGAACGCAACGAGCAGTGGCAGCGCGCGGCTGCGTACTTTTTCCGGAACCAGCAGGAACAGGCTCGCGACCAGCACGCCGGCGACGCCGCCAAACAACAGGAAACCCACGATCCAGGCCAATGTACTCATGACTGCCGCCAGATGAGGGTCGCGATGCGGCCGGTCGTGGCGAAGCCCCGGTGCTGCACGTCGCGACGGTGGGAGAAGAAGCGCTGCTCTTCGGCATAGGTGCAGGCGGCGCTGTCGCCGACTTCGGTAACGCCGAGCGCGGCCAGTCGGCGCCGCGCCAGTTGCGGCAGGTCGCATTGCCAGTGGCCTTCGCGGCCGCGGGGTGAACGCGGCATCGTTGCGTGCGTCGGTGGCGAGGAAGGCGGCGCGTACGTCGTCGCGCACTTCGAAATGGCGCGCGCTGATGGCAGGGCCGAGCCATGCGATGACGTCGTCGCCGCTCATCCGCGCACGCAATGCGCTGAGCGTCGTGTCGAGTACTCCCGCAGCGAGGCCGCGCCATCCGGCATGCGCCGCGGCCACGGCCGAACCGTCGGCGGCGGCGAGCAGTACCGGCAGGCAATCCGCCGTCAGCACGGCGCAGGGTGTATCGGCACGAGTGGTCACCGCGGCATCCGCCTGCGGAATGCTTCCTTCAGGCAGGGAATCGAGATCCGCCACGTCGACGCCGTGCACCTGCTGCAACCAGCGCGGGCTCGTGGACGAGACCCGCCGCCGCGCGCAGGCGGCGCCGGTTTTCCGCGACGGCTTCAGGCGCATCGCCCACGTGCGTGGCGAGATTCAGCGCATCCATCGGCGCATTGCTCACGCCACCCGCGCGCATCGTGACCAGCGCGTGCACGCCGCGCGGCGCGCGCCACTCCACGCTGACCAGCGGCAACGCCGAACTCACGCGCGCGCACTCCCGCGCATCACCTTGAGCAGCGCGGAGAAATCCGCCGGCATGGGCGATTCCACCGTGATGGTCTTGCCGCTGACCGGGTGCGCGAACTCGAGTTTCGCGGCATGCAGCGCCTGGCGACGGAACGCGGCCAGCGCGGCACGCTCCTCCTCCGACAGGCCGCCCACGAGCTGGCGCCTTCCGCCATACAGCGGATCGCCCACCAGCGGATGGCTGATGTGCGCAAGGTGCACGCGGATCTGGTGCGTGCGCCCGGTTTCGAGGATCACGCGCAGCAGCGTGTGGCGCGGATAGCGTTCCTCGAGGCGGTAGTGGGTGATGGCCTCCTTGCCATCGGCACGCACCGCCATGCGCAGCCGGTCGGTGCGATGCCGGTCGATGGGCTTGTCGATGGTGCCGCCGCCGGTCAGCGCGCCGACGCATAGCGCGAGGTATTCACGCTGCACTTCGTGTTCGCGCAACGCTTCGACCAGCGCGGTGTGCGCTTCGAGCGTGCGCGCCACGACCAGCAGGCCACTGGTGTCCTTGTCGATCCGGTGCACGATGCCGGCGCGCGGCACCTGCGCCAGCTTCGGATCCAGCGCCAGCAAGCCGTTCTGCAAGGTATGGGCGCGATTGCCGGCACCCGGATGCACCACGAGGCCGGCAGGCTTGTCGATTACAAAAACGTGAGCATCGCGATGGCGGATGACCAGCGGCATGCGCTCGGCGGCGACGCGTTCGTCGCTCACCACCGTGGCCTTCAGTACCACCTGTTCGCCGCCGTATACCGAATCGCGGGGTCGCGCGGGCCGGCCATCCAGCGCCACGGACCCGTCCTTGATCCAGGCCGCGAGGCGCGAGCGCGAGTACTGGGGGAATGCCAGTGCCAGGGCCTGGTCCAGCCGCTGGCCGGCAGGGCTTCCGGGCAATGTAACGCTTAGTTCGAGCTGGGAGGCTGGGGCAGTCATTGCGTCTATACTACCGTGATGCCATTACTCACCACGCGTCGTGCGCTGCTGCTCATTCCCCTGTGCCTCGTGCTGCTCGCCGGCTGCGCGTCCAACAAGGGCCAGTTCCAGAAGCTGTCGAAGTACCCGCCGTCGGAGCTGTACGACCGCGGCCGCCGCGCGCTGCGCGCGCACGACTTCACCTCAGCCGTCGACAACTACGAGGCGCTGACCGCGCGCTATCCGTTCACGCCCGAAGCCCGGCAGGCGCGCCTCGACGTCATCTACGCCTACTACAAGCTGGATGAGAAGGAATCGGCGCGCGATGCGGCCGACACCTTCATCAAGGAAAACCCCCAGCACCCGCACATCGACTACGCGTATTACCTGCGCGGCCTAGTCGATTTCGAGCGCACGCCGTACAAGATCGAGCTGTGGCTGGGCGGCGACCCGAACGCACGGCCGCCGCAGACGGCGCGCGATGCCATCGATGCGCTGCGCACGGTGGTCACCAAGTACCCGACCAGCATCTACGCGACCGATGCACGCGCCGCGTGGTCTACCTGCGCAACCGCCTGGCGGATTTCGAGCTGCGGGTCGCGAACTACTACATGGAACGCGGTGCATGGGTGGCGGGCGCACAGCGCGCCACGCCAGGCCATCGAGCAGTACGACGGCGCACCGGCCACCAAGGACGCGCTGCGCATCATGATCGTGTGCTACCGCGAGCTCAACTACGAGGACCTCGCCGACAACGCCATCAAGGTGTTCCAGCAGAACTTCCCGGGCGAGTCCTACGAGTTCAAGAGCCAGGACGGATTCTTCCGAGCGCTTCTTCGGTCGCCCGCAGCAGCAGGTCGCTAGCGTCGGTACCCATTAGTGATGGGATAGCGCCAGTCGCGCCCGAAGGCGCGACGGCTCACCCGCACGCCGGGGGGCGCCTGGCGCCGCTTGTATTCATTGCGCTTCACCATGTCGAGCACGCGTCCGAACCACCACCCGGTCGAAGCCACGCGCCACGATCTCGTCCACCGACAGGTCTTCCTCGATGAAGGCTTCGAGGATGGCATCCAGCACGTCGTAGGCTGGCAGCGAGTCGCTGTCCTTCTGGTCGTGGCGCAGTTCGGCTGAAGGCTCGCGCTCGATCACGCGCGCGGGAATGGGCTGGCCATCGTATTCACCCCGCGCGGGCAGGCTGCGCATTGCGCCAGTGCGCAAGGCGGTACACCAGCATCTTGCTGCAATCCTTGATCGGCGCGAAGCCGCCGTTCATGTCGCCGTACAGCGTGGCGTAGCCCACGGCCATTTCGCTCTTGTTGCCGGTGGTCAGCAGCATCGGCCGGTCTTGTTGGAGATGGCCATCAGCAGCACGCCGCGGATGCGCGCCTGGATGTTCTCTTCGGTGGTGTCGGGCTTGCGGCCGGCGAACTGCTCGGCGAGGCGCGGCGAGCGTGGCCTCGAACATGCCCTCGATGGGGATGACGCTGTACGCCACGCCGAGGCGCGCGGCCTGCGCGGCCGCATCGTCGCGGCTCATCTGCGAGGTATAGCGCGAGGGCATCATCACTACCTGGACGTGGCCCGCGCCCAGCGCATCACCGCGATGGCCAGCGTCAGTGCGGAATCAACACCGCCAGACAGGCCGATGACGACGCCGGCGAAACGATGCTTGTTCACGTAGTCGCGCACGCCCAGCACCAGCGCGCGGTAGACGCTCTCCTCATCGGCAAGCTCGGGCGCGGACGGGTTCGGCCACGTCGCCCAGCAACTGCACGCTGCCATCGGCGGCGCGCTGTGCGTGCAGCAGCACGATGGTTTCCTCGAAGGCCGCCGCGCGCATCACCACCTTGCCGCTGGCATCGAGCGCGAAGGAACGCCGTCGAACACCAGCTCGTCCTGGCCGCCGACAAGATTCACGTAGGCGATGGGCAGGCCGGTCTCGACCACGCGTTCGCGCAGCACCGCTTCACGCGCGCGCTGCTTCTTCTGCTCATAGGGCGAGGCGTTGATGGCCAGCAGCAGTTCGGCACCGGCCGCCTTGGCCAGGCGCGCGGGCTCGTGTTCCCACACGTCTTCGCAGATGGTGAGGCCGAGCTTCATGCCCATGAACTCCACCACCGTCGGCATCGTGCCGGCGTGAAGTAACGCTTTTCGTCGAACACGCGGTAGTTCGGCAGGCAGATCTTGCGGTAGTTCAGCGGTTCGCGCCCCGGCACCAGCAGGCGCGCGGCGTTGTAGATCAGCGGGCTGTTGGCCTCGCCTTCGTATTCGGGATAGCCCACCAGCAGCGCGGGCAGCTGCGAAGCCGGATCACCGACTTCACGGGCGAGCTGGGCCAGCGCTTCCTCGAGCTGGATGCGCAGGCCGCGATGGAACAGCAGGTCCTCGGGTGGATAGCCCGACAGCGTGAGCTCGGGGAAGACGACGAGGTCGGCACCACGCCGGCGCGCCGCCAGTGCCGTCTCGCGGACGCGCGCCAGGTTTCCCTGCACATCGCCGACGAGCAGGTCCAGCTGGGCCAGCGCGATGCGAGGGCCCGCCCTTCATGATCCGCAGCTACTTCTTGCGCGCGGGACGACGCGCGGCTTTCTTCGCGACCGGGCGCGACTTCGTCGCCGGCTTCTTCCTGGCCGCCGGCTTCGCGACACTGCGAACCGGGCCCTTCTTCGGGGCCTTCTTCGCGACGACCTTGGCCTTCACGGCCGGCTTCTTCGCAGCCTTGCCTTTCGTGGCTTTGCGCTTCGCCTTGCCCCTGGCAGGCTTGGCGCGCATCGAGGCCGGACGTTCGCCGATATGCGCAGCCGCCACGCGCGCAGTGGAGCGCACGTGCAACAGCTCCGCCATCGCCTTGCCGAGTTCTGCCGGGCTCTTCACGGTACGCACGCCAGCTTCTTCCAGCGCGCGGTATTTATCGGCGGCAGTGCCCTTGCCACCCAGCGACCACGGCACCCGCATGGCCCATGCGCTTGCCCGGCGGCGCGGTGACTCCCGCGATGTACGCGACGACGGGCTTCGTGACGAAGCGCGCGATATGCGCAGCAGCGGCTTCTTCATCGCTGCCACCGATCTCGCCCACCATCACGATGCCTTCAGTCTGAGGATCGCGCTCGAACAGCTCGATCACGTCGATGAAATTCATGCCGCGCACCGGATCGCCCCCGATGCCGACGCAGGTGCTCTGGCCCAAACCGATGGCCGTAGTCTGTGCACGGCCTCGTAAGTCAGCGTGCCCGAGCGCGACACGATGCCGACGCAACCCTTCTGGTGGATGAAGCCCGGCATGATGCCGATCTTGGCTTCATCCGGCGTGATGATGCCCGGGCAGTTCGGGCCGATCAGCCGCGTGGGCTTGCCGGCCAGCGCGGCCTTCACGCGGATCATGTCGTTCACCGGAATGCCTTCGGTGATGCACACCACGAGCCGATGCCGGCATCGGCCGCTTCGAGGATGGCATCGGCGGCGAAGGCCGCCGGCACGTAGATCATGCTGACCGTGGCGGACGTCTTCGCGACCGCCTGGTGCACGGTGTCGAACACCGGCAGGTCCAGGTGCTCGGTGCCACCGCGACCCGGCGTGACGCCGCCGACCACGCGCGTGCCGTACGCGATGCACTGCTGCGCGTGGAAGGTGCCCTGCTTGCCGTGTGAAACCCTGCACGATCACGCGGCTGCGCTTGTTGACGAGAATGCTCATTTAGGAGGTGTCCGTTTACTTGCGGGCCGCGGCGACAACTTTCTTCGCCGCATCGGTGAGCCCATCGGCGGGCGTTGACGGCGAGTCCGCTGCTGGCGAGCATCTCGCGCGCCTGCTTGGCATTGGTGCCTTCGAGGCGCACCACCACCGGCACTTTCACAGCCACCTTCTTTACGGCAGCGATGATGCCCTCGGCGATCACATCGCAGCGGGACGATGCCGCCAAAGATGTTCACCAGGATGGCGCGCACCTTCGGATTCGCGAGGATCAGCTCGAATGCCGCGGTCACGCGCTCGGCAGTGGCGCCGCCACCGACGTCGAGGAAGGTTCGCCGGTTTCGCGCCATGCAGCTTGATGATGTCCATGGTCGCCATGGCGAGGCCCGCGCCATTCACCATGCAGGCGATGTCGCCATCGAGCGAGACATAGTTGAGGTCGTGCTCGGCCGCACGCGCCTCGTTCGGATCTTCCTGCGTCTTGTCGCGCAGGGCGACCAGCTCGGGATGCCGGTACAGCGCGTTGGGATCGATGCCGATCTTGGCATCCAGCGCGACCAGCTTGCCCGCCTTGGTGACGATCAGCGGATTGACCTCGACCAGGCTCGCATCCTGTTCGATGTACAGCTTGTACAGCGCCTTGAGGATGGCGGTGAATTCACCGATCTGCGCGCCACTGAAGCCGAGGACCGAAGGGCCAGCTCGCGGCGCCTGGTAAGCCTCGAGGCCGACCGCCGGATGAATCGCCACGGACAGGATCTTCTCCGGTTCCTTCGCGGCGACTTCCTCGATATCCATGCCGCCGGCGCTCGATGCCACACGGCGATGCGGCTCTTCTCGCGATTGAGCGTCAGCGGACAGATAGATCTCGCGCTCGATGTCGGAGCCGGTCTCCACGTACACTGGCTGATCGGCAGGCCGTTCGGGACCCGTCTGCTTGGTGACGAGGTACTGGCCCAGCATGCCGTTGGCTGCGGCATACACGGTGTCGAAGTCGCGCGCGACCTTCACGCCACCGGCCTTGCCGCGTCCACGGCATGCACCTGGGCTTTCACCACCCAGATGGCACCGCCAAGTTTCTTGCGGCCGCCATCGCTTCATCGGCCGAGGCGGCTACTTCGCCGGCCGGAACCGGAATGCCGTAAGCCGCGAAGATCTTCTTCGACTGGTATTCGTGCAGATTCATATGGCCGGGATTGTCGCGTATTCGCCGCGGTGCCGCCAGCTTGGACGGCGGTCGGTTAGAGTTCCGCGCGCATGCGCATCCGTTCCCAGGGGAGATTTGATCCAGGCGAAGCCGCCCCGACGGATTTCGCCTGGCGCGTGATCGCGCTGGTCAATATTTATCGGCTGCTCATCGCCTGCGGGCTGTTCGCCGCTTCGCGCTGGCCGAGCGCGCGGGAAATCCCCGGCATCGAACGACCTGGCCCAGCTGGCCGTGATCAGCGCGGCGTGGCTGTTCGCCGGCATCGGGCTCATCGCGCTGCGCCGCCTGCCGGCAATCGGCGTGCGCCTGCTGGCGCTCGGCCATGTGCTGGTGGATGCGACCGCGATCGGCTTCGTATTGTGGGCGGCCAGTGGCGTGGACAGCGGGCTCGGCATCCTGGTGCTTTGCTGCCGGTCGCGGCCATGGCTATGCTGGTGAATCATCGCGACGCCTTGTTCATGGGCGCAAAGCCCGACGGTCGCGGTGCTGGTCCAGCAGCTGGCGCGCGAACTCGCACCCGGTCCCGATACCGGTGGCTACGTCACCGCCGGCGTACTGGGCGTCGTGATCTTCCTCGCCGCACTGCTGCCACGCCTGCTCATCCAGCGCCTCACGCAGAACGAAGCGCTGTTGCGGCGGCAGGAAGTGGATCTTGCGAACCTCGCGCAAGCTGTCGCAGTACATCGTGGCCAAGCTGCGCGAGAGCCTGCTGGTCGTCGATGAGGATGACCGCATCCGCCTGCTGAACGAACCCGCGGCCGGCATCCTCGGCACCGGCACCGCATGGCCCGGCGCCCTGCTGGGCGAATGTTCTCGCCGCGGCTGCTCTTTCTATTGTCCGGGTGGCGCCAGCATGGTGGCGCGGAGGAAGGCGGCAACTTCACCGCGGCCGATGGCGGCCGACTGATCCATCCGCATTTCGCGGCGCTGGGATCGGAGCGTTCCGGGCCAGTGCTGATCTTCCTCGAGGACACCAGCCTCATCGCCGAGAAGGTGCAACAGTCCAAGCTCGCGGCACTCGGGCGGCTCAGTTGCCAAGCATCGCGCACGAGATCCGCTACGCCCATCGGTTGCGATGAGCCATGCGGGCCAGCTGCTGGCCGAATCGCCGCCACATCCCGGAAGCGGACCGGCGCCTGACGCGCATCATCCGCGACAACGCCGAGCGCGTCAGCCGCATCGTGGAGAACGTGCTGGAGCTATCCCGACGCAGCACGCGCCGCGCGCAGCGCATCGATCTGCCGCAATGGCTCGACGAATTCCAGGGGAGTTCTGTTCCACCAACCAGATCACCACCAGCGACCTGCGCATCACCACGCCATACGATGACGATGACGACGCGGAGCTGGACATCAGCGTCGATCCCACGCAGCTGCACCAGGTGCTGTGGAACCTGTGCCAGAACGCACTCACGCATGGCCGGCGCGAAGGCGTGGCGAGCCAGCCGGTGGAGATCCGCTACGGACGCCTCGTGGGCAGCAGGCGCCCCTATGTCGAGGTCGTGGACCGCGGCCCCGGCATCGCGCCCGAAGATACGGAACGCGTGTTCGAGCCCTTCTTCACGAAAGCGACACGCGGCACCGGGCTGGGTCTTTTCCTCGCCCGCGAACTGGCAGAATCCAACGGCGCAGCGCTGATCCATGAATCGCCACCGGGTGGTGGCGCGCTGTTCCGGCTGGTGTTCACCGATCCCGGCCGCTGGGAAGAATGAGCGATGTCTGAAGCCCGCGTACTGATCGTCGATGACGAGCCCGACCTCGTCGAGCTGGTGGCGCTCACGCTGGAGCGCATGGGGCTGCGCCATGGCAGCGCCGGCAGCCTGCGCGACGCGCAGAAGCAATTGCTCGTGGAAGAGTACGGCCTGGTCCTGTGCGACATGCGCCTGCCCGATGGCGACGGACTCGAACTGCTTGCCTGGTTGCAGGCGCGGCGACCCGGCCTCGCCTGCGCGGTCATCACCGCACACGGCAACATCGAGACCGCGGTCAGGGCACTGAAACTCGGTGCCTTCGATTTCCTTTCCAAGCCGCTCGACCTCGGCGCGTTGCGCCGACTGATCACCAGCGCGCTCAAGCTCGGCGAGCGCGCGGAAGACGGCGGGCTGACTTACCAGGGACCGCGACTGCTCGGTGCTTCATTACCGATGCAGCAGCTGCGCGAGATGATCGCGCGCGTGGCGCGCAGCCAGGCGCCGGTGCACATCGCCGGCGAAAGCGGTACCGGCAAGGAGCTGGTGGCGCGGTTGATCCACGCGTCCGGTCCGCGTGCCGAAGGCCCGTTCATTGCGGTGAACTGCGGCGCGATTCCCGGCGAGCTGATGGAGAGCGAATTCTTCGGTCACAAGCGCGGCAGCTTCACCGGCGCGGTGGCCGACAAGAAGGGCCTGGTGCAGAGCGCCGAAGGCGGCACGCTGTTCCTCGATGAAGTCGCGGACCTGCCGCTGCACATGCAGGTGAAGCTGTTGCGCGTGATCCAGGAGAAGAGCGTGCGGCCGGTGGGCGAGAACATCGAGCAGCCGGTGGACGTGCGGCTGCTGTCAGCGACGCACAAGAACCTGGTCGATCTCGTCGCCGCGGGCAGCTTCCGCGAGGACCTCTTCTATCGCATCAACGTGATCGAGCTGCGCGTGCCGTCGCTGCGCGAGCGGGTCGAAGATATCCCCGAACTCGCCGCGCAGATCCTGCGCCGGCTGCTGCGACGGGGCGCAGGCGATGATGCCGGCATGGCGCTGACGCCCGAAGCGGTGGCGAAGCTGCGTGAGTACGCCTTCCCCGGCAATGTGCGCGAACTCGAGAACATCCTGGAGCGGGCACTGACGCTGTCACTCGGCGGCGAGATCAGGCCGGATGACATCCGCCTGCGGGCCGTGGCGCGCAACGAACTGCCGGCAGCGCAGACTTCAGCCCCTCTGTCTGATGGCGAGGCATTGGGCAACCGTCTCGATGGCCTGGAGCGCGATGCCATCCTGCAGGCGCTGGAGCAGACGCGTTACAACAAGACCGCCGCGGCCAAGCTGCTCGGCGTTACCTTCCGCGCGCTGCGCTATCGCATCAAGAAGCTCGGCATCGAGTAGATCATCGCCCCAGCGTCACAAAGTGACCTGCAGCGTCACTTTGTGACGGCCCCTGTCGTCTTCCGCCTACGACGTTAGGTCAATTCGCGAACGGGAGCACAGAACAAACCCCTATGGATCACTAACTTACGCTGCAAGGCGGGCGCTGGCACAGGCCTTGCTCTTATCTCGGCATCGGCATCGTGCCGAGCTGCTGAACATCTAGGGAATTTAGGAGAAACATCAAATGACGAAGTCTGTACAGAAGGGTTTCACACTCATCGAGTTGATGATCGTGGTTGCGATCATCGGCATTTTGGCCGCGATTGCGATTCCGGCTTACCAGGACTACACGACCCGCGCGCAGGTCACTGAAGGTCTGAATCTCGCCGCTGCGGCGAAGGCTTCGATCGCCGAGACGTATACGTCGACGGGCGCATGGCCGGCCAGCAACATTGCTGCAGGTCTCGGCTCTGCGGCGAGCATCAAGGGCAAGTACGTCGATTCGGTCACTGTCACCGGAAACCAGATCGCGATCGTGTATCGCAATGGCACTCCGGCCAACAAGGGCATCCAGGGCAAGAAGCTGACCATCACGGCCGGCACGAGCGGCAACGGTGACATTGCCTGGCAGTGCGGCAGCAAGACGATGTCGTCGGGCATCAACGCAGCCTCGGGCACGAACTCCCAGGCGTGGGTCGCTGCCGGCGATACCACCATCAACACCGTGCTGGCGAAGTACCGTCCGGCCGAGTGCCGCGGATAAGCTGCAGCTGGACTTGAGGTCTCTCGACCTCCAGAAGCCCCTCTTCGGAGGGGCTTTTTTTTGGCAAGGGCCGTGACGTCGGCCGCAAATCCGATCTCCCCAGCCTTCCGACAAGAACGCCTGCGGTATCAAGACACCACCTTTCCAGAACCCATCCCGCGCGACGACCGGCCTTGGTCTCGCTCTGGTGCTTGGTCTCGTGCTGCTATTGGCTTCGTTTGTCCGGTTGATCGGCGACATGAACTCCGCCGCATTCAACATACAGTCAATCGACACGGCCTTGAGCGATCCCATCTGGCGCACTCGCCTTGGCTTGAACATCACGTTGTTCGGGCTGGCGATGCTGATGCTGCATGTCGGGTTTGGCCTGCTGTCCTGGCTGCTGGCTGTACTGAGCGAAAAGGCCTATCCCAACGCACGTTGCTCTCGCAGGCAGTGGGTATTTGCCTGGTTCCTGGCCGGCGCTGCCTGGCTGCTGCTGGCCAACGCGGCACACTTCCCACATTCCTCGCTCGGCGAGCCGTATCGCACCGTGGCGATAGCTGATCTGTTCGGCGCAACGCCCTACTCGCTGCTCACGGCTTGCCTTTTGTGCAGCGTCGCCGCCACATTGCTCGTGTTCCTCTACCGGCAAGCGCGCTGGCGACGCAGCGGCTACCTGATTGCCGGCGTCGCCTCCATGTCGATGGCCGTGGGATTTACCTGGAGTCATGGCCCGCATCACGCGAATTCCGCGTCACGGCCGCCCAATATCATTTTCCTGGGCATCGATTCGCTGCGACCAGACTTCGTCAAGGCGGATACCGCGCCGCATGTCCGCGCGTTCATGGACAGCGCGGTGCAATTGCAGGACGCCGTAACGCCTCTGGCCAGGACCTTCCCGTCCTGGATGGCGATCCTGACAGGCCGGCATCCGCACACCACCGGCGCCTACATCAACCTCATCCCGAGAAATCTGATTCACACGGGGACCACGCTGCCCCAGGCCCTGCGCGCGCATGGCTACCGCACCTACTACTCGATGGACGAAACCCGCTTCGCGAACATCGACTCCAGCTACGGCTTCGACCGGACGATGACCTCGACCATCGGCGGAAGCGATTTCGTGATCGCATGGTTCGCGGACACACCACTGTCGAATATCGTCATGAACACGTGGCTGGGAGCTTTGCTGTTTCCGCATGTACACGCCAACCGCGCCGCGCATGTCACCTACGATCCCGACGCCTTTGTAAGGCGCGTAACCAACGCATTGGACCCGGACCAACCGGCGTTTGTCGTTTCGCACCTGACATTGCCGCACTGGCCCTTCATCTGGGCAGCATCCGATCCCGTGCAGCCTGACGAGGAAAATATCCCCGGGCTCTACACCCTGGCAGTACGCAGGGCCGATCAGCAGTTTGGCGACATGCTTTCCGCAATGGAACGACGCGGCATGCTGGACAACGCCATTGTTGTCGCGCTTTCGGATCATGGTGAGGCGCTCGGCGGATCGACTGACTTCATGACTGACGCCTTTCCCGCGGATGAAGGCGAAGCTCCCAAGTCGCAGAAATGGGGGCACGGCACGAGCGTGTTCTCGCCGACCCAGTACCACGTTGTGCTGGGTATCAGGGCGTACGGGAATGCCCGCGCGCTGCTCGGCCAGCCCGCTGTGTTGAACGAACCAGTCTCTCTCGTCGATCTGGCGCCGACGATCCTGGACCTGCTGGGGATCAAGTCAGAAGAAAAGTTCGACGGAATTTCGTTGGTTCCCCTGCTGCGTTCCAGGGAGACCTCGCCCAACGACTTCGACGATCGCATTCGCTTCACCGAGACTGAATACAATCCGGGGGGATTCGTTCCCACTCACCAGACTGCGAGCGCGGTAGCCGAAGCAGCAAAGATCTACCGCCTCGATTCGACGACGGATCGCCTGCTGGTGCGCGAGAACATGATCGAGTCCATCCTGGCCAGCAGGCAATACGCCGCGCTGCTGGGCAAGCGCGCCATGGCAATCGCCATGCCTGACGGCCTCGACGACGGTTACCACGAGTTCATCTACATTCCCGGCCCGAACGGCATCGCTGCAAGTGCCTCTGCTGACGCGTCGCGCCTGCGCCAGGCTTTGCAGGATCGCTTCGCAATCCGGTTCATGCCTGCCGAAGGAACCAAGCCCTCTTCATGAAGACCGCCGCGCGCAGCAGCGCAGTTGCAGGGTTGGGCTTCGCAGCCCTGCTCGGCCTCGCACTACTTCTGCTCTCTTACCTGCGTCTTGCAGCTCTGCTCAAGACCGACGCCTTCCACAACCCCAAGGTAGTTGCTGAAACGCTGACCGAGCCGCTGTGGCATACGCAGCTCGGGTTCAATATCCTCATGTTCGTATTGGCGCAGCTGGCGCTGCACTTCGCCTTCGGAGCATCGTGCTTGCTGCTCGCGCTTGCGAGCGAGCGCGCCTGGCCGAAGGCAAAGGCCACGCGCCGCCAATGGATACTGGTCTGGTTCGTGCTTGGCGCCCTCTGCCTGCTGATCATGAACGCGAGCTATTTCCCGCGGTCCTCGCTGGGGGCACCCTACAAGGCCATCGGACACGTCGCCCTGTTCGGCGTTACACCCAGCCTCTTTTTGAGTACCTGCGTCGTGACGGGCGCAGCCGTGACGATACTGCTTGCGCTGTTCCGCACGCTCGGCCCACGGCGGATGGTGGCGCTGGGTGTTGGCGCAGCGGTGATGGTCGCGACCACGGGCTTCCTGCTGCACGCCACTGTACCGCACGCGAACCCCGTGCCGAGCCGTCCCAATGTCATCGTGCTCGGCATCGACTCGCTGCGCCCGGACATGGCGACGACTGAAAACACACCGTACATGCGAGCCTTTCTTGATCAGTCGCTCCAGCTTACCGATGCCGTTACACCGCTGGCGCGCACGTTCCCATCCTGGGTTTCAATATTGACTGGCCGCCATCCTCACACCACTGGCGCCTTCATGAACCTGTTGCCACGAGATCTGATCCGCGAGGGAAGCACGCTGCCATCACAGCTGCGGGAGAAAGGCTATCGCGCGGTGTACGCCATCGACGAGACGCGCTTCTCCAACGTAGATGCCAGCTACGGCTTCGACCGCGCCCTGACCCCGCCCATAGGCGGCAGCGATTTCGTGCTGGCCTGGTTTTCCGACACGCCGCTCTCGAATGTAGTGATGAATACGTGGCTGGGCGCGTTGCTGTTCCCGTACCAGTACGCCAACCGCGCCGCCTTCGTTACCTATGATCCGGATTCCTTCGTGAAGCGGGTCGAACGAGGCCTGGATACGCGACAGCCGCTATTCCTGGCATTGCATCTGACATTGCCTCACTGGCCTTTCGAGTGGGCGGACTCGGCGTTGCCGCGGGAGGACCAGGCGCCCACCTACGAAGCAGGAACCCGCTGGAAATACATAAATGCCTCACATCGCGCCGACAAGCAGTTCGGCGACCTTCTCGCTCTGCTGGAACGCAAGGGCCTGCTTGCCAACGCGATCGTCGTGGCGCTGTCGGACCATGGCGAGGCCTTCGGAGCAGAGGACGAATTCCTGACCGAGGCACTGCCAGGCGAGGAGGAATCCGTCATCAGTGCGCAGGAGAAGGGACACGGTACCAGCGTGTTCTCGCCGCGCCAGTACCACACCGTGCTCGGCTTTCGTGCCTACGGCGCCGCAGCCGGATTGCTGCCGGCACCACGTGCCGTGGATGGCAAGGTGTCGCTGCTGGATATCGTGCCGACGATTCTGGATCTGCTGAAAATGCCTGCCACCCAACCTCTGGATGGCATGTCACTGCTGCCGCTTTTCCGTGACGAGCCCGCCGCAGCCGAGCGCTTCGCGGATCGCATCCGGTTCACCGAAAGCGAATACAACCCCGGTGGTTTCGACACTTCAAATATGACGGCGAGCGCACTGGCGGCCGCCGCAACGGTCTATCGCGTGGATCCCCGCACCGACCGACTGCAGGTGCGCGCGGAGTTGGTCAAGACCATCCTGTCCACACGACAGTACGCCGCACTCCTGGGCGACTCCTTCGCAGCCGCGGTGCCGAAAGATACTGGCGGCAATCCCTACCGCTTCGTCTATGAACCAGCAGCCGGTCGGGTCGATCCCAAGGAAGAAGCGCGCCTTCGGGATGCGCTTGAAAAGAGATTCGACATCCAGTTCGGCAACCTGACAACCGAGGTCAAGTCGAAGCTACAGTGATACGCGCCTGCGCCAAGCCTGCGGCAAGCAATCCGCTGAAAAGCGCCATATGCAGTAGCGGCACCAGGTGGTACATCGTCTGGTCAATCAGGCTGTAAGCCAGATAGGCCACCATCAGGCACGAGAGGATGCGATTGCCCGGTGTCGCACCCGCACGCTTCAGAAGCGCAGCGCCGCCGCCGAGATGCTTGATGGTCCGAATGACGATCAGCGCCAGGATGCTGCAACCGACTGCGCCAAATTCCATCAGGAACTGCAGGATGAAGTCATGCGCCTGCATGATCGTGCGGTCACAACAGCCCGACAGCCAGTAGCCTTCCGGGCCACTGCCGAACAGCGGATGGGCGGCGATTTGCTTGAGTGAAGACATCCACAAGGGGATTCGCCCGCTATCAAAACCGGGACCTTCGCCCTGGGCAAGCTGGGCTACCCGATTGAAGATATTTGGCGACGGCAACAACCCTGAGTGATCGAGGTACCAGACCAGGCCAGCGCTCAACGCCAGTACGGCAAACCCGTGCACCGCGATCCGCAGACGTGCCGGGCTGAAGAAACACAACAACACCACAAAGAGGATCCACGACAACAACGCGCCACGGCAACCCGTCAACACGATGCCGAACACCGCTGCGAATGCGAGCAGGAAAGCAGGCAGACCCGCGCGCCGGGACAGCGCCGTCAGAGCTGTGCTGCTGACTGCAGCGAAAAATCCAAACTCTCCGAACTGTCGCACATGTGCGAAATCGGCGACGCGCAAACCATACTGCCAAAATGGTGGCGTAAGTCCCTTGATCCACAACACCGCCGTCATGAGAAAAGGCAGATGTACGAGCCCGATACCCAGGAAATAACTTGCTAGTGGTATCTGGCCTGTGTCGCGATGTGCAAGGTAAAAGACGATCGCCAGCAAGGCAATTGCGAGATAGAGCTCCAGCCGTAGCAGGGAAATATCGGTTCCCCCGGAGCCAAGAACGGATACCGCCGCCGCTGCTCCCAGCGCTATCAGTAGCCGGGTAATGTCGCGCGGCACGGCGAGATGCCGGCCCAGTGCCATCAGGAGAACCAGCATGATTGCAGCAATGGCCAGCAGGTCGCCGACCATGCGCGGCATGCTCGGCCCGGGCGCCAGTGAGTGGAAGCGAATTGTGGCCGAAACCAGCAGCGCAAAAGATGCCGGGATAAGCCAGTCGAGCACTAACCTGTCGGCCGATATTCCTCGAGAATCCGCTTTCATTTTTTGCGACAGCCTGCTTCGTTCGATACGGGAAAATTATGGCGTACAGTAGTGCCCTTGATAGGCGTCAGCTCACGGATCCAGACTCTGGAGCCAGAAATGGGCCTGACAGGGCTCCAAGGCCCTATCTGCGACTCCAATCACGCACCCCCCAGGTATCAAATGCGACCATCCCGATTGATTTGACAGTTGCGCCGACACGCAGCCGCACTAGACTTTCGGCGTAAACGGGACGGACCGGTCCGGTTTCGAGGCACATGAGCGACAACCTTTCCCTAGTGGCCAATAGTGGCAACCGCAGCGGGCTCACCGGCCTGCCGCAGCGCCTTGTGCAAGACGGGGTCATCAGCGAGGAAGATGCCGTTACGGCCCTTGCTGCCGCCAGGGAAAAGAAGTCCCATTTCGTCACCCAGCTGGTCGGTTCCGGTGTTGCGAAGCCTCGCACCATCGCTGAGGCAGCCGCCGGCGAATTCGGCGTGCCGCTGTTCGACCTCGATGCCCTGCCCATCGATCTCGAAATCACCCGGCTGGTCTCCGACAAGCTGCTGGCCAAGCACCGCGTGCTGCCCATGTTCCGCCGCGGCAAGCGCCTGTTCCTCGGCGTCGCCGATCCCACCGACCTGCACGCCATCGACGAGATCAAGTTCCAGACCGGCATGGGCGTCGATGCCGTGGTCGTGGAAGAAGACAAGCTGCAGCGGCTGGTGGACAAGGCCATCGAAGGCGCCGAGGCCAACACACCGCTGATCGCCGACGACGAGGGCATGGAGCTCGACGGCCTCGAGGTCTCCGGCGGCGACGACCTCGAGACCGAAGGCGTTTCGCGCGACGACGTCGAAGACGCCCCGATCGTCCGCTACGTGAACAAGCTGCTGCTGGATGCGATCCGGCGCGGCGCATCGGACGTCCACTTCGAGCCTTACGAAAAAACCTATCGCGTCCGTTACCGCATGGACGGCATCCTGAAGGAAATCGCCCAGCCGCCGGTGCAGCTGGCCGGCAAGCTGTCCGCGCGCCTGAAGGTCATGAGCCGCCTCGACATCGCCGAGCGCCGCGTGCCGCAGGACGGTCGCATCAAGATGAAGCTGTCGAAGACGCGCGCCATCGACTTCCGCGTCAGCACCTGCCCGACGCTGTACGGCGAGAAGATCGTGATGCGTATCCTCGATCCCAGCTCCGCGATGCTCGGCATCGATGCGCTGGGTTACGAGGGCTTCCAGAAAGACCTGTACATGAAGTACTTGGCCAAGCCCCAGGGAATGATCCTCGTGACCGGTCCTACCGGTTCCGGCAAGACGGTGTCGCTGTACACCGGTCTCAACATCCTCAACAAGGAAGACACCAACATCTCCACCGCCGAGGATCCGGCGGAAATCAACCTGCCCGGCGTCAACCAGGTCAACGTGAACAACAAGGTGGGGCTGACCTTCGCGGCCGCGCTGCGCGCCTTCCTGCGCCAGGATCCGGACGTGGTGATGGTGGGCGAAATCCGCGACCTGGAAACCGCGGAGATTGCGATCAAGGCCGCGCAGACGGGTCACCTGGTTCTCTCCACACTGCACACCAACGACGCGCCGCAAACGCTGACGCGACTGGTCGACATGGGCGTGAAGCCCTACGCCATCGCGACTTCGGTTTCCCTGATCATCGCGCAGCGCCTGGCGCGCCGGCTGTGCCCGAACTGCAAGCAGCCCCTCGACGTGCCGGCCGAAGCGCTGCGCAAGGAAGGTTTTCCCGAGGTGGAAATCGCGAAGGGCATGCAGCTGTTCGGCCCCAAGGGCTGCCAGAGCTGCACCGACGGCTACAAGGGTCGGCTCGGCATCTACCAGGTGATGCCGGTCACCGAGGCCATCGGCCGCCTCATCATGGCCGGCGGCAATGCCATCGACATCAACGACCAGGCCAAGAAGGAAGGCGTCTGGGACCTGCGCCGCGCCGGCCTCGCCAAGGTACAGGCGGGCATGACCAGCCTCGAAGAAATCAACAGCGTGACGATCGACTAAGGACGCTCAACCATGGCGCAATCCTCCACTGCAATCCGGACCATCAAACGCGACGTCCCCTTCGTCTGGGAAGGCAAGGACAAGCGCGGCAAAGTGGTCAAGGGCAGGACTCTTGCCAAGGACGAACTGTCGTTGCGCGCGCAATTGCGACAACAGGGCGTGGCGCCGAACCGAATAAAGAAGCAGTCCAGCAAGGTCGGTGGCAAGGTCAAGCCTGGCGACATCGCGGTGTTCAGCCGTCAGCTCGCCACGATGATGGCCGCTGGCATCCCGTTGGTGCAGTCCTTCGATATCGTGGGTGCCGGGCACGAAAACCCGGCCATGCAGAAACTGATCCTGGACATCAAGCAGGACGTGGAAGGCGGTATCTCGTTGCACGAGGCGCTGGGCAAGCGGCCGTTGCACTTCGACGACCTGTTCGTGAATCTGGTGGAAGCCGGCGAACAGGCCGGTGCGCTGGAAAGCCTGCTCGACAAGATCGCCACCTACAAGGAAAAGACCGAGGCGCTGAAGGCCAAGGTGAAGAAGGCGCTGTTCTATCCCGCGGCGGTGATGGTGGTAGCCATCGTCGTGACGGTGATCCTGCTGATCTTCGTGATCCCGCAGTTCGAAGACTTGTTCAAGGGTTTCGGCGCCGACCTGCCTGCGTTCACCCAGATGGTCATCAACCTGTCGAAGTTCATCCAGACCAAGGGAATATTCCTCGCGGCTGTGATCGGAGGCGGCATCTACGCGCTCATGTATTTCCACAAGCGTTCGCGCAAGTTCCGCGAATGGCAGGACCGCATGGCGCTGAAAATACCGATTATCGGGCCCATCCTGCACAAGTCGGCGATTGCGCGCTTTGCGCGCACGCTGTCCACCATGTTTGCAGCCGGCGTGCCCTTGGTTGAGGCCATGGATTCCGTCGCCGGCGCCACCGGCAACGTCGTGTACGAAAACGCCACGCTCGCGATCCGCGATGAAGTGGCTACCGGCACGCGCCTCCAGCGCGCCATGGAAAATACCGGCATCTTCCCGAACATGGTGGTCCAGATGATCGCCGTCGGCGAAGAAGCAGGCGCCCCTCGATTCCATGTCTGGCAAGGTCGCCACCTTCTACGAAGCCGAAGTCGACAACGCCGTCGACTCCATGTCGAGCCTGCTCGAACCGCTGATCATGGCCATCCTCGGCGTGCTGGTCGGTGGCCTCGTGATCGCGATGTACCTGCCGATCTTCAAGCTCGGCGCAGTGGTGTGATCGCGCTGCTCGCGGACTCGATGCCGGCCCTGGTCGGCGTCGTGTTCGTCTTCGGGCTGCTGGTCGGCAGCTTCCTGAACGTGGTCATCCATCGCGTGCCGGTCATGCTCGAACGCAGCTGGCGCCGCGAGGCACTGGCGCTCGACGGCAAGGAAGCACCGGCGGAAGCCCCCTACGACTTGGTTCGCCCACGCTCGGCCTGCCCTTCCTGCAAGACCCCAGATCACGGCCCTGCAGAACATCCCGGTCATCAGTTGGCTGCTGCTGAAGGGACGTTGCGCAAACTGCCGCGCATCCATCAGCGCGCGCTACCCACTGGTGGAACTGTTCACGGCGGTGCTTTCCGCGGTGGTGGCGTGGCGCTTCGGATTCAGCTGGAGCACGGCGGCCGGGCTGGTACTCACCTGGTTCCTCGTGGCGCTGGCTTTCATCGACATCGACACGCAGCTGCTGCCGGACAACCTCACGCTGCCACTGCTGTGGCTGGGCCTGCTCGCGGCATTGCTGCTGCCACAGGCCAGCGGCGCCCGGCTGCCGGTAGACCTGCATTCCGCGGTCATCGGCGCCATCGCGGGTTACGTTGCGCTCTGGTCGGTGTACCACCTCTTCCGCCTGCTCACGGGCAAGGAAGGCATGGGCTACGGTGATTTCAAACTGCTCGCCGCGCTGGGCGCGTGGCTTGGCTGGCAGATGCTGTTGCCCATCGTCATCGGGGCAGCGGGCGTGGGTGCGATCCTGGGCATCAGCGCCATCCTGCTGCGCCGGCGCGAGGCTGGCATCCCCATGGCTTTCGGCCCGTACCTGGCAGCAGCGGGCTGGCTGATGCTGATCTTCGGTCCAAGGCTGGTGGACGCGTATCTAGGCCTTTACGGTCCACCGCGCTAGTCTCTGCGCGCCATGAGCAAGGTCCGGGGCAACCAGCAGCGGCTACGCGCACCACGCATCGCCCTTACGGGAGGCGTGGCCAGCGGCAAGAGCACCGTGGCCAGGCTATTCGTCGCGCTGGGCGCGCAGCTCATCGACACCGATCAGATCGCGCGTAACGTCGTGGTCCCGCCTTCAGCAGTGCTGGATCGCATCGCTGCGCGCTTCGGTACGGACATGCTGCTCGCCAACGGTTCGCTGGACCGCGCACGGATGCGCCGCCTCGTCTTCGCTGACTCCGCGGCCCGCGGGGATCTCGAGGCCATCACGCATCCCGCCATCCATGAAGAAGTCGAAAGGCTCTCGCGCACGGCCGGTGGCCCCTATCAACTCATCGCCATCCCGCTTCTGGTGGAGACAAACACGGCCGACCGCTACGACCGCGTGCTGCTCGTGGACTCACAGCCGGATACCCGGCAACGGCGCCTGATGGTTCGTGATGGCGTGGATGCAGCCGCAGCCGCAGCGATCCTCGCGGCACAGGCAACGCGCGATGCCCGTCGTGCCCTTGCCCACGACATCATCGACAACGACGGCGACATCGGACAGCTGGCAGCGCAGGTGGAAACCCTGCATCGACGCTACCTCGCGCTCGGGTCGCAGCCGCGCGACAACTGAAGGCCTTACTTTCCCCGCCTGTTTATGCAAAATACGCGATGTCGCAGGAACCCGTCCTGGCCGAACGCGCCGCCGCCAGTGCGGCGAGCAGCGCGCCACTCATCTTCGAGCAACCGCTCAACGAGCGGATGCGCACCTTCCTGCGCCTCGATTACCTCTATAACCAGGCGCTTTACCACAACGAGAAGGCCAGCCAGTGGGGCAGCCGTGCCGCCGTGGGCAGCCTGATCGACATCCTCGCCATCACCACGCGCGCCGACGTGCGCAGTGAAGTGCTGAAGGAAATCGAGAAGCACCTCGCCCAGCTCGAGGGCTTCGAGAACCACACCCGGCGTCGATGGTGGCCGCCTGCGCGCGCTCATCAACAACCTCGCGCGGCTGCGTTCGGCGGTCTCGGCCGCGGGCAATTCCTACCTGCAGCCGCTGCGCGATTCGGAATTCCTCGCCGCCATCAAGCATCGCAGCTCGATTCCCGGTGGCACCTGCGAGTTCGACCTGCCGGACTACTTCTTCTGGCTCAACCAGGATGCCGCGAACCGCACGCTGGCCTTCACCGAGTGGCTGGCGCTGCTGCGTCCGCTATGCGATGCCGTTGCCGAAGTGCTGTGGCTCACGCGCCAGAACGGCAAGAGCCGCAAGGAAACCGCGGTGGGTGGCACCTTCGCCATCAACTTCGATCGCGACACGCCATTGCAGCTGCTGCGCATCTGCCTGCCCGCCGAGGCCGGGCTGTATCCGGAAATCAGCGGCAGCCATCATCGCTGCAGCGTGCGCTTCCTGAAATGGAACGGCCTCGCCACGCGCGCCTCGCAGGCCGAGGGCGACGTCGCGTTCACGTTGATCACCTGCTAGACCGGCCCGTGGTCACGCCACGCGTTACCTGCCCCACCTGCAAGCGTGAGCTGACCTGGTCCGCGGAATTTCCCTGGCGGCCCTTCTGCAGCGAGCGTTGCCGCATGGTGGACCTCGGTGCCTGGTTCGCCGACGACCGGCGCATCGCCGGTGACGAAGGCGGCATTGAGTCCCTCGATCAATCCTCGACCGAGGATTGACGGCCAGTGCGCCTGCGGTGGCGCCTGGTTGCCCGCCTAGAGTTTGATGCGGCCACCACCCGGTATGCCGCCCATGGCGCCAGCATCCGGCACCACGATGCGCGACTGCGCTTCGCGACGCATTTCCCGCGCCTCTTCGATGGCCTGGTTCAGGGCTTCCTGCACGGCCGCGGGAAACCTTGTCGATGGCGTCCTCGAGGCTGGCCGCTTCGATCTCGAAGCCCAGCGGCAGCACGCCACCCGGAGTCAGCAGTTGTGTCTGGCCGCTGAACAGCACGGGGCGCGCCGCGTCGGGCTCGCCGCTCTCCAGAACCGGCCGCAGGCGACGGATGGTGCCAGCGGCGCGTTATCGGTGAACACGTCCTCCTGGTAGAGGCCGGCGGCATCAAAGCGGATCTCGGGCATCATCGGTCGTTGCTCATGGCATCACTCTCTTCGTTGGTTCCAGTCTAATCGCCGGCACTCCAGCCAGCAGTGGTTCGATCATCGGCAGGTCGGCTTCGAGCAGGTCGCAATGGATGAGGTCGGTCGGTGCGACCCAGCGCAATTGCTGCCCATCGTGGCCCAGCAGCTCGCCTTCGAAGCGCGGCACCAGCCACAACGCGATCTCGACGCTGCGATCCGGATAGTCGTGGTGGAAGCGGCGCAATTCAACGAGCTCGAGCGCGTTGACGCCCAGCTCCTCCATGAGCTCACGGCGCAGTGCTGCTTCCGCGGTTTCGCCGGGTTCGATCTTGCCGCCGGGAAATTCCCAGCGACCCGCCTGCCACTTGCCGGGCGGACGCTGGGCGATCAGCACTTCGATGCCCGCTCCGGGTCCACGCCGCAGGAGCGCGGCCGCGACTACGAGGAGAGGCTCCCGTGGCATTGCTTGTACTTCTTGCCGGAGCCACAGGGGCAGGGTTCATTGCGGCCGAGCTTGCGATCGCCACGGACGAAGGGTGCTTGCGCTGGTCCCGCGCCGCCATGGCGCAGACGGAAGGCCCATCTGCGCAGGCCTCGGCGTGCTGCGTCGGCGGGGCTGCTCCGGTTCCGGCGCGGGAGCCAATGCGGACACCTCGGCATGCTGGGCCTGCAGTGCGCGCATTCATGCGCTCGCGCTGCTCGGCTTCCTCACGTTCGACCTCGGCCTGGTCGCGCACTTCCACGCGCGACAGCAGCGAGGCCGAATCATGCTTCACGCGATCCAGCATGGTGCTGAACAGCTCGAAGGCTTCGCGCTTGAACTCGTAGCGGTAATCCTTCTGCGCGTAGCCGCGCAGGTGGATCCCTGGCGCAGGTAATCCATGGCAGCGAGGTGTTCGCGCCAGGCCGTGTCCAGGTTCTGCAGCACTACCTGGCGCTCGATCTGGCGAATCACCGGCGCGCTGAAGCGCTCCACCTTCGCCTCGTATGCGGCATTCACGGCATCGACGGCGCGCTGGCGGAACGTGACCTGGTCCAGTTCCTGCTCGGCCTCGATCCAGCCCTTCGCCTCGATGGGGTGTTGAAGTCCTTCAGCAGCCCGGCCGTGAGTCCATCGAGATCCCAATCCGAGGGTGCGGTCTGCGGCGGTACGAACTGGTCAATGAGCGCATTCACCGAATCCTCGCGCATGCTGGCCACGGCTTCGGAGAGATCGGTCGCACCCAGCAGGCCCGTGCGCTGCTGGTAAACCACCTTGCGCTGGTCGTTCGCCACATCATCGAACAGCAGCAGCTGCTTGCGGATGTCGAAGTTGTGCGCCTCGACCTTGCGCTGTGCCTTCTCGATCTGGCGCGTCAGCAGGTTCGATTCGATGACCTCGCCTTCCTTCATGCCGGCGAACTGCAGCAGGCGCTTGGTGCGGTTCGGGTCGCCGAAGATGCGCATCAGCGTGTCTTCCATCGACAGATAGAAGCGTGACGAGCCCGGGTCACCCTGGCGGCCGGAGCGACCACGCAACTGGTTGTCGATGCGGCGGGATTCATGGCGTCCGTGCCGGACGATGTGCAGGCCGCCGGCGGCGAGCACTTCTTCATGGCGCTTCTGCCAGGCCGCCTTCAGCTCGGCGCGACGCGCGTCGTCCACTTTCCCCCTGCCCTGCGCCGCTTTCATCGGTGATCTCGGCTTCGAAATTTCCGCCGAGCTGGATGTCCCGTACCGCGGCCGGCCATGTTGGTGGCGATGGTGATGGCACTGGGCCAGCCCGCCTGCGCAACGATGTTGCGCTTCGCGCTCGTGCTGCTTGGCGTTCAGCACATTGTGGGTGATGCCCTCCTGGGTCAGCAGCGTGGAGAGCAGTTCCGAGCTTTCGATCGAGGTCGTGCCCACGAGCACCGGCTGCTTGCGCGTCACGCAGTCACGGATGTCCTCGATGATGGCCTTGTACTTGTCCGTGGGCGGTGAGATGCACGAGATCGGCATGTCCTTGCGGACCATTGGCCGATGCGTAGGGATCACCACGACCTCGAGGCCATAGATCTGCAGGAACTCCGGCGCTTCCGTATCGGCGGTGCCGGTCATGCCGGACAGCTTCTTGTACAGGCGGGAAGTAATTCTGGAAAGTGATCGAGGCGACCGTCTGGTTCTCCTCGCGCACGCGCACGCCTTCCTTCGCTTCCACCGCCTGGTGCAGGCCATCGGACCAGCGCCGGCCCGGCATGGTGCGACCCGTGAATTCATCGACGATGATCACTTCGCCATTGCGCACGATGTATTCGACATCGCGCTTGTAGATGGCATGCGCGCGCAGCGCCGCGTTCAGGTGATGCATCAGGCGGATGTTGGCCGCGTCGTAGAGGCTCTCGCCTTCGCGCAGCAGGCCGTGCTCGGCCATCAGCCGCTCGACGCGCTCGTGGCCTTCCTCGGTGATGTGTACCTGCTTCTGCTTCAGGTCCACCGCGTAGTCGCCGGGACCTTCCTCTTCCTTCTGCACCTTGAGCTGCGGCACCAGCTTGTTGATGGCGAGGTAGAGCTCGGTGTTCTCCTCGGCCGGGCCGGAGATGATCAGCGGCGTGCGCGCCTCATCGATGAGGATGGAATCCACCTCATCGATGACAGCGAAGGAAAGGCTGCGCTGCACGCGGTCTTCCAGACGGTAGGCCAGGTTGTCGCGCAGGTAGTCGAAGCCGAATTCGTTGTTGGTGCCGTAGGTGATGTCGCAGCCGTAGGCCGCGCGCTTTTCTTCCGAACTCTGCGAGTTGCGGATCACGCCCACGGTCAGCCCGAGGAAGCCGAACACGGGACGCATCCAGTCGGCGTCGCGGCCGGCCAGATATTCGTTGACGGTGACGACGTGCACGCCTTCGCCCGGCAGTGCATTGAGATAGGCGGCCAGCGTCGCCATCAGCGTCTTGCCCTCGCCGGTGCGCATCTCGGCGATGCGCCCCTCGTGCAGGGTCATGCCGCCGATGAGCTGCACGTCGAAGTGGCGCATGCCCAGCGTGCGGCGCGCGGCTTCGCGCACTACCGCGAAAGCCTCGGGCAGCAGGTCATCCAGCGTCACGCCATCCTTGAGGCGTGCGCGGAATTCCTCGGTCTTGGCGCCAAGCGCCGCATCGGACAGCGCCCCCAGGCCCTGTTCGAACTTCCCGGCCGAGTTGGCCAGGCCCCTGTAGCCGCGCACGATGCGTTCGTTGCGGCTGCCAAAAACACGCGTAAGAAACTGGAGCACGGGCCCTTGGAACCTCGGGAATGCGGCAATGGGACAAGCTTGCGGCGGGAAGCCTGCATTGCAAGCCCCCCAGCGGGTCAGCCCGGCATTTTACGTTAGATGCCGGAGTCTTGCCCCGCGGAGAGGCGTGTCTGGCACAGGGTAAGGGTCAATCCCTTAAGGATCGATGAAGGACAGCGGGTCGACCTGCTGGCCGTTACGCAGTACCTCGAAGTGCACGTGCGGGCCGGTCGAACGGCCGGTGGAACCCATCAGCGCGATGGGCTGGCCACGCGTGACGGTATCGCCCACGGCCACCAGCAGTTCCTGGTTGTGGGCGTAGCGCGTGGCATAGCCATTGCCGTGGTTGATCTCGATGAGGTTGCCGTAGCCGCTGACCGACCCAGCGCGGGTTACCACGCCCGTGGCCACCGCCAGCACCTCGGCGCCCAGCTGTCCGGCAATGTCGACACCTTTGTGTACGGCCTCATGGCCGTCGAAAGGATCTGCACGACCGCCGAAATACGAAGAAATGTAGCCTTCGAGCACGGGCCGGCCATCGGGGCGGACCGCTTCGTTGAGGCTGCGCGAAAGGATCACGTTCTCCAGCGCCAGCAGCTGGCTGTCGCGCACCTCGAGCTTGTGCTGCAGGTCGTCGATCTTCTGCGTGATGTCGGGGATCCGGGCGCTGGCACCGCGTGTGCCATCCGCTTCTTCCGGTCCGCCCACGGCAGGGACAACGTCGAAATTGAGCTCGCCGCTGCTGATATTGGCCATCTGCGTCAGGCGCTTGCCCAGCGCGTCCATGCGCAGCACATGCGCATTCATGTCCGCCAGGCGCACCGAAAGCGCATCCACGCGTTCCTGCACCTGCATGCGCAGCGCGGCTACTTCGGACAAGGGTTCGTGGCTACCCAGGCTGCCGTGCGAACCCAGGCTCATGCCCAACGCGAAGGGTCGCGCCGAGCAAGGCAAGACCCATGAGCCCCGCTACGCCGAGAACGAGCGGGTGACTGAGCTGCAGGTGACGGGCCTCGCCGCGACGCCGGGAGAAAAAGATCAGGTTCATTTAGGTAGGCTGATGTTCCCAGTAGGCCCGGATCGACTATGCCCAAGAAGCCCACCCGAGACAACCCGCGAAACCGTACCACCCGCACAGTTCAGAGCGCGGCGTCGGTATTGCAGCGCCTCGCGACTCGGGGAAATGCTGTATCGATTTCCTTTGAGAATCAGCCCTTGAGAAGCTGCGCGCACGGCTGCCGCTGGACTTGCGTCCCCATGTCGTGGACGTGGTGGAGAAGGTCGGGGAATTGATCATATTCGCCGAGTCCGCGGCCTGGGCTGCGCGGCTCAAACTGGCGCTGGCCGAGCATCCCGGCCTCGTCCCGGCGGCACAGCGCGCCGTCGTGAAACTCGCGCCGCGCGGAGCCAGCGGGCGCTGAGGCGAATCTGCAGGAAGGCGCCAGAAATCCGCACCGGGATCGATCGGCGCCGTGCCAGCATCGATCCATGAGCTCCCGCCTCGCACAGCTCGCCGCACGTCTCGATGCGCTGTCGCGCAATCACGGACCGGTGGATAACAGCCTGCGAATCGCACGCTGGGGATACGGCCTCGCCATCCCGCTGCCCGAGGCAGTGGTCGAAGCCCTGGCGCTGCGCGAAGGCGATGTCATCGAGGTCCGGATGCCGGACCAGCGCTCACTCAATATCACTGTCCGCGGAAAGGACGAAGACGCGCGCGCCGGGCAGCCTGCCTGACCAACTACCTACCAGGGCTGCTCTTCCTCTTCCACCTCTTCCTCTTCCGGCTCATCGCGCATGGCGCCGTAGGCAATCGGCAGCTCGGCAGCGGATTCAAAACTCGCCAGCTCGAAGGCGCCCGGCCGCGCCAGCAGTTCGCGCAGCAGGCGGTTGTTCAGGCCGTGGCCGGATTTGTAGCCGCTGAACTCGCCGAATCACGCCGTGGCCGAGCAGGTACAGGTCGCCGATGGCATCGAGCACCTTGTGCCTTCACGAACTCGTCGCGATAGCGCAGGCCTTCGGTGTTCAGCATCTTCGAATCATCGAGCACGATGGCGTTGTCGAGGCTGCCGCCCAGAGCCAGGTTGTGGCGGCGCATGGTCTCGAGGTCGCGCATGAAGCCGAAGGTGCGCGCCCGCGCCACTTCCTTCAGATAGGTCACCGTGGAGAATTCCATCGACGCGCGGCTCACGCCGCCACGGAACAGCGGATGGTCGAACTCGATCTCGAAATTCACGCGAAAGCCATCATGCGGATCGAAACGCGCCCACTTGTCGCCATCGCGCACTTCCACGCGCTCGAGGATGCGCACGAAGCGCTTCGGCGCGTCCTGCTCGGCAAGACCCGCGGAATGCAGCAGGAACACGAAGGGATCGGCGCTGCCATCCATGATCGGCACTTCGGCGGCAGTGAGCTCGACCACGCAGTTGTCGACACCGAGGCCAGCCAGCGCCGACATCAGGTGCTCCACCGTGGAGACGCGCGCGCCATGCTGGTCGAGCACGGTGCCAAGGCGCGTATCGCCCACATGCGTGGCGAGCGCCTGGATATCAACGCCGGGTGAAAGATCGCTGCGACGGAAGACGATGCCGGTATCGGCGGCTGCCGGATGCAGCGTCATGTCGATGCGGGTACCGCTGTGCAGTCCTACGCCTGCGGCACTGATCCGGTTCCTGAGCGTGCGTTGGCCGAACATCCTGTACAGCGTGACTACGGTAGCCGGTGAGGACGGCTACCGTAGCACATCAACAACAGGGACGGCCGCGCGGGCGGGCGGCGACAGCGAGCCGCTCCGCGTTGCGGAAGTCCTCTGCGGGGTTCCCGTGAACCCCGTCTCGGTCAGTCAGCCTGGCGACGCAGGAAAGCCGGGATATCCAGCAGATCCTCATCCATCGGTGCGGGCGCAACGCCATCGCCAACGGCGCGGGCATAACGCTGCACGGCAGGCTTGTCGAGACCGGCGTAGTCGGTGGCAACCGGAGCCAGCGAAGGCGCCGGACGCTTGACCGCACCACGCGGCGCTTCGCGGCTGGCCGCCGCCTCACGCATCGGCTCGCGGAAGCTGAGGTAGGTCTCGCCGCCACGACCGCCACGCACCTGCTGCTGCGAACGCGGTTCAGGCCCGTGGCCACTACCGTCACGCGCATCTCGTCCTGCAGTTCCGGATCGATCACGGTGCCCATCACGATGGTGGCTTCGTCGGAAGCGAACTCCTTGACGATGTTGCCCACTTCCTGGAACTCGCCGATCGACATGTCCATGCCGGCGGTGACGTTCACGAGGATGCCGTGTGCATCCGCAAGATCGACGTGTTCCAGCAACGGCGAGGACACCGCAGCCTCGGCAGCAGCACGCGCACGGCCTTCGCCACGACCCGAGCCATTGCCCATCATCGCCATGCCGGTCTCGCTCATCACGGTACGCACGTCGGCGAAGTCCACGTTCACGAGGCCCGGACGCGTGATCAGTTCGGCGATGCCCTGCACTGCGCCCTGCAGCACCTGGTTCGCAGCCTTGAAGGCATCGAGCAGCGTGGTGGAACTACCGAGCACCGTCAGCAGCTTCTGGTTCGGGATGGTGATCAGCGAATCGACGTACTTCTGCAGTTCGCTGATGCCCGTTGTCGGCGGCGCGCGAACGCTTGCCACCTTCCATCTCGAAGGGGACGCGTCACGACGGCAACCGTCAGCACGCCCATTTCCTTCGCGAGCTGCGCGACAACCGCGCCGCACCCGTGCCGGTACCACCGCCCATGCCGGCGGTGATGAACAGCATGTCGGTGCCGTCGATCATCTCGATCAGGCGCTCGCGATCTTCCAGCGCGGCCGCGCGGGCCGACATCCGGGTTGGCGCCGGCGCCAAGTCCCTTGGTGATGTCGCTGCCGATCTGCAGCGAAGTCTTCACCTTCGAGTGCTTGAGCGCCTGTGCATCGGTGTTGATGCACATGAACTCCACGCCCTCGATTCCCGAAGCCACCATGTGGGCCACGGCGTTGCCGCCGCCGCCACCCACACCGATGACCTTGATTACAGCGTTCTGGCTGTAGGCATCCATTACTTCAAACATGGCTGTCTCCTCACTTCAAGAAAAACGATGCAAATAGAACTGTCAGAAATTGCCCTTGAACCACGACCACATGCGATCCACCGCACCTCCCGCGTTGCCGGGCAGGTTGCGTCCCCGGCTCTGGCCACGCGTGTTTTCACGCGCGTGCAAGAGCAGACCCACTGCAGTCGAATAGATGGGGTTCTGCACGACGTCGGCGAGCCCCTTCCACCTGTTGCTGGTGTGGCAGCCCGAGCCGCACCGGCATGTGGAAAATCTCTTCGGCGAGATCGATGGCGCCTTCCATGCGCGCGCTGCCGCCGGTCATCACGATGCCGGCGGCGATGGCTTCCTCGAAACCACTGCGGCGCAGTTCATCGCGGATCAGGCCGAAGAGTTCCTCGTAACGAGGCTCCACCACTTCGGCCAGCGTCTGGCGGGCGAGGCGGCGCGCGGGACGATCGCCCACGCTCGGCACTTCGATGCTCTCGTCGGAGTTCGCAAGCTGCGACAACGCACAGGCGTAGCGCACCTTGATGTCCTCGGCGTAGTGCGTGGGCGTGCGCATCGACACCGCGATGTCGTTGGTCACCTGGTCGCCGGCAATCGGAATCACCGCGGTGTGGCGGATCGCGCCCTGCGAGAACACCGCGATGTCCGTGGTACCACCGCCGATATCGACCAGGCACACGCCCAGTTCCTTCTCATCCTCCGTAAGCACCGCGTGGCTCGACGCCAGCTGCTCCAGCACCACGTCTTCGACGACCAGCCCGCAACGCTGCACGCACTTGACGATGTTCTGCGCGGCGCTGTCCGCACCGGTGACGATGTGCACCTTCGCCTCCAGGCGCACGCCGGACATGCCGATGGGATCGCGGATGCCTTCCTGTCCGTCGATGACGTATTCCTGCGGCAGCACATGCAGGATGCGCTGGTCCGCCGGGATGGCCACGGCCTTGGCCGCGTCGATCACGTGCGCCACGTCGATCTCGGTGACCTCGCGATCACGGATGGCGACCACGCCATGCGAATTCAGGCTGCGCACATGGCTGCCCGCGATGCCGGCGAACACCGCATGGATCTCGCAGCCCGCCATCAGCTCCGCTTCCTCCACCGCGCGCTGGATCGACTGCACGGTGGATTCGATGTTCACCACCACGCCCTTCTTCAGGCCGCGTGATGGATGCGAACCCAGGCCCACCACTTCGATGGTGCCATCGACCCCGATCTCGCCGACCAGTGCGACCACCTTGGACGTGCCGATGTCCAGCCCCACGATCAATGACGAACGATCACTGCGCTTAGCCACGCTTCACCCCGCTTGCACCTGAGCGCCAACCAATGGCGAAGCCAGTGGCGTAACGCATGTCCACGTACGCAATGTCCGCTGCGCGTGCCACGACCACGCGCGCCGCCGCGCTGATGAACCGGTCGAAGCGCGCATCCACGTCCTGGCGGCCGAGCCGCAATGAAATGCCGTTGTCGAGCGTCAGCTCCCATGCACCGCGTTCATCGAGGGTCAGGCGCGCGAGGCGCATGCCGCTTTTTTCCAGTCGCGCCTGCACGTCGAGGCAGCGCGCGGTCATCTCGGCTTCGAAGCCCTGCGGCCCCACGAGCTCGGGCAGTTCCGCCGGAATGTGTTGCACGCCCTGCACGAAGACCTTGCCGCGCACGTTGACGAGGCCGCCCTCGCCCCAGCGCGCCACCGGCTTCTGCTCGACCACCTGCACGCGCAGCGCGCGCGGCCAGCTGCGCGCCACCGAGGCGCGATCCACCCACGGAATGGCTTCCACCGCAGCGGCGATGTGCTGCAGGTCCACGCTCACGAGGCCGGCACCATGCAGCGCATCGCGCACGGCTTTCTCGACATCGAGCGGCTGGACGCGCTGGAAGCGGCCGGAGATCGCCACTCTCTGCACGGGCTGGTCGAGCGACATGCGCAACACCAGCAGCACGGCGACAACGCCGAGCACCACCGCGCCGGTCGGCGCAATGCGCTTCCACGGAATCGCCGGCAGGCGCGCCAGCCAGCCCGGGCGCTGTGCCTTCGAGCGATTGCGTGCGGCGGACTTCCTGCGCCTGAAGATCATGCTGCCGCCCGCGCTTCACGTACGAAGCTGGTTTCCAGCACCTGCCAGCACAGCTCGTCGAAATCGATGCCCGCGGCGCGCGCGGCCATGGGCACCAGGCTGTGGTCGGTCATGCCGGGCACGGTATTGATCTCGAGCAGCAGCGGGCGACCGCTGTGGTCGGACATGAAATCCGCACGCCCCCAGCCTTCCGCACCAACCGCATCGAAGGCCGCGAGCGCGAGGCTCGCCAGATGCGCCTCGGACTGCGCCGACAGTCCGGCCGGGCAGTGGTACTTCGTATCGTTGCGGTGGTACTTGGCTTCGTAATCGTAGAAGGCGTTCGCCGTTTCGATGCGGATCGCCGGCAGCACGCGCCGGTGCAACACCGCCACCGTGTATTCAGCGCCGGTGATCCACTTCTCCGCGAACACCGTGTCGTCGACGGCGGCAGCGGCGCGGTACGCGGGTTCCATCTCCTCGCGCGTGTTGACCTTGCTCATGCCGACGCTGGAACCCTGCGTTGCCGGCTTCACGATCAAAGGCAGGCCGAGCCGCTCGAGAGCGAGCGTGCAGTCGGCGACCTGGCGCAACACCACGGAGTCCGCGGTGGCAACGCCCAGCGCTGCCGCGAGACGCTTGGTGCGCAGCTTGTCCATGCCGAGCGCGGAACCCATCACGCCGCTGCCTGTGTACGGCAGGCCGATCATCTCCAGCGCGCCCTGCACGCTGCCGTCCTCGCCACCGGGACCATGCAGCACGATGAAGGCGCGGTCGTAGCCCTTCGCGGGCAACTGCGAAAGCGATTCGTCGCGCGGATCCACGGCCGTGGCGTCGATGCCGCGACGTTGCAGCGCTGCCAGCACCGCCTTGCCGGAGATCAGCGAGATTTCACGCTCGGTGGAGTTGCCACCGAACAGCACGGCGACCTTGCCGAATTCCTTCGGCGAGGCGATGCGGCGCATGCGGGTGCGATCATGGGTGAGCTTCATGCTGATGCTCCGATCCAGCACCGACGCATGAATTGCAACTCGTGCTTCATGCCGCGTCCCCCACGACGCGGCACTCCGGCGTCAGCTTGCGGCCATGACGCCGCTCCACTTCACGCTGCACTTCGCCAATCAGCGCTTCGATGTCGCGCGCCGAGGCCGAACCTTCATTGATGATGAAGTTGGCGTGCTTGGTGGAAACCGCCGCGCCGCCGCTGCGCAGCCCCTTGAGACCAGCGCTTTCGATCAGTCGCGCGGCGTGGTCGCCGGGCGGATTGGTGAACACCGAGCCGCAACTCCATTCGCCGATGGGCTGTGTCTGCTTGCGTTTTTCCAGCAGCGCGCGCGTGGCTTCTTCGGAAGAGCCCGCTTCGAAGTGGAAGGTCGCGGCGAGGAACCATTCGCCCTCGACCGGCGCTTCAACGTGCCGGTAGCTCACCTGGTATTCGTCGGCATTGCGCGCGCGTACGGCGCCATGGCGATCGATGGTTTCCACCATGCGCACCTGCCGCCAGGTCTCGCCGTGGAAGGCGCCGGCATTCATCGCCAGCGCACCACCCACGGTGCCGGGAATGCCGGAGAAGAATTCCGCGGGCCCCAGATCCCAGCGCGCGCAGGCACGTGCGAGCTTCGCGCAAGGCAGGCCGGCTTCCGCATACACGCCGCGCTCATCGCGACGTTCCAGCGCGGTCAGCGCGTCGCGCGTGGAAATCACCACGCCACGCACGCCACCATCGCGCACCAGCAGGTTGCTACCGAGGCCCAGCCACAATAGCGGCACGTCAGCGGGCAATGCCTTGAGGAAGGCGATCAGATCCGCACGATCGCGCGGCATGAAGAAGATGTCAGCCGGGCCGCCCACATGCCACGAGGTATGGCGCGACAACGGTTCGGCGCGACGCACGCGTGAATCGAATTCGGCGGGCACGGCGAAGCTCATGCGCCCTCCCCGGCCAGCAGCAACTTCAGTCGCGGCGCCAGTTCATGCGCGGCGCCGGTGATGCTGCCAGCGCCCATCATGCCGATCACGTCGCCGGGCTTCACGATGCCGACCAGCTCCGTGGCGATCTCATCCACCGTGGGCACGAACACCGGCTCGACCTTGCCGCGGCCACGCACCGCGCGGCAGAT
This sequence comes from Pseudomonadota bacterium, assembly GCA_037200665.1. Lineage (GTDB taxonomy): Bacteria > Pseudomonadota > Gammaproteobacteria > Steroidobacterales > Steroidobacteraceae > ZC4RG30. The sequence continues at coordinate 276,025 of JBBCGD010000002.1, read as the reverse complement.
GGCACGACCATCGGCGCCGTCGATGGGCGTTTCGCCGGCTGCATACACTTCGGTGACCAGGAGTGTGTCGGCGGTGGCCAGCACGCGCGAGAAATCATCCATCAGGTCGCGCGTGCGCGTGAAGCGGTGCGGCTGGAACACCAGCACGATGCGGCGGCCCGCATAGGCCTGGCGCAGGGCATCCAGCGTCGCGGCGATCTCGGTGGGATGGTGGCCGTAGTCATCCACCACGGTCACATCCCCGCCGGGCAGCGCGAGTTCACCGACCACCTGCATGCGGCGATCGATGCCCTGGAAAGTGGACAGCGCTTTCTGGATCGCGCTGTCGGCGATGCCGATGTCGGTGGCCACGGCAATCGCAGCCAGCGAGTTCAGCACGTTGTGCATGCCGGCCAGGTTCACCGTGATGTCGAGCGGCTCCATGCCCTTGCGCAGCGCCTTGAAGCGCGTGCGCGGACCTTCGCGCTGGATGTCCACGGCGCGCAGGTCGGCATGTTCGCCGACGCCATAGGTGAGCACCGGGCTGCCGATGTCCGGCAACAGCTTGGCCAGTTCCGCATCGTCCGCGCACAGCACGGCGAGTCCGTAGAACGGCAGGTTGTGCAGGAACTCGAGGAAGCTCTGGCGCAGCTTCTGGAAATCACCACCATGCGTGCCGAGGTGGTCGTTGTCGATGTTGGTGACCACGGCCATCATCGGCTGCAGGTGCAGGAACGAGGCATCGCTCTCGTCCGCTTCGGCAACGAGGTAGCGGCCGGTGCCGAGGCGCGCATTGCTGCCCGCGCTCTTCAGGCGACCACCGATCACGAAGGTGGGATCCTCGCCACCTTCGGCCAGCACGCTCGCAACGAGGCTGGTCGTCGTGGTCTTGCCATGCGTGCCGGCCACGGCGATGGCGTAACGGAAGCGCATCAGCTCGGCCAGCATCTCCGCGCGCGGCACCACCGGGATGCGTGCCGCGATGGCCGCGGCCACTTCCGGGTTGTCGCGACTGATGGCCGTGGAGACGACCACCGCATCCACGCCTTCCACGTTCGAGGCCTGGTGGCCGATCAGCACGCGCGCGCCCAGCTTCACCAGGTGCTGCGTCACGCCGTTGGGCTTGATGTCCGAGCCCTGCACCGCATAGCCGAGGTTCAGCAGCACTTCGGCGATGCCGCCCATGCCGCTGCCACCGATGCCAACGAAGTGCACGCGGTTGATACGGCGCATGCCATCGGTGCGACGGCGGGTCATGATTCCCGTGTCGGCCACGTTCATGCGGCCTCCGCGGCGAACACGGCGTCGAGGAGATCCTGGGCAGCCTGCGGCTTCGCCACCGCGCGCGCGGCCTCGGCGAGACGCAGCAGGCCGGTGCGGCCGGTGGCGCACAGCTCGGTGAGTGTCTGCGCCAGCAGCGCTGGCGTCAGCGCACTGTCGGCGAAGCAGCGCGCGGCGCCAGCTTCGACCAGGTACTGCGCATTGAAAGTCTGGTGGTCATCCACCGCGTGCGGGAAGGGCACGAGCACGGAGCCGATGCCGGCCGCAGCGAGTTCTGCGATGGTCAGCGCGCCGGCCCGGCACACGACGAGATCGGCCCAGGCCAATGCTTCGGCCATGTCGGCGATGAATGGCGAGACTTCACCGACGGCACCGGCCTGCGCATACGCGGCACGTGCGGCATCGATGAGCTTCTCGCCGGCCTGGTGGCGCACGTTGAAGCGCGCTGCGCTTGCACCCTTCGCCAGCAATGCCAATGCCTGCGGCACCACTTCATTGAGGCGGCGTGCACCGAGGCTGCCGCCGATCACCAGCAGGCGCAGCTCGCCATCATGCTGCGCGAAGCGCTGCGCCGGCGCGGCCAGCGCCGCGATATCCGCCCGCACCGGATTGCCGATCATGCGCACGCGCGGCTTGCCGGCAAAAGCCGCGGGAAACGCGGTGAGCACTTCTCGCGCCAGCGGCGCAAGGCAACGGTTGGTGAAGCCGGCCACCGCGTTCTGCTCATGCACCAGCAGCGGACGACGCATCAGCCATGCAGCCACACCACCCGGACCCGTGACGAAGCCCCCGAGGCCCACGACCACCGACGGACGATGCCGCCGCATGATGACCAGCGCCTGCCACGACGCGCGCAGCACCTTGAACGGCGCCGCCAGCAGCGTGAGCGCGCTCTTGCCACGCAGCCCGCCGACGGACAGCCATTCGATCGGAAACCCATCGGCCGGCACCACGCGCGCTTCGAGGCCGCGACGCGTGCCCAGCCAGATCACTTCGCGCTGTTGTGCGCGCAGCAGCCGCGCCAGTGCCAGCGCCGGAAATACATGTCCGCCGGTGCCGCCCGCCATGATCATCACCGGAGGTGCACTCATGCCGCGCCCTCCGCCACCGGCGCACGGCGCGTGCCGGCGCTGGCCGAGCCGCGCGTACGCGTCATCGCCTCGTGGTACACGCGCAGCACCAGGCCGAGCCATGCCAGCGTCACCAGCATGCTGCTGCGTCCATAGCTCATCAGTGGCAGCGTCAGGCCTTTCGTCGGCAGCACGCCCATGTTCACGCCGATGTTGATCAGCGACTGCACGCCCACCCACAGGCCGAACGACGCAGCGATAGCGGCCTGGAAAGCCATGCCCGCATCCGAGGCGAGCCGCGCGATGTGCAGTACACGCCAGGCCAGCAGCAGGAACAGCACCAGCGTCGCCACCACGCCCATGAGGCCAAGCTCTTCAGCCAGCACAGCGAACAGGAAGTCGGTATGCGCTTCGGGCAGGTAGAAAAGTTTCTGCACGCTCTCGCCGAGACCGACGCCGAACCATTCACCACGACCAATGGCGATCAGCGACTGCGTCAGCTGGAAGCCGCTGTCGTAGGCATGCGCCCAGGGATCGAGGAAGGAAGTGAGCCGGCGCATGCGGTACCCGGCCGACACCATCAGCAGGCCGAAGACACTGCCCGCGCCAAGCACGCACACCAGTACCCAGCGCAGTCGCGCGCCGGCGAGGAACAGCACGCCGAAGGCGGTGGCGAACAGCACCGTGGCCGCGCCGAAATCCGGCTCCAGCAGCAGCAGTGCGCAGAAGCCCGCGACAATCAGCAGCGGACGCACCAGGCCACCGAACGTCGTGCGCAGTTCTTCGGCCCGACGCACCGAGTAAGCGGCGATCCAGCACAGCACCAGCACGCGCGCTGCCTCGGATGCCTGCAGGTTGAAGATGCCGAGCCGCACCCAGCGACGGCTGCCCTTCACCACATGGCCAAGGCCGGGCACCAGCACCGCGATCAGCAGCACGGCCGCGGCGATCAGCAGCAGGTTGGCATGCTTCTCGTACAGCGCGGTGGGCACCATCGACAGCAGCAGCGCCAGCGTCATGCCGCCGGCCACGAGGAACAACTGGCTCTTCACGTAGCTGAACGGATCGCCACCATGCTGTGAGGCGATGGAGATGGAAGCCGAAGCCACCATCACGAGCCCCAGCAACACGATGGACAGCACGATGAGCATCAGCAGCGGGTCGAGCATCAGCCCGCCCTTGCGTGCATCGCGCACCGGTGTGGTGGCGGCTGCGCTCATGCTGCCAGCCTCTTCACCGCATCGGCGAAGACATCGCCGCGCTGGGTGTAGTCACGGAACATGTCGAGGCTGGCGCAGGCCGGCGACAGCAATACCGTGTCGCCAGGCTGCGCGGCGCGCGCGGCGGCGATCACGGCGGCCTCGAGCGTGGCGCAACGTTCGGTGGGCACGTGGCCCGCGAGCACGGCTTCGATCTGCGCGGCATCGTGGCCGATCAGCAGCACCAGGCGCGTCTTGCCGGCGAGTGCGCGGGCCAGTGGCGTGAAGTCCTGTCCCTTGCCATCACCGCCGGCAATCAGCAGCAGTGGACCAGTGAAGCCAGCCACTGCGGCAAGCGTGGCGCCCACGTTGGTGCCCTTGGAATCGTTCACGTAGCGCACGCCGGCGAAGTCGCGCACGAACGCGGCTCGATGCGGCAGGCCGGGAAAATCGGCGAGCGCGCTCAACATCGCGAAACGATCGAGACCCAGTGCATCGCCCAGCGCGAGTGCGGCCAGCGCATTGGCCGCGTTGTGGCGACCGACGAGGTGCATCTCATCCATCGCCATCAGGCGCTCACCGCGGCAGCACAGCCATTCGCCGCCCGCTTCCAGCGACAGGTGGTAGTCGGCCTGGCGTTGCGGCTCGATGGAAAAAGTCAGCGTGCGCTGGCCGGCGCGCGCCATCGCCACCACCAGCGGATCGTCGCTGTTGATCACCGCCGTGGCGCAGCGCTCGAAGATGCGCGCCTTCGCAGCGGCGTAGGCATCGAGACCGGCGTAGCGGTCCATGTGGTCCGGTGTCACATTGAGCACAGTGGCGGCTGTGAGCTGCAGCGATTCTGTGGTCTCGAGCTGGTAGCTCGACAGCTCCAGCACGTAGAGCTGTGCCGGGCCGCCTTCGAGCAGGTCCAGCGCGGGCGGCGCGAGGTTGCCACCAGCACGCGCCTTGCGGCCGGCACGCTCGGCCATGCGCGCCACCAGCGTGGTCACCGTGCTCTTGCCATTGGTGCCGGTGATGCCGACCACGGGCTGCGCGCCGCTGCGTGCGAACAGTTCGATGTCGCCGATCACTTCAATGCCGCGTGCGCGTGCGGCGACGAAGAACGGATCCTTCTGCGGCAGACCCGGCGATGCGATCACGCAATCGGCATCTGCGAGCAACCGCGCATCGAGCGCGCCGAGTGAGAGCGCCAGATCCGGATACACGGCGCGCAGCATCGCGATGCCCGGCGGCTCGGCGCGCGAATCGGTGGCGGACACCTGCCAGCCGCGCGCGCGCAGGTGGCGGATCACCGACTGACCCGTCTTGCCCAGCCCCGCGATGACGGCGCGTCTGGCCATCAACGAACCTTCAGGGTCGCGAGACCCGCCAGCACCAGCAGCAGGCTGATGATCCAGAAGCGCACGATGACCTTGGGCTCGGCCCACCCCTTCAGCTCGAAGTGGTGATGGATCGGCGCCATGCGGAAGATGCGCTTGCCGCGCAGCTTGAACGAGGCCACCTGCAGGATCACCGAGGCGGTCTCGAGCACGAAGATGCCACCCATCAACAGCACCACCAGTTCCTGGCGCACGATCACGGCGACGACGCCGAGCGCACCGCCGAGCGCCAGCGCGCCGACGTCGCCCATGAATACCTGCGCCGGATAAGTGTTGAACCACAGGAAGCCGAGACCCGCGCCCGCCATCGAGCCGCAGAAGATCGCCACTTCGCCCGCGCCGGGAATTTCCGGAATGCCAAGATACGGCGCGTAGATCGCATTGCCGGTGGCCCACGCGAAGATGCCGAGCGCAGTGGCCACCATCGCGGCAGGCATGATGGCCAGACCATCGAGCCCGTCGGTGAGATTCACCGCATTGCTCATGCCGACGATCATCAGGTACGTCAGCACCACGTAAGCGGCGCCGATCATCGGCACGGCCACATGCTTGAACAGCGGCACGTAGAAAGTGGTCTCGGCCGGCGTCTTCGCCGTGTACCACAGCAGCAGCGCCGCAGCGATCGCCACCACCGACAGCCAGGAATACTTCCAGCGCGCCGCCAGGCCCTTGGTGTTCTTCACCACCAGCTTCAGGTAGTCGTCGTAGAAACCGACGGCACCACAGGACAGCATCACGCCGGTGGCGATCCACACGAAGCGGTTGCGCAGGTCCGCCCACAGCAGCGTCGAGATGAAGATGGCGATGATGATCAGCGCACCGCCCATGGTGGGCGTACCGGCCTTCTTGAGGTGCGTCTGCGGGCCATCGCTGCGCACCTGCTGGCCGACCTGGTAGCGCGACAGCCAGCGGATCATGCCGGGACCGATCACGAGGGAAATCAGCAACGCCGAGCTCACCGCCAGGATCGTGCGCAGCGACAGGTACGAGAACACGTTGAAGAACGAGTGCGCGTGCGCGAGCTGCTGCGTCAACCAGTACAGCATGATCAATGCATCTCTTTGGCGACGGCGCCGGTCAAATGAGCCACGACGCGCTCCAGGCGCGCGGAGCGGGAACCTTTCACGAGCAGCGTCACCTCGGGAGACAGCGCCGCTTCCACGGCGCGCGCCAGGGCGTCGGTATCGGCATGCCAGCTCGCACCGCTGCCGAAGGCCTCCACTGCGAGCGTCGACAACTTGCCGGTAGCGAACAGCCGGCGCACGCCGCGCGCGCGCGCATAGGCGCCGATCTGTTCGTGGCTGGCGCGGGCGCTGTCGCCGAGTTCACCCATGTCGCCCATGACGAGCCAGGGCTCGCCCGAAAGCCTCGTCAGTACGTCGATGCCCGCGGTCATCGAGCTGGGATTGGCGTTGTAGGAATCGTCGAGCAGGCGCGCACCCTGCTTCGTGTGGCGCGGCACGAGCCGGCCGTTCACCGGCTGCATCATGGCGAGGCCGGTGGCGACGTCTTCGAGGCTCGCGCCCGCAGCGACGGCAGCCGCGGCGGCGGCAAGTGAATTGCGCACATTGTGGCGGCCACCGGTGTTGAGGCGCACCGTGCAACGGCCCTGAGGAGCGTTGAGCGTGTAAGTGGTGCGGAAACCGTCATCGGCCAGCGTCTCGTCGATCTGCGTCGCATGGAAATCGGCAGGCCGGTCGATGCCGAAGGTGCAGACGCGCGCGCGCGTCATGCCGCGCCACATCGCCGCGTAAGGATCATCGGCATTGATGACGGCAACACCAGCCGGCCACAACCCGGCCACCATCTCGCCCTCTTCACGTGCCACGCCATCGAGGTCACCGAAGCCTTCCAGGTGTTCGGCGCCCGCATTGGTGATCAGCGCGACATTGGGCTTCGCGATGTTCATCAGCGCGGCGATCTCGCCGGGATGATTGGTGCCGATCTCCACCACGGCGCTGTCATGCTTCGCATCGAGGCGCAGCAGCGTCAGCGGCACGCCGATGTGGTTGTTGAGGTTGCCGCGGGTGGAAAGGCCGTTGCCACGCCGCGCCATGATGGCCGCGGTCATTTCCTTCGCCGTGGTCTTGCCGTTGCTGCCACCGACACCGATGACCGGATTCGCATAACGCGCGCGCCAGCTGCCTGCGGCGCTGGTGAGCGCGACCTGGCCATCCTGCACTTCGATCAGCGGCAGCGGCGCATTGGCGATGGACCGATCCACCACCGCCGCCACGGCGCCGGCCGCCGCCGCGGCATCGACGAACTGGTTGCCATCGAAGCGCTCGCCACGCAGCGCGAAGTACAGCTCGCCGCGCGCCAGCGTGCGCGTGTCGGTGGCCACGCCGGTGTAGGCGAGATCCGCGCCTGCATAGCGGCCGCCGCAGATACTCGCGAAATCACGCAGGGTGCGCTTCATGCCGCGATTCCCAGTACTTCGCGCAGCACCTGCTGGTCGCTGAAGAAGTGCTTCGTGGTGCCGACGATCTGGTAGTCCTCGTGGCCCTTGCCGGCGATGAGCACCAGGTCGTCCGCCTCCGCATCGGCAAGCGCGTGCTCGATGGCGGCGCGGCGGTCGCGGATCACCGTGGCGCACTGGCCGGCGAGCCCCGCTTCGATGTCGGCGATGATGCGCGCGCCGTCTTCGGTGCGCGGGTTGTCGTCGGTGAGCACGATGCGGTCCGCACCGCGCGCGGCGATCGCGCCCATCTGCGGACGCTTGCCACGGTCGCGATCACCACCGCAACCGAACACCACCGTCAGCTCACCCCTGCAATGACGGCGCAGCACCGCGAGCGCCTTGTCGAGCGCATCGGGCGTGTGTGCGTAGTCCACCACTGCGGTAGCGCTGCCGGGGCGCGTGAAGGTTTCGAGGCGACCGGATGGCGCGCGCAGCCGCGCGAGCGCCGCACTGGCGGTGCGCAGGTCCACGCCACTGCCGAGCAGCACGGCGAGCACCGCCAGCACGTTGTCCACGTTGAACTCGCCGAGCAGCGTGGTCGCGCACCGCGCCTTGCCGAAACTTGAATCCAGCGCGAAGGAAGTGCCGCTGCTGGTGTAGTCGATGTCGTGCGCGAGCAGGTACGGCGCACCGGCCGCTGCCGTGCGACTGCAGGCGATGCGGCCGGTGAACTGCGGACGCGCGGCCAGCGTCGCACCGAAGGCATCGTCCACGTTGAAGGCACGCAGGCGCACTTCACTGCGCTCGAACAGGCCGGCCTTGGCCGCGCCGTAGCTCGCCATGTCGCCGTGGAAATCCAGGTGGTCCCGCGTCAGGTTGGTGAACACCGCGGCATCGAAGCTCACGGCCTCGACACGCGCCTGCGCCAGGCCATGCGAGGAAACTTCCATCGCCACCTGGCGCGCGCCGCGCGCACGGAAATCCGCCAGCTGGCGTTGCACGGTGACGGCATCGGGCGTGGTCATCTCGCCCGCGACCAGTTCACCGCGGAAGCTGCTGCCCAGCGTGCCGAGATAGCCAGCCGAACCACCCACTGCGTCCAGCGCCTGCGCCAGCAGCCAGGCGCAGGTGGTCTTGCCGTTCGTGCCGGTGACGCCGATCACTGCAAGCTGCTGCGAGGGAAATTCAAAGAAACGCGCCGCGAGTTCACTCGCACGACGCGACAGCTGCGGCACCTCGGCGAGCACGATGTCCGACTGCAGCGTCGGCGCGTGGGTGCTGCCATCCGGCTCCCACAGGATGGCGGCGGCACCACGCTGCGCAACATCCGCCACGAATTCGAGGCCATGCCGACGTGCGCCACGACAGGCGAGGAAAGCCGCACCGGGACGCACCGCGCGACTGTCGAGCGTGACATCGGTGAGCAGCACGTCGCGCGGTGCCGTGGCGATGCCCGCCAGCAGGCGCGACAACGGCATGCCGCTCACCGGCTCACCATCGTCGAAACACCGGTGGCCGGATCCAGCGCCGAGCCAGTGGTGACATCGGGCGCCACGCCCAGCAGGCGCAGCGAACCGCCGACTACCGCGGAGAACACCGGTGCCGAAACATCAGCGCCGTAGTAGTGACCCGCGCTCGGATCATCGATCACGATGACCGCGGCGAGGCGCGGATTGCTGGCCGGCGCGATGCCACCGAACACGGCGGTGTAGCGATCGTCGTAGTAGCCACGATCGGCGGTCTTCTTGGCGGTGCCGGTCTTGCCGGCGACGCGGTAGCCAGGGATCGCGGCCTTGGTGCCGGTGCCATCGGTCACCACCGATTCCAGCAGCGTGATCAGCGTGCGCGCATTCGCCTCGGAGATGACGCGCTCGCCAGGCGCGGCTTGCTCCACGCGCTGCAACGACACCGGCCGCGCCACGCCCAGCGCACCGATCGTCGCGTAGGCCTGCGCCAGCTGCAGCGGCGTCACCGCGATGCCGTAGCCGCGCGACAACGACGAGATCGCCACCTTGCGCCAGCCCGAGTAGTTCGAGAGCACGCCTGCCGATTCACCGGGGAATCGACTCGCCGTGACGCGACCGAAGCCCAGCTGCGACAACGTGGTCCAGATCAGGCGCGGCTCGAGATCGAGCGCGATGCGCGCCATGCCGACGTTGGAAGACTTCGCGAGCACACCGGCAAGGTTGAGCGGGCCGAACGGATGCTCATCGACGATCTCTTCATCACCGACCCGGATCGGGCTGGTGTCGATGACGCTCGCCGCATCGAAACGCCCGGATTCCAGCGCCGCAGCCACGACGAACGGCTTGATGCTCGAACCCGGCTCGAGGTAGTCCGTCGCCGCACGATTGCGATACACCGCCGGCGTACGCTGCGAACGATCGTTGGGATTGAACGTCGGCTGGTTGACCATGGCGAGGATCTCGCCGGTGGTGACATCGATCACCACCGCCGAGCCCGAGGGCGCGCGATTGGCTTCGATGGCACGCTTCAGTTCGCGATACGCGAGGTACTGGATGCGCGAATCGATGGAGATGGTGAGATCGCGGCCCGGGCGCGCGGTCTTGATGTTCTCCACGTCTTCCACGACGCGACCCATGCGGTCCTGGATCACGCGCTTGCGGCCCGGCTGGCCGGCGAGCTGGTAATCCCACGCGAGTTCGATGCCTTCCTGCCCCATGTCGTCGATGTCGGTGACACCGAGCACGTGGCCGGTGACTTCGGCCTGCGGGTAGTAGCGACGTGATTCCTGCTTGAAATACACGCCGGGGATGTCGAGGTCGCGCACCGCCTGCACTTCGTTCGGCGGCAGCTGGCGCGCCAGCCACAGGAAGCCGCGGTCCTGGCTGCGCGAGATGCGTTGCTTGAATTCAGTGCGATCGCGTTTCAGCACGCGCGCCAGCGCGTCCCAGCGATCCGGCACCAGGTTCAGCTCCTGCGGTACGGCGAACACCGATTCCACCGGCGTACTCACCGCCAGCGGATCGCCATTGCGATCGAAGATCGAACCGCGGCCGGCCTGCGTCGGCACGTCGCGCATCGAGCGCGCATCACCTTCCTTGATCAGGAACTCGGGATTGAGCAGCTGCAGGTCCACGGCGCGCGCCAGCAGGCCGCCCGCGCCCAGCACCAGCAGCACGAAGGCGAAACCCGCGCGCAACTTGAAGTTGCCCGCACTGGCGCGCTGCTCGCGGCTCACGGCTTCACGACCTGGATATCGCGCTGGTCGGGCGCCGCCATCTTCAGGCGCGAAACCGCGACGCTTTCTACATAGGCATGTGCAGACCAGAGACTCTGCTCCAGCTGCAGCTGGCCCCAGCTGACTTCGAGCTGGTCACGCTCGCGGTTCAGGCGCTCGAGTTCAACGAACTGCTCGCGCGCGCGATGGCGCGTGTAGATCGCGCCCGCTGCCGAGCCCAGCACCGCACACCACAGCAGCGCGGCGATGAACCACGAATGGCGGAAGATCGATATCACGCGCGCGCACCGACGGCCGGCGCGTCGAGACGCTCCGCCACGCGCAGGATGGCCGAGCGCGCCCGCGGATTCACGGCAAGCTCAGCCGCACCCGCGCGCTGCTTCTTGCCAACGAGGCGCAGTGCCGGCGCGAATGGTGGCGCGATGGGCAGGCGCGCCCACGCCGGATCCGGCTGCGCCTGCGTGCGCATGAAGTGCTTGACCATGCGGTCTTCGAGCGAATGGAAGCTGATGGCCGCGAGGCGACCGCCAGGCGCAAGCACCGCGAGCGCGGCATCGAGCCCGCGCTCGAGCTCACCGAGTTCGTCGTTCACGTGCATGCGGATCGCCTGGAAGGTGCGCGTCGCCGGGTTCTTGCCCGCTTCACGCGTACGCACCGCGCGCCCGACTATCGCCGCAAGCCCGCCGGTGGTCGTGATCGGCTCCAGTTGCCGCTGTTCAACGATGGCGCGAGCGATGCGACCGGCGAAGCGTTCTTCTCCGAGTCCGCCGATCACGTCGCGGATCTCGTCGCCGTCGGCGCGAGCGAGCCAGGCGGCTGCGCTTTCGCCACCCTCCGGGTCCATGCGCATGTCGAGCGGACCGTCGTGCTGGAAGCTGAATCCACGGGCCGCTTCATCGAGCTGCGGTGAAGACACGCCGAGGTCGAACAGAACCCCGCGACAGGCACGTCCTTCGCCATATGCCGCGACCAGTGCTTCGAGCGCACCGAACGCAGCGCGAACCACCACAAGGCGCGGGTCCGCGTCGAAGCGCGCGCGAGCGGCGGCGATTGCCGCTGGGTCGCGGTCGATCGCGAGCAGGCGATCCCGTGGTCCAAGGGCTCCCAGGATGCGCGCCGCATGCCCGCCGCGGCCGAAGGTCGCATCGACGTACAGGCGCCCTTCAACGGCGGGTTCGATCGCGAGGGCCGCGACCGCTTCTTCGACAAGCACCGGCGCGTGCTCAGCCAATGTCCTGTACTCCGCTTGCGGGCCATCAGAGCTGCAGACCGCTGAGCTCGGTGGCGAGCTCGGTCACGCCCTGTTCACTCTTGGTCCATTGGTCGCGCTCCAGCTTCCAGCGCGCTTCGTCCCAGAGCTCGAGGCCGCGACCCTGCCCGACGAGGAATGCGGCGCGGCCGAGGTTGGCGTACTCACGCAGCTCGGGCGTGAGCGCGATGCGACCATGGCTGTCGATGGTCATTTCCTGCGCATGGCCGATCATCAGCCGCTGCAGGCGGCGCGCCTGCGGATGCAGGCTCGGCATGGCGTTGAGCTGGGCTTCGATCTTTTCCCACTCGGGGAAGGCGTAGATGCGCAGGCACGGGTCGCGGTCGACCGTCACGACCACGCGGCCGTTGGCCGGCGACGCAAGCTGGTCGCGGTGTTGGGTCGGAACCACAACACGACCCTTGTCGTCGACAGTAACTTTAGTTGCGCCGCGAAACATACCTTGAGGCGGGGATTACCCACTTCCACCCACTGAGACCCACTTGACCCCATATTGGAATCCGCGAGTCCTTATGTCAACGGCGCGACCGGATTTTTTTTGTTATGTCACAAAGACTTACGTGCGATTGGAAAAGTGGGAGGGATTTCTCAGAAGATCCCTTTTGATTCCGGCACTTGCAGCGGAAAGCTCATAAAAAGAATTGCCGAAGTCAGTTACGGCAGGGAATGAAGGGGGGAGCTGGCCTGTAAGCCGGGTTTTGTCGAGGGCGATCATTCCTCTAGGAGCTGCGTCACCGCAGCCCTCAAGCAGCCTACCCGGAAGCACGCGGGACCCACGCTGCACGTTGCCGTGCGACTTCCCTATTTGGCCTTGCTCCAGGTGGGGTTTGCCATGCCGTCCGTGTTGCCACGTCCGCGGTGCGCTCTTACCGCACCGTTTCACCCTTGCCAGCATCTTGCGATGCTTCGGCGGTTTACTCTCTGTTGCACTTTCCGTGGGCTCGCGCCCCCCAGGCGTTACCTGGCACCTTGTCCACTGGAGCCCGGACTTTCCTCCCCTACGCATCTTGCGATGTTTCGCGGCGATCACCCGGCCAGCTCCCCGGGCGCACTGTATCAGGCGCTTTCCATGCCGTACTGCTGTTTCAGGACGGCGACCGACGGCGCGGCAAGATATTCGAGCAAGACGCGGGCTGCTTCGGGATGAGCACTCGATCTGCAGACGCCACCGGAGAACACCGTCACCGTCTGGATGGCATCGGGCAGCGGCCCGAGCACGGCGATTCCCGGCAGATTCATCAACTCCGAAAGCTGCTGGAAACCGAGCGCGGCGCGTCCATCCGCAACCAGCGCGCCGACTGGAACCCCTGGTGGCGGCACCACGATGCGCGGCTGGACCTGCTCGAGGATTTCCCAGTGCTTGAACAGCTTTTCCAGATATACGCCGCTCGGGCCAGTGGAATAACTCAGCGTGGAAGCAGCCAGCACCGCAGCTTTCAAATCATCCGCTGTCGCGATGGCAGGACGCTTCGCGCCGGCGCGTACTGCGATGGCTACGCCCGATCGCATCAGGTCCACGCGGCCCGGAGCTACCGCGCCATCCGCGATCAGCTTGTCGATGGCATTCGCGGCCAGCACGACGACATCGCATTGCTCGCCGGCACTGATGCGCTTCGCAACATCCACGCCACCCGCAGCTTCGGCGTTGATCGCCCCGCCCTTGGCCTGCTGGTACTGCAAAGCCAGCGCGGCGAGCAATTCGCGCGTGGCCATGGAGGAAATCATCTTCAGCGGGGCAGTCATGGCGTCTGTTCTTCCGTTCGATGCATGAGTCCATAAACCTCGGCCTTGTGGCGGCCGGTGAGCTGCGCAACAACCGCCGCCGCCCGTGACGGCGGCAATTCCGCGGTAAGCAGTTCGAGCGCGCGGAGCACGAAGGCATCGTCGGGTGCCGCTTCGATCTTGCCGGCCACCACCAGCGTAATTTCGCCACGCGCGAAATTGGCTTCTTCACCCGCGATTTGCAGCAGCCGCGCCAGCGAGCCGCGATATACGCTTTCGTGCACCTTGGTCAGTTCGCGTGCCACTGCGGCCGCGCGCTCTGGCTCGAATACGGCTGCCATGTCCTCGAGGGTCTCGACGATGCGATGCGGTGCCTCGAAGAAAACCATGGTGCGCGACTCACCAGCGAGTCCGCGCAGGCGGTCGCGTCGGGCAGCGCTGCGTGGGGGCAAGAAACCTTCGAAGCAGAAACGGTCCACGGGCAGGCCCGAGAGCGCGAGCGCAGTCAGTACTGCGGAGGGCCCGGGCACAGCGCCCACCGGCACGCCCGCATCGAGCGCCGCACGCAGCAACAGGAAGCCGGGATCCGATACCAGCGGTGTCCCGGCGTCGGTCACCACGGCAATGATCGCGCCCTGCCTCGCCCGCTCCAGCAGATCGTGCAGGCGCTGGTCCTCGTTATGTTCGTGCAGTGAAACCATCGGCTTCTGCACGCCGATCTGGCGCAGCAGGCCCGCGGTGTGGCGCGTGTCTTCGGCAGCGATGATGTCTGCGTTCGCCAACACCTCGCGGGCACGCGGCGAGAGATCAGCGAGATTGCCGATCGGAGTCGCAACGAGTTCGATTCGGCCCGGGGCCACCTCTTATAATCTCCGGGCGTCTTCCGCACGCCAGTGAAGGATCTTCGCGCCTTGTCAGCCACTAGCTTGCCCCGCTCCATGCCGGCCACGCAACCCGCTCTACCGGGTCTGCTTGCCTTGTTCGTTGCTTCGATGCTGTTGCTGCTCGCGGGATGCGCGACGCAGGGAGGCGGCGGTGGTCCGGCATCGGATGATCGCGCTGACCGCCTGATGCGCCGTGGTGACAACGCCGGTGCAGCTGCGATGTATGAGCAGCTCGCCCAGGGCAATCCACCTCCGGCGCGCAACAACTTCGCGCTCGCCGCGGCACGCGCGTGGCTGGCCGCCAATCGCGCCGACGATGCGCAGCGCGCACTGGATCTCGCATCGGGTGCGAGCGGCTCGCAGCAACTCGAACTGGGCATGGTGCGGTCACAGGTTGCCGTGGCACGCGGACAGTACGCCGTGGCCTGGCAGCAGGTGTCGCAGCTGCCACAACCCGCGGATGCCGCGACGGCTTCACGCCTTTTGCAATTGCGCCAGCAGGTAGCGCTGCGCGCCGGACAACCTCTCGACGCAGTACGCGCTGGAATCACGCGTGAATCGCTGGCCGGCAACGACGAGCAGCGCACCGCCGCGCGCCGCGATCTGCTCACCGGCCTGCGTGGCGCCATTGAAGGCGGGCTGCGCGTGGATCCGGCAACCAGCAACGATCCGCTGGTGCGCGGCTGGCTGGAACTTGCGCAGATCTCTGTATCCGCAGGCCGCAGTCCGTTGTCGGCGGATTCGGCCGTGGCACGTTGGCGCACGCGTTTCCCCGGACATCCTGGCAGCACGATCATCGAGAGCGAGATCCTGCATCCAGCCAGCAGGCCGTCGGAAAACATTCCGCGGCTCGTTGCCAGCAGCGGCCCAGTTGCGCTGCTGCTGCCGCTGACGGGTCGCCAGTCAGCAGTCGCCCAGCTCGTACGCGACGGCTTCCAGGCGGCCGTTGCGCGCCTGCCGGAATCAGAAAGGCCGGCGCTGAAAATCTACGACACGGGCGCGATGTCGGTTGGCGCCGCTCTGCAGGCCGCGCAGGCAGAAGGTGCGGGCTTCATCGTCGGCCCGCTGGTCAGGGAAGAAGCGCAGGTCGCGGCTGAACAGCGACCTGGCACCGTGCCACTGTTGCTGCTCAACACGCTGCCGGGCACCAGCTTCGCCGGCAACCAGTTGTACCAGTTCGCGCTTTCGCCGGAAGACGAGGCGCGCCAGATCGCGCGCCAGATCGCCGGCAGCGGCAAGCGCAATGTCGCTGTACTCGCGCCCACTGGTGACTGGGGCAACCGGGTCGCCACTGCATTCACCGAAGAACTGACCCACGATGGCGGCGGCGTAGTCGCTCAGGGCAGCTACGACATTGCGAAGAACGACCTCACCAGCTCGCTAACCGCCACGCTGGGCATCAACGAAGCCCGTGCGCGCCAGCAACGCCTGCAGCAGACCATCAACGCACCGGTGGAGTTCGACGCCTACCCGCGTCCGGACATCGACGCGATCTTCGTTGCCGGCTATCAATCCATAGCGTTGCGTCAGATCAATTCACAGCTGATCTTCAACAACGCCGGTGACCTGCCGATCTACATCACGCAGGATGGCGTGAGCGCGGATACCACCGAGAACCGCGACCTGCGCGGCATGCGCGTGCTCGGTACACCGTGGGAGCTCGACAGCGTTGGCCCGGTCGCGGACCTGCGCACCGCCACCGAAACGCAGTGGAGCGCACAGGGACCGCGCCAGTCGCGCTACTTCGCGTTCGGTTACGACGCGGCGACGCTGACCATGGCGTTGCGGCGCGGCTCAGCGAACTGGCCACTGCAAGGACTTACCGGTCGCTTGCAGCTGACTCCGGAAGGCCGCATCGAACGCAGCCTCAACTGGGGACAGCTGAAGGATGGCCAGGTGCAGGCTTTCGATCCTGCAGCCAACTGAGATTCGCTTGGCCGGCGACCGCATCGACCGGCAACAGATCGGCCGCGCAGCGGAGCAGGCCGCTGCGGACTTCCTCGCAGCACGACAGCTCAACATCCTGCTGCGCAATTTCCGTTGTCGCACTGGCGAGATCGACATCGTTGCGGAGACCGCCGACGGCGTCGTCGTCATAGCCGAAGTACGACTGCGCGCCAGCAATGCATATGGCGGTGGCGCGGCAAGCGTCGACTGGCGCAAGCAGCGACGCATACAGCGCGCTACGCACAACCTGCTGGCACGTCACCCGGCGCTGGCGCGTCGGGCCTTGCGATTCGATGTGCTGGATCTGGCACCCGAAGGCACGGGCTATCGCATCGAATGGATCAGGCACGCCTTCGAAGCCCGCCTGCGCTGACCGCAGCGCCTACTTGACCAGCTTGAGGCTGGGCCGCTGCCGCGGCCGCTCCGGAGTGGTAGTAGGTGGCTCCGGCGGCTGCTCTTCGTTGCCGGAATCACCGCCATCGATAGCCGGCTCCGCCGCCTCACCCGACTCCTGCTCGGCGGTGAACGCCATGCCCTTGCCGTTCTCGCGCGCCACGATGGCGAGCACATGCTCCAGCGGAACGTTGATGTAATGGCCCACGCCACCAAAGCGCGCGTTGAACTCGACCACGTTCGCATCGATGCGAAACGATTGCGTGGCCGAGGCCGAGATGTTCAGCCGGATGTAGCCTTCGGTGACGAACTGGCGCGGCACCGTGACGGCTTCGGAGCGCGCATCGACGATCAGATGGGGAGTCCAGCCGTTGTCGACGATCCAGTCCAGCATGGCTCGCAGCAGGTAGGGCCGCTGCGAGAGCTCAGGCAACGCGCATCTCCCGCTCCTGCGGCGACAGGCTCATGCGGAAAGCCGGCCGCGAGAACAGCAGGTTGGCGTACTTCAGCAGCGGCGTGGATTCCTTCGGCAGCTCGATGCGCCAGTGCGGCAGGCGCCACAGCAGCGGCGCGATGGTGACATCCACCAGCGACAGCTCATCGCTCGCGAAGTAAGGCTTGTTGCGCACGAAATCGGCGATCTGCACGATGAAATCGCGCAACTCGCCGCGCAGCTTCGCGGCCTCGGCACCATCGGGTGCTGCCTTGTTGAGCTTCGTCGCGATGCCGTACCAGTCGCGCTCGATCCGGTGCAGCGCCAGCCGGAACTGCGCACGCGACACCGGATCGACCGGCATCAGCGGCGGATGCGGAAAACGCTCATCGAGGTATTCGATGATGATCCGCGAGTCGTAAAGCACGAGATCGCGGTCGACCAGGGTCGGCAGCGAATGGTCGGGATTGAGGTCGAGCAGGTCCTCCGGGAAGCGACCCGGAGTGACGTTCACGATCTCGATCTCGACGTCTTTTTCCGCCAGTACGATACGGGTCCGGTGGCTGGCGGCCTCATCCGGAGCCGAGAACAGTGTCATCACAGCGCGGCTCGCGTCAGTGGACGTCCTTCCAGTATTCCTTTTTGAGGAACCAGGCAAAAGCGGTGAACACCAGCAGGAACAGCACGACCCACAGGCCGATGCTGCGTCGCTCGACCTGCGAGGGATCGCTGACATAGTCGAGGAAGTTCACGGTGTCACGCACGAAGGCATCGTATTCGGCCGGCTTCAACCGGCCGACGGCCACCGTATCGAAACGCTCCACGGTCTTGCCTTCAGCGCCGCCCGCGTGCTCGGCGAACACGGCCGACTTCACGCCCTCGAGATCCGACAGCACGGCAGGCATCGCCGCGCCTTCCAGCGCCACGTTGTTGGTGCCGGTGGGACGACTCGGATCAACGTAGAAGCCCTTCAGGAAGCGGAACACCCAATCGGCGCCGCGCGCGCGCACCACCAGCGACAGATCCGGCGGTTGCTTGCCGAACCAGGCCTCGGCATCAGCCGCAGGGAAGCTGGCCATGATGTAGTCCGTGGGCTTTGCGCCCTCGGGCAGCAGCTTGTCCTTGAGCAGCTTGTCGGAGATATCGAGATCGGTGGCGAGGCGCGACCAGCGCACGTACTTCAGCGAATGGCATCCGCTGCAGTAGCTGACGAAGTTGGCAGCGCCACGCTGCAACGAAGCGGTATTCGTCACTTCGTTGCCGGCCTTCCACTTCTGCCAGTTCACGCCGGCTTCATGCCCTTCGGCAGCCGGCTCTTCCGCAGCCATGGCACCGCTCACTGCGAACGTCGCCAGCAGCACGGCTCCCAATCCGATCAAACCAGTACGCATCGAACGAACCTGCATCGCCGGCCTCAATGAGAAGAGAAAGTGACGCGATCCGGCACGCGACTGGTGGATTCACCACGCGTGTAGAACGGCATCAACCCGAAGAACGCGAAATACACCAGCGCGAAGATACGCGCCAGCAGCACATACAGGCCCTCGGGCTTCTGCATCCCCAGGTACCCGAGACCAATGAACGAAATCACGAACGCACCCAGCGCGAGCTTCCACGTCAGCGGGCGATAGCGCGAGGACTTTACTGGCGAGCGGTCGAGCCATGGCAGCACGATGAAGCAGATGATGGACAGCGCCATCAGCAGCGCACCGAGCCGCTGGTCCGGAACCGCGCGCAGGATCGCGTAATAAGGCGTGAAGTACCACACCGGCGAGATTTCATCCGGCGTTGACAGGGGATTGGCCGGCTCGAAGTTCGCCGACTCCAGGAAGATGCCACCGAAGGTCGGCACGAAGAACATCACGATGGCGAAGCCGATCAGGAACACGCCGACGCCGACCAGATCCTTCAGTGTGTAGTACGGATGGAACGGAATGCCGTCGAGCGGCTTGCCATCCGGGCCCTTCTTTTCCTTGATCTCAATGCCGTCCGGATTGTTCGAGCCGTTCTGGCGCAGGGCAACCAGGTGCAGCGCGACCAGCAGCAGCAGCACCAGCGGCACCGCCACCACGTGCAGCGAGAAGAAGCGGTTCAGCGTCGCGTCCGCGATGCCGTAGTCGCCGCGGATCCACTCGACGAGGCCGGGCCCGACGACGGGAATCGTGCCGAACAGGTTCACGATCACCTGTGCGCCCCAGAAGGACATGTTGCCCCAGGGCAGCACGTAACCCATGAAGGCTTCGGCCATCAGCGCCAGGTACACGAACATGCCGAACAGCCACAGCAGTTCGCGCGGCGCCTTGTACGAGCCGTACAGGAAGGCACGGAACATGTGCAGGTACACGACGATGAAGAACGCCGACGCGCCCGTGGAATGCATGTAGCGCAGCAGCCAGCCGAACGGCACCTCGCGCATGATGTACTGCACGGAGTCGAAGGCCGTGGTATCGCCCACCTTGTAATGCATGGTGAGGAAGATGCCGGTGACCAGCTGGATGACCAGCGCCACCAGCGACAGCACGCCGAAGAAGTACCAGAAGTTGAAGTTCTTTGGCGCGAAGTAGCCAGTCAGCTGGTCGCGCACGAAGGCGTCGACCGGCAGTCGCTTGTTCAGCCAGGCGAGGAAACCCGTGCGCACGGGCAGGCCGTCAGTATTGGCAGCCATTACGCAGCTCCGGTCGTGGCATCGACGCCGATCACCAGCGTCTTGTCATTGGGATAGGAATAAACCGGGATGCGCAGGTTCACCGAAGCGGGTGAGCCGTTGAACACACGACCGGCGAGATCGAAGCGCGAACCGTGGCAGGGACACTGGAAACCACCTGGCCAATCCGCACCCAGCTCCGGGAGCGCTTTCTCGAAGCGCGGCTTCGGCAGGCAACCCAGGTGCGTGCAGGTGCCCTCCACCACGAGGAAATCCTCGCGCGAAGCACGCGTGGCGTTGGTCGCGTAGGCGGGCTGCTCGGAAGATTTCGACGCGGCGTCTTTCAACGCACCGTCATGGCCGGCGAGTGATGCCACCATCTCGGGCGTGCGGTGCACGATGTACATGGCCTTCTTGCGATAGACCACCGTGAGCATCTGGCCCAGGTCTATCTTCGAAAGGTCGACCTCGACCGGAGCACCGGCAGCGCGGGCGCGCTCCGAGGGACTCCACGAGGCTATGAATGGCACCGTGGCAAAGGCGGCGCCGAGGACGCCGGTGGCCGTGGTGGCAAAGGTCAGGAAGCCGCGCCGATCCTGGTCGACCTCGGCGCTTACGGGGGCGGCAATATCGCTCATTCAAGGATTCCGGGGGCTGTTGGCTGTTCTTGCGTCCGGTACGTTACTCGCTCACGAGGCCAACGCGGGCCGGACAGCGCGGCATTATACACTAACCCTCACGGTGCCCATGGCACGTCCCCCATGTCAAACAGCAGCTTGCGTCGCAATTCATTTTTCCTGGCCGGATCGGTGCTCGTCGGCGTCGGTGTGGCAGTGCTCGCCATGTGGTTGTGGCCACAACTTGTTCGCAGGCCGTCGTTGCCAGCGGCACCGGCGGCGCGTGTCGAAGCGGCACCGCAATCCCGCCCGGTGGTTGTCGATGAAACAAGCTCACTAATAAAGGAATCAAACGAGTCCGTGGCCGCAAGCGCCGCCGATGCCGCCGCGCTCGACCAATCGATACACGGCAGCTTCGCCAATGCCGTGAAGGCCAGCGCCCCTGCCGTTGTCAGTATCTACACGCGCAGCGTGCAGAACGTCTCGCCCTCGCCACTGGAACAACTGCTGGGCGGCACGGCGCGGCAGCGCTACCAGGGCAACCTAGGCTCGGGCGTGATCGTGGATAACCAGGGCCATATCGTCACCAACAACCACGTGACCTCGCGCTCGGTGGAAATCGCCGTGCAGCTGGCCGATGGCCGCACCGCCGCCGCGAAACTGGTGGGCAGCGATCCGGATACCGACCTCGCCGTACTGCAGATCGACCTGCCCCACCTGCCGGTCATGCAACTTGGTCGTTCGGACCGCGTCGCGGTGGGTGATGTGGTGCTGGCCATCGGCAATCCATTCGGCAGGCTGGCGCAGACGGTGACGCACGGCATCGTCAGCGCGACCGGTCGCGCGGACCTCGGCGTCGCCACCTATGAAGACTTCATCCAGACCGACGCCGCGATCAACGAAGGCAACTCCGGCGGCGCGCTGGTCAATTCGCGCGGCGAGCTGATCGGCATCAACACCGCGGTGCTGGGCAAGGAACAAGGCGCGGAAGGCCTGGGCGTCGCCATCCCCGTGGATCTCGTGCGTGGCGTGATGCGCGAGATCCTGCAGCATGGACGCGTCATCCGTGGCTGGATCGGCATTGCTCCCGCCGATGTTTCAGCGGCAGCGGCGCATGCCTATGGATTGCCGCACGCCGGCGTCGCCATCAATCTTTACCGCGAATCCCCGGCGGCGACCGCAGGGCTGCTGCTGGGTGACATGATCCAGAGCATCGACGGAGCGGAAGTGAAGAGCGCGCAGGATGTGCGCGCGCGCATCGCAGGACACAAACCCGGCAGCATGGTGAACGTCGCGGTGGACCGCGGCGAGCACCAGCTGCGCATCGATGTGCCCGTGATCGAAGCGCCGAAGGAAAAGGCGCAGTAGCGCGCGTCTGCGCTTATTTGGCCGCTACGCGCCTGATCTGCGCGCCCAGCTGGGTGAGTTTTTCCTCGATCGATTCGTAGCCGCGATCAATGTGGTAGATGCGGTCGATCTCGGTACGTCCCTGCGCCACGAGGCCCGCGATGACGAGGCTGGCCGAAGCACGCAGGTCGGTGGCCATCACCGGCGCGGCGGTCAGGTCGGGCACACCCTTGATGATCGCGGTGTTGCCTTCGAGGCGGATCTCCGCCCCCAGTCGCCGCATCTCCAGCAGGTGCATGAAGCGGTTCTCGAAGATCGTTTCGATGATCGTGCCGACGCCATCGGCCACGCAGTCGAGCGCGGCGAATTGCGCCTGCATGTCGGTGGGAAAAGCCGGATACGGCGCGGTGCGGATATCCACCGACTTCGGCCGCTGGCCGTGCATGTCGAGTTCGATCCAGTCGTTGCCGGTTTTGATTTCCGCGCCGGCCTCCTGCAGCTTCGCCAGCACGGCTTCGAGATGGCCGGGATGCGTGTGGTGCGCGCGCACGCGGCCGCCGGTGATGGCGCCCGCCACGAGATAAGTGCCGGTCTCGATGCGATCCGGCTGCACCGCGTACTGCGCGCCATGCAGGCGCGGCACGCCGTCGATGACGATGCGGTCGGTGCCGGCTCCCTGGATGTGCGCGCCCATGGCGATCAGCATCTGCGCGAGATCCACGACCTCCGGTTCACGCGCCGCGTTCTCGATCACGGTCTGGCCGTCGGCGAGCGTGGCCGCCATCATCAGGTTCTCGGTACCAGTGACGGTCACTGTATCGAGCACCAGTCGCGCGCCCTTCAGCCGCGTCGCGCGCGCGCGCACATAGCCATTCTCCACGTGGATCTCGGCGCCCATCGCCTGCAGGCCCGCGACATGGATGTTCACCGGCCGCGCACCGATGGCGCAGCCGCCCGGCAGCGAAACATCGGCCTGCCCGAAGCGCGCGAGCATCGGCCCGAGCACCAGGATCGAGGCGCGCATGGTCTTCACCAGCTCGTACGGCGCGATGAACTCGCTGATGCCGCTCGCATCGACCACCACGCGCTGCTGCTCACCCAGCGTCACCTTCACGCCCATGCGCGACAGCAGCTGGATCATCGTGGTGATGTCTTGCAGGTGCGGCACATTGCGCACCTCGACCGGCTCGTCCGCCAGCAAGGTGGCGGCGAGGATGGGCAGCGCCGCGTTCTTCGCGCCGGAAATGCGGACCTCGCCGGAGAGCCGCGCGCCGCCGGTAACCTGCAACTTGTCCATGTTGTCAGTGGGCCTGTGCGGCCAGTTCGTCGGGTGTGAAAGTTTCGAGCTGCAGGGCGTGGATTTCGCCACCCATGCGCTCGCCCAGCGCGCGATACACCAGCTGGTGGCGTTGCAAGGGACGCTTTCCTTCGAACTCGCGGGCCACGACGGTAGCCTGGAAATGCACGTTGTCCTCGGAGCGCACGCGCACCGCTGCACCCGGCAGCGCCACGCTGATCAGCTCCTCGATTTGTTTGGGATTCATCACAACCACATGGCCGGCGGGGAAGGGTCGCAAGTGTAAGCTATGATCCGATCCATGACTGACCAGCCGCAGGGAATTCCCGCAGCGCCCGTGCAAGGTTTTGCCGACGGCAGTGCGCTGATCGCCGCGGGACGACGCGCGCTCACCATCGAAGCACGCGCGCTCGCGGCGCTGCCCGCGCGCGTCGACGCCGCTTTCGCCCGCGCCTGCCAGCTGTGCCTCGCCTCACCCGGGCGCGTCGTGGTCAGCGGCCTTGGCAAGCCCGGCCATATCGGCGCCAAGATCGCGGCCACGCTGGCAAGCACCGGCACCGCGGCCTTCTTCCTGCACGCGGCCGAAGCCAGCCATGGCGATGTCGGCATGGTCGCCGCTGGTGACGTGGTGCTGGCGCTTTCAAACTCCGGCGAAACCGCGGAATTGCTGGCCCTGCTGCCCTACCTGCGGCGACTCAACGTGCCGGTCATCGCGCTGACCGGCAATGCGGCTTCGACACTGGCCCGCGAGGCGAACGTGCACCTCGACATCAGTGTCGAGGAAGAAGCCTGCCCACTGAATCTCGCGCCCACCGCCAGCACCACGGCGCTGCTCGCCATGGGCGACGCCATCGCCACGGCATTGCTGGAAGCCCGTGGCTTCACCAGCGAGGATTTCGCGCGCTCGCATCCGGGCGGTGCGCTGGGCCGGCGCCTGTTGTTGCGCGTCGCCGATGTGATGCGCCAGGGCGAGCAGCTGCCGCGCGTGACCACGACACTGACGCTGGAAGAAGGCCTGGTCGAGATGAGCCGCAAGGGCCTTGGCCTTGCAGCCGTCACCGATGCCGGCGGCAAGCTGCTCGGTGTATTCACCGACGGTGACCTGCGGCGCGTGCTGGATCGCGGCCTGTCGCTGCGCGCCACCACCATGGCCGAGGCGATGACACACGCGCCGCGCGTGGTGCGATCCGAACAGCTGGCTGCCGATGCCGTGAACAGCATGCAGGAACATCGCGTCACTGCGCTGCTGGTGGTGGATGCCGAATCGAATCTGGTGGGCGCACTGAACATCCACGACCTGCTGCGCGCCGGAGTGCTGTGATGGCAACGCCCGTCGCGCGCATCCCTGCCCGCCTGACCACGCGCCTGGCACGCCGCATCGAGCTGCTGGTGCTCGATGTCGACGGCACGCTCACCGACGGCTCGCTGTGGTACGGCCCGCGCGGTGAACAGATCAAGCGCTTCCACGTGCGTGATGGACATGGCATCAAGTTGCTGGCGGCCGCGGGCGTGGTCCCCGCGGTGATCTCCGGTCGCCGCTCCGCCGCGCTGACGGCACGCTGTCGCGAACTCGGCATCCGCCATGTGCTCGCGGGCGTGGCGGACAAGAGCGCGGCCTTCGACCGGCTGCTGAAGAAGCTCGACCTGCACGGATCGCAGGTGGTCGCGGTTGGCGACGACACCACCGACGTGCCTTTGTTCGTGCGTGTCGGCTTCGCCGTCGCGGTGCGCGATGCGCATCCGCTGGCTGCGCGCGCCGCGCATTGCCGTACCACGCTGCCCGGTGGCCACGGCGCGGTGCGTGAAGTGTGTGACTGGCTGCTTGCGGCACGAGCCGAAGCATGAAGGGCTGGCGCGTCATCCTGCTGCTGGTGTTGCTTGCCCTCGGTGGGTTCGCGTTCTGGTACGCGCGTACACCGGGCGCTGCGCCATCGCAGGCGGAGCAGGCCAGTGAAACACCACCGGTCGCCTACGACTATGAAGCGCACAACGTGGTGTTGCACCAGATGGATGCCACAGGCCGCCTCGCCTTCCAGGTGGAAGCGAAGGAAGTCACGCAGTTGCCGGACAGCGGTCGCATCACCGCGCGCGGCGTCACCATGTACCACGATCCTCCCGGCACCGAGATCGGCAGCCGCAACCGCTGGACCCTGACCGCGAACAACGGCGAACTGCCGGCCGAGGGCGGCATCGTGACCCTGAGCGGCAACGTGCGCGCGCATGGCATTCCGATCAATGGCAACGTGGAAATGACGGTGACTACGGAGCACCTGCTCTACGACCCGGATATGCAGGAACTGAGCAGCGACGACGTCGTGCACCTGGCGTGGGCGGGAAACACCTACAGCGGCAAGGGCATGCGGGCGAATATCAGGACCAGCGACGTAGAGCTAAAATCGGACGTTCATGGCACTTACAATCCCCGCTGATCGCAGGCACAGGCTTTTGCTGGCACTTGTCGTCCCGGCAGTACTGCTGGACCTGTTTCCGGTATATGCAGCACGCGCCCCGACTTCAGCCATCAACATCGAAGGCCAGAACCAGCGGCTGAATGTAAATGCCGGAACGACTACCTGGGACGATTTCAAACTGCGTCAGGCACCTGACACCGTGATCAACTCCAGCAAGGCCGAGGGCACCGGACTCGCCACCGGCGGCAACAACGGCCGCTGGAACCTCACTGGCAAGGTGCACATCGAATACCAGACCACCATCCTCGATGCCGACACCGCCGTGGTCGTGTTCGCGGATGGCCAGATCCAGTCGATCGAGGTGCATGGCAAGCCCGCCTCGTTCTCGCGCCCTGGCAAGAGCGAAGGCGCGCGCAACCAGGGAACAGCCGAGATGATCGCCTACGACGGCGGCGCCCGCCGCCTGCGCTTTACCGGCCACACCTGGTATTCCTTCGGCCCGTTCGAAGGCACCGCGGACAAGCCAATGGTCTACAACCTCGACACCAGTGAATTCTTCAGCGAGAACACGGACGATTCCCGTGTCCACATGACCGTGAGCCCTGACAAGCGCGTGCCCACGCCGCGCACACCCGACCGGAAGACAGCGGAATGAGCACCTCCATCCTCCGTGCCAGTAACCTGCGCAAGAGCTACCGTGGTCGCGTGGTGGTCGAAGACCTGAGCCTGCAGGTGGCATCCGGCGAAGTCGTGGGGCTGCTCGGTCCGAACGGGGCCGGCAAATCCACTTCGTTCTACATGATCGTCGGCCTCGTCAGCGCGGACGCCGGCAAGATCACTCTCAACGACACCGACCTCACCGGCCTCGCCATGCACAAGCGCGCGCGGCTCGGCCTGGGTTACCTGCCGCAGGAAGCCTCGGTGTTCCGCCGCCTCTCGACCGAACACAACATCCTCGCCATCCTCGAGACCCGCACCGACCTCGACAAGGCCGGCCGCAACGCCGAGCTGGAGAAGATCCTCGAGGACCTGCACATCGGCCACGTGCGCAAGAGCATGGGCATCTCGCTGTCGGGCGGTGAGCGGCGGCGCGTGGAGATCGCGCGCGCGCTGGCGGCGGCGCCTCATTTCATCCTGCTGGACGAGCCCTTCGCGGGCGTGGACCCCATTTCGGTCATCGACATCCAGCGCATCGTCAGCCAGCTGGCGGCGCGCGGCATCGGAGTGTTGATAACCGACCATAACGTGCGCGAAACGCTGGGCGTCTGCAACCGTGCCTGCATCGTGGACCGCGGTACCGTCATCGCCTCCGGCAGCGCGGAGGAAATCCTTGCCAACGAACGAGTCCGCGAGGTGTACTTGGGCCAGAACTTCCGCATGTAGCGGGGGTTTCCAAAGCACAAGATGTTGAAAGCCTCCCTGCAGCTCCGCCTCGGCCAGCAGCTGACGATGACGCCGCAGCTGCAGCAGGCGATCAGGCTGCTGCAACTGCCCTCCCTCGAGCTGCAGGCGCATATCCGCGAGCTGCTCGAGACCAATGTGATGCTCGAGGCCGAGGACGACCCCGAGGCACCGCCTCGTTCGAGGCATTGGGTGCCGGCCCCCAACGATCGCGAGCAGCCCATGGGCTCCGCCGACGAATCCACCAGCAGCGACCGTGAGGAAAGCCGAACCCAGCGTCGAGATCGTCGAGGACAGCTGGTCCGAGACCTCGGCCGCGCCGGGTGAATCCTCGTGGAATGGCGAGGACGAGGATCGCCAGCAGGAATTCCAGGACGGCCGCGGCGAATCGCTGCAGGAACACCTGGCCTGGCAGCTGGAGATGGCCGCCCTCCACCGAGCGCCAGCGTGCGGTGGGCCGCGCGATACTCGATGCCATCAACGAGGATGGCTATCTCAGCGAAAGCTTCGATGCCATCGCCGCCCACGCTCAAGCCCGAGCTCAACGTTCCCGATGCCGAGATCGAGGCCGTGCTGCACATCGTGCAGGGCTTTCGATCCCCTGGGCATCGCCCGCACGTGACCTGGGGCGAATGCCTCCGCCTGCAGCTGCGGCTGCTGGATCCGGAGACACCCGGCCTCGCCCACCGCGCTCACGCTGACTCAGGGCCACCTCGACCAGGTGGCCGGTCGCGAGCTCGCGTTGCTGCGCCGTGAATTGAAGATCTCCGAAGAGGAGCTGGAGCAGGCACTGGTGCTGGTGCGCGGTTGCCATCCGCGGCCTGGCGCACAGATCAGCTCCGCGGCCGCGCAGTATGTTGTGCCCGATGTGTTCGTACGGCGCAGTTCCAGCGGCCTGGACGGTGGAGATGAACTCCGCCACCGTGCCACGCGTGCGGCTCAACGAAAGCTACGCCAGCCCTGATCGGCCGCGCCGCCAGCCACGCCACCATGCGCACGCAGCTGCAGGAAGCGCGCTGGCTGCTCAAGAGCCTTGAAATAAGGCACGACACGCTGCTGAAGGTGGCGCGCTCCATCGTCGAACGCCAGCACGAATTCCTCGACCAGGGCGAGGAACACATGCGGCCGATGATCCTGCGCGACATCGCCGAAGCCATCGGCATGCACGAATCCACCATTTTCGCGCGTCCACTTCCGGCAAGTACATGCACACGCCGCGCGGCGTGTTCGAGCTGCGCTATTTTCTTCTCGAGCCAGGTGGAAAGCTCGGATGGTTCAGGCACTTCGTCCACCGCCATCCGCGCCAAGATCAGGAAGCTCATCAAGGAAGAAGCCGTGGAAGCGCCGCTGTCCCGACAGCCGCATCGCCGAGATACTTTCGAAGGAAGGCATTCCCGTTGCCCGTCGCACGGTCGCGAAATACCGCGAGTCGATGGGCATCGTGCCTTCCAACGAGCGCAAGAGATCCTGACCCGCAAGTCGCAAACCGAGGAGGCCATCATGCAACTCAATCTCAGCGGTCACCACGTGGAAGTCACCGAGTCGATGCGCGCCTACGTGGAGAGGCGCCTGGAACGCATGAAAACGCCACTTCGACGAAGTGATCGACGTGCACTTCGTGATGTCGGTGGACAAGCTGGCACACAAGGCCGAGGCCACGCTGCATGTCAGCGGCGGCAACATCCACGCCGATGCCGTGGACACCAACATGTACGCGGCCATCGATGCGCTGGCCGACAAACTCGACCGCTGCGTGGTCAAGCACAAGGAAAAGCAGCGCGACCACCATGCCGACGAAGGTCGGCGCACGGCACGGCAATAGCCGCGCCTGCCTGCACATGCGGTTGATCCTCGTCAGCGGGCTGTCGGGCTCGGGCAAGAGCGTTGCCCTGCACATGCTCGAGGATCTCGATTACTACTGCGTCGACAACATCCCCGCCGCGCTGCTGAAGGCCTTCGTCGAGCACACGCTGAAGAGCGCCGACAGCCAGTACCAGCAGGTCGCGGTGGGTCTCGATGCACGCAACACGCGTGCCGAGATCGCCACCGTCCCCGCGCTGCTCGCGGAGCTGCGCGCTTCGGCCATCGCCTGCGAGCTGCTGTTCCTGACTTCATCCGACGACGCGCTGCTGCGGCGTTTCGCCGAGACACGCCGCAAGCATCCGTTGTCGCGCGCAGGCGGTGGCCTGCACGAAGCCATCCAGCTCGAACGCGACCTGCTCGACCCCATGGCGCAGGCCGCGGATGTGGTGATCGACAGCTCGCGCACCGGCATCCACCAGCTGCGCGAACTGGTGCGCACGCATGTGGAGCGTGGCCGCAGCGAACGGCTTTCGATCCTGTTCCAGTCTTTCGGCTTCAAGCACGGCATCCCCGGCGATGCGGACTTCGTGTTCGATGCGCGCTCGCTGCCGAATCCCTACTGGGAGCCGGAGCTGCGCGGACTCACCGGCCGCGACGCGCCCGTCGCGCGCTATCTGGAAAACAGCACCAGCGCCGCGACACTGGCCAGCGACATCACGCGCTTCATCGAGGCGCGCATTCCGGAATTCCAGGCCACCAATCGCCGCTACATGACGGTGGCCATCGGCTGCACCGGTGGCCAGCATCGCTCGGTGTACCTGGTGGAACGGCTCACGGCCGACTTCGCGCGTCGCCATGGCGACATCGCCGCGCGCCACTCGCAGCTGCCCGACGCGCAGGCTGCCGCACGCGCCGCAGCCCACGACGCGTGAGTCCACTGCAACGTTACGAGCAGGCGTTGCTCCAGGAGGGCCGCGCCGCCGACGCCGCGCAGCGCGCGGTGGCGGAACGGCTCGATGCGCTCGATCGCTGCCTCAGTGCTTCACCCGGACCGGGTCCCCTGCGTCGCCGCCTGCAGGCGCTGCTCGGCGAGGCGCGTCATCCGGCCAGCTGTCGCGGTATCTACCTGTGGGGCGCGGTGGGACGCGGCAAGACCTGGCTGATGGACCTGTTCAGCGCCGGACGTCCGCGACACGATTGCCGCCGGCTGCACTTCGCTCACTTCATGCGCGAAGTGCATGCGCGGCGCGGCCGGCTCGGCAACATCGAGCGGCCGCTGGAACGCGTGGCCGAACAGCTCGCACACAAGGGCCGCGTCTACTGCCTCGATGAATTCATGGTGCAGGACATCGGCGACGCGATGATCCTGCACGGCGTGCTCGATGGCATGCTGCGCCGGGGCGTGGTGCTGGTCACCACCTCGAACACGCCGCCAGTGCGCCTGTACGAGAACGGGCTGCAGCGTGAACGCTTCCTGCCCACCATCGCGCTGCTGGAACGCATGCTCGATGTGCTCGAGATCGCGCCGGGCGATGACTACCGCCGGCGCCAGCTGCGCGCCGCGCCCACCTGGCTGGCGGCCAGCGATGCGGGCAGCTCGAGCCGCATGCGCGAACTGTTCACGCGCCTGGCTGGCACCGCTGCCGTGGACCAGGCCACGACCATGCTGGTGGAAGGCCGGCCCATCGAAACCCTGCGCCATGCCGGCGGCCTCGCCTGGTTCAGCTTCAAGGCACTGTGCGAAGGTCCGCGTTCCGCCGACGATTACATCGCCATCGCGCGCCAGCTGCACACGGTGTTCCTCTCCGACGTGCCCGTGTTCGATGGCCACAACGACGATCCTGCGCGCCGCTTCATCGCGCTGGTGGATGAACTCTACGACCGGCGCGTGAAGCTCGTGGCCAGCAGCGCCGCCGAACCCCTCGCCCTGTATCGCGGTGAGCGCCTCGCGAAGGATTTCGAACGCACGTCGAGCCGCCTCATCGAGATGCGCAGCGACGAGTACCTCGCGCAGGCGCACCGGCCCGCAGAGACGTCGCTGGCGTGAATCAGGTGCGAACGCCGCGCCGGTAACGCCACAAGGCCTCACCGGTGAACAGCGCGAGCGCGACCCAGATCAACCCGAAGGCCAGTTGCCGCGGACCATCGAAAGTCTCGTGGAAGAACCACACGCCGATCATCAGCTGCACCGTCGGCGCGAGGTACTGCATCACGCCGATGGCCAGCATCGACACGCGGCGCGCCGCCCAGGCGAACAAGGCCAGCGGCACGGCAGTGACCGGACCGCCCAGCACCAGCAGCAGGTCTGCACGCCCATCGCCGTGCATGAAATAACCCTGCCCGGTGTGTGCGCACCACAGGAGATAAGGCAGTGCCGGCAACGCCATCAGGCCACTCTCGATGGCAAGTCCCTGCACGGCATCGATGGCAGCGAGCTTGCGCACCAGGCCGTACAGGCCGAAGGAAACCGCCAGTACCAGCGAGATCCACGGCAGCTGGCCCAGTTCCCAGCCGAGCAGCGCCACGCCTGCGGTGGCGATGGCCACGGCCCAGCGCTGCAGCACCGTTGGCCGCTCGCGCAACACCAGCACCGCCAGCAGCACGTTCACCAGTGGCGTAATGAAATAGCCGAAGCTGCTGTCGATGACATGCCCGTTGAGTACGGCGAACACGTACACGCCCCAGTTCACGGTGATGAGCATCCCGCCCAGCGCAAGCAGCAGCCACAGCCGCGCCGACAGCCGTGGCAACCAGGCCACGTCACGCCGCACCAGCAGGACGGCCCACACGGCAGCCGCGCACCAGATGCCGCGATGGGCAAGCCACGGCGCCGAGCAGCTTCCAGTACAGCGGGAACAATCCCCAGATGAAAAATGCCGTGGCGGCAGCCAGGGCGCCGCGCGGCGCGTTATTGCTCATCGGGGCTCATCAGGCCTCATCGGGGTACCAACGCATCGAGTTACAAGTGGAGACCAGAGTACCGAACCTGTTATTTTTACGCCCGCGCCGCCGCTTTCAGGTGGTGCGCCATCCCGCAAAATCCGGCTGAAGGGGACCGCTGTTGAGGACTGTTGCAGAGTTTGCCATCGGCTACGAGCAGCTGCTCGATGCCAGCGGCACTCCCATCGACGCATTGCCCGCCTTCGCGAGCGACCCCGCAGAGCTCATCGCCATGTACCGCATGATGGTGCTGTGCCGGCTGTTCGACACCAAGGCCATCAACCTGCAGCGTACCGGCAAGCTCGGCACCTATGCGCCCTGCACCGGCCATGAAGCCACGCACGTGGGCGTGGGCGCGGCCATGCGCGCCGAAGACGTGCTGGTGCCCGTGTACCGCGAATACGGCACGCAGCTGTGGCGCGGCGTGACCATGGACCGAGATCTTCACGTACTGGGCCGGCGACGAACGCGGCAACGACTTCGCCAGCACGCGCCAGGATTTTCCCTGGTGCGTGCCCATCGGTTCGCAGAGCCCGCATGCCGCCGGCATCGCCATGGCGTTCAAGGTGCGTGGCGAGAAGCGCTGCGCCGTGTGCTTCATCGGTGAAGGCGGCACTTCGCAGGGCGCCTTCCACGAAGCGGTGAACATGGCGGGTGCGCAGCGCCTGCCGGTCATCTACGTGATCGTGAACAATGGCTGGGCGATCTCGCTGCCGGCGCACGAGCAAACCGCGGCGCAGACTTTCGCGCAGAAGGGCCTGGGCAATGGCGTGCCCGGCGTGCAGGTGGATGGCAACGACGTGCTCGCCGTGCGCAAGGTAATGGACGACGTGCTGGCGCGCGCGCGCGATGGCGGCGGACCTACCGTGGTCGAAGCCGTTACCTATCGCCTCTCCGACCACACCACTGCCGACGATGCCACCCGCTATCGTCCGGCCGGCGAACTCGAGGCCGCCTGGAAGCTCGAACCATTGCTGCGCATCCGCGCCTTCCTGGTGGCGCGGGGACTGTGGGACGACGCGCGCGAAGCCAGCCTGCGCGCTGACTGCTCGGCGCGCATCGACGAAGCCGTGCGTGGCTACCAGGGCCGCGGGCCCTCCGGCACCGATGCGATGTTCGACTACCTCTACGCCCATCCGCCGGCCATGCTGGCCGAACAGAAGCTGATCGCCGCGCGCTACGGCGCCAGCGACGCGCAGGGGCACTAGTCGTTCCATGCCAATAGTCACGCTGGTCGAAAGCGTCAATCTCGCGCTCGCGCGCGCGCTCGCGGACGATACCGATGTCGTGGTGATCGGTGAGGACGTCGGCCTCAACGGCGGCGTGTTCCGCGCCACCGCCGGCCTGCAGCAGCGCTTCGGCAAACTGCGCGTGCAGGACACGCCGCTCGCCGAAGGCCTGATCGGCGGCATGTCGCTGGGCATGGCGACGCAGGGATTGAAAGTGGTCGCGGAAATCCAGTTCATGGGTTTCCTGTATCCGGCGCTGGACCAGATCGCGAACCACATGGCACGGCTGCGCCATCGCACGCGCGGCCGGCTCACCTGCCCCGTGGTGATCCGCATGCCGCATGGTGGCGGTATCCACGCGCCGGAACATCATTCGGAAAGCCTCGAGGTGTTGCTGTGCCATCACGCGGATTGCGCGTGGTATGCCCGAGCACGCCGGCCGCGGCGTATGGACTGCTGCTCGCCGCGATCCGCGATCCGGATCCGGTGCTGTTCCTCGAACCAACCCGACTGTACCGCCTCGCCAAGCAGGACCTGCTCGACGATGGCGTGGCGCTGCCACTCGACCAGGCGCAGGTGGTGCGCCAGGGCGATGACATCACGCTGGTGAGCTGGGGCGCGATGATGCACGAGACGAAGCAGGCGGCCGAGCGCCTCGCGCAGGAGAAGATCAGCTGCGAGGTGATCGACCTTACTTCGCTGGCGCCCATCGACCACGACACCATCCTCGAATCGGTGGCGCATACCGGCCGCCTGGTGATCGTGCACGAAGCCGCGCGCAATGCCGGCCTCGGCGCGGAGATCGCGGCGACCGTGGCTGAGCGTGGCCTTTATGACCTGCTGGCGCCGGTGCAACGCGTGGCCGGTTACGATACGGTCATGCCCTATTTTGCGATGGAGCGCGCCTACATCCCGAGCGTGGCGCGCATTGTCGATGTGGTCCGTGCAACGGTGAAGGCCTGAACCATGACGCGATTCAACCTGCCTGATCTCGGCGAAGGATTGCAGGAAGCGGAAATCGTCCGCTGGCATGTGGCGGTCGGTGACCGCGTTGAAGTCGACCAGCCCATGGTGGCGATGGAAACCGCCAAGGCCGTGGTCGAAGTGCCTGCGCCTTTCGCGGGCATCGTTTCTGCCCTGCATGGCAAGCCCGGCGACACCATCGCCACCGGCGCACCGCTGGTGGATTTCCAGAGTGAGGCGGCGAACGATGCTGCCGACCCTGGCATCGCCAAGGGCGGCGTGGTCGGCCACATGCCCGAGACCGACGAGATCATCGCCGCCAGCAACGCCGCAGGCATGCGTGCAACAGGCGGCAGGACACGCGTGCTGCCCGCCGTGCGCGACGTGGCGCAGAAGCTCGGCGTCGACATCAGCGCCCTGCGTGGCACCGGTGCCGGCGGCATCGTCACGCTCGACGATGTACTCGCGGCGCGCACGGCCGCGCCCTACGCCGGCACCGGACAGATGGCGGTGAACGCTTCCAGCGTGATGCGTCCGGCCGTCAACCTCACCGAGACCGGCGAACTCGAGGTGCTGCGCAGCCTGCGCCGCGCGATGGCGCAGAGCATGACCCTGTCGCGCGACAGCGTGATGGAGTGCACCGTGTTCGACGACGCCGACATCGAGGGTTGGCTGCCCGGCGGCGATTACACCATCCGCCTGCTGCGCGCGATCAGCGAGGGCTGTCGCGCCGAACCCGGGCTGAACGCGTGGTTCGATGGCGCAAGCCAGGGCCGTCGCCTGTTCCAGCCCATCCATGTCGGCATCGCTGTCGATACTCCGGATGGATTGCTGGTGCCGGTGATGCGCGACGTGGGCAACCGCGACGCTGCGCAGCTGCGCGCCGAAGTGAACCGCCTGAAGACCGGCGCGCGCGATCGCACGCTGCCACCGGCGGACCTCAGGGACTTCACCATCATGCTGTCCAACTTCGGCGTGATGGCCGGACGTTACGCCACGCCAGTCGTGGTGCCGCCAGCCGTGGCCATCCTCGGCTCGGGCCGCATCGCCCGCGATGTGGTCGCCACCGATCGCGGCATCGAAGCGCATCGGCGCATCCCGCTGTCGCTGACCTTCGACCATCGCTGCGTCACCGGTGGCGAAGCCGTGCGCTTCCTGGCCGGCGTGATCAACGACCTGGAAAAACCCGCCTGATTGCGGGCTCCTCGCTCAGGGCTTGCCGGTTCCGGCCGGCGCTTCCAGTGGCATCAATGCGGCCTTGATGGTCGCGCCCCAGATGGCATTGCCCTTGTCGTTCAGGTGCAGGTTGTCGGCGACGAAGATGTCGGTCATGACTTTGCCGTCCGGGGCCAGCAACGGCGTGGCGACGTCGACGTAATGCACCAGCGGGTCCGCCGCGGCGATCTTCCGGTACTCCGCATTGACCTGCTGGGCTGCGGGCCAGGTGGCCTGTCGTGACACGCTGGGCTTGATCGACAGCACGTAGATACGCGCCTGCGGCAGTTTCTCGTGATCCTGGCGATGATCTGCCCGAGGTCGACCGCTATCGATGCGTCGGGGATGCCTGGATCGGCCGTGTCGTTGTCCCCCTCGTAGATCACGATGGCGCGCGGCTTGTAAACCAGTGCCCTATCGAGGTAGTACAGGAGGTCATGCATCACGCTGCCGCCGAAGCCCCGCGGGATCACGGTCAATGGGGCCAGCGCGGCCTGCGCCTGGTTGTTCCAGCGCGCCATGCTCGAACTGCCGGTCAGCACGATGGCGCCCTGGGGCGGACTGCGCAGCTTGTCCTGCTGTTCGAAACCCACTATCTCGGCCTCGAAGCGCCGCGGATCCGGGAACCGGTGCGTGCAGGCGAACTGCGTGCCGAGGACCGGCAGCAGCAAGGTGGTCAGGACCAGCGTGCGGATGTTCATCGAGTCCGAGGCTACGTGTTTGGTAATCTGGCCTCAACCGAAGCGAAGGGGAGCCCTCACCGATGTCCGGCAAACTCGTGCTGTTGCGCCATGGCCAGAGCGTCTGGAACGTTGCGAACCTGTTCACCGGCTGGACCGATGTCGATCTCTCCGACCTCGGGCGCGAGGAAGCCCGCACCGCCGGACGCGAGTTGAAGGCCACCGGCATCCGCTTCGACTACGCCTATACCTCGGTGCTCAAGCGCGCCATCCGTACGCTGTGGATCGCGCTCGATGAAATGGATCGCATGTGGCTGCCGGTGGAAAAGAGCTGGCGCCTGAACGAGCGCCACTACGGCGCATTGCAGGGCCTCGACAAGGTACAGACCGCCGCGAAGCACGGCGATGCGCAGGTGAAGATCTGGCGCCGCAGTTACGACATCCCGCCACCACCGCTGGCGCTCGATGACGAACGCCATCCGCGCTTCGATCCGCGCTATGCCGATCTCGATCCGGCGCTGCTGCCCGCCACCGAATCGCTGAAGGAAACCCTCGCCCGCGTGCTGCCGCTGTGGACCGACGAGATCGCGCCGCGCCTGCGCGCCGGGCGCAATGTGCTGGTCACCGCGCATGGCAACAGCATCCGCGCCATCGTGAAGATGCTCGACAACGTGCCGGAGGGCGAGATCGTGGAACTCAACATCCCGACCGGCGTGCCGCTGCTGTATGAATTCGACGCGGGCTTGAGACCCACCGGCCATCGCTATCTCGGCGATCCCGCGGCAATTGCCGCCGCGGCCGAAGCGGTGAAGAAACAGACCGAGAAACGCTAGGCAACGCCGAGCGGAATCGTAAGCGTGAAGCACGCGCCCCGGCCCGGCGCGCTGTCCACGCTCAACTGGCCGCCCACTTCCCCTGCACGGCTGGCGATACTCCACAGGCCGAGGCCGCGACCGGGATTGGTGAGATGGTCGGGGTGCCAGTCGAACCCGCGGCCTTCGTCCCGCACCTCGATCACCAGGCGACTGCGGTCACCGCGGATCCTCACCGTGGCCGCGTCCACCTTCGCGTGCTTGACCACGTTGCGCAGCATCTCCCGCACCAGCCTGAACACCAGCACGCGCAGTTGAGTAGGCACCGAGGCTTCGTCGACCACGCCATCCAGCTCCACCCGCAGCTGGTCCCGGCCACGCAGGTTGACGACCAGCCACTGCAGCGCCGGCATCAGGCCCAGGTCGTAGAGGCCCGGCGGACTCAGGTCCGAGATCATGTCGCGGGTGCGTTGCTGTACACGGTGCAGGCGGCCGCGGAACTCATCGAGCGGTGCACGCTGCTCCGGCGTGAGCCGGCTGGCGAGCGACGACAGCATCATGCTCATGGCCACCAGTTCCTGGCCGATGCCGTCATGCAGTTCCGCCGCGGTGGCGCGGCGCGCGCCCTCTTCCGCGCCGACCAGGCGCTGCGCGTAGCTGCGCAGCAGTTCCTGCTCGCGTTTCAGGCGTGCGTTGAGGTCGAGCAGTTCGGTCACGTCACGCGCGACACCCCAGATGCGTTCGAGCCTGCCGCCGTGCACGACCCCGTTCAATGCCGTGAGGTAGGTGCGCACCTGGCCGGAAACGATGGCCGAGAAGCGCAGGTCGTCGGCGCTGTAGTCACGTTGCCTGATCTTCTCCAGGTTGGCCTCGAACATCTGTACCCAGGGCAGCTCGGCCGCCCACGCACCGCGCAAGGTATCGGCCGCGCCGACGACGCGCCCGAACGAAGCGCTGCTCTCGGCCACCTGCGCATGCCGGCGCAACCATTCGATCTGTTCCGGCAGCGACAGGCTCACCGGCATGGGTTCCTGCAGTTCGACGCGCCATACGGCCTCGCTGCTCAACTGGATGAAGGAACGGTAACGCGCCTGGTTGGCCGCCAGTTCCGCAAGCGCGATGCGCGATTGCGCGATGTATGCCGACAGCGTGACGGTGGCGAGCAGGAAGACCAGCATGCCGAACTGCAGCCACAGCACGCGCGCCACGGGATCCTCGATGGCCAGCGGATTGCCGCCACCTGCCACGAGGCAGGCCGCCAGCAGGCCGGTGCCACCCATCAGCGCCGTCGCCCAGCGCGGCGGAAGGCGGAAGGCGGCATAGATCAACCCCGGCATGATCATCACCGGGAAACGCAGGTGTTCCGGGCCGAAGTCGACGCCGCGGAACAACCGCACCACCACCACCAGCTGCAGGGCCAGCACCGCTGCCAGTTCGAAACGCTGCGCCCGGGACAGCGCCGGGAATGATGGTGCGAACTGGCGCGACAGCAGCCAGGCCAGTGACAGGGGGACGGTGGTGAGGGCGCCGAGCAGGCTGGCCAGCCACAGCATCAGCGCCTGGCGGGGAAGATCCGCACCCGCGCCGGTCAACGCCACGGCGCTGACCTGCACCAGCGCACCCACCGCTGCGCTCGCCGCGGCGGCGTACGCAAATCGCAGCAGCGAGACGACACGCAATCCCTGCACGCCGCTGAACATGCGGCGAATGACCAGCGCGCCGGAAAATCCCGCCACGGCGTGTGCCAGCGTCGCCACCAGCAGCCCGGCCGACAGTCCGCGCACCAACCCGCCGAGCAGCAATTCAAGGCCCACCTGCAGCGCGAAGATCAGCAACCACAGTCGCCGCGGGGACAGCCACAGCACCAGCAACAGCAGGCCGGCAGCCGGCCAGACGATGACTACGTCGCCAACCGGCCCGCTCGGCAGCAGCGCGAACGCCACCAGTGCCGCATGCAACAACGCGAATGCGCCGAGCAGGCGTCCATCGCCACCGAGGCGGCGCGACAGCACCGCCCAGGGACTATCGGGCGCGCGCGCATCCAGTTGTAGTTCCCAGCTCACGTCCATGTGATCCCGCGCGTTTGATTACGGCGCTCGACTATATCCCGTGCCAGCCTTGTCGCCGACTACTTGCGCGCGGCCACGGCCCAGTTGTCGTACTTGCCGCCATATTGTTCGGCAAGCGGAGTGAATTTCGCGGTGAGCGCCTGCATGTCCGGCACCACCAGGCGCATGCGGCCCTGTGCATGCAGGCTGAAGGTGTTGCCTTCCTCGTCCTGCTTGATGTCGAGCTGGTAACCCTCGGGGCGCAGCGCGAATGCGAGCTGTTCCGCGGCGGCGCGTGTCGGCAGCGTGAAGAAGAAATCCACGGTGGTCTCTTCGAAGGTGTTCACGCCAGCCTTGCGCAGCTGCTGGATGAAATGCTCATCCCAGTCGATGTGGCGCGGCT
The DNA here is from genome assembly GCA_037200665.1 of Pseudomonadota bacterium. Taxonomy (GTDB): domain Bacteria; phylum Pseudomonadota; class Gammaproteobacteria; order Steroidobacterales; family Steroidobacteraceae; genus ZC4RG30. The sequence continues at coordinate 237,052 of JBBCGD010000002.1, read as the reverse complement.
TGCGCGACAGGCTGCGCCACTGCCGCACGATGCGCACCAGCGAGAACGCCGCCACCGCCACCAGCACGATCGTGAAGGTCTTGCCGTCCATCAGTCCTCGACCTTGCCGGTATCGCCCGCGGTCTCGTTCACCGACACCACCGTGGCACGCGGGAAGAAGTTGAACTCGCTGGCCGAGGCCCAGGTGTAGGCGCCCATGACGCGGCCGACGATGAGGTCGCCGGACTTGAGCTTGGGCAGCAGCAGGTTCTCGGCGATCACGTCGATGCTGTCGCAGGTGGGGCCGGCCAGCACCGAAGGCAAAAGCTCGCCTTCGGTCTTCAGGCTTTCGATGGGATAGTGCGCATGGTCGAACAGCTGCCCGCTCCACGAGCCGTACAGGCCGTCGTCGAGGTAGTACCACCAGTGGCCTTCGCGCTCGGCGCGGCCCATTACGCTCGCGACGCCGATGGCCGAAGGGCCGGCGATGTAGCGGCCCGGCTCGGCGATGATGCGCAGGTTCTTCGGCAACGCATGCAGGGCCTTGCGGATCGGCGCGCAGAAACGGCCGATGTCCGGCACGCGCTGCGTGTAGTCGATGGGAAAGCCGCCGCCGATGTCGAGCACGTCGAAGCGGCCGAGCTTTTCCTTGCGTGCCGCGCGGATCAGCGCACCGCAGGCCTCGATGGCCTCGACATGCTTCAGCGGCACCGGCGCCTGCGAGCCCACATGGAAGGAGAAGCCGCGCACCGTGATGCCCAGCTTCGCCGCCAGCCGCGCCAGTTCGAGCGCACCTTCGGGATCGCAGCCGAACTTGCGCGACAGGTCGCTGACCGCGCCCGGTGCGCGGAACGACACGCGCAGCAAGAGTTCAGCCTCGCCGCGGAAGGCGCGGAACTTGCGCACTTCATCCGGGTTGTCGGCCACGAACACGCGCACGCCGGCGGCCAGCGCATTGCGGATGTCCTTGTCGCGCTTGATCGGGTGCGTGTGGATGCAGCGTGAGGCATCGAGCCCCAGCCGCGTGATCAGCTGCACCTCGCCGGTGGTGGCGAGATCGAGGAAGCCACCCAGCTTCGCGATGGTGCGCACCACGGCCGGATGCGGCAGCGGCTTCAATGCGTAGTGCAGGTCCACGCCCGGCAGCGCCTTGGCCAGTCGCTTGTACTGCGTGCGCACGCGCTCGCAGTCGATGACCAGCAGTGGCGAACCGTAGGTGGCGACCAGTCGCCGCACCTCATCCGGCTGGAACGGATCGATGTAACCCTTCCTCAAGGCAGCACACCGGTACCGAGTGCCGCGTACGGGCCGCTGTCGGAAGGCGCACTCACCGCCGCACGGGCCAGGCGATCGCGCACCGCGTCCCAGCGCTCGTCGCCGGGCACTTCCTGCACCAGGATGCGTGCACAACCGGCCTTGTCGAGCGCACGCAGGTTGGCATACAGGTCGTGGCCGAAGGCATCGGCACGCTTGCCGGCGTTGATCCAGGTGACCGTCTCGTAGGTCTTCAGCGGCAGGCGCTGCGCCAGCACGGCGATGCGCTGCCCGCCCTGTGACAACGAATCGGCCAGCGCATCGAGTTCACCGCCGGGGACGATGGTCAGCGGCGTGGTGGGCGCGTAATGCGAGACGGTGCTGCCCGGCACGCGTGGCGAACTCTTGTCGGCACCGATGGCCACTTCGCCGGCCACTGCGCGCAACTGCCCCAGCGTCACGGCGCCCGGACGCAGCAGCCGCACCTCGCCATCGAGGCAGCTGACGATGGTGGATTCCAGTCCCAGCTGCGATTCGCCACCATCGAGGATCACCTTCACGGCGTCGCCGAATTCATCCAGCACATGCTCGGCGCGCGTGGCCGACAGCCGGCCGTAGCGATTGGCCGAAGGCGCGGCAATGCCGCCGCCGAAGGCATCGAGCAACTGCTGCGCCATGGGATGCGAGGGAATGCGGATGGCGATGCTGTCCTGCCCGCCGGTGATGATGTCGTGCACGCTTTCCGAACGCGGCAGCACCAGCGTCAGCGGACCGGGCCAGAAAGCCTCGGCCAGCTTCTCGGCCACCGGCATGATCTCGCGCACCCAGCGCTTCAGGTACTTCTGCTGGTCGATGTGCACGATCAGCGGATGCGAAGGCGGCCGGCCCTTGAGCTCGAACACCTTGCGCACGGCTGCCGGGTTTGCCGCATTGGCGCCGAGGCCGTAGACGGTCTCGGTCGGAAATGCCACGAGCTCGCCGTCGCGCAGGGCGTCGACGGCAGCTTCGAGTTCAGCCTGTGAGGCTCGGATCGCTTTGGCCATCCGGAGATTCTACCAGCGCGACGCGACCGCTTTGACCATCAACTGGAAAAGCGGCACAGGTCGCAGTGGCGACAACAAGTTACGTCGCAAAGGTCAATCGAGGTTGCGCCGGCTCCAGCCATCTGCCGTGCGCACGATCTCTGCCGTAGGCCAGTATTGCCGGTCGAGCTTCAGCGTGATGACCTCGGGCACGTTGTTCCAGCTCACCGTCCTGAGGCGCAGCGAGGAGCGATCCGGACGGCCGGCCACGACCTTCAGGAAGGCGTCCAGATCCGGCGTCGGCTGGCCATCCACCTCGACGATGCGACGGCCCGGATACAGCCGGTAACGCGTGGCGGGCGAACCATAGTTGAAGAACGCCACGTACACGCCCTGCGGCAGCATGCCGCGCTGGGCGCTCATCGCACGATGCGGGGCATGCAGCACGGCACCAGCCCACAGCACGATGCGGTCGATGTCGCTGCCACTGAGCGCGGTGGTCGGCACCTGCACTACCTGTTCCTGCTGGCCGCGCCAGATGGTCACGGCGACTTCGGCGCCGTCGGCCGTGGCGCGCTCCACGTCGCGGAATGCAGTGACCGGCTTGCCGCCGACGGCCAGCACCAGATCGCCCTGGCGCAGCACCTTGCCCGAGGCCGCACCACCGGTGATGCGCGCCACGCTCAGCACCTGGCGGTTTTCCGGATCGTGTGCGGTGAGCTTCGCGGCCCAGGCGTCAGGAAGGCCCTGGCGACGCGCTTCGGTCAGTGGCAGCGGATTGAACTCCACGTCGAGAGTGTGCAGCGGCGTGCCGGCGCGCACGTGGTCGAGCATCTCCTGCACCAGGTCCACGGACACGCCGCGATTCACCTGGGCCGAGGCGCGCGCGCCTTCCATCGGGAAGCTGGACCACAGCGCCTGCACGTCGCCCTTGGCATCCACCAGCACGCCGTCGAAATCGTCCGGCGGATTCAGCAGCTGCGCCACCTTCAGGTTGGCGTCGCGAAACTGCATGGTGCGCGACAGGGGCAACTGCAGCGGATCCACCGAGCTCACCTGCGTGGTGCGCGACTTCAACTGGCCATCGGAATCCATGCCCACCACCGTGGTGGCCGCGCCTTCCTGCAGCGGCGCGAGGTTGAGCTTCGCGCTCTTCACCGGCGTGGTGCCGATGAGCTTCGGGTCATACGAGATGACGGCGAGGTTGTGCAGCGGATGGATGTAGACCACCTTGCCAGGCACCTCGAGCGAACCGCCGAAGGTCAGCCGCACATCGCCCAGTGATACCGGCACGGTGTTGCGGTCGGTGACCACGAGGCCACGCTCGGCATCCACGATCAGGCCGGTGCCGTGGTAATTGCGGTCGGAGATGCCAGCCACGGAGAAAGGCATGTCGAAGGTGATCTGCACCAGCGAGGGTGCGAGCTTCGCGGCGAGCTTGTCGTGTACGGTGGGCAGCTGCGCGCTGCCGCCCGTGGCCGCATGCGGCGGAGCATTGGCCGGCAGGTCGGTGCAGGGCCAGAAGCCGGTCTTGTCGTCACGATGGCAGCTGTCGGCGGCGAACCATTTGCGGTCCATCAGCATGGAACGCGTCACGGGATTCGCGGGTTCATCCAGCGTGACGAAGCGCACGGTGGCGCGATCGCCATCACTCAGCGAAGCCAGCTGCGCGGCAAAGGCCTTGCTGTCCGGTACCGGATGGTTGTTGAACTCGGTGATCAGCGCACCGCGCGGCACGCCGGCAGTGGCGAGGCTGTAACCGGGATTCGCCACGTACACACCGGACACCGGCAGGTTGAAGAAACGCGCCAGCTGGTACGAGAGATCGTGCACCACTGCTTCGCCGAACTCGATGTAGCTCGCCGGCGTGATGGCATCGAGATCGCCAACGGGAATCAGCACCTGCCGCACTTCACCACCACGCTGCACTTCCAGGCGGATGCGCGTGCCGATGGCGTCGTCCAGCAATTCTTCCAGCGGCTCGAAGGTGGTGACGGGCTTGCCGTCGATGGAGACGAGGATGTCGCCGGGCGCGAGTTGTCCGGCGGCAGGCGAACCCGGTTGCACCTGGTCCACCACCAGCATGCCGGTGTTGCCCGGGAAAGCCTTGCGGATCGAAGCCTCGGTGTCGGCCTTCAATCCCAGGCGATTCAGTTCGTCGTAAGGCACGTAGCTGAACACGGTCTGCAGCGTGCCGCGTGTCACCGGCTTGCCGGCCTTGATGAGATCGAAGGCGCGCTTCACGCGCGCCAGCGGCAGGTAGAAGCTGGATGCCGCGCCATTCGCGCCACCTGCGTTCAGCGCGATCACGCGCCCGCGGATGTCCACCACTGGCGAGCCGGACGAACCACCCGAGGTTCCGGAAGCAGCCTGCAGGTAGAAGGTGTTGAAGTCGTTGTAACGACCCGTGCCGTATTCAGGCGCTTCGCGATCCAGTCGCGCCAGCGTGCCAGCCAGGATCGAAAGTTGCTCACCCGCGTTGTTGCCGATGACGCGGATCTCGCGTCCCACCTGCGCGCCCTCCGGGAACAGCGGCAGCGAGGCCGGCTTGATGAAGCGCAGCTTGCTCGGGTCGTAGTGGTAAAGACCGAAGTCATGGACCGGATCGCGATACACCGGCGACAACTGCACCTCCTCGCGATTGAGGAAGGTGGCTTCGGCGGTGACGGGGCCCGGCGTCACCACATGGCGATTGGTGAGGATGAGCCCGCGCTCGGCATCGATCACGAAACCGGTGGCCTGCGCGGAGGTATTCCATTCGGTATCGAAGGCGCGCGTGGAATCGATCTTGATCGCCACCACGCTCTGCGCAACGCGCTCCAGTGTTGCCGACCATGCGGCATCTTCCTGGCGCGGCGGCGGTGGTGGCGGCGGTTCGGCCGCGGGCGGTGGTGCCAGCGCAGCCTCCGCCGGATTGCGCGGTGGCGGCGCAGCCGACTGCGCGGCTGCGAACTGCGTGGTAACCAGCCAGGTGGCCGCAATCAAATGGCGCCAGGAAAACTTCATCGCGACCCCCTCGATCCCGTTGCTGTCAGAAAAAGACTACCCGTCAACGTTCAGTCTCTTGCCCTTCAAGGCTTCAGGGATGACCGCGGCCGCGACGACCAGTTCCTAGCATGGCGCAGACGTAACGCGCCCTTCCAAACAAGTCTACCCAAATGGCTTCACCGCAGGCCCTACAATGCACGCCATGCTCCAGGAACGCCGCCGTACGCTGCCGGTTCGCGTGGGTGCCGTCATGATCGGCGGCAACGCTCCCGTGGTCGTGCAGTCCATGACGAACACCGACACCGCGGATGTGTCAGCCACCGTCACCCAGGTTCGGCAGCTCGCGCGCGCGGGCTCGGAACTGGTGCGCATCACAGTCAACAGTGCGGAAGCCGCGGCTGCGGTTCCGCATATCCGCGACCAGCTGCGCGCCACCGGCATCAACGTGCCGCTGATCGGCGACTTCCACTTCAATGGCCACAAGCTGCTGCGCGAATATCCGGACTGCGCGCGCGCGCTCGATAAATACCGCATCAATCCGGGCAACGTGGGCCGCGGTGCCAAGCGCGACACGCAGTTCGCCGAGATGATCGAGATCGCCTGCCGCGAGGACAAGCCGGTGCGCATCGGCGTGAACTGGGGCAGCCTCGACCAGGACCTGCTGGCGCGATTGATGGACCAGAACAACGCGCTGCCTGAACCGGCCAGCGCGCAGGCGGTGATGCGCGAGGCCATCGTGCGTTCCGCGCTCGATAGTGCGGAGCTCGCGCTGGGCATCGGGTTGCCGCGCGAACGCATCATCCTTTCTGCCAAGGTCAGCGGCGTGCAGGATCTCATCGCCGTGTACCGCAACCTGGCGTCGCGCTGCGACTGGCCGCTGCATCTCGGGCTCACCGAGGCGGGCATGGGCAGCAAGGGCATCGTGGCTTCCACCGCCGGCATCGGCGTGCTGCTGGCCGATGGCATCGGCGACACCATCCGCGTGTCGCTCACGCCCGAGCCCAACGGTGATCGCACGCAGGAAGTGATCGTGGCGCAGGAGATCCTGCAGACCATGGGGCTGCGCGCCTTCCTGCCGATGGTGGTGGCCTGCCCCGGCTGCGGTCGCACCACCAGCACGTATTTCCAGGAACTGGCACAGCGCATCCAGGGACACATCCGCCATCGCATGCCGGCATGGCGCCTGGAACGCGATGGCGTGGAAGAGATGACGGTGGCCGTGATGGGTTGCGTGGTGAATGGTCCCGGCGAAAGCCGCCACGCCAACATCGGCATCAGCCTGCCGGGCACCGGCGAGCGACCGGTAGCGCCGGTCTACGAAGATGGCGAGAAGACCGTGACGCTGAAGGGCGAGCGGATCGCCGAGGAATTCCAGGATCTTATGGAGCGCTACATCGAGCGCACCTATCCGCGGCGCACGGCCGCAGGTCCAACCAGTGCAGGTGACGCCGGCAATGGTCCGCCCGGAGCAAAGGTGGCCTCATGACGAATCTCGCCGACCGCAAATGCGTTCCCTGTGAAGGTGGCATCGCGCCGCTGTCGCGCGCCGCCGCCGAAGAAGTGTTGCAACGCCTGGACGAGAACTGGCAGCTGTCGGTGGACGCCACCTCCATCCAGCGCGAGTTCCGCTTCAGGGATTTCTTCCGCACGATGAGCTTCGTCAACGCGCTGGCCCACATCGCGAACCTCGAGGACCATCATCCCGACCTCGAAGTCGGCTACAACTATTGCCGCGTGCGCTACACCACGCACGCCATCGGCGGGCTGTCGGAGAACGACCTCATCTGCGCGGCGAAGATCGACCTGCTGCCGCTTGCCTGACCAGCGCGCGCCGCGCCAGCGGTGAACGCGCCACCAATGCCATGCCTTCGCGCGCCACCCAGCCCATGAGTCCGGGCGGACGCGTGAACAGGCGATCGAGTCCATCCACGAGTCCACCCACCAGCGCATTGCCGGCGCGACGCTCGCGCTGGTAGCGCAGCAGCGCCGCCAGTGCGCCGATGCTCTCGCGCGGCGGACGCGTGGCCAGAGCGGCAGCCAGCGCAAGCGCATCTTCGATTCCCTGGTTCACGCCCTGACCAGCGAGTGGATGGATCACATGCGCCGCATCGCCGACCAGTGCGATACGTGGCCGCACGTATGCACTCGCGGACAGGCGCCGCAGTGGGAATGCGGCGCGCTCGCTGGCCAGTTGCAGCTCGCCCAGCACGCCGGCACTGGCCGCGGTCAGCGCCGCATTGAACTGCGCTGGCGCCAGGGCGAGCAGCTCCGCGGCACGCGCCTCGGTTGCCGACCACACGATGGAAACGGTGTTGCCCGGCAATGGCAGCAAGGCCAGGGGTCCGGTGGAAAGAAAGCGCTGCCAGGCGGTGCGCTGGTGCGGTCGCGTGGAGTGCACCGTGGCCACGATGGCGCGCTGGCCGTAGTCCTGCTGTTCCGCGGAGATTTCCAGCATGCGACGTGCGGCGGAGTTCGCGCCGTCGGCGCCGATGGCAAGCTGGGCGCGCAGCACGCCGCTCTCCGTAGTGAGCCATGCGCCAGCGTCGTCCACGCGCAGTGACTGCAGCGTCGACGGCAGCATGCGGATGCCGCGCTCCGCACAAGCGGCGAACAGCGCGGCCTGCAACGCGGCGTTCTCGACGATGCAGCCGAGATCCGGTTCGCCCGCCTCCGCTGCGTCGAAGACCAGGACATCGGGACTGTCAGGCGGCACACCCTCGTGCCAGACGCGCATGCGTTCGTAGGACGCGATGCGCGCGGCATCGAGCCGTGCCCACACACCGAGTCGCGCCAGCCGCGCCCGGCTGCCTGGTGCGATGGCGGAGACACGCAGTCCGAAAGGCGCGTCGTGCGCGGGCATCATGGGCGCTACGGGTTCGATGACCGCGATGCGCGTCGCCTGGATGCGCGCTTCATCCACCAGCAACAAGGCCAGCGTCGCGCCGACGATGCCGCCCCCTGCGACGACGACTTCGAATTCCTGCGCGGTACTCAACGGTTGCCACCCAGCGTCAGCCCGCGCGTCAGGCGCGGCGCATGCCGGCCGAAACCCAGGCTGACGCGGCTGAGCGCACGCTTGGCCGGTGGCAACAGGTCGAACAGCAGGAGCCCGGCATCGCGCGCGGCCATCATGGCCGGATGGCGACTGCCGAACACACGCACCAGCGTGTCGGTGAAACCAACCACGCCATCGCGATCGGTAGCGCGCGTGGCTTCGAAGGCAGCCAGCCACTCCGTCGCGCCGATGTCGTTGCCTTGCGCGCCAGCCAGCATCTCCGCCAGCGTGGCGACGTCGCGCAAGGCGAGGTTGAAGCCCTGCCCCGCCACCGGATGCAGGGATTGCGCGGCGTTTCCCAGCAGCACGACGCGCGGCGCAATGGTGCCGGCACTGCGCGTCAGCGCCAGTGGATAGCGGCCACGCGTGCCCAGCTGCAGGGCGCGACCCGCGCGCCAGCCGAAGGCCTGCTGCCACTCACGCATGAACTCGACGGGCGGCAGATCCATGAGTCGCGCGGCATCTGCGGGAGCGGCCGCCCACACCAGCGTGCGCCAGGCATCACCCTGTGGACCACGGATCGGCAGCAATGCCATCGGCCCCGCGCCGGTGAAGCGTTCATAGGCGATGCCATCGTTGCGCCGGTCCATGCGCAGCGCCGCGACGATGGCGACCTGGTCGTATTCATCCACCGTGGCGCCGAGCCCCGCGACCTGGCGCACCATCGACTGCGCACCATCCGCCGCGACCACCAGCCGCGCGCTGATCGGGACCACGCGACCATCCTGTTCGATCTCGAGCCGTGCCTGCCCTTCCTGTACCTGCAAGGCCTTGAGGCGCGCGGGCATGAAGGCGGTGATGCGCGGTGCGCTGGCCAGTGCGCGCCACAACTCGCGCCCCAGCGCGCGATTGGGCACTACGTAACCCAGGGCTTCCTGTTCGAACTGCGCGGCATCGAGGCGCGCGAAACCGAAGCGGCCTGCATCGGAGACATGGATGGACGTGATGGGCGCGACTTCAGCTGCCAGGCGCGTCCACAGGCCCAGCGCTTCGAACACGCGGCGACTGGCATTGCCCAGTGCAGTGGTGCGCTCGTCGAAGCTGGGTTGCGCACTGCTGTCGGGCGCATGCGCCTCGATCAATGCGATGGACAGCGGCAGTGGCGCCAGCGCGGCCGCGAGGCTGGCACCGGCAAGGCCACCGCCCACGATCGCAAGATCGAAGCATTGCCCCCCGGCTTGCATCAGGCCGAAGCCATCAGGGCTTCGATCTCGTCGGGTTCCCTGGGCACGTCGTCGGTGAGCACTTCACAGCCTGTGTTCGTCACCAGCACGTCATCCTCGATGCGGATGCCGCAGTTCCAGAAGCGCTTCGGCACGCCGCGCATGCCGGCGGGGATGTAGATGCCCGGTTCCACCGTCATCACCATGCCCGGCTCGAGCACGCGCCACTCGTCTCCGACCTTGTAGTCGCCGACATCATGGACATCGAGGCCCAGCCAGTGGCCGGTGCGATGCATGAAGAACTTGCGGTAGGCGCCTTCCTTGATGAGCGTGGGCACGCGGCCCTTCAGCAGGCCCAGCGACACCAGTCCGCGGGTCACCACTTCCACCGCTGCCTCATGCGCCTGGTTCCAGTGGTTGCCGGGCCGGGTCGCAGCGATGGCGGCGTACTGTGCCTCGAGCACCACTTCATAGACCTCGCGCTGTGCCGGCGTGAACTCGCCACTCACCGGCCAGGTGCGCGTGATGTCGGAGGCGTAGCTCTGGTATTCGGCGCCGGCATCCACCAGCAGCAGGTCACCCTCATCGAGCCGGGATTCATTCTCGCGGTAATGCAGGATGCAGGAGTTCGCGCCGCCACCGACGATGGGCTGGTAGGCCGTCGTCGCATTGTGCTTGCCGTACTCGTGCAGCAGCTCGGCGGCGATCTCGTATTCATAGCGGCCGGGCCGGGTGTAGCGCATGGCCCGAACCTGCGCCGCGGCGGCGATGCGCCCGGACTCGCGCATCAGCGCACTCTCCACGCGGCTCTTGTAGAGACGCATGTCATGCAGCACATGGTCGAGCGCAATCATTTCCTGCGGCGGCTGGTTGCCCTGGCGCGGGGCCTGCGCCTTCAGCGCCTGCAGCCAGCCAACCACCTTCGAGTCGAACTCGGGGTTCGAGCCCATCGCGTAGTAGATGCGCTCACGGTTTTCCATAAGGCCGGGAAGGATTTCATCCAGGTCGGCGATGGGGAATGCATCGTCCGCCGCATGGCGTGCCACTGCGCCTTCAGGGCCCGCGCGCCGGCCATCCCAGGTTTCGCGCAGCGGATCACGGTCGCGCACGAACAGGATGTATTCGGCGGCCGCCCTGCCCGGCACCAGCACCGCCACCGCCTCGGGTTCGACGAAACCGGTGGCGTAGTAGAAGTCGCTGTCCTGCCGATACGGGTTCTCGACATCGCTGTTGCGATGGGTGACACGGGCGGCCGGCAGGATGGCGATGGAGCCGCGGCCCATGATCTTCATCAGCTGCTTGCGTCGCCGCGCGAACTCACGGCTGTCGGCCTTCAGGCGCACGGCGCGCGTAGCCACGTCGGCGGATGGATTGCGTACCGTGTCTTTCAATGCAGGGTTTCCGGTGCGGCGTCTTCGCGCGGTTCGCGCAGTGGCTGCAGCTGGTCGTAAAGGAGCTGCACGCCCACGCGCACGAACTCGACCAGCTCGGCATACGCGGATTCGTTGGATTCGAGGTCGTCCTCGGGATCGACATCGACATGGGTGATCTCGGTCATGTCGCGCAGCACTTCGGCGGCATCGCCCGGAAGGCCGGAAGCGTCCGGTACCGCAACGCCGGTGCCGAGACCATAAAGGAAGCCCTGGCACCACTCGCCCAGCGCCAGCGTGCGATCGCCGATGGGCGCATCGTCGGTGGGCAACAGCGGCGCGAAGGACATCGCGCCATCCCCGAGCGCATCGGCAGTGGATTCGAATACCGCGCGCAGGCTGTCGGCAGCCGTGTTTTCGGCGCGTCCCTCGGGCAGGATTTCCGCGAGCCAGTCGCCCAGCGAGCAACGCGAGGCGCACAGCGAACCCACCAGCGTGCCGTGTGCTTCGGCCGCGTCGGTCACCGCGCGGGATTGAGCCAGCGCGCGCTGCAGGTCATCGAATGTCTGGCTGGTTGCCGCCATCACGTGCGCGATTATGCCTGACGCGCGCGCCGATGCGGCCCGACGATTGACCCTCCGTGCCCGGCAGAGCAGTATTGCGGCCGTGAACGCCGACATCGACAGCAAGCACGCCATGGACGCCGAGTTGCAGCACCTCGAAGCGCGCGTCGGCGAGTTGCTGGCATTGGTACGCCAGCTCAACGAAGAGAACCGCGCGCTGCGCAACCGCCAGGAAAACCTTTCCGGCGAACGCGCCAGCCTGCTGCAGAAGAACGAGCAGGTACGCGCCAGTGTCGAAGCGATGATCGGCCGGCTGCGGCTGCTGGAAAGCGGCGCATGAGCGAGGCCGACGATCCCGTCAGCGTCCGCATCCTCGACAAGGAATACCTCATCGCGTGCAGGCCCGAGGAAAAGGCCGACCTGCAGCGCGCCGCCGGGTTGCTGAACACGCGCCTGCGCGAAACCCGTGAAAGCAGCAAGGCGTTCGGCACGGAACGCGTGCTGATGATGACGGCCCTGAACATGGCCAACGATCTCGCCAAATTGCAGGCGCGCGACGAGCGCCTGAATGCGGATTTCGGATCGCGGGTGAAGACCATGCGCGAGCGGGTCGAGCGTGCGCTCGTTCAGGGACAGCAGCTCGAACTGTAGTAGAGTGATGCTGCGTCACCTGCGGTGTTCGACACGCGTACCGGGTTACCTCGGACCCTAATTGAAACGCCCAGGGGCAGGTCTTCGGCAGCATTGTGCATGTCCGCCCCGTGCGGAAAGCCTTAAGTGCCGCGTATCAGCCCCACCTTGTTGCTCTGGTTCGAGAGCAACGGTCCGCACCGGCACAGGCGGGTGACGCCTCCTCCTTCTTCATGACCGGCAACGCTCCCTCCACTGGCGATGAGCGCACGGCGTTGCGGCGCCAACTGCGTGCCCGACGGCGCGCCATCCAGGGCACGGCCCGCAAACGGGCGGCGCAGTTGCTGGCGCAACAGGTCGCAGCCATGCACCTGCTGCGTCCCGGCCGGCGCATCGGCCTTTACCTTTCCATGCCCGAAGAAATCGATACCGCGCCGCTGCTGCGCCTGGCGCGTGAACGCGGTTGCGAGATTGCCCTGCCGCGCATCATCAGCAAGCGGCATGACCGCATGCGCTTCCACGAGTGGAACGGCGAAGTCAGGCGCGGCGCATATGGAATCCATGAACCGCGTGGCGGCCGGATGCGTTCCGCCCGGGAACTCGACGTGGTGTTCCTTCCCCTGGTGGGCTTCGACATACAGGGCAACCGCATCGGCATGGGGCGCGGGTTCTATGACCGCCACTTCGCGCATCGCCTGCGCATGACCGGCTACCGCAGACCATTGCTGATCGGCATCGCCTATGACGTTCAGATGGTGGCTGCATTGCCGCGCGCTGCGCACGATGTGCCACTCGATGCGATCGTGACGGAGTCCTCAATCCGGCGTTTCCAAGGGAGCACCACCTGATGCACTACTGGTTGTTGAAGAGCGAGCCATCGGTCTTCGGTATCGATGACCTCGCCGCTGCCCCGGCACAGACCACGAGCTGGGAAGGCGTGCGCAACTTCCAGGCGCGCAACATGCTTCGCGATGACTTCGCCGCCGGCGACCTGGGCTTCTTCTATCACTCCTCCTGCCCCGAACCCGGCATCGCCGGCATCGTCGAGGTGGCGCGCGCGGGCTACCCGGACCCATCGGCATGGAACCGCAAGAGCGAGTACCACGATGCAAAAAGCCCTGAAAACAAGCCACTTTGGTACACGGTGGACGTGCGGCTGAAGAAGAAATTCGCCGCCGTGCTGCAACTCACCACGCTGCGCGAGCATGAATCGGACAAGCTCGATGGCCTCGCACTGCTACGTCGTGGCAACCGGCTCTCCATCACTCCGGTGGATGCGAAGCACTGGAAGTTCATCCTCTCGCTGGTGCGATGACCGGCATGAAGTCATGCCATGCATCTCGATGCGCACGTTGAACGATGAGTGCATCGTGATGAACAACTCTTGTTGAGGTTGCCTCGACGCAACGCGTCGCTATCACGCTTGCTTGTAATTTTGCAACGCGTGTATATACTCGGTCCCCGGACTAACCTGTAACTGGAGAACTCTCATGGCGAAAGCCAAGAAAAAGGCCAAGAAAAAGGCCGCGAAGAAGAAGTAACTCTTCGGTGATCGGGGAGTGAGATGAAAATCTTCCTCCCCGATTCACCGGAAAAGCTACCTTCACACTGTGCCCGCGAAAGCGGGCACAGTCATTTCCGGAGCCTGAAAAACAAGCATGAATGAACAACAGGAGCTGAAGCGCAAGGTCGGTGCGGCAGCATTGGAAGCATTGAGCGAGGGCATGATCCTCGGTGTCGGCACCGGCTCCACGGTGAACGCGATGCTCGATCAACTCGGACCCTGGGCATCGCGATTGAAGGGCGCTGTATCCAGTTCGGAAGGTTCGACCACTCGCCTTCGACAGCTGGGCATCCCGGTGCTGGACCTGAACGAGGTCGATACCCTCGGCGTGTACATCGATGGCGCCGACGAGTCCGATGAACACCTGCACCTGATCAAGGGCGGTGGTGCGGCACTGACCCGGGAGAAGATCATCGCGGCCGCCGCCCGCACCTTCATCTGTATCGCGGATGAGTCGAAGCTGGTCACCCGCCTCGGTCGCTTTCCCTTGCCGGTCGAGGTGATCCCGATGGCCCGTTCGCTGGTGGCGCGTGAGCTTGCACTGCTGGGTGGCAGGCCGGTGTACCGCACCGGAGTGGTGACAGACAACGGGAACCACATCCTCGATGTGCATGATCTTGCTATCGAAGATCCGGTCGGACTGGAGACGCGCATCAACCAGATCACCGGGGTGGTGGCGGTTGGCCTCTTCGCCCGTCGGCCCGCCGATGTACTGCTGCTGGCCACGCCCGCCGGCGTGCGCCGTATCGACCGCTCTATATAAGAGAGCAGCCGGAAGTCGGCGGTTGCCCCGCCCGCCGACGCCCTGCTAATCTCGCTCCATGCGTCAACAGCAGCACAAAATCGTTCCGGCCATCTTCGGCGGCGAGCTGCTCATTGCGCGCCTGCACCTGCGTCGCCAGACGCACTAGTCGACTCTCTCGCGCCTTTTGGCGCATGATTTCCACCATATCTTTAGTTCGCGCCCGCGCGCCGTGCATCGGTGCCGGCGTGAGATTCGGAGACGACCATGTTGAAGGACCCCTCGAACAAGTACCGCCCTTACACCATCCCGGTGTTGCCCGACCGGCGCTGGCCGGATGCCAAGCTCACCCGCCCACCCCTGTGGTGCAGCGTGGACCTGCGCGACGGCAACCAGGCGCTGATCGAACCCATGGACGGCGAGCGCAAGCGCCGCATGTTCCAGCTGCTGGTGGCCACCGGGTTCAAGCAGATCGAGGTGGGTTTTCCCTCTGCCTCGCAGACCGACTTCGATTTCATCCGCGAGCTGATCGAGCAGGAGCAGATCCCGGAGGACGTCACCATCCAGGTGCTGACCCAGGCCCGGCCTGACCTCATCCGCAGGACCTTCGAATCGCTGAAGGGTGCGCCACGCGCCATCCTCCACTATTACAACGCCACCGCCCCGGTGTTCCGGCGCGTGGTATTCCGGCAGGACAAGGCCGCGACCGTAAAGCTCGCCACCGATGCGGCGAAGCTCATCGCCGAACTCGCGGCTGCACAGCCGGAGACCCGCTGGTCCTTCGAGTATTCGCCGGAGACCTTCTCGTTCACCGAGCAGGACTTCGGGCTCGAGATCTGCGAAGCGGTGCTGGATGTATTCCAGCCCACCTCGAAGAACCCGGTGATCCTGAACCTGCCGTCCACCGTTGAAGTCGCGATGCCGAACATCTACGCCGACCAGATCGAGTGGTTCTGCCGGAACATGCGGCAGCGTGACCGCGCCATCATCAGCCTGCATCCGCACAACGATCGCGGCACCGGCGTGGCGGCAGCGGAGCTGGGCGTGCTAGCCGGCGCCGATCGCGTCGAAGGCACGCTGTTCGGCAATGGCGAGCGCACCGGCAACGTGGATATCGTGACGCTGGCGCTGAACCTGTACACGCACGGCGTCGAACCGGGCCTCGATTTCTCTAACATCAACGAGGCGGCGCGCACGGTCGAGTACTGCAACCAGCTGCCGATCCATCCGCGCCACCCGTATGTGGGCGACCTGGTGTTCACGGCTTTCTCCGGGTCACATCAGGATGCGATCAAGAAGGGCTTTGCTGCGCGCAAGGACGATGACGCCTGGGAGATCCCGTATCTGCCGATCGACCCGCGCGACCTCGGCCGTACCTACGAATCGATCATTCGGGTGAACAGCCAGAGCGGCAAAGGCGGTGTGGCCTACCTTCTGGAACAGGAGTACGGGCTGAACATGCCGCGACGCCTGCAGATCGAGTTCTCGCCCAAGGTGCAGGCATTGAGTGATTCCAGCGGCAAGGAAGTCACCGCGGACCAGATCTGGGAGTTGTTCTCGGACGAGTATCTCGTGCACGACGGCCGTGAGTACGACTACCGCAGCCATCACCTCGTCACCGCCAGCGATGGCAGCGATGGCGAATTGCTGACCCTGAGCCTGATGAAAGGTGGCAGGCCGCTGCAGCTCACCGGACGCGGCAACGGCCCGATCGACGCACTGGTGCATGCACTGGCGCTGCCTTTCGACGTGCTCTCGTACGAGGAGAAATCCATCGGCAAGGGCAGCGAAGCGAAGGCTGCGGCTTTCGTCGAGATCACCACGCCTTCGCGCGTGACGCTGTTCGGCGTGGGCGTCCACGCCAACATCATCACGGCGTCGATACTCGCGGTGCTGTCGGCGGTGCGTCGCGCGCATGCACGCGACCTGTTGCCCGAAGCGGGACGCGCCGCCAGCGCCTGAACCGCTTTCTCCACGACAAAGAAAAAGGGCGCCGTTTTCGCGGCGCCCTTTTTTATTGGCTCAATGCCTTTGCTGGTTGGGGGACTAGGATTCGAACCTAGGTTGACGGAGTCAGAGTCCGTAGTCCTACCACTAGACGATCCCCCATTATCCATTAGGAAAATCGGCCTTCGGCCATTTTCCAGATCTCGTTGATCACGCTGGCAGGAAGTGAATTCCTGCCAGCTGCCGCAGAGACCAGCGCGCTGGTACGCGCGGACTCTGGTTTAGCGCTTCGAGTACTGAGGACCGCGACGCGCCTTCCGGCGGCCGACCTTCTTGCGCTCGACTTCGCGGGCGTCGCGCGTGACGAAGCCGGCCTTGCGCAATGCCGGGCGCAGGCTTTCGTCGTATTCCATCAGTGCGCGGGTGATGCCGTGGCGGATCGCGCCGGCCTGGCCGGTGATGCCACCGCCATCGACCTGCACGCTGATGTCGAAGCGACCTTCGACTTCCGCGACCTGCAGCGGCTGGCGCACGATCATGCGACCGGTTTCGCGGCCGAAGAATTCATCGAGCGTGCGCTCGTTGACGGTGATCTTGCCGGTGCCGGCCTTGAGGAAAACGCGGGCGGTCGCGGTCTTGCGTCGTCCGGTGCCGTAATTCGTGGTCGCTGCCATGTGTGCTTCGTTCCTGGCGTGTGTCTGTGTGTCGGGCGGCGCTGCTTACAGTTCCAGCGCTTTCGGCTGCTGGGCCTGGTGCGGATGTTCACTGCCCGCGAACAGGTGCAGCTTGCGGAACATGGCGCGGCCCAGCGTGTTCTTCGGCAGCATGCCCTTCACGGCGAATTCCAGCGCGCGCTCGGGGTGTTCCTGCAGCAGCTTGCCCAGTGCGATGGACTTCAGGTTGCCCTGGTAACCGGTGTGCTGGTGGTAGAACTTGTCGGTGAGCTTGGCACCGGTGACGCTCACCTGGCCGGCGTTCAGCACGATCAGGTTGTCGCCCATGTCCACGTGGGGGCTGTAATCGGCCTTGTGCTTGCCGCGCAGGCGATGCGCGAGCTGCGTGGCGAGGCGCCCGAGGGTCTTGCCCTTGGCGTCGATTACGAACCAGTCGGCGCGCACTTCGGCGGGCTTGACGAATGTTGTGCTCATCGTGGAATTCCAGAACCGCGTTGTGGCGCCAATGGGCGGCGCCGGAAAAAGGGCGCAGAGTTTAATCGAAGCCCCGGCGGCTTTGCAAAGCTCAATTGGCCGGTGCGGCAGCGGCCGGCCTGCACATATATAGTAGGGCCATGGCGACGGACCGAACCCTTGCGGATCAGCTGCTTGTATCCGCCGATCGTGCCTTGAAGGCACTGTTCGCCAGCCCCCGCGCCTCCCGCCCGACTCCCGGTACCGGCCCTGCCCCGCTGACCGGCACCGATCGCAAGACCGCCGCCGCCCTGATGCGGGTAAACCACGCCGGTGAAATCGCCGCCCAGGGCCTGTACCACGGACAAGCCCTGGTCGCCCGCGACGCCACCACCCGGGCCCAGCTCGAGCACGCCGGCCGGGAAGAGACCGACCACCTGGCCTGGTGCGAAACCCGCCTGCATGAACTGCAGGACCGCCCCAGCCTGCTCGACCCCATCTGGTACGCCGGGTCCTTTGCCATCGGCGCGGTGGTTGGGCTTGCCTCCGACAAGATCAGCCTCGGCTTCGTCGCGGAGACCGAGCGGCAGGTCGAACATCACCTCGATTCCCACCTGGAACAGCTGCCCGCGGAGGACGCCCGCAGCCGCGCGATCCTCGCGCAGATGCGCAGCGACGAGCAGCTGCATGGCGAACTCGCGCGTCGCGCAGGAGGCATCACGCTGCCCGGACTCATGCAAAAGGCCATGCAATTGACGGCCAAAGTGATGACGACCACGGCTCGCTACATATAGTGCGAAGCGCGTCACGCGTGCGGCAGTTGCTTGCGCGACGCGTTATGTAATAAAAAGACGGCATGGATACGCAAACTGCGCTCCAACAACAGGGAACCCGCTCAGCGAGAACATCGATGGAAGACAACATCAAACCGTTGAGCGACATTCCGGCGATCAACCGTTTCCTCAGCTACTGCCGGATTCGCACCGTTTCGTCCAAGACAGTGATCATCCACGCGGGTGACCTGCCCGATGTCCTCTACTACGTCATCAGCGGCTCGGTCGAAGTGATGATCGAAGACGAGGAAGGCAACGAGATGGTCTTGGCCTACCTCAACAAGGGCCAGTTCTTCGGCGAGATGGGCCTGTTCCACGACACGCCGACGCGCAGTGCCTGGGTGCGTACGCGCAACCAGTGCGAACTGGCTGAAATGACTTACCCGCGCTTCCGGCAGATCGCTGCGGAATCGCCTGGCTTGGTGTTCGAACTGGCCACGCAGCTCGCCACCCGCCTCGATCGCACCAACCGCAAGCTGGGCGACCTCGCCTTCGTCGATGTCACCGGTCGCGTCGCACACGCCATCATGGACCTGTGCGGCGAACCGGATGCCATGACGCATCCGGAAGGCATGCAGATCAAGGTTTCACGCCAGGAGCTGTCGCGCTTGGTGGGCTGCTCGCGCGAAATGGCGGGCCGCGTGTTGAAGGTGCTGGAAGAACAGGGCCTGCTGCGCGCGACGGGCAAGACCATCGTCGTATTCAATGCGCGTCCGAAGATGAAGACGCGGCCGGTGATCGTGCCGGCGCAGGCCACTGCCGGCGCCAAGGGCACCGCCCCGGCCTCGTCACGCTTTGCGGACGACGACGAAGATGATGATGATTTCGACGACGAGGAAGACGACGAATAACGTCGCCTCTCAGGCCTTCAGCAGCCGCGCGCCCTCGATGCCTTCACGCATCCTGCTGATCACCGCGCGGTAGTCCCGATCCCCGAAGATCGCCGAGCCCGCCACGAAAGTGTCGGCGCCGGCGTGCGCAATCTGCGCGATGTTGTCCACCTTCACGCCGCCATCGATCTCCAGCCGCACCGCGCGTCCGCTGGCGTCGATTCGACGCCGCGCCTCGGCCAGCTTCACCAATGCCTCGGGAATGAACTGCTGGCCGCCGAAGCCCGGGTTCACCGACATGATCAGCACCAGGTCGAGTTTCTGCAGCGTGTGGTCGAGCCAGTCCAGCGGCGTCGCCGGATTGAACACCAGCCCCGCCTTGCAGCCCTGCTCGTGGATCAACCCGATGGTGCGGTCCACGTGCTCGCTGGCCTCGGGATGGAAGCTGATGATCGATGCGCCGGCCTTCGCGAAATCCGGAATGATGCGATCGACGGGCTTCACCATCAGGTGCACGTCGATCGGCGCCTTCACGCCATGCTTGCGCAGCGCCTCGCACACCAGCGGGCCGATGGTGAGGTTGGGCACGTAGTGGTTGTCCATCACGTCGAAGTGCACGATGTCGGCGCCGGCGGCGAGCACGGCATCCACTTCCTCGCCCAGCTTCGCGAAGTTGGCGGACAGAATGGAAGGCGCGATCCAGGGTGTGTTCATCCGCCGGATTCTACGCGTCGCCCGGCGCGGCTCACAGCGTGCGGCCGATGCTACCGATCAGGCAAACCCACGCTGCTGGCGCAGCAACTCATAGGCTTCGCGTATCGCCTGCGTGCGTTGCTTGGCGTGTTCGAGCATCGAATCCGGCAACCCGTTGGCCTTGAGCTTGTCGGGATGATGGCGACTCATCAGGCGTCGATACGCCTTGGTCAGCTCGTCGTTGGTGACGGCGGGTTCAACCTCGAGCGTGCGATACGCCGCAGCCGTACGCGCACCCTGATCCTGCGCGCCAGCCATGCTGTACGAACCACCACGCAGCGACGCTTCCATGCGCGCCAGCAACGGCGGCGCGATGCCCAGCAACCCGGCCGCATAGGTGACGCGCGCTCGCGTGGCCGGCGTCATGTCGCTGCCGGCGAGCGCAAAGCGCAGCTGGATCTCCAGGAACACACGCAGCAGCTCCGGATACGAATGACAGGCGATGCGCAGCCCATCCATCTCCCGGCCCAGGTCGAAATCCGGATTCTTGCCACGCGTGAACTCCGCGATGGCCAGCCGCACCTGCGCCTCGTTCAGGCGCAGGCTTTGCATCACGCTGCGCGCGGCCTGGATCTCCCGCTCGCTGACGCGGCCGTCGGCCTTCGCCACATGCCCCATCACGCGGAAAGTGCTCAGGAAGAACTGCTCGCCCACCGGTCGCGTCTGGCGTCGCTCGGTGCTGACATCCAGCTGATGGCCGAGCGCGAAACCCGCCGCGGCACCCCATGGACCCAGCAGCATGCCCAGCGCGCCACCGATGAGTTTTCCCGTCCACTGCATATCGATTATCGTACCAAGCTTGAATACCTCTTCTCCCCCCGCTGTCGCCGAAACACGGTTGGCCAGCCTGCAATTGGTCCATCGCGGCAAGGTTCGCGATGTTTATGCCATCGACGCCGACAACCTGCTGATCGTCGCCACCGACCGCCTGTCGGCATTCGACGTAATCCTGCCGGATCCGATTCCCGGCAAGGGCCGCATCCTCACGGCGATCTCGAACTTCTGGTTCGCGCGCACCGGGCACATCATCCGCAACCATCTGCTGGACCGGAGCCTGGCCAGCGTGCTGCCGGATCCGGCCGAGCGTGCGCAAGCCGAAGGCCGTTCGATGATCACGCGCCGACTGCAGGCGCTGCCCATCGAGGCCGTGGTGCGCGGCTACCTCATCGGCTCCGGCTGGAAGGATTACCAGGCAACGGGAAAGGTGTGCGGCATCACCCTGCCGTCCGGCCTCGAGCAGGCACAGCAGCTGCCCGAAGTCATCTTCACGCCGGCCACCAAGGCCGCGGTGGGTGATCACGACGAGAACATCAGCTTCGAACAGGCCGCCGCGACCATCGGCGAACCACTGGCGGCGCGCGTGCGCGACACCGCCATCGCGCTGTACAAGTTCGCCGCCGTGCACGCCGCCCAGCGCGGCATCATCATCGCCGACACCAAGTTCGAGTTCGGTCTCGCGGCGGATGGCGAACTCTTCCTGATCGATGAAGCGCTGACGCCTGATTCCTCGCGCTTCTGGCCTGCGGATCATTACCGCGTCGGCATCAGCCCGCCGTCCTTCGACAAGCAGTTCGTGCGCGATTACCTGGAAACCCTGGACTGGAACAAGCGCGCGCCCGGACCGCTCCTGCCCACCGAGGTCATCACGCAGACCTTTGCCAGCTACGAAGAAGCATTGCGGCGGATAACCGGGCCCGTCACCGCCGCACCCGCGGCCAGCTGACCCGCGCCATGCAGAAGTTGTGGAGCCTGCTGGACCACGCCCTGTTCGGCCAGCACTCCGAAGGCAATGCGCCGCTGGCGCGGCTGCTGCGCGTACTGCGCTATCCCTACGCCATCACGCGCGACCTGCTCGACAGCGAACTCACGCTGCGTGCCACGAGCCTGGTCTACATCACGCTGCTGGCGCTGATCCCGCTGATCGCGCTGGCCTTCGCGATACTGAAGGCCTTCGGCCAGCAGGGCGAGCTGGAACCTTTCCTGCTCGAATTCTTCCGTCCGGTGGGCGATGGCGGGCCGGAGCTCGTGCATCGGCTGATGCATTTTGCCGCGGGCGTGAATGTCAGCCTGGTGGGCGTGTTCGGCCTCGGGCTCCTGCTGTGGACGCTGGTCGGCACGGTCAATCGCGTCGAAGACAGCATGAACTACGTGTGGCGCGTGCAGCGGGCGCGCAGCATCCCGCGCCGCGTGGTGGAGTTCGTGACGCTGGTGACACTGGGACCGCTGGTAGTGGTCGCGGTCATCGGCTTCTCGAAGATCGCCATCGACAGCGTCGCCAACACGCATGATTTCACCTTCAGCGCGCAGGCTGCGCACCTGGCGATCCGCTTCGCGCCCTACGGCATCGTCATCGGCTTGTTCACCGCGCTCTACGTCATGCTGCCCAACACGCGCGTGCGCTTCTGGCCCGCACTGGGCGGCGGTTTCGCGGCAGGTTTTTTCTGGGTCGCCATCGGCAAGGGATTCACCGGACTCGTCATCCACAGCTCGCGGCTGACGCTGGTGTATGCGGGCTTCGCGGCGGTGATCGCGATCTTCGTGTGGACTTACATTGGCTGGCTTATCTTGCTGGCCGGCGCGCAGCTCGCGTTCTACCTGCAGAACCCGAACTACCTGCGCCTCGGGCACGCCGTGCTGCGCCTCTCGAACAGCGAGCAGGAACGCCTCGCGCTCGACATCATGGCGCGCGTCGCGCAGGGCCATCGCACTGGTGAACCGCCGTGGACGGTGGAGCAGATCGGCCGCGCCCTGTCCTTGCCGGGCATCGCCATTGCCGACATGACCGAGCACCTCGAACGTGCCGGCCTTCTGGCGCAGGCCGATGACGGCAAGCTGTTCCCCGGCCGCGAGATCACCGGCATCACGCTGGCCGACATCATCACCACCGCGCGCACGCGCAGTACCGGGCACGAGCTGCATCCGCGGCTGTCCACGCCCGCGGTCAGGCAATTGCAGGAAGAGATGGAGCGCGCCTGGCGCAGTGCCTGCGGCGATCGCACGCTGGCAGACCTGATCGAAACGCCGGCGAAATACCAGTCGCCGGCCTGAGAAACGGCTCAGCCGCCGGCGATCGTCACTTCGTCCAGCAGCACTGAACCGGTGTGGATGGCGCCAAGGCGATCGATGTCGCTGCCCAGTGCCTGCACGCCCAGGAACATCTCTTTCAGGTTGCCGGCCACGGTGACCTCGTGCACGGGATAGGCGAGCGCGCCGTTCTCCACCCAGAAACCCGAAGCACCGCGCGAATAGTCGCCAGTCACGCCGTTGACGCCCTGCCCCATCATTTCGGTGACGTAGAAACCGGTACCCATGCGCGCCAGCAGCGCTTCCTGCGACAGCAGGCCGTCGCTGCTGTCGACCAGCAGGTTGTGGATGCCGCCCGCATTGCCGGTGCTGCGCAGCCCGAGCTTGCGCGCCGAGTAGCTGCCCAGCACATAGCCCTGCAGCACGCCGTCCAGCACCAGGTCGCGATCACGCGTGGCCACGCCTTCGGCATCGAAGGGACTGCTGGCCATGCCGCGCAGCATGTGCGGGCGCTCGCGCATCTGCAGCGCACGCGGCAGCACCTGCTGGCCCATCGCATCCTGCAGGAAAGAAGCCTTGCGATACTGGCTCGAGCCGCGCACCGCCGAGATCAGGTGCCCGAAGAAAGCGCGCGCCATTTCCGGAGAAAACAGCACCGGACTCTTGCGCGTCGTGATCTGACGACCACCCAGGCGCGCGAGGGTACGCTCTCCAGCGCGGCGACCGATCCGCTCCAGCGGCTCGAGATCCTTCGCGGAACGCGCGGTGCTGTACCAGTAGTCGCGCTGCATGTCCTCGCCTTCCTGGGCCAGCAGCACGCAGCTGACGCTGTGGCTGCTGGTGGGAAAACCGCCGAGGAAGCCATGCGAATTGCCGTACACGCGCACGCCACGATGCGTGGAAACCGCGCCGCCTTCCGAATTGACCAGCCGCGAATCCACCGCGAGGCCTGCCGCCTCGCATTCACGTGCAATCTCGATGGCCTCTTCCGGCGTCAGATCCCACGGATGGTAGAGATCGAGGTCCGGCACATCGCGCGCCATGTCGGCGGGATCGGCGAGGCCCGCATACGGATCGCGCGCCGTATACCGCGCAATCGAGCAGGCCTTCTTCACCATGTCGCTGACCGAGGCGCGCTTGAAATCCGCGCTGCTGGCCGAACCCTTGGCGCCGTCGAAATAAACGGTGATGTCGAGCCCGCGGTCGCGCTGGTACTCGATGGTCTCGACCTCGCCCAGTCGCACCGTGACGCCAAGTCCCTGCCGCAGGCTGGCATCGGCTTCGGCCTGCGTGGCACCCGCCGCTCGCGCCTCCGCGAGCGCGAAGCTGACGATATCTGCGAGTTCGGGGATACGGGATGCGTCTACGGACTTGGACATGTCCCATAATTGTAAGCCATGGAAGATATCGACACCGGTCTGGAAGAAGGCGCCGACGAACGCCCGCCAAGCAAGAGCATGCGCAAGCGTGCCGCGCATGCTGCGCAGAAGCTCGGCGAAAGGCTCATCGGCATGCGCGACCAGGAACTCGCGGGCCTCCCGCTGCCCGAAGAAGTCCGCGATGCCATCGCCGAAGCGCGCCGCCTCACCAACCGCCCGGCGCTGTCGCGCCAGCACCAGTACATCGGCAAATTGATGCGCGATGTCGATGTTGCAGCCATCGAGGACGCGCTGGCCGCGCAGACGGATGCGCAGAACACGCGTGCTAGACTGCGCAAATGAAGCCTCTCGTCGGCATCATCATGGGTTCGAAGTCGGACTGGGAGACCATGCAGCCCGCCGCGGAGCTGCTCACGCAGTTCGCCGTCGCGCACGAGGTGAAAGTGGTCTCGGCGCACCGCACGCCCGATCTCCTGTTTGAATACGCCGCGCAGGCCGAGGCACGCGGCTTGGTCGCGATCATTGCCGGTGCTGGCGGTGCCGCGCACCTGCCGGGCATGACGGCCTCGAAGACGCGCGTGCCGGTGCTCGGTGTGCCGGTGCAGTCCAAGGCACTGGGTGGCCTCGATTCACTGCTGTCCATCGTGCAGATGCCCAAGGGCATACCCGTCGCTACGTTCGCGATCGGCGCGGCTGGCGCAGCCAATGCGGCGCTGTTCGCGGCGGCCATCGTCGCGCTGAGCGATGCCACGGTGGCCGCGAAGCTCAACGCCTTCCGGCAGGCCCAGACCGACGCCGTGCTGTCGCAGCCGGATCCCCGCAACCCGGCATGACCATCGGCGTGCTTGGCGGAGGCCAGCTGGGTCGCATGCTGGCGCTCGCGGGCTATCCCCTGGGCCTCGACTTCCTGTTCCTCGACAAGGAAGACGGCACGCCTGCGCAACAGGTGGGGCCACAGCTCAACGGCAGCTTCACCGACGCCATGTTGCTGGCCGAACTCGCCAGCCGCTGCGAAGTGGTCACCTTCGACTGGGAAAACGTGCCGGCCGCGGCGCTCGACGTACTCGAATCGCGCGTCACCATCGCGCCGCCGCGCCATGCGCTCGCCACCGCGCAGGACCGCCTGCTCGAAAAGCAGCTGTTCGCGCAGCTGCGCATTCCGACCAACGCCAACCAACCCGTGGATTCACTCGCCGACCTGCAGCGTGCAGTCGCGGCCACCGGCCTGCCCGGCGTTCTCAAGACGCGCCGCCTCGGTTACGACGGCAAGGGCCAGTTCGTGCTGCGCAAGCCTGCCGATGTCGAAAGAGCCTGGACGGAACTCGGCAGCTCACCACTGCTCTACGAACAGATGGTGCCGTTCGACTACGAAGTCTCCGCCATCGGCGTGCGCGGCCGCGATGGTGAATTCGCGATGTACCCGCTGAACCGCAACCTGCACAAAGGCGGCATCCTCAGGCTGACGCGCGCGCCGTGGAAAGCGCCAAGGCTCGAAGCCGCCGCGCGCCGCACGCTGCGACGGGTGATGGAGCATTTCGACTACGTGGGCGTGCTGGCCATCGAGTTCTTCGTCAGGCGAGGCCAGCTGCTGGCCAACGAGATGGCACCACGCGTCCACAACTCGGGTCATTGGACAATAGAAGGCGCCGAGACCAGCCAGTTCGAGAACCACCTGCGGGCCATCGCCGGCCTGCCACTGGGCAGTACTGCCGCGCGCGGCCACAGCGCCATGCTGAACCTCATCGGCGTTATGCCAGACCGGAAAAAGCTGCTGGACGAACCCGGCCTGCACCTGCACGATTACGGCAAGGTCGCCCGTACGGGCCGCAAGCTGGGACACATGACCATCGTCGAAACCACTGCAACAAAGGCAGACCAGCGGGCACGGCGCCTGCTGCGCCGGGTCGAATCCAGCGGAACCTGATCCGCCGCATCCATGTACATCGAGTCGTTCAAGCTCAAGGAATTGCCGTTCCGGCTCAGCCCGGACCCGGAATTCCTGTTCCTGTCGAAGAACCACTCGCGCGCCAAGGCGTACATGGAATCCACCATCT
Source organism: Pseudomonadota bacterium (assembly GCA_037200665.1). Classification (GTDB taxonomy): domain Bacteria; phylum Pseudomonadota; class Gammaproteobacteria; order Steroidobacterales; family Steroidobacteraceae; genus ZC4RG30. The sequence continues at coordinate 210,775 of JBBCGD010000002.1, read as the reverse complement.
GGTTCACGGATGGTTTCGTGATCATCACCGGCGAGATCGGTGCCGGCAAAACCACGCTGATCGAGACCTTCCTGCAGGAGCTCGAGAAAGACGTCGTGGTCGCGCAGATCAGCCAGACGCAGATCTCCGCCACCGAATTCCTGCAGGCGGCGCTGGTGCAGTTCGGCATCAACCCTTTCAAGATGGGCAAGGCCGAGCTGCTGACCACGCTCAACGGTTACCTGGTCGAGCAATACTCCGCCGGGCGCAAGGTGCTGCTCATCGTCGACGAGGCGCAGAACCTCACGCTCGACACGCTGGAAGAGATCCGCATGCTGTCCGGTGTCGAAACCACCAAGGACAAAGTGTTGCGCATCATCCTCGCGGGCCAGCCCGAGCTGAACGAAAAGCTCGATTCGCCCGAGCTCGTGCAGCTGGAACAGCGCGTGCGCCTGCGCTTCCATCTCACCGCGCTGAGCCCCGAAGACCTGCAGGGCTATGTGCTGCATCGACTGGAAGTGGCGGGCTCGAACGGCCGCAAGCTGTTCGCGGACGATTGCTATCCACTGCTGTATCGCTACACCGGCGGCGTGCCGCGCCTGATCAACACGCTGTGCGATACCGCGATGGTGGCCGCGTTCACCGCCGACCGCGACCATGTGCTGCTGGAAGACGTGCACTCCGCCATCAAGGAGCTGCGCTGGATCGAGTTCTCCGCACGCGTCGTACCGCGTCGCAGGCCCGTTGGCGATGCCGCGCGCGGCCAGCAGCCGCCCACCGGCGACACCACGCGCGCCCTGCTGCGCATCGGCGGCGACGAGCCGCTGGATACCGGCAAATTCCCCGGCCTGTCGAAGCCGCTGGCCAAGCTCGTGGTGGTGGCCGACGGCAAGAACCTCGGCGAACTGGCGCTGCGCGAAGGCCGCACCGTCATCGGCCGCACCGCCGACAACGACCTGCAGATCGACAGCCGCTTCGTCAGCCGCCATCACTGCCAGATCGTCACCAAGCCCAACAGCTGCGTGGTCGAAGACCTCAACAGCACCAACGGCATCGTGGTGAAGTCGCGGCGCGTGCGCAGCCACAACCTCAACGATGGCGATGTCATCACCATCGGCCGGCACGACCTCATCTACGTGGATGAACGCGGTGGCACCAGGTCCGGCCGCACCGACAGCCACAAGGCGCTGCCGGATCCCGACGCCGGCAAATCAGAAAAAGGGCCGGATTCCCCGGCCCAGCACGGCGAGACGCAGGTCCTTTAGCGTCCGCCGCGAGAACCGCAGCCGCGGAGAGGGGCGCCTCCGTGGCTGCGTTGTCAGCTCATCAAATCGATCAGGGAGCCCTCGTCCGGCAGAAATAGACGGGGGAGTTGATGGGTATGCCATTCGAAGTTGCACGGACTCCGAGGATCTCCGTCGTGCACCACGACAACGATGTCGCTGGCGAGGTGGCAGTCGGGAAATGCTGCGGGAAGTACGTCGGATCGGCGGTATTGAAGAAGGTCGCGGGCGTCGCGATGGCGAAATAGTTCGGTGACGGCGAACGTCCATCCAGGGAAGCCTGTCCGCCCGGGAACCTGCCGATGAAGCCCGGCAATGAGTTGGTGAACAGCGGCACCAGACCAGTGGATGCAATGGCCGGGGAAATCCACGTGCCGGTGTTGAAATCGATGGATTCAACACCCGGCGGAACCGTGGTGCTGCCCAGCCCATAAGTGCCGGCGGTAAACATCGCCGTTGAAATGCGCGAGAACGGCGAGCAGTTCGAGCTGCCGAAGATCACGCTGGGAATGCGCCGCGTGTAGATGCCTGAAGACGCATGCAGGTCTTCCATCGTGAAGCAGGAATCGTTGATGCTCGCCGCACCACCCTCCACGCCCACGTGGTAACCGTAGTTGTCGGCGAAGTCCCAGGTCCAGAAGCGGCGGTGGTCCTGGGAAATCCAGGTACCCGTCATTTCATGATCGATGGACGCCGGCTCGGTGAGCACCCAGTCCAGCCGGCTGTTGGTGGCGGTGGTGGCAGCCGGATCCTCGCCGAATCGACCGGTGATGGTGCGTGGTGTACCGGTGCCGACCACGACCCTGGTCATGGCGGCGCTCCTGGTTCCCACCCCAGCGGGTGTGGGAGCTATCGCACCCGGCGCTGCGCTGAGCCCGTTCGTGGTTGTCAGCGTATTGGCTGCACCAAAGAAGGCCGGGGACTGCGTGGGAGCAAAGTTGGTGGGAAAGGTCGTTCCCCCATTGGTATCGGTGATGAGGGTGAAGCGTATTTTCTGGTTTGCGGGATCGTAGTCGTAGAACCCGTGCTCCACCTGGTTGGCCGGATAGAGCGTGAATGCCGAACCGGTGATCAGCAGGGGATTACCCGTCGACGCCTGGGTGTTGTTCGCCGCATGCGTGGCGTACAGGAAAGTGCCGTCGTCGAAGAAGGTAATCATGTTGCTGCTGGCGGTGTTCTGCACCGTGAGGTCGTACGGGGTGTAGGTGCTGGTCACTGATGTGGGCGGATTGCCGACCGTGACGTTCGCGGTCCAGATGGAACTCATGAGCCGGTAGGTCCCTTTCAGGACCGCAGCGGCTGCGGGAGCAGCCCGGCAGAACACATTCAGGCGGCTGCCCATCGCGATGCCGGTGCTCGCAGAGGTGGTCCCTACGGTCACGTTGACCATAGTGCCCCCGCTGGTGACGTTGACCGGATTGTTGCTGCCCGTGGTGTAGAAGTTCACGCCGCCACCATCACCAACGACGCAGGTCTGGCCGGCGGGCTGGGTCGCCACGGCAATGTCGTACACCGCGTTCGTGTTGCTGGAGAAGAGACTGGGAGTCGTGCCGCCGAACGTGAACGAACCGTAGGTGGTCACGTTCTGCGAGGCCATCACCTTGCCCTGCACGTCGCGAACTTCAAGCGTCAGCCCACCGGTCGGCATGGGCGCTGCGGCCCCGCCAGGAGGCACGCTGTACGCAACGCTGCCGGATATCGTGAACTTGCATGCCGGTTGGGTCGGCGCCGTCGGAATGCCGATGCTCGGAGTTGCCACGTTGGCTGTCGGATTCGTTCCCGTGGGGCCGGTGACGACGCACTTGCTCTGTGAGCCATCCGCCTCGTTGATGTTGGCGAGCACCGTCCACTTGAACGCGGTTGCTTCAGTGGCTGCGTTGACCAGCACGCCCGGGAACGTAACGCTGGTCTGGCCGGACGTCACCGCCTTGGAGTAGATCTGGTCCTCGGTCTTCACATTCACCGCCGCGCCCGGAAGGCCGGTGAAAAGAGCGGGATCAGTGGGCAGGTTCACCGTGAGGTCATAGCGCGCGACGGCCGGGTTGTTCACGCAACTTACCGCAATCGGATGGGCGGCCAGGTCCTCGGCCGTGGTGATGGTGCCCGAACCATTGGTGACCGTGCAGATCCTGCCGAAGGGATTCTGTCTGACTTCGATCTTGTAGGGGGCACCTTGGGGAATCGCGCCGAAGGAAAAAGGTGTGGCGGGTATCCCCGCAGTCGGCTGCACCGGGTCGGCGGCGATGAAACCCAGCGCACTTTGCGTGTCCCCATTGTTCATCAAGGTGACGGCTCTCTGGCTGCCCAGACCCGTGATGGTGCCCTGAAGCACCACTGTGGGTTTCGGCAGGGCAACGATGGTTTTGTCAGCGGGGGTGCTGACTGCATTGCACCCCGCCAGTAGCCCCGCGCACACACCCGCAGCCGCAATCCCGAAAAGACGAATCTGTGAATTCATGACTCCCCCAAATACTTTCTTGCGTGGCCGAAGGGCGGATGCGTGGACCATCCGCCTCGTCTGCCGGATCAGAATTTCAAACGCACACCCATGCGATAGGCTCGGCCGAGGGTGTCGCTGTATCCCGGGCTGGCGCCCGAAATGCCACCGCCGGTGAAAGGCGGATCCTTGTTGAGCAGGTTGTTGATGGACCCGAACACCTGGAACTGCTTCGTGTTCCTGACCTTCACGTCGTAGGAAGCATTCAGGCTGAACATCAGGTACGGATCGACGCGGTTGTTGTCTACCGACGCATTCGTCAACTGCCCGGCCGCGTTGTAGTAACCAGGCTGCGATGGGTCATCGATCCAGGTGTTGTCGAAGTTCGCGCCGCCGACGTACTTGGCAGACAGGGTCGTCACCAGGTTGCCGTAGAGATACGACGCAGTGACGTTACCCGTCCACTTCGGAGTGGCGGCGACACCGGGGACGAATACGTTGCTGCGTATCTGGCCGACGAGGTTGAGGCACTGGTAAATGTTGAGTACCCGGAACGCTCCCTGCGAGCCATCCGGATTCAGGGCGTAGTTCTGCGGATCGAGCTTCTCGTACTTCAAGGCGCAGGGATCAGTTGCAGCGGGAACGGCGATGGCCGTTACCTGCTGCGATACACCGGAGGATTCCATCGCCCTGGTACCGCGCACCGAGAACACCATTGAACCCGGCAGTGACTCGAAGGCCCGGTTCAGCGGGAAGTTGTAGTTCAGCGAAAAGTCGATGCCCCGGCGCTGGTACGGCAGGCCGTTCTGCGGACGCGAGGCCGCATACGAGGTGAGATCCTGCAGGTCACGCGAACCCGGAACGACATTGCCGGCCGCATCGCTCAGCTGCGCGAAGGTCAATTGCTGGCAATAGGGATTGTTCTGGTCGAATCGGCCATTGACTCCCGGATCGATGGTTTCTCCGTCCGGGCCATAGGTTGGCGCGATGTTGCCGCTTACCGTCCAGCAGGCATTCACCGGGCTGCTCGCGTTGTACGGCACGTTGATGCCGTCCTTCACGCGGATGTTGTAGTAGTCGGCGGTAAACGTCAGGCCCTGGGCCCAGCCACCTGGCCGCAGCACCATGCCGAAGGTCAGCGTGTTGCTCTTTTCCGGCTTCAGGTCCGGATTGCCCACGGTGACCGAACCGTAGCGCTCTATCTGGTTCTCGGTACTGCTTGCCGTACGCTGCCGCCACGGATTCGTGACCGCGATCTGGTCCGGAATGCCCGGGCTGTAGATGAACAGGTCGCGGTAACCCGGAGCGCGCAGGTCCTCGGAGCGCGTCAGCCGGAAGCGTATCCAGTCGAAAGGCTCGAACTCGGTGGAGAACTTCCAGTTGGGCGTGCGCTGATTGGTCGATTGGCCAGTCGTGCCGGCGCCGCCCTTCTGGTTGTAGAACCCTTCGCGGAATGCCGCATCGATGCTCAGCGAATTGATGCCGTCGAGGCCCGTGATCAGCGGCATGTTCAATTCGACGGAACCTTCCGCGGAGCGGGTCTTGCCTCCGAAGGCATCGGCCCAGGTACGAGCGAGGTCAGACCGCAGGTAATAGTCACCGGTAGTGCCTTCGTTGCTGACCTCGTTGCTGTTGAAGTCGAGGGTGAACGCGGAAGTCAGCGGACCTGCCCAGCCCTGCCACAACGTACCCGAGGTAGTCAGGGACGCGGTCTGCAGGGTGGTGCCGCCGCTCGACCGCGTATCCACGAAGGCATAGTCGAGTGCTTGCTGCTGCAAGGCCGCCGCATCGTAGGTCGTGGTGTAGTTGTTGAGGAACGGGCTCGTGATCGACACGCTGTTGGAATACACGCTGCCGAAGATATTGATCGGCTTGCATCCCGCCGCCAGCGAGGCCAGTCCTTCCGGAGTGGAGAGCGGACGGCCTCCCGTATCGAGCACCGGTGCGCCATCACGCGCGATGCGGCAGATGGGCGTGCCATACGTGCCGTGTGCCCCATTCGGCAGGGCGTCCGTAGTCAGGTTCGAGTACGACTGCCCGTTGATGACAACGGTCTTGCGGTCGTCGATGACCGCATCGGTCGCGAAGGCCATCCTGAGGTTGGTCTGGACATTGGTCGCCCTGGAACTGCTGTCGGTATTGCCGTATTGGTAGTAGCCCTCCCACTTCCAGTCGTCACCGAAGCGGCCGCGCATGCCAGCCACCGCCCGCCACGTGTCCGATTTCTGGGTAGTGACCTGCTGGATCTGCGGATTCCACACCTTCCTGACTGGCGTGGAGCCATTGCACAGCGCGGAGCCGTAGAGGGAATCCACGCCCGTCGGTACCGTTGCCGTCGGCGTCGTGGCCGAGAACCCGTTCTGCACCTGGTACAACGCATCCGGCGTCATGTTGTTCAGGAAGGCGTAGGAATTGCGCCCGAGCTGCGGCAGCGTGGTGGCTGTGCCGCTGTCGAATGAATTCGTCAGGGTGATGGAGTCGAGGATCCAGAACTGATTCGACCATTTCGTATACAGCGCCGAAGCAGGAGGACCTGCCGTGTACACATCCCAACTGATCTTGGTCCAGTGGCCGACGGCGTTGTTGTTGAAATTGAAGGTCGGCTGGCCGGGTGAGATGTCCACCGGAACATAGAACGGGAACGCGACACCGGGCACCGGAGTACCGGCCGGCTTTCCGATATCAGATACCGTCGTGTAACCGTTGCCGGCGGCAAAACCGGTCTGGTACGTATTGGTGGAACCTGCCGGCACCAACCCCAGGAAGACCGCGAAATTGTTGGGGATGAGACTGCCTGTGGACGCACCCGCAGACCACTGCAAAGCCCGGGGCTTGTTGTAGGGCAGACCGGTCGAGATCTCGTGCGCAGCCTGCGTCGTCGCGAAAATCAGGGTCGACCCGGCCACGGCGTTGGTGCCCCTCACGCCCGGTACGTCGAAGCGAGCGCAATAAGACCCCGTGGTGAGCGGATTCCTGTTCACCGCGTCCGTGTTCGCATAACTGGCCTGCAGGTAAGCCGTGGTACGCGGAGTGATGTCGTACTCGAAGTTGGAGAACAGCGACTTGCGGTTGTTGCTCGGGATCAGCGGCGTCGTGCTGGTGGTCACGGGACCATCACCGTTGATGGCCGTGGCGGTGGAACCGATGATCGGCGAGACGCCGCCGCGGTAACCCAACGCGTACTGCTCGCCGCTCAAGCCATCGGCCGTGAAGCGGTAGTCGGAGGTGACGTTTGAATCGTTGAAATAAATCGTGCCGTTCGGCGAGTACTGGCTGTAACGGACATTCGACATCTCGAAGCGGGCCGGCAGGCCGGCGAAACCCGGCAATGGCGTCAGTGCATCGGTCAGCGCGGTGGTGGCGCCGGTGGTATTGGAAAACATGGTGCGCGACTTGGCGCACCAGTCACGCGCTTCGGCGCAATTGCGGATGCCATGCTGGTCCTGCCATTCACCGCCGAGCAGCAGGTGACCGGCACCCTCGAACAACGGCAGGCCGCCGGAAATCGCGACGTGCGGATTCTGTCCGTCGCCCGCTTCATTGACGCCGTAGTCCAGGTCCACGTTGAGGCCGGTCATGCGATGGGCGAGCACCAGATTGACTACGCCGGCCACGGCACCGGAACCATAGGTAGCCGATGCGCCACCAGTGACCACATCCACGCGTTCGAGCAGGTTGGAGGGAATCGTATTGAGATCGACCACGTCGGCCTGGTTCGACGTGGACACCGTGCGACGACCATCGATCAGCGTCAGCGTGCGCGACCCGAACGTCGGATCAAGCCCACGCAAATTGGCGATGGTGTTGCCGATGAAGAACGAACCACGATCCAGGTTCTCCATGCCGCCGCGGCTGGCCTGGCTGTCGCCAGTGAGCGTGGGCGTATAGGTGGAGATGTTCTGCGGCACCAGCTGCGTGAGCACGTCCGACACGTTCACGATGCCGAGGCGGCGCATCTCCTCGCCGGTGATCGAAGTGACGGGGTTCGCCGCCGTGACATTGGGCGACTGGATTCGCGTACCGGTGACCTGGACTTCGGACAGCTCCTGGTCCTCATCCTTCCTGGTGTCGTCCTTCTTCCCCTCGGCGGCAAGCATCGTGGAAGACCACGCCAGCAGCATGGCGCCACCCACAACGGCAAATGATGCGCGCACGAAAGAAGCGCATGCAGCGTTTCTAGACACTTTGAAGTCCCCCCGGCTGGTTTTCTAATCGAGCAGAAGTTAGGCAGCTGCTGCCATGCGCACTTGCCTGCGGCGGCAGCACGCCTTACCCGCGTACCGGGGAACATCCGCGGGAGTCAAAACGAAAACAATGGCCGCGCGCGCGGCCGCGGCGCTTCAGTCGCGGCGCAATGCCGCGAACTGGCCCAGCGCCTGCAGCGCTGCGCTTCGCATGAGTCCCTGGTCCGAAGACAGGATGAAGGCACTCACGCCGAGCGAACGCAGCCATGCGACTTCAGGTGCATCCAGTCGACCGACATGCGCGCAAAGTGGCTTGTCGGCAGCACGCGCGGCGGCTGCGATCTTTTCGGTGGCTGCGACCACTGGCGGTGCCGATGGGTTGTCGACGCCGAGTGCGGTGCTGAGATCGCCGCGGCCGATGAACACCGCATCGAGGCCGGGCACCGCCATGATCTGCGGCAGTACGTCGAGCGCGGCCACATCCTCGATCATCGCCAGTACTGCGGATTGCGAATCGCCAGTCGCGACGTGCTCCTGGAAACCAGCGGCACCGTAACGGCCGGCACGCGAGGAATTGGTGAAGCCGCGGCGTCCACCGCGATAGCGCGCTTCGGCAACCACGTCCTCTGCCTTCGCGGCGCCATCCACATGCGGCACCAGCACGCCGCGCGCACCGCAATCCAGTGGCGGCAGGATGTCGCGCGCATCGCTGCCCGGAACGCGCACCAGCACTGCGATCTCCGCGGCCTGGCCGGCAAGCACCAGGTTGTCGACGGTGACGCGATCGAAAGGCGCGTGCTCCTGGTCGAGCACCACGAAGTCGAAGCCGACGCTGCCGAGTATCTCCACCGGATGGCTCACCGGTGTCTTGATGAAGGTGCCGAGCAGGAGCTCGCGTGCCAGCAGCCGTGCGCGGAAAGATGCGGAAGCGGGTTGGTCGCTCATGTCAGGAGAAATACAGTTGCAGGGCGGTGTCGGTCATGCGGCGACGTACCTTCGCATCGGGCACCCATTCGGCGAAGCTCGCGAGCGTGTCGGCGTAGGTGAGGCTTTTCTCGTGGCCGACGAAAGGTGCGTCGCTGCCCCAGAGCAGGCGCTCGGGGCCGGCCTCCTGCAACAGCTTCGCCGCAGCTTCGCGCGCCAGTTGCATGGCGCGTGGATCGGGGCTGCCTTCGCGCTTCGACAGCCAGGTGAGCCGGTAACCGGCGGAGAACTTCACCCAGGTACGGCCTTTCGCAATGGAACGCAGCACCGCCTGGAAACCCGCGTTGGCGAGCCCTTCGTTCTGGTCGGGATGCGCGAAGTGATCGAGCACGATGCGCACGCCGCTGGCTTCGAGTGCAGGCAGCACGGCCGGCATCTGCGCGCCTTCGAGCGCGAGATGCACATGCCAGCCGAGATCGGCCACACGCCGCAGCAGCAGTCGGTAATCCTCGCTCGCGAGATCCGGCAGTTCCTTGCGGCGAGACAGCTGCAGGCGTACGCCAACGATGCCATCGTCGCGCATGCGTTCGAGCACGTAGCGATCGGTGGTGGGCACGATGTTCACCGTGCCGCGCAGCCGTGGCTGGCGGCGCAGCTCTTCGATCATGTAGTCGTTGTACTGCCCGTAGATGCTGATGCCGGCTATCACGCCGAAGTGCACGCCGTGCGCATCGAGATCCTCCAGGTAGTCGCTGGCGGTGTATGCGTAGTCGGGCTTGAACCAGGCCGAATCCGCGGCGGGCATGTCCGGCGTGAAGATGTGGGCATGCGCATCCACGACGGGTGGATCGATCGTCGCCGCGCCCATGCCTCAGGCCACCGGCATCGGATATTCATCCGCGTTCAGCACCCAGCCCGCCTGCTTCGAGAAATCCACGCGCGGCGGCGAGAAGATGTCGACGAGCTGGTTGCCATCGGGTTCCGTGGCGGCCGATGTATGGATGGCCGGCGGCGGAATGATGGCGATCGACGGCGCGGGGCAGAACTCATGGTCGTCGTTGCGCCAGTACTTCTGGTTCGCCACCCACGGCCAGCGGATGTGATGCGTGAACGCGCCCTGGATGGCCAGCGAGCATTGCTCGAAGTCATCGTGATGATGCGGCGAGAGTTTCGCCGTATCGCGCGGCCCCGGCTCGAAGGGCAGCATGTTGATCATCATGGTGGTGCACCGGAAGATGCGGCCGAAGCGGCCGGGCTGTGCGGGCACGTCGAGGCTGTAGTGGCGGATGCGGTAACCGCCCGGTGGCGTCGGCCATGCCTGGAACGCAGGAATGTTGGGATGCTGGTGGCCATACGCTGCGGCATTCGAAGACGCGCCAGCCACATCCGCATTGCGCGTCGAGATCACGCGGATCAGCAGTCCCTTCTGCCGGATGGTCACGCGGCTGTCGCCCGGCGGCACGATGGCGAGCGTGAAGCCCGCGATCTCCACGCGCTCAGCACCCGCTTCGATGATGGCGCCCTCGCCCGCTTCGGGCAGTACCAGCATGTATTCATCCACCTGCCCCTTGCGCTCGAACACGGCGCCGGGCTGCACTTCCGAATAGCTCACCACCATGTTCTGGCCGCGGCCATACCAGGTGCGTGCCTGTGCGCCGCTTTCAGCAGGCGGCAACTCGTGGAACTTCACGTATTCGGCGGCGGCAAAACCTTCCGGCGCGGGGGCCGCGGTGGTTCCCTTCGAGGCAAGCCTGGAGCGTGGATCGTGGGCTTCGTACATGGCGGTTTCCTGCTTAAAGGCGGACGCGGTCGGCGCCTTTGAGCTTGAGGCGTTCACGCGCCTGCTCCGGCGTCGCCACTTCCAGCGACAGTTCCCTGAGTATGCGGCAAATCTTGGCGACCTGATCTGCATTGGATTTGGCGAGCTCGCCGCGGCCGATGTAGAGACTGTCCTCGAGGCCGACGCGCACATTGCCGCCGAGCAGCGCGGCATGCGTGCACAGGGCCATCTGGTGGCGACCTGCCGCGAGCACCGACCATTCGAGGTCCATGCCGAACAAACGCTGCGCGGTGCGCACCATGTGCAGCAGGTGATCGAGCTCGGCGGCGATGCCGCCGGGAATGCCGAGCACGAACTGGATGAACAGCGGTGGCGCGTAGCTGCGCTTCTCCAGCGCGATGGCGAGGTTGTACAGCTGGCCCACGTCGTAGCATTCGAACTCGAAGCGCACGCCATGCTTCTCGCCGAGGCGCACCATCACGGTGTCGATGTCCTCGAAGGTGTTGCGGAACACATGGGTGCGCGCGATCTTGCGGTAATCCTCTTCCCACTGGTGCTGCAGCTGCGGCAGTTTCTCCAGCGCCATGAAACCGGCGAAGTTCATGGTGCCGAGGTTCAGCGAAGTCATCTCGGGGCTCACCTGCTCCGGCGCCACGAGGCGTTCTTCCAGTGACATGCCGGGGCCGCCACCGGTGGTGATGTTGATGATCGCCTTGGTGCGTGCGCGGATCTGCGGCAGGAACTGCATGAACACAGCGGGGTCGGCGCTCGGCCTTCCATCCACCGGATCGCGTGCATGCAGGTGCAATACCGCGGCACCCGCCTCGGCGGCAGCAACGGACTCCTCGATGATCTGCGCCGGTGTCAGCGGCAGGTAAGGCGACTGGCTCGGCGTGTGGATCGAGCCAGTGATGGCGCAGGTGACGATGACGGGTCGTGACATGGTGATCTCAGGGAGGTGGCAGAAGAGTCATGCGGGTTTCCCGGGCGTGGTGTCACGCAGGTCGCGACCCGCGGTCTCCGGCAGCATCAACAGGGCAATGATCGCCAGCACGATGCCGGAAAGCGCCATCACCAGCATGCCCACGCTGATGCGGGCCGAGTAGTGCTGGGCGATCAGCGCCACCGGCATGGTGAATACCAGTCCGCTCATGGCGCGACCCAGGTTGTAGGCAAAGGATTGCCCCGAACCGCGGCTCTCCGTGGGAAACAGTTCGGTGAAATACGGGCCGAAGGAGGCATACATGCCGAACTGGAAGAACCCGTACACCATGCCGACGGGCAGCAGCGTCCATGCGGAACTGCCCAGCGGCCCCAGCAGATAGATGCTCGCCATGATGACGAAGCCGGCTCCGAACAACCGGAACATGCGGCGGCGACCCAGCCGGTCGCTGTAAAAAGCATTGACCTGCGCACCGACGAAACCGCCCGCGCTGTTGATCAGGATGTAGATGCCGGCGACGTTCGCGTTGAGGCCGCGTTCATGCTGCAGGAACACGCTGAGGTAGTTGCTGATGGAATACGCGGCGCCCTGCACGCCGATCGCCAGCAGTGCGGTCAGCAGCGTGATGCGCAACATCTGCGGCGAGAAGATGGCCCACATGTTCACGCTGCGCTTCTCGGCCAGCATCTGCCTGCGGGTTTCCAGGTAGATTTCCGAATCGTCGTCGGCGCGGCGCACGAAGAACACCAGCAGCGCCGGCAGTATTCCGATCCAGAACACCACGCGCCAGCCGTATTCCAGCGGCAGCACGGCAACGAGCGGACCCGCCATCAACGCGGCCAGGCCCGTGCCGATGGGCGCGGCACTCTGCACCGTGCCCACCGCCTTGCCGCGATGTTTCGGCGCAATCATCTCGCCCAGCAGCACCGCACCCACGGCCCATTCAGCGCCGAAGCCCAGCCCCTGCAGCGTGCGCAGGATCATCAGCTGGTCGTAGTTGCCGGCGAAACCCGAGAGCAGGGAGAAGATCGAGAACCACAGGATGGTGATCTGCAACAGCCGTGCACGCCCGAACCGGTCGCAGAGCAGGCCGCCGATCCAGCCGCCCAGTGCAGCGGAAACGAAGTTGGCGGTGTTGATGGCCTGCGCCTGCAGCAGCGTCATGCCGAAGGCCGTCATCAGCGCCGGGATCATGAAGGAGTAGACCAGCGCGTCCATGGAATCGAGCGCCCACGCGACCGAGCAGGTCCAGAACACGCGCTTCACGCGCGCGCTGGACTGCGTGTACCAATCGAAGGGCGATGCCAAGGGTTGCTGCCTAGAACGCGCGGCGGTAGATGTCGCGCGCGTCCTGCAGCGTGACGGTGCGCGGGTTCATCTGCAGCAGCCGCTGCACGGTGAGCGCGGATTCGGCCATCTTGTCGATGCAGGATTCCGGCACGCCCAGCTCGGCGATGTGCGCGGGAATGGCGCACACGCGGTTGAGCTCGCGGATCAGCCCGATGCCGCGCGCGGCGATGTCTTCAGTGGAACCTTCCTCGCTCACACCCAGCGCACGCGCTACCTCGGCGTAACGCTGCGGCGCCGCCGGCAGGTTGAACTCGAGCACTTCGCCCAGCAGCACCGCGTTCGACACACCATGCGCCACGCCATGGTCGCTGCCCAGCGGATATGCCAGCGCATGCACCGCCGCGGTATTCACTGGCCCGAGGCACAGGCCGCCATACAGACTGCCGAGCGCGACATCGGCGCGTGCGACGACATCCGCGCCATTGGCGTATGCAGCAGGCAGGCTGCGCGCGATGCGACGGATGCCTTCCAGCGCCCAGGTATCCACCACCGGATGCGCCTGGCGATTCGCATAGGCCTCGATGCAGTGAGTGAGAGCATCGATGCCCGTGGCCGCCGTGACGGCCGGCGGCATGCCAATGGTCATCTCCGGATCGACGAAGGCGGCATCAGGAACCAGGTGCGGACTGATCACGCCCTTCTTCATGCCATCGGCGGAATCCTGCACGATGGCGATGGGCGATACCTCGCTGCCCGTGCCTGATGTGGTGGGCATGCACACCAGCGGCGTGCTGCGAGCGGCGAGCTTGCCGATGCCGAACACCTCGCCGATCTTCTGCCTGCCATCGAGCAGCGCGGCCACCAGCTTCGCGACATCCATCGCGCTGCCGCCGCCGAGGCCGACGATGAGGCTGGCTTTCGCATCACGCGCCGCGGCCAGGCCGCGCGCGAGATCATCCACATGCGGTTCTTTGGCGATCTCGTCCCACACGGCGACGGGAATGCCCTGCGCGCGCAGCGCCGCCACGAGCGGATCGGCGAGCTGCGCCACGGGCTGCGGTGAAGTGATGATGAGCACGCCTTTGGGGGCCTGCGCGGCGATCCATTCCGCGGCGTCTTTGATGCAGCCGGCGCCAAAGACCATCTTGCGCGGCAGCTGCAGGGAAACATTACGGTCTGGTATCAGCATCGGTTCCGGTCGGGTGGCTCGCGCGGGGCGACACGCTCACATGCTACGGCAGCGCGCACTTCCCCGGCGCGGAAGGGAGTTATGCCCCCCGCGGAAACTGCGGGAAACGCCTTGCAAACCCCCTTTCATGCATCGCTTATGATGCGCCTCCCGCGATTTTCACGAGCAGAGCATGCAGCAGTCCCTGGCCGTGGCCGAGAACGTCACCGCATCGATCAATCCGGCCACTGGCGTTACCGTTGCCACGTGGCCATTGGCGGACGCGGCGCAGATCGAAACCACGCTGGCCGCTGCCGCGCGTGCCGCGCGCGATTGGCGCCGGCGCACGCTCGCCGAACGCGCCGCGCTGCTGCGGAACATGGCCGTGCAGCTGCGCCAGAACAGCGATCGCCTCACGCGCATGATCACGCTCGAGATGGGCAAGCCGCTGGCCGAGGCGCGCGGCGAGATCGAGAAGTCGGCATGGAACTGCGAGTACGTGGCCGAGCATGGCGCCGCGTGGCTGGCCGATGAAGAAGTCGTAACGCAGGCACGCCGCAGCTATGTCGCGTACCGGCCGCTGGGTCCGGTGCTCGCCATCCTGCCGTGGAATTTTCCGGTGTGGCAGGGCTTCCGCTGCGCGACCTCCGCGTTGATGGCGGGCAATGTGTTCCTGCTGAAGCACGCGCCGAATGTGCAGGGCTGCGCGGAGCTGGTGACGGAACTGTTTGTGGCGGCGGGTTTTCCCCCCGGTGTGTTCCAGAACCTGCATGCGCCGATTCCCTCGATCGGCAGCATCATCGCGGATCCACGCGTTGCGGCCGTCACGCTCACGGGCAGCCCGATGGCTGGCGCGAAGGTCGCAGCGCAGGCGGGGGCGGCCTGCAAGAAATCCATCATGGAATTGGGCGGGTCGGATCCTTTCATCGTGCTGGCCGATGCCGATATCGATGCTGCGGTGACGGCGGCGGTGCGCGCGCGCTTCTCGAATTGCGGGCAGGTGTGCCTGGCGGCCAAGCGCTTCATCGTTGAAGCCGGCGTTGCTGCGAAATTCACCGAGGCCTTTGCAGCCGCGGCGTCGGCACTGCGCATCGGTGACCCGATGGAAGCGACGACACAAATGGGTCCGATGGCGCGTGCGGATCTGCGCGAGGGACTGGAGAAGCAGGTCGATGCCTCGGTGCGCGCCGGCGCGCGCGTGGTCACTGGTGGCAAGCGTGGCAGTGGCGCCGGGTGGTTCTACCAGCCCACCGTGCTCACCAACCTCACCAGGCAGATGCCCGTGGTTGCGCAGGAAACCTTCGGCCCCGTAGCCGCAGTGCTGACTGCACGCGATGCAAACGAAGCCGTGGCCATCGCGAACGATTCACCCTACGGACTTTCGGCCATGCTGTGGACCGAGCACGCACGCGGCCAGCAGCTGGCGCAGGAACTCGAGGTCGGTGGCGTGTTCATCAACAGCGTGACGATGAGCGATCCGCGGCTGCCGGTTGGTGGCGTGAAGCTTTCCGGTTACGGGCGCGAGCTCGGACGCATGGGCCTGCTCGACCTGTGCAATGCGCAGACGGTCTGGGTGGCCTGAGCGATCCCAAGAGCGATGCGCAGCTCCCTACATTCCGCCTGCGACCGCAAGGTTGGTGCCGGAGATGTAGGAAGCGGCATCCGAACACAGGAACAGCACCGACTCGGCGACTTCCGCTGGTGTCCCCGCTCGCTGCAACGGCGCGCGGCGCGCGCGGTCTTCCAGTTTGCCGGGTCGATGCATCTCGGTGTCGATCGGGCCGGGCGAAACGACGTTGACGCGGATGCCTTCGGGCCCGAGCTCGCGCGCCAGCCCGAGGTTCAGGCTCTCGACGCCGCCCTTCGATGCCGCATACCACACGAACTCCGCCGGCGAACCGTACTGGGACGCGCGCGAGGACAGCAGCACGATGGCCCCGCCCTGCCCCGCGAAGCGCGTGGACATGCGGCGTATCGCCGACTGGCAGCACAGGATGGCACCGCGCAGGTTCACGTCGAGCACCGCATCGATGGTGGCCGTGGTCGCTTCGGCCAGTGGCGAATGCGGGCCGGTGATGGCGGCGTTGTAGACCAGCGCCGCAAGACGACCCATGCCATCAACGGCTGCGAACATCCTCGCTATGTCGGCCTCGTGCGCCGCATCAGCCTGCACGGCCAATGCGCGGCCGCCGGCCGCTTCGATGCGTTTCACCACCGCATCAGCACGCGCCGCGTTATTCGCGTAAGTGAGCACGATGTCGTAGCCGCGCTGCGCGCCCAGCAGCGCCACTGCTTCACCGATCCCGCGACTGCCGCCGGTCACCAGCATCACGCCCGCACTCATCGCACTCTTCCCTTCAACTTCCTTGCAGCAGTGTATCGCAGCCCATGAATGCTCCCGCCGCGCCCGCCAATGCCCTGCATAACCAACCGCCGGATCCGCATCCGCGCCGGCCGGAATTTCCGCCGCCGCAGGGCGCGTGGGATTGCCACATCCACCTGTTCGGGCCGGCGGCGCAGTGGCCGTTCGAATCGCACAGCCCTTACACCTCCGACGATGCACTGCCCGAGCAATTCCTCGCCATGCAGGAGAAGCTGGGTTTCGCGCGCGGGGTGATCGTCAGCGCCGGTGGGTACGGTCGCAACTATCGCCACATGCAGTCGGTGCTGGAACGCTTCCCGGACAGGTTCCGCGGCGTGATCCTGCCGGCCGCGGATTTCCGGTGCGAGGAGATCGCACCACTGCACAGGCTTGGCGTGCGCGGCATCCGCTTCTTCGCCGGTCCGGCGGGACATGAGTGGAGCCACCTGCCCACCATCGACACGCGGCTTGCACAGCTCGCGCACGAAGCCGGCTGGCATGTGCAGTACCAGAGCCTGGTGCATGGACACCTGGTGCATGTAGCCGATCAACTACTCGCACTGCCGAACCGCATCGTGCTTGATCACTACGGCGCCTTCGATTCCACGCTCGGCCTCGACCAGGCCGCGTTCACCACCATCCTGCGCATGCTCGATAGCGGCCGTGTATGGGTGAAGCTTTCCGCGCCGATGCGCAGCACGCGCGAGCAGCTGCCTTATCCGGCCATGCGCGCCTTCACCGAAGCGCTGGTGAAGCACGCACCGGAACGAATGGTATGGGGCTCCGACTGGCCCCATGTGCAGCAGAACGATCGCCCGATGCCGAACGATGGCGACCTGGTGGACCTGTTCGCCGGGTGGGTGCCGGACCAGCGCACCCGCGACCGCATCTATCGCGACAATCCACTGCCGTTGTACGCGTAGCCGCGTTCGCGGCACCGTCGCCCCGTTGCATCACGCAGGCGCAACGCCCGATGCACGCCGCGCGGCAACAGCGATGTACGCCCGCACACCAACGACGGGCGACATCGCGCCGGATCGATGCGGGCGCATTCCTACCGCTGCGGCTGGCGCGGCACCGTGAGCCGATGGAACAGGTACACGGCCACGCAGGACAGCAGCAGCGGCGCGGCCATCGTCCAGAACACCGACTGCGGAGCAAGGCCGGCGGTGAGCATCACGCCTGCCACTTTCGGACTGAAGGTATTGCCGACGCGCCCGAAAGCCACCGCCGCGCCGACGCCGGTGGCGCGGATGTCGGTGGAATAGAAACGCACCGCCGGCGGATACAGCAGGAAGAACGCGCCCGACACGAACACCCCGCACAGGAATGAAATGACCAGGTGCGCCGGCACGGCGACGCCCAGGGTCAGGCCGAGCACTACTGTTGCCACTGCCGCCAGCACCAGCGTCGCCAGCAGCACCTTGTCGTGGTGCCAGCGACGACTGCACAGCGGCAGCAGCAGGCCACCAACGATCGCGCCGGCGGAATAACAGTTCATCGCATCGACGCCGTCGTAGCCGGCCTGCGTCGACATCTTGGTCAGCCAGTTGGTGAAGAAGCTCAGCGGCCAGCCCACGCCGATGAACGTGGCCCACAGCAGCGCCGTGCCATAGGCGCGACCCGGCACCCACAGCTCGACCAGCCGCCAGCGCTTCGCCGGTGGCTCCGGCTCGAAGGACACCTTGCCCGCATCGATGCCCACCGCGCGCAGGATGGCGGCGAGGCGCGCGCTGCGCGGATTGCGCAGGCCGAGGTAACGCGGCGATTCAGGCAGCAGCGCGAACACGATGATGAGCACCGTGCCGCAGGAGATGCCCGTGTACAGCACCAGGCTCTGCCAGGGCTTGCCGTCGGCAAACGGCAGCTTCAGCAGCAGGCCGGCAACCAGCGCACCGGCTGCCTGCCCGAGGATCACCAGCGCCACGATGCTGGAGCGGATGCGTTGTGGCAGGTACTCCGACACCAGCGCCACCGCCGCAGGCACCACGCCACCGAAGGCGACGCCAGCGAGCAACCGGCACACCAGCAGCTGATCCCTGGTATCGACCCACGCCGTCGCCAGCGTCGCGCCCGTCATCAGCACCATCGCGGCGAGCAGCGCACCGCGTCGTCCGATGCGATCAGCGAGCCAACCTACGCCGAGGCCTCCGAAGATCAGGCCAAAAGCCGCGATGGAGAAGATGCTGCCGAGCTCCGTGGACTGCAGCTTCCACGAATCCGTGATGCGCGGCGCCAGCAGCGGAATCAGCGTGAGATCGATGCCTTCGACGAAGGTCACCAGCGCGCACAGCACCAGCACGCGCAGCTGGAGCGCATGGACGCCAGCGCCATCGATCAACGATTGCAGCGACGCGCCGGCCACACCGGCCGGCGCGCCCTGCTGCTTCAGAAGTTCTTGCGAATGCTCACGAACCATTCACGCGGCCTGCTGGGTTGCCCGTTGGTCTGCGGATAGCCGAAGGGCTGCAGGTCGAAGATGTTCTGGTAGTAGAACTTGTTGAACACATTGGTCGCCCCCAGCGACACATCGATGTCGTGGCTGTTGTTGTTGTAGGTGATGCGCGCGTTGAACACCGAGTACGCCGACTGGTTCAGGCTCGTCGAACCAGTCTGGTACGCGATGCTGCCAGTGTATAGCCAATCGATGCGCGGCACGATCGAGCCCCCGAGTTCCGCCACGGGCAATTCGTATTGCACGCCGCCGCTGGCATTCCACTGCGGCACGCCGAGCAGGCGCTTGTTCACGCGCGTCGGCAGGTTGATGTCGTGCGAATCGAAGGTGGAGTAACCGAACGAACCCGTGATGGAAAGATGGGTAACGGGCAACGCCTCGACTTCGGCTTCGAGTCCGCGCACGCGGCCGGGTTCGTTGTAGTAGTAGGTGCGCGATACGCAGGTGAAGCCTGGCGTACCCGCGTTGACCTCCGCCGTCGTGCGCAGGCGGCAGGTGGTCGAACCCGGCGGACCATTCACCAGCGGAATGGTCACCGAGTTGCCCGCGATCGGGCCACTGGCGCCGTTCTGGTATTCCTGTCCACCGATGGACGCAGGGCGCGTCTTGTAGTCGGTGAAGAAGGCGGTGGCGTTGAGGCGCAGGCGCTTGTCCAGGAATTCGGACTTCGAGCCCAGCTCGTAGTTCAGGATCTCATCGCCAGGGATCTGAGTGATCTGCGACGGCTGGTACGGACGCGAGTTGAACGACGGCAGGCGGAAACCCGTGGCAGCCGACGCATATACCATGGTGTCGGTGAGCAGCTTGTAGTCGAGGCCGGCCTTCCAGTCGAAGCGGTTGTCCTTGGGCGTGACGTCGAAGATGACGTTGTTGGCCGGCACTTCATCCTGCAGGTTGCTGTAGTGGACCACGTTCTTGTCGTCGGAGAGGCGGCCACCCAGCGTCACACCCAGCCGATCGAGCGGATGCCAGGTGAGGTTCACGAACGCCGCATCGCTCTTCGGCGAGTACGAATGGTTCTGGTAGCGCTGCAGGCCGAGGAATGGCGACACCAGCGTGGTGTGCACGTGGCCATCGCCACGATAGAAGAACACGCCACCCACCCAGTCGACGGGACCGGTCTTGCCGGCCAGGCGCACTTCGCCGGATTTGTAATCCTCACCGGTGTTGTTGCGCGTGTTCTCCAGTGCCAGCGGCGAGCCGTCGACGTCGAAGGAGAACAACGTGTCGACCTTGCGGTAACCAAACACCGCGGTCAGCGCGATGTCATCGGTGACCTCATACACCGCGCGGCTGGATACGCCCCAGTTCTTCACCGGCGCATACGGGCGATAGCGGAAGCCACCATGCGTGACGGAGCCGTCGTAGAACGGCGTGCCCGTGGTCACGGGAATCACCGCACCCGCAGAGACGGGATCGCCATACGTCGCGTAGGTGGTGTACGGGTCGCCGGTGAGGAAACGCTGGTCGTAGGCAAAGGTCGGACCACCGGGAGCCGTGAACGTGGCCGCTGCCGCCACTGCACTCGGATGGCTGGTCACCGCTGCGGCATTGACCGCCACCAGCGAATCCGCGGCGCTTTCCGATTCATCCTCCAGCCAGTCGCCACCGAAGGTCAGCGAAAGCTTCGGCGTCACCTTCCACAACAGCTGCGCGCGTGCCGCATGCACGTCCTCGCCGCCGAGGTGGCCGATCACGCAATTGTCGGGCGTGAAGTTGCCGGTGTTGATCAGGTTGCCTTCGGCGAACGGGAAGTTTCCTGCAAGTTGCGGCGTGCCGCGACGGATCATCTCGCAACGGAAATCGAGCCGATCCTGGTAGCCGACACGACGCTTGGAAACCGCGGACACACGCAACGCCGCGGTATCGCCCAGCGGCAGGTTGATGCCACCGCGGATCTGCTGGCGGTCGAAGCTGCCTGCGGTGACCTCCGCATAGGCGGAAGAAGCCGCAGGATCCGGCGCCTTGCTCACCAGGCTCACCGCACCAGCGAGCGCATTGCGTCCGAACAGCGTGCCCTGCGGTCCGCGCACCACTTCCACCTGGTCGAGGTCGAGCAGGTCGAAGTTCGAACCGAACAGCAGCGGGTAGTACACATCGTCGATGTAGTAGGCGACGCCCGGCTCGGACGCGAGGTTGGTATCACCCTGGCCGATGTTGCGGATGTACGCGGTGACGCCCTTGCCGTAAGCGCCCTGCGCCTGGCGGAAGGCAGCGTTTGGAATGATGGCGCCGAGGTCCGCGACGTTCACGATGCTGCGCTTGGCCAGCTCCTCGGAGGTCACCGCGGTGATGGCGATGGGCGTGTCCTGCAGGTTGGTCTGCTGCCGCGTGGCAGTCACGACGATTTCCTGCAACTCGGTGTCTTCGCTCTTGTTGGGCTCTGCCGCCACCAGTGGCAGCGTCGAAAGCGAGAACAGCGTGGCGACAGTCACTTGATGGATGCGGCTGGACATGGATCCCTCCCGAACTCGTGCACGGTGATGCGGCAGGCGTCTTGCTGCCTGATGAGGCCGGCGACGTTATGCCCACGGGTCCGTAGTCCACTTGCCTCTCGCGGTAGCGGGGCTTGCCATAGCGCGTGCACTAATTCAGTAGCGCGAATGCGCCGCGGGCACGCAGGCACTGCAGCTGGCGATACACTCCACGCGCGCATGGCACGAGGGAACGCAATGGCGGATGAACTGTTCGACATCGCCGGCAAGACCGCACTGGTTACTGGTGGCACCAGCGGCATCGGCGTGATGATCGCCGGAGCGCTGGTGAAGCACGGCGTGAAGACCTACATCAGCGGTCGCGATGGCGCGCAGGCTGAAGCGATGGCGGCGCGACTGGTCGGCGTGTACGGCGCGATGCCGGGCCAGTGCATCGGGCTGGCCGCGGACCTCGCCGATGCGCATGGCCCCGCGACACTGGCCGCGGCCTTCGCAAGCCATGAATCCTCGCTGCACCTCCTCGTCAACAACGCCGGCGCCAGCGAGTCCGGCACCATCGACACCGTCTCGGTGGAAGAATGGGACAAGGTGCTGGACGTGAACCTGCGCGCGCCCTTCTTCCTGGTGCAGGCACTGCTGCCGCAACTGCGGGCCGCGGCGCGCGCCGACGACCCGGCGCGCATCATCAATGTCGGTTCCATCGGTGGCGCACATGTCCCGAACTGGGAGGCGTTTCCCTATGGCGCCTCGAAGGCCGGCCTGCATCACCTGACGCGCGCGCTGGCCAAGCGGCTGGGGCGCGAACACATCATCGCCACCGCCATCGCGCCGGGGCCGTTTCCGTCACGACTGACGGATACGACTTCGGACAAGGTAAGGAAAAGCGTCGACACCTGCATCCCGCTGGGCCGCTCCGGCGAGCCGCGCGACATCGAGGGACTCATCGTGTTCCTCGCTGCGCGCGCCTCGCGCTACATCAATGGCGTGACCATTCCGCTCGATGGCGGCTATCTCGCTGCACTGTGAGCGGCTCGCGCCGCAGAGCGTCGGCAAGGATGCCCCCCCATGCAGATGCAGGCCATCCCCCGGTCGTGACCCCTGGGGGGAAGGTGGCGTACGATTCATCGCGCGCAGTTTCTTCCCGATAGATTGAGCGGGAAGCCGGCGGGAGGTACAGCCTCCCCGCGCGGAACAGAACATAAAGGGGGATACGCCATGGCAATGCCACGCTGGAACCATCTCGTCATGGCGGCCACCGCCATGCTCCTGTGCACCCAGGCACAGGCGCAATCGAGTGCGAAGGTCGACACCAGGCGCCTGCTCAACGCCGACAAGGAAGCCGGCCAGTGGATGAGCCACAGCCGCACCTACGACGAGCAGTACTTCAGCCCGCTGAAAAATATCAACGAGGCCAACGTCGCCAAGCTCGGCCTCGCCTTCTACGTCGACCTGCCCACCAACCAGAACGTCGAGACCACGCCGCTGATGGTCGATGGCGTGCTGTACGTCACGCTGCCCTGGAGCATGGTGATGGCCGTGGATGCGAAGACCGGCAAGCAGCTGTGGCTGCATGACCCGAAGGTGGGCAAGGCCTGGAACATCAACATCTGCTGTGGCGTGGACAACCGCGGCGCCGCTGCATGGAACGGCAAGATCATCTTCGGCACGCTGGATGGCCGGTTGATCGCGCTCGATTCGAAGACCGGCAAGGAAGTGTGGTCGGTGAAGGCCACGCCCAACGAGAAGCGCTATTCGATCACCGGCGCGCCACGCATCGCCAACGGCATGGTGTTCATCGGTTCGGCCGGCGCCGAATTCGACGTGCGTGGCTACCTCGATGCCTTCGATGCCGAAAGCGGCAAGCACCTGTGGCGCTTCTGGACCGTGCCGGGTGATCCCGCGGCCGGCTTCGAGAACAAGTCCATGGAGATGGCCGCGACCACCTGGAAGACGCCGGGCTGGTGGACGAACGGCGGCGGCGGCTCGGTGTGGGATGCGATCACCTACGATCCGAAGACCGATCTTGTGATCTTCGGCACCGGCAACGCTACGCCGGGCGATGCGGTCAAACGCGATCCAGGCGGCGGCGACAACCTGTTCACCACCTCCATCATGGCCGTGCATGCGAAGGACGGCAGCTACGCCTGGCACTACCAGACCACGCCGTGGGAAACCTGGGACTACGACACCGACCAACAGCTGATGCTGCTGGACCAGGACATCAACGGCAAGAAGCGGCACACGGTGATGCAGGCTTCCAAGAATGGCCTGTTCTATGTGCTGGATGCGGGCACCGGCGAACTGCTCTCCGCCAAGCCCTATACCGACGTGAACTGGACCACCGGCGTCGACATGAAGACCGGTCGCCCGAATATCGTGCCGGCGGCGCGCGCCAACATCACCAACCAGCCGTTCAACATGGTGGCGGGCCCGGCCGGCGGGCATGCGTGGCAGTCCACGTCGTACAGCCCGATCACGAAGCTGGTTTACATCCCCGCAACCACGCACTGGCAGTTGATCGGCCCCTTCGATGCGCGCCAGAAATATCTCGCCGATCATCCCGATGCCAAGCAGACTTTCTCCGGTCGCCTGATGGCGTGGGATCCGATCGCACAGCGTGAAGTGTGGCGCACCGAGGAGTTCCTCAATCCCGCCGGCGGCGTGCAGGTGACGGCTGGTGCACTCGCTACCGCGGGCAACATCGTGTTCCACGGCAACCTCCCGAAGCAGGAGTTCTCGGCGTACCGCGCCACCGATGGCAAGCGGCTATGGTCCTTCGGCACCAAGACCGCCGTGCTCGACAACCCCATCAGCTACGAGATCGCCGGCGAGCAATACGTCGCTGTCGCCGTCGGTGGCCCGGTGCCGGGTGGCTACTACGCACCGAACGGTGCACGGCTGCTGGTGTTCAAGCTGGGTGGCAACAAGGTGCTGCCCGACCTGCCGCCATTCACCGAACGTCCCATCGCGCCGCCGCCGCAGTTCGCGGATGCGGCGATGATCAACAAGGGCGCACAGGTATTCGAGGCGCAGTGCCAGCTATGCCATGGCCGCAATGGCGCCGCGCGCTCCACCTTCCCGGACCTGCGTCGCTCGCCGGCATTGCAGAACCAGGCACTGCTCGATTCCATCGTGCTGCAGGGTGCACTGTCGGAACGCGGCATGGCCTCGTTCCGCGAATACCTGAAGGATGGCGATACGGTGGCGCTGCGCGCTTACCTGATCTCGGTGGCGCAGGCCGCGCTTGCAGCCATGCCGGCCGCGCAGCCGGCACCGGCGGAGCTGCACTCGACGGTTACTCCGGGGAAATGAACAGGCTGCGTTCGCGATCGATGTCGAGATGACGTGATCGCGCCGCGCCCAGCAGGAAGGCGGCGATCCAGCCAAAGCCGGGGTGGCGATCGCCCCTCAGCAACCTGCGCAGGCTGCGCAGGCTGTTGTGCTGCAGGGCTTGCGCGAGCAGGTGGCTCGCGCCGCGGGTACGCAGGCGACGATGTTTCGCCAGCGTAGCGCCGAGCCCGATGCCGTAGCCGCGCACCAGCCGGCTGGCATCGGCACCATGGCGCACGCCCCGATGCAACACGCGCACATCGGGCGTGAGCACGCCCCTGAAGCCGCGCGCGACGGCGCGGATGGTGAGGTCAGTCTCCTCGCCAGCGTAAAAGGCAGTTCCGGCACCGAGTACTGCATCGAAGCCACCGACCTGGTCGAAGACCTCGCGCCTGAAAGCCATGTTGGCGCCGATACCCCAGGGGTTGCGGATGTCGAGCACGCCGGCGGAGAACTCCATGCGCGCCGCCGGCAGGAAGTCCGCTGCATATCCCGAACCCCGCTCTTCCTCGGGCAACGCCACCGCGCCGAAGAGCATGTCCGCACGCTCATTCGCGGCGAACTCGCGCTGGATCGAGGCGAGCCAGTCCACGGGAACTTCGCAGTCGTCGTCGGTGAAGGCAACCAGGGGCGCACGCGCGAGGGACAGGCCAAGGTTCCTGGAAATGGACAATCCCTGCGTGGAACTATGGACCCACCGCAGCCGGGAATCGGTGCCGATGGCGCTGCGCGCACGTTCGCATTGCGCTTCGGGACTTTGATCCACCACGATGAGCTCGAAGTCGATACCGGGCGTCGCGAGGACGTGGCGCACGCAGGTCACGACTTGCTCGGGCCGGTTGCGAGTGGAAACGATGACCGAGATGCTCGGAATCAAAGGACAACCTGATCGCGCATGTCATCGGAAACGGGGGGCCGATGTTATTACGGATCGAGCGGGGCTTCCCGCGACGGCCGGGAATTCGCGCCCCCGCGTGCGCGATTCGAGAACTGGTCGAGCTTATGTGCGGCGGCCCTGCACGCGTTGCGCACGCCGCCGCCGGCGAGCCGGTCGCCTAGAGTTTCGGGTTCGTGATCGGCGTCTCGCCCTCGAACCAATGCTCGAAGCGCCGATACGTGCACAACCATCGACCATCGACGCGGCGGTATTTATCCGTCGCCAGTGAGATGGTGATCGGCGCATGCGTCGGCAGGATCTTCACGCCGTTCCTGGCATACAGCATCAGGAAGCTGGTGGCTTCGGCCGTATCCGCGCCGGTGAACCAGGCACGGAAGTTGGTGAAGCTGTGCACCGACAGCCGCGGCCCCTGCTTCACGCGCCAGTCGTAGAACTCCTGGATCTTGGCGCGGCCGAGGTACGAGGCATACTGCCCGTGGAACTCGGCGTCCTCGGTGTAATAGGACGAGGCATTGCGGCCGCCGTTGGTATCGATCTCATGCCAGTAGTCGGCCAGCTGGAGCGACAGCTCCGCATTGAGCCGCAGTACGTCTGTATCAGCCACAACATCTCCTTGCATCGGGGGAGCGCGAATTGGATGCGTTCCCGGTGGTTTGCTCTTGCCCGCAGCGGAAGTGCGTCCTTCCTTGTTATCGCTGTCCGCTACTGTCAAAGCGGCGTCCGGGCCGCGGGTAATCGTATAAGATATATCCAGACAGTACGGTCTAGAGGATCCGCCTCAGCCGCCTCACACCCGACATGGCAACCACACCGCCTCCCGCACGCACTCCGTCCCGCCGCATCAAGCGCGCGCAGGGTTTCGTCGACGAGGTGTACGAATTGATCCGCGCCGACATCATGGCGCTGCGCATCCCGCCGGATACCCGCATCTCGATCGACAGCCTGGCCCGCCAGCTCGGCGTTTCGCAGACACCGATCCGCGAAGCGCTGAGCCGCCTGGAAGCCACCGGCCTCGTGATCAAGCAGCATTTCGTCGGCTACTGCAGTGCCCCGCAGCTGAACCGCAAGCAGCTCGATGAGCTGTACGAACTGCGCCTGCTGCTCGAACCCTATGCGGCGCGTTGTGCCGCGGAGCGCATGAGCGACGAGGAGCTGCGCGCGGTCACCGAACTTGCCCGCAAGATGGAACCTGGCAGCTCGCGCACTTCCTACGATCGCTTCGCCGTGCAGGATTCCGAACTGCACGACCTGATCGCGGCCAGCAGTGGCAATTTCCTGATCCGCGACGCGCTGGCCAAGCTGCACACCCACCTGCATATCTTCCGGTTGCGCTTCCACAGCGAAGTCACCAAGGAAGCCTACGGCGAGCACGGCGAACTCATCGCCGCCCTCACCCATCGCAAGCCCGAGCAGGCCGCCGAGGCCATGCGCAAGCACATCGAAAAGTCGTACCAGCGACTCAAGGCCTATACCCGCGACTGAATGTCCTCCCGTCCGGGTTGCATCCCGCAGCGCCATGACAGATCCTATAGGATATATGCTGACGGTCACGGGGGAGGTCGACGTGGAAGCCTGCAGAACGATGGGTGCCGCAATCCGCAATCGTGTCGCGACATGGACCGCGCACTACTGCGCGCAATTCGACCGCGCCGAAATCATTCCGACCGACCTCGAGCGCTTCAACGCTGCCATCCAGACGGGTGAGCTGGGCTCGCTGCGCTTCGCGCGCCTCTCTTGCGTCGGCAGCGCCATCGATCGGTCGCTGGCCGCAGGCGCGGCCGCCGCGCACAGCTATTCATTGATCGTGCAGCTCAGCGGCTCCGGCACGCTGTGCCAGTACGGACAGGAAGCACACATGCAGGCCGGCGACCTCGCGCTATGCGACAACGCCACGCCGCATTCACATTTCATGGCCGAGCGCTCCGAGCTCATCCTGCTGCGCATTCCGGCGCATGCGCTGCGCGGCCACCTGCCCTCGCCCGAGCAATTCTGCGGGCGCCGGCTGGCTGGCAATTCCGGCACCACTTCGGTGGCCGCGGCGCTGGTCACCAACCTGTGCCATCGCACGCGCACCAGCCTGCCGCCGCCAGTGCAGGAAGGGCTCGCCAACCAGCTGCTGGAGCTGATCGCCATCAGCTACACACTGACCTTCGACACGCTGATCGCGCCGTCTTCGGTGGTGGGCAACCGTTACGCCAAGGCGCGACGCTTCATCGAGCAGCACCTGCGCGATCCGGAACTGGGTCCGCAGAAGATCGCGCGCTCGCTGAACGTGTCCTCACGTTACCTGCGCATGATCTTCGCGGGCGAGAAGGATTCGGTGTCCTCGTATATCCTCAGGCGGCGACTGGAGGAGGTCGCGCACCAGCTGACCGATACGCGCTGGCGCGGACGCTCCATCTGCGAGATCGCATTCGACTGGGGCTTCAACAGCGCACCGCATTTCAGTCGCAGTTTCCGCGAGCGCTACGGGCTGTCCCCACGCGAATACCGCGCACGGCAGGGCAGCGTCAATGGACAGTCCAACCTCGATACTCTGGCAACCGCCCCCTGACCGCATCGCCCGCTGCGAGCTGACGCGCTTCGCGCAGATGGCGCGGCTGCATCATGGCGCGCCGGCTGCAACTGGCGATGCCACGCAGGATTACCTGCAGCTGCATGCCTGGTCCGTGCGCGAGCGCGCCACCTTCTGGAGCGCAATGTGGGACCACGCCAGCGTACTGGGTGAGCGTGGCAGGCGCGTGCTCAGGGATGGCGATCGCATGCCCGGTGCGCGCTGGTTCGAGGATGCGCACCTCAACTACGCCGAGAACCTGCTGATCGGGGATGACGCGCAGATCGCGTTGATCGCGCGCGACGAAGGCGGCGCGCGCCGCGTGATGAGTCGGGCGCAGCTGCGCAAGGCGGTCGGCGCCATCGCGGCGGGCTTCGCAAGCGTGGGCATCGGGCCCGGCGATGTAGTTGCGGGATTCGTTGGCAACACAGCGGAAGCTGTCATCGCGATGCTGGCCACCGCATGGCTGGGCGCGACCTGGACTTCAAGCTCACCGGAATTCGGCGCCACCGCCGTGATCGAACGCTTCGAACAGACTGGTGCGAAGCTGCTGGTCGCTACCGGCGGCTACCGCTACGGCGGCAAGCAGTTCGACTGCCAGCAGAAACTCGCGCAGATCATCCACGGCATGCCCGGCCTGCGCGCGCTGGTACTGGTGGGCTGCAAGGACACTCCAGCCGGCGCACCGGCAACCACGCGCCACTGGCGCGAGCTGCTCGAACAGCGCGCCGCGAGCACGCCGCCACCGCAGCGCCTGCCCTTCAACTCACCGCTGTTCGTGCTGTATTCATCGGGCACCACCGGCAAGCCCAAGGCCATCGTGCATGGCGCCGGTGGCACGCTGCTCCAGCATCGCAAGGAACACCTGCTGCACACGGATGTCCGGCCCGGCGATCGCGTCTTCTACTACACGACCACTGGCTGGATGATGTGGAACTGGCTGGTGTCGGCACTGGCAAGCCAGGCCACCATCGTGCTGTACGACGGCTCGCCCACCTTCCCCGACAACGATGCGCTGTGGCGTCTCGCCGCGGAAGAACGCATCAACGTCTTCGGCACCAGCCCGCGCTTCCTCGCGGCAATGGAGAAGGCCGGGGTGCGCCCGCGCGATACGCACGACCTCAGCGCGTTGCGCACGATTCTTTCAACGGGCTCGCCACTGGCGGCCAACCAGTTCGACTACGTCTACGCTGCCATCGCACCGGATGTGCAGCTGGCTTCCATCTCCGGCGGCACGGACATCGTGTCGTGCTTCTGCCTCGGCGTGCCATGGCTGCCGGTACGGCGCGGCGAGATCCAGGGCGCCGGACTCGGCATGGGCACCGATGTGGTGGACGGTGAAGACAACCCCGTCGTGGGTGAACGCGGTGAACTGGTATGCACGGCGCCCTTTCCTTCGATGCCGCTGGGCTTTCTCGGCGACGCCGATGGCGCGCGCTATCAGAAGGCGTACTTCGCGCGCTTCCCCGACACCTGGCATCACGGCGACTACGCGATCCGCACGCCGCAGGGTGGCTTCATCATCCTCGGCCGTTCCGATGCGGTGCTGAATCCCGGTGGCGTGCGCATCGGCACCGCCGAGATCTACCGCCAGGTGGAGCAGCTGCCGGAGATCCTGGAATCACTGGCCATCGGCCAGAAACACCATGACGACGAACGCATCGTGCTGTTCGTGCGCCTGCCGGCGGGACAGCAGCTCGATGAAGTGCTGGAAGCGCGCATCCGCAAGGTGATCCGCACCAATGCCTCGCCACGCCATGTGCCGGAACGCATCGTGGCGGTGGCCGACCTGCCACGCACGATGTCAGGGAAGCTGGTGGAGCTGGCAGTGCGCGATGTGGTGCATGGATTGCCGGTGAGCAATCGCGAGGCGCTGGCGAATCCTGAAGCGCTGGAGCTGTTCCGCGATCTGCCGCAGCTGCGCGACTGATCGCTGGTTCGTTCCGCTGACGGACATATCGTCAGGCGGTGCCCGGATTCAGCTAGTTCGTTCCGCCCACCGTCATCGCATCGATGCGCAGCGTGGGCTGGCCAACACCGACCGGCACGCTCTGTCCTTCCTTGCCGCAGGTGCCGACGCCTTCATCGAGCTTCAGGTCGTTGCCCACCATCGACACGCGCGTGAGCACATCCGGGCCGTTGCCGATCAG
This sequence comes from Pseudomonadota bacterium, assembly GCA_037200665.1. Lineage (GTDB taxonomy): Bacteria > Pseudomonadota > Gammaproteobacteria > Steroidobacterales > Steroidobacteraceae > ZC4RG30. The sequence goes on along the minus strand of JBBCGD010000002.1, from coordinate 180,603 downwards.
CGTCGCGCCCTTGATGGGCCGCGTGATGCGCCCGTTCTCGATCAGGTAGGCCTCGCTGGCCGAGAACACGAACTTGCCGGAGGTGATGTCCACCTGCCCGCCGCCGAAGTTCACCGCATAGATGCCCTTGTCCACTGACGCGATGATCTCGTTCGGATCATGCGGACCCGGACGCATGTAGGTATTGGTCATGCGCGGCAGCGTCATGTGCGCAAAGGATTCGCGGCGACCATTGCCGGTGGATTTCGTACCGGTGAGCCGCGCGTTGTGCGAATCCTGCAGGAAGCCCTTCAGCACGCCGTTCTCGATCAGCGTCGTGCACTGTGAAGGCGTGCCTTCATCATCGATGTTCAGCGAGCCGCGGCGTGACGACAGCGTGCCATCGTCCACCACGGTGATGTGTTCGCTGGCCACGCGTTCGCCGAGGCGATTGCTGAAGGCCGAAGTGCCCTTGCGGTTGAAGTCCCCCTCGAGGCCATGGCCGATGGCTTCATGCAGCAGGATGCCGGGCCAACCCGGACCAAGTACCACGGGCATCTGTCCGGCCGGAGCCGGCACCGCCTCGAGATTGACCAGCGCCTGGCGTACCGCTTCACGCGCGAGCTTGATCGGACGATCATCAGCGACGAGTTCGGCGAGCGTGTAGCGTCCACCCGCACCGGCATAACCCTGCTCGCGCCGGCCATCCTGCTCGACGATGACCGACACGTTGAAGCGCACCAGCGGCCGTACATCCGCCGCCAGGTTGCCGTCGCTGCTGGCAACCAGCACCACCTCATGCACGGCATTGCAGCTCGCCATCACCTGCTTGACCCGCGTATCCATGGCGCGCGTCTCGCGGTCGACGCGTTCCAGCCAGGCGATCTTCACCGCGTCATCCATGCTGGCGAGCGGATCGATGGGCTGGTACAGCAGCGGCGCATCGATGCGCTTCCACGCCTGCATGCCCTTGCCCGGTGCCTGCTTGGCGATGGCGCGCGCGGCACGCGCGGCTTCTTCCAGCGCTTCAGGCTGGATCTCGTCGGAATACGCAAAACCCGTCTTCTCGCCGGAGATGGCGCGCACGCCCACGCCTTCCTCGATGCTGGCGCTGCCTTCCTTGACGATGCCGTCCTCCAGCGCCCAGGACTCTTCCCGCGAAACCTGGAAGTACAGGTCCGCCGCGTCGATGGCGTGGTCCATCACGAGGCCAAGCATGCGGTCGAGGCGCACATCGTCGAGACCACCTGGAGAGAGGATGGTCTGTCGGGCAAGCGTCAGATTGTCGTTGGATGCACTCATGCGAGGGATGCTAACCCAATCCGTAGTGAGGCCGACGGCGCCATGTTCAAGACCCACGCGCGTTTGCGGCTGGCCTACACTGCGGCGGGTCCGCAGGGCAGTTCCGGGGGGTTCCGGAAACCAGGAGAAGACCATGGACATCAGGATTCTTGCCGCCGCTTCCGCCTGCGCCGCACTGGCGCTGGCATCGACAGCCTCTGCGGCTGCCGCGACGCCCCCACCGAAACTTGAAGTGCTGGCCGATATCCCGGCCGCGCCTGGCAATGTCACCGTCGCACCGGACGGACTGGTCGTGGTGAGCACGCATCCGTCGTTTGCCGCTGATGTGATGGGCTACCGGATCGACAAGGGTGGCGCGGTGATGCCGTTCCCGGCGAAGGAACTCGGTACCGGAATGCAACGCATATTGAGCGTGCGCGCCGATGACAAAGGCCATGTGTGGATGCTGGCCGGTACGCCGGGCCCGGCCGTGAAGAACCTGTATGTGGTCGATGCGAAGAGCGGCGCCATCGATCGCACCATCGCCATCGACGCACCCGGCGCCTTCCTCAACGACATGGCGCTGGCGCTCGACAAAGGCGTAATCGTGATGTCCGACCCTGGCGGCAAGTGCTCGCTCGACATCCTCGACCTGAAGACTGGCGTGCTGCGCAAGGTGCTGGTGGGCGACAAGTCCGTGGTGTCGGAAGACATCGACGCGCCCATCGATGGCATTCCGCTCGCGCAATCACGCAGCGCGGATGGCAAGCTCGTGCCACTGCGCGGCGGCGTCAATCCCATCACCATCGATGCACGCGAGGAGTGGGTGTACTACGGTGCAATGACCAGCAGGAGTCTGTATCGCGTGCGCCTGAAGGACCTGCTCGATGCCGCGCTCTCCGACCAGCAGCTGTCGGCGAAGGTACAGCGCTACGGCGACAAGGCACCCAGCGCCGGCATCACCATCGACAACGCCGGCAATGTCTATGTCACCGATGTCGGTGCGCGCGGCATCGGCGTCACTTCACCTGATGGGCAGTATCGCGTGCTGGTCCAGGACAACACGCTGCTCGACTGGCCCGATGGCATCGCGGTCGGGCCGGGCGGCTACGTGTACATCGCACCGAACGGGCTGTATCGCGGCTGGGCCAGCCACAGATCCATGGGACCGGCACAACCACCCTTCCATTTGATCCGCTTCAAGGCGCTGGCGGAAACCACGCCCGGGCGTTAGCTTCCGACATCAGAAAAACCGCCGGCATCAGCCAGGCTCGAGGGAAGGGAAGTGTCGGAGCATCCACTGCTGGGCAGCCGCTATCGCACGCGGTTCGTGCTGATCCTGTTCCTGGTCTGCTTCTTCAACCTGGCCGATCGCACGGTGCTGTCGGTGCTGGCGCCGCTCATCCGCGTCGACCTCAAGCTCAGCGATACGCAGCTGGGCATGCTGCAGGGTCTGGCATTCGCGCTGCTGTACGGCGGCCTGGGGCTGCCGATTGGCTGGCTCGCCGAACGTCGCAGCCGCATCGGCATCATTGCTGTCGCCACCGCCTGCTGGTCCGTGGCCACGGCGTTTTCCGGCATGGCGACGAGCTTCGGACAGATGCTGTTGTCGCGGATCGGCGTGGGCCTCGGCGAAGCCGGCTTCACGGCGCCGACCAGTTCGCTGGTCGCCGATCACTTCCCGCGCGCGCGCCGCGCCAGCGGCATGTCGCTGATCATGCTCGGGCTGCCCATCGGGGCGATGGTCGGCGCACTGCTGGCGGGCGTGATCGCCGAACGCTGGGGATGGCGCGCGGTGTTCTTCGTGTTCGGCATTCCCGGATTGCTGATCGCACTCCTCACATGGTTCGGCCTCACCGAACCGCCCCGGGGTTTGGCCGATGGCGCCACGGGCCCGCGCAATCCACTGCCACTGCGCGCGACCTTCGCGCACCTGTGGGCGGTACCCAGTTTGCGCTGGATCGTGATCGGCGGCTCGATCTGCGCGATCGGCATCCAGGGCGTAGCGCAGTTCATGGTGCTGTACTTCGTGCGCAGCTTCGCCATGCCGATCCGGTCGGCGGCGGCGCTGTACGGCATCGTGTCGGGCGCATCGCTGGCGGTGGGACTGCTCGTCGGCGCATTCGGCACCGACCGCGCCTCGGCGCGCGATGTGCGCTGGTGGGTGATCGCACCGGCCGTGGCACTGCTGCTGACGACGCTGTGTTTCGTGGTGGGGTTCCACAGCGCGAGCCTGCAGGTGGCCGTGGCGCTCATCGCGCTCGGTTGCATGGGCGCGATGATCCATTACGGACCTACCGTGGGGCTGATCCAGAACCTCACGCCGGTGAACATGCGCTCGTCGGTGTCCGCGGTATTCGCCATGTGCTACGCACTGGCAGGCACCGGCATCGGACCTACGCTGGTCGGTTACGCCAGTGACCACATGGCCGCTGCGGCCATGGGCGGGATGGATTACCTCGCATCGTGCCGGCCGGGCGCGACCGCGCCGGACCTCGCAGCAGCCTGTGCCGTTGCGGCACGCTCCGGACTCATCGGTGCATTGACGCTGTGCGTACTGACCTATGCCGTGGCCGCGGTCTTCTATTTGCTCGCGAGCCGGACGCTGCGTGCCGACCTCAAGGCTGGGTCACCGTCGCAATGAAGTTCGCAAGGCGCGCATCCAGGTCACCAGCGCTGGAACCGATCGACTGCGCCGGCGACAGGTGGTTGTGTCCGGCGAGGAATTCCAGCGGCGGATAGCTTCCCTTGTGCTGGTGCCAGGCCTGCGTCAGCTGTGCGGCCTGGTCATGGAAATCGCGCGGATCGAATTCGCTGACGGTGAACAGCAGCGGCAGGTCGCTGGCGAGCAGGCCCGCGGTGCTGCTCGCAGCCGCAAGCACTGTGCGGTCTTCACCGAAATAGGCTGCGCTGAAGGGATTCTGCGGCTGCGCAGCCGGATCGTAGACGCCGGAGACCAGTACCGCGCCGGCAATACCGGCAGAGCCCTGCGGATGAAACTTGCCATGGGCGAGGTAGGCGGCAACATGCGCGCCGCCCGCACTCTGGCCCATCAGGAAAATCTTTTCCGGATCGCCGCCATATTCCGCGATGTTCGTGCGCAACCAGCCGATGGCGCGCGCCATGTCCTCCGGCCCGCTGGGCCAGTGATGCAACGGCGCGAGCCGGTACGTCAGCGTCACTCCGATCCAGCCCTGTTGCGCAGCCCACTGTCCGACATTGTCGAAGAAAGGCGAATCGGGGCTGGTCTTGTCGCCCATGACGAAACCGCCGCCATGCACGTACACCAGCACCGGCGCCTGCGCGGTGCCTGCCTTGCGGAAGATATCCAGCCGGTTGCGTTCGTCCGGGCCATAGAACTGGTCGCGTGTGATCACAACCAGCGGATCGCGTGGCGCGGCGAGCGCGGCCATCAGTGCCCGGGTCGCCTGCATCATCGGCGGAGAAAGCTCGGCACCCAATGCGCGCAGCTGCGCGCGGAGCACGGGATTCACGCCGCACCCGGCATCAGCAGCACCGGCTTGATCACGCGGCCCTCATGCACCTCCGCGAAGGCGCGGGCAATCTCATCGAAGCGATAGAAGGTCAGCAAGCGATCGAACGGAAAGCGGCCCTGGCGCCAGTAGTCGATCAGCCGCGGCAGGAAGAGTCCGGGATGCGCGTCGCCACCGAGGATGCCGCGCAACTGCCTGCCGCCAGCCAGCATGCCGAACATCTGTGGCGCCCATGGCCCGCGCGGTGCGGCGACGAAACCCGCCGTGCCATTCATGGCGAGCACGTCCAGCGCCATGCCGTGCACGGCTGGCACCGTGGTGGTGTTCAGGCTGCAGCGCACGCCGCGTCCGGTCACGGCGCGGATCTGTTTCACGGCATCGTCGTCGGCGTGGAATGCATGCGTCGCGCCCAGCTCGCGCGCCAGCGCCAGCCGTTCCGTATTGATGTCGACGGCCACGATCTGCTGCGCGCCACAGAGCTTCGCCGCCATCACTGCGGAAAGGCCGACGCCACCCGTTCCGAAGATCGCGATCGAATCGCCGTAGCCCACGCGCAGCGCCTCGATCACTGCGCCCGCACCGGTGATCACGCCGCAACCCAATGGCGCGAGCGTCGGCAGCGGCAGGTCCCTGTCCACTTTGACGGCGGTGCGTTCCGGCACGACGGCATGCGTTGCGAAGCTCGACTGCCCGAAGAAATGCGAATGCACGGGCTCGTCGCCACAGCGCAGCGCCATCGAACCATCCAGTCGCTGGCCGCCGAAACACAGCGGCATCGCGAGATCGCAGTAGGTCGGGCGATTGGCGAGGCAACTCGGGCAGCGTCCGCAGGAGCTGCCGCTGAGGATCACGTGATCGCCCCTCTCGAAGCCACGCACGCCAGCTCCCAGTGCTTCGACCACGCCGGCGCCTTCATGGCCGAGGACGATGGGCTGCGGCGCGTGGCGCCCGGGATGCTCGTGCAGGTCGGTATGGCAGATACCGGTGGCAACCAGGCGGACCAGCATCTCGCCCTCACGCGGCGCTTCCAGCTCAAGCGCTTCCAGCGCGGGCGCGGCGCCAGTTCCGCGGCTGATGGCGGCGGTGACCTGCATGGCTATCCTTTGATATCGGGCTTGATGTCGGGCTTGATGTCGGGCTTGACGTTGGGATTGGATACCGGCGCCTGCGGCGGCTTCGCCATGGTGATCTCCCCCTGCCACGGGATGTCGGCCAGCTGCGTCCACCCATTGACCTTGAGGCTCTGGAATTTCCAGCGCCCTTCCTTGTGCGTCACATGGTCGAGGCGCGTGCCGATGCCGAACACGAAGTTGGTCTTGTATTCGACGCTGTGCTGGATGATCTGGAAGAAGCAGCGCACGTCGGCCTCGCCAGCTTCCGCGCGCGGCTCCATGATGAAGGTGTTCATCAGGTGCTGGCGCCCGATCCACCAGTGCTGCCGGTCGTACCACAGCGACTTCAGGTTCGCGGCAATGGCGGCATGTCCCTGCACCTTGCCCTGCCAGAGGTGGTCGAACCAGGCGTCGGCGGCGAAGGTGGACAGCGCCATGTCGAGGTCGGCGAGGTCGATGCCCCAGGCATAGCGCGCATAGAGTTCCTGGATCTCCGCCCGATCGAGCGCGCTCAGCTGCCAGCTCATGGCTTCTCCTTCGGCAGGTGATGATCGTTCTGGATGTCAGCCGGTACGCCGTGCTGGGTCAGGAGCGCCTTGCGACGCACGAAGCGCAGGATGGCCTCGGGGCCAGTGCGCGAGCCGCCGCCCACACCCGAAAAACCGAAGCTGTTGGTGCCGATGGTGCGGCCCTTCGCGAAGGTCAGGAAGGTGTCCTGCACGAACACCGAACCGGCATTGAGCCTTGCGGCGATGGGCAGCGCCTCGGCCTCGTCAGCGGCGATGACCGACGCCGTCAGTCCGAAGGTCGTGTCGTTGGCCAGGTGCACGGCTTCGTCGATGTCGCGGAACTTCATCACCGGCAGGCACGGACCGAAGGTCTCGTCCTGCATGATCAGCATGTCGTGCGTCACGCCGGTGAGCACGGTGGGACGCATGTACAGGCCGCCATCGTGCGTCTCGACTTCGCCGCCGGTATGGATGATGGCGCCCCTGGCTACCGCATCGGCCAGATGCCGCTGCACGATCGCGGCCTGCGGCGCGAACGTGAAAGGGTGCAGGTGGCCGGCGCGCGGATCACCGCAGTTGAGCCGCACCGCGCGCGCTTTCTCGATCAACCGCGCCACGAATGCATCGTGGATGGATTCCGCCACGTAGATGCGTTCCACCGCGAAGCACACCATGCCGTTGGCATGCACGGCGCCGCGCAGTACCGCGGTGGTCGCGCGTTCGAGGTCGGCGGAGGCCGTGACGATCACCGGATCCTTGCCGCCGAGCTCGAGGTAACACGGGATCAGGCGCTGCGCGCAGTGCACGGCGATCTGGCGCCCCGTGGGCACGCTGCCGGTGAAGCAGAGCACGTCGGCCTCATCGATCACGGCCTTGCCGGTCTCGGCGTCACCGTTCACGAAATCGAATACCGCTGCGAGTTCCGGCACGGCGCGCACGCTTTCGAACAGCGGTCCGGTGAAGCGTGGCGTGATCTCGCTGGGCTTCAGCAATACCGCGCAGCCGGCGAACAGCGCGGGTACGGCATCGAGCAGGGCCAGCATCATCGGTGCGTTCCAGGGGCTGATGACGCCGCACAATTGATATGGCACGAACTGCGTGCGCACTTCCACGCTGGGCACCGCGCGGGATGGCCCGTGGAAACTGGCTTTCTCCAGCGCACCAGCGGCATCCTCGAGCCAGCCGCCGATGTTGCCCATGGTGATGAAGCCCTGCAGGTACGAGGTGTGGCAGCCACCCGTATCCTCGGCATCGGCCTCGGCAATCGCCGCGGCACGCTTGCGCACCTCGGCCAGCCAGCGGCCCATCACGGCGCTGCGATCCGGCAGGCCCAGTGCTTCCCACGCCGGCTGGTTTGCGCGCAGGCGCGCCGCGCTGGCCGCGACGTCCTGCGCTGTAGCGACGGGAAGATCGAAATCGGTTTGCCCGGTCCGCGGATTGCGGACAGCGATGGTGCGGGTGTTGGTCCGCGGGTTGGCCACAGCCATGCATGCCCCTCTTGTTGTCTTCCATGCAGCGGACGGCGAGTATGTTGCAAGCCCAATAGACAGTCCATGCAGGACGCGCGGGGGGAACATGCCGGAACCATTCATCCACACGCTGAGTTTCTACGTGCCGGCGAAGCCCAGCCGCTTCGAGGCGGATGTCTACGACTGCGAGGTGCTCGGCGAGTTGCCCGCGGCACTGGAAGGTTCGTACTTCCGCTGTGGTGCCGACGACGCCTATCCCACGTTGCCGGGCGACATCATCCTGAATGGTGATGGCATGGCCTCGGTGTTCCACCTTTCGGGCGGCAAGGCGGACTTCCGCTGCCGCTATGTAAAGACCGAGCGACTGCTCGCCGAACGCCGCGCGCGGCAGCGACTGGCAGGCAAGTATCGCAATGGCTTCACCGATGCACCGGAACTCGCCGGGCTGGACCGCGACAACACGGCCAACACCAGCGCCTTCTGGCATCACGGCAAGCTCTATGCATTGCGCGAGGATTCAATCCCGACGGAGCTCGACCCCGACACGTTGGAGACGCGCGGTCCGGCAGCATTCAAGCCGCAGCTGGCCACGCGCACGATGACCGCACACCCGAAGATCGATCCGGTCACCGGCGAGTGGTGGAGCAACGGCCAGTTCTGCCACAAGCAATACCGCAACGAGATGGCGCTCACGGTGCTCGACCGGCAGGGCAAGGTCGTGCGGCAGGAAGAGCTGGTGATGCCGTATCCGGGCGTGTGCCACGACTTCGCCATGACGCGCGAGCATGTGGTGTTCGCGGTGATGCCGCTCACCGTCGATGTCGAGCGCATGAAGGCGGGCGGTGATTTCTACGCCTGGGATCCCTCGCTGCAACCCATGTACGGCATCATGCCGCGCACTGGTACCACCGCGGACATCCGCTGGCATGCCGTGCCCGGCGCGATGATCGCGCACTTCATGAATGCCTGGTCGGAAGGCAGCAAGGTGTTCGTCGATGGGTTTGCGGCGCCCGGCAACAGCTTCGCGTTCTTCAAGGATGTGAATGGCAACGCGACGCCCAACGCAGTGGCCCAGAGCTGCCTGACGCGGCTCGAGTTCGATCTGGCGCGCACGGATGGCGCGACGGGCTTCACGCCGTTTGCGGATGCGATCGGGGAAATGCCCAAGATCGACGATCGGCAGTGCATGCAGCCCTACCGCTATGGCTGGCACAAGACCGCCGATGGCATCGCCATGGTCGACTGGCAGACCGGCACGCGGCGCGTGCACCAGCTGCTGGAAACAGAAAATCCAGGCATGGCGCAGGAATCGGTATTCGTGCCGCGCTCACGCGACGCCGCCGAAGGCGACGGTTACATCCTCGCCGTGGTCAATCGCGTGCGCGAGAACCTCGCGGAACTGTATGTGCTCGATACCCGGGACTGGCTGGGGCAGCCGGTGGCACGAGTGCGGCTGCCGTTCAACCTGCCGATGAGTTTCCACGGCTGCTTCGTCGCGCGCCCGGGCGCGCAGCTGCCGCGCTGAATCCTCAGTCGATGCCGAGCACCCGATGTTCGAGCGCGGGAAATTCGCGCCGGATGCGCGCCTGTCGTTCCAGGTCGAGTTCGCCGATGGCCGCGCCCTCGCCGGCCGGCAGCTCATCGAGGATGCCGCCCCAGCAATCCACCACCATGCTGTGGCCATAGGTGCGGCGACCGTTTTCATGCTCACCCACCTGTGCCGACACCACGAGGTGGCAGAGGTTTTCCACCGCGCGGGTGCGGTTCAGCAGGTCCCAGTGCGCCTGGCCGGTGGGCACGGTGAATGCGGCCGAGACGATGAAGCAGTCCGCGCCCTGTGCGGCCATGGCGCGGTACAACTCGGGGAAGCGCAGGTCGTAGCAGACCGAGATACCCAGGCGACCGGCCGGTGTGTCGAACACCTTCACCTCGCGGCCCGGGACCATGCCCGAGGATTCACGATGCGACTCGGTGGCGTTGGGGACGTCCACGTCGAAGAGGTGGATCTTGTCGTAGCGGCCGATGCGCGCGCCATCCGGTCCGTAGACCAGTGAAGCCGGCGCGACGCGCGTTTCACCTGCCACGCGCATGGGCATGGTGCCGCCCACCAGCGTGAGCTTCAGGTCGCGCGCGGCGCTCGACAGCATCGACTGGATCGGGCCATCGCCATCGTCCTCGGCGACCTCCTGCTTGTCGCGCTCACGGCGCGCCATGATGGCGAAATTCTCGGGCAGCACCGCGAGGCTCGCGCCACGCGTCGCAGCCTGTTCGAGCAGCTCGCGCGCCCGCGCCAGGTTCTGCGCCACGTGCGTGCTCGAAGTCATCTGTATTGCAGCGGCTTTCATGCCAGCACCACATCGTATTGATCCAGCGAATATTGTGACTCGGCTTGCAGCCGTATGGGCCGCCCGGTCTGTGTTTCCAGCTGTTCCAGCACCACGGATTCCTCCTCCTGCAGCCAGGCCACCACATCCTGGTGCGCCAGCACCACGAGCTCGGTGCTGTTGAACTGCCGACTGTGGCGCGCGAGCTCGCGGAAGATCTCGTGGCCGATGGTCTCGGGCGTACGCACGAAGCCACGTCCCTGGCATTGCGGGCACGGTGCGCACAGCAAATGCTCCAGGCTTTCACGCGTGCGCTTGCGGCTCATCTCCACCAGCCCCAGCGGCGAGATGCTGGAGATATGCGTCTGCGTGCGGTCGCGCGCCAGCGCTGCCTTCAGCGCCTCGATCAGCGCCTCGCGATGCGCCAGGTCTTCCATGTCGATGAAATCGAGCACGATGATGCCGCCGAGGTTGCGCACGCGCAGCTGGCGCGCGATGGCCACGGTGGCCTCGAGGTTGGTGCGGAAGATGGTCTCTTCGAGGTTGCGATGGCCGACATAGCCGCCAGTGTTCACATCCACGGTGGCCATGGCCTCGGTCTGCTGGACCACGATGTAGCCGCCCGAAGGCAGCGACACTCGCGGTTCCAGCGCGCGGTCGATCTCCTGCTCCACGTTGTGCAGGTCGAAGATGGGACGCGGCGTGGCATGCAGTTCGATGCGGTCGGCGTAGTCGGGCGTGAACACGCGCGCGAATTCCTGCATGCGCGCGAACTCGGTTGGGGAATCGACCAGCACGCGACGCACCGGCTCGCGCAGTTCGTCGCGCAGCACGCGCAGCGTCAGCGGCAAGTCCTCGTGCACCAGCTTGCCGGCCGGCTGCGCCACCGAGCGCTCGCGCACGTGCAGCCACAGGCGCGTGAGGAAGCGCATGTCGGCTTCGAGCACTTCGGGTGGCGCGTCGAGCGCGGCGGTGCGCACGATGTAGCCACCACCCTCGCCGCCTTCGTTCGACAACCTGCCGACCGTTTCGCGCAACTGCTCGCGCAGCTCCGCCGAACCGATGCGCGAGGAAACACCCACGCGCGCACCGCGCGGCATGTACACGAGGTAACGCGATGGCAGCGACACATGCGTCGACAGCCGCGCGCCCTTGGTGCCCAGCGGATCCTTCACCACCTGCACCAGGAGCTCGTCGCCCTCGCGCACCAGCGTGCGGATGTCGGGCGGTTCCGGCCGCGATGATTCGGCTTCCACATGCGCATCGTTGCCCGCATCCGGCGGCGGACTGAGGATGTCCGCGACATGCAGGAAGCCGGTGCGCGCGAGGCCGATCTCCAGGAACGCGGCCTGCATGCCGGGCAGCACGCGCGTCACGCGGCCCTTGTACAGATTGCCCACCAGGCCGCGGCGGCTGGCGCGCTCGATGAACACCTCCTGCAGCGTGCCTTCATCCAGCAGCGCGGCGCGTGTTTCGCGAGGCGCGACGTTGACCAGTATTTCGACGTTCATCGTGTGGTTCCGCCCGGTAGAGACTGCAACAGCTGCGCGGTCTCGTACAGGGGCAGTCCCATCACGCCGGAGTAGCTGCCGTGAATATGCTGGATGAACATCGCGCCCCGGCCCTGGATGGCGTATGCGCCCGCTTTGCCAGCCGGCTCGCCGCTGTCCCAGTACGCGGCCGCTTCGTCAGGCGTGATCACGCGCATCTGCACGAAAGTCTCGGACAGTGCTTCGAGCACCTGCCCGTTGCCTGGCGCAGCGACGGCAACCGCGGTGAGCACGCGATGCCCGCGACCGGAGAGCGCGGCCAGCATGGCCAGCGCATCGTCGCGATCGCGCGGTTTGCCGAAGATCCTTTCATCCACCACGACCACCGTGTCCGAACCCAGCACGGGTCGTGTGGCGGTATGCGTCCTGCCAGCCAGCGCCTTGGCACGCGCCAGTCGCTGCGCCAGCGCCGCCGGCGCTTCCCCCGGCAAAGGCGACTCGTCGATCTCGGTCACCACCACCTTGTAGGGCACGCCCATCTGCTCCAGCAATTCCCGGCGGCGCGGCGAACCCGAGGCCAGCACGATGAATGGGAAAGGCAGGGGCTTCATGCGCAGCTATTCACGGTGATAGGGATGGCCATCGAGCAGCGTGACCGCGCGATACATCTGCTCGGCGAACACCACGCGCACCAGCGCATGCGGCAGGGTCAGCGCCGAAAGCGACCAGCGTTCATTGGCACGCGTGGCGACTTCGGGTGCGAAACCATCCGCGCCACCGATCATGAACACGAGGTCGCTGCCGGCCTGCAGTCGCGCGGCGAGCCAGCGCGACAATTCGATGCTGGTGTGTGATTTACCGCGCTCGTCCAGCGCCACCACATGGTCCTGCGGCCGCGTCGCGGCCAGCAGCCGCTTGCCTTCCTCGGCCATGGCGCGCGCCACATCGCCGCTGCCACGCTTCGCCGCGGGAATCTCGACGAGTTCCACTGGCAGGCGCGGACGCAGCCGCTTGGTGTATTCGGAAAAGCCCTCGGTGATCCAACCGGGCATGCGCTGACCCACCGCGACCAGCGTGACGCGCATGCGTCAGCCGCGCGGGCGCGAGCTTCCCTTGGTCTTTGTCTTCGCCTTGGTCTTGCCGCGTGCCGCGGGCTTCTTGCCGCGCGCCGACCGCGATGCCGGAGCCTTGCCCCTGGCGCGCTTGGCAGGCGCCGACTTCTTCGCGGCACCGGACTTCGCAGCCGCCTTCGCCTTGGCGCGCGACTTCTTCACGATGGCCGCCTGCGGTTCCCACAGCTCTTCGAGACCGTAGAACTCGCGCACACGCGGCAACATGACGTGCACGATCACGTCGTTGAGATCGACCAGCACCCACTCGGCATCACGCTCGCCTTCGACGCCCACGGGCCGGAAACCTGCGGCCTTGGCACGCTCGACCACGCGATCGGCAATGGAACGCACATGCCGGTCGGAATTGCCCGAGGCCAGCACCATGCAGTCGGAGACGTCGGTAACCCGGCGCACGTCGAACACCTTGATGTTGACGGCCTTCATGTCGTCGAGGCCAGCCATGACGGCTTTGACCAGCGCCGCACGGGCGGGGGGACGGGAACCCTTGGCCGGGCTCATTTGCTAAAGCGATGAATCATTGGCGGGGAGCATACCATCCCGTCCCGGCGAGCAGCTTGCAGACGCTGTCCGGAACGAGATAACGCGGATCGCGACCCCGTGCGATCAACTGGCGCAGCTCGGTGGAGGAGATCTCCAGCTGCGTCACCGCATGCACGAATATCCTGCCAGCCGTGGCTTCATGCAGTTCGCGCACCGAACCGGTACCGCGATCCACCATGGCTTCACCAAGCGGTCCCTGGGTCGGTGCCTTCCAGCCGGGGCGGTGTGCCACGACCACATGCGCCAGTTCCAGGATCTCGCGCCAGCGATGCCAGTTGGGCAGGCCCAGGAAGGCATCCATGCCGAGCAGCAGGCACAGCGAATGCTGCGGGAATTCGGCACGCAGCTCGGCCAGCGTATCCACCGAATACGACAGGCCACTGCGGCGCGTCTCGCGATCATCCACGGTGAAACCGGGCTCATCGGCCACTGCCGCGCGCACCAGCGCCAGCCGCTGTTCGGCACTGGCCTGGGTCTGGTCACGATGCGGTGGATTGCCCGTGGGCAGGAAGCGCACTTCGTCGAGGCGCAGCGCTTCGCGCAATTCGAAGGCCGTGCGCAGGTGGCCGTTGTGCACCGGATCGAAGGTGCCGCCGAAGATGCCGATGGGGCCCCGCCCCTGCGCGCGCGTACTCATGCTGCCGCGTGTTCCCCGCCGAGCTGCGCGCGACCGCTGGCGAATTCGACCACGATGAGCGCGATGGCATCCCAGGCATTGCCGTGCTGCCGCCCCTTCACGATGCGATCCGCCTCGGCCATGCGCGCGTCGAGGCGTGCGAAGAACGCACGTCCCAGCGGCTTCAGGCGCGCGGCAGCCGCGGCAAGATGCTCGCGATTGCGCGACCACACGCCGGGCACGGGCGCACCGGGCACCAGCTGCATCCACAGTGCGCGCAGCTCCTGCCACAGCGACCACAACACCAGCGTGGGCTCGCCATCCTCGGCCTTCAGGCCCGCGAGCACGCGCAGGCTGCGCGCCACGTCACCACGCAGCACGGCTTCACCGAGCTGCGTCACGTCGAAGCGGCTGCTCTGCGCACTGCTGGCCAGCACTTCGGCGACGCCGGCATTGGCGATGCCCGCCAGCGACAGCTTCTGCAGTTCCTGTGCGGCCGCGAGCAGGTTGCCTTCGGTGTGCTGCGCGAGCAGCGCGGCAGCTTCGTCATCGAGCTGCACGCCGTGGTGCGCGGCGCGTTCTTTCAGCCAGGCCGGGAACTGCGCGACTTTCACGGGCTGCGCGTCCACCCACACACCAGCGCCATCGAGAGCCTGCACCCAGGAGGATTTCTGCGTGGTCCAGTCGAGGCCACCAGTGGTGACGAGGAGGAGTACGTCATTGCCGGCGAGCCGCGCGAATTCGGCCAGTGCCTTCGCGCCTTCCGTGCCGGGCTTGCCGCCAGGAATGCGGATCTCGAGCACGCGCCGCGCGGCGAACAGCGACATGGCCTGCATGCTGGCGAAGATCTCGTCCCAGGGACCGGTGTTGGCGCGCTCGATGAAGAAGACTTGGCGCTCGGCGTAGCCGGCCGCGCGCGCCGCGGCGCGAATGGCATCGCCGGCTTCGCCCTGGGTCAGCGGCTCATCCCCTGAAAGCAGGTAGACGGGAGCAAGGCCGCGCTTGAGCGCCGCAGGCAACTTTTCCGGTGGGGTTCTCAAGGCGGCTATTATAGGTTCGCAATTGGAAGGCCGGGGTCTTTAGTCATGCCGACGCTGTTCGAACGCATCGTGGCCGGCGAGCTGCCGGCGGATATCGTCTACAAGGATGCGGAGATCACCGCGTTCCGCGACATCCAGCCGCGCGCACCGGTGCACATCCTCATCGTGCCCAACAAACCCATCCCCACCGCGAACGACATCGCCGATGCGGATGCGCCGCTGATCGGCCGCATGTTCCTCGTCGCGCGCGACCTCGCGAAAAAACTCGGCATCGCCGCCGATGGCTACCGCCTGCTGATCAACTGCAACCAGCACGGTGGGCAGGAGGTCTACCACCTGCACCTGCACCTGATCGGCGGTGCGCCACTTGGACCCATGACCGGAGCACGTTGATGGCCACGAAGAAAAAATCCCCGCGTACTGCTACGGCGGCGCCGAAACCCGCGCCCGCGGATGGCCTGTATCCCACGCTGCGTGCCTATCGCACCGGCAAGCTGAAGGTATCGGCGATCCACGAGCTGTACTACGAAGAGAGCGGCAACCCCAAGGGCAAGCCGGTGGTGTTCCTGCACGGCGGGCCGGGCGGCGGCACCAATCCGCAGATGCGGCGCTTCTTCGATCCGCAACGCTATCGCATCGTGATGTTCGACCAGCGTGGCTGCGGGCGCAGCACGCCGCACGCGAGCCTGGAAGAGAACACCACCTGGGACCTCGTCGCCGACACCGAGAAATTGCGCGAGCTGCTGGGCATCGAGCGCTGGCAGGTATTCGGCGGCAGCTGGGGTTCGACGCTGGCGCTGGCCTATGCGCAGAAGCATCCGGACCGCGTGACCGAGCTCGTGTTGCGCGGCATCTTCCTGCTGCGCAAATCCGAGCTCGACTGGTTCTACCAGAACAGCCATGGCGGCGCTGCCGCGCTGTTCCCCGACCTGTGGGAACACTTCGTCGCACCGATTCCCGAGAATGAACGCGGCGACATGGTGCGCGCCTACTACAAGCGGCTCACCAGCAGCGATTCGAAAGAGCGCAACGCCGCCGCGCGCGCATGGTCGATCTGGGAAGGCGCCACCAGCCACCTGCGCACCGATCCGCACTACGTGGCGAAGTTCCGCGATGCCGACTACGCGGCCGCCTTCGCGCGCATCGAATGCCATTACTTCGTGAACGGCGGTTACCTCGAGACCGACGACCAGCTGCTGCGCGACGTGCCGAAGATCCGCAACATCCCCGGCGTGATCGTGCAGGGTCGCTACGACGTGGTGTGCCCGATGCGCAGCGCCTGGGCGTTGCATCGCGCGTGGCCCGAAGCCGAACTCGTGGTGGTGCCGGATGCCGGGCACTCCGCATTCGAGCCCGGCATCGCGAAGGCGCTGCGCAAGGCCACGGACAGGTTCGCGAAGCGGCGCTGAGCCGCCCGCGCTTCCAGCCGCCGTTACTTCGGCGCAGCCGGCGGCGAAATGCCGGGCAGCGGCAGGCCCTGCGGCATCTGCGGCGCCTTGCCGTTCACCAGCAGCGCGCCACGGCGCCACTCGATGTGGCTCACCAGCTTGTCGCCATCGCGCTTCAGGAAACCGTTGTCGATGCCGAGGCCCGCCATGGTGTTGCCATTCGGGATCTTGTCCACCAGCGCCTGTGCGATCTCGAGATTGAAATCGCAGTGGAGCTTCTGCATCAGGTCGGACCTGCCCGCCGAGAGATCCGCGTCGGTGATGCCTTCGGCCTTGATCGTCCCCTTGAGGATGCCCGCGCCCTGCGCGGTGACGATGCCGAAGCGATCGATGGTGACCTCCGGATCGTGCTTGATGAGTTCGAGCCCCGGATCCTTCATCGCCTGCAGCAGTTCATCCGGGCGGGGGTTTGCCGAACCCGCATAGGCCCTGGCCTGCACTGCCCGGATGGCCGCCATCACCTTCTGCAGGCTGTCGATGTGCAGGTGGCGCAGCGTGTAGTCGAAATGCACTTCCTTCAGCTGCACACCGGTGCTTTCCACCGTCTTGTTGTGCACCTCGCCCGAACCGGAATGGATGACGTAATCGAGGAAGTCGCCTTTCTTGCCGGCTTCGAAGTCGTACTTCAGGTCGTTGACCACGGTGCTGGTCTTGTCCTTGCCGGTGAGCTCGAGCTTGCCGATGCCGAAATTCGCGCCGCCGCCATAGAGATCCTCGACGATGCGCTTGCCCTTGCCATGCAGGGTGATGTCGTTGAGCCGCGCATGCAGGCCCGACTTGTCGTGGCCCACCTCGATGCGCGGCATGCGGCCATCCAGCGCATAGGAGCTGGCATGGCGACCGATGTCGAGGGTCAGCTTGAAGTCGTCCCAGGCGACGGTGCCGCCTGCCAGGCTCGCATCCACCTTGCCAAGATCGAGGCTGTGGGCCTTCGCTGAAATCGTGGTGGAAGTGCCGCCGAAGATTCCCAGCCTGGTCACGACCTGCACCGGCTGCTCGGTGCCGAACAGCTCGACCAGCTTCTTGCGTACGTCGTCGCCGGCCACGAGTTCGGTCTGCATGCGGGCGAGGCCGATGCCGCCGGGGCCGAGGAAGAAACCGTGCAGCATGTGTTCGCGCAGCGAGATGCGCAGCGGTGCGGATTGCGGCGCGGGCGCATTGGGAATTTCCTGCGCGACCGGCAGCGCGGTGGCGGGCGACAGTGCGCGACCGGTGTAGGCCACCTGCACGGCGGGCGTCAGTTGCGGCAGCACGATCTCGAACGTGGTCAGGTGCTCGGAGCTGAACCAGCCGCTGGTCCACTTGTTCTCGACGATCTTCAGGTAGGGAGCCTTCTCCGGCACGGATTCGAAGGCCTGGTCGATGCGGTTGCGGGCGATGCGGCCGGTGAGGCCCGGTGCGGCTGCCAGCAGCACGGCCACCAGCACCACGATCGAAATGAGCTTCTTCATTCCCTGCTCCCTGTTCTTGTGTCTTGTCCGTATCCGGTGATGTGCGCGGTTACAGGCGGCAACTGCCGGTCAGCTTGCCCCGTGAATCGAGTATGCCCGCGTTGAGCAGCCACAGCCGTGCATCGTCCGCATCCTGCTCGAACCAGGCGCGCGTGGTACCCAGGCGGAAGCTGTAACCCCATTCATCCATGTCGGCGCAGGCGCGCTTGAAACCGCATTGTGCCAGTTCGCCGGACAGCAGCAGCTGCAGGTAGCACACGCCGCATTCCTCGGCGTCATCGCCACCGGCGTCGGTGTCGAGTCCGGCGCGGCGCTCGGGCGCCATGCAGATGAAATGCGCGGCTTCGTGCAGCACCGAATGCAGTGGCGTATCGGAGCGGGCATACAGCGTATGGCCCTTGAGGCCGGCCTCGGATTCACCCCAGTAGCTGCCGGGGATGGATTGATCGAGCAGCACCATGCGCAGGCCGAGCCCATAGCGATCCAGCAGCATCCCTACTGCGGCCCGGTCGAGTCCACCCATGCGCAGCATGGCGTGGCCCGGTTACAGCGAAGAAAGCCGGCGCAGCACGATGCTCGCCATATCGCGTGCCAGTGCCTCGCGCAGGATGTCCTTCTCGCGCTCCTTGGCCAGGAGCCTGGTCTCGTCGAAGCTGTAGATGCGCGACAACGTGAATTTCTCGGCTTCCATCAGCTCGTTGGTACCGACGCGCACGCCGACCTCGACCACGTAGGTGAGTTCGAAATCGGTGGGGATGTTGCGCGCGTCAACGGACAGCACGTCTTCGGTCACTTCGTCGCGGGTGATGCGCAGCACGGCCTGTTCGGTGGTGGCGTGATCGACCAGCTGCGCGCCGGAGGCGGTGATCGAGCGCTTCAACGCCGCGGTGAAGTCACTGTGCGCATCGGTCGCGTTCAGCTCGATGCTCGCCAGCGAGGCGGGCAGCACCTGGCGTCCCTGCAACCGGAAGCTGCAGGAAGCGACCAGCACGCAACAGGCCAGCAATGCGACAACGCGCCTCATGCGACCACGTTCACCAGTTTGCCCTTCACGACGATCACCTTCTTCGGCTCGCGACCCTCGAAGAAACGACGCACGTTCTCATCCGCGAGCGCGGCGGCCTTGATCTCCTCGTCGGAGGCCGAAGGCGCGACGCTGACGCGTCCGCGCAGTTTGCCATTGACCTGCACGACGATCTCGATGGCGTCCTGCACGAGCGCGGCCGGATCGGCCTTGCGCCAGGGTGCGCGCCACAGCTCGGCGCCCTGCCCCAGCTGCTGCCACAGCTCGTGGGTGATGTGCGGGACGATGGGTGCGAGGCACAGTACGGCAATCTCGAGCGCTTCCTGGCGCACGGCGCGGGCCACCGGCGCGGCGGCAGCTTCACCCGAGGCGGCGTGCCTGCCAATGGCATTGAGCAGCTCCATCACGCTGGCCACTGCGGTGTTGAACACGCGACGGCGGCCGATGTCGTCCTCGACCTTGGCCAGGGTCTGGTGCGCGGCCCGGCGCAGTTCGCGATCGGCCGGCGCGAGTTCGCCAGCCAGCGCGGCTTTCACCTGCGCTTCCGTCACGGCACCACCGGCGCCGAGGTGCTCGTGCGCGGCCTTCCACAGGCGCCGCAGGAAACGGTTGGCTCCGTACACGCCTTCATCGCTCCATTCCAGCGACAGGTCGGGCGGCGCGGTGAACATCATGAACAGGCGCGCGGTATCGGCGCCGTGCTGCGCGGTGATGGCGTTCGGGTCGACGCCATTGAGGCGCGATTTCGACATGGTGCCGAAGCCTTCGTAGTCCACGGCGCTGCCATCCTTCTTCAGCGTGGCGGTGGCCTTGCGCGTAGCCGGATCGACGACCAGGTCCACATCGGCCGGATTGAAGTACTCGCGCCGGCCCGCGCCGCTGGTGCGCTGGAAGATGTGGTTCAGCACCATGCCCTGCGTCAGCAGGTTCGCGAAGGGCTCGGGTGTCTTCACGAGGCCGAGGTCGCGCATCACGCGCGTCCAGAAGCGCGAGTACAGCAGGGGATCGTTGCACATCGAAAATCATGGACAACTGATAAACCGTACGAACTTCCGGCTTGAAATGCGGATCATCCTCGATACTCACCAGCTCGCCGATATCTACATCGGCGTCATTGGCTAGTTTCTCAATGGTCAAACCGCGGCTGCGCCGCATTAAACGCACAAAACGTCCAAACGCAACCGCAGGTTCGTCGTGTGCGCGTTGTTCCATCAGCTCTCCATCAAATACGGGATCGATGGCGAGAAAACCTGCCCCGATATCCGCATCTCCTTCGAGCTGCGCCATGTTCATGCACCACTCTTCTGTGAGATCAATTTTCATGGCCGTTTTCCTTTCGCAATAAAAGCCTCCGCTTGTTCAGGTGTCATTTCGAAATAACGCATCGGGCTGTAGTTGGGATCTGTATCCACACCGAAGTCACTCATCTCGCACGTCTTCGCATAGAAGACATTCGACTGCGGCAAGGCGTGCAACCCGATCCGCCCCCGAAAGTCCTCGCTGCGACTCAACTCTATGGCCGCCCGAACCAGGATTGACCCCACGCCGTGATAGCGAGGTGGATCAAACAGTTCCTTCTGATTCCATGGCGCGTTCTCCAGATATCGTACATAGACCAGATTCTTCCCCCGCTGCGCCTCGATACGGCATCGCTTGGTCGTGGTATCCAGAATCATCATTCCTTGAGTCATGCCGCCGCAGACGACACTGAACCCAGGGTGTGCCAGCAATCCCTGGAGAGAAGCGGTCTTCTGGCGCCAATCCCAGTGACGGCTCTGCGGCCAAAGTTTCCGAGGTACCCCCCGCTCGGTGCAGTCGCTGCAGGGCCTTGAGCATCTCCGGGGACCCACTCGCCTTCCCAGTCCGCGAGCTGCCGCTCCGCGATGGCATCCCACAGCTCGGCTCTCTCTGGCTTGCCGCTCTCTGTATTGAACAGGGATACCGTTGAGATGGTGACGCTCACAACATCATGACCTCAGCCTTTTCCCTAGTCTTGTCATCTTCGAAAAAGAGCTTGTCACCCTTCTCGATTCGCGCCTCAACGACTTGATAGAGACGCAAGGCTTGGCGGAGTACAGCTGTCTTGCTCAGATCCTTCTTTCCACAGAGCTCCTCGAGCACCCGCATTTCCGCATCCGTCAGGTTCAATGTCATGGTCCGTTTTGCGTTCATGGAGCTTTTATACTCGACTAGATGATTGAATTTCAATCAGTATTTATTTCTTTTCAAGCTATTGACTAGCTAATATTTAGCTATAATATAGGTAGTCATGGGGCTGCAGGCCCTCCCAGTAATCAGGTGACCCATGACCACTTCTGATATTTCGATTGAAGACATCGGCGAAGCGTTGCGCGCCGGCCGCACTCCCCGGGAGCACGGCCCCTACCGCATCCAGTTTGGCGATGAACGCCTGGATTACCGTCCCGGAGTCATTGCTGATCCCGTACCCACTGGCCGCCAGCTGCTGGAAGTCGCAGGCGCGCTCCCGACGGCCGAGCATCTGGTATTCCAGGTCCTGGCAAACGGACTGCTGGAAGAACTGCGACCGGACGAAACCACCGACTTGCGCACCGCAGGCGTGGAGAAGTTCATTCTGTTCCGGAGCGATCGGTCCTTCCGGTTTGATCTCGACGGCCGCATCTTTGAATGGGGCTCTGCACGCATCTTGGGACTGACGCTCAAGAAACTGGCAGCAGTGGATCCCAAAACCTACGGTGTCTGGCAGGAGATCCGCGGCGCAGACGACCGGAAGATCGAGGATACCGAGCATGCAGACCTGACCTCTCAGGGCACGGAGCGCTTCTTCACCGGCATCAGCAAATCCACGGAGGGCTAAGGCAATGGCCGTGCTCCCGCTCAAGTGCCGCCGCTATCTAGCGGAGCGCGGCATGAAGTACGAGGAAATCGAAGAAGGCGGCCAGAAGGCCGTCATCCTTCGAGGAATCAGCCTGCCCGATGGCCGCTTCGACTCGAAGGTAGTAGACATCTTGATCCTGCTTCCCAGCGGCTACCCCGACAGCTCCCCCGACATGTTCTACGCCCTGCCATGGCTGCGGTTGGCAACCAGCAAGGCATACCCCCGCAAAGCAGACCATGCACACAGCTTCGCCGGACAGAGCTGGCAACGCTGGTCCCG
This sequence comes from Pseudomonadota bacterium, assembly GCA_037200665.1. GTDB lineage: Bacteria > Pseudomonadota > Gammaproteobacteria > Steroidobacterales > Steroidobacteraceae > ZC4RG30. The sequence goes on along the minus strand of JBBCGD010000002.1, from coordinate 158,557 downwards.
GCACAACAATGACTGGCGGGCAGGCATCGACGGCATATGGACCATGCTCAAGCGCATCGAGACAGCGCTGCAAGAGGCAGCATGACATTGCTGGATGTTGTGATTCAGGACAGGCACGAGCAGGAACTGCGTGCCCTTCTTACACGACCAGATAGCGCTGAAGCCGCAGCGTACGTCCTCTTCGGCAAGTCGGCCATCCGCTCCGATCCATGGGAGCGGCGTTCCCGGGATCGGCTGACATCCTATGAGGTTCTGCCGATTCCGCCTTCAGATCTTGTCTCCGCGAGCGGCATGCACATCACCTGGTCGACTGACTCCTTCGTCCGGCTGCTGCGGCGGGCCGCCGATGAGCACCTAGTCGCGGGCATTGTTCACAGTCATCCCCAAGGGCCAGACACATTCTCCCCGCAAGATGACAGTAACGAGCGCGACTTGCTGCAGCTCGCGAAGAACCGCAACGGCGCATCTGAGTGTTTGCTGAGCCTGCTCTGGATAAGAGATGGCATCCTGCGCGCCCGATACTGGTACCACTCCAAAGCACGCGTGGATGCGCAGTTCGTCTCGGTGATTGGCCGGAAGATGTATTTCCATAGGCAGTCCACTGCAGCCGGGGATCTTGAAGCATTTGCGAGACAGTCGCTGCTGTTCGGTCCGCAATTCACCGCCCAGTTGCGCCACATGCGAATTGCCGTCGTAGGTTGCGGTGGAACTGGAAGTGCAACTGCTCAGCTGCTCGCACGGTTGGGAGTCGGACAACTACTGTTGATCGATGAGGATATCGTCGACGTGACGAATCTGAATCGACTCCATGGAGCGCGCCGCTCCGATGCAGACGGAATGCGCGCCAAGGTGGACGTCTTGGCAAGAGAAATCTCCAACATGGCGCTGGGAACTCGCACCGTAGCTCTACGCAGCTGGGTCGGCGCACCTGAGAATCGCGACGCCTTGAAGTCCTGTGATGCCATTTTCGGGTGCACTGACGATCACGATGGCCGTCTGCTGCTGAACCGGCTGGCATACTTCTATCTAATTCCGGTATTCGACATGGGACTAGCTATCGAACCAGGAATTGGCGGCCGTGCAAAGGATTTCACCGGGCGCGTGACGATTCTCGGACCTGGCGCGCCCTGCCTGATGTGTCGGGAGATCGTCGATCCGGTTACTGCGCGTGATGAATGCCTTCGCCGGCAGGAGCCCGAAGAATATGAACGTCGAAAGCGCGAAGGCTATGTCCGTGGCGCTGGCAATCCCGCGCCGGTAGTGGTGACCTTTACAACAGCCACGGCCTGTCTAGCCATCGACGAACTATTGCAATGCCTCACCGGATTCCGTGGCAACGACCAGCACGTGTGGCAGCGCACCCGCCGGTTCGATGTACTCGCGGATCGCCGCCCTGGCGCAAACCAGAACCCGCACTGCCCCATTTGCATGGACACCACGTATTGGGGCCTCGCGGATATCGACCCATTCTTGGACCGTACCGGATAATTCCATGTTCCGGGGAATAGTCCGAGCAATTCTGGTAGCGATCCGGGCCATTCCGCGACCGGATCTCATTGCCCGGGTAATACAGCAACACCCTACCCCGCAACAGGTATCTCCGGGTGTACTCACGCTTGTGATTGATGCCGGTCACCAAAAATGGGCGTGCTTTCGTTGCCCCTGCGGGTGCAACGATCGAATCCAACTCTCCTTGAATCCCAACCGTCGCCCTCGCTGGTCAGTCAGGATGGACTGGCTGCATCGACCAACGGTATCTCCCTCAGTCAATCAAACTACGGGATGTCGAAGTCACTTCTGGATTCGTTCCGGCCAGATCGAATGGTGCGCGCGCGACATCTAGCCGCGCCAGGAACTGAATTGTCCCTGCATAGGCTGTCCTAGCCAAGTCTTGTTTCCACTACCTCCGAACCAATAGCGACACCCTTCACGTCCAGTAATGCTCGCCCCGTGGAATCGCGAGATTGCGAAGGGCACGGATGGTGATAAGCTCCCTTGGCGGAGTAGGATCTCCGGCGCAAGAAAGAACAAGTTGCAGGCAACCCGAGCAGCGTCTGATGACAGTCCAATGGAAGGACACTTCGAACCGCGACGCGATCACAGCTTCTAGCACCGATACCGGCGCCATTAACCATGGCAGCCGACACGGAGGATCCTCGCGACCCTGAGAGTTCCCTCCTAACGGACGCGACTGCACGGAATATCCTGCAGGACGAACTTAGCCACGTCACCTATTGGCGATCGGCGTGGCTGAACTGAATGAGGGAGGGCCAGCCATGGCGATCGAAGTCCAGGTCCGCGAAGGCGTACTGTCGCAAGCGCTCACGGAATACGTCCAGGCACAGTTGAATGCGCACTGCCCACCGGCGCTGCCGTCCCTCTATCTTGATCGGCTTGATACGGTGCCCGATTCGGTGGTGTTCTTCGACGCCGAGGACAGCGCCGTCGGCTTCCGACTGGCCATCCGCGCCTTCGTGACTAGTCATGCCGACCTCATGGCGCACCCCAACGCCGCGCCACCGAGCACCGACGTTGGTGTGATCCAGCTACTCGGCAGCGTAGTGCTCGTGGACACCACGCTGCAGGTCGCCGACCTGCATTCCGATACCTCGGGTCTGCTGGCGCCTGCTCCAATCGCGACCGCAGTCCAGGTTGTGGTCGATACCGCCCTCGCGCCGCTGGTCGGCACAGTGCTGTTCGACACGGCCCCGATCGTCGGTGCTCTCGGTGAAGAAATCCCAGCCCAGCCCTCCCTAAGGCGCGCGGACGGCGTGGTAGCGATCATCTTCGGCGTGGCTGGGCCGCTACGCTGCCAACTCACACCGGCACAGCAGTGGGGTGTTTTCCTCGACCAGGGCGCCGCGATCAGTATTCTGACGCGCCGACTGCCTCCAGGGTTGCCCGTCAATATCCGCTGGCAGCCGAACGGGGCCACGCCGGCTATCGTCGCCGACATCCACATCGCCCTCGCCGGCCTCGGCATCGAAGTCGCTGCCCTCGCCGGCGTCTTGACCGCCACCATTGGCTTCATCGTGCCTGCGAGCATACGGTTCTCGGTCTCTTGGGGCTTGGACCTCTCGGGCCTCGCCAGCCCGCTGGAACCCTTGGCGCGCAAGCTCGCGCGCGAGTGGGTCCGCGCGAACATCCCAAGCGTTACGCACGGATGGCCCACAGAGCTTCTACCTTGATGTCCCCCTACCAGCGCTACCCTCTATCTTGGGCGCCCAGCCACGTTGGGGCAGCATCGGCTCCAGCGAATCCGGCATGACCGTCGGTGGCCCGGTGATCAAGGCACCGCAGGCCGACCGCGAACGGCTAGCGTGTGGCATTGCACCCTTCGGGCGGCCAACTTGGTGGGGTCGTTGCCGCGAGCGCGCAGCCGCCGGTAGCGGTGATCCGCCGACCCGCTTCACCGTCGCGGATGTGCGCGTAAGAGCTTGGGTCAACCTGAGCAACACCGATAGGCTGTGCAGCGCCGAGATCCTCGCGCCCAACGCCTGGCTCCAGCCACAGATGAAGTCCGGAGACGGTGGCATCAGCTTCAACCTCTCAGTTCGCGCTGGCGAGCATATTACCGACAATGTGCAGATCATCATCGTGACTCCGCGCGGCGCTTGGCTGGTCGACCTCGGCAAACCAACAATCGTACGCGGCGAAGACGGCCGCATAGAGAACGTGCAAGTCAACTGGATCGATGACTGCCTGAAGCTCAGTGGCGCCTGGTTAAAACTATCTGTCGGCCAAGCGCTGACGGCGGACGACTTTCGTCCACCGCCGCTCGAGCATCCCGATTGGAGAAGGGCTTTGGGTGCCGACGTCGGCCTAGACAGCCATCTCGTCACCGTGGGCGGGCTGGAACCGGGTGAAATCATCTGGTTCCGGGGCGTTGGCCTACGAATCGACGTGAGCGCCGACGCTAATGGCCTCGCGGTGACACCAGCGCTGGTGGGCCTATCGACGAGGATGCGTGAGGTGGCCGTGGAGCGTGCATCACGCCGGCCGATCATTGGTCCTGTACGGATCCAAACCATGGAGTTCCGCTGGCTGGCTTCGCTCGACGCTGCGATGGAGGCCGAAGTACGGGACGTGCGCGGAATCGCCCATATAGCGCGTCGCACCGCAAAAGGCTTGGTGGTCGAAGCCTATGGACCCCGACCAGATAGAAGCCTTCACACCGGTCGAAGGCGGTTTGGCCAGCCTAAACCCGCAACCACTGCCACCAGGTCCGCCGGACGATGCCAGAAGACTCGCCCTCTCGGCTGGTGTGGAGGACATCGTGGACGCCCAGCCGCTGCCAGGCTTTGGCGATCAGACCTTGGTGGTGGCTCGGACTCGCGACGGCTCCGGTGTCATAGTCGCACCGGGTGGACCGCGGCCGCGGATTGCCGGCCGCTTCGAAGGTCCCTTGGTCGCGATGCAGTACGCGGGCAGCTTTGCGATTGCCGCAAGCGGGGGCGAAATCCATCTCTTCGCCGTCCATGGTCCGGTCGAAATGGCGTTCAACCGCTGATCCCGAGTGAGGGATCCTAACTCAACCGCAACTGCTTGATTCTAAACCTTATCCTGACCTTCGCGAATTTTGGTACCTCAACAGATACCTAATAGCGCGCAGCCAAGACCTTACCCACATTTCGGCCATCAAACGGCTCTCACTCACCGTAAACGATGGCTTCTGGATCTTATCGTAGTGAGCGCTGGCGTCTACCCCGCCGCCATTTTCCCAGATGAACACGGCACCGCCGGACTCGAGGACATCGAGTAACCGGCGTTTTACGTCCGCGCTCGGATCGGAGATCTTGCGCTCGAAATCGGCGATAACGCCAGGACTGACACTCGATCGTTCCGCCACCTCCTCGACCGTCCATTCCACTAGCGCGCGTGCCGCGCGGCACTGCGGTCCAGTAATAGTCAAGGTGCTACTCCCAATTTGTGTTCTGAGTTTGTCAGTCGAAAGTAAGCGTGCGTCACGCTTACCCGTGGTGGGCCAGAGCAACTGCAAAGGAGGGGCTCGAACTCCGAAGAAGATCACAGCATTCGCGAAGTACTCAAGGATACGACGCGTGTTCTTGCGGGTTCGGAAGCTACGTCCGCTGGTGGACGGATTGTATTGAATCACTGTGAGCTCCCCGGAGGGAGATCGTTCAACCCCCCGGACCCGAACCGGCAGTTCGAATCCCTGAATCCCGAGACCGCAGACAAGCTATTCGAAACGCTCGAAAATTGGTCCGAACACCCTAGAACGCCACGTTCCCCCCGGGAGTCCTTGCTGTGGCTGCGCCAATGCTTCCGGCGGCGTTCTATTGCACGGGAGCGGGCAACGAGCCAGTGCGCGAATGGCTCAAGGCACTTGATGAATCCGACCGCCGCATCGTCGGACAGGACATCGCCACCGCCGAATTTGGTTGGCCTGTCGGAATGCCCGTCTGCAAGTCGCTCGGCAAGGCGCATAACGCGCGTGATCCTCTGTGTCGAGGACGGAAAGATGGTGCTGCTGCACAGCTTCATCAAGAAAACACAGAAGACCCCCGAAGACGGATTTGGATTTAGCATTGAAACGAAAGAAAGAGGTGAACACATGACCAAGAAGAAAAAAGGAGGCATCGGTTCGTCCTTCGACAGTTTCCTGGAGGACGAAGGCACCTACGAGGAAACCAGTGCACTTGCGATCAAACGCAGCCTTGCATGGCAGCTTGAAAACGCCATGGCGAAGGAGAGCTTGACCAAGAACGAGATGGCCAAGCGCATGCATACCAGTCGCAGTCAGCTCGACCGCGTCCTCGACCCAGAGAACGACAAGATTCAGCTCGACACGGTCTTCAAAGCCGCGCGCGCCCTTGGCCGCGAAGTGAAGCTGGAGCTGGTCTAGTAAACACGACAACAGCGGCCCGGCTGGCCTCGCGGTCAGCCGGGCCGTTTTGCGTCTACGGTGCGGGCCGGGAGGCAATCTCGCTATAAAGATTGGTGAGCGAGAGCAGCGCGTCGCGGCGCTCTTGCGTGCCGCGCGCGGCAAGGTTGAAAACCTTGAGCGCGTCGCCGCGCAGGACATGCAGTTCGTTTGTGGAATTGGATGCGAGTTCAAATCGCGTAATGAGTTTCATCGTTTCCCCCGTCTTCAGTTCGGAGGCCTCGACCATCGGAGCCTGATGGCTCCGCGCACCAGGCTTACAGCACAGGCTCTGATGGACGGTGAAGGTCGAAGAACTCAGATGGGGAAAGGACAGACGAAACTCAGCACCCGATTTCGATGCTGGATACAAGACCCCCGAGAGAATGGAATGGATTGCGCTAGAAGCTTGAGAAGCGGTAGACCGTAGCGCACGGCACGATGCGCCCTTGCGCCAATTCTATCGTGACCCGCCGCCCGCGCCACAGACGGCGCTCGTAGACCTCATGCACCCTGAATTCGGGAAGGCAAATGTAGAAGTTGAACGGCTCGTCTTTAAGCAGTTCAGCGTCCGCTGGCTGACCCTGGTTATCGTTCATCGCTAAATCTCCGGCTCGAAGTCAGCGCTTCTCAAGCGAGAGGCGCAGCGCTTCGCGTTCCTCGCGCTGGCGGTGAATGGTTTGCGTGTACTGAAACTTGAGAGTGGTGGAGCGCTGGCGGTTTGCCTTTTCAGCCTCCTCGATATGGCGCTTGAGGGTTTCAGAGAGCTTAGATGCGAGCGAGGCACGGTCCCGGCGAACTTGCTGCCCGCCAAGGTCGCCTTGACGGACGGGCCGAAGCGGCCTTTGCGCCAGGGATCGAAGCCGGATGGCCGGAACCCGTGAGCGGGGGTTCGGTTCACAAGAGCCCGGCGCGGGCGACGCCCGCGGGCGCGATTCGTGACTTCCCTCCCGGCATGGTCTTGGCTTTCGGAGCAAAAGGGTCCTTTCCTTCGAGAATTTCGCACGTATTGACATTGTCAGTATTAATTTACTAAATTTCTGACATTGGAGGTCGTCATGAGCGATGGTCCGCACAAGAGCCTGAACATGAGCCGTCGGTGGAAGCACTTGGCCGAGCGCGCGGACAACCGCGCCTATTCGCTCGATGAGGTTGCCAAAGCCTACCTGCCGGTTCTCGACAAGAGTTGCAGGGAGGAAGTGCCGCTAACCGTCTGGCGCGAACTCGCAAGGATCTTTGCGGGTGAGCAGCAAATGTTGTTTGCCGAGCAGCATGGCGAGGAAATCCGGGCGCTGCGCCAGCAGGTGGCAGGCCAGCCGCTTGGATGCTCGCTTGTCGATCTGGCGGAACTAGCGGCAAGCAAGGGTCCCTTGAACGAGGGAAACCCTCGTCAACGTAACGACGCAAGCGCTGATGCAGCGCGCGGAGCGCGGCAACAAACAGGTTGAAGAGCACTACTACAGGAAATCCAGCGAGGCACGGACGGAAAAAGTCCGCGAACGCCTTGTGAACGGACTGAAGAAGGTCGCACTCGACGGCCTTGCCCGCCAGCACTTGAGCAATGGGGCCACCCCGCAGACTTCGCGCTCGAACAAGCAGACCGGGCTTGATGACGGAGTGCAGCTATAATGGGTAAGGCGCAGAGAGCTGAATCCTTGTCTCCCCTCTTGCGCGTTCATGTGCATGAACCCGGCGTTAAGCCCGGCTCCGGCTGGGTGCCGTGCAAGATCGGCGAACACGTCAGGTTCTCGACCGAGGAGCTGGCGTCGTACTGCTTCGCGGAGTGGGAACCGGTGGTCTTCGACGCGCTGCTGGTGGCGGCGGTCGTCGAGTTCTGCGACAGGTCGCAGCGCCGCGCCACGCATCACTGGGTGCGCGAGTTCCACGTCCGCATCCCTGTGCACGAGCCGCGCCGCTGGGAGCAGGTCGGCGGCGCGCTTCACGAAGCGCTTTCGTTTCTGACCGGCGACCGCTGGGCTTTCGAGTTCTCGGCACGCAAGAAGGCCGAGCCCTCCCCCATGCAGAGAAGCTTCGTGCTGCCGAGCGGATCGCGCGCGGTGATCGCGTTCAGCGAAGGACTGGATTCGCGAGCCGTCGCCGGGCTCATGCAGCAATCGCTCGGCGACAAGCTGCTGCGCGTGCGGCTCGGCGCGAAAGCGACCGACCTCGATTCGATGGCCAGCTACGGGCAGCTCCTTGCTTCCGTGCCCTATGGCGTCCACCCGCAGGCATCCGTTGAATCAAGTGCCCGTGCGCGCGGGTTCAAATTCGCGACGATTAGCGGGCTGTCAGCGTATCTCACGACGGCGGATCGCATTATCGTCCCCGAGAGCGGCCAGGGCGCCTTGGGGCCGGCGCTGATTCCGGTGGGCCAAGCCTATGAGGACTACCGCAACCATCCCGCTTTCACTGATCTGATGGAAGCCTACCTCTCCGCCCTTCTGAACTATCAGCCGCACTTCGAGTTCCCGCGGCTCTGGTACACGAAGGGCGAGACGCTCAAGGAATTCGTCGATACCTGTAAGGACGCGCAAACCTGGGAGCAGACCCGGTCCTGCTGGCAGTCGGCGCGGCAGGTTTCCGTAGACGGGCGCAAGCGCCAGTGTGGAATCTGCGCCGCCTGCATGTTGCGTCGGCAGACTGTCCACGCGGCAGGGCTGACGGAAGCCAAGGAGACCTATGTATGGGAAAATCTCGCCGCAGCCAAGTTCGAGCAAGGCGCGGCGAAGGGTTTTGATCTCTATCTGCACGCACAGCGCGAATACGCCATTGCCGGAACGCTGCATCTCGATCACCTCGCTGCTCTTCGCAGCTCCGCGCCGGGCTGTATTGCCATCGACCTCTGCGCGTTTCAGCTCGCGCGCTCGCTGCGCATACCCGAGGCAGATGCCAAGGCGAAGCTTGGCCGCATGCTTTCTAAACATGAAACCGAATGGGGGAGTTTCGTGAAGTCACTTGGTAAACGATCCTTTATTGCCGACTGGGCGGCGCATCTTCGATGAGTGAGCATGTTGAAGAACTGACGCCTTCGGAAGTCGGCGAACGGCTCCGGCTCGCCCGCGAGGAGGCGAACAAGACGCAGGCCGAGGCGGCGGCGGGTATCGACGTTGCCCGAACCACGCTCGTCGCTATCGAACAGGGGCAGCGCCGCGCGCGGATAAGCGAATTGCAGAACCTTGCAAAGCTCTACAAGACTTCCGTGAATGCCCTGCTCCGCCGCGAGGCTATCTACGTCGATCTATCTCCGCGGTTCAGAAAGCTTCCCGGGTCGGGGAGCGCTGAAGATGAAGCGGTGAAGCTGCTGGCGGAGCTGGCGAAGGCGGAAGTCGAACTTGAGAACCTGCTCGGTATCAAGCGCATCCGCAACTATCCACCAGAGCATCCACTTCTTCCGGGCGATGTCCGCATGCAGGCCGAGCAGGACGCACTTGAGCTGCGTCAGCGACTTGGCTTGGGATTCGCTCCAGTTACGGACATTGTGACGTTGCTGGAGATGGAGATTGGCATCCGCGTCTTCGTGCGCCGCTTCAAACGGCAAGATTTCAGGCCTGTTCGCCCACGACGATGCGCTTGGCGCGTGCATTCTTCTCAATGCCAACCACCCGCGAGAGCGGCGGACGCAAACCGCCGGGCATGAGACGGGGCATTTCATAGGAACGAGGCAGAAACCAGAAATTCTCTACGCAGACGAAGACTTCAGCTCCCGCGAGGAGCGCTATGCCGATGCGTTTTCGCGCGCGTTCCTCACTCCCGCGCGCGCCGTGATGCAGAAATTCCGGGAAGTGACGGCTGGGCGCACCGAAGCTGACTCGGCGACACGTAATTGTCCTCGCTCACTTCTTCGGGGTTTCGCGTGAGGCGATGGTGCGCCGCCTTGAGGAACTGGACCTTACTAAGGTAGGGCACCTGGGATTGGTTCGCGGGCAATGGCGGCATTACCGACGAACAGGCGCGCCAGGTTCTCGGCGATCTTTCTCCTGCGGACGCGCAGAAGGCTGAAGCGGACCGCCCGACGACGCTACGGCTCAATCTGCTGGCTGCGGAGGTCCATCGGCGCGGCTTGCTGAGCGAGGGTCAGCTTGCACGCCTACTGCATCTGACGCGCGTCGAACTGCGGGAGATTCTCGAAGGTGTAGACCCGGTCGAGGCCGACAACGATGGAGTCTCGCTTGAGTAGCACATCGGGCCGTGTCGTCGCTGATACCAGCGTCATCATCAATCTCAACGCAACGCAATGCGCGGTGGATATTCTCGGCGCGCTACCGGAGCGCGTGATTGTTGTCGATGTCGCCGCGGGCGAACTGGAAGACGGGCGCAAGACCGGGCGAACCGACGCGGCCATGCTCACCCCAGTTGCGGAAGGCCGGGCTTATCGAGGTGGAAGCGCTCGGCGACGCCGGGGAAGCGCTGTTCGAGCAGCTCGTTGTCGGTCCAGCCAGTGAGACCCTCGATGACGGCGAGGCAGCGACAATCGCCTATGCGGTCGAGCATTCTCTTGGCATTGTCGTGGACGACGCGAAGGCGCGCCGGATATGCCGCGAGAAGCACGGTGACGTGGGATTGCGCTACTCGGTCGAACTGTTCCAGCACCCTGCCCTTCGCCAGACGCTTGGACAGGACCACCTCTCGTCCGCCGTCCTGAATGCGCTCCGCATTGGCCGGATGCGTGTTCCGCCCGAGCACCTCGCCTGGGTTGTGAACCTGATTGGTGAGAGCAACGCAAACGACTGTGGAAGCCTGCCCAAGCGCGCCCGGCAATCCACTGCCTGACGTCGTCACCCGGCATTAGACAATCGCCGCTCAGCGCTGCGTGCGCGCATCCCAAAGAACCTTCCCCAGTTCAGAACTTCCACGTAAAGCCGGATATTGCAGTACCAGTTGAACCGGCCCAAGTCAGCGAAGCAAACATGCCCAGTATCACATTGACGCCATGTAGGGCGCTGGTTAGGTTGAGCCAGAAAGAGGTAAACAGTGAAACGCGATCTGATAACCGACAACTGGACACTTCAGGATGTAAACGAGCTCCTCGTTTCCGGGTTGTCGCCCACACCCGTCGGACAGATCGCACTCTCTCAAGACAAACAGTCGCACACTTTTGCCAATGTACCGGCCGCCGTCATACAGCTTGACTGTCTGTTGACGCTTATTACGAATCTGGTGATCTACGATGAACTGATCGTAGATCAGGCATTCATAAACACGTGGGATCAGGAGCATCCGCAGCTTTCCCGGCTAACCAGCACCTCCCTTGTTAAGCCCGTCGTATTTGACCCGAATGCTGAGACGCTTGCAGCCGTGCGAGAGGAGATCGTCGATAGAATGGCCGTTACGCCATCTCTAAAGGCGGTCGCCGACGAAAACAGGAAATCCTGGGAGCTCACGGGCCAGGCGACCGACCCACACATGTCAGCCGTGCTTTGGGGAGGTGCTGGCATGTTAGCCCGAAGCCACCTTCTCTCGGCTCCGTATTTCGGGCATCCCTTTCGCCGCGCCTTAATCACGGAATCCGGATTCCTCGCAGCCCGCCGTGATGCCTGGGCGAGAACGGAAGAGATCGTATCTGCGGCCCGTACGAAGATGTTTAGATTCCGCCATTCGGAAATTGATGGGGCGCTTGCCTCTTTCAATCTTCCGCCAATTGCAGTTCAGGTAATCGAAGCCGCTTCCAGCGCGGATGACTTGCTGCTATCCGCAATCACGCTCCGCGACAAGTACGCAACACTTCGAGAATGGCTGTCCACCTATCGGGACGCCCTCGAAAGCGAAGACGAAAAGAAGCTTTCGTCGAACCACAAACTGCTCACATCGATCGCCAAGAGCATCGAGAAAAGCTACCGCGCTAACGAAGATAGTTCCACAGACATTTCACTGTCTGTCGGCTTTTTAGGCATCGGTATTCCAATCCCGTGGCTGAATACCACGATCAATCGTTTCGGCATCCGGTCGGGCGTTGACCGATCTCGTCTTACAGTCTCAAGGCGAGAAAGCCCTGCGCAAGTTGATGAAACTCTTCGGGGAAGAGAAGTCTAGCTTCGGTCGCGCTCTGTTCGACCAACTCCGGGTTCGGTATTCCGCAGAGTCAGCCAGGATCCCCTAGATATCAGTGAGGCCGACAGCAGATTGACGATGCGAAGACACGCCCAGCCTCTCAAAAGGCCGAAATCGCCCAACCTCAGGTCTGGGCCGCGAGCCAAGCTGAGCGCAGGAGAGCCTTTCCATGTTTGCTGTATTTTGTTGCTGAGACTTTCCCCGTCTGCTTAACCTCGACTAACAAGGACGGATCGTCTGGTGCAGTACGCTTTAGTTGAAAATCAGCGTCGGGAAGCATTCTCTGGTGGCAAAGGAACATGCCCCCAATGCGGATCTGCCATGGTCGCGAAGTGTGGGCCTCAGGTAATCCATCACTGGGCACATTCCGGCAGGCGCAATTGTGATCCGTGGTGGGAGAATGAAACTCCTTGGCACCGCCAGTGGAAGAGCTTGTTTCCGGAGCACTGCCGAGAAATTTCCCATGCGGCGGCAGACGGCGAGATTCATCGCGCTGACATCGTGACGCCCACAGGCATATTTGTCGAAGTCCAGCACTCCGCAATATCGGACGCAGAACGAGCCTCCCGCGAAGCCTTTTACGGCAATCTTGTATGGATCGTTGATGGCCGCTCGTTCGCAAATAACTTCGACATCTACCACATGCTTCCCGACCCGCGATCTGCAGTCGCACAAGATCTTGTGTGGGGAAAGGCCCAGCGACAAATGAAGGGAGCCAATGCTGGCCTCTTTATTCGCGTGTCAGAAGCATCGGAATATTATCCCGGCGTTACCAAGGCCACAGTGCGAGGCGGGGAGATCCACAGCATCCGCAAGATCGAGAATGAGATCATTGCCTCTTACTGCGGGCATCATCAATATGATTGGGTTAGGCCTCGGCGCACATGGCTCGACGCGAAATGCCCTGTCTACATAGATTTCGGCGAGGACAATCTTGTGCGACTTGAGATCTATGACGAAACGAACTTGCCGTGCATCCGGTACGTTTCTAAGCGCAAGTTCTTGCACGATGTCATGGTTGAAACGAAGGCTTCTGACATAGCAACGCGTTTCTACGGACTACAGAACTAAGTTCAGATTAACGCTATCGGCCCATCTGGCTCTCAACATGCTGGTCGAGGGCTTCGGCGGTCCGATCTATGGCTTCGCGCAGCTCTTCCGTTTGCGACATGAATTCCGTGTACCGCCTGAGCGCCTTGTGGTCGTCCGTTTCGCTCTTGAGCGAAGACAAGCGGCCACGCCAAGATGGAATGGGGTCCGTACGAATCGTCCACGGATAATTGGCCTTGAGCCAATCCACATACCCACCAACCGTCCCAATCGTGCACCCGTTCTTTGCAGCGAAGTTCCTACCCTTGTCCGTAAAGGCGATCCCCCAAGCCTGACTGTCCAAGACGACATCTAGACGTGTTGAACCGTCCGGCGCACCGCCCACAACATAGTCGATCAGGCGGTCCGTTTCTTCGATGACCTCCTCCATGTGGCTGTGAAGGGTATCGACAAGGCGCAGCGGGATCGCCTCCGATACTTCCTTGAGCCGCTTCCATGCAGCAGGAAAATCCTTGGTCGGATTGCTCATCGGGTTCACTCCAACGTACTTCATGGCGCGAAGCGGAACTCGGTTGCTACTGCCCCATGAATAGCCGAAAGGCTCGTAGCGGATCATCACATCGCACGCGACCCGGAAATAGAACAGGACCAAGGCTGGAAGGATTGCTTCGTGCACGATTCCGCGGTGATAGAGCTGATTGCGAAACTCGTGCAGCGTCGTGATCGTCTGCGTCGTCTGCTCATCCAGGAATCCGCACGACTTCGCCAGCTTGACCTTCGGATCGAAGAACTGCCCGAGCGCGGCGGCAACCAGTTTCGGATCATTCTTGGGACTGTTCCCCCTGTACCTGTTCTCGCCGCCCTTGTGCTCCGCGTAGCGGTGAAGGACTAACTCCACGACGTTGTCGACCAAGACCAAGGATAGGCGCTTGTAATTGATGTCCTCCAGGACGAGATGGTCCAGGGCAAAGTCGAGTTGATCGACAATCGTGACAAGAAACTTCGCCATTGGTTAGGTCTCCACTCGCTCAGCCGGACGATGCACCTACGGATGAACCCATAGCTCAATCCCGGCATGCCGCTCCGGCGTTGCACCGCAATTCTGCAGTCGTTGTGCGGCCTCGTCAGGCTCCGCGCCATAGACCAGAAGAATTGCACGTTCATAGCCTCGATCCCTGAACATCTGTAGCGTCTCTAAATCCTTTCGGATGCCGCGATTCACAAAGCTGGCGGGCTTCACTTCCAATGCAGCGTAGTTGCGGTTCTGCCCCGGCACATGCACCAGAAAGTCCAGAAAGTCTGGCTTTGGTGCGCCCGCTCCCGCAAAGAGTGGATGCCCTCCTTTATCAACCTCGCCGTTTAGAAACCACGGGACACCACCCGGCCATAGGCTCCGCATCTGGTGATAAAGCTCGTAGCAGTAGACGCGCTCACGGCGCTGCGCGGCTGCGCCGTGAATTGGCAGCAGGAAATACTCCTCGGAGATTCCAGCGGTTGCCCGGCGAAGGATTTCATCAAGTCTTTCCATATGCGCGACTCCCTGCAACAAGATTGTCTATGCTTCCCTGCTTGGTCAAGGTACGGTAGCTAGACAACTTCTCAGGGAGAGAGAATATGGGTCTAGAAAATATCTGGGTGAAACGCGGTACAGGAATTTCACCTTTTGGAGCGCCCTTAGTCGTCATGGCTGCCGCCAGGAGCGGCCAGCAGCACTGGCATGGCGAGTACTTCATTCTCCTTAACGGAAAGTACCCCGCCCTCTTGACCCAATACACCACCGTCAAGATTGAGGATGTTCCGGCGGATCTCATTACTGTAGATGCGGAGTTCATGCGCACTGAGCTCGATCAGCAAGCTACATCTCGCCTTTCCGTCCACTGCTTCGATCTTTACGAGAAGACCAACAGGGAAGGATTCTTGAGGCCCTTAGAGCTTGCCGACGGCGACCACCGCGACATTCTGAGAGCATGGCTTCGCGCCGATCACCAGGACGGAATTTCAAGATGCGAAACCTCTCGAAGATCGCTCCGCTCAGCGCGTTTTTGGGGGACGTGGTTAAGTTTTCTCCCATCATTCATCAATAGAGCAGCGCAACGAGAGCACAGATGGGAGAGGCCGAGCGAAAGAAAGAAGAGTACGCGCGCTGGATGGCATCGCTGGACACAACCGACCGCCAGATTGCCGATATGGCCCTCCTCGCCACAAGCGGATCGTGGAGGACAAGGAGCTGACGGGCGGATGCTATTTGCTCGCGTTCTTCCTGACGCGCTACCTGAATGAGAGGTACGGTATTTCAGTGCGGCCCATCGTCGGCTGGGTCAATGACGGAACCACGCCGCACATGACCTCTCATGCCTGGATCGAGTCCTCCAGCGGCATCACGGATATATCTCTCACCAAAACGGAACATCCTGAGATCCAACTCTCCGGTGCGCTGCTCATCTTTGGGCGGCCTATCTACAAGGGCCGCGCGGCCTACACCTACCATGCGGAGCGTTCCCGCGAAGCCCTGGATGCTCTGCGTGAATTGGAAGAGCAAGCGCCGGGCATCGTACGCATGAAAGAAGAGGAGCACAGGTTTATGCAGACAACGAGCCTCGATAACGCGCTCATCAAGGAATTCTTGGACGGGGCTCCGCCAGGGCACCGCTATGCCGACCTCGCACGTCTCATGTCGTAGCTGAGAACACAGCTCCGCCCGCGCAATTTCCTAGGTCCTGTACATAAACACAGTACAGCGTTAAACTGGCGATGGTTAGTCCATCTAGAACCTATCTCAAAATCGATAAACGGTTGACGCGGGCGTAAAATCGCTCGCGTGATCAAGCTGACGGACGAACAGTGGGATCTGATCCGGGAACACTTTCCCGAGGAGAGCTACCCTGCCGAGCGTTCTGGACGCAAGCCGATCGCGGCGCGCAAGGTTTTGGAAGCCGCGCTGTGGATACTCAACACCGGCGCCCAGTGGCACATGCTTCCGCAGTGCTACCCGAACTACAAGACCGTACATCGTCGCTTTCAGCAGTGGTGCCAGAATGAAGTGCTGCGCGACGCGCTGACCGCTCTGGCCAATCAGCTGCGCGAGTGCTCGCAGATTGATGAGTCGGAGTGCTTCATCGATGCCACCTTTGCTTCTGCGAAGGGTGGCGGGGAGCAGATCGGACCGACTAGGCGCGGAAAGGGCGTGAAAATCATGGCAATCGTGGATCGTCACGGATTGCCGCTGGCGGTTTGCACGCATGCTGCGAACCATCACGAAGTCACGCTGGTGCAGCTGACGTTCGACTTCTACATGATCGAAGCGAAGCCTGAGAACCTGATCGGAGATCGAGCGTACGACAGCGACAAGCTGGACGAAGAGCTTCGATCCGAAGGCATTGAGATGATCTCGCCACACCGGATGGGTCGCGTTCGTCCCGCAACCCAGGACGGCCGACGGCTGCGCCGCTATCAGCGGCGCTGGATCGTGGAACGCTTCTTTGCCTGGATGCAGTGGCATCGTCGACTCCTGACTCGCTGGGAGTACTACCCAGCCAACTTCCTCGGCTTCGTGCAGCTCGGCGCCATCTGTATCCTCCTCAAACAGTTTTGAGATAGGTTCTAGTAGTTCTCCAGTTCGGAATCACGAAAGGCCAGGAGTTGATATGGCGAAAGACGCACCAGGGATGCGGGGATACCGCTCCCGAAATGAAGACGGGCAGTTGCGCGACAAGCGCGATGATACGCATATCGGAACGATTGAAAAACAATACAATCGTGACTTCGGCGTGCGGAGCGATAAGCAGTTGGGAACGTTCCTCAAGGAGAACGACATCGCTTCGCTCAATGACTTGATTCATAGCGATCTGGGCAAAAAGTAACCTCAAGCTCCCTCATGTTCATGAGGGAGCGTTTTCCACCGCCGGCGCGCGCGACAGCGTCCGCGGAGATACTCCAATACGGCGCGCAGTATCGACCTTCGCACACCCTTTGCGAAGCAACGTCTTCGCCAGCTTCAGCTTGCGTGCGGTAAGTATGCGAGGTCGTCCGAACTTCCGGCCCCGGCGCATCTGCGCCGCCATCGCTTCTCGGGTGCGTCGTGCGATCAGCGCCCGCTCGTATTCGGCCTCCGCGGAGGCGTAGGTATACCAGCGTCTCCCCTCGGGCGTTCGCGTATCGATGTGCTGGCTAAGTGATCGGAACGCAATGCCGTCCTTCGTTAGAACGTCGTCCAGGAATGTCATGGCCTCCATGGTCGAGCGGAATGCCCGGTCGATGGCGCCAAACACGCCGAAGAATTCTTGAGCGGGGCGATTCGCTTCCGACCGCTAGACGCTTATCGCACCATGGATCACACGGCTCGTGGAGATCCGGAGGAAGGCGAAGCTCGGCACCGAGAATTTCGACCGGATCGCCTGGCAATTGCATTGCGTGGCGGCTCCGCAACGGTGGTCGCTTCGCCGGGAGACGTTACCGTTCACGGAGAGATCGGCAACTACGCCTATATCTGCTGCTTAACCGCACCGCCAGATGATGCTGCTTGGGATCGTGTCCGGAAGGAATTCGGAAACATAGTCGTTGAAATCAGCGACCCTGAGCAATTGATTGCTGACCTACGGGCGGCCGCACAACAGAATGATCCTTGGCAACGCGGACCGATAGGTCTTTGGCCCGTCTCTTACAACGAAGGAGAGTTACTGAGCAGCACCGAGGATAAACACGATCCGATGAGACGAGCGGTCACACAGAAGACGCATGAGTATTCGTATCAGCATGAGCAACGCATTGTTCTCATTTCGCATGGTGTAGAGCAGGTCAATGGCCCGCCGCCGGATCCTCTATACATCCGACTACCAAAGGCACTCACGTACGCCCGCATTCTGTGGATCAATATCGCCGCCATTCGCAGCTGAGACCCTAGTCCTCAGTGCCGGCATGTAGATCGCCATCAGATCCAGGCGCCGCCGAGATCCGCCGAGCCGCCTGAGAACGCTCCGCAGCCTGCTGCTGAAACTTTCGAATGAAATAGGCGTCGCAAAGGATCTTGGCCTGCAGCACCTTGTCCAGGGTGAGAGCCGAGAAATCAGTGTCGCTCCCGGCCTGCTCCAAAGTCCGCGCAAGCTCGACGAAGGACCTCTGATCCTCTTCCTCGGTAATGATCCACGCCATGTTTCTCTGGAATGCCGCCGAGAATGACTCCTCAGTGGCCATATCCCCATACAGCTTCATCGCGTCGGTCAGCGCCCTGAAGAATAGTCCGCATGCATTTGCGGTCAGATTCAGATGCAGGTCCGTCTTAGCCAGGAACGCCAATGCAGTGAGATATTCACCAAATGGCTTCTGTTCCTCCGCGGACGCCCTTGGCGTGGGGAGAAATACGTAGCAAAGCGCCACGTTTCTCAGATCACCCTCCTGTATGGCCCTCGCCCCCCAATCGATATAGAGAAACTTGTTCTGCTCGTGCAGGTCAAGATTCGCGTTATTCTCCACGTCAGTCAGCGCGTCGTAGAACATGTTCTCGCGATTCAGCGAGTACCACCAACAGAATCCCATTGTGCCAATGTTCAGCGCCAGCACTAGGCGACGTATCTCACCGTATCCCACGTGCCACAACCCCTGAATCGGGACTGCCTTCGGAAGGTGAATTTCGGCTATCAATTCCCGCTTCTTCTTATCACTCTCTCTGAGCTTGATCCGTTCGACGCTTGCGTTCCACCAGTTCAGGTTCTTCTGGCGTACTGAATGAGACACGACAACAAGGCGGACCTTCATCTTCCATTTGACGTTCGCGGCATCCTCATCGCTGGGCGCCTCCCGGCTCACCTCTGATTCGATCAACCTTCTCATCGCCTCCTGTTCCGCAGCGAATTGCTCACGAATCCACCTCACCCATGCGACAACGCCCTTACTGTTCTCAAGCTCTTCAATAGACCGCTTTGAGAATACGAACCTCTTTCGCTCTTCATCCGCTATGGTCTCAAACACCCATTTCAACGCATCGAGAACTTCGGGTTCTGGCGACCCGTTCGATAACCCTTCCTCCATCGCCAGTCTGGCCTCTGCAAGCCCAAGGGTGTTCTCGGCCTCCTGCGGGGAAATCTCCAGAATGTGGTCGCTCTCTCCAGGCGTTACGTAAAGACTATCCAATCGCTTCTGGTGTAGGGCGCCGGCGAGGCTTCGCGCATCCTCTACGTCTTTTCTTGAGAGTCCCTTTCCAAAGGCGGCGGGGAGGAAGAATGCGTAGAACAGTTTCTGAAAATGATCGTCAATCTTTCGATTGATGGACGGACGCTCATGGGTAAGGACAGCCTCGAGCTGGTGAATCCGCAGGAGACTGGCCTTCCCCACTTCCTCAATGGCAAGCAATGCCAGATGGTAGGCGGCACTCATCAAGCCACCGTGCTCGACTATCAAGCGGGCCGATCGGATCAGACCGGCCGCGTTCGAGTGACACGCCCGGATTGCACGTTCATCGTTGTTATCACCGGACATGGATCTTCCTTGGGTCTTAAGGCGTGATCGCTACAACCCCTCTCGCCGAATAGGTAGTTGAGACCAAACAGGATACTTGGTCGGAGTCCAGCACGCCCGTACCGCACGGTTCTAGCGCGACCGGACCCTGTCCAGCCCTCGTCCAACCTGGATACTGCGGGCCAATTCAGCGGCGATGAGGTCACGGCCCGTATGGGGCGGTGCCATGTCGCCCACAAACTGCCGAACATCGTCTGCCAGCTTGCTGTCTCCCCAATGCTCCAGCGCCCAAGCAACCTGCGACCATCCGCGCAAGACTTGCTTGCGCGTCTCGACCAGTTGACGCTTGCCTGCCTCCACGCGAATGTCACCTTTCAACAATTCGCTCGCGATGGCCTCGGCCTGCGTGCGCATGTACGTCGAGTCCCCGCGCTGGCTCGCGCGGTAAATGCCGTCCTTCTTCGACGAACGGCTCTCCCCCCTCACCGCGCGCTCCGTGGCATTGGCGGCGACGCCCAGCAGACGCAGATGCCGAGCGAACTCCGAACGCCAGAGCCGCAGCGTCGCCTTCTTGATGTTAAGACGCACGCCCTGCTCACTGACTGCCTTCAAGACGAGATGGACGTGGGGATGCGGCTCGTCCGTGTGGAGCACGAACGCGTAGCGATGCTGGAGCGCGAACTGTTCGCGGGCGAGGTTGCGGACGGCATCGAGCACCTTTCCCGGTGGGGTGCCGGGCGGCATGGAGAACATCAGCTTGTGGATCAGCTTCGGTGGCTTGCGGCCATTGACGGCCTTCAGGCCAGACCGCCGGCGCACATCATCCAAGTCTAGATCCCAATCCTCCAGAAGTGCATTTCCGATCCGCCCCTGCAAGCGCTCTCCGGCATCGCCCTCCAGCTCCAGCTCTCCGTACCGGCCGATGTAGTCCAAGTGCTTGCCGGCCGCCTTGAGGTCGTTGCTGTCGCGGGATAGCACCTTCACGACTGCTTCGGGCACACGCTGCACGGTCCGCCGCACCTGCTCCACTTGAGCCGGCGTCAGCCTGTCAGGTGGCCGCATCCCGCCTCGCGCATAGCTGGCGATGTCGAACAAGGGCTCGCCCTTGGGCAACCTAAACGTCTTCGCCATACCCACTCTCCCAACTGGTCAGGTTCGCTTTCAGAAGGCCCTTGGTGTTGTCGCGCAGAGCCTCGCAGACCTTCAGCATCGCCCGAAACTCGTCCCGCACCGAACCGGGTAACCGGCCGCCTTCGTTCGCTGCCCGAGCGATCTGGTTGATATTCCGGCCGAGGGCCGCCAGCTCACTGACGCTGCGCTTCAAGGCCAGCAGCTCGTCCTTTGGCAACGGCGGAAGCTGCCGCAGGTGGCATCGTGTCAGGACCGAAACATAGGTCGCCGGACGCATCCCCCGCGCCTCCGCCCTTGCATCCAGCAGCAGCCGATCATCTGGCCGCAGCCGCACAAATACCGGCCGGCCGCACGCACCAGACCCGCGCATGTTGTGACGCCGCACGCCTTCCGGCCTTGAGCGTTGAGCCGCGCTGCCGCCATGCGTGCGCGACGGCTGGACCTGTTTGATCACCAGCCGTTTCAACCAAGCCGCCTCGGTCAGCATCTCGCGCTCGGCCGCCGCCGCGACCTGCCGCTTGGTCTCCGCAGTCACGCGTGCCTTGACGATCTCCGTGCAGCTCATGGGTCCCAATGTGTCCCAACAGCAAGCCGCAGGCTATCCTGCGTTGTCGGGAAAACAGCCCACAAACCCGCGACGTCACCGCCGCCGGTGCCCGCAAGACACTAAGCAACGGCCAGCTCCGAAGCCACCATTCAGAGCGATCCGATGCGACTTTCACCACATCGGATCGCCTACCCTCACAGCCAGTGAGCGGCCTGAAGTGCCCTGCAGTCAGCCAGATGCACGCTGAGGGCCGTGCCCGTTCCTCGGGGAGGCCTGCTTATACTTAGTGCCACGGCTCTCGATGGCGCTGACCACGGTGTGCGAGCGAGCGACGAACGAAGCCCTGCGGCAGCAACCGACCCGAGCACCCGTCCTTCAACAGTGCAGACATTAAATGAGGAGAGACTTCCATGACGAAGCCTCTCCCCTCGGCGTCACAGCACGCCGCGCTCAGCCAGAGACACCACCCGCGCGCCTGCCACAATGAGATGGTCGAGCACCCGAATGTCGACGATGGCCAACGCATCCTTCAGACGCAGCGTGATCAGCTCGTCGGCTTGGCTCGGTTCAGCTACCCCGGATGGATGGTTGTGAGCCAGGATCACGGCCGCCGCGTTGTGGGCCAACGCCTGCTTGACCACTTCCCGCGGATGTACGCTGGCCCCGTCGATGGTTCCGCGGAACAGTTCCTCACAGGCGATTACCCGGTGGCGGTTGTCGAGGAACAGGCAGCTGAACACCTCGTGCTCCAAGCTGGAGAACCGCAACGCGAGATACTTCCTGGTGACGGACGGACTTTCCAGCAGATCGCCCCTTACGAGCTGTTCTGCCAGGATCTTCAGGGCGGTATCAACCAGCAGATCATCGCTGATCGCAACACCGCTCACCGATACCCAGCCAGTCGTGAACTTCGGCTCGGCGACACCAATGGCACCGGAGACCGGACGGGCAGTGAGGGAACGAGCAATACGTTGCCGTGTGGACATGAGCAATCTCCCAACTTGCAGGCGGGATTGCCTGCTGGGCGCTCGCAACACGGCGCGCGCAGCCGTCAAGGATCGAAGACCGCCGCAGGCGGCGGGCGCGTCGCGCGCCCGTCCTTGACGGCGAGCACGGCGTGTTACGCTGAAAGTCTTCCAGGCAATTCCGCCCTCTTGTCTCTCTCTGCGTTGGAACAAAAGAAGGGAGAGAGCACCCGAGCGGTGCCCTCTCCCGAATATCAGCTCACGCTGCGAGGGCTTCTGAAGCCAAGTCCCACAGCCGGCCGTTGATCCGCACATCCTCCCGGATCGAGCTGATACGGCGTGTCCGTGTCAACCGTCCGGTAGCCGAGCGCCGGCTCAAGCCGCCACGCAGCAAGTTCTCCTGCACGCGGTTCAACACACTCCACAGGTCATCGCCCGCGTCCTCGATACGGCGAGTCATCAGCAGGGTCGAAGGTTGCATGCCGGACTGCGCGATGTTCTCGAACCGGATCGCCAGCGCCCGTGAGGCGAATGCGATCTGCTCGTCCTTGAACATCGAGCGTCGCTCCATGCGCTCCACCTGACCGGCCAGGGACTCGAACCGCTCCGCGATACCGAGTGCCGCCGCAACGACCTCATCGACGACGTTGCCGCGATGAGAGACGCAGTAAGCCGGAAACGCGCCACGCGAGACGATCAGCCCGTTGGTGCAGACGACCCGGAACAGCCCCATCCGCAACTGGTAGGCGCTGGTGCCGTCGTGACTGTTCAGGAACACGATCTCCGGAATCGTATCCTTGAGCTGCACCGTCTCGAACCGCCGCCGCAGGCGCAGGATGTGGCGCGCATGGATCGGACTGCCATGCCGTGACCGAGTCTGGCGCGCATCGACCGGTACGAAGCCCGCGCTCATCAGACCCGACAACACGCGTTCAGTCGGGATGAACGTGTACTTCTGACTTAGGCTTTCGTGAGCCGCTGGTGCAAACACAGCCGGTACGCGCTCGCGCAATGCATCCATCGACAGTGAGCCGGAGAACGCATTGGCATGGGAAGCAAAGGACAGTGATGTGGAAACCGCATTCATGGTCAGATCCTCGAGATGATTGGGCGGGATTGCCCACGACCTCGGGATCACGGCGCGCGCAGCTGTCAAGGATCGCCAGACCGCCGCAGGCGGCGAGCGCGTTCCCGCGCTCGTCCTTGACAGCGAGCACGGCGTGATAGGCTCGCTATTCAAGGAAATCCCGCCCTCCTGGTTTTCCTCCACAGCACCGGAAGATGGGCCTTACTACCGCGTCGGTTCGTCCCTGTTCGGCGGCGGCTGTGATCTCGCGCGCTGATCCTCGACCAGCTGCGGCTCAGGAACGGGTTTTCCATTGCGCACAGAAGCCACCATCACTGCTTTGACGCGGGTGACGAACAATTGTCGGTCCCGCGGATCGCGGATGTGCTGCTCGGCGTATCGCTCGGCAACATGCAGGCTGATGAACGCGCTGCGCAGCTCGGGACGTTCGGCCATTGCACGTTTATCCTCCAGGCGCGCCTTGATGGCACGGTCAGCCTGCTGCATAACCTGAGCCAGATACGTGACGTCTTCGACCCGCCACCGCGCACGATGGAAAGTACGCGGGCGGGCGGTCGCATGCTCTCCCTCTCGCGCGGGAATCGTCACCACATCCGAACCGATACGCTGAATGCCAACCATCGTTCCAATCTTGGGCTGCGACTTCGAATGCGCGACAGCGCGTTCAAGATCCGTTCCCCACAGCGTCTCCAGTCCTCGCGCAGTGACGATCTTCACGTAGTAGGACGGGCTGCCGTCGGGCTGGAATTGATAGTTGGCCTTGCCGTGCTCTTGGAGCCGCCCGGTAATGATGCCGCCGCGAAGACCACGCGGACGGAATTGCATCGAGCGCGGGTCGCTCATGGGCAGCCTCAGCGCGTCGGGTGATAGTCCCGATCGGGGCTGCGCGGCTCTGTGGTTTTTTCCTCGCCGCTACGCAGGAGTACCGGGTCGAGCGGTTGACCGAACTCGATGCGTCTCGCCAGATGCGCACGCAAGTGCTCCACGAACTGCTCGCGCTGCGCCTTGTTGCCGTACTGCTTGTCGGCCAGCGCGCGTCCCATCTGCAGCTGCAGATAGGATCCTTCCAGCTCGGGATGGCGCTTGACCGCATCGCTGGCACTGATCTCTGGATCGCGCAACACGTCCGACATCTTCCGACGCTCATCCAGGAAGCTCTTGCGTTCGACGATCCACTGATTGCGATGGGTATCGAGAGGTTTGAGACCGATTTCCTGTCCTTGGGCGTCGCGCTCAGGAGTCAGTACCGTGACCGCATCCTTGCCAATCGCCCGCAGGCCGATCTCTTCACCGATGCCCGGCGTGCTCAGCGAATGGCGGAACGCGCGCTCCAGATCCACACCCCAGATGTCACGATCGCCACGCTCGGTTTCGATGCGTACGAAATACGACATGGGCTGCCTGGAATCATGCGTATAAGGTGCGGGACCGTGATCGACTAGCCTGCCGACGATCAGCTCACTGTCCGCCGAACGCGCCTCGCTGGCACGCTCCGTGGATCCGGTGGATTTGCCCTCGCGCTCGCTTGACGGTGCAGAGCTGGTACCAGGTTGTGGCGTACCGCGGCGCGCTCCAATTGCGCGCGCCAGCCGCTCGCGCTCAAACTCGGTGGGCTCGTAACCCCGGACCTCGAGACCGGCGAGTCCGGCCGCGAACCACGCCTCCTTTCGGAAGAACTCCGTTCCGCCAACCGTGACGGGTCCAGCGCTGTGGTCGCGCGCGATCGCGACCATGCTCTGTATGACGATGGCGTTTTCCGAGCGCGTAGTCAGGCGGTTGCCCTGGTGGGTGAACGCCTCGGTCCCATCCGGGAAGTGGAACTTGTTGCCGATCTGGATGAACCGCTCCTGCACGGAGTCTGGCACGCGCAGCGCGCGCGCCGATGTATTGCGTGTATCGCCAGCTTTCGCCGCGATCCGTTCCTCACGTGCCTTCTTGCCGGGCTTGTCCGCGATGACGAGCGTATTCTCCGCTCCCCGTCCGCCTTGCCCCGGCCCGAACTGGATGAAGTTGGCTGCGGAATCCACAGCACCCGCGGGCGTCGCGGCGACAGCGCGCGTAGCTTTTGCGGCTTTCGCGCGCTTGCGGTCTGTTGATGCGCTGGAGGAATCAGATTGTTTCTTGGGCATTGAAGTACTGTCCTAGCGCGTACGCATCGCGGAGATAAAGGACTCCACGGCAGCGTCGAGTTCGTCCCTGGTCAAGCGCTCGCCTTCGGCCTTTTGTGGCAATGTGACCTGGCTCAGGTCTACATCGAAATCTTCCAACGTCAGTTCGTCGATCCGCTCCATGTCGCGCATCGTGGCGCGGCGAACGCGCGGCCGACGCGACTTGACCGGCGGCGTACTCACGTCGACGCCCTCGACAGCGACGGACTCTGTCGTCGCCATCAATGGCAGGGGCGACAACCCCGCTGCAAGACCCGGGGCGGCATGGCGCGGTGGCGGACCGATGAGTTTCTTGAAGCGCCGCTCCCGGAAATATCGAATCTTGGTGCAGCGGATCGGACGGATGCCTTCGTAGAACACAATGGCTTCCTCGCCCTTCAGGGCCTGCACTTCCTGCGGCAGCAGCAGCGGCCGGCGCTGTTCGCTCACGCTGACACTGGGCGCGCGGCGCGATCTGCCGAACAACTCGAAGGCTGGCCTGGACACTGAATGGGTCTTCACCGTGGTGGTTCCGAGTTCTTCGGAGATTTCCCGCGCATCGCTGTACTCATCGGCTCCAAATACCACGCGCGCCGCCAGATTTCGAAGGATGGTTTCCGTGGCATTTGGGCCATAAACCTCACGCAGCTGTGAGCGCGCCTGGATCACCAGCACCGTGCGGATGTTGTAGCCACCCATGAGGCCGATCGCCTCGGCAATGATCGGGATACGACCCAGTGAAGTGAACTCATCGAGCAGGAACATCACCTGATGGACCAGCGCCGGGTTGTGCTCGGGCAACTGGCGCGTCTGCAACGCAATCGCCTGCTGGAAGAACAACGACAGCACCGGCCGCAGCCGGTGCAGATCTTCGGGCAGCACGCCGACGTAGATGCTGATGCGCTTCGCGCGCAGCTCCCGCAGGTCGAAGTCATTGGCGGAAGTCGCCCAGTCCAGAATGGGGTTCAACCACAGGTCCAAGCGTGAAGTGAATGTCTTGCGGATGCTGGACGCCGTCACCGGCGCGAGATCGATGACATCGCACAGGGCCCGGACGCACTCGGGAGACAGCGGATATTTGCCACTGCCCCGCCCCTCGATCAGCCGCTTCCAGTGCGCGCCAAAGCCCTCATCATCCGAGGCCATCCCTTGGCGGAGGATTTCCCCGATGGTCTTCGGCAGGCTCGGGGTCTCAAAGACGTAGAGTCCGATACCGAGGAACAACGTGCGGGCCGAGGCGGTCCAGAACGGATCAACACCCGGTGCCTCTTGGTACAGCATGTCGGCGATGCGCTGCAGGCCGTTGATGCGCAGCGCCGGATCTTCCGAGATGTAGCCCAGAGGATTCCAGCGGGCGGTGTTACGAGTCTCCGAGAACGGATCGAACAGAAACACGGCGTGACCGACCCGCACCCGATGCCCCGCCGTGATCGTGTAGTTCTCGTGCTTGGGATCAACACAGATCAGCGAGTCCGGCCACTCGAACAGGTTTGGAATGACGATGCCGGCGCCCTTGCCACTGCGTGAACGGGCGATCACCGCCACGCCTTGTTGGCCGGGCAAGCGCAGCAGCCGCCTGCCGACACGCGCCAGGATGATCCCGCCCGGCGCGAACAATCCTGCTCGACGCACCTGGGCTCTGGTCGAGAATCTGGCGTCTCCATGCAGCGGCCGTGTCCTCGGGCGCAATGCAAGGATCAACGGCGTCAGTGCGAGTACAAAGCCCGCCGCGGAGCTGAGCCACAGCTTGCGATGGATATCCTCCCGTCTGCCAAAATAGTACCCGTACCGCGCAATCGTCAGCGGGCTCGCAGTCCGGGGATCAACCCGCAGCCACTGCAGGAACACAAACCCCGCCACGTACTGCGCGGCGATTACAAAGCTCACCGCGATGATGAGCACTTTTACTCCCCGCGCGACCCATGTCGATCTAGCGGCTGGCCGCCAGCGTGCGGTGCTTGCGCGCAGGGTCATACCAGATTTCCTTGATGCAGCGCTGCCGGTGCTCCACACCGAACTGCACGACCACGTCGATCAGCAGATACAGCAGATGCTTGATCTCCTCGCGGGCCAGTTCCTGGCCGGCGCGGCTCTGCTTGACCAGCAGCACCAGTTGTTCGAAGGCGAGTTCGGCACTCGCTGCGTGAATGCTCGTGATCGAACCCGGATGACCGGAGTTCACGTTGCGCAGGTAATCGAACGCCTCCTCGCCGCGCAACTCCGCCAGCAGGATGCGGTCGGGCTTCATGCGCAGACAACTCTCCAGCAACTGCTTCGGCGTCACCCGCGCCAGACCCTGATCGTCCTTGCTGTAGAACAGCCGTACATGGTTGTCATGCCGATCGAGTACCAGCTCCCTGGCATCCTCGATGGTGACCAGCCGTTCGTCGGTGGGAATCTCCCGGATCAGCGCCTTGGTGAACGTGGTCTTGCCCGAACCGGTGGGACCCGAGACCAGAATGTTGCGACGTCTCTCCACCGCGAGCTTCAGGAATGCCCGGTACTCCTTTGCCTCGAGCCGGCGCAGCAGTTCCGTTTCCGTTTCATCGGGCGCACTACCGGCCCGCCGCGCCGTGCGGAACACACCCTTCTGTTCCAGCTCCTCCAGCGTCCAGACCTCATCGGCCGGCCGGCGGATCGTGATCGCTACTGTCCCGGCCAGCGTCGCCGGCGGCAGCACGATCTGGATGCGTTCACCACCTGGTAGCGCCGCGGACAGCAGCGGTGACTCGGCATCGATACGCTGGCGCGTGGAGTTGGCGACCAGCTTCGCCAGGCCCTGACACCACTCGAATGTCGCGAACGGCAGCGGTACGCAGCGCCAGCCCGCGCGCGTTTCCACATACGCCTCACCCGGCCGGTTGATGCAAACCTCCGTGACTTCGCGGTCGGTCAGGATCGGCCGTAGTGCGCGCAGCGTGAGATCCAGCGCTGAAGACTCGACCACGGCCGGTGCCCGCGCCAGGGTATGCGGGCCGCTCTGTACCGGCGCGACGAGTTCAGCGGCGGACCGGTCTGAGTTCATACACGCTCCGGAAGTCCAGATCCCGCGCCACCAGCACCTGGATGCGATCGCCCTGAGGTTTCACCACGGTGGGCGGGATACCGACCGTGGAACGCAACACCTCCGTCACGATGTCTGACGAGCCCGAAGGGTTCACCACGACGGCTGAGCCGTCCTGGCGTTGTGAAGCGATGGCCGTCTGCACTGCCCCGTCGATGACGCTCATGAGAATTGCCGCCCCGAACCGCTCGAAGAAATGCCGATTCACTTCTCCCGGCAATCCCGAACGCCCGAGTTCGTCGGTTCCCGGCGAGGCGAGCGGTACGACCACACCCCTGGGTGTGCGTGCCTCGGTCCACAACACAAACAATCGCGCGGCGCCTTGACGCACCTGACCGCGCGTCTCGCCAATCAGCTTCGTGCCACGTTCCAGCAGTACGACACTTCCATCCGCGCTGAAGGTGTCGGTGGCCAGGATGCAGGTCGTCATCCCCGGCAGCGTCGAGTCGATGGCGGTTTCGAGCGTGCAGTCGAGGAACGCTCCCTTGGGCAGCAGCAGCTGCCGCGTCGGCAACACTTGCGCCCGCGCGGCCTCCATCGCGTTCGGCTTCAACAGTGCGCCCCACTCCGCATCGCCCGTCTGCTGCTGACGTTCCGCAGCCATCGTCTCGGTCCCCGCAGCGGCCCCTGTTGCTGCAGCGAGCTGATGATCGCCGGTTGAGAACGCACGTCCCGACAATCGCCGCTCCTGCAGCAGTTCCTGCGGACGCTTGGCGGAATTGCCCGAAATGGGCATGTATGCCGCAGGAGCAAACCCTTTCGAGGAAGGCCGCAACGAGACGTCCGGATTTTCAGGCGGTGGTTCTTGCGGCGACTCCCCCAACAGATTTGCGATCGGAGACGGGGGATCGACCCGGCCCAGTGGACGCAGATTGATCTCGCCCTTGGCTTTGTCCTGCGCCGTCGATTGTGCTGAGGCCTGCGCCGCGGTACGCCCGTGGATCCAGTGCAGGTAGTACCAGCCGAGCATTCCCGCCGCGATGGCGCCCATCAGCCCGAGCGCGAGCAGGTTGGTGAGTCGCGACTGCAGCGACAGCGGCCGCTGCGCCGCGCTCACGCCGCGCTCGCCCTCCACGATGTCCGACTCACCCGACTCGGATTCGGCGACGACGCTCTCCACCCGCTGTCCCCGCAATCGGTCCAGCAGACTCATGGCAGCGTTCCCTTCACTTCGCGCTCGATCAGCGGCGAGAGCGTGCCGGAGTCCAGCCGCGACCCCGCACCCGCGTAGCCCCTGTTCACGATGCAGCCCGTGAGCTTCCCGCGTCGCAGGATGAACCTCGGCGCCAGGCGATAGATCACCACTTGCCCGGCCTCCATCGAGAAATTGAGCAGCGATTCGGAGCCATCCTCGTTGCGCACGAAGATCGCTGGAATCTCCGCTCGGTCACCGAAGGTCAGGCGCGTCTGTACGCCATCGTCCGAGGCAGCGACGGGCTTCAGCGCCGAATGGCCGCAATACCAGTAATCCGTGTTGCGCTGGCGCGCACTCGATGCAACCGCCAGCTCGCGCGCCATCTTCTCTCGCGGGTCTTCCCCGTTCGCATCCAACGTCGCCGGATACACGAACCGTACGGCGTAGATCACTTCGTTCAGCAACCGATCCGGCGTCCGTTCCGACACCGTGTAATCGAATCGATAGGCACGCCGGTCCGTGAACACCACGAGATTGGTGGCCACCATCGTCGCGCGCGGCTTCAGCAACACCGAACTGCCATGGGCGTCGATGGTGACCCCTTCCAGATCCCCACCGCCGGTGCCCGTGAAGTGCTCGCCCTCTTCGAATATCAGCTCGATGGCATAGCCCACGAACCCGTGGAGCTTGTAGACCTGATCAGCGCTATAGGAAGTGGTGCGGATGCGCGGATCAAGTTGCCCCGGAACAGGCGTGGTCTCGGCGCGTGCCCACGCCGAACACAGCGCGAGAACCAGCATGAGGGCGCTTCTCATACACCGCCCTTCGCCATGGACACTCCGGCATTCGGGACCGCCGGCGCATTCTCCGGCGGCAGGGCCTCCGGCTCAGTCTTGTAGTCCACGATCTTGAATCCCAGCGGGTTCCAGCGCCGCAGACGCGGATCGGCTGCGGGCTTGCCGTAGACGTACTGGACAGTTGCGATCCAGTGCGTCATCTGCTCGCTGCCGTTGGCGGCGCGCTGTGACTTCACGAGCCGTACCTGCGCCAGATCCCCCACGCC
This sequence comes from Pseudomonadota bacterium, assembly GCA_037200665.1. Classification (GTDB taxonomy): domain Bacteria; phylum Pseudomonadota; class Gammaproteobacteria; order Steroidobacterales; family Steroidobacteraceae; genus ZC4RG30. Next base: position 127,986 of record JBBCGD010000002.1, on the reverse strand, counting down.
GTTGCCACGCTGGAAGAACGTGATGGAGCTGACCTGCACGCGCACGCTCGAGCCGTCTTTGTGGCGATTCAGCGGCGAGTCCGGATTGCTGCGGTCCCATAGTGCCATCCATTCCTGGTGCCGCGCTGGCGCATGAAAACTGGAACACTCCTCGTAGTCGCTCTCGGCCGTGGAAAAATTGAACCGCTCGCACACCGTCAGGTAGTGATCGAGCAGATAGCGCGTGACGACCTCCGGCATGGCCGCTTGCCCCGCGAACACCGGCACCACATCGATGATCCCTGTACTGTTGTCGACGCGGATCACGAACGGGTCCACGCGCTTCAGTGGCATCAGCAGCATGAGCGTGACGAGTGCCAACGCCGCAACGACACAGGCACCCGCCGCCACCCGCCAGGCGGTACGCGCACTGCGCGCATTCAACGCGGCGCGGTCCGCATCCCAGGACGCGGCCTCCTCCAGGTACGTCGTCAATGCCGGATCCGCTTTCATGGGTGCGGGCCTGCCGGCACCGGCGGCCGGGTGACAAGCACGGAGTCTGGCCGATTGATCGGCTGCAACCGCCGCTCGCAGTCCACGCGCCGGGCCTGCGTGCTGCAACCCGTCAGCAGCAGAACTGCCGACAGCATCAATCCAGCCTTGCACCTCATGCCCTTCATTTGTAACTCAGCGAGTTCTGGCGCGGCCGCGTCTCGCGCGTCATGCGTGCACCGATCAGCCGCTGTCCGGCCTTGCGCGACAGGCTGTCCCAGTGACTCGTCTGCCGGTCCACCATGGCGCCGCGCCCGAACTCCCGCCCGTGTCGACCTGCCCAACGCGACAACCCCCAACCCAGTCGCAGCGCATTGCCCACCGCGCCGAATCCCGACAAGGCTATGCCGCTGGCCAGTCCCTGCGCCATCGCCGGTACCTGCCGCAGGATGAGGAATGTCAGCGCCGCGGCGATGCAGACCCGCAGCGCATCGGCAAACTGGATGCCGCTGCCCGCCGCCACGGCCGCCTCTGCCGCCATCGAGATGACCTGCAGCATCAGCGCCGCCACCAGCACGGCCAGGATCGCGAGAAATGCGTAGTTGCAGAGCTGGGCGAGCCACGCCTCGAAGAACCGCTTGCTCGACTCGAAGTACAGCAGCGCCAGGAAGATGGGCCCCATCGCCAGCAGCACGGCGAGTGCAATGCGGCTCATGGCCAAGAGAAACATCGTGTAGACCGCCGTGAGTCCCACGACCAGATAAACCGCGACCGCCGCGATGTAGTACACGATGTCGGCGCCGAAGATCTCTCCCTTCTGCATCAGCAAGGAGGCGGCGTCATCGCCGTCGAAGAGGATTTCATCGACGACGCCAACCGGCTCGAACGGTGTCGCCGGACCGCTGGAGGCGAGGATTCGTGTCGCAAGGGCGGAAGGTGCGCGGAAGAATGTATCGACGATCAGTTCGTTGTACAGCCACAGCTGCAGCGACAACCCCAGTACGACGCCCAATGTCAGCAGGCGCTTGACTCCCTCGATGAACGGCTGCTCGATCTTGCCCATCAGTTGCAGGTAGCCCCACACCACCACGTAGAAGACCCCAAGGGTCACGATCGCCGGCTCCAGGATCGCGGCAATCGCCGCAACCTTGTTCCCGATGTACGTGGACAGCATGGCCGTCAACCACTGATCGAACTCCGTGAAGAACCCCATGTGTCACCGCCCTGAGGAATCAAGACCCAGCGCCACCTGCCCGCGCAGCGAGCCGCGGCTCTCCAGCCGTTCGGCTTCCAGGGCATTGACGCAGTCCGGAGTCTTGCCGAGGCCACCCGGGTCATCCGCGCAGCGCGCGAAGGTCGTGTGACGCAACGAGTCATCCGCACGATATTCGGCAACGCTGTGGCGAGCTGCCGGTCGCCCGGGTTCGTGGAATATCCTGTACACGCCGAACCCGGTGGCCAGCACGATCAGGGACAGGTTCAGTACCGCATACTTACTCATGCAGCCCCATCGCCGGCAGCTGCCGCAGCGAACCCAGATTGGCGATCGCCAATTCCCGCGCCCGCTGTGCGTTCGCCTCCTGCTCGGCCTGCGCGGCCTGATGCAACACCATCAGCTTGGTGCTTTCGTTTTGCAGCATGGCCTGCTCTGCACCGATACGCGCCTGCAGGTCGAGGGCTGCTTTGGTGTCGGTAGCCCTCGGGATGGCATCGATCAGCTGCTGCAGATCAGTGAAGCGCTGACTGCTGGCCTGCAACGCGTCCCGGCTCGTCACCTGCAACAGCGCCACCGAGCGGCGCGCAGCGGTCAACTGTTGCTGCTGATCGGGTGCCAGCCGCGAGAGCTGCCGATCCGTCAGCACCGCATTGCCATGGATCACGGCATCGAGCTGCGACGCAAGTGCGCCGTAGCTCGATTGCACGCCTCGCAACGCCGCTTCGAAGTCGGCCCACTCGGAGGGCAGATAATTACGTGCCGCGCCGGAAAGCAGCCGCTCCATCCCCCGCGCACCCGTCAGTGCCTGGAACTGCTGCTGGGCCTGGGTGAGCTGGTTGCGGGCAGCGGTGAGTTGATCCTTCAACACCGCCATTTCCTTCACCGCCTGCACAATCGCCTGCAGGTCCACGACCGCCATTTGCGCGTGGACACTCGGAACCACCAACATCCACGCAGCCACGAGTACTGATAGTCGATATCTGTTCATGGTGAGGCCTCCTGTTGAAGAAACACGGGTAACCACTCCTTGGGATCGGCACCGGTTCGCGCGAGCACGCGATGCAACTCCTCCACCGTGCTCGCCCGGCCGGAGATCACCTTCAGCTCTGCATCGAACCCTTTCAGATCCAGCTGGCAGACAACCGAGTAATGCCCCTGCTTGATGAGGAACTGCCGCGAGCCCGGCTCAATCTGTTCTTTCAGCAGCCGGAACTCCCGCTCGGAAAGGCCGAACCCTTCCATGTACTCGGCGGCATTGGCGTCCGGATTGGGAAAGAGGATCTTGGTCGGCGTCTGCTCGATGATCGTGCGGCTGATCGGGCTGTCGAGCACGTCACTGGCGCTCTGCGTGGCCAGGCACATCACGCCGTTCAACTTGCGCCAGGTCTTGGGGCCGTCCTTGGCGAACCCTTCGAACGCGGGATCCGCCAGCAGCTTCCAGAACTCATCCATCCAGCAGACGAACCGTCGTCCGTCGAGCAGCCGGCGGATCACGTGAAAGAGATACAACGTCACCGGCGCACGCGTCAGCGCGTTGTCCAGGAAGTCGGTGACATCGACTCCAAACAAGCTCGCCCGGGAGAGCTGCCCGACGAATGAATCCGCCGCGTTGTCGAACACCCAGGCGTAGTGGCCCTGAGTACTTTCACACCAGCGCGCCAGACGCATGTGGATGCCCTCGGCACGCGTCGCGTCGGTGAACTCGATCAGCCGCGAGAGCCGCCGCGCCGAGACATCCAACGCCAACGTCCCCATCAGTGCCGCATCAAGATCCGCCTCCTCGCGAATCGTCAGCGGCACCGTCCCGCGTACCAGCGCTCGCAGCCAGGTCTTCAGGAATTCGACGGTCTCGGCCGTCGGCGGCAGCTGCAATGGATTGAATCCGGTCGGCAGACCATTCTTCAGTGGCAGGTAGGTGCCGCCGAGTGCGCGGGCGAGGATCTCAAGCCCGCGGTCCTTGTCGAACAGCACCTGCGTCACGCCCTGCCGCGATAGCAACGCCACCAGAAAACCAATCAGTACCGACTTGCCCGATCCGGTGGGACCGCAGATGAAAGTATGTCCCGTATCCTTGCGGCTGCCGCCATCCGGATCGCGCGGATCGCTGGCGTGCAGCGAGAAGTGGTACGGCGAGCGGGCACTCGTGACGAACAGTGCCAAGGCTTCGCCCCAATGATTGCCCGTCGCGCGGCCGGCCGGAAAGTTATGGAAGGGCGCCATCGCACTGAAGTTGCGCGAGGTGAGCGGCGCCTTGCGTGGCCGCATCGCAAAGCATCCGGGCAGCTGCGCCCAGAAGGCCGCTTCCAACGCCAGGTCCTCGCGCGCGGTGGTCATGCCCGTGTCCGCAAGCATCGCCCGGGCGAGCGCCACACTGTCATTCAGCGCCTTGATGCGCTTCTCCGCTTCCGTCTGCCGGGCTGCAAGTCCCGTCAGCACCTGCAGACTGAAGTGATGGTCGCCCATCACGAACTCGTTGGACGTCAGATCATCCAGCGCATCCTTCAGCTGCTCGGCCTGACTTACCGCGAAGTCCCCGGCATTCGCCATCTGGTTGTATTGACGTTGCAGCAGTCCCTGACCGGCCGCCTTGCTCACAAAAGAAAACGATTGCGTCAGCACGAACTCGAACGGCGCCGACAGCAGCACGTTGTACAGGCCCACCGTGGTCGGACTCGCATACTCCTTGATGCCCAGCATCGCGCCGAAGCGGGTCTGGGTCGGCAGGCGGTACTCCAGCGTCTCGCTGCCGAAGATCAGCCGCGTCGTTGCCAGCACTTCGTGAAGCGGCGCCGTCGGGAGCAGCACCGCCGAACGCTCGCCATTCAGGAGCAGGCTCAGGAACTCCAGTACCTGCGAGTACCAGCGTGCGTCCTGCTGGTACACGCTCAACCGCTCCAGTTCATACCGCGCCAGCGAGGAACCAATGGTCTGCGCCAGCTTCTCGCAGGCATCCAGCGCATCCACATATTCCGCGGCGAGATTCTGGCTGTCCTTCTTCGCAAGCAGCCTGGCAACCAGGTTCGGCGCCGCCCCCACGATCGGTCGATAGGCGACCGACAGATAGAGTTCATTCACCATGAGCGTCTCGGACGACAGCCGTGACCGGTAGCGCGCCGACAATTGATCGGCAAAGCCGCGCGGCTCCCGCGGCGAGGTGACTGACACCTGCTCGCGCCGCCGGATCACATGCACCCAGAGCGCCACATTGGGCCCGGCGATGTTGCGCCAGAGAACATTCAGACGCTCGTGCCAGTTATTCAGTACCTCGTCGTCGGCCGTCTCGAAACTGGCACCGTCCAGACGGAACACTTGTACGTATTGCCCGGTCTCCGTTCGCAGCACATGCGGGGACAGATGCGTGCGGTAGGGAATGCGGAACGCCGCCGGTAACTCGCGACGCAAGGCGGCCGAGCGTTTCATGCGACCCGCGCCGTGACGATCGCTCGTCGGTGGCCCCGCCTGTCCGGAAGATCCAGCACCAGCGGACTGTAGCTCGCACCCTTCCAGAACCGGATGCTGCACAGGTAACCGATGAGGCGTGTCTTCGCCCACATCAACAGCAGATCGAAGTACCGCGCGTCGCGCGCACACAGCAGCATGCAGACACTGTGGATCGGCAACAGCATCAGCAGCACTAGCAGGTTCTTCGTGAGCAGGAACACTTCCATCGTGAATGCCGCGTTGAGCAGCAGCGCGGTGTAGGTCACGCCAAAGCGCATCGGCGGACGCGTCACGCCCACGAACAGCGGATCGGCGATTACGCCGGCGTTGCGCGACTCCACAACCGCCCCTACACGCCGAACATCGACCGAATCCAGGCCACGATCTGCTGCGATCCAAAGATCGCCGCAATACCGAGGATGGCTCCGATGACCCAGCCCCAGGAGATCCGCCCGACTGCAGCTGCAATGGCGAGCCCGATGACAACCAGCACGGCGATCGGAGTGGCGATCGTCAACGCAAAGCTCACCAACGAGTTCGCGCCGGTATCGAAGGGAGATGCCTGAGCCCACGTGACACCGGGAAGAAGGAGTATCACGAGGACACACAGACGGGCAGCGAAACGATTCGCAAAGCAGGATTGGGCGGGTTGAATCACCGGGCACCTCCCTGTTCTATGAAGATGTCATGGGATCACGGGCGGCGGTGCTCGAGGGAGAGGAGGTTTCCGGGAGGATATCCCCGAAACCCTGCACTCTCATTGCAACCAGCGCGTCCTTGGCGAGAGCACACGCAAGGGTTCACTTCGATGACCGCCATGCGCGGATATCCTCTAGCCCGACAGCAGAATGTCACGGCGCACTGAGTAAGGGAGCACCGAGGCACCTTCAGCGGAGGCGCAACTGGCTTGTGCTCCGTGAGGTATGACCTACGGGACCAGAGCAACTAGACCATCGCACTTGAGCCGTCAGCAGAAGAAATTGATCGTGCTCACGAGGCTAGAACTTTGCGGTCAATGCGAAACCGACTCGCGCGGTTCCGCTGGATGGGAGGGAATGTCGCCCACCGGCACGGCTTCGCCTGGCAGTCGACTGACTATGGGCAACTATTGCGTGCTGCGGAAAACCTCCTGCATCGTCAGCACGGCGCCGGGTTCGTTGACGCGATACCCCGGTAGCGCGGAAATAGCCTGATAAAAGGCTTCGCTGCGCATCACCGACAGGATTCGCCGCACCGGCTCGGTTTCCAGAATGTCCTGCCGGCACACGAAGAAGTAGTCCTCCGTCACCAGCCGCACGAAGTCCAGATCGAACTGGCGCGCGGCGGCTTCCACACCGAATGACACATCGGCCATCCCGCTCGCAACGTACGCCGCCACGGCCGCGTGTGTGAACTCGCCATGTTCATAGCCACTGATGCGCGCGCCATCGACTCCCCCTTCCTTCAGAAGCTGGTCGAACAGCACGCGTGAACCAGAATCCGGGTCGCGGTTGACGAAACGAATCGCCGGATTGCGCAGATCCGCGACGCTGCGTATTTCCAACGGATTGCCTCGCCGGACCATCAACCCCATCTCCCGCGTAACGAAGCCGATCACCCGATGCGTGCCGGGAGAAACCAGCCTCCGGCTGGCAGCGACATACTGCTTGCGCAGTGCACCCTGCGGCAGATGCATGCCCGCGAGGTCACAGCTGCCATTGGCCAGCGAGACCAGCGAATTCGCATTGCCCACAAAGCGGAAGTCCACGCTTAGGCCGGTCTGTTTTCCCAACAGCTCGCGCAAGCAGGAGACCGCAAAGCCGTGGCTTGCGTGAACGCGCAGCACCGACACCGAATTCGGCAGCAGTGCATTGATCTCTGATTGCAGCTCCTGGCCAAGATTCTGCAACTGCGGCCCGAGCCGCGCCTGCAGACGTTGGCCAGCCCACACCAGCTTCTCACCGAATGCGGTCAGGTTCGTGCCGTGACCACGCCGGCGTTCCACGAGCTGTGTCCCGAAGAACTCCGACCACTTCTCGATCAGGTTCCACGCATGACGATACGAAACGTTCGCGCCCTCGGCTGCACGCGTGATCTTGCCACTGGCCCGGATCTCGTTGAGAAAGCCGAGCATCACCAGCATCGACCCGGAGTCCGATTCGCGCGTGAAGCGCCAGACCGTCTCTATCTCGACACGAATCAAGAATAAGCACTCAATTTCATATTTAACGCTCTCTGAAGTGGAACTCGTGTGCATATCCCAACGCCTCCGACATAGGAGGTAGACGCCATATTCCCATGAATATAGCGCTGTCCCTATTCTGATTCATCTTCAGTGGCAGTCCTTGTCGGGGGCATCAATATGAACTCAATTGCAACTTTGAGAAGTGACGCTGCAGCGTCGGCGGTGCTGCCGCAGCACGAGCTGCTCATCCATGGCGAGCGCGTACCGGCCGTGTCGGGCCGCTACTTCGAAACGCTCAACCCGGCCACCGAGCAACCCATCGCCCGCGTTGCCGAGGCGAGTACCGCCGATATCGACGCCGCTGTGCGTTCTTCGCGCAATGCCTTCGAGGGTGAGTGGAGCAAACTGCGCGCTGCCGAGCGCGGTGCGCTGATGCTGAAACTCGCCGAGCTGATCCGACGCAGCGCTGACGAGCTGGTGGCGCTGGAAAGCCTTGACTCGGGCAAACCCGTTTCAGCCATCTCGCGCCAGGACCTGCCCGCGGTCATCGATACGCTGACCTACTACGCCGGCTGGGCCGACAAGATCCACGGCCAGGTGGTGCCGGCACGTAACGATGCGTTGACCTACACCGTGCGGGAACCGATCGGGGTAGTGGGCGCCATCATTCCGTGGAACTTCCCGCTGATGATTGGCATGTGGAAGATCGCGCCGGCATTGGCATGCGGCTGCACGGTCGTGCTGAAACCCGCGGAGCTGACGCCGCTAACTGCGCTGCGGATCGGCGAGCTGGCACTCGAGGCGGGCTTCCCTGCCGGCGTGCTGAACGTGGTACCGGGTTTCGGCAAGGACGCGGGCGCTGCGCTGGTCGCCCATCCGGACGTGGACAAGATCACCTTCACTGGTTCACCCGGCGTCGGTCGCACGATCCTGCAAGGCTCGGCGGGCAACTTCAAACGCGTGACGCTGGAGCTTGGCGGCAAGTCCGCGAACGTGATCTTCGCTGATGGTGATCTGGACAGCGCGGTCAAGGCCGCCGCGTCCGGCATCTTCTTCAACACCGGACAGGTGTGTTCGGCGGCTCACGCATCCTCGCCCACAAGGATGTCTACGACGAAGTCGTGGAACGACTGGTGGGGACGCGCGAAATCTGTTCGCCTCGGCGACCCGCGCGAAAACTCGACCTCGATGGGCCCGCTGATCTCGCAGACACAGATGGAGCGCGTGCTGCGCTACATCGACATCGGCAAGACCGAGGGCGCGCGCCTCGCCGCCGGCGGCGCGCGTGTCGGCGAGCTTGGCTACTTCGTCGCTCCGACGGTGTTCGCGGACGTCCGCGCAGGGCATGCGCATCGAGCAGGAGGAAATTTTCGGGCCGGTCGCCGCCGTGATTCCCTTTGCGGACGAGGACGATGCCGTGCGCATCGCCAACGGCACGCAGTACGGCCTTGCCGCTGGTGTCTGGAGCGCCGATGTCGGCCGCGTGCATCGCATGGTGCGCAAGCTGAAGGCCGGCACCGTATGGGCCAACACCTTCGGCCCTACCGACGTGCGACTGCCATGGGGCGGCGCGCGTGACTCGGCTTCGGCCGCGAGCACGGCGATGCCGCCATCGACAACTTCACCGAACCCAAGGTCGTCTGGATCAATACGGACACTGAAACCGCACGAGGCAAAATACATGCGAATCGCGATCATCGGCCAGCAGGCCCTTCGGCAAGAGCGTGCTCGAAGCTTTTCATGGACGTGGCGATCAGATCGTCGCGCGTTTTCTGCGCCCCGGAAAACCCGGCGCGCGCCCTGACCCACTGCGCAGCGCCGCCGAGGCGTGCGCTTGCCTGTTTTTCAGCTGCCTTCGTTGAAGGATGAGGAAGCTGCGAAGACGCTGCGCGAGTTGGACGCCGATCTAGCCGTGATGGCTTACGTGCTGCAGTTTGCGCCGCAATCGTTCGTGAACATTCCGCGCTCAACGGCACCATTCAGTACCACCCTTCGCTTCTCCCGCGGCATCGCGGACCGAGTTCGATCAACTGGCCGATCATCCAGGGAGCAACACGCACCGGCGTCACCATCTCCGCCCCACTGATGGTCTCGACGAAGGTCCGGTAGTGGTGCAGAAGTCAGTGGACATCGGACCGGATGACACAGTTGGCTCGGTATATTTCGAACGCCTGTTTCCGCTTGGGGTGGCAGCAATGCTGGAGGCCGCTGACTTGGTCGTGGCGGGACGCCATACCGAGACCGTGCAGGACGAATCGCTGGCTTCCTACGAAGGCTGGTGTCGCGGACGCTGAAGCGGAGATCAACTGGCCGCACCAGCGGACGCGGTCTACAACCTGATCCGTGGTTGCAGCCCCGCCCCCGGCGCATGGACCGCGCTCGCCGACGGTCGCCTGCGTGTGCTCGAGGCGCGCCGACACATCACTCGTCGCTTCGGCGATGTCGCCGGCAGGCCCGGCGAGATCATCGGCATTGGTGAGCAAGGACTCACGGTAGCGGTACAGGGTGGGGCTGTGGAGTTGCTCAAGGTACGGGCGGACGGCGGCGAGAAGTTGTCTGGTGCCGCGTTTGCGAGTGCAGCCGGCTTGAAGCCCGGCATGCGCCTGGAGACGGTGATAATTGCAGCCGAGACCTTCGAAGGTCAAAGGCGTAGCGCCTGAAGCAGGTACATATCAAGGGAGTTCTTGCTGGACGGCCTTGAGTTGAGGGATGGTCGAGTACAGCACGCGCGGCATCGCGTGCATCGAACATGTCGATCAACGGGCGCTACGTGATCGCACGCCAAATTGGTTTGGAATTCCACGAAGGCAAATTCAGTCATGGCTACCACCATTGTCGCGAGCGCGCTGACGACTTTTGCCCTTTCACCCGATGGCAGTCGCGTACGGTTCAACGTCAGGGATGACGAGGGTGAAGTCAGCGCACTCGACTTGCCGGCTGGCTGCGTCAATCAACTTCTGATGACATTGCCGCGGATCATCAAGGAATCGCTGCGACAGAGTTGCGGAGACCAGTCGATGCGACTGGCCTACCCGATGGAGGCTTTCCAACTTGAGCGGGGCGATGTCGGCGATGATGGGGTGCAGCACTACCTTTTGACCCTGCAGACCGAAGGTTCGTTTGAGGTTACCTTTTCGATCAAAGACAAGTTGCTCGCATTCGTCGCACAAACCATTGGCAATCAGGTTGTGGAACGCGGAGAGCCGGTTCACCCCGCCGCATTGAATTCCTGACTGCGCTATCCGTTCCCGATCCCGCTCAGCCTTAGGGTTCCGGCAGTGTTACGCCAGGGCAGATCCAAGCCACTGCTTCCAGAACTGTTGCGCAGCCCGCTGCAGCTGCGGTGCGCGCCGCGCGCTTTCCTCCCGCAGTTTGCGCACGTCAATATTTGCAGTCGCCAGTTCCGCGGCGTGCCCCACGTACCAACGCTCTAGGTCGGGGATTATTACCTCGGGATGGAATTGCAGGGCGAGAATTCGATCTCCCAAAGACCAGGCTTGGTTCTCGTACACATCGGTCGCCGCGAGGTGCTGCGCTCCTGTGGGTAAGTCGAATGTGTCGCCATGCCAGTGCAGTACCGACAAGCCCGGTTGCAGAAGTTTGAGCATTGCCGGGCAGTTCCCGGCGTCGCGGCCAGCACGCAGTGGTCCCCAACCCAATTCCTTCCCGCCCTGTCCTGGGGTAGACACGCGCTCCTCGCGCAGCGGCCATCAACTGTGCGCCGAGACAAATGCCGAGCGTCGGCGCGTCGCGCGCCAGTCTTGCTCTCAGGAAATCTATTTCTCCCTGCAGAAACGGATACGTAGTCGTTTCATACGCGCCGATTGGACCTCCGAGGACGACGACAAGATCAGCGTCGCGCAATTGATCGGACGTGAAATTGGCAGTGCAGGCATCCACCTCAGCAATGCGGTATCCGCCCTGCAAGAGTTCATCTTCAAGGGATCCCAGATCCTCAAAGGCAACATGTGTAATGGCGATGGCGGTCGGCATGGCGCGAGAATACCGCGCGACTATTCTGCACGCGCGGCCATAAATTCCCGCTTGAATCGCACAACCATATCCGTGGGCAGTGGACCGTTCCGAGAACCTGCGGTCGCGTGCAATCGCCTGCCGTTCGCGCAGCAGCGCGATCTGCCTACTAGAGCGCCTTGACCCAACCTGATGCCGCCTTCCTCCTCAGGGCACGCGCTGTTCGGTCACGATGCCGAGTTGTGCCGCGACCTGCAGCAACTGCACGGCGGTATTCGCGCCGAGCTTCTGCCGCAGGATAGATTGGTGATTAGCCACCGTTTTGGTCGTCAATCCCAGACTCTTCGCGATCTCGGTCAGCGGACGGCCAGCAACCAACATGCGTAGTACCTCGAACTCCCGCGGCGAAAGAATGTTGGCGGCATCCTTCTTTTCCGACACATTGCGCAATGCCAGTTCATGCGCAACACGCCCTGCCAGATACGTTTCACCCCGTGACACCGTGAGCACCGCTTCCACCAGCACGTCGGGCGCCGCGGCCTTGGTGACATAGCCGCTGGCGCCCGCCTGTAGCGCGCGCGCGGCATACACCGGATCCTCGTACATGCTGAACATCAGCACCTGCGCCTGCGGCGCGCGCGCGCGGATCCGGCGTAGCGCGTCGATGCCACTGGCGCCAGGCAATGCGATATCCAGCACCGTGACCTGTGGCATGAGTTCGACGAACGCGGAATAGGCCGACTGTGCGTCGAACGCTTCGCCCACCACACGGATGCTGGAGCTGTTCTCCAGCAGACGCCGGTACCCCTCGCGCACCACTGCATGATCATCTACCAGCAGCACGGTCACTGTCTTGGCCATCGCTCACTCCTTGTCCACTGGCAATTCAATGCGGATCGTGACGCCTTTGCCGCGCTCCGACAGCAATTCAAACCGGCCACCGAGCAATGCCGCGCGCTCCCGCATGCCGGCAAGGCCACTGTCTGTCTTCGGCGGATCCGCCCCCATTCCAGAACCGTCGTCGCGCATCTCGAGCAGCACACTGCCCTGCAGTTCCGGCGCACGCGTCAGATCGATGTAGAAGTGCGTGGCACCGGCGTGACGCACACAGTTGGTCAACGACTCCTGCACCAGGCGGTACAGCGCGAGATTGAGCGTCTCCCCCAGTCCATCGAGCAATCCCCCAACGGACAGCTGCACGTCGAGTTGCGGATAACTCTCGCGCCAGCGACTCACGCAGGCTTCCAGTGCCGCAACGAGTCCCAGTTCATCGAGAGCCGGCGGCCGCAGATGTCGCACCATGTCCGCCGTCACGCGGTACACATGATCGGCGTTCTCGGCGATGCGCCGGGAGATGGCCGAGTCGGGAAGGCTCATGGCGTCGAGCTTCACGGCGTTCAGTGTCTGACCCAGTTCATCATGCAGCTCGCGCGCGAGGGCTGCGCCGCTCCTGTTCCTGGACCTCGATGATGCGCTCGAACAGGCGCGATTTTCCTGCAGGACACGGCGCAGCTGCGCGTGGCGTCTTGCATACAGGACCACCAGCACCAGTGCGAACACCAGCAGCGCAGTGGGCCACTCATCGAGCTGGTACCGCTCGAAGCGCCGAGTGAACTGGAAGATCAGCTCCCCGAGTTCCAGCTGCGCGGCCACCACCCCGGCGAGCACGGCGCAGGCCAGCGCCAGCAGCATGTCTAGCCAGAGCGAGTGTCCGGGCACCGACCGCGAGGAGGGATACTTCATCGGTCACTCCTCTCCAGCCGTAACGGAGAGCCTGCCATCGACGGGAATCGACACGATGGCAGGCTCTTCGTGCTGAAGCGGCCTACATCGCCTCAGCGTCCAAAGCTATAGCGCGCGCCGAACCAGAACGCGCGCGGCGCACCGGGCGAGTAGAACGTGGAACCGAGGCCGGGCCGCTCGCCGTCCACAATCGGACCCGCGAACGGCCGTGCAACAAACTGGCCCGCGCTGTTGAAGCCGGTGGTGCCAAGCTGCGCCGCCGTGTAGTAGTGATGATCGAGCACGTTGTTGACCTGCCCAAACAGGGTGAGCGCTTCGAGTGGCTTGTACTCAACGCCAAAGTTCACGACGGTATAGCCACCCGCCTCGCCACGCCCCGAGGTAGTACACGCCGTCGGGTTCGTGCTCGCCGTTCTCGTTGCCGCGGGCGATCATGCCGGTGGAGGTGAGCACATCGGCATTCACCGACAACTGCGGCAGGATCTGCCAGGCCGCGAACGCCTTGAACATCTGCTTCGGGATCAACGGAATGCGGTCGCCGGATTCCACATCGATGTCACCTTCGAAGCCTGCGCCCTCGTCGTTGGTGCTGTTGCCTTCGCCGAGGAGTTCCTCGTCGCTGCGATACGTGGCATCGAGGTAGGTGTAGTTGGCGCCGAACGTCCATGCACCGAACTCACCCCTCGCGCCGAGCTCCACGCCCTGGCGGCGCGTCTTGCCGAAATTGCGGAAATAGCCGAAGCCGGAGGTATCGTCCGCCACGAACATGATGTCGTGGCGGTTGTCGGCGCGGAACACGCCGGCGTTCCAGCTGAGCCACGACGTCGCGGCGCCACGAATGCCTGCCTCGAAAGTACCGGTCACCACCTGGTCGAGCGGCGGATCACCGGCCATCGCGTTCGGCAGGCGGCAGGGATTTTCCGGATCGGCGCAGCCGAGCTCGATCGCTGACGGCGCGCGGCTGCCCTGACTGTAACCCACGTAGGCCGAAAGTCCTGCGCGCGGGTTCAGCGTCAGTCCCACGGCGGGATTGAACCGGCTGAAGTTGTAACACGCGATCTAGTGTCCGTCCTCATCCTCCGGCGTGATGGCATCGTCATTCTTGACGCGCGTATGGTCATACCGACCGGACACGGTCAACTCCAGAATAGAGGTGAGCGCGAGGCTGTCGCTGATGTATGCGCTGTAGGTCGTCGTCTTGCCGGTCAGGTCCACGCGCGAATCGAAGGCATTCTCGGAATCCTGCGTGCCATCGGCGAATGCGCCAGGTCCGGGAACAGTCAGGATGCCGCGATCAGGCGTCAGATAGCCGAACTGCGAGGACTGCTGAAAGTGGGCTCGACTACCGAGCAATCCGGCACCCAGCGTCAGCAGGTTCTCCCTGCCGGCGAGCGGCGCCTTCCATGCCGCCTGCGCGTTCAACCCGTTGTCGTGCTGGGTCGTGCCGGTGCGGTTGGCGAGGCCATTGCACTTCTCGTTGGGCTCGAGGTTCTGCAGGATGTTCGCAATGCAGGCCCATGACGGGAACGGCGTCGTAGCCAAGGTCTCGGCGGTGGTGGGCACGCGGTGTAGCCCGCGTTGGCGAGCGCCGTGCGGTCTCGCGCACCTGCCGTTGAGGTGGGGGCCGCGAGATACACGTTCTCGCCCAGCGAATCGTCATTGATGTCGCCGTTGAAGGTGTTGGTCTTGATGTGCCGGTAGTAAGCATTGCCCGACAGCGTCAGCGCATCGCTCAGTTTGTGGGTGGCAACGAGGTTCAGCAGCCCGGCCTTGTTCTTGGTGTTGTCCGGCACGGTGAAGACGCTGGCGTAGTCCTTCTGCAGCAGCTGTATGTCCTGCAGGCCGTTGCCGGTGAGATCGGTATCGGCATAGGCACCATTGAGGGCGATATCAGTGGCAGCGTCGCGCCAGCCGAGCTTGGCAAAAGCCTGCGTGGCGTCGGTGGGTGAGTCATCGCGCCACCCGTCATCCTTCAACTTGTTGGCGGTGCCGTACCAGTAGAGGCCGGAGTCCGCATGGCCACCCGCCTCGAGCTCGACCTGACGACGCGAGTCCGAGCCATAGTTGAGGCCAACCGAATAACCTGGATCGCTGAAGCCATCCTTGGTCCGCAGCGACAGCGCGCCGCCGAGCGTGTTGAGGCCGAACACCGGGTTCGAACCGGGCATCAACGTCATCGTGCCGATCGCCTGCTTCGGGATCAAGTCCCAGCTCACCACATCACCGAAGGGCTGATTGATGCGCATGCCGTCGAGGTACACCGACATGCCCGGCGGCGTGCCCAGCAGCGGTGAAGCGGTATAGCCGCGATAGTTGATGTCGGGCTGCAGCGGATTGTCCTGCACATCGTTGACGTACACGCTGCCCAGCGAACGCTTCATGAACTCCGTCAGGTCGAGCGCATGCGTGCGAGCCACGTCCGCGGCGGTGGCGGTCTGCACCGGTGCCGGCACCTTGTTGGCATCGATCTCCGCCCCCGGCAAAGGCGAGACACCGATGACGACGACTTCCGAGAGTGTCTCGTCGGAAGCACTGGCGGACCAAGCCGGTGCGGCGATGATGGTCGCGATGGCCGAAATCGATGCGGCCGTAAACAGATGACGTGGATGCACTGCTTTACCCCAATGGTTTTTGTTCAGATCGGCTCGACAGCGCCGCAGTTTCTGCCAGCCACCGGCCACCGGCCAGAGACCTTTTCCCGCTGAATTCGGGAATAATTCCCGTCACATCGCTTACAGCCCTGTATCTCCGGATTGCAGCGGACGAAGTTCGCGACTGCGAACGAATATGAGCCGCTCACACCCACAAGGGTGTCAGCGGCTCGTTGTTCATCAGGGCTTCGAATACGAAATGCGGTAAATCAGGTTCGCGCCGTCATCCGACAACAGCAGGGAACCATCCTTCAGCTCCGCGATGGCGGCCGGGCGACCCCAGGCATTGCCGTCGTCGGCAATGAAGCCGGTCATGAAGTCGATGTACTCGCCCGTGGCCTTGCCGTTCTTCATCGGCAGGCGCACCAGCTTGTGGCCGGTACGGAAGGCGCGGTTCCACGAACCATGCAGCACCACGATGGCATCCCCGACGTACTCCTTCGGGAAGGCCGAAGCGCCGTTGCTCGCTTCATAGAACTTGATGTTCAGCGCGGCCGAGTGCGCCATGAACGGCACATCCGGCAGCGTGGCCTTGCCGGCCAGATCCGGACGCAGGCCCTTGAGGCGCGGATCCTCGTTCTTGCCCATGTAGTACCAGGGCCAGCCGTACCAGGCGCCATCCTTCACGCTGGTGGCGTAGTCCGGCACGAGATCATCGCCCAGGTTGTCGCGCTCGTTGACCGCGCACCAGGGCAGGCCCGTTGCCGGCTGGATGGTGAGCCCGACGCAGTTGCGGATGCCCGAAGCATAGGTGCGGCCCTTGATATCGCCATTCACATCGAAGATGCGCAGGTCGGCGCGGTTCTCCTCGCCATCCCAGGTGGTGCCGAAGCCGTGTTCCTTCTCCCACGCCTTCACTTCCTCCGGCGTCTTCTTCGACAGGTTCTCCGGCACGTTCGAGCCCGAGCCCACCGAGACATAGAAGTGCCTGCCGTCCGGCGTGAAGGCGATGTCGCGCGTGAAATGTCCGCCGCCCGCGGGAGCGAGCTGCGGGACGATGATCTCCGGCACGCCGCTCGCCACCGTGTCGCCCACCTTGTAGGGATAGCGCACCACGCGATTGGTCTCCGCGACGTATACCCACTGCGGATGATCGCCCGCCGGATACAGCGCGATGCCGTATGGCTGCTGCAGGCCCTGCGCGAACACCGTCGGCGTCGCGGTCTTGCCGTCAGCGGATGGATGCAGCACCTGCACGCGCCCTGCGTTCGTCTCCGCCAGCAGGATGTCACCGTTCGGCGCAACGCGCATCGCACGCGGACCGGTCAGGCCGGTGAGATAGGTTTCGATCTTGAAGCCTGACGGCAAGGACAGCTGCGCGCCATCGGGTTTCGGAATGAACTTCGGGAAGTTGTTGGCGGATGGCGTGTCGTACGGCGCCGGCAACTTCGCGACCTCGATGCGATGCACGCGGCCCGGCTGGTCTTTCTTCCAGTCTGCTTCGCCTTTTGGCGGAGCAGGCGGCGGTGGTGGTGCGCCAGCTCCAGGACCACCAGGACCACCTGCGGCGCGCGGTGCGCCACCACCAGCAGGACGCGCACCGCCAGCGCCACCACCAGGAGCGCCCGGCGCGCGCAACGTGCCATCGCGCGCAGCCGCGAAGTACGCGAGCAGATTGTCGCGATCGGACTGCTGCGGCACCGGGATCACCATCGCGGAGCCGGGCACTACCGTAGTAGGTGAAGAGAGGAAGTGAGCCAGCGTCGCGTCATCCCAAGTGAGCCCGGATGCCTTCAACGCGTTGCTGTAGCTGAAGCCCGTGCTTGCAGCCTTGCGACCCAAGACGCCGGCGAGGTTCGGTCCCTGCGCGCCACCGTTGTCGCCGGCTTCGGCGCTGTGGCACAGCGCGCACTGCGCCCTGAAGAAGGCGCGACCGGCAGTGGCGTTGCCGCCTGCATCGGCACCGAACGATGGTCCCGCGGCAACTCCGAAGAGCACCGCCGAGACGAACAGACTGCGTCCTTTCATTTCATTCCCCCAGGCTTTGAAGAGTGTGCCGCTGCGCGGCAGCCGGCGTTATGCGCCGCAAAATATAGGGCCGGGTCGATGACGCGTCCACGAAAAACCGTTGTTTGCTTCATCGTCGGGAATGCTTCCCGTCACTCCTCATAGCGAGGGAAAGGATTTTTCGACGTGAGAAGTAGCTTCGGCACGGCACCACGAGGCGTAACGGCGCTCCGACACATCCATCGAAGTCGAGCGTGTTCTACACCGCGACGCTGAACCGCCTCGTCATCAATCGCGAACTTTGCCGAGCGCTGGCTGATCGGGTCACGCGCGCGCGATGTGGCGCAGGCTCGGAGCGCTGTGGCTAGCGGAGCACGCGGCACGCAGTGGTCTGTACCGCGTGACACCGAAGTAGATCCCAAGGCTATTTCGTACCCACGCGCGGCGCGACGGCATGAGCCGCAGGCGTCGCGCGCATCAGCGCGCGACATCCGAGATCTCCGCCTTCGGTTTTTCCTTGATGCCGGCCTTGCGCGCCTCGTAGGCCTGCCAGGCCTGGTCGATCAGGTAGGCACGGATGGCTTCGACATCAGTGGCACTCAGCACGTCATCCCACTGCGGCATGCCGCGCGGACGCAGCGCGCCCTGCAGCACCACTGACTTGAAGCCATCCGCGGAACGCAACAGCGGCGTCATGCGCAGGTCCGGCGTCATGCCATCGGGCTGGTTCGCGTGGCAGGAACGGCAGGCACCGAAGGCGCGCGCGCCGCGCTGAATGGCCTGCGCATCGGCACTGCGCGGTGGCGGTTCCGGAATCACCGGATTGCGGTCGATGACCAGTGGCAATGGCGTGGCCTTGCCGTCGAGGCGGAACGCGATGATGCGCCCGGCGTTGCCGTACTTGATCACCGCGCTGGTGGGATGCGGCGCGAACCAGCCACCACCACCCCACGCGGCCTGCACGGCCACGTACTGCACGCCCTCCACGGTGTAGGTCATCGGCGTATCAATGATGGACGTGCCGACTTCGATCTCCTTCAGCACCTTGCCGGTGTCGGCATCGAGCACGCGGAACTGGCCGCGGTCCGTGCCCTGGAACAGCACGCCGCCATCGGTGGAGAGCACGCCGGGTCGATCCCACCAGTCGTTGGTGCGTCGTTCCCATTTCACTTCGCCGCTGACCGGATCGAAGGCCTTCAACACCGAATACGATTGCGCCGCGCCGGAAGCCTGCAGTTTCTGCAACGCGGATTTCAGCGGCTCGGCCAGCGTCGCCGGGCTTGCCAGCAGCGAATCGCCGAACAGGATGGAGGTGCCGGAGTTGGTGAGCTTCGGCCGGTACACGTGCCCATCGGTTGCGTCGAAGGTAAGTGCCCCGCCTTCGATGGCCGGGATGTAGGCGAGCTGGCGCTTCGCATCCCAGGTCATCGCATTCCACGAGTGTCCGCCCATGCCGGAGGGAACGACGAATTTCGGCGGACCGCCGTAGCGGTAATCCGCGGCGTCATTGTCGAGGGCGGGCTTGCCGGTGTTGAGATCCACCTCCTTTGCCCAGTTCACCGGCACATATTTATGGGCGCGCAGTACCTTGCCGGTGGCGCGATCGAGCACATAGAAGAAACCGTTCTTCGGCGCCTGCATCAGCACCTTGTGCAGGGCGCCGTCGATCTGCAGGTCGGCGAGCACGATCTGCTGGGTGGCGGTGAAGTCCCAGCTGTCGCGCGGGGTTTCCTGGTAGTGCCAGACGAGTTCGCCGGTGTCGGGCCGAATGGCCAGCAGCGAACACAGGAACAGGTTGTCGCCACCCTTCGGGCTGCGCTCATGCCAGTTGAACAGCGCGGCGTTGCCGGTGCCGACGTACAGAAGATTCAGCTCCGGGTCGTAGACCATGGGTCCCCACGGTGTGCCACCGCCGCCCACGTCCCAGCGGCTGTCGGGATCCCAAGTGGGCAGGGCGATGTCCTGCAGCGCCTTGCTCTCCTGCGGACCGAGCTTCGGGTCGTGCGGCACGACGAAGAAGCGCCACTTGAACTCACCGGTCTTGATGTCGTACGCCGAGACGTAGCCGCGCGCGTCATAGTCGGCACCGGCGTTGCCGAGCACCACCACGTTGCCCGCCACTTCCGGCGCGCCGGTGGAGGTGTAGCCGCGGTTGTGGTCGACGACGGTGTCCACCTGCCAGAGCTTCCGGCCGGTGGCCGCATCCAGTCCGAACAGGCGGCCATCGAGCGAGCCGACGTAGACCATGCCGTCCCACACCGCGATACCGCGATTCACTTCGTCGCAGCAGGCCCAGCGGTTGACTTGCCCATCGCTGCCGGGATCGAACTTCCAGATCTCCTCGCCGGTGTCGGCGCGCAACGCGTACACGCGACCGGTGGGGCCGGAGGTGAACAGCACGCCGTCCACCACGATGGGCGTGGCTTCCATGCCGCGCGTGGTGGCCCGTGGCGTAGTTCCACGCGAAGCCGAGGCGCGCCGCGTTGGCCTTGTTGATGCCGGTGAGCGGCGAGTGATGCGTGTGGCCGGGGTCGCGTCCTTCGGTCAGCACTGGCCGGGCTCATTGGCGATGTTCAGCAGCCGCGCGCGGTTGATGTTGCCGAAGCGTGGTGCGCCGGCCGCCGATCCTGCGCGTCGATGTCGTATTCTCGCGCGCACCGCGCTGCGGGTCCTGCACGCAGGACAGCGTTGTCAGCGCCGCGAGGGCAACGGCGAGGCGCAGCAATCGGTCTATCTTCGGCATCATCTTCTCCTTGCTTTGCCTCGCTCCGAACATCCCTGGCATATGCAGGGATCCTGCGCCTGCGGAGGTAACTCTGCGGCGACGGGCGCCGCCCCTTCTCTCACCGCACCTGGAATGGCAATGCGATCGCCGGGTCGGCGCACCGGCCAGCGTCTCGCGGGCTCGCTGCCGGATGTAGTGCTGCAGGCCTTCGAGCTGTTCATCGGTGAGCTTGTCGTACTTCGGCATACCCTGCTGTTGCAGGGCGCCGTCGTGCACGATGGTGCGGAAACGCTGCAGCGGATAGGGGCACCTGCGACGCTCGCAGGTCCGGGCGCCATGCCGCCAGCAATCATCACGAAGCCGTGGCAGCCGAGGCACATGGAGCTGTTCCACACACCGGCACCGATGCGCGCCTTGGCCGGATCCACGGTGAACTCCGGCGCTTCGAGCGCCTTCGCGATCTGCGGTGGGGCCTGCGGTGGCAGTGGCGCCTTGCCATCCAGCACGAAGGTCAGCAGGCGATGCACGTGGATGCGCGACTGCCAGCCATTCTGGTATGTCATCTGGCCCGACGCTGCCGCACCGGTACCGCCCCATCCGGCCACGACGGACACGTACTGCTTGCCGTTCACTTCATAAGTGATCGGCGCGCCGGAGATACCGAAGTGCGCGTCGAAGGACCAGATCTCCTTGCCGGTGCGCGCGTCGTAGGCTTTGAGGTGCCCATCGCCCCAAGCCATGGAACACGACGTTGCCCGCAGTCACCGCGACACCGCCATTCCAGAAGCCGGGCGTCTTCACCGACCACACTTCTTTCTTTGCGACGGGATCCCCACGCCTGCAATCGCGTGCTGTCGCGATCGGGGAAATCCACGCGCTGGATCTGCGGCCCGCGCGCGCTGTTGGCGGAGCGGATGGTGGGGATATAGAGATAGCCCGTCTGCGGGCTGAACGCCCACGCCATCACCGAATGCGTGCCGGTGGCGCTGGGCCAGAGTTCCTTGCGGCCCGCGCGCACTTCGGGATCCTCGACCGGACGCCCGGTGACCAGATCGATGTGATCGGCCCAGGTGACGTAGTCGATCTTGTCCGCCGAGATCAGCTTGCCGTTCTCGCGATCGATCACATAGAGGAAACCGTTCTTGGGCGCCTGCATCAGCACCTTGCGCGGCTTGCCGTTGATGTTCACCGTCGCGGTGGTGATGTCCATGGTCGAGTTGTAATCCCAGTCGTTCTCGGGATCGTTCTGGTAGTGCCAGATGTATTTGCCGGTGTCGGCATCGAGCGCGACGATGGAAGACAGGAACAGGTTGTCGCCGCCGCCGGGGCTGCGCTGCTTCCAGCCATGCGGACCGCCGTTGCCGGTGCCGATGTACACGCGGTTCAGTTCAGGGTCGTAGGTGAGCGCATTCCATGCAGTGCCGCCGCCGCCAATCTTCCACCATTCACCGGTCCACGTTTTCGCAGCCATTTCCTGGGAAGGATCCTCGAAGCCCTTCGAGGGGTCGCCGGGCACCGCATACCAGCGCCACACCTGCTTGCCGGTTTCGGCATCGTAGGCCGTCACGTAACCGCGGATCGAGCCGAAGTCGGCGCCGCCATGGCCGATGATCACCTTGCCGTTGAACACGCGCGGCGCGCCGGTGATGTTGCGGTGTCGTCCTTCGGTACCGTCTGCACGCTCCACAACTGCTTGCCGCTCTTCGCGGCCAGCGCGATCAAGCGGCCATCGAGCGTGCCGACGTAGATCTTGTCCTTCCAGTAGGCAATGCCGCGCGGGCCCATGACAGGCGGAACTTGTCGCCCGCGACCTTCCACACTTCCGGTCGAAACGCCACAGCAACTTGCCCGTCTTCGCATCCACCGCATGCACCTTGCTCTGGTCGACGGTGAAGTAGATGACGCCATCCACGGCCAGCGGCACGGTGAGGCCGTTGTGCACGTTCGGCAGGTCGAGCGACCACGCGAGGCCGAGGCGACCATGTTTTCCGATGTGATCTGCTTCAGCGGCGAGGCATGTTGCTCGCTGTAGGTACGACCATAGGCCAGCCAGTTGCGCCCGTCTTTCTCATCGGCGATTTTCTTACCGTCGTAATTGCCAGCCGCCCATGCAGATGCAGCCAGCGTCAACAGGCCGAGCAACGCCGATGCAAATGCTTTCTTCACGATTCCCCCAAGATTCGAATTGACCGCACTGTGTCAGCGCGGATATTTCGAACCGCAAGGGAGCGCTTCCCGATGTCGCAGGCCCTTTCGTCACGACGAAGGGGTCCCCGGTGATTGCAGCGAGCAGTGCAGCTGCGAGAATCACGGGAACCCTCGTGCTTTTCCGTTATCCGACGCCGCCACTGCATTCCCTGAACATGGGAAAAAATCCCGCCATCTGTCGGGTGATTTTCACTGGCGCGCGACCCTGCCAACCAGAGACCCTGGCGGTGCTTACCGTTGTGTAAATGAATTAGCCGAACATCGCGGGGGGATTCGCTTGGTCCGGTTTCAACTCAGCGCCGCGCGTGTGCGTGGCAGCGCTTTCGTGTTGTTCATGGTTTTCGACTCCGGCGCTGCTGCATGCAGCGGAGGAATCGACGACGACCAGCCAGCTGGACACGGTCATCGTCACCGGCGTGCGCCCACCGAAGCCGGCCCCCTGCCCGGCCTCACCATCAGCCAGGACCAGATCCCCGCTAACATCCAGAGTGCCAGCCGCAAGGACATCCGCGATTCCAATGCGCTGAACCTCGGCGACTACATGGCTCGCAGCTGCAGGGCGTCAGCACCAGCGACTACGCCGGCAATCCGTTCCAGATGGACGTGAACTATCGCGGCTTCACGGCGAGCCCGGAGATCGGCACGCCCGAAGGCCTGTCGGTGTTCTTCGATGGCGTGCGCGTGAACGAGCCCTTTGGCGACGTTGGTGAACTGGGATCTGATCCCGCTCAACGCCATCGAGCGCTTCGACCTGTTCCCGGGCTCCAATCCACTGTTCGGACTCAACACACTGGGCGGGCGCGATCTCGTTGCGCACTGCGCAGTGGATTCACTTCACCAGGATTCGAGCTCGACGCGACGGGCGGCTCGTGGGACCGGCGCCAGGTGCAGAGCTCCATCGGCGGCCACGGCGAACACTTCGGTGGCTTCGCGGCGCTGAACTACTTCGACGAGCAGGGCTGGCGCGACAATTCGCCGTCGCGCGTGCGTCAGGCCTTCCTGCGCGGCGATTACCGCGCGGACTGGGGCGTGCTGACCGCGACCGCCGTGCTGGCCGACAACAAGCTCATCGGCAATGGCCTCGTACCCGATGACCTGTACCGGCTGCGCCGTGCCACCGTGTTCACTTCGCCCGACCGCACCGGCAACCAGCTGTCGCAGTTCACGCTCGGCGGCGCGCTCGATGTCTCGAAGCGTTGAACCTCACTGCGCAGCTCTACCACCGTGCCAGCGATCGCGACGGACTGAACGGCGATATCTACGAAGGCTTCGACAACTTCACGGCCGAGCGCGATGCGCTGCGCACCGGCCTGCACAAGGATCATCCCGAGTTGCCCTGGTGCCAGGTCGCGGACCTGGACCACACCGGCACCCCGGCCAATGGCAATCCATCATCAATGGGGCGCCCGGCACGGATTGCGCGATCGGCTACTACGCGCAGGAAATTCCACGCAATGGCGGCAGCCGCGGCGTAGGTGCGGACCCGAACGGACCGTCACCCGCGGCCGGCACCGGACCGGGCGCGATCGATGGCACGCCGATTGGCCTGCTGACCGACACCGCTCTGAACCAGTCCACCGACGGCGCCGCCCTGCAAGCCAAACTGGAAACTACCCCCGCCAGCACTTCATGGTCGGCGCCTCGGTGGACCGCAGCCACTCGGGCTACGAGATGTCAGCAGCAGCTCGGGCTGATCGATGCGGAGCACCGGGTCTATGCCGACCCCGATCACATCGATCCGTTCTATCGCGCGGGGCAGGTGCCCATCACCGGCAATCTTTTCCACGGCACCGAGACCACCTACAGCGCGTATTTCAATGAGACCTGACGCCGCTCGACGGCGTGCATGTCACCGCCGCCGCACGCTACAAACCACACCATCGCCGACAACCACTTGCGCGTGCGGACCTCGGACGGTTCGGCCAGGCTCGACCAGATCCACAACCGCAATGTGCTGTTCCCGGTGTACGTGGTGTGTCCGACGGCGGATCCGACGACCTGCCCGGCTGACCCCGAACCCGTCATCTACGATTTCAACGGCCTCGCCTCCACCCAGACGCTGACCGAGGATCACTTTCGCTACAACTCCTTCAACCCGCAGCTGGGCGTGAACTGGTTGCCGACGCCCACATTGAACCTGTTCGCGAACCTGGCGCGCGGTGCGCGCGTGCCGTCCGTGACGGAACTGGGCTGCGCTTTCGACGCGACACCCGTGCCGCTGCTCGACGGCAATGGCAATGAAATCGGTACGCAGCCGGCAAGCCCTGCTCGGTCCCACCTGCAACCTGCCCACAACGTTGTCGGGTGATCCCTACCTGCCGCAGATCCGCTCCACCTCGGGCGAACTCGGCGCGCGCGGCCGGCTCCGCGGGAATTGGCGCTGGAACCTCAGCGCCTATCGCACCGACCTGCACGACGACATCTACTTCGTCGGCGTGGCCGATGGCCGCAGCTACTTCGACACCATCGGCAAGACGCGCCGCCAGGGACTCGAGCTCGGCCCTCACCGGCAACGTCGGTCCGTTCGACATCCGTGCGAGCTATGCCTATGTGGCTGCCACGTTCCAGTCCACGTTCTACGCATTGAGCGAACACAACAGCACGGCGGACTTCGACCAGAACTCGATTCCGGTGACGGACCTGGTCCCCCGCGTCACGGACGCTCCCCTCGGCCACGGCCGGCGACAACCGCGGCTACGGCACCTACCACATGATCCGCGTCGATCCGGGCGCGCGCATGCCCGGCATTCCGGCACACAACTTCAGCGCGACGCTGACCTGGCACGCGACGACGGACTGGCAGCTGGGCATCACGGGCATCGCACGCTCGCTGAGCTATGTGCGCGGCAACGAGAACAACCTGCACGGCACCGGCACTGACCAGGAGATCGGCCGGTACACCTGCCAGAACGATGCGTGCTCGCAGGCAGCGGTGCGCGATGGCCGGCCATTCACGCTGCCGGGAACGACACCGGGCTATGCCGTGTTCAACTTCGAGACGCAATACCAGCTGCAACCCGGCCTCATCCTGTCCGCGCAGGTCAACAACCTCTTCGACCGCGACTACGTGAGCGCCGGCAGGCTCGGCATCACGCCGTTCTCGCCCTCGGTCAACGGCGCCATCGGTCCCAGTGGATGGAACTACAACTCCAGCGAATGGCAGAACACGACCTACCAGGGACCCGGTGCGCCGCGCGGCATCTGGATCGGACTCAGCTACACGCGGGACGCAAAGCGATGATTTCGGCCACTACACGGACGCTGCTGCTCGGCGCGCTGGCACTGGCACTCAGCGGCTGCTTCGAGGAAACAAGCCACCAGCCGACGCAGCCGCCGGCAGCCCGTGAGGAAGTCACGGGCACTGTCACCGATGGCACAACGCGCGCTCAATCGGTGGCGGGCAAGGGCACGGCCGGATTCCTGCGTTCGACACTGTCGGCGGCGTCGGGCCAGTACGCGCTCAGCCTCACCGATCTCACCGGGCCGTATGTCTTCGCCAACTTCCTTTCTGCCAGCGCCGATCCCAGCCTGGTCGTACTGACCTCGGTCGCAACACAGAAAGGTGTGGTCAACATCACGCCGCTGACCACGCTGCTCACCGCGCAGGTGCTGGGCGTCGCGCCGGTGAACGCGTTCTCGACATTCACCACCGGCACGAGCGTGTCTCCCCAGCTGATCACCGACGCCTCCATCCGGACGGCGCAAGTGGATCTCACGGCACTGCTCAAGGGACATCTACGGCCTCAACCTGAGTAGTGCCAGCTTCATCGACACACCGTTCACCGCGACGCCAGGCGATCCGATGTTCGATGCCATCGTGGCGCTGAACGACAAACTCGCGCAGCAGGGCAAGACGCTGCGCAACCTGGCGAGCGACATCGCCAATGGCGCAAAGGCCTGCCGCACCGATCTGCTGCTGGTCACCCTGCCCGGCAGGCAGAAGAAGTTCTGCCCGGTGTCGCGACGCACGACGGAAGATGCCGACGACCCCAGCATCACGGAGTACGTGTTCCGCGATGTCGCGCAGGACACCGTGACGCTGCGCGGACAGGGCGCGCAGGTACTCACGGCGCAATTGCAGTTGCGCGATGGCAGCGTCTTCACCTGCGCCGCATCGGCCTGCGCCGGCATTGCGCTCGGAACGCCGCAGGATGACGAGTCCCGCCCGGTGGTGTTCAACGGTGCGACGCTGCAGGCGTCGAGCGGCAATGCGGTGCTCTCCGGCACGATGCAGAGTGCGGTTCCCGGCGTGGTCCTGCCGCAGCTGGCCTGCGCAGAGAACCTTTTCTACATGGTGTTCGACGACCGATCCGTGATCGGTGACTGCGTGTCGGCCAGTGATCCATTCAATCTCGGTGGCACCTTCAACATGGGCGCGGGCCCCGGTCGCATGCGCTGGTCGCTGTCGGGCAACAGCGACCCGTCCGCACCTCACGTGGAGGTGGTGCTCGACACCAGCACTACCGTGCCCACTGTTGTCAGCGTGTACTACTCGGACAACGATCCGGAAACCTTCGAGCGCCGCAATGTGTATGTCTGTCAGTCCACCGCTTGCAGTGGCGTGACGGTGGGCCCGGCGACGGTGAACAGCACCGCCTACCCCGGCACGCCGATTTCCATCCGCAACATCAGCTTCGATCATGTCTCCCTGTCGGGATACACGGTGGACGGCGAGAGCAACGGACTCACCGGCGATCTGAGCGGCTCCTTCACGCTGCTGTCGACGCCCAACACGCCACCACGCGCATGCAATCCGGATGAGGATCCGATCTCGGCGGAAATCTCCGGCACGCCGTCCAGTCTGTGCATCGCGCAGAACAACGTGGATTTCGGTGCCTGGTACCGCTACGTCTACGACAACGGCGACGGCACGCTGCAGGTGTTCGTTTCGAACGAGGCGGGCGACGAGCAGGTGCAGGTCCTGCTCGACCAGGGCGTAGCCACCGAAGTGGACGCCTGGATCAATGGTGGGCAGTTCACCTGCCTCGCCAGCGCCTGCACGGGTGTATCGGTTTCGACACCGGATGGCAATGGCGATCGCAAGTTGTCGCTGTCGAACACGGTACTGCAGCTGCAGGAGAATTTTCCGTTGCCAGGCAATCTGACGTTGAAGTTGAACGTTACGAACCTGGTGGTTCCGCTGTATCAATGAGTAGTTCCTACATGAGTTCAGTTTCCACCTCCGGTTGGATACGCAAGTTCGCCGGATCGGCCTTCTCTCTCGTGGCGCTCGCCGCATCCACGGCGACCTGGGCCCAGCAGCAAAACGCCAGGACTGCCGACAGCGAACTGTCGGAAGTACTGGTGCGCGGTACGCGCCTCATTGACGTCGGACCGATGCCCGGCCTTGCCATCACCCGCGACCAGATTCCGGCCAACGTGCAGAGCGCGACGCAGGAGCAGCTACAGAATTCCGGCGCGCTGAACATTGCCGATTACATGAACACGCAGATGCAGGGCGTGACCATCAACGACTACGCGGGCAACCCCTTCCAGATGGACGTGAACTACCGCGGCTTCTCGGCGAGCCCGCAGATCGGTTCGCCACAGGGCCTGTCCGTGTTCTTCGACGGCGCACGCATCAACGAACCCTTCGGCGACGTCGTCAACTGGGACCTGATTCCGGTGAACGCCATCGAACGCTTTGATCTCTTCCCCGGCTCGAACCCGCTGTTCGGGCTCAACACGCTGGGCGGCGCCATTTCGGTACGCAGCCGCAGCGGCTTCACCTCGCCTGAAGCGGAATTCAGCGTGCTCGGCGGCTCCTGGGGTCGCGAACAGGCGCAGGCCTCGATCGGCGGCAACAACGGCAAGCTCGCCGGCTTCGTGGCGGCAAACGCCTTTTATGAGAAAGGCTGGCGCGATGACTCACCCTCGCGCGTCGACCAGTTTTATGGCCGTGGCGACCTGGCGGTGGAGAACGGCATGATCACCGCATCCGTGCTGGCAGCCGACAACCGGCTCATCGGCAACGGACTCATTCCGCTGTCGCTGTATCGCGAGCGCGCCGAGTCCGTATTCACCTCGCCGGACCGCACCGGCAACCGCCTGCTGCAGGCCTCGCTCGCCGGCGCATTCGATGTGTCGACCGTGCAGAACATCACGCTGCGCGTCTACAGCCGCGACAGCCGCCGCATCGCGCACAGCGGCGACATCTACGAAGGATTCGACGACTTCAGCGGCATCAACGGCCTCGACGTGCTGATCGACCGCAGCCTGCCCATCGGCCAGCAGATCATCGCGCGCAACGGCGCCAAGCAGTTCGGCCTCGTCGGCGGCAATGTCGGCGGCACGGGCGTCGTGGATGGCACGCCCATCGGCCTGCTTACCGACACCAACCTGCAGCAGCGGACCATCGGCGGCGCGGTGCAGTCGAGCTGGAACTTCGAGCGCCACAAGTTCATGGTGGGAGCGTCGGTGGACCGCAGCCGCGCGACCTACCTCATGGAACAGCAGCTCGGCCTCATCACGCCAGAGCACGCGGTCTACGCGGACCCGGACGATATCGACCCGATCTACTACGCGGCCTCGCATGAAGTGCCCGGCAACGATTTCACCGGCATGCAGGCAACGAGCAGCGCCTATCTGAGCGAGACCTTCTCGGCGCTGCCCAATCTCTTCATCACCGCCGATGCGCGCTACAACCACACCAGCACCGATTCCCGGCTGTATGGCCGCGCCTCGGCTGCCCAGCGCGCGCTGCATGAACTGCGCACCAGCAACGCCGGGGTCGACGCGCTGGTCAATGCGCAGGTGCTGACGGCGGAGCAGTTCCACTACGAGTCCTTCAATCCCTCGCTGGGGGTCAACTGGCTGCCGCTGCGCGATCTCAACCTGTTCGCCAATCTCAGTCGTGGCGCGCGCGTGCCCTCAGTGGTCGAGCTGGGCTGCGCGTTCGACTCGACGCCCGTGACGCTGACCAATGGCGCCATGGACTTCGGCACCGTTCCACGCAGCCTGACGGGTCCGGGCTGCTCGCTGCCCACCACGCTGTCGGGCGATCCCTACTTGCCGCAGATCCGCTCGACTTCCGGCGAAGTGGGCGCACGCGGCGCACTGGGCAAGGCATTGAACTGGAATGCCAGCCTGTTCCGCGCCGACCTGAAGAACGACATCTATTTCGTGGGCGTCGGCGATGGCAAGAGCTTCTTCGACACCATCGGCAAGACGCGGCGACAGGGCCTTGAAGCGGGATTCAACGCCAACGTCGGTCGCATGCAGTTCTCGGTGGACTACACCTTCACCGATGCGACCTTCCAGTCCACGCTGTACACGCTGAGTCCCCACAACAGCAGCGCCGACTTCGACCAGAATTCGCAGGCCGTGACCAACCATCCGGACCTGGGCGAGGTGCTCACGCTGCCCTCGCCCACCGCCGCTGCCAACGGCGGACGCGGCACCTATCACATGATCCGCATCGATCCCGGTGCACGCCTGCCCGGCATCGCGCGAAATGCGGTCAATGCATCGGTGTCGCTGCACGCGACATCCGCGCTGCAGGTCGGCCTGAGCGCGGTGCTGCGCTCTGGCTCCTTCGTGCGTGGCAACGAGAACAACCAGCACCAGCCTGGCGGCACCGACCAGGAGATCGGCATTTACTACTGCGATCCCAACGGCGGCTGCAATCAGGGCTTCACCCAGCAGTACGTGCGGCCAGGCCGCCTGTTCACCGACAGCGGCAAGGTATCCGGCTATGCCATCGTGAACTTCGATGCGAGCTACCAGATCGAGTCGCACCTGCGTGCCGCACTCAAGGTCACGAACCTGCTCGACAAGAGTTACGCCACCGCCGGCCGCCTGGGCGTTAATCCATTCTCGCCATCCGTCAACGGTGCCATCGGCGCCAGCGGGTGGAACTACAACTCGGCCGAATGGCAGAACAGCACCTACGTCGGACCCGGCGCGCCGCGCGGGTTCTGGCTGAGCCTTACCTGGGAACGTGATCCACGATGAGCTACGCAAGATTGACGCGGTTGAACCGCGGCGCCTTTCTGAGTGCAATGCTGATCCTGGCTGGCTGCGGGGAAAACGCGCCGCCAGATCAATCGCCGCTGCCACGCGTGGAGATGACCGGCATCGCAACCGGCGGTCCCGCGACCGGTGCCAATGAGTTCGTGCCCGAGGTTTCCGCCAAGGGCAGCGCCGGCCGGCCGCGTACGGCATTGAACGGCAATGGTTCGCGCAGCTATGCCGTCAGCCTCACCGATCTCACCGGGCCCTACGCGCTCACCGCGCGCGTACAAGGCGCGGATGGCGACGCGCGCGAGTATTCAGTGGCGCTGGCGCAGGGATTCGCCAACATTACACCGCTCACCACCCTGCTGGTGGCGCAGCTGTACGGCCAGGATCCCGCGGCGATGTTCCAGACGTTCGGGCCGGGCGGTGCGGATCCCGCGCGCATCACTGCGGCGAACCTGCAGCAGGCGCGCTCGAAGCTCGTCATGTACCTGCACGATGAACTGGCCATCGACGTGCCGGAAAACCTCGGCGACTTCATCAGTTCGCCCTTCCAGGCCGCGGCCGGCGATCCCATGTTCGACACGATCACGGCCCTGTCGACCAGGCTCGATTCGCTGGACTCCTCCTTGCCGGAACTCGCCGGCCAGGTGGCGCAGGCCGCGCGGCTTTGCCTGGTCGAGCAGGTGACCGTCACCTCGGGCAGCACCAGCAGCGATTTCTGTCCACAGAGCAAGAGCGCCACGCCCGCGGACGAGGACTCTACCCATCTCGACTATCTGTTCACCGATCGTCACGGCAATACCCTCGCGGTAACGGTGGATGGCGACACCGTAACCAGCGCGACCTATGAAGCGGCTGGAAAGTCTTACGGGTGCGCTGGTTCCGCCTGCCACGCCATCACGCTCGATGCGACCGCAGCGGATCTCACCCGGCCGATGCATTTCAACAATCTGGGCCTCACCGGAACCAGTGGCGTTGTGCAGATCAATGGACTACTCACCGGCGCCATTCCGGGCGTGGTCCTACCCGTCCTGCCCTGCGATGCCAACAACTATTTCATGGTGTTTGCGGATCGCAGCGTCGTGGGCATCTGCGCCAATCCGGACATCTACGGTCTCGGCATGACCGCCCTGCTCGGCAACCAGCAGGGTGTCGCACCCTCGCGCGTGCAATATGATTTCGATTCCCTCGACGCCAACCCGAACCGCCCGCGCCTGTCCGTGCTGACGGACGCGAACGATGCGCTGCTCGCGCTGCAGTTCATCGACTACGACGAAGATACTTACACGCCGCGCCGGACCTTTGCCTGCAAGCTCGCGGACTGCAACGGCGTCACGCTGGGACCGGTCACCGTGAACACGGACATCCTCGGCAGCGATCCACCTATCCTGATCCGCACCATCACGCTGCAGAACACCGCACTGAAAGGTTACGACCAGGACGGCAACGAAACTGGCGAGACCGCTACCCTCACGGCTTCGCTGAACACCGCCGACTTCGATTGGGTCGCGGCATTCTTCAATCCACCCATCGAATACCCGCCCGCCGGCTCCTGCCCATCGCAGTACCAGACGATCGTCGCGACAGCCGATAGCACCGATGTCGAGCTTTGTCTCACGCAGGGTGGTCCGGCACTGGTGCAGACCAACGGAGATGTGGTGCTCGCGGCCGGCAACTCCGAGACGGACAGCCTGCGCGTCGTGCTGCGCGCCGGCATCGTCATCCAGGCGGTCATCAGCATCCACAACCAGCCAATCGGGTTCGTGTGCCGCAACGACTGCGCCGGAATCAATGTCTCGGCCCCGGATACCAATGGCCTGCGCACGCTGCATTTCGACAGCGCGCTGCTGCACGAGGGATTCCTCGATCAGCTGACAGGTATCCGCACGCTGCGGGTGAATGGTGGCACGCTGGTCTTCGAGGCGCAGATTCCGCAGCCATAAGCATGGCGGTCTGTAGTGAAACCCAATTACTAGCCGCCTACACGAAGATCACTGTCGCTGTTACCGCTTAGGACTGCTCTCAGTGCTTGCCATGCGACATGGACGACCGACAGCTAATGCCGAGAAATTTCCTCGGCAATGCATCGGTGTGAGGTTCGATACGCCCGCCGTGGCACAGTCGTAGCAATGACCGACTCCGGCCGTCCGATGATCCCGCGCTGATAGTCGACTTGCTCTTTTATGAATTCACGGTAGCCGTCCGAATTCACGAACACATCGTTGAAGGATGCTGACTGGTCCGCACTCGGCACGTTCGGACCGTTCGCATCCACTCATCGCTTGGCTAGATAGGACTGCACGAGCGCAATCAGTTCCTGCCGCAAGGCCAAGGACGATAGCGTACCCATGCGCGCCGCGCCGTGAACTGCGCCGGAGATCTCGGCCGCCAGCACCTGGGCGGCAATGCGCGGATGACGGTGACTCGGCGGGCATTCGCGGCAAACAGGGCCTCGCAGCCCTTGCGATACTCTGTCTCGAACAAACGGTCGATGACGCTAGCGTCCCTACCTCGCGGCGCTTCCTCCAGCAATACCCTATGCGCCGAGGGATACCGGCTATGTACCGCGATCATTCCGTCGACGAGCGCAGCGATGCGGAGCGCGCGCGGCTTCGCTTGGTCCGTCGCCCCGCGTAGAACCGCGAGCACCTCGTCAAGGTGTCGCCGCCTTACCGCCTCGACCAGCGCGAGCTTGTTGGGAAAATACTGGTAGAGCGAACCGATGCTGACGCCCGCTCTCTCGGCCACCGCATTGGTGGTGACTCCGGTCCAGCCGCGCTCCCCGAGAATGTGAGCCGCGGCATCAAGCATGACCTCGATCGTGGCCCGCGAACGCGCCTGACGCGGCGCTTTGCGCATCGCGCTTGCAGGTGCGGCAATGCGAGTAGCCACGTTGGAATCTCCAATCCAGAATGTGAATGAAACGCTCACATTCTGCCGGATAGCAATGCCGCCTCAAAGGATCACGCATGATTGCAAACGTTCCGACTCACCGTGAAATCCGGCTGAAGAGAAGACCCGAAGGTCTGCCGGGACCGGAACATCTGGATATCGTCGTCATACCCGTGCCGACGCCTGAACCCGGCGAAGTACTGGTGCGCAACCTGTACTTCCTCGTCTCGGCCTCTATCCGCCAGATGGTTAGCGAAGGCGCGGAAGATGTGCCCGGTGTGCCATTTCCCGCATTGAAACCAGGCGATGGACTGTTGGGAGAAGCGATCGGCGAAGTCATCGCGGCGCCGGCCGATTGCGGCCTGTCGTTGGGCGACAAGGTGCGACACTTCGCCGGCTGGCGCGACTATGCGGCTCTCCCCGTCGCCCAGTGCCACCGCCTTGATGGGCCGTTGCCGGACGCATTGGGTTATCTCGGTTATCTGGGACACGGCTGGACTGCCTACGCGGCGCTGACACGCGGCGTGCGGATCGCTGCAGGCGATACCGTTTTCATATCCGGCGCGGCCGGTGCAATCGGCTCGATGGCCGGGCAGATCGCCCGGCTGCTCGGTGCCGGCCGGGTGATCGGCAGCACCAGTTCTCACGACAAGGCCCATCGATTGATCGCAGAACTGGGCTATGACGCCGCGGTGATCCGCGGCGGTAGCAGGCCGTTCGCCGAGCAGTTGCTTGAAGCCGCGCCCGAGGGCGTGGATGTGGTCCTCGATAACGTCGGCGGCGAACAGCTGCAAGCAGCTGTCACGGCGGCGCGAGAAGGTGCGCGTTTCGTGATCGTGGGGACCTTGTCGGGGCAGCTCGCCGCGACGGGAACCGGTCGCATCGCCCCGGTCGAACTCGACTCTGCGCAGATCCTCCTGAAGCGAATCACCCTGCGCGGCTACAGCGCGGACGACAACTCCGAAGTGCACGAGGAATGGTTGACGCGGTTCGCACAGTGGCTTCGTTCGGACGACATCAGATTTCCCCATACGTTGATCGAAGGGTTGGAGCAGGCGCCAAGCGCCCTGCGCGATACGACCCAAGGCCGCTATCTCGGTGCAGTAATCGTGAAGCTGTAGTGCCGCTGCGCTCTACTTCAAGCCGAAAGCGTACAGCCACCACGACCGGATCGCCAACGCAACCCACGCCGCCACATGCCAGAAGCCTGTCCCCAGCAAAGCAGCGAGCAGGCCGAACACGGTGAGCGCACCGAGCACCGCCGGAACAGCCCATACGCGCAGAAACAATGAAGATCGATGTGAGGTGGCGTTCACGAGAACATCTGCAGCTGTGTCACGCACTATCCCAGCGCCAGCGGTACAGCAGACCCCGCAGCCTCGAGATCTTCTTCAAGTTGCCGCAGCCGCCGCTCGATCGGCGAGCGCCGTCTCGACAACCACAGGTACAACCCGCTGCCGAGCACGACAATCGTGATCAGATCCAGCAGTGCCCAGAGGATCTTGAGAGGCAGTCCGCCGTAGTTACCGAAGTGCAGAGGTCGGGACAATTCAAGTGTCCGCAAATACCAGGGCATCTTGACTGTCGCCGCAAGCTGACCAGTTTGCGCATCGACCAGCACCGGATCGAAGAGCTGGCCGGTGAGCGGTGTCGCGCCCTTGGCCCACAGCAGGTAGTGATGCGGGCTACCTGTCTCGTCGCCCGGAAAGATGATGCTGGTCACGATATCTCCCGGTCTTGCGCGATGGACGGTATCCAATGCGCCTTGGGCGGAGGCCAGCTCCGACATCGCAGGAATCGGTTGCCCACGCCACGGCGCCAACATGGCCTGAACATCTGTCTGCTGCCACAGTGCGAACAGAGGCGTCGATAGCTCGTTCATCAGGCCGGTGGTCCCGACGACAAAAGCCCATGCCACAGTCACGACGCCCAGCAAGTTGTGCAGGTCGAGCCACTTGAGCCGGACGGAGCGTTCACGTCGAACGGTCCCGAAGTCCAGCTTCTTCATGAATGGGGCATAGAGCACCACCCCGAGACGATCGCCGCGACGAACAGCAGCGCCATGAAGCCAAGAAACAACTCACCTGGCAAGCCGATGAACAGGTCCTCGTGCAACCCGCCACGACGTCCATGAAACCTACGGGGCGCTGTCCCAGTGGTTTGGACTGTTCCAGAATCTTCGCTGTGCGGGAGTCGAAACGGATGAAGTGCTCGATCTTTGGATCGGCCTTGAGTGCTTCCCAGGAGGGAGCCATCCAGACGTAGACTGTGGCTCCTCGTCATCGAGAGAGAGACGGCCGAAACAATCTGACCCGGGTACATCTGACGGCCGATGCCCGTCAGCCGGTCGATGCTCACCGTTGGCGAATCCGCCGGCAGGGCCTCGTAAGTACGAGGCGTGGCCCAGTGATCGATCTCGTCACTGAACACCAGCAATAACCCGGTCAGGCAGATGACCAGCAGAAAAACGGTGCAGACCAGGCTGGTCCACTTGTGGATCCAAGCCCATTTCTTGAGGGCTTGGATCTGCCGTGCCGCCGGAAGCCCTCGCAAAGGATCGGTCGCCACACCCATGTCAGCCATCGCCTCGTTGCGCGAAAACCATGAAGCACTCTATTCTACTTGAGATTGAGTTTCATTCGCTTTATCGTTTCGATTCACCTCGGAAAACTACAGGGACCATATGAATAAGGTGTTCGGTGAGGCAGGAACGCACATCCCGGGCAGATCGCTCACAGGCCCGCTCTTGAGCAAGGCGCTGGGAGTCAGCCATCGCTCTGGGAGGCAGCCAAACTTGGGCGCAGCAGGCCCCGGCGTCACCGTCGCCCGGTACCCCTCCCAACTCACCCCCTGAAAAGGATCACGTCACCGAACTTGGCAAGATCCTTGTAACCGAAGAGGAAGACCTGCAGCCGAGTTCGCCAAAGTTCACGGCGCCGCTGGTCGATACACCGGTGTCGATAACCATCCTGCCGCAGTCGGTGATGCAGGAAACAGCGGCAACATCGCTCCAGGACGCGCTGCGCAACGTCCCCGGAATCACCTTTGCCGCCGGTGAGGGCGGAACGCCCACCGGTGACCTGCCCTCGATCCGCGGCTTCAACTCCGCGGGCAGCATCTATGTCGACGGTATGCGGGACATCGGCCTGCAGGACCGCGACATCTTTGCTCTCCAGCAGGTGGAGGTCGTCAAGGGCCCGGATTCCTCCATTGCCGGCCGCAGCGCCGGCGGCGGCGCCATCAACATGGTCTCCAAGAGCGCCGAGTCCCGCGACTTCCTCGCCGTGACCGGCACCTATGGCACAGCCGGGCAATTCCGCACCACCCTCGACGGCAATCTCAAACTCACTGACGGGATTGCCGCGCGCCTCAACTTCATGAACATGAGCGGCGGAGTCCCTGGACGGGATTCGGCCCTGCGCACAGACAAGCTGGGAATCGCCCCCACCATTACCTTTGGTCTACAGTCCTCGACGCGATTGGTCCTGGATTACTACCACTTCGAGAACAAGAGCACGCCCGACTACGGAGTTCCGGTGGATTACGCCACCACCGGTAAGCCGCTGACTCAGACGCAGGGAATCGACCCGAAGAATTTTTACGGCCTGAAGGATCGCGATTTCCGACGCAATCCAGTGGATTCAGGCACTGCGCGCGTCGAACACGACCTCACCGAGACGCTGACCCTGCGCAGCCAGCTCCGCTACACCGTCTCCAAGAACGACTACGTTCTTACCCTGCCCTATCAGGCAGTCGACGCGGACTTCAATCCCGAGCCTGGCCTCATCTACCGACTGCCGATCTCCAACAACGACCGCACGCGAGGTCTAGTCAGCCAGACAGACCTCTTCGGTCATTTCAATACCGGACCCCTGCGTCACGATGTGAACGTTGGCTTCGAAGCGTCGCAGGAAAAAGAACGACTCATGGGCGGCGGAGCCTGGCAGGGCTACAACGTGATCTCCTCCGCCGGTCCGCAGGGATTCAGTGGCGGCGATTGCTCCGATCCCGCGCTGCTTGCGAGCTACGACTGCTCCAATCTTTCCGACCCGAATCCACATGATCCATGGCAGGGCACGATCACCCGCAACACCGCGGAAATCGCAAACTTCACGACGCGCAACTACGCTCCGTATGCATTCGACACGATTACGCTGACGCCACACTGGAAACTCAACGCGGGCCTGCGATGGGACAAATACAAAACAGAAGCCAGCGATCCGGCGAACCCCGAGAATTGGAGCGGCACCGACAGGGATTCGTTCCTGAGCTACCAGCTCGGCGTCATGTTCAAGCCGACCGAGCAGGGCACTGTCTATGTAGCCTCGAGTTCGGCATCCATCCCTGAAGCCCAGGCGATCAGTGGTTCGGGCCAGGATCAAACCTATGCCACCGTGCCAGGCTCTTATGCCGGTCCGCAGGGACTGAAACCCGAGAAAACGCGTTCGGTGGAACTCGGTACCAAGTGGAATCTATTCGGCAGCCGCTTGCTGCTGAGCGGCGATGTATTCGAAGAGCGCCACAGGAACATGCCGGTCTACATCTCCGACGACGCCGTCGAGCAAGCCGGCAAGTCCAAAGTTCGGGGCGTAGAACTCTCCGTCAACGGTTCGAT
Source organism: Pseudomonadota bacterium (assembly GCA_037200665.1). Lineage (GTDB taxonomy): Bacteria > Pseudomonadota > Gammaproteobacteria > Steroidobacterales > Steroidobacteraceae > ZC4RG30. The sequence continues at coordinate 89,982 of JBBCGD010000002.1, read as the reverse complement.
CACGGAGACCTGGAATGTGACCGGAGGCTATTCCTACCTGCATGCCCGCATTACCCAGGGCAACGACGACGATAACCTCAGTGAACAGCTGCCTAATACGCCACCCAACACATTCAGCCTGTGGTCCAAGTACCGTGCACTGCCCCAGCTCACTATCGGTGGCGGCGCGTACTACCGCGACAAACAGATCGGTTATGCCGGTTACGGCGCGGAGCCCGAGGCCATCGACAGCTACTGGCGCTTCGATGTGATGGCCAGCTGGCAAATCGTGCCGGCTTTCAACGTTCAACTGAACGTGCAGAATCTTGCCAACAAACTCTATTACGCGAAGAGCTTCTACTGGTATGCAACACCCGCCGCGGGGCGCACGTGGTTGCTGACGGCTGAATACAAACTGTAAGCAGCCGCGGAGCCATCAGCGTGGAAGCCGCCGAGCAAGTCGGGTCGTTGCTGACGACTGATCCTGCGGCAGCGGCCGAGATCCTGCGTGACTCCGCGCAGGCCGGTGATCCGCATTCCCAGCTGCTGCTGGGTCAGCTGCTGATCAACGGTGTCGGGCCCCGGCGCAACCCGCATGAGGCGCTGCGCTGGTTCCGCGCCGCCGCTGGCGCCCGACTGCCGATGGCCATGAATATGGTCGGCCGCTGCCACGAGTACGGACTTGGCACGCCGGTGAACTACGCACTGGCAGCCCGCTGGTATCACCGCGCGGCCACCTTCGACTGCGACTGGGCGATTTACAACTACGCCCAGTTATTGGCGCACGGTCGCGGCGTCGAGAAGGATCGCTCTGCGGCGTTCCTGTGGTTCCGCCTCGCCGCCTCACGCGGCCATGCGCGCGCCATGCATTTCCTGGGGCACTACCACGAGAACGGCTGGGAAACACCAGTCGACCGCATGACCGCCTTCGACTGGTACAGGCGCTCGGCCGAAGGCGGCGATTGCCGTGGTCAATGCAGCCACGCATCCGTTCTCGCCGAACAGGGAAGGATCGAGGAGGCATTGCATTGGTTGCGGCTCGCCGTAACCAGCGCAACCCCCGCATACTTGAGCCATCTCATCACCGTGCTGCAGCGCTCACCGCACGAGGCGCTGCGATCATTCGCAGAAACGCTCGGTATTACGCCACGACCCGGCGTCACGCCGGCCTGACCAACTCGATTGCGTTCTTCAGACGTCAATCCATAGCCGCAGCAGATTGTGATACACGCCCACGAGCTCGACCAAGGCTGGATGGTCACTGCCAGTCTGGTCGAGTTTCTGGATGGCGACGTCCAGATCGAACAGTACGCGCCGATGCTCCGCACTTCGAACCAGGCTCTGCAGCCAGAAGAAGGAAGCGAAGCGCATGCCGCGGCTGACGGGCTCGACCCGATGCACACTGGTGGACGGATAGAGGATCAGATCACCGGCCGCCAGCTTGATGCGACGGGATCCGGAAGGATCCTCGACGACAAGCTCTCCACCATCGTATTCATCGGGGGAAGAGAGAAACAGGGTCGCCGACAGATCCGTCCGGACCGGCTCACCGCTGACACCGGGGGCGCAACCTGTCCTGTCGTACCGCACCGCGTTGTCGATGTGGTTCCCGAACGTGTCACCGCTGCGATAGCAGTTGAACAAGGGAGGAAATATCCGGCGCGGCAGCGCGGCCACCAGGAACAAAGGGCTGCGCTCAAGCGCGCCGCGCACCTCCGCGCCCAGTTCTTGCGCAACCGGATCGAGCTCCGGCAGTTGCAGGTTGTGCTTGACGCGCGCGGACTGATGGCCAGCGGTCACGCGACCATCCGCCCAGGCCGTTCTTGTCAGGCGCGCGCGAAAGTCTGCAACCTGCTCCGCGGTCAGTACATTCGGAATCTCCAATAACATGCGTTCGAGATCCTCGCTTGTCTCTTGTCACCAGACAGACCGCTCACTATTCCAATGCCTGCGCACGCTCCGCTCGGCCACGGTGTCGCACGCTGACTTCGCGCGACCTTCACGCGCAGCCGCAAACATTGGCATGCTCATATCGTGCTGGACGTGACGCTGCATCCCCCGCTGGAACAGCGCCCATAAACTACGAGCGAGTACTCGCTCAGCTCATACCTCAGCCGGTCAGCGACGGCGCGCAGTCGAGTTTCGATGTCCGCATCGTTGAATTCTTCGATTCGACCGCAGTTGACGCAGAGGATATGGCAATGATGCGGATCGCGCCGCAGCTCAAATACTGCGCCACCGCGAGCAAACTGACGGCGCGTCACGAGCCCGGCGCTCTCCAACTGGTTCAACACCCGATAGACAGTCGGCAAACCAAGATCGCTGCGCGCCGCGTCCAACAGGTGATAGATCTCCTCCGCGGAAAGATGGCGATGAGGGCTGCGCTCCAGCAACGCCAGAATCTCCATCCTGGGCATCGTGACTTTCAGTCCTGCCTTCTTGATGTCGTTCCGATCCATGCGTCCGATTCCGGTCTCAGTGCAGCCGTGCCATTCCAGCCGGCTGCGTAATGTTCTCCAGCGGCCGCAGGCTCTGGACGAGTTCGGCCGATCGCGGAAACATGACACCGGCTCGATCAAGCGCTGCGATCCATGACCGCGCCATGGCGTCGATCAGTCCGACGGAGGTCGCCGGAACAATCGTTCGCCATCGCCACGCAGGTTCGGCCTGTTCACCGCGGAGCCTTTCCGCCGACTCGGCCATGGCCTGAAGAATGATGAGTTCCTCGTTGGAGGCGCAGCAACACCACGGCTCATGCCAGACCGCCGGAGACCAATCGACAGAAATCAAAGCGCTGGCGAGACTCCAGAACTGCGACAGCGTTTCGGATACGCGAGCCAGCTCGAATCCGCGTGCAAGTTCGGCCTCTGCGTCGCTGTTTCCGTAACTGCGCAACACCGCGCAACGCAGCGCCCACAACACGAACCGCGCTTCTTGCCGGATCTCCACTTCGCGGACCTGAGGCATCACCGCACTACCTTCGCGGTCGGCAGTGCGGCCTGCTGCTGCAACAGGCTGGTCCGGATCTTCTCCTTCGCCGAGGCGATATCCAGCTTGCCCGCCGCGTAGTCGTCGGCCAGTTGGAACAGGTCGACGTATGCGCCCGACTGGTCGCTGCTGGCCTTGAGCGTTACTACGCGATTCCCCTCCCAGATTTCATCCCAGGCGGCCACCACTTCGCTCCAGTACTTGCGCGTCGACTCGTAGTACTTGCTGGCCTCCGAGAAATACTCGCCCGCAACACGTTCGTAACGCGCCACGCCATATTCACGCCCCACGTAAGCCTCGACAGTTCCGCTTACGACTTTCAGGTTGTTCTCTTCCTGCAACCATCCTGTCGGTGTAATCGTGTGACGGTTCGTGCCACGCAGCAGGTCGTAGTCCTTGCGCACGGTCCACTCCCGTCGCGGCAGCGGTCGCAGTGCCTCATCGCTGACCCAGGTCGAGAACGACCCGTTGTGCTCCCATTTGCCGAGGGCGCCGTAACGGGGCGCCTCATCCACTTGATAAACGACCTGCGACCAGCGCCCCTGCCGCTCGCCACGCGAGAGATCGCGACGAACCCAACGGTTAGCTCCCCGGTACTCGATCACGTATGGCGGCTCATAGCGCCACTCCTGCCGCCAATGCTTGGTCACCATCGGTTCCATCGGCTTGCCATCGGCGCCAACCATGTGCATCTCCAGGATATGCACCAGGCTGACCCGCCGCGGTTCGTCGCGATCGACGAAGACGCGTTCGGTTCCCCATGACTGGTAGGGCTGTGCGCGCGAACCATCTCCGGTGAATGCCGCCACCTCGAGAAAGTCGAAGCTCACTCGGTAGCCGCCAGCCATGGCGAGAATCGCGCGCCGGTCACGTTCCGCAGCCGGGATGCCCTCTTCACGCAGCCCCTTCCATTGCGGCGATACCGATGTATCCAGTTTGATGCCCACGCCACGTGTCGTGCCGCCGCGCGGCGCCGGCGCGGTGGGCCCGACGGGCCACGTGAAGGTGTAGCGCGATTCCAGCCGTGGCGGACCGGGAGCATCGGAGCTTTGGGCGAAGGCGATCGCCATCATGCCCAGCAGACAAGGGGCTGCCAGAATTGTCCGGGCTCTCATGATTCACCTTCCATCAACTTCGCCGGAGAGCACTCCGTTCTTCTCCGCAATGGACCTGCCCCAACCAGACACCTGGGTGGCTTCATGGAAATCCCTTTACGTGACCTGTCTGGCTGGATATTATATGAGAATAGTTCTCATTCTCAATGGTTAGAAAGACGGTCATAGCTAGTGCCCGACCTTCATCCAGAAGGGCGCGCACCTCGGGGTTGCGACTTCAGCACCCGGTGATCGCTCCGTTCTGAAAGTTCGAAAGTGGACCGGCGTGGGTGCTCGGAAGTTTTGATTCAAGACCCCCGAAGCTAACCAGGAGCTACTCACGCCGGCTCCATCCTTGAAGTTACGGTGTCGGGCGCTGCTCTCTCCCCTACACAAGTGGGACGTAGATCATCAGTGGCTGGCTGTGAAGGTGGCTGCGGCACAGGCTAAGCGAGATTTGCGATGCCCAGGTGGTACCTTCCGTCGCATCAGTTGTCGTACACCCCACACCGTCAGAGCCGTGGGATCTGACCAAGCGGGAACGTTGGATCGGACGGATACGGCAAAGTGAGTTCGGTGAATACACGGTGAGTCACTACAGGAGCATCTGAACATGGAGAAGGACTCTCTGCGCAAGGTCGGGCTGAAGGCCACCCTACCTAGAATGAGGATTCTGGAGATTCTCGAAGGCAGCACCACCCGGCATCTCTCAGCTGAAGACATCTATCGTCTGCTGCTGCAGTCCCATGAAGATATTGGTCTTGCTACGGTGTACCGAGTGCTCACCCAGTTCGAAGCCGCGGGCTTGATCGCACGTCATCACTTCGAAAACGGAATGGCGGTGTTCGAACTGAAAGAGAGTACGCATCACGACCACATCGTGTGCATCGACTGCAGCCGGATCGAGGAATTTGTGGATAGCGGAATCGAAGAGCGCCAGATCGCGGTAGCAAAGCGCTTGGGCTATGAGCTATCTGATCACTCGCTGATCCTGTATGGCAGATGCCCAAGTGCAAAGCCTCAAGCCGCCGTTGCAGACCTCTGCCGGCTCCGTTGGGCCCAGAGTCATTCAGGGGTCGAAGGCATCCCGATCATCCTGAAGCGCTGTACGCCGGGTCGCCAACGATATTGCACAAGCGATTGCCAACGCCGGTAGTGCGACGATCATCTCCAATCCTGGATTCGGCTACCAACGGGAACCTCCTGAGGAGAAGGTCCTAGATAAAAGGCATTGCCGCCTAAGTCGTGGATTATGTTGCACCTCGCACGCGAAGAGCCCAGAGGCGTCATCGTCTAGCGCCAAAACATCGGTGCAGGAATCAAAGCAATAACTTTCCCTGTATCCTGCGCATTACGCCAAAGCTCTATCGAACGCCGAACCACACGCTACAATAAACCGCCCCAGCCCCGCCAAAGTGCACGCTGGAATGGATGCTGCGGGGCCAGACAGAATCAAGACAGGGAGTCGATTCTTCGCATGCCTAAGCGCGTCTTTTCAGCTTCCATTACGACGATATCTGGCGCGTAAACCAAGTTCGAAACAGTTGGGTCATTGTCGGTGAGCGTGAGTCCGCAGGCTTCATCGACAAGGCTGATTTCGAAACCGTTGAACGCCAGGGCGAAAAGGCAATCCGATCTTGGATCGACCGCCAATTGGCGGGGAACATCAACCACGATTGTATTGATAGGGGCGCAGACAGCCTACCGCCCATACGTCCAATACGAAATCTCTGAAAGCTACAACCGCGGGAATGGTTTGCTCGGCGTACGTATCAACAACATCAAGGACTCAACTGGTAACACCGACTGGTTGACGGGACCGAATCCTTTTGACCAAGTGAACGTCGATGGATATTTCGGGAAGACGCAGCTTTCGCTGCAGTTATCCATTCCGATCTACGATTGGGTTAATCAAAGGGGTAGGGAGAACATCGCCAGCTGGATTGCCGACGCGCCCAAGAAGCAATAGCTCTGGCGAACTCGTGCTTTGCATTCTCTTCTCACCTCGCTGTCGGGCGCATGCCGAGCAACTACACACCGATCTCGTAGCTGCTTTTGGGCCTTCCCTTGAAGTTTTCCTGGCAGAGACGGGCGTTCCGTTGTCCTGGCCCGGACCCACTGCTTGGAATGATCTCACGGTAATATTTTTTGATGATTCGCCGTTTCCGAGACTCGCATCAGAGTTTCTCGACGCATTCATCGCAGCGGATCCCAAGGTGCGCAGGTGCTACCCGTCTCGACGTCACCACTGGCTCCGGTACCTCCAGATCCGCTCTCCGGAATCAAAGCCCTTCCGTATGACGCCACCGCTCAGGGGCGCGGCGGAGCACTCGTCCAACGAATTGGGGCGATGCTAAACCTGCGACTGCAAGGTCGAGACGCACGTATCTTCCTCTCGCACCGCGCGTCCGACGGGAAGAAGGCAGCGGCTCAACTTCACCGACATTTCGCCGCGTTGGGCTATCGGCCGTGGCTTGATCAGGCCGTCGACTCTGACGGCAATACTTCCATCCTTCCAGGAACCGCCGCCCAGCGCCAGATCGAGCAGGCCATTTCCGATGCCAGCTTGGTCTTGCTTCTCGACACTCCCGACGCGCCGGCCTCGAGTTGGATAAGGCACGAAGTAGAGACCGCCGATGCACTACTGGTACCTCTGCTCCCGATCTGCTTCAGAGCGCCGCGGGACACTCAACACGGACCTCGGTTCCCGATATTGCGATCCACAGGTCGATGGGTTGAACGATCCCTGCCTGAGCTTACTAAGGACAATCCGCTTTCCGACGACGATGTATTCACGATAGTCGCTGCCGCAGAACAGTTCCTGTGCGAGATTCTTCAACGAAGATCCGAATCCCCCATCTTGTCGAAAAGGACTTCAAAGCCCACGGGTACAGTTGGACTGAGCTGGATCGTCGCCAGCTCATATTCCGGAGCACGAAAACTCACTCGACAAGAATTACAACAGAGGTCTTGAGTCATTGCTCAGCCTTCTCTCCAGAGCACCAAGCATCACTGAGAGCTTTCGAAACCTATGTCCAAGGAACCCCTTGGCTCAGTATCCCCTTTTCGTATACGACGGCCCGGTACTTCCCGACTACGATTTGCAGGCCATTGCGGCCGCACAACCGGAGGGTCGTGCCATCATTCTTCACCATCAGGAATTGGCCGCGCTCGTAGGTTCCAACTTCACTGTTCTTGGGGCACCCTGGTCTTGACGAGACTCAACTTATCTCTTGATGCGTTCGAAGTAGGGATTTCAGGGGCAATCCCGGAGCGGTCAGAATGGTCAGAGCCGGCGATGGATCGCGGCATACTGGAGTTTGTCTCTCTTCTTAGTGCATTGATCTTCAAATATGGCGGCCGGGTCATTCACGCTCTCACCCGTCCTTTACTCCGGTCATTCTGCGGCAGGCACGGCAGCACGCTGGAAAGCGACGTCAGAAGCCGGTGACGCTTGTAGCTTCGGATCTCTGGGCGCGTGGCTGGGGAAATGACGAACAATTGGGAATGGCCGACGTCGCTGAAATCATTGTCACCAGGGCCTACGGCGATGGGAGCATCGACCACACCGAGACACGCAACCGTAGCCTGTCAGCTATGCGAGAAGTGCTCAGGGACCGGAGAACGTTCTGGTCGCTGTAGGAGGTAGAATGCATCGCTCCGACGGCCTCAATCCTGGCGTGCTCGAGGAAATGAGGATGGCGGGCGAACGGCAGCTCCCAAGATTTCTGGTCGGTGGGCTAGGTGGATATGCCAGAGCGCTTGCCGCTACGCTCATTCCCCAAGAGCTCGACAACGGTCTCAGCGCAGACGCGAATCTTACGCTGTTCACGACCAACGACGTGGCGGCATGCGTCGGGATCATCTTCCATCAACTCGCGAATGAAGCGGCCCTAAAAGTGGCTGCGACAAATCACCGCACCTATTGGATCGAAGGAAGCCGTGACCTCGCTAGTGCGAGCGGCTCTGTACTCGCTTCATCCGCGCACATCTTGCGTGTAAACAAATAGCGGACCGAAGCTACGTCAGGGCTACCACCCGATTACTCCAGGATTCATGCAGTATGCCGACCTATTTTACACGGACGAGGCGCGTGCCGCGTCGATGAAACGCAGGGGTGGCACCCTTCGAACTCCCAATCAAATACTGGCAGAGGACGCCGCCGCAATTTCAAATGCCTCCAGCTTTGATGTATTTCTGTCACACGCCTACGTAGATGGCGACCTTATTCTGGGCGTCAAAGCGCTTCTCGAGGGCGATGGATTGTCAGTATATGTCGATTGGCAGACCGACCCGACTCTCGACAGAACGAACGTCTCTTCGAAAACAGCGGCAGTACTGCGCACCCGCATGCAGCAATCGAAGTCACTCTTCTATGTCGCTACGGCGAACTCGAGCAACTCGAAATGGATGCCATGGGAACTGGGATATTTCGACGGACTCCGGAACGGCGGTGTTGCAATCCTTCCGTTGCTTTCATCCCCAATGGCTTCCTTCGAAGGGCAAGAATATCTGGGTCTGTACCCAGTCGTTAGGAGAGACACCTATAAGGATGGCGTCACGAGGGACGTGTTCGTTGAGGAAAATGGCCGCGGGGTGGACGACAATGAGGAAATTTGCAAAGGGCAATTTCGAACTTAAGAGATACGGCTAATAGTTTCGGCGCCGCTGGTCGGGCCACCTCCATTCTGGCCGGGATTCACAACCTTTATTGTTTTTTTGCCGAGCTTCTTTCAAATGAGCCGTTTCACGGTGAAGTTTGCGGTGGCTCTCTAGAAGCAGTAGTCTCTTAAGTACCACAGAGCCACACTAAAAAGATGCGAGTGGCACAAGGAAGTCTTGGACGTTGGAGTTCCGAATGACCGGAAGCGGTGCGAGCTCGTCGAATTCTCGGCTGTGGAAGTGGCTCAAAGGGCACTGTGCCTTACCCAAAAGCCCTGGCGTGGTGTCACACGACCGACGCGTTCGTTTTACGGTCGGTTATAGAGAAGGGTTCGCTCCAACCCGCGCGTGCCGCGTTTTTGGCGAAGACCTGCTCTACTTTTTCTATGGCAGCCAGCATTTCGAAGGGGGGGGTGACGAGTCACTGCACATCAGTGCGCGGGCGCCCGTGGTCTTGATATTTGGATACGACCTCGTCTCAAAAGGTAAGCGACTGTTCCCATTTGACACCGGAGCGTTTTCCGACAAGCGATACGAGGCGTGGATACATCATTCTATGACCTTGGCCGATTTTGAGCTGCAGTGCCCCAGCGATGCACCCCAGCGTCACGTGTCTTCGTTCTTTGGAACCAATCGAGACTACCTGAGGCTAAATCCACAGTACCCGCCTACGCCGTACGACGGCGAGTATGAGGTCGATTCGCTTGTGGAGCTGCTCATGGATCCTACTCGGAACAATGCCGATGACCGGCGCCTCGCAATCGAGCTTCAGCTGTCTACGAGCGCTGACATTTCCGATGCAACGCTTCGTGCGCTAATAGTGCCGGATGAGATTGTCGATGCTCCATTCATGAAGAAGTTCCTAGTCGAGTGGGGCTCGAAAGTGGAAGTGATCCACTATCCAGTAATCATGCTACGACAAGCTCGTGAATATCAGGCGCTGCTCGAAGAACGCGCGGCCAGGAAGCAGGAAGAGTGGGGTCTGGGATGAGCGGCGGGTTGCACAAATTGGTCGGCGTCGTAAGAGTGATGCCCATCTGTACTTTCGTGACGCCAGTGTTCCAGTCCGACAATGGGGTGGTTTATCAGCATATTGATGAGGATGGCCGCATTCAGGACTTTGTTCCCATCGCTCAAAGTGATCAGGTGCTTGCCTTCGCAACATCCCTTGTGGCGCAACTTGGCGGGGCTGCGCTCTTTGCATTTGAGACTGAGCCTGGTGAATTCTCCATAGGAACTGCGGCGCGTCTGAAGTCTGATTTGCGCCGCGAATTCTTGACACTCGGTCTGACGTCGCGAGTGGGCGAGCGTACTCTCAACCGGGTACGGCACTTCGTAGAAAGCGAATTCCGCGTCGACATTCGCGGCAGCGTTTCTCAGTTCTGTGTCGCTCGCTGCATTCCGGAGCCACCACCACTTTCTAAACCAACGTTCCGATCTGCTTCTCGCACCACTCTCGAGGCAGACACCAGTGGACAGGAGTCTCTAGGCCCCGATAGCGTCGGTGGCATCCCCTCACTACCTCGACGTTTGTCAGGTGCCATTTTGTCCGCCTTGGGCAACCTAGTTGCGGCCATGTTTTGCTTGCCTTTAGCGTCGCTGTATTGCCAGCCATTGGCGCGATTTCTATTGCGGTCGCAATGTCCGGGCGTCCGATCATTTTCAGGCATCCCCGAGTTGGGCGGGACGGTGATCACTTTTCTTGTTACCAGTTCCGTACGATGATCAATCACGCCGACGTTGCACTGCAAACCATTCTGCAGAATGACCCAGAGCTGCGCGTAGAGTGGGAGCGTGATCACCAGCTCCGGAACGATCCGCGCGTTACTCGTATCGGGCGATTTTTGCGCAGGACTGGATTAGACAAGCTTCCCCAGCTCTGGAATGCATTGAAGGGAGAAATGGCCTTTGTTGGCCCTAGTCCGGTAGGGAGAGAGGAGCTACTTCGCTACGGCAGAAATGCTGAGACCTACATGCTTGTGAAGCCAGGGATGACCGGACTCTGGCAAGTTTCGGGGCGTGCGCATTTCGACTATCGTGTTCGCGTGGCAATGGATATCTGTTATGTGCGCAATCGCTCATTTGTACTTGATGCATGGATCTGTTTCAAAGCACTAGCGAAGTTCGTCAACACGTCTCCAATAGGGACATCAGCCTTCCTACTGCTGCTTACATTTGCTGATGGCGTCATCCTCTACGAGTGACTCGAGTGACACCAACTCTCACTAATTCGTTTGCGAACGTCTTCGGTGCGCTGGCGGGATCGATCGTTGTTGCGAGAGTCGTGGCAGAGATCCTGGTCCAGTTGCGGCGGAAGGCAAAACCAACGCTCTTGGGTGCATCTTGGGACAGTAGTTCTTCACCTCACCGTGACGTCGAACAGGAAAGGCACGACAGGCTGGTCGAGACATTGGAGACTATGGACATTATTCCGTCGGCGCTGAGGCGCCAAGAATCACGGTCGAGAAAAGTTGTCGGCTGAGGCCGAGGAGCGTGGCCGCGTTTCGGCGGCTATGGCTTTACCGAGGCCAAAAATCGCCTCAGCTTAACTCTGGCATCCGCGGAAAGGTGAAACCCAGTCACCACGAATTGAGACCCTAGGGTGCGGCGCGTGGCGCGTGACGTTACTAGGAAGCTCCGCCACAACTCGTTCAAAGGCAGGGTTAAAGCGGCGCAATTCCCAAGCTGACTGCGTAAACAACATTTCCGCTGAAATGAAGTCTCCACCCGCGAGTACTAGTGCTGTCAGCTCGGCAGCATCAGACATCGTATTCCTGCCAATGGTCAGATCGTCGAACGTTATGAAAAGGTCCAATGTAGGCTGAAAATGTTGGAGGCCACGCCCCATCGATTGCACGCCTTCGACATACCCATCTGCGACGAGCTCCGCGACGGCACCTTCAAGTTCCTTCTCCGAAACATTGGCGAATGCCTTCACGACACTGGATGGATCGGACATAACCATTCCGCCCATCAAGCGATCGCTCTGCAACCCAAAGTCCAATCTTACGAGCAAGCAGCGAAAGGCCAAGATTTAGGCTCTTGAGCCCCTTTGGGTCTTCCGCGTCCACGACCCTCGCTCTTGGATTGGCGCTGACCGCTGAAGCGCCTATTGTCGGAGAAGGTGTGCCGCATAACCAGCCGTCAAGTCGGTCTACGACAATCTGGCCGATTGCCGCAAATCTTCTGATGTCCTCGCCGACGAGTTCCACGGTTTCGCCAAGTTTCGCATCACCATCATGATTCGCAAACCTATCGTCGATGATGCCGAGATTGTGGCCAATAATGTGCCGCTTCTGGATATTGAGTTGCAGCTCCTCGAGATCACTCTCTGAGAGACGCCCAAAGGGATCTAGGGCTAGCTCGAGAAAGCGCTTTCTTGCTTTCTCGATGTTTTGAAATTCGTTGCCAACCTTCGGCACCGAACCACCTCCCGTCTGGGCAATCCCATATAGGTAGGTCGTCTTAAGAGTGGCTTCCAGTGCGGTAAGAACGTCTTCATGTGCGTTTCCCATCAGCCGATAGGCGAGCTCCTCATTCGCCTCAGCGTTTTCGGCGGCCAAAGCCACCTGGTCCTCCACAAGCTCTGCTTCGCGGCTAAAGTGCAATCTCAGATTGGGAGCGCCACAATCCGGGCAGAAGAGAGCAATGGCAAATACCCCGTAATCGCGTCCGCAGTGATCACAGATGAGTTGCCTCATCAGATCCCGCGAAAGAACCGGGGGTCTTGGCTCAGGAGCCCTCGGTGCCACCTTTGCTGAGATCGTGATGGCACTTCCTCTCCCTGATGTGGGGCGGAACACATCCTTGAGCATGTCGGAGAATGCGTCACGCATATCCTCGAGCGCGGCATGGCGGACTGTCTCTATTGCAGCCTTCCTATCATCGGGATGGAGAAATTCCTCATCGTCGGCGACCGTGCCACTATAAGGACACACCGTCTGGCTCGACCTGGGATTGAGCTTCATCCGTTGCCGAAGCTCGGCGGTCAGCTCAATTGCTCCTACGACATTTCCAATTACGAAGTGCCGCGGCAGGGCCTCTTCATTTGGAGAAAGTCTGTATACCCTACCTCCCGGGGTCTTAGGAGCTGCAATGCTTAAAAGCATTTTGCTCGAAGTTCCTCCGGTGCGATATTGACTGAGCCGTCGAAACCTCAAGCCATCACCTATGACGGAAACTGCCGGTGGAGCAGGATATTAGAGAAGCTGCCTCTTGCTCCCAGTCATATCTCCGTCCGAAATCTCATCCATTGAGACCTCGCATAATATTTCCTATGTTAGGTATCGTGACGATGAGCGACCTGAGTGGCTTGGCTCTTCGCGCATCTGGCGCCTGATATTGCTGACTGTTAGATCGGCTTCAAACTTGCGGACCTTGCATCGAATGCCGCTGTAGTCAGGAGCACCATGGACATCCCGCCTGGTACGGTTCCGGAAATTCATTGGCCCCTGCCGAATAGCATTGGCCTCTCCAAACTACGGCTTGACACCCAATATCTCCAAGACCCTCAACGGATTCCACCGGCCCACCGCATCAGCCACGGCCCCTCAAAGCACAGGACCTGGATGCAACTTTCAACTACCGCGCCGGCAGCCCTGCTGCAGGGAATCAGCGGCGACTAACTCGGAACCTCAGCGCTTCAAAAGGAATTCGATCGGCACGACAATTTCCACCGTATCGCCGACGACATCTTGGGGCAACGGCGGCAACGGTTGCGCGCGTTCGAGCAGCGCCAAAGCCTCGTCATCGAGTGCCGCGTAGCCACTGCCACGCTCGAGGCGCGCGGCCCAGGACCTTGCCGGCGCGGTCCATCGTGAAGCGCACATAGGGCACACCTTGCTCGCGGCGCCTCTGCGCGATCTGCGGATAGCGCTTGTAGCGTTGCAGATGGCCGAGCAGGCGATCGCGAAAACTCAACTTCGCAGCTTCCACAGCGAGCGACTGCGCGCTCTGCGCGGGCGCTGCCGCATGCTCGGCAAGCGGCGCGTCCTCACCGGGCGGCGCCGTGGTCTGGGGCGCTGGCGGCTGATTCTGCGGTGGCTGTTCCGGCGCTTGGGGCAGCTGTGCCTCCGGCAACGCGATCGCCGACAGCGCTGGCGCTTCGATCTTCGGCAGCGGCCGTGATTGCGGCGGAATTGGCTTGGGTGCTTCCTGCCGCGTCGGTCCAGGCGGTTGCGCGCTAGGCTCGGCAAGCGCCAGCGGCGCTGGTGCCAATGTGACCATCATCGGCATCGCCGGTGGTGTCGGCGCAGGCACGGAAGAGGATCGCCAGCACCAGACGGCAGCCAGCGCCGAACTGCCGAACAGGATCGCCAATGTGCTGCGCATCCAGCGTCGGCGTTCAAGTCGCGCCTGTCCCGCCTCCCAGTCCGCGAGCAGATTCACGGCGTTGTCTGTTCGAGGCCCACCAGCGCCACCTTGAGATACCCGGCCGACCGCAACCGGTCCATCAGGTTCATCAAGTCGCCGTAGTCGACTGTTCGGTCGGCACGCAGGAAGATCGGCTCATCGTGATTCTGCCGTGTGGCAGCGTCGAGCGCCGTAGCGAGTTGCTCGCGCGGCAGCGGCGTGTCCCCCCAGTGCCAGGCTGAGATCGGTCTTCAGCGTCAAGTACACCGGCTTGTCGGGCCGCGGCGCCGTGGGCGCCTCGCTGCCTGGCAGGTTCACCGGCACATCGGACGGTCGCCAAGGGCGCGGCGACCATGAAGATGATCAGCAGCACCAGCATCACGTCAATGAATGGCGTGACGTTGATCTCATGCACCTCGGCAATGTCGCCTTCATCACCGTGCAGGATGCGCGCGCTCACCGGCTGCGCTCCAGATCCCGCCCGAGCAGATTGAGAACCTCCGTGCTGGCATCGGCGAGCAGCGCGCGATAGCCCGCCGTGCCGCGCGAGAACACGTTGTAGATCACCACGGCAGGAATCGCGGCGAACAAGCCCATGGCAGTGGCGAGTAGCGCCTCGGCGATGCCCGGCGCGACCACGGCAAGATTTGTGGTCTGGCTCTTCGAGATACCAATGAAGGCGTTCATGATGCCCCAGACGGTGCCGAACAGGCCGACGAACGGCGCCGTAGCGCCGATGGTAGCGAGCACACCGATGCCTCGACCGATGCGACGACCCAAGGCGGTCTCGACGCGCCCGAGACTCGCGGCAGCGCGCTCCTTGATACCCTCGATCGATAGTCCCTCGGACTGCCGCTGCTCATGCATTGCCGTGTCCCGCAGCAGCCGCAACGGCGCATTGTTGCGGCCGCCGCTACCGCCACTCTCGTCGGGAGACCAGGCTAGCGGTACCGCGGCGCAGGGCAGTCAGTGCTGCAACGGCCTCACCACGCGCGGCGCGCAGTTCCCAGGTCTTGGCAAGCCAGACGATCCAGGTCAGCAGTGCGGCAAACAGCAAACCGATCATTACCGCCTGCACGACGATGTCTGCGGCGAGGAACATGCCCCAGGGTGACAGCGCATGCGGCAAGGTCGCAGAAGAAACGGGATTCATGAATGATTCGCTCCAGGTACAAAAGCCGCGCATCCAAGCGGCGGGGACTCACTTCGTTGGCTCAGGCCGATACCACAGCCAGGTCAATACAACGGCCATCAGCGCAGTAGCAACTTCGGCGAGCCAGATCCGCGAGGTGCCAAAGAAAAGGATCGCGACGCACAGCGCCATCATCACGGTCGCGCTCCACTTGGCGCGCCGGCTGACGCTGCGCGTCTGGCGCCAGTTGCGCAGCATTGGTCCGAACAGGCGGTGCGATTCCAACCACGCCGAGAAGCGCGGTGAGCTGCGCGCCGCAGCCCAGCCTGCCATCAGGATGAACACCGTGGTCGGCAGACCGGGCACGAAGATGCCGATCACGCCCAGCGCAAGGCATGTCACGGCGAACAGCAGCAGCACCCACCGCACAAATATTGACTGTGGCCGTGCGATCGTCGGCGGAGGAATGTCGGGTACGTTCACGCGGTGTGCCGAAGGAGGAGTGCTTGTCGTACCGCCAGTAACGCGGCACTCACAGTCCGAAGCGCTGTTCGATGCGTTCGGCGAAGCGGCGGAATGCCGCCTCGGCGCCGCGCTCGACCTGCACATCCTGCACCGGCGTCAGGTCCAGGCCGTCCAGCACGTCCACGAACTGCTTCCACCACCGCGCACGACCCTGCGGCGCTGGCGCCAGATAACGCGCACCGAAATTCTCCGACAAACCCAGTGCCTGCGCCCGCTTCAGCAGGATCGCCGCTCCCAGCGTCGAACCCTCCGACACGAACAACCAGCCCAGCGATTCTTGATCGTTGATCGCGGCTGCATCCGTCATCGGCACTTCCGGCAGCGGCAAGCCCAGGTCGGCCAGATCCGCAGCCACCGCGCCCCGGCGGCTGCGCACGGCCAGATCGGGGATCAAGGCCTGCAGCGAAGCGCGCCGGTACAGCGGTTCGATCTCGCTCTGGAACTGGTACTGCACGGCGACGAAGCGCCCGTAGCGGTCACGATCATCGAAAGGCGCAGCGGCGGCCACCAGCGTATGCAGATGCTGGTGAAGGGCATCCGTCGCGGCGGACAGGCGTGCGATGCGAGTGGCGGGGTCCGGATTGGCGATGGTGGTCATGTGTGTGTCCAGCAATGATGGAAGAAGAAGTGCTATGGCGCGGGTTCGTAGGTATCGGATGCACCGAGGCCGTGCGCCTTGCGGATCGCCGCGGCACGGCGACGGAACTCCTCGGCTTTGGCTTCGCGGCGTGTGGTCCGGTACAGCGCTACGAGGTTGTCGAGCGCCGGCAACAGATCGACGTGATCCCGACCGCGCGCACTTTCCAGCAACTCCAGCGCCTGTCGGAACAGTGGTTCGGCTTTGGCGTAGCGGCGCTGCAGGTACTCGACGGTAGCCAGTTCATTGAGAACGCCGGCTTGCGCGATGACCTCACCCTGATATGCATCGAACAGTTCCAGTGCACGCTGGTACAGCGCCTCGGCCTGTGGGTACTGTTTGCGCGCGGCGTACGTACCAGCGAGGCTGGCAAGTACGCGCGCAACCTCGACGCTGTCCGTGCCGAAGTGCTTCTCCACCAGCGGCAGCGCCTGCTCGTACAGCGAGGCGGCCTGTTCATACTCGCCGCGTTCGTGATGCGCCAGTGCCTGCTCATTGAAGTCCTGGGCCTGACGCGCTTCGTCAGCCAACGCCTGCCCGTGTTGCGCGTCCCGCACCGATGCCAGATTGGCGCGCAGCGCGATGAGGTTCGGATGATCGGCCGGCAGGGCCTTCTCCGCGACGGTCAACGCGCGTTCCAGCAGCGTCTGTGCCTCACCCAGCCGTCCCTGCGCCTGCTCGATCAGCGCCAGCGCGTTGAGACTGGTGGCCAACCGCACCGCGCCAGGTCCGGCATCCGAATCGCGCTCGGCGAGAACCAACGCCTGCTGCGCACTTACCGCGGCAGCGACGTAGTCGCGAGCCTGGTACTGCGCAGCGGTCTGCTGGTCCAGCCGCGTCCATTCATCTGGCGCAGCGGCAGCGGCGTTGACCCATGACAGCAGCGCTACTGCAAGCCAGCAGTTCCGATGGACCATGGCATTCCCTCCCACAGGAAAGCGGATCGTCGGGTGGAAGACTTCTTCCCTCCACCCGATGGGTCCGGGCTCAGTTGAGGTACGGCCGGTACTCAAATGTCCAGCCCGGCTTCTCGGCCACGCTGAAAGTGAGGCTGAGTCCCTTGGCAAGATTCGTGGGCTCACTGGACAAGAGATCCGGATCGGGTCCGATATTGCCCCCGGCGATATATGCCGACACGTTGGCCGGTATCGTTACGGCAAGACTGAAGTTCACGCTCTCACCCCTCCGGATGACCTGCCCATTGGTGAGTCCGATGAACTTGCCAGAGAACACCTGGGCACCCGTGCGCACCGGCGTACTGACTGCCAGGTTCGTGATCGTGTAGTCGCCACCGAAGGCCGTCAGCCGGTAGTTCTTGACGATGACATCGCCACCGGCCGGCGCCAGGTCTGTGGTGACGAAGATGGCGCCGTAGTCCTCACTCCAGTAGGGAAAGGCACGCGGCCGCGCCACGTTTCCTGCAAAGCCGGGCCCTCCCATCAGTCCCGTGACGCCTGTGCTGATCTGCTGGTCGTAGTTGTTGGTCGGATAGGCTGAGTAGAAGTCCTCCAGCAGCAGACTGGGATAGTTGGCGCGCGCGACAGCGTTGAAGCGCAGCGTCTTGGGCGCAGACCTCTCGACGCCATCACTGACGAGGGCCGTCACCTCGTAAGTACCGGGAACGGTCGGTACGCCCAGCGTGAACAGGGGTACCACGCCCGGTGTGAACGTGGATGGGTCTGCCGATCCAGCAGCGGGCAGCGTGCTGCCGGCGGGTTGTTGCAGAGTCCACAGGTAGTACAGCGCGTCCCGATCCGGATCGACGGCGTTGAACACGAAGAACTTCATCGGCTCTATCGAACCGACGATGTACGGCTGGTCGCTGTCGTTGAAATGCACGTTGCCGCGCAGGGTCGAACTCCAGTCATTATTGAAGCTGAGGCGCTCGATGACTGGCGCGTGGTTCTGCGCCTTGGCGATCACCCGGCCGTAGTAGACAGTCACCGGCGAGCTGGTCACGCCGTGGCTGTCGGTGACGGACAGCAGCACGATGTAGGAGCCAGGCTTGTCGGTGACAACGCCAGCCCGGGCATTGCTCAGCACCGCGCCATCATCACGCGTGACGTTCTCGAACTTCAGTGTCGCGGTGCTGCCGTCCGGCTTGTCGAAGAGGAACCAGTTGTAAGTGAGTTGATCTCCGTCGAGATCGGTGCTGGTACGGGCGTCGAACCAGCCGGTGCCGCCGACGAGAACCGTCGATGCGTCGACCGCGATCCCGGGGTTGGGTGCTCGATTGGCGCCAGTGCGCGCCGTGAACGTGCGCTGCACCGGCGCACTGTCGGCGTCACCGTCGTTGACAGTCATTTCCACGGTGTAGTCACCGGTGACGGTCGGCGTGAAGCTGAACGAACTGGCGGCGGAAAGATCGTTCTGCGTAAATCCTGTCGGCGTGCCGATCCAGCGGTACCGCCGCCTGCCGGTGCCCGTCAGGGACGTGCCATCGATATCCCAGGAATTGCCGCTGGAGAATACGGCCTTGGCGAGCTCGACTTCGTTGGCGTAGGACGGCGTAAAGAAACTGACGCGCGGGTTGCCGAAGAAGTCCGCGACCGGCGGAGTGTTCGGCGTGTCGGGCCGTTTGGTGACGGTGATGGTGGTGGCGCTTACGCTGCTGAGCGATGTGCCGTCATAAACTACAAGGTAGACGGACCAGCTGCCTACCGCGTCCGGCTTGATCGTCGGTGTCGCCGTGTTGTAACCCTGAAGCGCATTCTCGAGTGTCAGCCTGGAGGCGCCCGGCATCAACAGCGGGACCGGCCCGGAGGTACCAGGGCTGAACAGGTACCAGCGATAGCTCAGTGTGTCACCGTCCGCGTCGGAGCTGCCGGTGCCGTCCAGCCTCAATGTCTGGCCGCGCTCGACGGTATACGGACCGCCTGCCTTGGCGATGGGAGCGGTGTTGCTGCGGTTTGCCGTAATCGTGACCAGCAGCGGCGCAGAAGTCTTGTCCTGGTATGTCACTACCAGAGTGGCGGTGTACGTACCCTCAACGTCAATGAATATGCCTGCCGCCGGATTCAGCGCGCCGCCGATCGTGGCGAGACTTCCGGTCGGCTTGCTGGTTAGCGTCCAGCGGTAATTGAGCGCCGACGCAGACCCGCCGGTGGGCGGCAGGCTGGCGCTGCCATCCAGTGACACCGTGGTACCGATCAGCACGTTGAATTGCGGCGTGGCGACAGCCAGTGGATTGGGATTGGTAGCCGTGATGACCACACGGTCGTGACTACTGCTCGCCGTTCCGTCGTTGACGACGAGATCGAATTCGTACGTCCCCGGCATATCGACATTGAATGTCGGATGCGCCACTGAGTTACTCGACAGCTCCGCTGCGCTTCCAGCCGGCTTGCTGGCGATCGTCCAGGTGTAGCTCAGCGTCGCTCCGGTGTGGGGCGAGGAGCTGCCGGACGCATCGAGCGTCACGGTACCGCCGTACTGAAGCGTCTGATCCACTCCGGCATTGGCCGTAGGAACTTCGGGCGCATCATCGCCGCCGCCACAGCCGGCCAGCAGTAACAGCATGCCCAGAGGTGCGAGAACTCTTGTGAACGGTTTCATGAAATCCTCCGGATACGGTGAGCCAGCGCATCAAGGCTGCTGGCTGCCGACAACCAAACGACGATCCAATGTGCAAAGCGCTTCGTCACAGGGGGCGCGGATAGCGGTACACGTACTTGAAGTACCAGTCCGGGCGCTCCTTGATCTTGAAGGACCAGGTAAAGGTGGCCGTGCCGCTGACTGCATCGTGCAAGCTGTAGCCCACCGGACTGATGAGCGCGAAGTTGACGCTTTCACCGTTATGGATCACCTGACCGTCACTGAGGCCGATCACCTGCGCTTGCCCGCTGCCACCACCCCAATCGGTGATGGCGGACGGATTGGTGACCGTATAGTCGCCACCGGAAGCGGTCAGTCGGTAAATCACGCCAAAGCCCTGCGACGTCGTATCCAACGCGTCAAACGGGAAGGTGAGCGTCCCGGGCTTCGCCGCAGTAAACGTGGACAGATCCGGTATGGAACCAGACTGGACGTTGGTACCCGTGTAAGCGCCGACATAGGCGAGCTTGAGCGACGGATAGGCGCTCTCGTTCACCACATTTATGGTGACCGACTTCGGTGCGGCGCTCGCGACGCCGTCGCTGACCGCCAGCGTGTAGCGATAGGTGCCGGCAACGGTGGGAGTGAACAGGGCAGTTGATGAAGTGAGGGCGGTCGGCAGCGTGCTGCCCGCAGGCTGTTCCTCCAGCGTCCACAGGTAGTACAGCGTGTCCAGGTCCGCATCGACAGCCGTGGCATCGATGAAGACGGCTCCGCCCGTGAACGCCGGCTGGGTCGCATCCATGCCCCAGTACGGATACAGCGGATTGGTGAACCGGCTGTTGATGTTCAGACCCGCTGCGTTGCTCGACGCCGCTCCGCGCATGTTGATGGTCGGCGCATTGTTCTGCGCCTTGGCAATCACGCGGCCGTAGTAGGCGGAGCCCGCCGAGCTCGTAACGCCATGGCTGTCGGTCACGGACAGCAGCACCATGTAGACGCCAGGCTTGTCGGCGACGACGCCGGCACGTGCGTTTGTCAGCACGGTGCCGTTCTCGAGCGTGACATTCTCGAACTTCAGCGTCGCGGTGCTGCCATCCGGCTTGTCGAACAGGAACCAGTTGTAGGTGAGCCGGTCGCCGTCGAGGTCGGTGCTGGTACGGGCATCGAACCAGCCGGTGCTGCCGACGAGAATGGTCGAGGAGTCGACCGTGATGCCGGCTGTGGGTGCGCGATTGGCACCGGTTCGTGCGACGAGGGTGCGCTGGATTGGCGCGCTATCCGCCTCGCCATCGTTGGCGGTCAACTCGAAGGTGTAGTCCCCGGCAACAGTTGGCGTGAAGCTGAACGAACTGGCGGCCGAGAGATCATTTTGGGTAAAACCCGCAGGCGTACTGATCCAGCGGTAGCGGCGCCTGCCGGTGCCGGATATGGACGTGCCGTCGATATCCCAGGAATTACCGCTGTAGAAGACGGTGGTGGCCAACTCCACTTCGTTGGTGAAGGCCGGTGTGAAGAAATTGACACGCGGCGTACCCAGGAAGTCGGCGACCGGCGGCGTGTTCGCCGCATCTGCCGGCTTGGTGACTGTAATCCTTGCCGAACTGAGGTCGCTCAGTGTCGTGCCATCGTAGACCGCGAGATAAACCGTCCAGCTGCCCACCACATCCGGCGTGATGGTCGGCTTCGCGGTGTTGTAACCCTGTATCACGTTCTCGAGTCGCAGCGCGGAGCCGTTCGGCATCCAGATCGCGGCAACGCCGGCGGCGGCGTCGGGGCTCATCAGGTACCAGCGATAGCTGAGCGTATTGCCATCGGCGTCGGAGCTGCCTGTACCGTCCAGCGTCAAGGTCTTGCCGCGTTCGATGGTGTAGGGGCCACCGGCCTTGGCGATGGGTTTGGTATTGGTGATGCTCGCCGTGATCGTGACGGTCCGGGGTGCACTGGTCTTGTCCCGGTAACGCACGACCAGCGTCGCGGTATAGGTGCCGGCGACGTCGACGTAGAAACTGGCCGTGGGGCGTATTCGCATTCCAGAGAACAGCGCTGCTGGCGGGCGTCGGCGGCGCGGCCGCCGGCTTCGCGGTAAGCGTCCACTGATAGACCAGTTCGCCGGCATTGCCGCCGGTGGGCGGCAGGCTGGCGTTGCCATCCAGCGTGATGGTCGCGCCAATCAGGACATTCTGCTGGACCGGCGCGATGGCCACCGGATCGGGATTGGTGGCCGTGATGATGACGCGATCGTGCGCACTGCTCGCGGCGCCGTCGTTGACGACGAGATCGAATTCGTACGTGCCTGGCAAGTCGGCGATGAATGTCGGGTTAGGTACCGACGTGCTCGACAACTCCGCGGCGCTGCCGGCTGGCTTGCTGGCGATCGTCCAGGTGTAGCTGAGCGTCGCGGCAGTCCGGGGCGAAGAACTGGCGGAGGCGTTCAGTGAAACGGTGCCACCGTACTGGAGAGTCTGATCCACTCCCGCATTGGCCGTAGGAACCTTTGGCGCATCATCGCCACCACCGCAGGCAGCCAGTAACAACATGCACAGGGGTACGAGTACTCTCGTGAGCGGCTTCATGAAATCTTCTCCAGATACGCGGACATTCAGAAATTCACAGTCAGGCTCAGCCGCGCGGTGCGTCCCGGTGCGGGCACCAGTCCCAGGCTCAGCGCGTCCAAGTAGTAGCGGTCGGTCACGTTGTCGATGTTGAAATCCACCGTGACGGTGTCGTTCTGCTTCCAGCTCGCGTAGAGATCGAGCAGGTTGTAGGCGCGCCAGGGCACCGCGCGGTTGAAGCCGCGCGCCACGTCATCGTTGAACGGTGGGGTCGGCGTGCGCAGACCCATGAAGGTGCCGCGCGCACCCACATCGAGGCGTTTTGCAAAGAAGCGTGCACCGAGCGTCGCGCTGGCGTGCCATTTCGGCGGGATCATGTTGTTGAAGTAGGAGTTGGCGACGCCGTAGTTGTTGCAACGGTCGCGCCGGTAGCTGCCGTAGTGGCAGACCTCGATATGGTTGTAATACGTGCCGCCCAACTCGCCGTATACCGGTCCCGCGTCATATCCCGTCGAGAGTTCGAAGCCGTGCAGATCCACGCTCTGGATGTTGCGCATCACGAAGATCTGGCCACCCTCCTCCCACTCGTTGGGAGAAGTGCGCGTGAGGTAGTTGCGCGTGAGGTTGTAGAACGCGGCGAGCTTGACGGTGAGGCGGTCTCCCACAAACAGCGCATCGCGCCTCAGCAGGTTTGCACCCAACTCGTAGTTGTAGGCGTGCTCGGGACGCAGCGGCACGTCCAGCGCCGGCACCACCGACCAGCCCTGCGTGGTCTCGAACAGGCTCGGCAGGCGCAACGCCTGCATGTACTGCGCGTAGAACTGCAGGCCGTTGCCCCAAGGTTCATAGGTCAGGCTGAAGGCAGGCGCAGCGCCGTCGTTGTTCGTGCGGTAGCGGATCGGGTCGCAGGCACCGTCCCCGTTCTTGTCGACACAGAACACGCTTTGTACGTAGACGGTGTCGATGACGTGACCGTCGTCGTCATAAAGGAATTCGTCGTGGCCTTTTGGGATCACCAGCTTGTGGTCGTCGGTCCTGGCCTTGCTGTAGCGCAGGCCCGCATCAAACGTCAGCGTCTTCCACGGCTTCCACCGCCAGTCCAGGAACAGACTGAATTCCTGGCGATCGCCGATGCGGCCGTAGCCGGCGTTGTCGAGCGGATGGCCGTCCTCATCCAGCGGGATTTGCGTATTGATGTTCTCCCACTGCGCCGTGACGCCGTAGGTCAGCGTGTGGGCTCCCCATTTCTCGAAGCGCATTTCATTGCCGAGATCACTGCCCCAGCGGTCGTAGTACTCCGGCGTCGGGTCGCGGGAATAGATCCCTTCGTAGATGTCTTCGGAGTAGCTGCGGTTCACCGAGTTGGTATGCGTGTGCCAGGCGTTGAAGCGCAGGTGCAGCCAGTCGCGGTCGGAGGGATTCCATTCGTAGCGGCTGGTCCAAGTCTGGGCGTTGACGGTGCTGTTATCGGTCTGCTTGACCCGGTCGAGCCAGATGAGCTGTGAGGGCATTAACTCGCCGTACTCGCTCTTATATCGAACAAAGCCGAACTCCCAGCTCTGCGCGTCGGTGGGGTAGAACGTGCTCTTGAGCAGGATCGAGTTGCTGTCGTTGTTGCTGTTGACGACGCGTTCACCGCCGCGAAAACGCGTGATGCCATCGCGGATGGCTGTCACCTCGGTGTAGAACGGCAGCTGGCGATACGTGAACTCGATGTTCGGCGTCGGACCGTGTGTACCGGAGTAGTAGTTGCCTTGGCTGCGCTGTGCATAGGCGGCGACGAGATCGAAGTGCTCGAAGCGCCCGGCCGCGGCAATGCTGCCGGCCCAACTGCGCAGATCCGCCGTGTCCGGCCGGTTCATGCCTTCGGCGGAACCAAAAGATGCGGGCAGCGCGTAGTCACCCTCGCAGAGGCTCGGCACGGCACAGTCGATGCGGTAAGTCCGGCCCGTGCCGCTCATGCCGGCCACCGTTAGCGGCGGTGGCGCAGCGCTGCTGTTACCGAACGCGCCACCACGAACACGCAAGCCCCAACTCTCGCCGTCCTTGATGATGTCGTTGGCGCTCAGGGTTCTCATACTGACCAAGCCACCCACCGCGCCGGTGCTGTCGGCCGTAACCGAGGGCCCCTTAGTGATGTCGATGCCGCCGATGAGATCGGGATCGACGTACGTGCGCGAGGACACGCCGGCATAGCCACGCCAGACCGTTGTTTCCTGTCGCGCACCGTCGAGCAGTACCGGCACGCGGCTCTGTCCCTGCATGCCGCGGATGTTCACGTCCAGGCCGCCGCTATTGCGGTTCTCTCCGACCAGCACGCCCGGCGTGCCTTGGAAGATGTCGCCGACGGTGGTGCCGCGAAATCTTTCGATTTGCTGCTGTGAAATATGGCTGGACGAACCTGCCGTGGTGTAAGGCCGGTCCTCATCGGAGACCGATGCCTTGCCTTCGACACGCACGGGGTCAAGGGTCAAGAGCTCGGTAACGACAACGCCGTTACTATCTCGAACAGACACCCTTTCCAGCGTCACGGCATTCTCACCGCTCACGCGGGCGCTCACACCAGTCCCTCGGAGCAGCTGATTGAGCCCTTCCATCGGCGCGTAATTGCCAATCAGTCCGCGCGTGATCAAACCGGTTGTGAGTTCGGCCGGATATATCAGCCGCAACCCGCTTTGCTCGGCGAAGCGATTCAGCGCGGAAGCGAGATCGCCCGTCGGAACATTGAACTGCTTGTTCGCTCTGGGTCCCTGCAACTGCGATGTGGCCGCCTCTACGGCACCCGCTGTAGAGACTAAGGTCACAGTCAGAATTGCTGCGGCAAGCGCGCAGCAGCGAAATTCTCTGCACCGCATGTTCGGTGCGAAAACATGAAACATGAGGAGTATCTATCCATCTGATGAGAATGCGTCTCATTATTTGGATGACGGACCACACGTCGAAAGCAGGACGTCTGAAGCGGAGTATTTTCTTAGGCGAACACGGGAATCACTTCCCGAGAATCACCAGATAGTCCGTGAAGCGGCGCGAATGGAGACCGAGACTGTGCTCGATCGCCGTGACAGCTGCGAGCGGATCGGCAGTTTCGAAGTCGCCGCTGACCGGACGCCGCGCCAGCGCATCATCAGAGAGAACGATGAGGCCGCGGTGATAGCGGTCGAGTTCCCTTACGACCTCCCCAAGCGGCTCGTTGATGAAGCTGATCCGCCCGCGGCGCCAGGCACTGACCGCCTCGACATCGACGGGGGCGGCAACCCCAAGATGATCCGGGCTCGTATAGCTGATCTGCAGGCCAGCACCGATTTCTGCCGAATCGACTCCGCTCTGCACGCGCACCCGACCTTCCGTGACCGTCACGTGCACATCCTGGGAGGACAGCGCAACCTCAAAGATGGTGCCCACAGCAGTCGTGACGCCCGAGAGGGCATGCACACGAAATGGTCGCCGCGTGTCGTGGATAACTTCGAAAGCAGCCTCGCCTTTCAGCAGCACAACTTCCCGGGCTTCCGGGGTGTAATGCACCGCTACGGCGGAATCCGTATTGAGCTGGATCCGACTACCATCCTCAAGTGTGAGCGACTTCGATTCTCCCACCCGTGTCGTGGCATCAGCCTGCAGATGCAGTATCAGAGGTTCGCGGAACAACAGACCGGCCATTACGAGAACGATGATCGCGGCCGTCGCGCGCCACACGAAACGCCCACGTCGCTTTCCATACGACGAAGACGGCTGCCATCGCCGCGGGAATCCCATGCGAGAACGGATTCCCCGTCGTATGTGAGCATTGGTGCCGGCGGAGAACGCGCTCGACCGTGCAGCAACTTCGTGGCTGACGGCGTCCAGCTCCCGCCACAATTCGACGGCTGCTTCGAAAGCGGCACGACGTGACGAGTCGGCTGCTGCCCAAGCCTCGAAATCCTGCCGTTCTTTATCCGTGCAGTCTTCCGCTTCTAAGCGAAGCAGCCATTTAGCAGCGTGCGCCTCTACAGGTTCAGCCGTCCCTATCATGCAGAAAGGCATCTTGTGGTTTGCCGTTTGGGGTGATGACGGATGAGTGACCGGAAACAGGAGGTTCTCGGTCACCTCTCCACTCAATCGTGCTCTGCCAAGGCGGCCTGACAATACAGCAGCGCCTTGCGGAGGTGCTTTTCGACCATGTTCTGGCTGATGCCCAACCGGCGAGCAATCTCACTAGACTCCAGCTGCTCGACTTTGCGCAGCAGAAATACTTCACGGCAACGTGGCGGCAATTCCTCGACGGCCCGGACCAGCAGCTCAAACCGCTGCCGGGCAATCAGGGCTGCCTCGACGTCCTGGGAGCGATCGGGGATGTCCGGTGACAAGCCACCCGAATCCGAAACGCGTTGCCGCACTTCGTTCTCACGGATGCGATCGATGATCAGGTTGCCAGCAATCCGGCGAAACAGGGCGAGCGGCTTATCCACCGGCACGGCATGTGGATGGCGAGCGATACGCAGATAGCAGTCCTGCAGAATGTCGGCTGTCAGCTCGGGCGAACGGACGCGTCGCCGAACGAACGCCCTCAACACTTCATAGTGCTTTTCGAATTCACGGATGAGATCGTCTCGGTGCGACACAGCTCAGGCCGAGCGCGCGAACTCAGGCGGCACGAAAGCCCGCGATTGAACCGAATCAGCACCACGCCGCGCAGGACTGAACCTTCTGCACCTGACCATGCCTGTCGCGGCGGCATTGAAACGCACTGGACTACTGGTGCGCCCCAGGAACGCTCTAGCCTGTCGAGACGATCCACTCCAAACGGCAAAGGGCGAAAGCACCTCTGGCATCTGGATGTCGGCCTTGTGTCCTGTTTCTCTCGGTTCACCCGTCATCACATTTGATGTCTGAAGCGGCAGTCCTGCGTGCCGGGAGCCCATCGTCCGTCGTTCCGCCATGAAATGCAAATGATAATCATTTATATTAGGTACCTAGGCTAGCCATGAACTCCCAGATTTCGGGCGAGCCTCTCGGGTTCACAATTGATCGCTACCTGCGAGGGTCAGAGCAAACCGGCGTCTTACTTAATCCAGTTGAGGCAGCGCAATGGCATGCGCCGCGTACTTCCCGACTGGGCAGAAGATTGCAGCCTATGAATACTGATGGGCGCTCACTCCTGCAGAAGCGCTCCTCGACGAGCTCCGAGAAGTTCTCCACAGAAGAGCAGCTTCGCGTCGCGGCGGAGCGCCTGTATTGCAGCTTCATCAGATTCTCGGACGGACATCAGCAGGTCTCGCCAGAACCGCACATCGTCATCCCAGCGGACACACAGAATTCCTGCGCCGCGGATGGCGGTAATCCTGATTTGATGCATCGTGAACGAGGCGATGAGATCGGCAACAGACGGGGCCATGGCAAGTACGAGCTGAGCAACGTGCCGGTCCTCACGCGCCACTTGCCAAGCGAACATCAGAGTCTCGAGGGCCAGACATTCGAACTGCCCCAGCACGGCACTTTGCACCTCGGCGCCAGTTATCGAAGCGGAATGCTCCCGACTAACCGCTCTCCACCACGTCTCATCCCAGAAGCGCATATCGATGATCGCGAAGGGGAGCGCGGCCAGTCGTCGGCGAGCATTGGAGTCCAGCCGGCGCCACAAATCACGATTCGACTCAACGATTGGCCATTGCGCATCGGAGAACGACTCGAAAGCGAGGTCGCAGAGTAGGTTGATGCACTGTTCATTCAGTTTGTGAGCCATTCGGATCGACTGCGCACCTTTCCACTTGGGAGGCGATAGCTGCCGGTCCGCCGCTTGGCGTTCTGCTCTGAGCTGATTCATGTGAACCGTTGCCCGACGTCAAATGCCAGGCAACATTCTCGGGAAGTGCGAGAAGGAAAGTCCCGATGGGTTTCGGGGCATTTAAGGCAGAAACTCCACAGGGAGGTGTCATGGAGACAATGCATGGAAACGGGCGGTTCGACCGCTACTATCGGCGCATTCAGTTGGGGCTACGGCTACTGTCACACGGAGCCCGCGCTCAGACTGCAAGTGAGTGGAGCGAATTGACGCCGGACCGATTGGTTACGCTCAGGCGGCGCTGGCTTCCAGATGCAAGTGAGGGTCTTCGTGGTCCGGCACCCACCTCCTTCCAGATATTCTTTCGATCTGCACTGCGCACAACCCACGCCACTCTATTCGCCACCATCCATCAGACGCTGTGCCAGGACTCCGATGCCAGCGCCAAGCGCGAAGCCCATCCGAGTCTCGAAAGCGGCGAGTTCCTGTGTGAGGCTTATGAGATCTTCCGCGAATGGGAAGAGGACGCCGACATGGGGTTCGACCAGGCCGTGCTACTGGCGGAAGGCGCGGCTAAAGGCGAGGTCATCAAATTGGCCCATTGTCCACGCTGCCGACGTGCAGTGCTCATCGACAAGTTGGCACGGCGCCGTGAAACCTGCCCGACCTGTCGCCGGCACTCTGTCAATCTCTGACCAACAGCGCCAGCAGCATGTGATAGAGGAGCAAGAACACACCAAAGCCGAGAGAAAGACCCAGCATCTGGAGAAACGGGAAGCGAGAACCAGCCGCTGAAATCTCAAACGCGACGGAAACGATGGCTCCGCCGATCATCATGCAGCCGCACACGGCATTGACGATTGGCTCCAGCAGTAGCATCGCTGTCACGACGGGAAACAGTACGGCCCTCCCGAGAATGCAGCTGGTTGTGCGGACTGCGGGAAAGTTTGTCATCACCTTCATATCAGCAACTCCAATTTCCTTGCGCCTCAACATTAAAGGACGCGACACGAGCGAGTATCGACTTCGTTCGGCGTGAAACTCCGCATAACAGGCTTCCGAGGGCTCTTTTCGCGGGGAATTCTCCCGATATCCCGCTGCTGCTTTCCCTTTCGCCATGACGGAATCTTTGCCATGGCCAGCAGGCCAAGCGAAGGATTACCCACATGCCCCACGATTCGGCATCGAGCCAGACCAAGCGACAGACATCAACCGTCGTTCTGTCCCGCTGGATCAATGAGCGCTGCCCGCCACTGACCGAACTCCTCAGCACGCGAGACGTAGTGCGCTTGACGCGGCGGCCCGGCTGGCTGCTTACGGGCCTGAGCCTGATGGGGAGGTTTCCTAAGAAGGTTCGGTATTGTGGCCGGTCGCTCGGTTGGTACCGCTCGGAGGTGTTGGCGTGGATGTCCCATGATCTGACGGTGGGACCCGAGCTGACTAAGCCACAGCGGAACCGCCGCAAGTCACGGCCCCACCAGCAGCGTTTGCCGCTAAATTGCTCGGCCCAGCGCAAGCGCCGGTGATGCATCAACCTGCTGCGACGCCCTTGACCGGTTCTACAGAGAGGCCCAACGAGTTGCTGATTCCCGCATATTTTCGTATGCGCGATCTGCTGCACATCACGGGCCTCAGCCGCCCTACTCTGTATCGACGCATCGCCACCCGCAGGTTTCCTCCTCCGGTCCGCTTGGGTGGTCGCGCTTGTGGTTGGCCACGCGCAGCCCTGCAAGCATGGATTGCCGATCCGGATGGCTATCGCGCGCCACAGACCGTAGCCAACTCGTTGCCTAGAAAACCAGGACGCCCGCCCAAGTACCCGGCATAGCATCTGGCGCCTCCTCATCAGGCCGCCAACTTCTGATCCGCTCCGTCCTCACTTGCCGGAGCTTGTCCAGGTGATCAGCCCATGCTTGCATCATCCTGGCTCTCGGCTCCAGATACAGAGCATGGTTGTAGGCCGCGCTCACTGCATTGCGCTCCTGATGTGCCAGCTGCAACTCGATGTGCTCGTGAGGCTCACCCCCTGCTCATGCAGGATGGTCGACGCAACGCCCCGAAATCCGTGCCCTGTCATGCGGCTGCGGTATCCCAAGCGGTACAGTGCAAACAGCAGCGTGTTATTGCTCATTGGCTTGGCCGGGTTCTACGTCGCCTGGAAAGACCAGCTCCCGGGCTGAATGAGATCTCCTTCAACCGCTCAAGGAGCGCCTTGGCCTGGGTACTAAGCACCACAATGTGAGGCGTCTTCATCTTCATCCGCTCGGCCGGGATGTCCCATCGGCCTTCTTCAGATCAATTCCGGCCATCGGGCGCCGATCAACTCCGAGGTGCGCACGAACGTCAACGCCATCAGTTGCAGGGGCCAGTCGGGTATGTTCACTGCCTACGTAACCGTCCATCGCGCGCAGCAGGGCGGTAACTCCTTGGCGCCCACGCGGGGATAGTTGCGGCGCTTACGGGGTTTCAGAATGTCGGCCGGCTTTACCTCCGCCACGGGGGTTGTGGGCGACCAGATCGTTGACCACGGCATAGCGCATGACTTGGCCGCAGGTCTGGAGGACCCGCCGGGCAATGTCCATGGCCCCTCGCCGCTCAAATCCTCTGCGCCACGTCCCGGAAATCGGATGCCGAGAGGCCCGGGCACCTGCCGGGTACGATTTGGGGGAAAACGTCCACCTCACAGGCGACGGAGGACATAGACCGTGTGGCGCTCGTTGCGACCCGCTTTCCAGCGGGCGTACCACTCTCGGGCCACGCTCTCGAACGGCTTGTTGGTGGCCTGCTTGTCCTGCAGCGGGGTCTATTCCGTCGCCAGCCGCTCCCGGGCCTCTTGCAGACGCGAACGCGCCTTCACAAGCGACACGTCCGGGATACGTCCCTAAAGCGAGCGTCTTCTGCTTGCCTTCAAAACGGTAGTTGAATCGCCAATACCGCCCGCCTTTCGGCATGACCTGCAGATACAGGCCCCCGTGAATCCTTGAGCTTCGGGGGCGGTCGGAGGGCTTGACACTGCGAACCTGGCTGTCCGTCAACATTTGCTGGTATCTCCGAAGCTTCGGTGCGATACCAGCAGCTGGTACCAACACCAAGTTGAGACATACCGAGAGTCTATGAAACACCTCGAACCCCCTAAATCCTTGGATTCAGGGCATTTTTAGGCATTTCCAGACGACTTGAGACAGCGTGGGACCAATAATTGGCGGAGAGTGAGGGATTCGAACCCTCGAAGGGCTTTTGACCCTTACACCCTTAGCAGGGGTGCGCCTTCGACCACTCGGCCAACTCTCCGTACCTGCCCTCGGCAGGCGCGGGATCATACCGACCGGGACGGAAGTGGGCAAAGCCGGCTGCCGGGAGGGCGGATCCAGGTCTGGGGCGGTGCGCCCGGGGCCGCGCAAAAAAAATGCGCCTGACAGTGCAGGCGCGGATCGAACTGGCCGGGATCCCGCACAAATGGCGTTGGATCCCCGAAGGCGAGAAATTCAGCCTGCGGCAGCCAGATCTACGTCAACCACGGCAAAACTGTTTCCGGTCGTAGCGCGCTCGTTCTTGATGCGCTCGAAGATCTCTTCGCGATGTACGGAAACCGACTTGGGGGCATTCACCCCGATGCGGGACCTGGTTGCCCTTGACGCCGAGGACCGTCACGGTCACTTCCTCGTCAATTACCACCGCTTCGCCAACACGTCGGGTCAGGATCAACATGGTGCCACGCTCCTTCGTAATGCCTGGAGGCTATATTGAGTACGCACTCAGGACCCGGATAATCGGAGAAACCCTGAGAAGGATAGCGACGACCACGGTCGCACGGGATTACATCACAATCATCTAACAATCGGAGTGGGGTATCGTTCAGGTTTGCAGCTTGCCCCGTACGTGCTCATGCACGGATGCCAGGGCAGCGGGCAAGGCGGCAGCGTTCGTGCCACCAGCCTGCGCGAAATCCGGCCGACCACCACCCTTGCCGCCGACCTGCGCCGCGACGGCACCGACGATCTCGCCCGCCTTGATGCGCGCAGTGAGGTCCGCCGTAACGCCCGCAACCAGCAACAACCTTGTTCGCATCACTGGCCGAGGCAGCACGATGACCGCGGACTTCAGCTTGTCCTTCAGTTGATCCACGGCATTACGCAATGCAGTGGCATCGGCACCATCGATCTGCGTTGCCACGACCTTCACGCCCGCGATGTCCAAGGCACCTGATGCAAGGTCAGTGCCCTGCCCGCTCGCGAGGCTTGTCTTTAAGGGCACGCAGCTGCTTCTCGGAGCAGCTTCACCTGCTCCTGGCCTTCCTGTACGCGTTGCAGAACGTCGTCGCGCGTGGCGCGCACGGCACCGGCGACACTGCGCCAACAGTTCATCGGTGTGCGCCACGTATTCCATCGCGCCTTCGCCAGTGACGGCTTCGATGCGCCGTATACCCGCCGCTACGCCACTTTCAGAAACGATCTTGAACAAACCGATGTCACCAGTGCGATGCACATGCGTGCCACCACATAGCTCCATCGAGAAATCGCCGAGCGCAGCACCCGCACCACGTCGCCATATTTTTCGCCGAACAAGGCAATGGCGCCCCTTGGCCACGGCCTCGTCGTAGGACATCGAAGCCGTTTCACCATCGAGGTTGGCGCGGATCTCTTCGTTCACGCGACGTTCGATGCGTTGCAGTTGTTCCGCGGTTACCGGCTGGAAGTGCGCGAAGTCGAAGCGCAGCCGGTCTGGTGCAACGAGCGAACCCTTCTGCTGTACATGGTTACCGAGTTCCCTCGCGCAGTGCTGCGTGCAGCAGGTGCGTTGCCGTGTGATTGCGGCGCGTGGCGTCGCGGCGTGTGCTGTCGATATGCGCCTCGACCACGTCCCCCAGTTGCAGCGGTGCGCCCGAAAGCCTGCCGATATGCGCGAAGGCCAGGCCCCGCTTTCGCGTATCGCTGACTGCAAAGCTTGCGCCGCGGCGGTGATCTGCCCGGTATCGCCGACCTGCCCGCCGGACTCCGCATAGAACGGGGTGCGCTCCAGCACCACCTCGCCTTCGTCGCCGGGCGCGAGCTGATCAACGGGAATGCCGTTCTTCAGCAGCGCCGCGATGCGCGATTCGCCTGCGGTGTGGTCATAGCCGCTGAAATCGGTGGTGGTATCGAGGGTAGGACCGCCACGCATGTCGACTACACGAACGGCTGGCGGCACGAGCACGTTCGCGTTGTGCGTCCATCGCGGCTTCGTAGCCCGGCATGTCGACGAGGAAGCCGCGCTCGCGTGCGACGTCCGCCGTCAAGTCGGGCGGAAAGCCGTAGGTGTCGTGCAGCTTGAAGACCACATCGCCCGGCAGCGTCAGCTTCGCGCTGGCGTCATCAGGCGCAAGCCCGGCACCAGCATGCGCCGTGCGCTGCCGGGTGAAGGCTTCATCGAGCAATGCCATGCCCGTGGCCAGCGTGCGCGCGAACTGCTCTCCTTCTTTCAGCAGCACATCGCGGATGAAGGACTGCTTTCTCCTTCAATACCGGGTAAGCAGCGCCCATCACGTCGATGAGGGCTGGCAGCAGCTCTGCAAAGAACGTCGGCGAAGCACCGAACTTGTGCCCGTGGCGCATCGCGCGCCCGCATGATGCGGCGGAGTACGTAACCACGCCCTTCATTCAGCGGCGTCACGCCATCGGCAACGAGGAATGCACAGGCACGGATGTGATCGGCAATCACGCGCAGCGACGGGCTGGCGGGATCGGCCGTACCAGCAATTTCGCGGCAGCCCCGATCAGGTGCTGGAACAGGTCGATGTCGTAGTTCGACTGCACTCCCCTGCATCACCGCGCAGATGCGCTCGAGGCCCATGCCAGTTATCCACCGAAGGCTTCGGCAACGGCGCCAGCGTGCCATCCGGCGAGCGATCGAACTGCATGAAGACCAGGTTCCAGATCTCCACGTAGCGATCGCCATCTTCGTCGGGTGAGCCCGGCCGGACCACCCGGCACATGCGCGCCGTGGTCGTAGAAGATCTCGCTGCAGGGACCGCACGGGCCCGGTATCGCCCATCGACCAGAAATTGGATTTCTCGCCGAGTCTTGTCAGGCGCTCGGGCAGGCACGCCGATTTCCTCGATCCACAGCTTCGCTGCTTCATCGTCGTCCGTGTAGACGGTGACCCCAAAGCCGCCGCGGATCGATGGCCAGTGTCCCGGTGAGGAATTCCCAGGCGAAGCGGATGGCATCGCGCTTGAAATAGTCGCCGAAGCTGAAGTTGCCCAGCATCTCGAAGAAAGTGTGATGCCGCGCCGTGTAGCCGACGTTCTCCAGGTCGTTGTGCTTGCCCGCCGGCGCGCACGCAGCGCTGGCTTGTAGTCGCACGCACGTAAGGGCGCGGATCCTTGCCGAGGAACACGTCCTTGAACTGGACCATGCCGGCGTTGGTGAACAGCAAGGTCGGGTCGTTGCCGGGCACCAGACTGCTGGATGCCACCACGGTGTGGGCTTGGGCGGCAAAGTAGTCGAGAAAGGCGCTGCGGATTTCAGCTACGGAAGGCGTCTTTTTTGCGGGTGCTCATGGATCATCGTCAGGAGTGGCTCCGGAACTGCCCAGAGCGCTGGCGACATGATCCTTGGAAAAGCCCTCGATATTGCAAAAAACGCATCTGGCGGGCTCGCTC
The DNA here is from genome assembly GCA_037200665.1 of Pseudomonadota bacterium. Taxonomy (GTDB): domain Bacteria; phylum Pseudomonadota; class Gammaproteobacteria; order Steroidobacterales; family Steroidobacteraceae; genus ZC4RG30. The sequence goes on along the minus strand of JBBCGD010000002.1, from coordinate 55,126 downwards.
CGGCCAGTCAGAAGGAGTCGCGGCGCCGAACTTACGTTGCCGGACTTCAACTGCGAGCTGCGCCCAGTCCGGACCCTCTTCCAGTGCGGCAGCAACCTGCTCGTCCGTAAGGCCCGCTTCGCGCAGCTCCTGTCGGACGCGTACCGGGCCTTGCCCCCGCCCCGCGAGCATGCGCACGAGGCTACCGGCATAGCGTGTGTCGTCGAGCAGACGCTCCTCGGCCAGCTGGGCCACCACTTCTTTCACGATCGGGATGGCGTAGCCCTTGCGACCAAGGGCAGTAACCAGCTCGCCACTGGCGTACTCGCGTCGACCCAGCATAGCGAGGCTGGCCGCCCGAACGGCCCCCGGGTCGGCAGCACGATGCTCGTCGACCCGGCGCCTCATCCCACGGCCAAACGCCACTGGCTGCGGCCTAGTTGAGGCGATCGGCCTCGGGTACGGTCGCCGAAGACGGGCGCACCGGTATCAGGCGCACGCGGATCTGGTCTTCGATGTCGCGGGCCAACCTCGGGATGCTCCTTCAGGAAGGTGCGGGCGTTTTCCTTGCCCTGACCGATGCGTTCGCCCTTGTAGCTGTACCAGGCGGCCGGATTTCTCGATGATGTTCTGCGGTGCTGCCAATGTCGATGATCTCGCCTTCGCGCGAGATACCCTGGCCGTACATGATCTCGAATTCGGCTTCACGGAACGGCGGGGAAACCTTGTTCTTCACGACCTTGACGCGGGTCTGGTTGCCGACCACTTCTTCGCCATTTTTGATCGCACCGATGCGGCGGATGTCGAGGCGCACCGAAGCGTAGAACTTGAGCGCATTGCCACCAGTGGTGGTTTCGGGATTGCCGAACATCACGCCGATCTTCATGCGGATCTGGTTGATGAAAACCACAATGGTGTTGGAGCGCTTGATGTTGCCGGTGAGCTTGCGCAACGCCTGCGACATCAGGCGGGCATGCAGGCCCATCTGCATCTCGCCCATCTCACCCTCGATTTCGGCCTTCGGCGTGAGCGCCGCCACCGAGTCGACGATGACGAGGTCGACGGCCCCCGGAACGCACCAGCATGTCGGTGATTTCCAGCGCCTGTTCGCCGGTATCCGGCTGCGAGACCAGCAGGTCTTCGATGTTGACGCCCAGCTTCTTCGCGTAGGAAGGATCGAGGGCGTGCTCAGCATCGACGAACGCCGCAGTGCCGCCTGCTTTCTGGATTTCTGCCGCAACCTGTAACGTCAGCGTGGTCTTGCCGGAAGACTCCGGGACCGTAGATTTCCACCACGCGACCCCGAGGCAGGCCGCCGATGCCGAGCGCGATATCAAGCCCCAGCGACCCGGTGGAGACGGACCTCCACGTCATAGGTGGCGCTGGCATCTCCCAGTCGCATGACCGAGCCCTTGCCGAACTGCTTTTCGATCTGGCCAGTGCGGCGGCGAGCGCCTTCTTGCGGTTTTCTTCCATGGAAAAATGCCTCGATGGAGCGGTTTGAATGGTGGAGTGGATGATGCCACACAGTACTGTACGTGTATACAGTATATCTGCTGCGATCAACCCGAAATGCAGCCGCGGGTTCTTCTAGGGATCGAGCAGCAAACCCAGCGCACAGGCGGCAGCCTGGCGTCGCACGGCATCGCGATCGCCAGCGAAGCGATGCTGTATGGCGAGCGCACCCACCGAACCACTCTCGAGCCGCTGCGTGCGGGCGAACCATACCAGGCCAACAGGATGCGTAGCGGTGCCACCATCCGGTCCCCGCCACTCCACTGATCGCAACCGACCGCTGCACGTCGCCGACGACGAGCGCGCCGACGGACATCTCGATCACCACCTGCTCGCTCACGCGCCATGCTGCGCCAGTGAAGCGGCCGTCACGCCCCAGCTGCTTCTGCTTGGCTTCATTGGAATAGGTGACGAAGCCGCAGTTGAACCACTGCGAGCTGCCGGGGGACATCGGTGATGAGCTTGGCGACATAGCCACCGGTGCACGATTCAGCGGTAGCGACCTTGAAACCGCGCGCCAGCAGGGACTTGCCGGTGCGCACCGCCAGCAAGGCGAGTTCGTTATCGGATGGAACGCCGCCTGCCACCCGTTACTTCAAACCAGCTGCCTCGCGGGCGCGCTTTTCCTGCGCCTTGCCGCAGGCCCAGCGACAGCACTACCCAACCCCACCGCAACGCCTGCGCCGACGATGGCCACCGCGGGCACTTTCATGAGCGCGGCGAGGCCGTTGAAGATCTGCGCATTGATCGCATCGGCGCCACGGAACACCGCGCCGTCGATGATGTTCTTCGCCTTGAACTTCTCTTCACGGCTGACCACCGTCCACAAGGATTCGCGCGCGAGGTTGGCGACGCCGAAGCTCACGGCGCGTTGCGCCACCTGGAACGCCGCTGCAACGGCAAGCACCGGACTCGCGGCCAGCGCGACGAAGCCAAGCAGAACACCGCAGCCACCAGCGCCGCTGATTTACCGGTGCCCAGCGCCGAGATGATGCGGCCGGTCAGCAGGATCTGCGCGCCGAGCGAGAGCACATTCACCCAGAACGCGATGTTCGCGAAGAACTCGGTGCGCACATTCGGGGCGAGCTTCGCGTCGGCGACCAGGTTCTGCAGGATGAAATACAGGAAGGTGCCGGCGAGCGACAGTATGAACACCCACAAGCCGATGCCACCGAGATAGCCCGACTTGAACAGCAGCGGGAAGCCATCGAACATGCCGCCACCGACCGGCTTCTGGCGACTGGCACTGGCCGCAACGAAACCTTCAGTCGAAGCCTGCGCTTCAGTCGCGGCCCCTTCCAGGAACCGCGCGCAAACCACGGCCAGCACCAGCAGCACGCTGGCCACCAGCAACAGGTTCGCATTGCCGATCGGTCCGGCCAGAAGCTTGGTGATGTAAGAGCCGCAGATCGACCCCAGCGAGCCGCCTGCGCCGATGAAGCCGAACAGTCGCTTGCTCTGCTCGGCCGAATAGAGGTCGGCCATGAATGTCCAGAACACGGACACGGTGAACACCGAGAACACCGTGGTCCAGATGAAGAACGCACGGGCGACACCCACCGGCGCGATGTGCTCGCTCATCAGGAACCAGAACACCAGCATGTTGGCGACGAGGAACAGGTAGACGACCGGTATGAAGCGCACGCGCGGCAGCTTCGCCGCCAGCGCCGACTGGAACGGCACCATCAGCAGCGTTGCGGCGAAGGTCGCCGCGAACAACCACGACAGGTTGCGCGTACCACCTTCACTGCCCATCGCATCACGCAATGGCTGCAGCATGTAGTACGTGGAAAGAAGGAAGAAGAAGTAAGCGAAGGACCACAGCAGCGCCTTCACTTCCCCCGACTTCGCGTTTACCAGCTTCTTGATGAGCGTTTCCATTCGGCCAGCATATCCGGCAGCGCTTGCCAGGCGCTACTATTTTTGACAATGAATCGCGCGCCCCGCATGCAGCCAAATGACAACGTAACCACTGGTGCGCGCCGCTGGCTGGTGCTCGCCATCGTCGCGAGTGGCCTTTTGCTGATCTGCATCGACATGACAGTGCTGTACGTGGCGCTGCCGCGGCTCACGCGTGAGCTTCACGCTACGAACTCCGAACGCTTGTGGATCCTCAATGCCTATACGATTGTGGTTGCGGGGCTGCTGCCGGGCTTCGGCACGCTCGGCGATCGCTACGGACATCGGCGCCTGTTGAGCTGCGGGCTCATCACCTTCGCGGCAGCTTCGCTAAGCGCAGCTTATGCACCGACCGCTTCAATGCTCATCGTTGCGCGCGCCGGACTCGGTGTCGGCGCGGCGCTGATGATGCCCGCGACGCTCGCCATCATCCGCGCCACCTTCGTCGATCTGCGCGAGCGCGCGCTGGCGCTGGGTTTGTGGGCCGGCGTCGCTTCGGCAGGGATGGCCACGGGGCCCCTGATCGCGGGGCTTTTGCTGACGCGCTTCGACTGGGGCGCCGTGTTCCTCATCAATGTGCCGGTGGTGGCCATCGCGCTGGTCGGCACTCTCTACTTCGTGCCACGTCGTGCCGCACCCGGCGGACCACCCTGGGACATCGCCGGTTCCGCGCAGCTGCTGCTCGCGCTGACTGCGCTCATCTATGCAATCAAGGAACCGGCGCGTGTGCATTGGTCGGCATGGAAGCTCAGCGGTGCGCTGCTGCTTGCCGCCGCCACCTTCATCATCCATCTGCGCGGACAACGCCGACGCACGCAACCGCTGCTCGACCTCACGCTGTTCCGCATCCCCGATTTCGGCGGTGCATTCGCGGCCGCGTGCCTCGGCACTGCGGGCGCCGTGGGCCTCGAACTGGTGATGAGCCAGCACCTGCAACTGGTGGAACAGCGCGCGCCGCTGGCCGCCGCGCTGGTGCTGCTGCCGCTGTCGATCGCGGGGTTGGCCGCAGCACCCGTTGCGGGCCGCCTGTTGCATCGCTGGCCCGCTGCAAAGGTGGCCTGCACCGGCTTCACTCTCGCGGCGTTGTGCGCGACCACGCTCGCACTGCTGCCCACGGCCCTGCTCCACTTCGAACTATTGCGACTGCTGCTGCTCGCCGGCATCGGCGTGGGCATCGCGACGACGGTGACGTTCGCCGCAACCACCATCATGAACGCCGCGCCACCAGAGCGCAGCGGCATGGCGGCATCCATCGAGGAAGTCGGCTTCGAACTCGGCGGTGCCCTGGGCGTCGCCGTGTTCGGCAGCATCATGACCATCGTCTACGCCATCACGCTGCAGCCGCCCGCCGTGTTCCACGCGCCCGCGTTCATCCACGATTCGCTCGATGAAACGCTGCGCATCGCTGCAACGCTGCCCGCAGCTGAAGGCGCAATCCTACGTGCGGCCGGGGCGCAGTCCTTCACGACCGCATTGCAGGCGGTGCTGCTTGGCGTGGCCCTGCTGTGGTTTGCTACCGGCATGGGAATCCTTGCACGCGGAGGGCGCAAGCCAGTCAAATAGATGATGGGACCTGTTCCGCCGCTCGGCACCGACAACTGCCTGTTCCTCGACCTGGACGGCACACTGCTCGCACTGCGCGACGATCCCACGATGATCCGCGCCGATGCCGCGCTGCTGGCACTGCTTGGCGATTGCTCGGCACGCGCCGGCGGTGCGCTGGCCATCATCAGCGGCAGGCCCATCCGCGACATCGACGCCTGCTTCGAGCCACTACGCTTCGCGGCAGCGGGAATACACGGACTGGAACGTCGTGATGCCAACGGCGTCGTCATGACACAGCCAGTGGATGCGACACGACTGCACGAGGTCGCGCGCCAGCTGCGCAAGGAACTGGAGGACATGCCGATGTCACTGCTCGAGGACAAGGGCGCAAGCCTTGCCCTGCACTGGCGCCGCGCGCCGCAGGATGCGCCGGCATTGCGCCGTCTCGCCACGCACATGCTGCAACAGCTGGGCTCCGCGTTCCGCCTTCTGGAAGGCAACTGCGTGGTGGAGTTGCTGCCGCGCACGGCCAACAAGGGGGCCGCCGTGCGCGCCTTCCTCAATGAATCACCGTTCAAGGGACGCAAACCCGTGTTCGTCGGCGACGACCTCACCGACCTTCCCGGCTTCACCGCCGCACGCGAGGCCGGCGGCCATGGCATCGCAGTGGGTTCGCGCGTGGTCGCGCAGTACGCGTTGAGTGATGTGGAAGCGGTACGCAGCTGGCTCGGGAGCAGGCATGACTGAGGCGCAACCACTGGATCTCGCCGTCATCGGCAATTGCCAGGTGGCCGCGCTCATCGATCGCCTTGCCCGCGTGGTGTGGTTCTGCCTGCCGCAGCCCGATGGCGATCCGGTGTTCCCGGCACTGCTGCAACGTGAGCTCGGCGAATCGGCGCGCGGCGTGTTCGCCATCGATCTTGCCGATCTCGCCGAAGCGCGCCAGGACTATGTGCGCAACACCGCCATCCTCGAGACCACGCTGACCTCAGCCGACGGCAGCGCCATCCGCATCACCGATTTCTGTCCGCGCTTCAACTCTCGTGGTCGGGTATTCCGGCCTGCTTCGATGGTGCGCATCGTGGAGCCACTGGCCGGGCGCCCGCGGCTGCGCATCCGCTTCGAGCCGCTGAAGAACTACGGCGCCGAGCCCGCACTGGCCGCCAGCGGCAGCAACCATCTCAGCTTCGAAGCCGCGGACTATCGCTACCGCCTGACCACCGATGCCTCGAAGGCGCATCTCGCCGCGGACATCCAGACCCTGCTCGATGCTCCGCTCACCTTCGTGCTCGGTCCGGACGAAGCACTCGACGAGGCGCCCGCTCCGATCGCGAAGAAGTGGCTGGAGGAAACGCGCAAGTACTGGCAGGAGTGGGGCCGCGGCCTCGCCATTCCTTTCGAGTGGCAGCAGGAAGTGATCCGCGCCGCCATCACGCTGAAGCTGTGCACCTTCGAGGATTCCGGCGCACTGCTCGCCGCGCTCACTACTTCGATTCCCGAGAGCGCCGGCAGCGGTCGCAACTGGGATTACCGCTTCTGCTGGCTGCGCGATACCTACTTCACCGTGCAGGCACTGAACCGCCTCGGCGCGACGCGCACGATGGAAGGCTACCTGCACTACATCGATCGCATCGTGGCGACGGCGGCGGATGCGCCACTGCAGCCGGTGTATCGCATCTCGGGCCAGGGCCCGCTGGATGAACGCATGCTCGAATCGCTACCCGGCTTCCTCGGCATGGGTCCGGTACGCGTCGGCAACCAGGCTGCGGAACAGATACAGCACGATGTCTATGGCGCAGTGATCCTCGCGCTGGCGCAATTGTTCTTCGACGAGCGGCTGGTGAGCCCGGGCGATGAACGCCTGTTCCGCGAACTCGCACGCCTCGGCGAACGTGCCGCATCCCTCTATGACCAGCCCGACGCCGGTCCATGGGAATTCCGCGGCACCGCGCGTGCGCATACCTATTCAGCGGCGATGTCATGGGCCGGTTGCGACCGCCTCGCGCGCATCGCCACGCGGCTCACCTTGTACGACGACGCGAAGCAATGGCGTGAGCGCGCCGACACCATGCGTGAGGACATCATCCAGCGCGCCTGGAACCCGAAGCGCCGCGCCTTCGTCGCCGCGCTCGACGGCAACGAGGACCTCGATGCCTCGCTGCTGCTGCTGCCCGAACTCGGCCTCGTGGATGGCAAGGATCCGCGCTTCATCGCCACCGTCGACACCATCGGTCGCGAGCTGCGCGAAGGCGACCTGCTGTTCCGCTATCGACAGGTCGACGACTTCGGCCGGCCCGAGACCGCCTTCACCGTCTGCGCCTTCTGGTACGTGAATGCACTGGCGGCCACCGGCCGCGTCGAGGAAGCGCGCGCGCAATTCATCCAGCTGCTGGCCCGTCGCAATCATCTCGGCCTTTTGTCCGAGGACATCCACCCCGGCAGCGGCACGCAATGGGGCAACTTCCCGCAGACCTACAGCATGGTCGGCATCATCAACTGCGCGCTGCGCCTGTCGCGCTCGTGGGATTCGGAGCTCTAGCAAACCCATGCCGATCGAACCACTGCCCGCGCATGTCCAGGACTGGCCACGTTACCTGCGGCGCATCCTGCTGCGCTATGTGTTGCCCTTCGTGGCGGCAGCCGCACTGCTGGCCCTCGTCTTCGTGCCCTACATCAACCGCATCTCCTTCGGCGAAATGCGGCCCGGCGCGATCCGCAACTTCCTGTTCGCCGCACTGGTGATCGGTGCGGCACTGTTCGCACTGGCGCTGGGCCTTTCGGTGCGCCTGCTGGTGAATCGCTGGGTGCGGTTGCTGCTCGGTGACATCCGTGCGCGACGCTTCCTCGATGATGCCGCCACCGATGGTGACTCCGGCCCCATCCTCAAGCATGTACGCGAGGTGCTGCGTGAACTCGGTGAAACGCAGCGCCTGGAAATCGAGTTCCACGAGAACTGGACACCACAGGCGCTGCAACAGGTGGTGCGCGACCAGCTCGACGACTGCACGATGCTGGTGGTGTCGAACCGCGAGCCGTACATCCACCATCGCGACCGCAACGGACAGATCGTGGTACAGGTGCCTGCCAGCGGCATGGTCACGGCCATCGAGCCCATCATGCGGGCGTGTTCCGGCACGTGGATCGCACACGGCAGTGGCCCCGCCGACCGCGATGTGGTGGACAAGCAGGACCATGTGCGCGTGCCACCCGAAGACCCGAGCTACACCCTGCGCCGCGTATGGCTCAGCGAGCAGGAAGAGGAAGGCTACTACTACGGCTTCGCCAACGAGGGGCTGTGGCCGCTATGCCATCTCGCCTATGTGCGCCCCGCTTTCCGCGAAAGCGACTGGCAGCACTACCGCAACGTCAACGCACGCTTCGCCGATGCCGTCGCCGCCGAGACCGGCCGCAGGGAAGCCGTGCTGCTGATCCAGGATTTCCACTTCGCGCTGCTGCCGAAGCTGGTGCGCGAGCGCGGCGTGAAGGCCACCATCGCGGTGTTCTGGCACATCCCCTGGCCCAATGCCGAGACTTTCGGCGTGTGCCCGTGGAAGAAGGAGCTGCTGGTATCGATGCTGGATGCCGACATCCTCGGCTTCCACACCATCTACCACTGCCAGAACTTCCTCGCGACGGTGGACCGCTTCGTCGAATGCCAGATCGACCACGAGCGCATGACGATCACGCGCGGTGGCCATGTGTGCAGCGTCACCGCGTATCCGATTTCCATCGAATGGCCGCCGCGCTGGCTGGCGCAGGTGGCCCCGGCACAGGTCGCACAGGAAACCGTGCGCAAGCGGCTCGGCATCGGCGCGAATGTGCGGCTCGGCCTCGGCGTCGAACGCTGGGATTTCACCAAGGGCATCATCGAGCGCTTCCATGCGCTCGAAGTGCTGTTCGACAAGCAGCCGCGCTGGCGCGGACGCTTGAGCTTCCTGCAGATCGCCGCACCCTCGCGCAGCAAGCTGCCGGCCTACCAGGCCCTGCAACAGCAGACCATCGCCGAGATGGAGCGCATCAACGCACGCTTCGCCACCACCGACTGGAAACCCATCGTGCTGGTGGGCGAGCACCAGGAACCGGCGCAGGTGTTCGAACTGTTCCGCGCCGCCGACTTCACGCTGGTGAACAGCCTGCACGACGGCATGAACCTTGTGGCCAAGGAATTCGTCGCGGCGCGCGATGACGAGGATGGCGTGCTGATCCTTTCCACCTTCGCCGGCGCCTCGCGCGAACTGCCCGAAGCGCTGCTGGTGAATCCCTACGACGTGGGTGAAACCGCAGCGGCGATCGCCGCTGCGCTGGACATGCCGCGCGACGAACGCCGCAAGCGCATGCAGCTCATGCGGCGCACGGTGTCGGAATACAACATCTATCGTTGGGCGGGGCGGATGCTGATGGACGTGGGCCGCATCCGGCAGCGCCAGTCACTGGAGAGCTGGTCGCCGCAGTAGCCACAGTAGCCGCGAGAGTGAAGCCCTCGCGGCCCTGCAATCACTCGAAGCCTTACAGCTCGGCGTAGTCGCCCTTCAGCGTGACGCCGACGATGACGCCACCATTGTGGCACTCGTAATCAGTGGCGCTCTTGGACTCCACCTTCTTGTAGTAGCTGATGATGTTGATCACGGCATTGGCACCGTTCTGCTTGGCCTTGGCCTGGAAGGCGATCAGCGCCGACAGCGCGGCACGGTCGCAGCCTTCCTTGTCACCCTTGTTGAAGCCATTGGTCTTCTTGTTCGAGGTGTCGCTGCCCAGTGTCTTCTTCACGGCACCATGCGGCGCGCCGTCGAGGTAGAACTTCACCGAGCCATCGAGCGCGGCCTTGCCTTCGGGCGAATCGATGACGTCCTGCAACGGGAAATGCAGGGTGTCGTCCTTGGCGATGCTGTTCATCGAGGCGAGCGCGGCGAGCAGGCCGCTGGCAATGACGATGCTGGTCTTCTTCATGATGCAGGTCTCCTTGGGGAAATGGGTCAATCCCGCCAACGCCGGAATATGAGGGACGTATTGATACCACCAAAAGCGAAATTGTTCGACATGATGACGTCGGTCTGCAACTCGCGCGCCGCACCCATGATGTAGTCGAGTTCGGCACAGCGCGGATCCACCTGCTTGAGGTTCAGCGTCGGCGCAAACCAGCCCTCATGCATCATCTGGATGCTGATCCACGCCTCGAGTGAACCACAGGCACCCATGGTGTGCCCCATGTAGCTCTTGAGCGACGAGATCGGCGTGCGTGCGCCAAACACTTGCGCGGTGGCGTGGCTCTCGGCGACATCGCCCTGCGGCGTGGCCGTGCCATGCGCATTCACGTAACCGACATCTTCGGGTGTCATGCCGGCGTCATCGAGCGCCAGCTGGATGGCGCGCGCCATGGTGGCGCTGCTGGGCTGCGTGACATGCGCGCCATCGCTGTTGGTGCCGTAGCCGACAAGCTCGGCGTGGATGGTCGCGCCGCGCGCACGGGCGAATTCGAGTTCCTCGAGCACCAGCGTGCAGGCACCCTCGCCCACCACCAGGCCATCGCGGTCCACATCGAAGGGACGCGGGGTGAGCTGCGGCTGTTCGTTGTACTTCACGCTGGTGGCGAACAGCACGTCGAAGACCGCGGCTTCGGTGACATCCAGTTCCTCGCCACCACCGGCCAGCATCACCTTCTGCCGGCCGGCGCGGATCATCTCGAAGGCATAGCCGATGCCCTGGCTCGCCGAAGTACACGCACTCGAAGTGGTGACGATGCGGCCGGTGAGCCCGAAGAACACGCCGATGTTCACCGCCGCGGTGTGCGACATCATGCGCAGGTAGGAATTCGCAGTGACGCCATCGGTGGACTTGCGCAACAGCATGGTGCCGAAGTCGGCGATGGCCGGTGGGCTGCCGGTTGAGGAACCATAGGCCACGCCGGTATCACCGCTGGTGAGCACGGCGGCGCCGATCAGGCCCGCGTGTTCAAGCGCGAGTTCGCTGGCGCGCGTCGCCATCAGGGCCACGCGGCCCATGCTGCGCGTGGTCTTGCGGTTGTAGCGCTCAGCGGGCAGGTCGAAGCCGGTGACCGGCGCAGCCACGCGCGTATGCAGTCCCTTGAACTCGGCCCATTCCGGAATGATGGCGATGCCAGACTGCCCGGCGCGCAGGCGCCTGCTCACCGTCGCCCAGTCGTTGCCGATGGGACTGATCGCACCGAATCCCGTGACGACTACTCGTTTCATGACGGAGGGTTTCATGCCAGGGGATTCACGGCGCGAGCCCGCCATTCACCGACAGCACCTGCCGCGTGATGTAGGCCGCCTCGTCGCGCAGCAGGAAGCTCACCGCCGCCGCCACTTCATCGCCAGTGCCCACGCGCCCCGCCGGAATCATCTTCAGCGCTTCGGCGCGCACGCGTTCATCCACCATCTCGGTATCGATCAGGCCGGGTGCCACGCAATTCACCGTGATGCCGCGACTCGCCAGCTCCACCGCCAGCGCGCGCGTCGCACCGATGATGCCGGCCTTGGACGCGCTGTAGTTCACCTGCCCGCGATTGCCCGTGATGCCGGACACCGACGACAGCGTCACGATGCGTCCGGGTTTGCGCGTGCGCACCAGCGGCATGATCAGCGGATTGAGCACGTTGTAGAAACCATCGAGGTTGGTGCGCAACACCTGGTCCCACTCGTTGCCGGTCATGCCGGCAAAAGTGGCATCGCGTGCGATGCCGGCGTTGCACACCACGCCGTAGTAGCAGCCATGCGCGGCGAGATCGGCTTCGAGCGCGGTGGCGGCGGCGGCGCGATCGGCGATATCGAACTGCAGGATGCGCACCGCCGCGCCGAGCGCACGCAATTCTTCCGCAACCTGTTCCGCTTCGGCGATGCCCGATCGACAGTGCAGCACCACGTCGTAGCCATCGCGGCCGCAACGCAGGGCAATCGCACGGCCGATGCCGCGGCTGGAACCGGTGACGAGTATGGTCTGTCTGCTCATGGTTTCTCTCCGGCCAGTACCGCCGCGGGATCATCGGGCGCAATCACCGTGATGACGGCGGTGGCGAGCAGTTCATCCGCAACCAGCGTGCGACCGCTGAACTGGCCGAGCCCGTCGGCGAGCTGGATCTCCTTCTTCACTTCGATACGCAGCATCTGATCGACCGGCAACCAGGCGCGATGGCAATCGAAGCGCCGGCTGCCGAGCAGGAAGCCGATGCGCGGCCCGCGTCCATTGCCGCGTTCCTGGATACCGGCCCACGCGGCCACCGCCTGCGCCATGCATTCCAGGCTCACCCACGAACCGACGCGGCCATCGCGGCAGAACAGGCCGTCGCTCTTCAACACGGTGGTCGCGACCAGGGATTCTTCGTCTACCGCGACGATGCGCTCGAGCAGGCACATCGGGCCGCTCTGCGGGATGTATTCCGCGGCGGGCAGGTCGAGGCCGCGCGGATCGAGTTCAGCTGGCACGTTGCAGCTCCAGTACCAGCGCGGCATTGCTGCCGCCGAAGGCGAAGGAATTGCTGAGTACGCGGCGCGGTGGTCGCGCGGCGCGCGTGCCCGGCGCCACCAGCGCGAGCTGCGGCAGTGAAGGATCCACCTCGCCATCCCACCAATGCGGCGGCAGCAGGCCATCGTGATGTGCATCGCGCAGCACCTGGCAGCAGATCGCCGCTTCGATGGCGCCGGCCGCGCCCAGCGCATGGCCGGTGAGTGGCTTGGTGGAGCTGCAAGGGGTGTCGCTGCCGAAGAGCTTCGATACCGCGAGGCTTTCCATCGCATCGTTCTGCGGAGTCGCGGTGCCATGCAGGTTGATGTAATCGATGTCCTGCGGCTGCAGGCCCGCCATGGCCAGCGCATCGCGCATGGCCAGTGTTGCTCCCAGGCCCTTCGGATCCGGCGCGGAGAAATGATGCGCGTCGGAGGATTCGCCCCAGCCGGATAGCTGGATGTCGCCCGGCTCGCGCGACAACAGGAACAGCGCCGCGCCCTCGCCCATGTTGATGCCGTCGCGGTTGGCGCTCATCGGATTGCAGGGCTTGCGGCTCACGCATTCCAGCGCGGCGAAACCTGCGAGCGTGAAGCGGTTGAGTGCATCGACACCGCCGGCGATCACGACATCGGCGAGATCCGCGGCGAGCAGGCGTGCCGCGCTCGCCATGGCCTTCGGCGCCGAAGTGCACGCGGTTGAGATCGCGTAGGCCGGACCTTGCGCACCCGAGACCTGCGCGAGGAATTCGGCGGGCGTGCCCAGGCCCTGCTGGTCGAGATGGAAATCCGCGGGCAAGGCGCCATCCGCGGCACGCTGCGTGAACGCCTGCTGCGCCTCGCCGATGCCGGAGGTGCTGGTGCCCAACACGATGGCGACGCGACGCGCACCATGGCGAGCGATGGCCGCGCGCACGCCTGCTTCGATCTGCGTGTAGGCCGCGAGCAGCAAGGCATTGCAACGCGTGCGCATCGGCAATGGAAATCCATCGAGCGCCGGCAGCTCCTCAGTGACCAACCCCTGCGGCACCTCCGCGGGCCAGAACGGCGACGCACAGGGCAACGCCGCCGGCCGCTGCGCCGACAACGCTGCACGCAGCGCCGCGGCACCGCTGCCGAGCGCACACACCACGCCTGTTTCATGCAACGAGGCTCGCGCCCCGCTTCTGTCCCGGTTCATTTCGCTGCTTCGATGTCGATGCGGTACTGGCCGATGCGGTTCCACAACCTGGCGTTGCCCAGTGGCGCGGCGTCGCCGCGTTCGGATTCGAACACCAGCCTGCTGCCACGGAACAACTGCCGCCGCGCCGCCTTTTCTTCGAGGCGCCAGCCCTGCGGCAGGGCGGCGCGTATGGCGGCGGCGGGCCAATATACCAGCTGCAGATCACGCAGAATCGCGCGCCCATCGAGGGCTTTCGGCACCACCGGTTCGCGCTGTTCCTGCAATGCCTTGCCATCCCAGTCGAGCAGCAGGATGCGCTGGCCGAGCAGCATGCCGGCGACACGCAGCTCATTGGCATCCACTTCCACCGCGGCATCGAGCGCGAGCTTCTGGCCGCCGGATTCGCGCGACAGCGTCAGTCGCTGCACATTGCTGGCTTCGGCACCGAAGGCAGCAGGCGGCAGCAGCGGCAATGCCTCGAAGCCACGCGCCCCCATGGTCGCGCAAGCCGCGAGCAACAGCAGCGCCAGCGCGCAGGTTACTGGCTTCAGGTGCTGCACAGTTCCTCGAGCGTGTTCATGCGACGGCGCGGATCCGATACGAAGGGATTCTTCTGGTCCCAGGCATAACCCGCCAGCACCGAGGCGATCATGCGGCGTACCTCCGCCGATTTCTTCGGATAGAACAGCACCTTCTGGAAGCCGCCGGTGTACCAGGTCTCGACGAATACGCGGAAGGTGTCGACGCCTTTCTTCAATGGCACCGCGTAGTCGGCATTCCAGTCCACCGTTTCGCCCGCCCATTCGCGGCCGATGAGCGCCGTGGCCAGCGATGCGGATTTCACCGCAATGGTTACTCCCGATGAGAACACCGGATCGAGGAATTCGCCGGCATTGCCGAGCAGCACATAGCCCTTGCCCCACAGCGATTTCACGTTGGCCGCATAGCCGGCGATGCGTCGCGCGGGCGTATCCCATACCGCGTTCTTCAGCAGCGCGGCTTGCGGCGGATCCTCGCCCACCAGCTGCTGCAGGATCTCCGTGTCGCTGCCGCTGTAGCGATCGAGGAAGGCCTTCTCCGCGACGACGCCCATTGAGCAACGACCGTTCGAGAAAGGGATCAGCCAGTACCAGACATCCACATGCTCCGGATGCACGCCGACGCGGATCTTGTTGCGATCGAAAGTGCCGATGGGGATGTTGTCCTGCACGTGCGTGAAGATCGCGGCGCGCACGGGAAAACCGGAAGGCGTCTCGAGATCGAGCAGCTTGGGCAGCACGCGGCCGAAACCGCTGGCATCCAGCACATGGCGCGCTTCGACGCGATACGCCTCGCCATCATCGGGTTTCACCGTCACCGCCGGCCGCGCACCGCTGAAATCCACCGCGGTCACTTGCTGGCGGAAGCGCAGTTCGGCGCCGGCGCTTTCCGCGCAACGCGCGAGCAGATGATCGAAATCGGCCCGTTGCACCTGGTAGGTAGTGCCCCACCCCGGCGAAAACTTGTCGCGGAAGTCGATGACTTCCCTGTCTTCGCCACGCACGAAGCTGGCGCCGTTCTTGTACTGGAAGCCCGCCTCGACCACGGCCTGCAACATGCCGGCCTCTTCGAGGTACTGCATGCTCTGCGGCAGCAGGCTCTCGCCGATGGAGAAGCGCGGGAAGTTCTGCCGCTCGACGATCAGCACCTTGCGCTGCTGCTTGCGGAGCAGGCCAGCCGCAACGGAGCCCGAGGGCCCGGCACCGATGACCAGCGTATCCACCTGTTCTGTTCTCATTTTAGTGCGACGACTCCGCGCGAAAGATCGGGGTTAGAAGCCAGATGGAAGTTTCACCGAGCAGCATGGCAAGACCGAAGGCGCGCAATGCCGGCGTTGCCGACAGAGCCAGCAGCCCGAACGACAGCAGCGTGCTCACGCCGGCGATGGCCACCGCCAGCCATACCGAGCGTTCGCCCGGATGCTCCTGCATGAAAATGCCGTAGTCGATGCCCATGCCCAGCATCAGGATCAGCGACAGCACCACGAACAATTGCACCGGGATGCCGATCCAGCCGAACACGGCCAGCGTGAATGCGCCGCCGAGGATGGTGGGCAGCCACGCGCGCCATGCGCGCCAGCCATAGCGCCATTGCAGCAGCAGCACCACGGCGGCGAGACCGACCAGCAGCAGGCCGGAGAGTCGCACGCGATAGCGGGCCAGCAGTTCCGAATAGCGCGCGGTGTTGTCGATGAAGCGCACGCCGTCGAGTCCGTTGCCGGCCTGCGCCAGTGCGGGCAGCGAGGTACGTGCCACGCCTTGCAGCATGACCAGCGTGCGATGCGCACCGCTGGCATCCTGCCATTCGCTGATGGAGGGCAGTCCCTTCGCGATCGGCGCGAGATCCGCTGCCGTCAGCACCTCGGGTGCATGCGGCGTGGTGTCGATGTGCTCGCCCGTGGCATCCGCCACTGCCTGCCACGCAATGCGATCGGCATTGGCCACGAGTTCGGCATTCGCCTGCTGCGTGCCGCGCGATGGCACCCAGTCGGACAGCGCCTGGTAACCGGTGATGGTGCCATCGCGCACCAGCGCCGCCAGTCGCGTGGCCAGTGCTTCTTCATGGCGCAGCAGCTCATCGCTGTCGGCACCGCTGACCAGGAACACCTGCGCCGGGCTGGCGAGGCCGAGGATGCGTCCCACCTGGATCTGCTCGTTGATCATCGCGGCCGGCGCATTCTGCAGGGTGCGGATGTCATCCACCTCACGCAGGCGCACGAGGCCGGTGGCCAGCACCGCGAGTCCCACGATGGCGAGCACGATGCCCTTGCGTCCATGCGGCCAGCGCGGCCACTTGTCCAGGCTCGCCGCGAAACGCGCGGCGAAGCGCGTCTGCTTCAGCGGCTTGCGATCCAGCCACGGAAACCAGCACAGCACGGTAAGGAACGCCGCCGTGAGGCCCACGACGGAGAACACTGCGATCTGCCTCAGGCCGGGGAATGGCGCGACTCCCAGCGCGAGATACGCGATGCCGCTGGTCGCCAATGCCAGCCACAAACCCGGCGAGATCTGCCGCAGCTGTTCCCAGCGTTGTTCGACAGGTTGCCCCTGGCGCGCGGCGAAGTAGTGGATGCCGTAATCCTCGGCCACACCGACGAGGCTGGCGCCGAATACCGTGGTCAGCAGGTGCACCTGGCCGAAGACCAGCTGCGTCACCGACAGCGCCGCCGCGCAGCCGATGGTCAGCGACAGCGTCACCAGCAGGATGGGTCGCAACGAACCGAAGGTGATGAAGGTGATCAGGATGACGGCGATCAGCGAACCGAAACCGATCACCGAGACTTCCCAGCGCGCGCGCTTCGCAGCGGCTTCGGCCTGCAGCACCGCGCCTGCGGCCAGTACCTGTGCATGGCCACCAAGCCTGGCGACGGCGGCGCGCGCGGCCGCGAGCTTCAGGCTGCTCCCACCAGCACTCCATCCTGAAAATCCCGACTCGCTTTCGCCGAAGGGCAGCGCGATCCACTGGATGCCGTTGTCCTCGATCCACAGCCAGCCATCGCGGGGGCGCAGCGGACTCCATTGCGCGCGCTCGCGCAGCCAGCCGCTCCACAGGCCGAGCGGGTCTTCACGCCAGCTGGAAAAACCATCGCCCACGGGTTGCAACAGGTTCTGCAAGGCACGCCGACCGATGTCGGCGCTGTTCGCGCTACGCAGCCAGCCGCGCTCCGCTGCGGTGAGCAGCGAGCCGCGCGACTTCTGCAGCGATTCGAGCAGGCCGGAGGGCAAGGCATCGCCGCCGGAGGATTGCAGCTTCTTGCGTTCCGGATCGAGCTGCGCCAGCGCGGCGGCCGCGGCCTCCCTGCTCTTGTCCCAATCCGGCGCACCCACCAGCACCACCCACTGCGTGGTGGCCGCTGCCACCAGCCGCTCTGTCGCCTGCGTGAGTTGTGGATCGGATTGCTGCGGCAACAGCTCCGTGACATCCGTGCTGAACGCGGGATGCCGCCACATATGCCATTGATGGAAGGCCAGCGCGACCATGGCCACGAGCCAGGCCAGCGCCATCACGCGATAGCGCGAGTGACTGGCGTCGCTCACTTCAGCTTCCCGGTCTCGGCCTCGGTGAGATGAGTGTCCTCGCGCTGGTTCTCGAAGCGCACCGTGGTGACGTCACCACTGGCTTCAGCGAGGCGCACGCCCTGCACATGCGCATCGCCACTGAGTTCGATCTGCGGGAAGCGCGAACGCAGCGTGGCGTCCTTCGCCACCAGGGTCATCTGCCAACCCGTGGTCCCCACGAGCTTGAGGCCGATATCGAATCGCAACTGCAGTGCACGGGCGTCGGCAATTACCACGTTCTGCAGGATTTCATTCAAGGTGCGCAGCATCGGCTCGCGCCGCGCGTCGATGGTGGTTTCGGCGCCGCCGCTGCCGTCGTTGACGCGCAGCCGCTCGCGACTCACCGACAGCAGGCTCTCGAAGGGCTTGACCGTGTGCCACAGCAAGCCCTGGTCGCGCGCCACCACGAAATCGCCGCTGGATTCCACCGGACGCTTGAAACCCTGGATCTGGCGGCTCTGCACGAAGGAGCCACGCAGCACCGCGGGCTGGTGCAAACGCGCGAGCAGCGCATCCGCGTTCGGCACCGCCGGGGGTTCAGCCGCTTGCACCGGGCCCACGGCCAGCACGCAGGCCACCAGCATCCCCGACCACATTCTCACGGCGCCACTCCCAGTCTCTCCCACATGATGCGCGGGCACACATAGCACATCTCGCCGGTCGCGGCTTCCACGGCGACCTGCACGGTGTGCGCGCGGGTCAGGCGCCGATTGGTCGCCGCATCGCGGATCTCGTAGGCCACTTTCAGGCGGCTCTCCCACTCCATGATCTTCGCGCTGACGCGCACGCGCTGGCCGAGCACCAGTGGCTGTGCATAGCGCACGAACAGCTCGATGATGGGGAACAGGTAGCCGCATTCCTTCATCTCGTGGTAACCGAAGTTGAGTTTCGCCAGCAAAGCCGCGCGCGCCAGCTCCATGTACTTGACGTAGTGGCCATGCCAGACGACGTTCATCGGATCGATGTCGTAGAACGCTGCCACCAGCTCGATTTCATGTTCGAGATGCTTGTTCATCGTCCTGTTTCCAGTAGTCGTAGAAATTGAACCAGTCGAGTGGTGCGCGTGCCAGCAGCCGCTCGATTGCGCCGGCGTAGTTCGCGGCCGATTCGGTGAGACGCGCCTGACGCTCCGCGCGCGGCAGGCTCACCTTCGCAGCAAGCTGCTCGAAATGCACCATGTAGCCTTCGCCCTCATGGATACAGCACAGGAAGTACAGCGGGCAATCGAGCAAGGCGGCCAGCACATGCGGACCCACCGGAAAACGTGCCGGCGCGCCGAGAAAAGGCACTGTAGCCACCGCACTGCCCGCCACCGGCACGCGATCGCCGGCCAGCGCTATGCATTCGCCGGCCGCGATGCGATCCGCGAGGCGCATCGCCACCGCGGGACCGAAGTCCGTCACCTCGATGAAGTGCACGGTGCTGGCGGGGTTCAGCCGCGCGACGATGCGATTGAACTGCTCTGCATGGCGCGTGTGCGTGAGGATGTTGAGCTTCACCACGCCGCCCGATGCATCCGCGAGGGTCTCGCACAGTTCAAGGCAACCCACGTGCGCCGTGACGATCACCGCACCGCGGCCGGTAGCCAGCTGCGCGCGCAGCGCATCGCGCCCTTCGACACGTACCTTGCTCGCCGGATAGCGCCCGCCCGAAGCCAACAGCTTGTCGAGGATGGTCTCGGCGAAATGCATCAGGTGACGAAGGCTCGCCAGCACGCCAGGCCTGCGCCCGCTGTTGCGGCGCGCCTCGATGCGATTCAGGTAATCGCGCGACGCGCGCCGCACCGCCGGGCGCAGCAGCCAGTTCACGAACACCACCGGGAACACCAGCACGCGGAACGGCCAGCGACCGAACACGCGATGCACGAACAGCAGGAACTGGATGCCGCCCACCCAGGTGCTCTCGCCCATGGCGGCCCAGTGCTGCTCATCGCGGCCCGCGAGCTTTCGCCACAGCAGCGGCGGCAAACGCAGCAGCATCCCGAAGAACAGCCGCGTGTGCATCCAGCTGATCTTCAGGTTGTCGGGCAGCATGCGGAAATGCGACAGGCCACCTTCGGGATACACCACGCGCGTGGGCACGGCGCGGAAGCGCACACCGCGCCAATGCAGGCGCACCATGGATTCGGTGTCGAACTCCATGCGCGCCGGCAGGCGCCGCTGTCGCAGCAGGCGCAGCGTCGAGGCCAGCGGATACACGCGGAAGCCGCACATGGAATCGCGGATGTCGAGCGACAGCGTGTTGATCCACACCCACACATGCGTGGCGTAGCGACCATACAGGCGCGCGCGCGGCACGGAGTCGTCGTAGATGGGCACGCCGTAGATCATCTCGTCGGGATGCGCGCGTGCCATGTCGAGGAAGCAGCTGATGTCGGCGGTATCGTGCTGGCCATCCGCGTCGATCTGCAGCGCATGCGTGTAGCCGCGCTCGCCAGCGGCGAGCAGGCCCGCCTGCAATGCACCGCCCTTGCCTTCATTGACCGGCAGGCGCACCAGCTCGACACGCGGACGTTGCGCGACGACTTCGCGCAGCTTGCGGGCATTCGCATCATCATTGCCGTCGTCGATGACGATGCAGGGCAGGCTCGCGCCGAGCAATGCATCGAGCACGGCGCCCACGGTATCCACATGGCGGTACACCGGCACGATGGCGCAGGTCTTCACGGCGCTCCCCAGCGGATGCGTCCGCTGGCGCACATCTCTTCGCCATCGAGGATCTGGTAAGCCGTGAAACCGCGCGCCACGTCATCGTCGAGGCTCACGCGCAAGCGGCTGCCCGGCCGGATGATGCGCCGGAACTTGGCGAGCTCGAGCCCGGCGAAGCCGCCTTCGATGCCGAGCAGTTCGCGCGACAGCCACACCAGCCAGTCGATCTGCGCCACGCCGGGCAGGATGGGCTGTCCCGGAAAATGGCCGCTGAAATAAGGAGTGGTCGGAGAAACCCACAGCTCCACCGTGCAACTCGTCGCGCCCTGTTCCAGCAGGCGGAACTCCGGCACGCGGCGATCGAAGCGTGCGCGCAGCAGTGACTCGGGGGATTTGCCATCGGCGGTGGCAGGCCAGGGATCGACGAAGCGCCAGCTGCGCGGCAGTACTTCGATCTCGCTGCTCTTCGCGAGCACTCCAGTCAGCGCCGCGACCAACCCTGGTTTGCCCTGCCCTGCGAGTTGCCAGCCCTCCGTGTTGGGCATGGCGATCACCACAAGCACGGGACGCGGACCATCGAGCACCAGTGCGCGCGCTTCACGCAGCAAGCCGGATTCCAGCAGCAGGCGTTGCACGCCATCCAGCGACACGCGCTTTTCCTCGAGCTTCACGATGCGATCGCTGCGGCCGGCGAGTTCGAAGCCGTGGTCGCCCATCACCACGCAATCGGCGCTGTGGAACCAGTCCATGGTCGGCAGCTGCGCGCTGCGGATCTGCAGCAGGCCCTGCTCGGCGCGGAATTCAACGCCAGGCAGCGGCTGCCATGCAGCCAGCACACCCGCGGCGCGCCGCCGCCATGCCACCGCGCCGGTTTCGGAGCTGCCATAGATTTCAGTCGGAACGACCTCGAGTTCTTCGCGACAGACACCGGCCGCGGCTTCACCCAGCGGTCCGCCTGCGGACAGCAACGCATGGATGCGCGAACCCACCGCTGCACCCGAGGGTAATCGCGCCAGTTGCGCAGGACTCGACACCAGCACGCAACCTTCGGGTGCCGGCAGCCGCGCCAGATCATGAACCTGCGTAAGGCGCATGGCTTCGAAGGGCCGTCCCGTCACCAGCGGCAACAGCAGGCGGAACACGATGCCGTACATGTGCTGGTGCGAAACCGTGCCGAGCACGCGCGCCGCGATGGGTCCAAGCGACAGCGTCGTGGCAAGACCCGACAACTCCTGTTCGAGCTGCCGCAGGTTCTTCGCAATGCCGAGCGGACGACCGGTGCTGCCGGAAGTGAACACTTCGAGCAGCGGCAGCTCGCGATCCAGCGCCTGCCACTCCTTGCCGGAACGCGCGCCCGCGGTCACTCCGCCTGCGGCGCCAGCGTGACCATCGATGGCCACACCCAGCTGCCCCATCGCGCCGGCCTGCAGGTCCGAAGGCACCAGCGCGCACTTGCCGGCATGCCATGCACCGAACAGCATCGCGGCGAACTCGAGCGTGTCGGTGGAATGCAGCACGAAGCGCTGTCCTGCTTCCGCCTCGAAGGCACTGCGCCAGCAACGCGCACGCGCGTCGAAATCGCCGAAGCTTTGCGCCTTGCCATTGCGGAATCCGACCACGCCCGCGTGGTCACGCCCTGCGCGCAGCAGGCCAGCGAGACTGTGCATCTCAGGCATGTCGCCACTTCCGTCGCAGGTACTGGCGCAACAGGAACTCACCGGCGAACAACAGACCCGCGAGCATGTACGCAATGCCGCCGCTGTACAGCGCCCAGGCACGATCCGACCCGAACAGCGCAATCCACGTGGCCACCGCCGCGTTGAGCACGAAATAAACACACCAGGCCAGCGTCACGCGGCGCGTGTACAGCACGGCCTGCGGCGGCAAATCCGGTTCGCGCAATCGCGCGATGCGTTCGACGAAACTCGGTGGCTTCACGAGGCTGTAGCCGAACACCGCGAGGAAACTCAGCGAAACCACGGCGGGATACAGTTTGACCGGCAGGCTCGCGTTGGTGAGCATCGCTGCCAGCGCCAGCAGCAGTGCAATGGCTCCCCAGATCCACTCCCGCTTGATGAGCATGCGCGCCAGCGCCAACGCGACCAGCGGCAGCACCAGCGCCCGGGCGCCGTAGTGCTGCAGGGTGAAATACACGAGGGCCGGATACGACAGCGTGGCGAGGGCCAGCAGTACCGCGGGCAGCCTCAAGCCTTCTCCGTCTCCGTGAGATGGCCGTACAGCGCATCGACCACATCGCCCAGCGTGCGCACGGTGCGGAAGGCCTCGGGTTGCAGGCGGCGCTCGGTGATCGTGCGCAGCTGCACCAGCATGTCGACGGCATCGATGCTGTCGATGTCCAGGTCCTCGTACATGCGCGACTCCAGCGTGATCTTCTCCGCCGGGATGTTGAAGCTTTCCACGAGCACGGCTTTCAGCCGCGCGAAAATATCGTCTTTGGTCATGCCAGCCACCAGTTCAGCGCTGGCGCGCGCCGGCCACGAACGCAGCCAGGCGCCGCACCGACGCAAAATGTTCGCGACCCGTCTCCGAGTCGCCGATGACGATGCCGTAGCGGCGCTGCAGGGCGAGCCCCAGCTCCAGTGCATCGATGGAATCGAGGCCCAGGCCCTCGACGAACAGCGGCGCGTCGGTTTCGATATCCGCGGCGGCCACGTCCTCGAGATTCAGGGACTCGATGATGAGTTCCTTGATCTCCTGTTCAAGCTCTTGCATTGCGCTCCATTCGCCCTGTCAGCAGGTCCCGCAGCCGCTCCGTCAGGCCGCGGGCGGCGTTTGTTTCCAACTCCCTTTGCGGCGCCCAGTCCGTCACCGGCAGGTCGTCCAGCACTTCGATGGAGTATCGCATACGACGCGGCGGGACCTGCCACCAAGGCTCGCCCTTGCGCAGCGTGGGCGGGTCGCAGGAAATCGAAACCGGCGTCAGCGCCACGCCGGCTTTCAACGCGATATTGGCAGCACCACGCTGCCATTTCGGCGGCCGTGCCGGGTTGCTGCGCGTGCCTTCGGGGAAGACCACGAGGCTGCTGCCGCCCCTGACCGCCGCGACGCCGGCATCCACCAGTTCGACGCCCGAGTCATTGCACACGTAACCGGCGAGGCGCACCGGCGCGCGCGTGAACGGGTTGTTGGCGAGGCCGGCGCGCACGATGCAGGTGGCATCGGGCACGGCGGAGATCAGGAACACCACGTCCAGCAGTGTCGGGTGGTTCGCGACGATGACGAGGCCGGGACGCGCGAGCCGTTCGCCATTGATGAAACGGAAGCGCAGCACGCCGGTCATCCACATGTAGCGCACGAACAGCCAGAACAGCCCGCGCACCATCCGCCGCGCCATGCGCTGGCGGCGTACGGTGCGCGGGAACAAGAGGTACATCAGCGGCAGGCCAGCGATGAGCAGCAGCAGGCCGCCGAGGCCGAAGAAGGCGAAGGACAAACCCGTGGCGATGACGCGCCAGCCGCGCCAGATATGGCTAAACACGGCGCGTCCACAGGTAGCGGCCGGTTTCCGAATGCAGCTCGGCGCCACCGGCACCGGTGAGGAAAGCCAGCGCGCGCAGGCTGGCGCAAGCGATGGCCGTGAACTCGGCACGAGCCGCGTCAGGCGCGTTGGCTGGCGTGGCCGCACCCAGGCTGAAACCGCCCGCATCGACGACGCGCAACCGCGCGGCCCATGCGTGACGGAAACTTTCCGCACCATCCGTCGCTTGATAAGGAGCAGGCACCGGATCGGCACAGCACACCACGAGCACCTGCGACTCGCCCGCAGCCAGCCAGCCAAGCGCCTCGAAGCACGCGGCCTCGGCGAGATCCGCGTTGGCGGCAATGCTGGTGGTGGTCACGCGATCACCGCGCGCGATGCTGTACACACCCAGCGCCGCGTTGTGCACGGACAGGCTGAAGCCCATCGGCGACACCGTGGCCTCCTTGTATAGCTGCTCCAGCAGCCCGGCGATGGCATCGAGGTCGCCGTAGCGCGAAGCGAAGATGGCCGGACACGCCCCATCCGGCTGGCAGCGCGCGAGCACATCGAGCGCCGCGCGACCGAGCGGACTCACGCGCCGGCGCAGGGTCGCCGGCATCCACGTGAGTTCCGGGGTGAAATCGCGCGCCAGCGGCTGAGGCGTGCGAAACCATTGCTGCCATTGTTCCGGCGTCGAAAGGCCTGGCGCGATGGCTGCCCAGCTGTCGACGGCAAATTGCAGCCCCATGTTTCCTTTCGCGCCCGCGTTGCCGTCCTGTCAGGCGGCTATCGTAAGGCGGCCGCCGGGGCTGCGTCGATTGACGTATGGGCCACCCCCGTGGCGTCATCGATGATCCTGCGAAGCTCAGGAAACCAATGCCCTTCAATCCATTCGATGACCGGCCCGCGCGGGCGCGAAGCAAGGTCGTGGCGATCTACGCGCTGCTGCTCGCCGCCAACATCGCCGCATGGGCCTGGGCCTGGATCGCTTTCGCGCGCCAACCGGTGCTGCTGGCCACGGCCTTGCTCGCCTATGTCTTCGGGCTGCGCCATGCCTTCGACGCCGACCACATCGCCGCCATCGACAACGTGGTGCGCAAGCTGATTCAGGAAGGCAAGCGACCGCACTCCACCGGCTTCTTCTTCTCGCTGGGCCATTCGACCATCGTGGTGCTGGCTTCGCTGCTGATCGCCGCGGTGGCGGCCATGCAGGGCCGGATGGCGCAGTTCCATGATGTCGGCGGCGTGATCGGCACGTCGGTGTCGGCGCTGTTCCTGCTCGCCATCGGCGTGGTGAACCTGTTCATCCTGCGCGGCACCTGGGCGGTGTTCCGGCGCGTGCGGCGTGGCGAGACCGTGGTCGCGCAGGAACTCGATGCCGTGCTGTCGGGCCACGGCTTCCTGGCGCGCATCTTCCGTTCGCTGTTCGCGCTGGTTTCGCGCTCCTGGCACATGTATCCGGTGGGGTTCCTGTTCGGACTGGGTTTCGACACGGCGACGGAGATCGGCGTGCTGGGCATCTCCGCCTCGCAGGCGGCGCAGGGACTTTCATGGTGGTCCATCCTGGTGTTCCCCGCGCTATTCACCGCGGGCATGTCGCTGGTGGATACCACCGACAGCGCGCTGATGACCGGCGCCTACGGCTGGGCGTTCACGAGGCCGGTGCGCAAGCTCTGGTACAACATGACCATCACCGCGGCCTCGGTAGTCGTCGCGATATTCATCGGTGGCATGGAAGCACTGGGCCTGATCGCCGACCGGCTGCGCTTCGAAGGCGCCGGCTGGAGCTTCATCGGCCGCCTCAACGAAGACCTCGCCGGCTTCGGCTATGCGGTGCTGGGCATCTTCATGCTGAGCTGGCTGGTCTCGGTGCTGGTGTACAAAGCCAAGGGCTACGACACGCTGCCGCTGAAGGTCTGAAGCCCGCCTCCGCGTGCGGGTATCACCCGCCTGCGACCATCCATTGCGATCCACCCTCCACTTGATCCAAACTGCGCGCGGGCTGGTAGCGCTAACAACAAAGACCGAAGCCGAGGGGGGGGAATTGCATGAGCCTTGTCATCGGGCTGGACGTCGGCACCCAGAGCGTAAAGCTCGTGGCCTACGATCCTGCAGCGCGCACGGTAGTGGCAACACACGGCCAGCCGCTCGAACTCATCGCCAGCGACAACGGCGCGCGTGAGCAGCGCGCCGAGTGGTGGATCAATGCGATCCGCGCCTGCCTGCTGCAGCTGGATCCGGTGCAGCGGGCCCGCATCATCGCCATCGGCGTGTCCGGCCAGCAGCATGGTTTCGTGCCGCTGGACGGCACGGGCCGGGTGCTGGCCCCGGCCAAACTGTGGTGCGATACCAGCACCCAGGATGAATGCGACGAGATCATGAGCGCGGTCGGTGGCGCGCGGCGCTGCGTGGAGCTCGCCGGCAATCCCATCCTCGCCGGCTATACCGCATCGAAGCTGCCGTGGACGCGCAAGCATCGCGCCGGCGTGTATGCGCAGCTGGCCACCATCCTGCTGCCGCATGACTACGTGAATTTCTGGCTCACGCACGAACGCTGGATGGAATACGGCGATGCCTCGGGCACCGGCTGGCTGGACGTGCGCACGCGCCAGTGGTCAGGCGAAATGCTCGCCGCCACCGATCCGGACCGCGATCTCTCTGCCTGCCTGCCGCAGCTGGTGCAGGCGAACACGCGCGTGCCGATCGCGCCCGCGGTGGCCGATGAGCTCGGCCTGTCGCGCAGCGTGCGCATCAGCGCCGGCGGCGGCGACAACATGATGGCCGCCATCGGCACCGGCAACGTGGCACCGGGCGTGCTCAGCATGAGCCTCGGCACTTCGGGCACCCTCTTCACCTGCGCGGATCGTCCCGTGGTGGATGACGGCGCGGGCTGGGCTGCGTTCTGTTCTTCCACCGGTGGCTGGCTGCCGCTGATCTGCACGATGAACTGCACGGTGGCCACGCAGAACGTGGCGCGTGCCTTCGGCTTCAGCGCACGCCACTGCGAGGCGGCGCTGGCCGGCACGCGGCCCGGCGCCGACGGACTCGGCATGCTGCCCTTCTTCAATGGCGAGCGCACGCCGGACCTGCCACATGCGCGCGGCAGCCTGTACGGCCTGCAGCTGAACAACTTCACCGGCGGCAATGCGTATCGCGCGGCGATGGAAGGCGCGACCTATGCGCTGCGCAATGGCTACGACGCGCTGTGCGCGGCGGATCTCAAGTTCGATGCCATCCGCCTCACCGGCGGCGGCGCGCAGAGTCCGGCCTGGCGGCAGATGGTGGCCGATGTGTTCGAGCTGCCGGTGGAAGTGCCGGCGCAACCCGAAGGCGCGAGCTTCGGCGCGGCGCTGCAGGCACTTTGGGCAGTGGAAAGCGATGGCACCCCCGCCGCGCTGGCCGCCATCGCGCATGAACACGTGCAGCTGGCCCCGAGCCTCGCCACGCGACCGGATGCGCGGGCCGCGGCCGCATACCGCAATGCCTACCAGCAGTTCCAGCGCCACCTGGATGAAGCCAGGTCGCTATATTCAGCGCCAATGGCTACCGCCTGAGGTTCGCCTCTCCTTCCCGGTTTTCCGCACAGGATCGGTTTTTCATGAGCACACCCTTCATCGGCCAGCGTGAATACTTTCCCGGCATCGGCCGCATCGGTTTCGAGGGACGCGATTCCGACAATCCGCTGGCCTTCAAGGTATACGACGCGGGCAAGCGCATCGGCGGCAAGACCATGGCCGAGCACCTGCGCTTCGCAGTGTGCTACTGGCATACCTTCACCAATGCGGGCCACGATCCGTTCGGTCCGGGCACGCGGCGCTTTCCGTGGGAAGCCGGTTCGCCACTGGCCACTGCCGAAGCGCGCGTCGATGCGGCGTTCGAGTTCTTCACCAAGCTCGGCGTGCCGTACTACTGCTTCCACGACATCGACCTCGCGCCCGATGCCGAAGACATCGGCACCTACGAGAAGAACCTCAAGCACATGGTGGCGCTGGCCAAGGCGCGCCAGGCCGCCACGGGCGTGAAGCTTCTATGGGGCACGGCCAACCTGTTCTCGCATCCGCGCTACATGAATGGCGCGGCGACCAACCCCGACTTCAACGTGGTGGCGCGCGCCGCCGTGCAGGTGAAGAACGCGCTCGACGCCACAGTCGAACTCGGCGGCGAGCACTATGTGTTCTGGGGTGGCCGCGAGGGCTATGCCACGCTCGCCAACACCGACATGAAGCGCGAGCTCGCGCACTTCGCGCGCTTCCTCGCCATGGCGCGCGACTACGGCCGCAGCATCGGCTTCAAGGGCAGCTTCTTCATCGAGCCCAAGCCCATGGAGCCGATGAAGCACCAGTACGATTTCGACAGCGCCACGGTGGCGGGCTTCCTGCAGCAGCATGGCCTCGAGAAAGACTTCAAGCTCAACATCGAAGCCAACCACGCGACGCTCTCCGGCCACACCTTCGAACACGACCTGCAGGTGGCCTCGGACCACGGCCTGCTCGGCAGCATCGATGCCAACCGCGGCAATCCGCAGAACGGCTGGGATACGGACCAGTTCCCCACCGATCTCTACGACACCGTCGGCGCCATGCTGGTGGTGCTGCGCCAGGGTGGCCTCGTCGGCGGGCTCAACTTCGATGCCAAGCCGCGGCGCGAATCCACCAACCTGCAGGACCTGTTCATCGCGCACATCGGCGGCATGGACGCGTTCGCGCGCGGCCTCGAAGTGGCACATGCGCTGCTCACGGTGTCGCCGTGGGAACAGTGGCGCCGTGAGCGCTACGCCAGCTTCGATGCCGGCGCCGGCCAGGATTTCGCCGCCGGCAAACTGGAATTCACCGACCTCGTCGCGATGGCGGCGAAGCAGGGCGAACCGCAACAGGTGAGCGGCCAACAGGAACGCTACGAGAACCTGCTGAACCAGTACCTGATGCGCTAGGCGGGCGGAACGGAACCAGAGGGGGGAAGCGGCGCGGCTGCGGAGTCGCGTCGTACCAGCACATGAGCGACCACATGATCCACCAGCACGCGCTCCTTGCCGGCGCGGTTGCGGATGCCATGCAGCAGCAGGTCGATGGCCTGGTCGGCCATGCACGCCGTGGGCTGGCGCACGGTGGTGAGCTCGGGCCACACCATGGTGGCGGCGGAACTGTCGTCGAAGCCGACCACGGACAGATCGCGCGGCACGATCAGCCCCTGCCGGTGCGCGGCGGAGATCACCGCGGCGGCCATGTCATCGTTGGCCGCGATGATCGCAGTGGGCCGCTGCCGCAGCGACAGGAGCTTCTCGGCGGCAACCAGTCCGGAGCGATACGTGAAGTGCCCTTGTTCCACGAACTGGCGCCGCTGCTCGATGCCGGCTGCCTTCATTGCGGAAAGGAAACCCTCGTAGCGGCGCATGCTGTCGGCCTGGCTCGGATCCCCCTTGATGTAGCCGATGCGCGCGTGTCCCAGGCCGATGAGGTATTCGGTGAGTTCGCGGCTGGCGCGGAAATCGTCGATGTGCACGGTGGAGATCTGTCCGGCGAAACGCTCCGAAGCGATGGCCACCACCGCGACGCCGGCACGTACCAGCTCGGCGATCAGCGGCTTCGATTCACACAGCGGCGGCGGCAGGATCACCCCGGCCACGCTCTTGGCCAGCGCCTGCACGGCGACGCGTTCGGTCTCGACGTCATGCCCTTCCCAGCTGTCGACCACCAGCTGCACGGAATTGCGGGCCGCGCCACGCAGCGCACCGACCAGCAATTCGCGCAGGTAGGCCGCACTGGGGTTGGTGTAGATGAGCGCGATGCGCGCGACCCGTGCGGCGGCCAGCGTGCTGGCGGCAAGGTTGGGCGTGTAGCCCAGCTCCTTCACCGCATGCAGCACGCGCGTGCGCGTGGCTTCGCGCACGTTGCCGGAGCGATTCACCACGCGCGACACCGTCATCGGCGAGACGCCAGCCCGCTCGGCCACGACATGGATCGTGACCGCATGCCCCTTGCGGCGCACGGACTTCTTCCTGACCCCCCCGGGGCTGCCTTTCTTGTTCATCTTCTGAGCGGGAGACCCGCCGCCAGCGTGACGGCAAGCTGGATCTTAGCCGCACTCACGCTGGCGATCATGATTCTCGCGGCACCAACCGTTCACGCAGAGGATGGCTACGACCTGTGGCTGCGTTACCAGCCGCTGCCGGCGGCGCAGGCGCGCACCTATCGAACGCAGGCTACGCAGCTGTTGATGGATGCCACCACACCGATGCGCGCGGCGGCACGCGCCGAGCTGCTGCGCGGATTCACCGGCATGCTCGGGCATGCGCCGGCAGTGCGCGAACGGGTCGAGGGCGATGGCGCCATCATTGCCGGCACGGTTGCCTCATCACCGCTGCTCGCCGGACTGCACCTCGACACCACTGCGCTCGGCACCGACGGTTACCTGATCCGCAGCGTCACGATCAACGCACACGCCGCCACCGTGATCCTCGGCAATACGGACAGCGGGGTGCTGTATGGTGCATTCCGCCTGCTGGGCCTCATGCAGACCGGCCAGCCACTGCGACAGCTCGACCTGCGCGACGCACCGCGCGTGAAGCTGCGCGTACTGGACCACTGGGACAACCTCGATGGCCGCGTCGAACGCGGCTATGCCGGCAATTCGATCTGGGACTGGTGGAAACTGCCGGCATATCTGGATCCGCGTTACACCGACTATGCGCGTGCCAATGCCTCCATCGGCATCAACGGCGCCGTGCTCAACAACGTGAATGCGGATCCGGCCATCCTCATGCCCGCGTACCTTGCGAAGGTAGCGGCGGTGGCTGGTGTGCTGCGGCCGTATGGCATCCGCGTGTACCTCAGCGCGCGCTTCAGTGCGCCCATCGAGATCGGTGGATTGAAGAGCGCGGATCCGCTCGACCCGACGGTGCGGAAGTGGTGGCGTGACAAGGTCGATGAGATCTACAAGCTGGTGCCGGATTTCGGCGGCTTCCTGGTGAAGGCGAATTCGGAAGGCCAGCCCGGCCCGCAGGATTACCACCGCACCCATGCCGATGGCGCGAACGCGCTCGCCGATGCGCTGGCGCCGCATGGTGGCATCGTCATGTGGCGCGCCTTCGTGTATTCGCAGGACAACCCCGACGATCGCGCCAAGCAGGCCTATGCCGAGTTCAAACCGCTCGACGGACAGTTCCGCGACAACGTACTGCTGCAGGTGAAGAACGGCCCGGTCGATTTCCAGCCGCGCGAACCTTTCAGTCCGCTGTTCGGCGCCATGCCGAAGACGCCGTTGATGATGGAGTTCCAGGTCACCAAGGAGTACCTGGGCTTCGCCACGCACCTCGTTTATCTCGGCGCGCTGTATGAAGAGGTGTTGCGTACCGATACCTTCGCGCATGGCAAGGGTTCCACCGTGGCGCAGGTGGTCGATGGTTCGCTCGATGGCCATGCGCTCACTGGTATCGCCGGCGTCGCCAACATCGGCGCCAGCCGCGACTGGTGCGGCTCGGTGTTCAACCAGGCCAACTGGTATGCCTTCGGGCGTCTCGCCTGGGATCCCACGCAATCATCACGCGCGATTGCCGATGACTGGGCGCGCATGACGTTTACGGCCGACGATGCGGTGGCGAGGCCCGTGGTCGACATGCTGATGGCCTCGCGCGAAGCGGTGGTGGATTACATGACGCCGCTGGGCCTGCACCACCTGATGGGGCGCGGCCACCACTACGGTCCGATGCCCTGGGATGCGGCCGGTCCGCGCGATGACTGGAAGCCGGTGTACTACCACCGTGCGGATCGCAACGGCATCGGCTTCGATCGCAGCAGCAGCGGCAGCAACGCCGTCGCGCAGTACGCGCCGCAGGTGGCTGCGCAGTTCGAGGATCTTCGGCAGATCCCCGATGCCTACCTCTTGTGGTTCCACCATCTGCCGTGGGATTACCGCATGCGTTCCGGCCATACGTTGTGGCAGGACCTCGTCGCGCACTACACGCACGGCATCGATGCCGTGAAGCAGTTGCGTGCGACATGGGCAGGACTCGCTGCTCGCATCGACGCGCAGCGCTACACACAGGCCGCGGCCTTCCTCGGCATCCAGCAGGACGAAGCGCAGTGGTGGCGTGATGCCAGCATCGCTTACTGGCAGAGCCTCAACGGCTTGCCGTTGCCGGTGGGTGAGGCACCACCGGCGCACACGCTGGCGTACTACCAGGGCCTTTCCTTCCCCACGGCACCGGGACATTGAACATGCGCAAATCCACAAAACGCCTGGGCATTCCCACTGCGCGCCATGCCCGTGCGCTGCTCGCGCTGCTGCTGGTTGCTTCCGGTGCGGCCACCCATGCAGCCGATGCCGCCTTGCTGAATACGCTGTTCCAGGACTACGGCGTCGTACAACGCGACCAGCCCATTCCGGTATGGGGACAGGCACGGCCCGATGAAGTACTGACCATCCGCTTCGCCGGCAACACCGTGACGGGTCGCGCCGATGCGCGCGGTGCGTGGCAGGCCACGCTGCCTGCCTTGCATGCGGGTGGCCCCTACACGCTCGAAGTCAGCAGTGCCAGCGGCGCCAGGCAGCAGGCCCGCGACCTCCTCGTCGGTGACGTATGGCTGTGCAGTGGGCAGTCGAACATGGAACTGCAGGTACATCGCACGCTGAACTCGCGCGCGGAGATCGCCGGCGCGGACAACGACCGCATCCGCCTGCTGAAGGTGCCGCAGGTCGGCATGCCGGCGCCGCAATCCTCCTTCGCCACTGCCGTGGAATGGAAACCCGCCAATCCGCAGAACGTGCCGGATTTTTCCGCCGCCTGTTACTACTTCGCGCGCGAACTGCAGAAGACGGTGGATGTCCCGATGGGACTCATCAACGCGTCGCTGGGCGGCTCGCGCATCGAGGCCTGGTTGGGCGCCGCGGCACTGCGCAGCACCGGCGGCCAGGATGAAGCGCTCGATGCACTCGCCCGGTACAGCACCGACCCGGTCGCGGCCAATGCCAGCTGGGCAACCTCGTGGGCGAAGTGGTGGCGCGCCCTGCCCGGCATGGCGCAGGACGAACCCTGGAATCCGGCCACATCCAGCAGCGGCTGGCGCGATGCGCCCCGCCCGCTCACCGGTTACCAGCAGTGGGGCGTGCGGGAACTGGCGAACTTCACCGGCATGCTCTGGTATCGCACCACCATCAGACTCACCGCGCAGCAGGCGGCGCAGGATGCAACGCTGTCGCTGGGCAATGTCGATGAGATCGATGAGAGCTGGGTGAATGGCATCGGCGTCGGCAGCAGCTATGGCGGTGGCGCGCGCGACTACCGGCTGCGCAAGGGCCTGCTGCATGCGGGCGACAACCTCGTCACCGTGAACGTGCTGAACACGTACATGGAGGGCGGCATCTATGGTCCACCCGCGGCGCGCGCGTTGCGTTTCGCCGATGGCAGCAGCGTGCCGCTCGATGCCAATGGCTGGCAGTACCGCATGGTGGCCGATGGATCACTGGTGCCACCACTGGCGCCGTGGTTGTCGGCCTCGGGTCGCACCACGCTGTACAACGGCATGATCGCGCCGCTGGGCCACTACGCGCTGCGCGGCGCGCTGTGGTACCAGGGCGAGTCGAACACAGCCGGTGGCGATGCGGGCCACTATCGCAAGCTGCTCGAAGCCTGGCGCGATGACACGCGCGCACGCTTCGGCGCGCAGCTGCCGCTGCTGTTGATACAGCTGTCGAGCTATGGCGCAGCGCCAACGCATCCGGCGGAAAGCGGCTGGGCGGAAGTGCGCGAAGCCGAGCGCCTGGTTGCCGCCAACGATGCGCACATGGGCCTCGCCGTTTCCGTCGACATCGGCGAACGCTACGACATCCATCCCGCGAACAAGCAGGAGCT
This sequence comes from Pseudomonadota bacterium, assembly GCA_037200665.1. Lineage (GTDB taxonomy): Bacteria > Pseudomonadota > Gammaproteobacteria > Steroidobacterales > Steroidobacteraceae > ZC4RG30. The sequence goes on along the minus strand of JBBCGD010000002.1, from coordinate 21,496 downwards.
GGCGCGACGCCTGGCGCGTGCCGCACGGCATGTGGTGTACGGCGAACCGCTGCCGCCATCCGGTCCGCAACCGGTTTCGGCGCGACGTGCGGGCGATGCCATCGCGGTGAGCTTCGGCGATGTTACCGGCAAGCTCGTGGCCTACAGTTCGGCGCATCCCGTGGGCTTCGAGCTGTGCGGCATGCAGGCCGGCAGCTGTCGTTACGCGGACGCGGACATCAGCGGCTCGCAGGTATCGCTGCACCCGCCCGGGGCACCGGGCACCATCACACGCGTGCGCTACTGCTGGTCCGAAAGTCCGACCTGTACGCTGTATGACGAATCCGGCCTGCCAGCCGGCCCCTTCCAGCTGGAAATTGCCGCGCCCTGAACGCACAGGAAGCCAACTTGAATCCCGCCACCTCCAGTACCCACGGCTCCACGCGCGACCGCGAGATCGTCGCCGCGGAAGTGATCGTCACCTGTCCGGGCCGCAACTTCGTCACGCTGCAGGTCACCACGCGCTCCGGTGTCACCGGCCTCGGCGATGCCACGCTCAATGGCCGCGAGCTGGCCGTGGCCTCCTACCTGAAGGACCACGTGGTGCCGAACCTCATCGGCCGCGATGCCGGCCGCATCGAGGACACCTGGCAGTTCCTGTATCGCGGCGCCTACTGGCGGCGCGGGCCGGTGACCATGAGCGCCATCGCCGCAGTGGACGTGGCGCTGTGGGACATCCTCGGCAAGATGGCGGGCCTGCCGCTGTACCAGCTGCTCGGCGGCCGTTCGCGCGACGGCGCGCTGGTGTACGCACATGCCAACGGCCGCGACATCGCCGAGGCCAGTCGTGAAGTCGGCAAGTACATCGAGCAGGGTTTCCTCGCGGTGCGTGCGCAATGCGGCGTGCCGGGCGTGAAGAAGGCCTATGGCATCTCCACCGGTGGCAAGCCCTATGAGCCGGCCGAAAGCGCACTGCCCGTCGAAACCGTGTGGAACACGCCGCGCTACCTCGAAACCGTGCCGCAGCTGTTCGCGCAGCTGCGCCAGGACCATGGCAACCAGGTGGAGCTGCTGCATGACGTGCACCACCGCCTCACGCCCATCGAGGCGGCACGGCTGGCGCGCGACCTCGAACCGCATCGCCTGTTCTGGCTCGAGGATGCAACGCCCGCGGAAAACCAGCGTTCCTTCGAACTGATCCGCAGCCACTCGGTCACGCCGCTGGCCGTGGGCGAAGTGTTCAACTCGATCTGGGACTGCAAGCACCTGGTGGAAAACCAGCTCATCGACTACCTGCGCACGACCATCGTCCATGGTGGTGGCATCACGCACCTGCGCCGCATCGCCGACTTCGCGGGATTGCACCAGGTGCGCACCGGCTTCCACGGTGCCACCGACCTGTCGCCGGTCACCATGGGCGCGGCCCTGCACTTCGATACCTGGGTACCGAACTTCGGCATCCAGGAATACATGTTCCACAGCGAGGAAACCAATGCGGTGTTCCCGCACGACTACGCGTTTCGCGATGGGCGCCTGTGCGTGGGCGACACGCCGGGGCACGGCGTCACCATCGATGCGCAGCTGGCGGCGAAATATCCCTATGCGCCGAAGCAGCTGCCGGTGGCACGCCTCGAAGACGGCACGATGTGGGACTGGTGAGGGCCCGTATGACTACTTCCATCCAGCCACTCCGCTCGCTCCTGCGCCCTCTTGCCGCCGGCATCATGGCCAGCTGCCTGGCACTGGTGGCTGCCGCCGCGGATACGCCGGCCTACCTCGACACGCAACGCAGCTTCGAAGCCCGCGCCGCGGACCTGGTGTCACGCATGACGCTGGAGGAAAAAGTGGCGCAGATGCAGAACACCGCGCCCGCCATCCCGCGACTCAACCTGCCCGCCTACGACTGGTGGAATGAAGCGCTGCATGGCGTGGCGCGCGCGGGCCAGGCCACGGTGTTCCCGCAGGCCATCGGACTCGCCGCCAGCTTCGACGTGCCATTGATGCACGAAGTCGCCACCGCCATCAGCGACGAAGCGCGCGCCAAGCACAACGAATTCCTGCGCCAGGACCAGCATGCGCGCTACGAGGGCCTCACCTTCTGGTCGCCGAACATCAACATCTTCCGCGATCCGCGCTGGGGCCGCGGCCAGGAAACCTATGGCGAGGATCCCTTCCTCACCGCGCGCATGGGCGTGGCCTTCGTCACCGGCCTGCAGGGCGATGACCCGAAGTACCGCAAGCTCGACGCCACGGCCAAGCACTTCGCCGTGCACAGCGGTCCGGAATCCACGCGCCATGAATTCGACGTGCACCCGAGCGAGCGCGACCTGCATGAAACCTACCTGCCTGCCTTCCAGGCCCTGGTGCAGGAAGCACATGTGGACGCGGTGATGGGTGCGTACAACCGCGTCAACGGCGAACCAGCCACGGCCAGCACGCGGCTGCTGCGCGATACGCTGCGCGGCGCCTGGGGCTTCAAGGGTTACGTGGTGTCCGACTGCGATGCCGTCGGCGACATCTTCCGCACGCACAAGACCGTGCAGACCGCCGAGCTCGCCGCCGCGCTCGCGGTGAAGAATGGCGACGACCTGAACTGCGGGCGTACCTATGCCGCGCTCACGGCAGCCGTGCAGCAGAAGCTCATCAAGGAAAAACAGATCGACACGGCCCTGCAGCGACTGATGACGGCGCGCATGCGGCTCGGCATGTTCGATCCGCCGGAGCTCGTGCCCTGGTCGAAGCTGCCGTATTCGGCAAACCAGTCGCCGCTGCATGACGGACTGGCGCGACGCATGGCGCGCGAATCGCTGGTGCTGCTGAAGAACGATGGCTTGCTGCCGCTGTCGAAAAGCATCCGGCACATCGCGGTGATCGGGCCCACCGCGGACAGCGTCAATGCGCTGGTGGGCAACTACAACGGCACGCCCGCGCAGCCGGTGACCATACTGCAGGGGATCCGCGCGGCCGTGCCGCAGGCCGAAGTGGTGTATGAGCGTGGCGCCGAACTGGTCGAGGGCCTCGTTGAAAGGCCGGTGGCCGGTGCCACCGCCGCCGCGCCCGCCACCACGGCAGCCGCTGCCGCCGCGCCACCGCCGCCCGTGCCACCACCTTCCGCCGCTGCCGCACTAGCCGCCGCACGCAATGCCGATGTGGTGGTCTTCGTCGGTGGACTCACCAGCCAGATCGAAGGTGAGGAAATGCGCGTGACCTTGCCGGGATTCTCCGGTGGCGATCGGACCGACCTGCGCCTGCCCGCCACGCAACAGCAGCTGCTCGAAGCATTGCAGGCCACCGGCAAACCCGTGGTGCTGGTACTCACCGCGGGCTCGGCGCTGGCGGTGGACTGGGCGCAGCAACACCTGCCGGCCATCCTGCTCGCCTGGTATCCCGGCCAGCGTGGCGGCGATGCCGTTGCCGATGTGCTGTTCGGCGATGTCGATCCGGCCGGCCGGTTGCCGGTCACCTTCTATCACGCCGACGACACGCTGCCCGCCTTCGACGACTACCGCATGGATGGCCGCACTTACCGCTACCTGCACCGCGCGCCGCTGTATGCCTTCGGCCACGGCCTTTCGTACACGCGCTTCACGTACTCGGAGCTGAAGCTGGATGCGGACAAGCTCGCTCGCAAGGACCGGCTGCATGTCACCGTCAAGGTGCAGAACAGCGGCGCGCGCGCCGGTGACGAGGTGGTGCAGCTTTACCTGCGTGGCACGAAGGCACCGCATGCGCGCGCCAACAAGGAATTGCGCGGCTTCATGCGCGTGTCGCTGCAGCCGGGGGAAACGCGGCAGCTGTCCTTCGAGATCACGCCGGCCACGGACCTGCGCTACTACGACGAGAAGAAGCGCGCCTATGCCGTCGACGCCGGCACCTATGAAGTGCAGGTGGGGGCCTCCAGCGCCGACATCAGGCTGACGCACAACTTTACGGTGAAGCCGTGAGCCGCGTCGTCTGCTTCGGCGAACTGCTGCTGCGCCTGTCGGCGCCGGCGCACGAACTGCCGTTCCAGTCACCGCATCTCGAGGCGCGCTTCGGCGGTGCCGAGGCCAATGTCGCCGCATCACTGGCCATCCTCGGCCATCGCAGCGCCATGGTCAGTGCGCTGCCGGAGAATGCAGCCGGCCGTGCCTGCGCCGGCGAACTGCGCCGCCATGGCGTGGATACCTCCGGCGTGCATTTCGCCGATGGCCGCATGGGCCTGTACTTCCTCACACCCGGCGCCATGCAACGACCAGCGGAGGTGACCTACGATCGCGCGGGTTCGGTGTTCGCGCTGGCCAAGGCTGCGAGCCACGACTGGCCGCGGCTGCTGGCGGGCGCCAGCTGGTTGCATCTCTCCGGCATCAACCTCGCACTTGGCGACGAGCCCGCACGCGCGGCGCTGGCTGCGCTGGAGGCGGCATATACCGCGGGCATCGCCATCTCCTTCGACTGCAACCATCGCGAAAAGCTGTGGGGCCCGCGCGCTACGCGGGCACCGGCGCTGTTGCGCAGGGTGCTGGCCATGGCGGACCTGGTGTTCGGCAACGAGCGCGACCTTGCGCTGATCCTGGAAACGCAGTTTCCGCAGGCGGATGGCGACCAGCGGTTCCATGCCGCCGCCACGGCCGCCTTCGCGAACTTCCCGCGCCTGCGCTGGCTCGCCAGCACCTCACGCCAGCAGCACGATGCAGTGACGCAGCAGCTGCATGGATTGCTGGCGACGCGCGATGGTTTCCTCACCACGCGCCCGCACCGCCTCGACCACATCGTGGACCGCATCGGCAGCGGCGATGCTTTCGCCGCCGGCCTGCTGCATGGATCGCTGACCGACCTGCCGGAACAGCAGGCACTGGACTTCGCCACCGCCGCCGCCTGCCTGAAGCATTCCATACCCGGTGACGTGAACCTGCTGCGTGCCGCCGACATGCAGGCCTTCCTCGCGCGGGATGGCTTCGACGTGCAACGCTGATGAGCGGCAACGCCGTGCCGCGCCGGAACTCGTCATGGCCGACCGACCCGCCACGCGGCTTGTGGCGCCGCTCCGTGCCGAGCATCATGGGCACGGGGGGATGTTAGCGCTACCGTCAGTAGCCGCTTCCCGTGACCAGAAGAAAGCAGAATAGACAAGGGGAAGCCGGTGCCAAGCGCTCTCAAGGATACGCAGCAGCTGTCGGTGCTCGAGAAGATCGGCTACAGCCTCGGCGACTTCTCCGCCAACCTCATCTTCCAGACACTGGTGAGCTTCCTGGCCTTCTACTACACCGATGTGTTCGGCATCCCCGCGCGCGATGCCGAGGCGGTGATCTTCGTCGGTGGCCTGCTCGGCGCCTTCGTGTTCACGCCGCTGATGGGCTTCGTGGCCGACCGCACGCGCACACGCTGGGGCCGCTTTCGCCCGTGGATTCTGTGGACGGCGATTCCCTTCGGCGCGCTGTCACTGCTGGCCTTCAGTACGCCCGCCCTCGGCCCCGAAGGCAAGGTCGTGTACGCCTGCACCACCTACATCCTGCTGGTCGCGGTGTACGTGGCCAACAACCTGCCGTATGCGGCGCTGTCCGGCGTGCTCACCGGCAACATGGCCGAACGCAACAGCATGTCCTCGTACCGCTTCGGCGCGGTGATGCTGGCGCAGTTCGTGATCCAGGTGCTGCTGCTGCCGCTGGTGCTGATCCTCGGCCACGGCGACAAGGCGGTGGGTTTCTCCAATGCCATGGCCCTCTTCGCCTGCGTCGGTACGCTGTTCTTCCTGATCACCTTCTTCACCACGAAGGAACGCGTGCTGCCCGAAGCCGCACAGCCTTCGAGCATCCGCCAGGACCTCGCCGACCTTGCCGCCAACCGCCCGTGGCAGCTGATGCTGGGGCTGACCTTCCTGGTGTTCGTCACGCTGGCGCTCAAGGGCGGCATGTACGTGTACTACTTCAAGTACTACATGGATGGCGGCGAGCTCGCGCGCTTCCTCGACGGCAGCGGCTTCAATCATTGCATCGCCGGGCTCAATTCACTGCTCACCGGCATGGGGCTCAGCGAATTCCAGTGGCCGAAGGATGCGCCCACCTCCGCACTGAGCCTGTTCAATGCCGCGAGCATCGCCTGCGGCATCGTCGGCATCCTGCTGTCGAAGCGGCTGGCGGATCGTTTCGGCAAGCGCGACGTGTTCGGCGCGGCGCTGTTCTCCAGCACGCTGTTCCTGCTGGCCTTCGCACTGCTGCCGGCGCATGCCGTGGGCGCGGTGATCGTGGCCAACATGCTGCATGGATTTTTCTATGGCATCACCGTGCCGCTGCTGTGGTCGATGGTCGCGGACGTGGCGGATTTCTCCGAGTGGAAGACGCGGCGGCGCGCCACCGCCATCGTGTTCTCGGCCATCCTGTGCGGACTCAAGGCCGGGCTCACCATCGGCGGCGGCGTGGGCGCGGGCATCCTCAACGCCTACCACTACGATGCCGGCGCCGCCATGCAGTCGGTGGACGCCGTGCGCGGCATCAAGCTCGCGGTGAGCGTGTACAGCTCGATTCCGCTGCTGCTGGCGGTGGCATTGCTGTTCTTCTACGAGATCGACCGTCGCACCGAGGCGCGCATCGAGCAGGACCTGGCCGCGCGGCGTGGGGGCGCCTGAGGCGGCGATGAGCGAGGTCATCGACAACGACGCACTCGCACGCATGGTCGCGACCGCCCTCTCACCACCGCTGGTGACGCATCTCCACACCGCGGATCCCTCCGCGCATGTGTTCGAGGGCCGGCTGTACATCTATCCCTCGCATGACATCGACACCGGCGTGCCTTCCGACGAACTCGGCACGCAGTACGCCATGCGCGATTACCACGTGTTCCGCCAGGACACGCCGCAGGGCGCAGCGGTGGATTGCGGCGTGGCGCTGCGTGTGGACGACGTGCCCTGGGCCGTCGAGCAGATGTGGGCACCCGATGCCGCCTGCAAGGACGGCCGCTACTACCTGTATTTCCCGGCCAAGCGCGCCGATGGCATCTTCCAGATCGGCGCCGCCACCAGTGATCGGCCCGAAGGTCCGTTCAAGGCCGAGGCGCGCGCCATCGAAGGCAGCTACTCCATCGATCCCGCGGTGCTGGCCGATCACGATGGCGCTTTCTACATGGTGTTCGGCGGCCTGTGGGGCGGGCAGCTGCAGAAGTACCGCGACAATGCCTACGCGCCCCATCACGCGGAGCCCGCGGCTCACGAACCCGCACTGGGCCCGCGCGTGGCGCGACTTGCCGATGACATGCAGCAGTTCGCCGAAGCACCGCGCGAACTGCTCATCCTCGATGAGCAGGGGGTGCCGCTGCGCGCCGGCGATCACGCGCGGCGTTACTTCGAAGGGCCGTGGATGCACAGGCATCGCGGCCGCTACTACCTGTCATGGTCCACCGGCAACACACATGTGCTCTGCCATGCCATCGGCGACAGTCCCTATGGCCCATTTCGCTACGCGGGCGTCATCCTCACGCCGGTGCTCGGCTGGACCACGCATCACTCCATCGTCGAATTCGGCGGCAGGTGGTGGCTGTACTACCACGACACCATCCTTGCCGGCGGCATCGACCACCTGCGCAACATCAAGGTCGCGGAACTCCACTACGACCACGACGGTCGGATCGTCACGCTGCATCCCTATGGAAAATGAAATGAAAAGGGACACCTCGCTGCTGCCGCTCATGCCGGGCGAACTGCTGCACATCGGCAACGGGCAACTGGACATCGACATCGCGCCGGCCGCCGGTGGACGCATCGCGCGCATGGTTTTCGAAGGCAAGCCATGGCTGGCCGGCTACGACAGCACCAATGCAGCGGCGCTCAACTGGGGCAGCTATCCCATGGTGCCGTGGGCGGGGCGCATTCGCCGCGGTCGCTTCCAGTTCGCGGGCCACGATTGCGTGTTGCCGGCGAACCTCGGCGTGCATGCCATCCATGGCGTGGGCTTCGTGCTGCCCTGGAGCGTGGATGCGCGCTCGGCCCATGCCGTGGATCTGTCGCTGCAATTGCCGCGCGACCGGCGCTGGCCGTTTGGTGGCGTCGCACGGCAACGGCTTTCCATTACGGGCAATACGCTGCGCATGGTGCTGTCGCTGACCGCAGGCCTGCACGCCATGCCGCGGCCCGTGCTCGGCTGGCATCCGTGGTTCCATGCGCCGGAGCGGCTGGAGTTCACGCCGACGCAGTGCTATCCGCGCGATGCCGAGGGCGTGGCGACGCTGCCGCTGGTCGCGCCACCGCCGCGTCCCTGGGATGACTGCTTCATCAATACGCAGCCGGTGGTGCTGCATCGTGCAGGACAGGCGCTGCGCTTGAGTTCCGACTGCGATCACTGGGTGATCTACGACGGCCGGCCCGACGTCATCGGCGTGGAGCCGCAGGGCGGGCCGCCCGATGCATTCAATCTCGCGCCGCCGCCGCCGCTCGCGCCGGGCGAGACGGTGGCGCATTGGTGCCTGCTGGAGTGGATGCGCGACTGAGCGCCCGCGGTGAGCCAGTCACCGCACCGCCTTGCCGTAGGCGTCGAGCGCACGCACACGGCTCTCCTTCAGATCCACCAGCGGCTTCGCGGGGCGTGCCGGCGCACCGCCATCGAGATAGCGACGCCGGTACGTGCCCTCGGGATCGAACTTCTGTGCCTGCGATTGCGGATTGAAGATGCGGAACCAGGGCGCCGCATCGGGGCTGGTGCCGGCGACCCACTGCCAGTTCAGCGCGTTGCTGGCGAGATCGGCATCGACCAGCGTGTCCCAGTACCAGCGCTCGCCACGACGCCAGTCGAGCAGCAGGTTCTTCACGAGGTAGGAAGCCGTGGTCATGCGCACGCGGTTGTGCATCCAGCCGCTCTGCCACAGCTCGCGCATGCCGGCATCGACCATGTCTTCGCCGGTGGCGCCGCGCGTCCAGGCGTTGAAGTCGCGCGGCGCATCGCGCCAGGGGATGGAATCGAATTGCGGGCTCGATGCGCGCTCCGGCAGCATGGGATGCAGCAGCAACTGCTGCGTGGCGAACTCGCGCCAGACGAGTTCGGCCAGGTACTTGTCGCTGCGTGCCGCTTCCGCGCCGATGCCGCTGCGTTCCAGTGCCCTCACTACTGCTGTCCACACCTGGCGTGGCGAGAGTTCGCCGTGCCTGAGGTAAGGGGAAAGCCGCGAGGTACAGGCGAGGTCAGGTCGGTCGCGCGTGCTGGCGTATTCAGCGAGCTGTCGTTGCACGAAGGTCTTGAGCTGGGTGCGTGCCGCCGCCTCGCCCGGTTGCCAGTGCGCGGCGAGCTTGTGATGCCAGGGATGGTGGGGCAATACCCCCAGCAGCGCGAGCGGCAACGACACCGGCCAGGTGCGCGGCGCGGGTACCTGCGCGGGTGATCCTTCCGGCGCCTCGATACGCGCCTGCGCGAGGAAGGCACGCCAGAATGGCGTGAACACCTTCAGTGGATCGCCGCTCGCCCCGCGTACGCTGGCTGGCTCGACGAGGCGCGAGGAATGAAAACCATGCGCGATGATGCCTGCGGCATCGAGCTCATCGCTCAGCATCTTCTCGACGCGCAGCGCGGCGGGTTCGTAGCGACAGTTCCAGTACAGCTGCGTGGCGCCGGTATCGCGCGCCAGCACGCGCAGGGTCTCCACTGTCGGTCCGCGTGCCAGCACCAGTTGCGAGCCGCGCTCGCGCAGGCTGGCATCCAGCGCGCGCAGCGATTCGTGCAGCCACCAGCGCGCCGCACCTCCCGGTGCCCAGTCGCCCTCTTCTTCCGGGCTCCAGATGAACACGGGTACCACGACTTGCGCAGCGTGTATCGCGGCAAGCAGGGCGGGGTTGTCGGCGAGGCGCAGGTCCTGGCGGAACCAGACGAGGGCAGTGATCATGCGGGATGATACGCAGCCGATGCCGTCATGGATTTCGCCGCGGGCGACGAACCGGCAATAATCGCCGGATTGCCCCATGGCCACTGATTTTCCGGAAACTGCCCGCGTGACTGAAGCCACCGCCCCGCACACGCCGATGATGCAGCAGTACCTGCGCATCAAGGCCCAGCACCCCGACGTGCTGCTGTTCTATCGCATGGGCGATTTCTACGAAATGTTCTACGACGACGCGCGGCGCGCCTCGAAGCTGATCGACATCGCGCTCACCACGCGCGGGCAATCGGGCGGCGAGCCGGTGACCATGGCCGGCGTGCCGGCGGTGAGCGTGGAGAATTACCTCGCGCGGCTGGTACGGCGCGGCGAGTCGGTGGCCATCTGCGAACAGATCGGCGATCCGGCTACGTCGAAGGGGCCGGTGGAACGCCAGGTGGTGCGCATCGTCACGCCGGGGACGCTGGTCGAAGATGCGCTGCTTGATCGCCAGCGCGAGAGCCTTCTCGCCGCGCTGGTCTTCGATGGCGAGCGCCATGGCCTCGCCTGGCTCGATCTCGCCAGTGGCCGCTTCGCGGTCAGCGAGCTGGGCGCGGCCTCTGAAGTCGCCGCGGAACTCGAACGCCTGCGACCCGCGGAACTGCTGCTGCCCGAAGACCAGCGTCGCGACACGCTGCCCAACACGCGGTTGCGTCCACCCTGGCACTTCGATCTGGAAACGGGACGCCGCCTGCTCACGCAACAATTCGGCACTCGCGACCTCGCGGGCTTCGGCGCGGAAGAACTCACCGTGGGACTGCGCGCGGCCGGTGCCCTCCTTCAATATGCGCGCGATACGCAGAAGGCAGCGCTGCCGCATATCCGCGCGCTGGCCGTGCAGGCGCGCGATGAAGGCCTGCAACTCGACGCCGCCACCCGCCGCAACCTGGAACTGGATCGCAGCCTCACCGGCAACGACGACGCCACGCTGTTCGCGCTGCTGAACCGCGCCACCACCGCGATGGGTTCACGCGAACTGCGTCGCTGGCTGAACCGGCCGCTGCGCGATCGCGCAGTGCTGCGACAACGGCATGCGGCAGTGGGCGCGCTGGGGGAATCGCGCCGCTACATCGCGTTGAGCGAGGCACTGGCGCCGATCGGCGATCTCGAACGCATCCTCGCGCGCGTGGCGCTGCGTTCAGCGCGGCCGCGTGACCTGGTGCAATTGCGCGCTTCGCTGGCAGCGTTGCCGGCACTGCGTGGTGTCGTAACCGCCGACTCGCCGCTGCTCACTGCCCTTGTCGCGCGCATCGGCGAACATCGCGAAGACCATGCGCTGCTCGCGCGCGCGATTGCCGAAGAGCCCTCGGCCATCCTGCGCGATGGCGATGTCATCGCCACCGGCTTCGATGCCGGCCTCGACCAGCTGCGGCGCATTTCCTCCAATACCGACGACTTCCTGCTGGAGCTCGAGAAGAAGGAACGCGAGCGCAGCGGCATCGCGCAGCTGAAGCTGGGTTACAACCGCGTACAGGGCTTCTTCATCGAGATCCCGCGCGCGCATGCCGAGAAGGTGCCGGCGGATTACCTGCGTCGCCAGACCGTGAAATCCGCCGAGCGCTTCATCACGCCGGAACTGAAGAAGTTCGAGGACGAAGTACTCGGCGCTCGCGACAAGGCACTGGCGCGCGAGAAGCAGCTGTACGACGAAGTGCTGAATGCATTGATCGCCGCACTGCCTGGCTTGCAGGACAGCGCCGCCGCCATCGCCAGCGTGGATGCGTTGTGCTCACTGGCCGAACGCGCTGATACGCTGCAATGGATCGAACCGGAACTCACCGATGCGCCGGTATATCGCGTCGAAGCCGGTCGCCATCCGGTGGTGGAGCAGTTCAGCGGCACGCAGTTCGTGCCCAATGATCTGGTCTTCGATGACTCGCGCCGCATGCTCATCGTCACGGGCCCGAACATGGGCGGCAAGAGCACCTACATGCGCCAGGCCGCGCTGATCGCGGTGCTCGCGCATATCGGCAGCTACGTGCCCGCGCGTCGCGCCGTCATCGGCCCCATCGATCGCGTGTTCACGCGCATCGGCGCCGCGGATGATCTCGCCGGTGGCCGCTCCACCTTCATGGTGGAGATGACCGAGACCGCCAACATCCTGCACAACGCCAGCGCGCTGAGCCTGATCCTGATGGACGAGATCGGCCGCGGCACCAGCACCTTCGATGGCCTGTCGCTGGCCTGGGCCGTTGCGCGACATCTCGCCACCAAGGTCGGTGCGTTCACGCTGTTCGCGACGCATTACTTCGAGCTCACCACGCTGGCCACTGAATTGCCCGGCGTGGCCAACCTGCATCTCGACGCCACCGAGCACGGCGATGAACTGGTGTTCCTGCATGCGGTGAAGGATGGTCCGGCCAACCGCAGCTATGGCCTTGCCGTGGCGAAGCTTGCGGGTGTACCTGGCCCTGTGATCACCGCCGCGCGGCGCTATCTCGCCGAGCTTGAAGCGCAGCGCGATGCGCATGCCAATGCCCGGCCTTCACCGCAGGGCGCACTGCCCTTCGACCCGCCTGCGCCCGCGCCAACGCCTGATCCGCTGCGCGAAAAGCTCGCGAATCTGCAACCGGATTCGCTATCGCCCCGCGAAGCCCATGCGCTACTGTACGAGCTGCAACGCCTGCTCAACCAAGGATAGCGATCGATGCCGATGCGCCGTATCAACGCGAATGGCCTGCTGGCCATGGCCGCATGCGTCGTACTCGCCAGCTGTGGCGGCAAGCCGCAGTCCTCCGCTCCGCAGGCACTGGTGGTCAGCTTCGGGTTGGCCGAACCCAAGCACCTCGTGCCCAGCGACTGCGTCGAAGAGATGGGCTCCGACGTATTGCATGCGCTGTTCGCACCGCTGGTGGAATGGAACGACAAGTTCGTGCCCGAGGAGATCGCGGCCGAATCGGTGACCAGCCCCGACAACAAGGTGTGGACCATCAAGCTGAAGGCCGGCTGGAAATTCCACAACGGCGAACCAGTGACCGCGGATTCCTACATCGATGCCTGGAACGCCGGCGCCTGGGGCCCGAACGCGCACGACGGCAACAACCTGTTCTCCAAGTTCGACGGCTACGACGAGATGAATCCGGCCGATGCGAAGCAGGTGCCGAAGGTCAGGAAGTTGAAGGGCCTGGTGAAGGTGGACGAGCTCACCTTCGTCGTCACGCTCAAGGATCCTTACATCAATTTCAAATCGATGCTGGGCTACACCGTGTTCCTGCCGCTGCCGAAGGCGGCGTTCACCGACGTGGCGAACAACGTGGTCGATCCGCAGTTCCAGGAAGCGCCCATCGGCCAGGGCCCGTTCAAGATGGTGGGCAAGTGGCAGCATGACCAGCTGATCAAGGTGGTGCGCAACGATGCGTACATGGGGCCGGAAAAGCCGCATATCGCCGGCATCGATTTCAAGATCTACCAGACGCTGCCGACGCAGTACCAGGACCTGCTCGCCGACCAGCTCGACATCGTGCCGCAGATTCCCACCGAGAGCCTGGCGAGCGCCAGGGCCGACCTCGGCGATCGCTTCAAGCAGAACATGGGTACGACGATCCAGATCCTCGCCTTCCCCACCTACGACAGGCATTACTCGAAGGTGGCGATCCGCAAGGCCATCTCGATGGCCATCGATCGCGACGAGATCGTGCACACCATCTTCTCGGATGCGCAGGTTTCATTGCGCGGCTTCGTGCCGCCGTTCCTGCCGGGCTCACGGCCGAACACCTGCGGCGAAGCCTGCGAGTACAACCCCGCGAAGGCCAAGGCACTGTTCGATTCGGCCGGTGGCGCGGCGGCGGTGGGTGGACGCGTCGAGTTCGCATACAACGTCGATGGTGGCCACAAGCCGTGGATCGACGCGGCCTGCAATCAGATCCGCCACAACCTCGGCGTCGAATGCCTCGGCAATCCGCAGCCCAAGTTCGCGGACCTGTTGCGCAAGGCCAAGGCGAAGGAATCCATGGGCCTGTTCCGCATGGGCTGGATCGCCGACTACCCGGTGCTCGAGGATTACCTCGAGCCGCTGTACTCCACCCACGGCATCTCGAACTACTACGGCTACAGCAACCCCGAGGTAGACAAGCTGCTGGCCGCCGGTGATCGCGCGCCCACGCAGGCCGCGGCGCTGGAGCTGTACCAGAAGGCCGAGGACATCATCGCGCGCGACCTGCCGGTGCTGCCGCTGCGCTACATGCAGAACACCTTCGGCGTGTCCACGCGCGTGGCCAACGTGGAGCTCGATCCATATCGCCGCGTGCGCTGGCTGAAAGTCACCGCCGCACACTGATGTCCGCGTACCTGCTCCGCCGGCTGCTGCAGGGCGTACTGACCTTCTTCGGCGCCACCTTCATCGTGTACGCGATGATGTTCAGCATCGCGAGGGATCCACTGCAGGCACTGGCCGGCGAGAGGCCGCTGCTGCCGGGACAACGCGCGCAGCTCACCGCGCAGTACCATCTCGACAAGCCCTTCATCGTGCAGTACGGCTACTACATGAAGGGACTCGTGACGGGCCACCTCGGCAACTCGCTCAACGGCAGGCCCATCGCCGACATGCTGGCGGAGGCCTGGCCACGCACCATCCAGCTGGCCCTGATCGCCGAGGTCATCGTGATCCTGTTCGGCATCAGTGGTGGCGTATACGCGGCGCTGCGGCGTGGCCGCGTCTTCGACCAGACCTCGCTGGCGTTGACGCTGGTGGTGATCGGCACGCCGGTATTCGTCATCGGCTCGGTGTTCCAGTCGGTGTTCGGCGCGCAGCTGGGGTGGTTCCGGCCGAGCTATTCGGCGGAACTCGGCATCGCCACCTACATCCTGCCGGCCATCGTGCTGGCGCTGCTGTCACTGGCCACCAGCCTGCGGTTGACGCGCAACTCCGTGGCCGAGAACCTGCGCGCGGATTACGTGCGCACGGCGACGTCGAAGGGTCTCGCGCGCGACCGCATCGTCGGCGTCCATGTGCTGCGCAATTCGCTGATCCCGGTGATCACCTTCATCGGCGCGGACCTCGGCGCACTGATGGGCGGCGCCATCGTCACCGAGAGCATCTACAACATCCCGGGCGTGGGTCACCTGCTGTTCCAGGGCATACAGCTCGAGGACGGGCCGCGCGTGGTCACCATCGTGAGCCTGCTGATCCTCATCTATCTCGTCACCACGCTGCTGGTGGACCTGTTGTACGCGGTGCTCGATCCGCGCATCCGCCATGGCTAGCCTCAGCCAGGATGCCTGGCAGGACCTGCGGCGCAATCCGGTGTTCTGGATCGCGCTGGGCATCGTGGTGCTGATGCTGCTGCTGGCGGCATTCCCGGCGCTGTTCACCTCGGTCGACCCGCGCGCCGCCGATCTCGCCCGGTCCTTGAAAGGCCCTGCCGGCGGACACTGGTTCGGCTTCGACAAGCAGGGCTACGACATCTACTCGCGCGTGGTCTATGGCGCGCGCTCCTCGGTGCTGGTGGGTGTCTTCTCCACGCTGATCGCCGGCGTCACCGCGCTCGCCGTCGGCCTGGCCGCGGGCTATTTCGGCGGCTGGGTGGATGGGTTGCTGGCGCGCTTCGTCGATATCTTCCTGGGCATTCCGCTGCTGCTGGGTGCGGTGGTCGTCGCCGTGGCGCTTTCGGGCCAGGAGCTGGGCATCTGGCCCGTGGTGCTCGCACTGGGATTGCTGGGCTGGCCCACCTCCGCGCGCGTGGTGCGCGCCTCGGTGATCTCGGCGAAACACCAGGACTATGTACAGGCCGCGCGCGTGCTTGGAGCCAGCCACATGCGCATCATGCTGCGGCACATCCTGCCCAATGCCCTGACGCCCATCGTGGTGATGCTGACGATATCGCTGGGTCAGTTCATCGCCTATGAGGCGACGCTTTCCTTCCTTGGCCTCGGCCCGCGCAACACCATCTCATGGGGCGGGGACATCGCCACGGCGCAGGGCTGGTACCGGGAGGCCGCACGACCGCTGATGTTTCCCGCCGGCTTCCTCACCGCGACGGTGCTGGCCTTCATCATGCTGGGCGATGCCGTGCGCGACGCCTTCGATCCCAAACTGCGATGAGCCACCTGCTGGAAGTCTGCGACCTGCATGTGGAGTTCCGCGGCCGGCAGGAAGCGGCACGCGTACTGAACGGCGTGGACTTCCACGTGGATGCGGGCGAGACGCTGGCGCTGCTGGGTGAATCCGGTTCGGGCAAGTCGGTCACCGCGCAGGCGGTGATGGGGATCCTCGATACGCCACCGGCGTTCGTGCGCTCCGGCAAGGTGCTCTTCGACGGTCGCAACCTGCTCGAGCTGCCGCTGGCGGATCGACGCGCGGCGCGCGGCGCCGGCATCGCCATGGTGTTCCAGGATGCGCTGTCGGCATTGAACCCGGTGTTCCGCGTGGGCTGGCAGATCGGCGAAGCGCTGCGCATCCGCCGGGGCCTGGGTCGCGCAGCCGCGCGTGCACGCGCCATCGAGCTGATGGAACGCGTGAAGATTCCAGGCGCCGGCACGCGCGTCGACGACTATCCGCACCAGTTCTCCGGCGGCATGCGCCAGCGCGTGATGATCGCCATGGCCCTCGCGCTGGAACCGAAGGTGCTGATCGCCGACGAGCCCACCACCGCGCTCGACGTCACCGTACAGGCGCAGATCATGGACCTGTTGATGGAGCTGAAGAACGAGCGCGGCATGGCGCTGATCCTGATCACGCATGATCTCGGCGTGGTGGCCGAGGTGGCGGATCGCATCGCGGTGATGTACGCGGGACGCATCGTCGAACAGGCTGATGTGCACGATCTGTACCGGCGTCCGCTGCATCCCTACACGCGCGCGCTGCTGGATTCGGTGCCGAAGCTGCGCGCCGACGATGCGCCACTGAAGACCATCGCCGGCCTGCCACCGAACCTGGCGCGCATTCCACCGGGCTGCCCCTTCCATCCGCGCTGCTCGATGGAGCTGCCGGTGTGCCGCGAGCAATTGCCGCCAGCGCTGGACCTCGGTGGTCGCCTCTCCGCCTGCCATCGCGCGCAGGAGTTGCTCGATGCTTGACGTGCAGGGCCTCGTCAAACACTTTCCCACGCGCAACGGCACCGTGAAGGCGGTGGATGGCGTGAGCCTCACGCTCGCACGCGGCGAAACGCTGGGCATCGTGGGCGAATCCGGCTGCGGCAAATCCACGCTGGCGAAACTGCTGCTGCGCCTCGAAACCCCCTTCGCCGGCACCGCGCTGCTCGACGGCCGCGACATCTTCACGCTGCGTGGCGCCGATTTCACCGAGTACCGCCGCAGCATGCAGATGGTGATGCAGGATCCCTACACCTCGCTGAATCCGCGCATGACGGTGGGCGACATCATCGGCGAACCCTTCGAGATCCATCCCGACGTGGTGCCGAAGCGTGCGCGGGCCGCACGCGTGCGCGAACTGCTGGACCTCGTCGGCCTGAACCCCGAGCACATCAGCCGCTACCCGCATCAGTTCTCCGGCGGACAACGCCAGCGCATCGGCATCGCGCGCGCGCTGGCCCTTGCGCCGCGGCTGGTGGTTTGCGATGAACCCGTTTCCGCGCTGGACGTTTCCATCCAGGCACAGGTAATCAACCTGCTGGAAAAACTGCAGGCACAGCTGGGCCTGTCATTCATCTTCATCGCACACGACCTGTCGGTGGTGCGGCACATCTCCGATCGCGTGGCGGTGATGTATCTCGGACGCATCGTCGAGACCGGCACCGTCGAGGACATCTACGCGCACCCGACGCATCCCTACACGCAGGCGCTGCTGTCCGCGGCGCCCGAGCCGGATCCCGAACTGCGCGGCGGCAGTCGCCGCATCCGCCTCGAAGGCGACGTGCCCTCGCCCGCGAATCCTCCCAGCGGTTGCCGGTTCCGCACGCGTTGCTGGAAGGCGCAGCCGCGCTGTAGCGAGGAGGAGCCCGCTCTGATCGCAAGGCGCGTGGAGTCCGCATCGCAGCTGTGCGCCTGCCACTACGCCAGTGAGTCAGGTCCAGCGACCTGAAGCGAGTGTCGTTCCCGGCCGTCAGCTTTGTTGCGCTGAAGAGCACCTCTTCCACTATATTGGACACACGTCTACTATTGTAGAGGAACTGCTTTTCACCACCCCAAAGCCCTCTGGCGGAGAAGGCGTGGACATCAACGAGCGTCTGGCGCGGCGGCTCGCGCAATTGCGCGAGGAACTCGGGCTTTCCATCGAGGAGCTGGCGAACCGCAGCGGTGTGAGCCGCGCGATGATTTCGCGCATCGAGCGCGCCGAGAGCAGCCCCACCGCCACGGTGTTGAACAAGCTCTCCATCGGGCTCGGCACCCTTTTGCCGCACCTCTTCGGCCATGAGAGCTACGCCGAACCAGGGCTGCAGCAACGCGACCCCGTGGTATCACGCAAGAGCCAACCGGAATGGCACGACCCGGACACCGGCTACCGGCGACGCACGCTGACACCGGCGACGGCGCCGCATCCGTTGCAGCTTTCGGAGATCCACTTTCCACCCGGCGCCCGCGTCACCTTCGAAAATGCATTCGGCGATGCGAAGGTGCTGCAGCAGATCTGGATGCTCGATGGAGCTATCGAGTTGCGCCTGGGCAAGGAACTGAGCCATCTGAAAAGTGGCGACTGCATGGCGATGACGCTGGATCGTCCCATTACCTTCCACAACCCCGGCAAGAAGGATGCGCGCTACCTGGTAGCCATCCTGAGGAATGCGCGATGAGCGAGGCCGCCATCGAGGAAGCGCAGCAAGCCGATGCGGCGCTGATTGATGGGCTGGCGGATGTGCTGCTGGACTGCGTCGAGGGCGGCGCTTCGGTGAGCTTCATGCTGCCGCTGGAGCGCGCGCATGCCCGCCGCTTCTGGGAGAACGCAGTGCGCGAGGCGCAGGCGGGTCGACGCGTACTGCTGGTGGCACGCGATGCTGCGGGCATCTGCGGCACCGTGCAGCTGTTGCTCGACCTGCCCGACAACCAGCCGCATCGCGCCGATGTCGCAAAGATGCTGGTACATCGGCGTGCGCGCCGGCAGGGACTGGGCGCAGCGCTGATGCGCTCAGCGGAAGACGCTGCGCGCTCGCGCGGCCGGCACCTGCTGGTGCTCGATACGGTGACCGATGGCGATGGCGCACGGCTGTACGAAAGACTGGGCTGGATCCGCGTCGGCGATATTCCGCGTTACGCGCTGTGGCCAGGTGGCGGCTATGTCGCCACCACTTACTACTACCGCGATCTGTCGGTGGCGGCAGCGACTTCGGACTGATCGAAGCGGCCGTGCTCGAGGAAGGTCGTGACCTGCGCGGCCACCGCAGAGGACCACACGATCCCGGTATGGCTCACCGGCAGCTCGCAGTAGTCCGCTGCGCCATCGAGCCGGGTTTCTTCCACGGCGACGGTGCCGTCGTTGGGTCCGTTGAATGGCGCGAGCAGCGAGCCAAGGCCACGTGCGCGCGTGCCGGCGATGATTCCGAGCTGCGCGGCGAACGGCCAGGTCGGTGGCACGCCTTCGGGCAGGTTCGGTGCGCCGACTTCGCCCAGCAGGCGCCGCGTCGATGCTTTCGCGGCCAGCACGCGCGCGCTCTGGCTGCCGCGTACCGGTGAACCCAGCAGCACCACGCGGCAGAAATCGCCGCTGAAGCGATCCGGTGCCAGCAGGCCCATCTCGAAGGCGTGGTAGATCACGAGGCCGCCGAGGCTGTGGCCGACCAGGTGCACGGGCTGCAGTGTGCGTCGTGCCAGCGCCAGTGCATGGCGCGCGCAACGCCGCGCCACCTGCTCCATCGATTCGGCCAGCGAGGAATACGGCAGCACGCGCAGCGCCCAGCCATGCGCGGCCAGCTGCCGTTTCAACAGGAAGGACTCGGCGCCGCTCATCCACAAACCGTGGACGAACAGCACCGTGCCCTTGAGCTCAGGTGGGCTGCGGCGTACGGACACGGATCGACAGTTCGCGCAGCTGCTGCTCGCTCACGGGTGTCGGGGCATCGGTGAGCGGATCGGCCGCGGTCTGCGTCTTCGGGAAGGCGATGACGTCGCGGATGCTGGTGGCGCCGGCCATCAGCATGACGAGGCGATCGAGGCCGAAGGCGAGGCCGCCATGCGGAGGCGCGCCGAACTTCAGCGCATCGAGCAGGAAGCCAAACTTGCGCTGCGCTTCCTCCGCATCGATGCCGAGCAGGCCGAATACCACCGACTGCATGTCGGCGCGATGGATACGCACCGAACCGCCACCGATCTCCGAACCGTTGAGCACCATGTCGTAGGCCTTGGCCACCGCGCCGCCGGGATCCGCCTGCAGCGCAGAGGGATCGTCGTTCTTCGGCGCGGTGAACGGGTGATGCATCGCCGCCCAGCGCTTGCCGTCGGCATCGTATTCAAACATCGGGAAATCCACCACCCACAGCGGACGCCAGCCGGATTCCACCAGCTTCAGGTCCTGGCCGATCTTCAGGCGCAGTGCGCCCAGCGCATCGCTGACCACCTTCGCGCTGTCGGCGCCGAAGAAGATCAGGTCGCTGTCCTGCGCGCCAGTGCGCTCCAGGATGCCGGCCACGGCTTCATCGGAAAGGAACTTCAGGATGGGCGACTGCAGGCCATCGCGGCCCTTCGCCTTCTCATTGACCTTGATGTACGCGAGGCCCTTGGCGCCGTAACGCGCGACATACGCGGTGTAGGCATCGATCTCGCTGCGGCTGAACGCGCTGCCACCGGGCGCACGCAGCGCGGTGACGCGACCGTTCGGATCCTTGGCAGGACCGGCGAATACCTTGAAGTCACAGCCGGCGACCAGATCCGCGACATCGACGAGTTCGAGCGGCACGCGCAGGTCGGGCTTGTCCGAACCATAGCGCCGCATGGCTTCCGCATACGAGATGCGCGGCAGCGGATCCGGCAACGGCGTATCGATGACTTCCGCGAACACCGTGCGGATCAGCCCTTCCATCAGCCCCATGATCTCGTCCTGCGACAGGAACGAGGTCTCGATATCGAGCTGGGTGAATTCGGGCTGGCGATCGGCGCGCAGGTCCTCGTCGCGGAAGCAGCGCACGATCTGGTAGTAGCGATCGAAGCCCGCGACCATCAGCAGCTGCTTGAAGATCTGCGGCGACTGCGGCAACGCGAAGAAGTGGCCCGGATGCGTGCGGCTGGGCACCAGGTAATCGCGCGCGCCTTCCGGCGTCGCCTTGGTCAGCATCGGCGTTTCGATGTCGATGAAGCCGTTGCCATCCATGTAGCGACGCATGCTGCTGGTGACGCGATGGCGCAGGCGCAGGCGCGAGCTCATCTCTTCGCGGCGCAGGTCGAGGTAGCGGTAGCGCAGGCGTGTTTCCTCGCCCACCTGCTCGTCCAGCTGGAAGGGCAGCGGCTCGGACCGGTTCAGCACCGTGAGCTCACGCGCCAGCATTTCGATCTTGCCCGAGGCGAGGTTGGCGTTGACCGTGCCGGCCGGACGCGCGCGCACCAGCCCACGCACCTGGATCACGAACTCGCTGCGCAGCCGCTCGGCCTCGCCGAAGATCGCCGGGTCGTCCGGATCGAACACCACCTGCACCAGGCCCTCGCGGTCGCGCAGGTCCACGAAAATGACCCCGCCATGGTCGCGGCGGCGGTGCACCCAGCCGGCGACGGTGACTTCCTGACCGATCAGCGCTTCGCCGACGTGGCCGGCATAGTGACTACGCAT
>JBBCGD010000001.1:0-160455 GCA_037200665.1 Pseudomonadota bacterium | reverse complement strand
TGCTTTTACTCGTCGTCCGCGATGCGCAGCTTGAGCCCGGCCAGTTCCTCGGTGAAGCGGATCTGGCAGGACAGCGTGAGTTCTCGCGGCGTGTGGTGAGGTCTGCCAGCAGGTCTTTTTCATCCGAGTGCTGCGGTGGCAGTTTCGCCAGCCACTCGGGTCAACCCAGACATGGCAGGTGGCGCAGGCACACATGCCGCCGCATACCGCCGCGACGCCGTATTCCAGGTCGCGCAGGTTTTCCATCAACGTGAATTTCGTGTTGCCGTCGACGTCGTGTTCGATGCCGTCGCGGTCGGTGACTTGATCAATGCCATGGCTTGAAAGTGCAATTCCCGGTCTGATGCCAGCCGGGATTCTGCCTGCGGCGGTAGTGGATTAGCCAGCGCCGTTGGCAGCCAGGCGCTCCACAGCCGGTTGAGCAGCTCGAAACGCTCCGCTGGATATCCAGGCGCGTGGCGATGGCGGTATCGGCAAGGCCGGCGGCGGCCAGCAATGTGGGCATGAACCGCGCCATGCCGGGGTAATAAGTCAGCAGGCAGGCCACGTCCCAGGTGGCGTCGGCACCCTGCGCATATTCCCAATCGACCAGTACCGGCGCATCGCCGAGCATGTTGCTGGCCATGAGATCGCCATGGTTGAGCACGGGCGGCGCGCCGAAGGCGGCCAGCCTTGAACCGAGGGCATCGACGCGCTGCTGCAGCGGTGCGAGTTCGATGGCCTCGGCGGCATTGACCGTGGCCAGGCGTGCGAAATAGTTGCGGGCCATGGCCGAGACATCCACCACCGGCAGGCCTGGCGGCAGGCCGAGCGCGTGCAGCCGCGCCAGTTGCGCGCCCAGGCGCGCGGCGCCGCGTTCGCTTTGCAGCTGTTCGGGCGTCCACATCGGCATGTGGATGAATTCCATCACCAGCCAATGGCCCCGCGGATGCGCGGCGAGGATGGCCGGTGCAAGGCCAGCCGCCGCCGCCACGCGTTGCGCCTGCAGTTCATGGATTGCATAGGAACCGGGGCGGTCGATGGGTGGCAGGCGCCGCCGCCACACGAAGCGACCCTGCGAGGTATCGACGCTCAACACCTCGTTGCAGCCACGACCGCCGGGCAATGGATGCACGGCGAGCGGCTGCCGCCCATCCTCGCAGCCGGGTATGTGGACCAGCAGCTCGGCCGGGATCATGCCGGTTTGCGCCAGGTCTTCCACCAGCCCAGCAGACCCGAGATGGCGATGCCCATGTACAGCACGTACAGCAACGCCACCGACACCAGCCCCTGCCTGAAAGAAAGGACGATGGACACCGCATCGATGAGGATCCAGTACGCCCAGTTCTCCAGGTACACGCGCGCCAGCAGCCAGGTGGCCAGGATGCCGAGGCAGAACACCAGCGAATCCACGAACGGCGCGGCCGACTCATGCGCGAGGAAATGCGCGAGCAGCAGGCTGACGAGAACGCAGCCGGCCAGCGCCACCAGATGTCCGCGCCAGTGCCACAGCGAGATGGGCCGCATGCCCTCGGCCTTCGACCAGCTCCACCAGCCATACACCGCGGCGACGACATACGAGAGCTGCAGCAGCGCCTGCATCGGCAGGTGCACTTTCCAGAACAGCACCGTGAGGATCAGGCAGCTCACGCCACCGAATATCCAGCCCGACCGCCGCTGCCACATCACGAGCAGCGCATAGACCACGCCAGTGGCATCGGCGATCCACTCGACCAGGCTCGTCGCCTTGAGTCCCGCCCACAGTTCCGTCAGCAGCGTGGTCATGCGTGGCTCAGAAGTTCAGCGATGCGGTGAGGCCGAACTGCCGCGGATCGCCGCGCTGCGTGTACAGCTTGTTCTCCCAATCCGGCGGCTCGTTGGCGAAGTAGAAGCCGCGCACCGCGTAATCCTTGTCGAACGCATTGCGCAGCCATGCATACACGCTCCAGTGCTCGCGCTCGTAACCAGCCTTCAGGTTGGTGAGCGTGTAGGCCTTCGACTTCATGTCGTGGTCGGTGGGCACGTCGAAGTAGAAGGCATCCATGGCGGTGAAATCGATGCGTGCCATGAAGCCGCTGCTGCCGCGCCAGGTGGCGTTGATGGCGGCGGTGTATGGCGGCGCATGTGCATTCTCGCGCGACGGAACCTGCACGGGATTGCCGTCTTCATCCTGCATGGTGAACGAACCACTGCGTGTACGCAGCAGGCCCAGCGATGCGCCGACGCCGAATCCGCGCGTGAGTTCGTACTGCAGGCTGGCTTCGATGCCGGTGCCATAACCCTTCGGCAGGTTGGTGGTGATGAACTGGTAGCTGTTCGGATCGCCGGGCGTGAGCTGCACGCCGGTGCGCACCTGCTGGTCGTGGCGCTTCTCGTAGAACACCGCGAGGTCCGCATGGCCGCGGCTGCCGAGCGCGGCCTTGATGCCGGTCTCGAGGTTCCACAGGTATTCGGGATCGAAGCTGCGCGCATCGCCCTGCACGGTGCCGAGGTTGAAGCCGCCGGCCTTGTAACCGCGTGACAGCGCGACGTAAGTGCTGGCTGCCTCACCAGATCACGGCTCAGCGACAGCTGGCCGCCGAACATGCTGTCGCGCGAATCGAGTGGCGAGGTGTTGTCGTCGTGGTAGCTCGCACGGCGCTGCTCGAGGCGCAGGCCCGTGGACCAGTGCCACGGACCCACGAGCACGCCATCGATCTGGCCGAACAGTGCGAGGTTGGTGGCGTGGTAACCAAGGTCGAGCGAAGAGTCACCCGTGCCATCGTTGTCGGAATCGAAGGGATCGATATAGATGCCGGTCTGCACATCGCGGCCCGATTCATTCAGCCGCAACGCATACGCACCCACCAGCCATTCGAGGTTGCCCGCGGGTGAAGCAAGGCGCAGCTCGAGGTTGCCGGTGCGGCGATGCCGACCCGAACGATAGGTGTAGTCGTAGGTGTAAGGCGCCCAGCTCTGCGGATTGCCCCAGTCGCTGTCGTAGCTGTTCACCGATCTGGAATCCGCATAGCTGCCGATGGCGGTGAGATGGTCGCCACCGAGTTCGCTGCCCAGCTTCAGCGACGCGCCATTGGCCAGCTGCGAATCCTTGCCCGGCTGGTCCGACAGCGTGGTGCGCGAGTTGTCGATGGCCCAGGCGTCGTAGCCGTTGTCGAGGTCGGCATGCAGGTAGGTGAAGTCCAGCGTGGTGTCGGCGTTCAACTGCCCATGCCACTTCAGGCGCGCGGTGAGTTCATCGCGATCGTTGGTATCGCGCCGCTGCAGGTAGGTGTCGTGCATGAAGCCATTGCTCTGGTACTTCTGCACCGACACGCGCCAGGCGGAATCGAACAGCGACAGCGGCCCGGTGCGGTGAAGCCCAGCGAACCCGTGCCGTAGTTGCCGCCGCTGGCTTCCAGCGAATAACCCGCTGTGCGATCCGGATCGTTGCTGCGGACCACGATGAGCCCGGCCAGCGCATTCGCGCCGTACTGCGTGCCCTGTGGTCCACGCAGCACCTCGATCTGCTTCAGGTCGTACAGCGTCGCCGGCATGCCGAGGCCGCTGAAATCGATGTCGTCGATCAGGAAACCCACCGAAGGATTCGGCGCGCCCTCGTACTGCTCACGCTCACCGATGCCGCGGATCTGGAAATAGCGCGGCCGCGAGGTGCCACCGGCCCCAGTCGAGATTCGGCACCAGGCCGAGTACATCCTCGAAGTGCTGCTGGCCTGCTTCCTTCAGCGTGCCCTGGCCGAGCACGGTGACGCTGGCGGGTACATCGTCGAGCTTCTGCGCGCGCAAGGTACCAGTGACGATGACCTCGCCGAGGATATCGTCGCCGGCATCATCAGCCGCGCGCGCGCACGGCGCAGCCACCGCGAGCAACATGGAAACGAGAGGGAAAAAAGAACGGACACGGACAATACGCATCGACCTGCTCCTTTCGCCGGTATTAACCGGATCAAGTTCAATGGGTTCGCCGGATTGGCATCTCAGGCTCGTACGAGCCACCCCTGGGCAGGCGCTATGGTAGCGTTCACGCGCCGGAACACAAGCACGAAACCACACACATGCCACGCACGCTGCGCGTTTTCCAGGTCGATGCCTTCACTACCGTGCGCGGCGGCGGCAACCCCGCTGTCGTCGCGCTGGATGCTTCGGTGCTCGATGCCGGCGAGATGCAGGGACTGGCCAGCGCGAAGCATGACGGCGACTGGGTGTTCGCATTGCCGTCTTCTGCGAGCGACGCCGACCTCGACGTGCGCTTCTTCAGTCCACGCAAGGAACTGCCCTTCGTCGGCCATGCAACGCTGGCCTTGCATGCGGTGCTTTCGCGATTCGAAGCCAGGCCGCTGCGTCGCCAGCGCGGCAGCACCGGCATCGTCGAGGTCAAGAGCCGCGCGGATGGGGGCTTCTCCATCAGCCAGGCGCCGCCGGCGCTTGGTCGCCTCATCACTGAAGATGAACTGCGCGAAGTGCTGGCACTGCTCGGTCTCGGACATGATCAGGTGGATGCGCGTTGCCCGCCGCGCATCGCCGGCGGTGCGAGTACGCGCCTGCTGCTCGGTCTCTGCAGCACTGCCGCGCTCGATCGCATCGTGCCGCGCCTGCCGGAACTCGCCGCGCTGTCGCCGCGCCTCGGTGCACAGGGTTACTTCCCTTTCGTGCTCGGCAACGATTCAAGCGGCGGCGTTGCAACCGAAGCGCGCATGTTCTGCCCGGCCATCGGCATCGACGAGGATCCGGTCAGCGGCAATGCGCACGCCATGCTCGGCGTGTACCTGCATGAGCTCGGCCTGCTGCCAGTCGTCGACAACGCAGCAGGCTTCAACGGCACGCAGGGCCGACAGGTCGGCCGGCCCGGTGCAATCAGCGTGATGGTGGAACTCGATGCGGCGGGAAAGCCCACGGCCGCGTGCATCGCCGGCCGCGCAGTCGTGGCCAGCACGGGCGAACTCAGGCTGGCTTGAGCTTGGCCGCGTAGTCGCGTGACTTCACGCGATACGATTCATTGCCCTTCAGCATCCATTCGAGATCGCGCGGCTCCACCTGCCGCACCACCTTGCCCGGCGAACCGAACACCACCGAACCTGGCGGAATCTGCGTGCGCGGCGTGACCAGGCAACCCGCACCGATGAGGCTGCCCGCGCCGATGCTCACGCCATCGAGCACCGTGGCGCGATTGCCGATCAGGCTGCCATCGCCGATGGTGCAACCATGCAGCAGCACGCCATGGCCGATGGTCACGTTCTTTCCCACCACCACCGGCACGCCCGGATCGACATGCACGATGCTGCCATCCTGCACATTGCTGCCAGCACCGATGTGGATCCAGTCGTTGTCGCCGCGCAGGACGGCGCCGAACCAGATGCTGGCTTCATGGCCGAGCCGCACCGAACCGATCACATCCGCGCTGGGCGCGACGAAGTAGTCGCCCTCGGCCTCGAGCTTGCGATCACCGTAGGAATAAATCATTTCGAATCGTGTCCCGGTACCAGTTCGTTCAGGCCAGTGCCATCGATGGGCGGCGCCTGGTCGTTGAGTCCGCGCAGAATGATATTCGGCAGGAACGTATCGCGGGCATTGCCGCCATCGGCCCACACCAGCACCGACAGGCCGCGGCGTGGCGCGAGCCACAGGCGGATGTCCTGCCCCAGGTCGAACCAGTACACATCGCGTTCCGCCGGTGGTTCGGCGCCCTGCCAGGGAACCTGGCGCGCCAGCCACACGGGTTGCGCGCGACCTTCCGAATCGCGCGGCAGGAGTTTGCGCAACCAGTCCGGCGAAGCCAGGCGTTCACCTTCGTAAGTGCCCTGCGCGAGCAGCAGGTCGCCGAGCCGCATCCAGTCGTCGACGCGCGCGACCATGCAGCAGTCCACGCGCAGCGCCTTGTCGTCGCGGCCCCAGATGTACGCAGGCCCGGCGTGCAGCGGCAACCACACGCGTTGTGCCAGCGTGTCCGCCACATCGCCATCCGCATCCTGCAGCAGCAGCGGCGGTGCGGGGCGCAGGCCGAAGCGCGCATGCGCAGCGGCCGACCAGGGATTGCGCCAGCCGGTGATGGGCGGCATGGCATCACGCAACGCCTGGACGGCCTTGTCGAAAGGCACGCGACCGTTGTCGGCGAGCGTGCCCAGTGCCAGCGCGAATGGCAGCGCCGCGAGCTGTCCGCCTGAAACCTGCACGACGCCATTGCGACCCGCGGAGAAATACTCGAACACGCGATGGCCATGGCGATGGACGATCACGGCCTGCGCGCCACGCTTCGCGGCTTCCTCGCGCGCCACGGCCAGTGCTTCGGGCAATACGCTTTCTGCTTCAGGAGTGGCACGCGGCACGCCGGAGGCTTCGCCACGGATCGCGATGCGCGGCGATATCAGCGCCGCGCCCGCCTCCGCTCCCATGCCACCGATGGACGCGCTGTACCAGCGCCAGTAGTTGAGATCGCCGGCCGTGCGCAAAGTCACCAGCACCAGCACGATTCCGGCCGCAGCAGCAGGCAGCGCCTTTTTCATGCAGGCAGCTTACGCGCATGCAGGACGCGGCCGCGCGCCAGCTGCAGTTCGTGTGACGCATTGCGCGGCCATTCGGCCCGGTAATGCGTCGCCATCACCACGGTGATGCCCGCATCGATGCGCGCCTCGACCCAGGCGAGCAGCTCGGCGCGCAACGGCGCACTGAGGCCGGTGAAGGCTTCATCCAGCAACAGCAGTCGCGGTCGTCCCACCACCGCGCGCGCGAACAGCACCCGCCGCACCTGGCCATAGGAGAGTTCGGAGAGCGGCCTCGCGGCGAAATCCCGCATGTCGAGGCTGGCCAGCGCGGAGCGCGCGCGACGCTGTTCCGCCGGCGTGGCGCGGAAGTTCAGCCCGATGCTCGAATGCAGGCCGGAGACCACGGTGTCGAGCACGCTGTAGTGGCGCGGGTAGTCCGTCTGCAGGTGTGGCGCGATGAGGCCGGTGCGCGCACGGAAATCATCGAGCGGTATGCCGGGGCCCCTGCCCGGCACGCGTGATGCGACCGCTGCTGGCCACTGCATGATCGCCGTACAAGGTGCGCAGGAAGGTGCTCTTGCCGGCGCCGTTCGCACCATGCAGCACCCAGCACTCGCCGCGCCGGATGGTGAGGTCGAGGTCGCGCAGCAGGCGCTTCGCATCCACGTACACGCTGGCATTCGCCAGCGTGATGAGCGGCGGCCGCAGCCGCGGCTTCGCGGACTTGCTCCGCGCATCACTACGAAGGCGACTCGGCATCTCGACCGCTGCCGCGGCCAGTGCCGCACGCAGGCGCGTGGCGCGCATCGGCCCGGCGTAGCGGACCTTGCCGGCATCGAGCCACAGCAGATGCGTCGCGCCGGGCGGAATGTCTTCCTTGCGATGGGCGGAGCAGATCCACGTGCGGTCGCGCAGCTCGCGTCCACCCAGCATCCGATACAGCCGTTCGCGATTCGCAAGGTCGAGGCCAGTGGCGACTTCATCGAGCAGCAGAACGCCCGCACGCCAGGCCAGCGCGCGTGCCAGCAGCACCAGCCGGCGCTCGCCATACGACAGCGTGAGGAAGCGTCGTTGCGCGAGGCGCGCGATACCGGCACGCGCAAGCAAGGCGCGACAACGCGCGCGTTCCGCCACCGACAGCTTCTGCATCGGGATATCGGTACGGTGCAGGCCCGTGCCTACGACATCGATGGCGGGATAGTTCCAGCCGTAGCGCTCGTAGCGATCCTGTCGCTCCGGCCCCAGCCAGGCGATCTCGTCACGCACTTCCACCGGCTCGTCATGCCACTCGCGCCCGCAGCGGTAACGACGCGACGACGGTTCCGAATCGTCCGGCCACACATCGCCGGCAACGATCTTCAGCAGCTGCGTCTTGCCTGCGCCGCTGGCGCCGATGACGAGCCAGCGCGCGCCGGCCCGCGATGTGCCAGGACACACCGTCGAGTATCAGGCGACCACCGCGGTGCAGCCGCAGGTGGTCGAGCACTATCTCCATGCGTCTCGCGTCACCAGACTTTCACGCGCTGGTCGGGCGCGAGATAGAGCTTCTGCCCGGGCTTCACGTCGTAGGCCGCATACCAGGCATCGAGGTTGCGCACGGTGCGTACGCGGAAACTCGCCGGCGCGTGCACATCCGTGGCGATGCGTGCACGCAGCGCGGGTTCGCGACTCTTGTCGCGCCAGCTTTGCGCAAAGGCGAGGAAGAAGCGCTGATCGCCGGTGAGCCCCTGGATCAAGGGCGCCTCCTTGCCGCCGAGTGATTTGTGGTACGCCTCGTAGGCCACCGCGAGGCCAGCGAGATCCGCGATGTTCTCGCCCAGTTCCTGCGCGCCCTTCAGGTGCAGGCCGGGCAATGCCTCGTAGGAATCGTACTGCGCGGCCAGTGCCTTGCCGGCGGCCTGGAAGTGCGCGAGGTCGGAGGGCGTCCACCAGTTGTGGAGCTGTCCCTGCGCGTCGAAATCCGCGCCGAGGTTGTCGAAGCTGTGGCTGATCTCGTGGCCGATGACCGCGCCGATCGAACCGTAGTTGGCCGCGTCGTCGGCGGCGGGATCGAAGAACGGCGGCTCGAGGATGGCGGCCGGGAAGTTCAGCGCGTTCTGCAGCGGCAGGTTCACTGCATTGACGGTCTGCGGCGTCATCCACCATTCGCCGCGATCCGGCGTCTTGCCCAGCTTGGCCAGCTGGTGGTGGTACTCCGCCAGTTGCGCGCGCTGGTGGTTGCCCACGGGATCATCGGCGCGGATCTCGAGCGCGGAGTAATCGCGCCAGCTGTCCGGATAGCCGACGCCGACTTTCGTGGTCGCGACCTTGGCCTTGGCCTTTTCCTTCGTCGCCGGGCTCATCCAGTCGAGACGATCGATGCGCTCGGGAACACCGCGAGCAGGTTCGCCACCAGCTGCTGGATGTGTTCGCGCGAGGACGCCGGGAAGTACTTCGCGACATACGCCTTGCCCACCGCATCGCCGAGATCACCACCGACCAGCGCCAGCGCGCGCTTCCAGCGATCGCGCTGCTGCGGCGTGCCCTGCATGGCCGTGCCGTAGAAGCCGAAGCTCAGGTCGTAGTAAGCCTGCGGCAGGAAGGCCACGTTGCGATCGATGGCGTGGAAGGCGAGCCAGCTCTTCCACGCAGCGAGCGGCTCGCTTGCGACGAGCTTCGACAGGCCGGCCACCGCATGCGGCTGCCAGGCATCGAGCACCGCCTGGCCATCGAGCCCGGCCGCCTTGAAGAAGGCATTCCAGTCGAGGCCCGGCGCCTGCTTCGCGAAATCCGCCAGCGGCCAGGCATTGTTGGCCTTGTGGATGTCCTGCGAATCGGTGATGGAGGCATGCGCCTTGGCGATCTTCAGCTCCAGCGCATACACGACCCTCGCCTGCGCGTCGGCATCGGGCACCGCCGCCAGCTTCAGCAGCGCCGCGATGTAGGCCTGGTACTTGCCGCGCAGCTCGACCATCGACTTGTCGTGCCGAGGTAGTAGTCGCGATCGGGCATGCCGAGGCCACCCTGCAGCAGGTAGGCGATGTTGCGCGTGGCATCGTTCAGATCCTGCGAGACGAACACGCCGAACAGGTTGGTCGTCTCGAAGTTGGTGTTGTTCAGCGGATCGACATCGGCACGTACAGCAGCACCAGCTCGGCAGACAGTGCGCTCTTGTCGGCGATCGCCGCGATGGCATCCAGCTGCGCCTTCACCGGCGCCGTGCCGCGCGCCTCGATGCCGGCGACATCCATGAACGCGGCGTAGTAGTCGGCGATGCGCGCATCGTCGCTGCCGGGCGCCGGCTTGCCGGCGGCGATCCCCTGCACCAGCTGCTGCTGCCGTTGTTCGGCCAGCTGGATGACCTTCAGGAAGGTGCCGGTGCTGGAACGGTCCGCCGGAATCTCGGTGACCGCACGCCAGCCGCCATTGGCATAGGCATCGAAGTCATCGCCGGGCGCAACACCGTGGTCCACACCCGCCGGATCGATGCCGATGGTCGGTGGCAGAACTGCGGCGGGCTGCACCGGTGGCGGCGTTTTCTGTCCGCAGCCAGCAAGTCCACACATGGCCGACGCAACGACTGGAATCAGCAGGTTTCGCATGGCAGCTCCGTTTGGAAATTCTGCGGATTGGGCGCGCCCGGAGGGATTCGAACCCCCGACCAACTGGTTCGAAGCCAGCTACTCTATCCAACTGAGCTACGGGCGCATTCCGTAACGCCAGCCGATGATGGCATGACCGGGCCAAAAGCCAGTAGTATTGCCACCAGCCGACCCGGCGTACCGGGCAATCGAGGGGTTACCTGCAATGAAAAAAGTTTCCTTCCTGGTCGTACTGGCTGCTGTCCTGCCTGTCGCCGCATGGGCGGATTGCACCTATCCGAAGAAGCCCGACAAGGCGCCCGATGGCAACAAGGCCACGCGCGACGAAATGCTCGCCGCGAAGAAGGTCCAGGTGCAGTACCAGACCGACGTGAACGCCTACCTCAAGTGCCTGGGCGACGAAAAAGAAGCCGCGCTGGCCAAGCAGCCCACCGACGACGAGAAGAAGAAGATCACCGCACGCTGGGAAAAGAAGAACGACGCGGCTGTCGACGAAGCGCAGGAAGTTGCCGACCGCTTCAATGAACAGCTGCATGCGTACAGCACGAAGAACGCCAAGTAAGCCAGTCGTTCCCGCGGACAGGTGACGC
Source organism: Pseudomonadota bacterium (assembly GCA_037200665.1). Lineage (GTDB taxonomy): Bacteria > Pseudomonadota > Gammaproteobacteria > Steroidobacterales > Steroidobacteraceae > ZC4RG30. Next base: position 149,829 of record JBBCGD010000001.1, on the reverse strand, counting down.
GTGCTGACTCCCGCCGAGGCGGAAGAGCAGATCGCGCGCCACCTGCCCTGCCTGCCCATCGAATCCCTGCCCGTCAACCAGTGCGCTGGTGGCGTACTGCGCGAGAACATCTACGCGGAGCGGGACCATCCTCCCTTTGATCGTGTCGCGATGGACGGTGTCGCGCTGGATTCCGCCAGCGTAACCGCCGGGCGTCGGCAGTTCCGCATCCAGGCCGCGCAGGGCGCGGGCGATCCGCCGCTGAAGCTCGCATCACCCGCCCACTGCATCGAGATCATGACCGGCGCGATGCTGCCGATCGGCTGCGATGCCGTGGTTCCCGTCGAGAAGCTATCCATCGTCGATGGCTACGCAACCCTGCAACCGGAAGTCATGGTCAGCCGCGGCCTGAGTATCCACGCGCGTTCCAGTGATCTCAGGCAAGGCACCTTGCTGCTGTCGACGGGCACGCGCCTCGAAGCACCGGATGTCGCCACCGCCGCCGGCGCCGGCATGGCACGGCTGCGCGTCAGCCAGCAACCGGCGTTCATGGTGATCTCCACGGGCAACGAACTGGTCGAACCCGGCGATCCCATGGAAGCCTGGCAGGTGCGCCGTTCCAATGCCTACGGGCTGGTGGCGGGATTGCGTCGTCGCGGCTTCCTGCGCGTGGCCGACGACCATCTGCGCGATGATGTCGACGCGATGACCGCGCGCCTGCGCGAGCACCTGCAGAGCTACGAGGTGCTGATCCTCTCCGGCGGCGTTTCGATGGGTCGCTTCGATTTCGTGCCGACGGCATTGGCTGCCTGCGGCGTGAAGCAGATATTCCACAAGGTGTCGCAGCGCCCGGGCAAACCGCTGTGGTTCGGCATGGCGCCCAACGGCACGATGGTGTTCGCGCTGCCGGGCAATCCGGTGTCGACGCTGGTGTGCCTGGCACGCTATGTCATCCCCGCCATCGACCGGGCCATGGGCCTCACGGACCTGCAGGGCGGCGAGAAAATCGCGCTCGCCGCACCGGTCACCCACAACGTGCCATTGACCGGATTCATGCCGGTGACTACGGAAACCGACGAATGGGGCCGTTGCTGGGCGCGTACCGTGAGCAACAATGGCTCCGGCGATTTTCGCGGCCCTGGCCGGCACCCGCGGGTTTGTGGAATTGCCACCCCGGCCCCAATACTTACCCGAAGGGTTTCGTCACCCGCCTGTATCGCTGGTAACCATGAGCGCAATCGCCCAACTCGATCGCAGTCCGCAGGACCGGCTCGGCGGCCGCTGCGCGACCTGCGCATTTCGGTGATGGATCGCTGCAATTTCCGCTGTCCGTACTGCATGCCGCGCGAGCGCTTCCATGAGCACTATGCGTTCCTGAAGACCGCCGAGCGTTGTCGTTCGAGGAGATCGTGCGGCTCACGCGGCTGTTCGTGCCGCTGGGCGTGAGGAAGCTGCGCATCACCGGTGGTGAACCACTGCTGCGCGCCAACCTGTCGGATCTCATCTCTGATCTCAACATGATCGAAGGCGTCGAAGACATCGCGCTCACCACCAATGGCGTGCTGCTGGGTCGCTATGCCTCGGAACTCAAGGCCGCGGGCCTGTCGCGCGTCACCGTGAGTCTCGACAGCCTCGACCAGGAAGTATTCGCGCGCATGAACGGTGGACTCGGCAAGGTCGGCGATGTACTGGACGGCATCGAGCGCGCACAGGCCGCCGGCCTCGGCCCCATCAAGATCAACGCCGTGATCCAGCGTGGCGTGAACGAAGACAGCGTGCTGCCGATGGTGGAGCACTTCCGCGGCACCGGCATCACCGTGCGCTTCATCGAATACATGGACGTGGGCAACCGCAACGACTGGCACCAGGAACTCGTGGTGCCGTCGCGCGAACCTGAATGGCCCGCATCCTCGAGCGCTGGCCCATGCAGGTGGTGACGCCGGACCATGCCAGCGAAGTGGCGCGCCGCTATGCCTTTGAAGATGGCCAGGGCGAGGTGGGCTTCATCTCCCTCCGTCACGCAGCCGTTCTGCGGGGCTTGCGCACGCGCGCGCATTTCATCGGATGGCCAGCTGTACACCTGCCTGTTCGCACAGGCCGGCACGGACCTGCGCGGCCCGCTGCGCGCCGGCGCCGACGACGAGGAAATGTCGCGCATCATCCGCGGCACGTGGATGGCACGCACCGACCGCTACAGCGAGCAGCGCCTGGTACTGCGCCAGCGCGCGGCCGGCCACAAGATCGAAATGAATTACATCGGCGGGTAGGTACCCGCACCCATGGCTGCACGCAAGCACAAACTCACGCATATCGATGCCGCGAACCGCCCGACCATGGTCGATGTCGGCGGCAAATCCGTCACGCGCCGCGAGGCCACCGCCGAAGCGCTGGTGAAGCTGCCCGCCAATGTCGCGCGGGCGCTGAAGCAGAGCGGGCACCATACGAAGAAAGGCCCGGTGTTCGACACGGCCATCATCGCCGGCGTGCTGGCGGCGAAGCGCACGCACGAGCTCATCCCCTTCTGCCATCCGCTGCTGCTGTCGAACGTGAAGATCGAGGTCACGAGCGTGCGCGGTGGACTGCGCGTCACGTGCGCAGTAGCGGTGACACACAACACCGGTGTGGAAATGGAAGCGATGACGGGCGCCAGCATCGCTGCGCTCACTGTCTACGACATGTGCAAGGCCTTGTCGCACGACATCGAGATCGGCCCCCGTGCGACTGCTGGCGAAGAGCGGCGGCAAGCAGGACTATCGTCGTGCCGGCAGTCGCGCACTGGAAGCACCAGGCGTGCACGCCACGGAGCGAAACCATGACCGCAACCCGCTGTACGGACTCGTGCTCGCGGGCGGACGCAGCAAGCGCATGGGCCATGACAAGGCCGGCATGCAGTTCGATGGGCCGCACGCAACTGGAACGCGCCTTCGGCCTGATCGAACACCTGACCGCGCGCAGCTTCGTTTCGGTACGCGCGGACCAGCGCGATGATCCACTGCGCGCGCGCCATGCGCAGATCGTCGATGCGGAAGGCATCGACGGCCCCATCGCCGGCATCCGCGCCGCACAGCTCGCCCATCCGCGGGCCGCGTGGCTGGTGCTGGCCATCGACCTGCCGCTGCTGGATGCCGGCACGCTGCAGAACCTGATCGCGCGGCGCGAACCCGACGCGCATCGCCACCGCTTATCGCAGCAGCCGTGATGGATTGCCGGAACCCCTGTGCGCCATCTACGAACCCCGCCTCGGCCGCGGCGATCGAGGCGTGGATCGCGACCGGGCACAATTGCCCGCGCAGGTTCTCGGGCAATCGGGACGCGTTGCTGCTCGACCAGCCCACGACCGCAAAGCCTCGACAACGTGAATACACCCGCGGACCTCGCGGCCGTGGGTGCGATGACGCAAGCGACGAGCCAGGCGCCGCGCGAGCTGCGCGTGCAGTACTTCGCCTTGCTGCGCGAGCAAGCCGGACGCCGCGATGAAACCGTAGTGACCAGCGCGGCCACACCGCGCGAACTGTTCACCGAACTCGCGGCGCGCCATCACTTCACCCTTGGCGCCGAACACCTGAAGGTGGCCGTGAATACCGAATTCGCCGACTGGTCGCGTCCGCTCACGGCAGGCGACACCGTGGTGTTCATTCCCCCGGTGGCCGGCGGATGAGCAGCTTCCGTTTCTCGCACGAGCCCATCGACATCGCGCCGCTGCGCGATGAGCTGCTCGATACGCATTGCGGCGGCTACACCTCGTTCGAGGGCTGCGACCACAACGAAGGCCAGCAGGTGCTGCACCTCGAGTACGAAGCCTTCGAAGCACTGGGCCTCACCGAGGGCGAAAAAATCATGGCCGAGGCACGCGAACGCTTCGGCGTCACGCGTGCGCTATGCGTGCACCGGCTGGGTGACCTGGGCCTGAAGGAAATCGCCGTGTGGGTGGGCGTGGCCACGGCGCATCGCGACGAGGCCTTCAAGGCCTGCCGCTACATCATCGATGAAGTGAAACACCGCGTGCCGATCTGGAAGAAAGAGCACTACGTGTCGGGGGATTCCGGCTGGGTGAACTGCGAGCGCTGCGCGGTCCACGCGCATGACCACGACCATGATCATGCGCATCACGATCACGGCTGATTGATCAGCCGCCGGGCGCAGCGCCGCCCGGACCACCGCGGAAGCCGCCACCGGGAAAGCCGCCGGGGCCGCGACCGCCCGCGCCCTGCACACCAAGCACTCCGCGCGGCACCTGCACCTGCACGGTCTGGCCGTCGCGCTGCACTTCCACCGTCACCGTTTCACCAGGCGTGCCCTGGCGCGTCAGCGTGGTCAGGTCGTCGTTGTCGAACACGCGCGTGCCGGCGTAGGAGACGATCTGGTCACCGGCCTTGAGTCCGGACTTCTCCGCTGCCGAGGTCGCCAGCACATCCATCACACGCACGTTGGTGGGCTGGCCCAGGGCCGAGAGGTATTTCTCGTACTCGGCATCGCCCATGTCCTTGCGCAGCGCGGTCTCGGTATCGACGCGCCGGAACGGTGTGCCATTGCGCTGGGCATCCGCCTGCGCCTGTTGCTGCTGCAGCTCGAGTTCCTGGGTGCGGCGGTTGATCCACTCGGCGCGATCCGCGGTGAACCCGGCGGCGACCAGCCGGTCGATCTGGCGCTGGCGACGTTGCTCGAGCATCGCGGCGGGATCGAAGTTGCCATTGCCGAATTGCGCGCGCGCATTGCGACGGTCTTCGGTCGCGCCCTCCGCGCCGCCGCGATTGGCGCCGAAGCGCTGGCCCAGCCTTCCTTCGAGTTCGCCGAGCCGGGTTTCGAGGGCGTGCCCGCGTTCGACTTCCGCAGCCAGCGCGCGTTCGAGGTCAGCAATGCGATCTGCATCGCTGGCGCCGGTGCGCGGCGTGAATGTTTCGACGGGCTTGGGTGCAGGGCCGCCGTGGAGGTACATCGCGATGGCGACGCCCGCACCCAGCAGCAATACGACGATGATGATTTTCCTGACCACGCCCCACCTCCACACTGCGGCGAGGCCGCGGTCGCGGGCATTACCCGCAATGATCTGATGCTTCGGACGAGCCTGCCGCGATTCGATGCGCGCGGCAAGTTACAGGAGTGTCAAAGCATTGTATCAACCAGGACGAACCTGGCCGCTGCCACGAACCACGTACTTGTAGCTCGTGAGCTGCTCCACGCCCACCGGTCCGCGCGCATGGAAACGATCCGTGGAGATGCCGATCTCCGCGCCCATGCCGAACTCGCCGCCATCGGCGAATTGCGTGGAGGCGTTATGCAGCACGATGGCGCTGTCCACCTCGCGCAGGAATTTCTCGGCGGTGGCGGCGTTGGTGGTGATGATGGAATCGGTGTGCGCCGAACCGTAGGTGGCGATGTGGCGGATGGCTTCATCCACGCCATCGACCACGCGCACCGAGATGATGGCGTCGAGGTATTCGGTGCGCCAGTCCTGTTCGGTGGCAGGCAACACGCGTGCATCGGCGGCTTGCGTGGCGGCGTCGCCGCGCAACTCGCAACCACCAGCCGCGAGTGCATCGAGCAACGGACGCAGCAGCGTGGGCGCGGCCGCTTTATCGACGAGCAATGTTTCGGCCGCACCGCAGATGCCGGTGCGGCGCAGTTTCGCGTTCACGACCACGGCACGCGCCACATCGGCATCGGCATCGCGATCCACGTACACATGGCACAGGCCTTCGAGGTGGCCGATCACCGGCACGCGTGCTTCCTTCTGCACGCGCTCGACCAGGCTGCGTCCGCCGCGCGGCACGATCACGTTGATGCGCCGGTCGAGTCCCTCGAGCATCAGGCCCACGGCAGCACGATCGGCGGTGGGCACGAGCTGGATGGCGGCTTCCGGCAGTTCCGCTGCGCGCAAGCCTTCAACAAGACAGGCGTGGATGGCGGCGCTGGACAGGCGGCTCTCCGAACCACCGCGCAGGATCACCGGGTTCGCCGACTTCAGGCACAGCGCGCCGGCATCGGCGGTCACGTTCGGGCGGCTCTCGTAAATGATGCCGATCACGCCCAGTGGCACGCGCACGCGCTGGATCAGCAGGCCATTCGGGCGCGTCCATTCCGCGGCCACGCCACCGATGGGATCCGGCAGTGCCGCGATCTGCTCCACGCCCGCTGCCATGGCCTCGATGCGCTTGTCGTTCAACTGCAGGCGATCGAGCATGGCGGCGGAAAGTCCGCGCGCGCGCGCGGCTTCCATGTCCTTGTCGTTGGCGGCGAGGATGTCGGATGCGCGTGCACGCATCGCGCGCGCCGCAGCCAGCAACGCGGTATTGCGCTGGCCGCCCGCCGACAGCGCCAGTGCACCGCGTGCGGCAGCGGCAGCGACGCCGAGGCCGGTCATCACGAGTGCGAGATCGTCGTTGCGGGTTTCCAATGCGTTCGCGCTCATGTAGCTGTTGCTCCTGTCTCATCCGCACTGGTGCGCAACACCAGGTCGTCCCGATGCACGACTTCATCACGGCCGCGGAAACCGAGCAGCTCTTCGATCTCGCTGCTGCGCCGGCCCATGATGCGCGCCACATCGGCGGTCGAATAGGCACTGAGGCCGCGCGCAATGATGCGGCCGCTGGAATCGGCGACATCGACGGCATCACCGCGCTCGAAGCTGCCGCTGACGGCCACGACGCCCGCCGGCAGCAGGCTGCGTTTGCGCGCCAGTGCGGCGGCGGCGCCGGCATCGATGGTGAGGATGCCCGCAGGCTTGAGTGCACCGGCTATCCATTGCTTGCGCGCGGTTGCAGGTGTGGCTGCAGGGATGAACCAGGTGCAGCGTGCGCCCGCTTCCACCTTCTTCAACGGATTGAGCGGATGGCCCGAGGCGATGCACATGTGGCAGCCCGCATCCAGCGCGATGCGCGCCGCGGCGATCTTGGTGGCCATGCCGCCGGAACCGACATCGGAAGCCGAACCGCCGGCCATCGCTTCGATGCGCGCGGTGATGCCGCGCACCTCGGGAAAGAACTCCGCTGCGGGGTCGAGGTTCGGATCCGCCGAATACAGCCCGTCGACATCCGAAAGCAACACCAGGCAATCGGCACTGGCCATCTGCGCGACACGCGCCGCCAGGCGATCGTTGTCGCCATAGCGGATCTCCGCCGTCGCGACGGTGTCGTTCTCGTTGATCACGGGGATGGCGCCCAGCGCGAGCAGGGCATTGAGCGTGGCGCGCGCATTGAGGTAACGACGACGCTGCTCGCTGTCCTGCAGGGTCAGCAGCACCTGTGCCACGGCCGTGTGGTCGTCCTCGAGCAGCTCCTTGTAAGCATGCGCGAGACGGATCTGCCCGACCGCAGCTGCCGCCTGCTTCTGTTCGAGCGACAACGTTCCCTTCGGCAACCCGAGCTGGCGACGGCCGAGCGCGATCGCACCGGAGGAAACGAGGATCACCTGCTGGCCGCGCTTGCGCATGCGACGCAGGTCCTGCGCCAGCGCTTCGAGCCAGGCGCGATTGAGCCGACCGCTGCCCTGGTCCACGAGCAATGCGGAACCCACCTTCACGACGACGCGTCGTGCTTCGGCGAGCAACGAGGGACCGGCAGAGCGGCTTCTGGAACGACCTTGCGAGTGCGGCATATCGGCCGCTGACTATAGCAGTCGACCGCCGTTGCCCGCCGCCATCGTCAGGTCCTAATATCCGGCGGCGGCATCCAGAGAGGTAAGTTTGTGGGCAGAGATTACGAACCAGTCAAAGGGCAGTGGTACGAGAACGTCGAGGAGGATGAAACCTTCCGCGTGCTGTCCGTGGACGAGGACGGCGAACTGGTCGAAATCGAATACCTGGATGGCGACATCGAGGAAATGGACCTCGATGCCTGGCATGAAATGGATCTGGAGCGCATCCCCGAGCCCGAGGGGTGGGCCGCTGCAAACGAAGCCGAGGAAGAAGAGGAAGACGACGACGAAGACCTCGACGAGGATGACGACGACTGGGATGACGACGACGAAGATGACGACGATGACGAAGACTGGGATGAGGACGAGGAAGAAGACCAGTACTGATCTTTCCCGGCGCGGGAGCACACGCTCCCGCCTTGATCTGCCATGGGCCGCCCCACATCAGGTTGACCCTATGAAACGCATATTCCTGCTCGTACTGACCAACATCGCCGTCATGCTGGTGCTGTCGGTCGCGGCCAACCTGCTGGGCCTCGATCGCTACCTGCAGGCCCACGGCGAAAGCCTCGGTGGCCTGCTGACCGTGGCAGCCTTCTTCGGCTTCGGTGGCGCATTCATCTCGCTGGCCATTTCAAAATGGATGGCCAAGCGGGCGATGGGCGTGCGCGTGATCACGCAGCCGACCAATGCAACCGAGCAGTGGCTGGTGAATACCGTGCGTGCGCAGGCCGAACAGGTGGGCATCGGCATGCCGGAAGTGGGCATCTTCGATTCGCCGCAGCCCAATGCCTTCGCCACGGGTGCACGGCGTGATGCGGCGCTGGTCGCAGTCAGTACCGGGCTGCTCGACAGCATGAAGCGGAATGAGGTCGAGGCCGTGCTGGGCCACGAGATGACCCACGTCGCCAACGGTGACATGGTGACGCTGACGCTGATCCAGGGCGTGGTGAACACCTTCGTGTTCTTCCTGTCGCGCGTGATCGGCGACATCGTGGACAAGGCCATCCTGCGCAATGATCGAGGTCGTGGTATCGGTTACATCGTTACCGTCATGGTGGCGCAGCTGGTGCTCGGCATCCTCGCCAACATGATCGTCATGTGGTTCTCGCGCTGGCGCGAATTCCGCGCCGACCAGGGCGGTGCGCGCACGGCCGGCACCGGCAACATGATCGCAGCGCTGCAGCGGTTGAAATCCGCTTCGGAGCAACCGGCCCTGCCCGCGCAGATGGCGGCGTTCGGCATCAAGGGTGGTGGCGCTTCGGGTATCGCGAAGCTGTTCATGAGCCATCCGCCGCTCGACGAGCGCATCGCGGCCCTGCAGAAATCCATCTAAGCCGCCGGCCAGACGCTGGCGGCGCACTCCCCCTACAATGCGCGTCCGATGGATCTGCCGCGCAAACTCTCGGAATTGATTGGCGCGGATGCGGTACTCACTGCGTCCGCCGACATCGCGCCGTATCTCGCCGATCATCGCGGGCTGTATCGCGGCTCCGCCGCCGCCGTGGTACTGCCGCGGACGACGCAGCAGGTGTCGCGCGTCGTCGCGTTCTGCAATGAGGCGCGCATAAGCGTAGTGCCGCAGGGTGGCAATACCGGATACGTGGGCGGCGCGACACCGATGGATCCAGACGCCATCGTGCTGGCGCTGGGCCGCATGAATCGCATCCGCCAGGTGGATGCATCGAACTTCGCGCTCATCGCCGAAGCCGGCTGCACGCTGGCAGCCGTGCAGGCAGCCGCGAATGAGGCCGAGTGTCTCTTCCCGCTCAGCCTGGGGTCCGAGGGCAGCTGCCAGATCGGCGGCAACCTCGCGACCAATGCCGGCGGCACCGCCGTATTGCGCTATGGAATGATGCGCGAACTCGCATTCGGCCTCGAGGCTGTGCTGGCCGATGGCAGCGTGATATCGCAGTTGTCACCGCTCGCGAAGGACAACACCGGCTACAACCTGTCGAACCTCCTGATCGGCAGCGAAGGCACGCTGGGCGTGATCACCGCCGCCTGCCTCAAGCTGTTTCCACGGCCACGTTCGACCGCGACCGCATGGGTGGCGATTCCCTCGCCCGCTGCCGGACTGGAGCTGTTGTCACGCCTGCGTGCGGCGAGTGACGGTCGCCTCTCCACGCTGGAGCTGGTGCCGCACGTTGCGCTGGAACTGGTGCTGAAGCACATCGGTGGGGTACGCGACCCCGGCGTTGCGGCCAGCCCCTGGTACCTGCTGGTCGAGCTGACCGGCAGCAACACGCAGGACCTGGGCGAAGTGCTCGCACAAACGCTGGCGGAAGCCAGTGACGACCGCCTCGTCACCGACGCCGCACTGGCTGGCAACGAAGCGCAGCGCGAGAACCTGTGGCGCGTGCGTGAGTCGGTACCGGCAGCGCAGCGCAAGGCCGGTGGCAGCCTCAAGCACGACATCAGCGTGCCGGTGGCGAGCCTGCCGCGTTTCATCGAAGCGGGCGCGGCCCTGGTCGCGAAGCTCGCGCCGCAAGGGTTCCTCGTGGCGTACGGCCATGCGGGCGACGGCAACCTGCACTTCAACGTGAATCAGCGCGAAGGGGCGGACAGCGGGGATTTCGCCAGCTGCGAAGCACCGCTGAAGCGGGCGATCCACGACCTGGTTGCGCAATCAGGCGGCAGCTTCAGCGCGGAGCACGGCATCGGCAAGTTGAAAGTGGATGAGCTGCGGCGTTATGCGCAACCGGCCGAACTAGCCGCCATGCACCGGATCAAGCAGGCGCTTGATCCACACGGCATCCTCAATCCGGGCAAAGTGCTGTAGACCGTGCGTCGCGAACTGCCGTCGTGCGCAAGGCCGCGGGAATTACCGCGGCCCGGTGACGCGCATCAATCCTTCCTGCGCGGTGCTTGCGACAAGAACGCCATCGCGGGTAAAGATGCTCGCCCGCGAGAAGCCGCGCGAGCCTGCCGCCGCCGGGCTTTCAATGGAATACAGCAGCCATTGGTCGACGCGCAGCGGACGATGGAACCACATCGCGTGGTCGATGCTTGCCACGACGATTCCCGGGCTGCCGAGCGAATAGCCGTGCGGCCGCAGCGCAGCGCCGAGCAGGTGGTAGTCTGAGACATAGGCCAGCAAGGCGGCATGCAGGCGCGGGTCATCGCTTACGCTGTCCACCGCGCGGAACCATACGTCGAGCCTGGGCTCACCAGGATCCGGATCCGGAAACCGCAGCGGTTGCACGCTGCGGAACTCGAACGGCGAATTGCGCCCGGCAAAACGACGCGCGGCATCGGGCAGCGGTTGTTCCTGCATCTCGAGGATCTCGCGCAGGTCCGGCAGCGCTTCGGGCATCGGTACCTGCGGCATCGGCAGCTGATGCTCGAGCCCCGCTTCGACGTCCTGGAAAGAGGCGGACATGTGGAAGATCTGCGCGCCGTGCTGGATCGCGACCACGCGACGGCTGGAGAAGCTGCCGCCATCGCGACTGCGATCCACCTGGTACACGATGGGCGCATTGAAATCGCCACGCCGCAGGAAATAGGCATGCAGCGAGTGGACTTGCCGGCGCTCGACGGTGGCATGCGCCGCCTGCAAAGCCTGGCCCAGCACTTGTCCGCCGAATACCTGCGGACTACCTATGTCGCGACTCGCGCCGCGGAACAGATCGACCTCCAGTGGTTCCAGCTCCAGCAGCTGCAGAAGTTCAGCCAGTGGGGCCAGCATCAGGTGGTCCTATTTTTCAGGCGTGTCGGCGACGCCCAGGCGCTGGTGCATCACCGGACTCGTGGTCGTGTACTGCAGGAACTGGCGCTTGCCGGGATACACGTAGGCCTGAACCGCGAAAGCCGCCAACGCTGCTTCGTGGAAACCGGAAAGGATCAGCTTCTTCTTGCCGGGATAAGTATTGATGTCACCGACCGCGAAGATGCCTGGCACGCTGGTCTGGAATTTCTCGGTATCGACCTTCAACGCACGCTTTTCCAGCTCCAGATTCCATTCAGCGATCGGGCCCAGCTTGGGCGCGAGGCCGAAGAAGGCGAGCAGGCGGTCGGCGGTGAGATCGTGCTCAACCCCGGCGCTGTCCTTCACGCGCACACCGGAGAGCGTGGCGCCTTCAGTCCGCAGCGACTGCGCCGTACCTTCGATGAAGCGCATCTTTCCGGCGGCCACCAGTTCGTGCATCTTTGCCACGGTGGCCGGCGCAGCCCGGAACTCTGCACGTCGATGTACCAGCACCAGCGAACGGACTTTGTCGGCGAGTGCCACGGTCCAGTCGAGCGCGGAATCGCCACCGCCGAAAATCACCAGATCCCGGCCGTGGAATTCCACGGAAGCCTGCACCCGGTAGAAAACCTGGCTCCCTTCGAAAGCATCCACGCCCTCCACTCCGAGGCGGCGCGGCTGGAAGGATCCCACTCCGCCGGCAATGATCACGGCGCCTGCATCGAATTGCAGTCCGCCAGCGGTCTCGACGTCGAAGCGCCCATCGTCGCGCTTCGCGACCTGGGTGACTTCATGGCCGAAGTGCATTTCCGCGCCGAACGGCTTGATCTGTTCGAGCAGCCGGTCGATCAGTTCCTGCGCGCCCACGGACGGCAATGCCGGAATGTCGTAGATGGGTTTTTCGGGATAGAGCTCGGCGCACTGTCCGCCGGGTCCCGCAAGCGAATCCAGGATATGCGCCTTGATGCCGAGCAGGCCGAGTTCGAACACCTGGAACAAGCCACAAGGACCTGCTCCAACGATAACCACTTCCGTCTGGATGACCATGGACAGCAAGCTCGCGCGGCTGCGCCTCAGGCGCGACCGGCGTTCGAATCGGTGGGCGTGTGGTAGTACTCGCTGTCTGCAGCGAGCTCTCGCACCAGGCGCTTTAGCTCGTCGACCCGCGCCTCCGCAGTGCTGATCGGCAGGCAATCCTGGCAGCGCGGATCTCCGCACGGCTGCCGTGAGTAGAGCCAGTACTGGACGGCGCCGGCCAGTAGCCCGTCGGCGATATCCCAAAGGTCTGCATCCTTGTCTTTGTCAGCAAGCTTGTTGCCTAAATCGACTGCCTTGGCAAAGGCTGACTCAAAACTTTCGGGGGTAGCACTCATAGGGGCGAATTTTATACTGAAAAAGGCTATTTTGGGATTGACCGTAACTGCCCGTGCAAATACTGTGCTGCTCATGAGTGAGAAACTTTCAGTTCCTGATTTCTACCGTGGCGACCAGTGGTCCGCCGAAGAGTCGATCGGCTATCTGCTGCGCACTACAGTGTCGACGCTGATGCGTGCAGCCGAAACGGCGATGCGGCCACACGGACTGACCTCCGTGCAATGGGCGCCTCTGATGATCATCTCGCGCGGCGGCAATCCTACGGCGGCCAGCCTGGCACGCGATCTGAACACCGACACCGGTGCAATGACGCGCATGCTCGACCGCCTCGAAGGCAAGGGCCTGCTGATGCGCACGCGTAGCGCGACCGATCGCCGCGTGGTGGAACTGACGTTGACCGAGCAGGGACGCGAGCTCACGACCTTGATTCCGCATCACCTCGCCGCTGTCTACAACCGCGGACTTGCCGGCTTCTCGAACGAAGAGTTCGTGCTGCTGAAGCAGTACCTGCGACGGATCATCGCCAATCGCGACGTCACGGGCTGAGTTCACCCTCTAGCGATACCCGCGCGCCTGCAGCTCGAACAGGCGCGCGTACACACCGCCCTGTTCCATCAGCGCAGCATGGTTGCCGCGCTCGGCGACGCGACCGTCGTCCAGCACCACGATCTCGTCCGCCATGCGCACTGTGGAAAAACGATGCGAGATCAATATCGTCATGCGTCCTTCCGCAAGGTCGCGCACATGGCGGAACACCTGCCCCTCCGCCTCGGCATCCATGGCAGCCGTGGGTTCGTCGAGCACGCGGATGTCGGCATCGCGACGCATGAAAGAACGTGAGACGGCGATCTTCTGCCATTGCCCGCCGGAGAGTTCGCGCCCGCCCTGGAACCACTTGCCAAGCTGCGTGCGGTAACCACCCGGCAGCGCTTCGATCATTGCATCGGCCTCGCCCAGTCGCGACGCCTCGTGCCAGCGTGCTTCCTCCTCGAAGTGGGCTTCGTCACCCGCGCCGATGTTCTCGCCAACCAGCATCTGGTAACGCACGAAATCCTGGAAGATCACGCCGAAGCGACCGCGCAACACCTCCACATCCCACTCCGCGAGATCACGTCCGTCCAGCAGGATGCGGCCCGCCGTAGGCATGTAGAGCCGCGTGATCAGTTTGATCAGCGTGGTCTTGCCGGAACCGTTCGAACCGACCAGCGCGATGGTGCGTCCGGGCGGCAGGTGCAGTGAGATATCGGCAAGCGCTGGCTGGGTTGCACCTGGATAGGTGAAGGCAACACCCTCCAGCCGCAAGCCGTCGGCGGGATCCGGACCGCTGGTCGCAGTGCCACTCGCGGGACGTGCCGGTGTATCCAGGTATTCGTAGAGCGTGGAGAGATAAAGGTTGTCCTCATACAACCCGCTGATCGCTCCGAGGGCCGCACTCACCGCCGCCTGGCCCTGGCGGAACAGCAGCAGGTACATCGTCATCTGGCCAATGCTGATGCCACCGCGCACGGCACTCACGGCCACCCAGCAGTAACCGGCATACAGCGCCGCCGTCGCCAGCAGGCCGAGACCAAATCCCCAGCTGTCGCGACGGATCGCCAGCTGCCGCTCCTGCGCGAACAAGGCGTGATGGATCGCCTTGTAGCGTTCGAGGAAACGCCGTCCCAGTCCGTACAGCTTCACTTCCTTAGCGTGGTCTTCGCGCGCGACCACGGTCTCCAGGTAGGCCTGCTGGCGCCGCTCGGTGGAGCGCCAGCGGAACAACTGGAAGGCCTGGTTCGAAAAGCGCGTCTCTGCCACGAAGCCAGGCAAGCCTGCCAGCGCCAGCAGCAACACGGCCCATGGTGAGAAGCGCAGCAGCAGTACGGCGTAGCTCACCAGTGAAATCAGGTTCTGCGCCAGCGAGAAGCTGCGCATCACCAGCGACAACGGCCGCGCCGAAGCTTCGCGGCGTGCGCGCAGCATGCGGTCGTAGAACTCGGAATCCTCGAAGTGCTCGAGATCGAGGGTGAGCGCTTTCTCCAGGATCATCGAATTGACACGGAAGCCAAGCTGTTCCCGCAACAATGTCGTGCATAGCGCCAATGCGCGCTGGCATAACGCGAGCACCGCCACCGTGAGCCCTTCGAGCGCAACCAGGTCCAGCACCGGTGAAATGGCTCCGCCATGGCTGCTGGCGGCAACCACGGCATCCACGATACGCGCACCGATGAAGGCAACCAGCGCCGGCAACGAGCCCACCAGCAAGGTGAGCAGCGCCAACCACACCGTCAGCCGCCGGCTGGTCTGCCACACCAGCTGCATTGCCTTGCGGCCGTAACCGAAGGCTTCGAGGAACTCCCGCGGCAGCTGGCGCAGCGTGAGCGCGGGTGGCGGGCTGCCCGGCGCGGGGCGGTTCATGTGCGATTCGGGGATTTGCTCACCGGCGCGAGTCTAGCTTGCTTGGGAAATCGCGCGCGAAACTGGTACTCTCGCGGCCCTTTTTCCGCCCCTTCTGGCAAATCCACCATGTCGCGTCCGATCCGGAACATCGCCATCATCGCCCACGTCGATCATGGCAAGACCACGCTTGTCGACTGCCTGCTGAAGCAGTCCGGCACCTTCGCCGCCCACGAAAAAATGGGCGAACGAATCATGGATTCGAACGCCATCGAGAAGGAGCGCGGCATCACCATCCTGGCGAAGAACTGCGCCATCGATTACGGCGGAGTGCGCATCAACGTCGTGGACACTCCGGGCCATGCCGACTTCGGCGGCGAAGTCGAACGCGTGCTGTCGATGGTCGACGGTGTGCTGCTCTTGGTCGATGCCGTCGAAGGCCCGATGCCGCAGACACGCTTCGTCACGCGCAAGGCGCTTGGCCTCGGCCTCAAGGCGATCGTTGTGGTGAACAAGATCGACCGCCCGGGCGCGCGTCCAGGCTGGGTGATCGACCAGACCTTCGACCTCTTCGACAAACTCGGCGCAACCGACGAGCAGCTCGACTTCCCGGTGGTGTACGCCTCGGCGCTGCAGGGCTGGGCGAGCCTCGATGCCACGCAGCAGCAGCCGGACATGACTTCTCTCTTCGAAGCCGTACTCAAGTATGTGCCGGAACCGCAGACGGATTCAGAAGGCCCGCTGCAGCTGCAGGTTTCCACGCTCGACTACAACTCCTACGTGGGACGCATCGGCATCGGCCGCATCCGTCGTGGCTCGGTGAAGCCTGGCCAGAACGTCGTGCTGCGCTATGGCGATGAGGACAAGGGCAGCGGCAAGATCGCGCAGGTGCTGGCGTTCCGCGGCCTCGAGCGCGGTCCGGTGGATTCCGCCGACGCGGGCGACATCGTCGCCGTCACCGGCATCGACGACGTGAACATCGGCATCACGCTGTGCGACCCGGAGCATGCGGATGGATTGCCGCCCATCGCGGTGGACGAACCTACGCTGGCGATGATGTTCCAGGTGAACAATTCGCCGCTCGCGGGCCGCGAAGGCAAGTTCGTCACCAGCCGCCAGATCCGCGAGCGCCTGATGAAGGAGCTCGAGCACAACGTGGCGCTGCGCGTCGAGGAAACCCGCGATGCGGACATCTTCCGCGTCTCCGGCCGCGGCGAACTGCACCTGACGATCCTCATCGAGAACATGCGTCGCGAAGGCTTCGAACTGGCCGTGTCGCGTCCGCAGGTGCTGCTGAAGCAGGTCGACGGCGTCACGCAGGAGCCTTACGAAGCGCTGACCGTGGATGTCGAAGAAGCCCACCAGGGCGGCGTGATGGAAGCCCTCGGTACGCGCCGCGCCGAGATGCGCGACATGTCCATGGACGGCCGTGGCCGCGTGCGCATCGAGTACCGCGTGCCGGCACGCGGACTCATCGGCTTCCAGGGCGAGTTCATGAACCTCACCCGCGGCAGCGGCCTGATGAGCCATGTGTTCGACGGTTACGCGCCGATGAAGGGCGATCTGGCCGAACGCCGCAACGGCGTGCTGATCAGCATGGAAAACGGTGAAGCCGTGGCCTACGCGCTGTGGAGCCTGCAGGAACGCGGCCGGCTGTTCGTCAGCCACGGCGAGAAGCTCTACGAAGGCATGATCGTCGGCATCCACAGCCGCGAGAACGACCTCGTGGTCAACCCGATCAAGACCAAGAAGCTCACCAACGTGCGCGCCTCGGGCAAGGATGACGCCATCCTGCTGACGCCGCCCATCGAGCTGACGCTGGAATACGCGGTGGAATTCATCGCGGACGACGAGCTGGTAGAAGTCACGCCGGAATCGATCCGCATCCGCAAGCGCTTCCTCACCGAGAACGAGCGCAAGCGCAATTCGCGCTCCATCGAGGGCGCCATCGCCGAATGACGCCGGTCGTCCGCAACATCCTCGTCGCCTGTGTTGCAGCATTCCTGCTGCAACTGGTGATGGGGTCGCGGCTGGAAGATCTGTTCGCGCTGCAGCCGCTGTATCTCGATCCGCCTTACGGGGCCGGCTTCCATGCATGGCAGCTCGTGACCTATGCCTTCCTGCATGGGGGCTTCACGCACATCATCTTCAACATGTTCGCGCTATACATGTTCGGGCCGGAGATCGAGCGGCTCGTTGGCAGTCGGCGCTTCACGGTCTACTACCTGGTGTGCGTGATCTCGGCCGGGCTCGCGCAACTGGCCGTGCAGCATTTCTTCGAACGGCAGGCCGGCCCGACCGTCGGTGCTTCAGGCGGCATCTTCGGAGTGCTGCTGGCCTTCGGCCTCGCCTTCCCGCATCGCCGCTTGATGCTGATCTTCCCACCGATCCCGATGCCCGCGTGGCTGTTCGTCACGCTGTACGGACTGGTGGAGTTGTACCTGGGAATTTCCGGCCGCGAGGTTGGCGTAGCGCATTTCGCGCACCTGGGCGGAATGGTCGGCGGTTTCCTGCTGATCCTGTTCTGGCGCTACCAGCGCCTGTCGCGACCCTGAGCCGGCAGCTGCCACTACTCAGCCGCTGATCACCTTGTTACGGCCGCCGTTCTTCGCCTTGTACATCGCGCCGTCGGCGCGGTCGAAGGCATCGGCCGCGGTATCGCTGTCACGCAGCTCGGTGATGCCGCAGGAAATCGTCACCGACACCGGTGCGCCCCGGAAGTGGAAACCGGTCTGCGCAATGGTCTCGCGCAGGTTGTTGGCGATGGCGATGCCCCTGGCGAGCGCCGTGCCCGGCAACAGCATGACGAATTCCTCGCCGCCATAGCGTGCGGCGAAATCCGTACCGCGGATGCCGGTGGCCAGCGATTCGGCCACCACGACCAGCACCTTGTCACCGGCACGATGGCCGTATCGGTCATTGATGGCCTTGAAGCCGTCGATATCCCAGGCCAGCACGCAGGTGGTCTCCCGGAGGCGCTGCGCGCGCGCCAGTTCCTCGGTGATGCGTTGTTCCCAGGCGAGGCGGTTGGGGATGCGCGTCAGCGGATCGAGCAGTGACTGGCGCTGCTCGTCGCGCAGTTTGGTCTGCAGCGCCTTGGCCTCGTTCTCCATCTCGTCCATGCGCGCGCTCATGCGCGCCGCGCGTTCGCGCGACTGGCGCGACAGTTCCTTCTCGCGATCGCGGAAGGTCTGCACGTGCCGGCTGATGGACTGCAGGCGCTTGCCCAGCTGCTCGCGCAGCGTCTCGATGTCGCAATCGCTCTCCACGCTTTCGCCCATGGCGCGCACTTCACCGGTGATCTGCAGGTTCAGAGCGTCGCTGTTTGACTGGCGGCGTGATTCCTCTTCGGACTGGCCCTTGACGTACACGTTCAGCGAATCGAGCTGGCCGAGCATCTGCTCCATCAGCACGGCCAGGCCCTGGCGTGCCTTCTCGAGGTTGCGGATCTGCTGCACCAGCAGGCCGCCCACCTTCGCGACGAGCGCGGGCACCTTCTCATGCGTCGGCGGCGCCCCGATTTCGGATTCGAGCGCCGCGATTTCGTTGGCAAACTCCGGCTCGTGCCGCAACTCCGCGAGAAGATGCAGCAGCACCTCGCGGAGCTGTCCGGTTCCCGCAGCCATGGCCTGCGGAGCAGGCGGCGCGGCCAGCGCGGATTGCAGGGACTGGGATGGCCTGGGCTGCTGCGCGTACACCACCTGTGTGGTGTGGACGAATTCGATGGTGGGTGCCGAAGCCGCCGCGGCTGGCGCTGCTGGCTGGAAAGCCGGCACCGTCTCCGCATACGAAGCTTCCTTCGCGGAAGATTCCTCGCGCTCGGCCTCCACCGCACGCACTGCTTCGGCGATGGCCTCGCCGAATGGCTCCAACTCCTCGACGCCAGCCTCGCGGCGTACCGAATCGCGCAGCCGCCTGAGTTCCGAGTCGATGCGCGGCGACTGACCCTGCCCGGCCGCGCACAGCCGCGTGATCAGCTTGTAGAGAATGCCCTGCTGCTTGCGGTACTGGCGCGCCTCTTCCTCGATGGCACCGATGCTATCGAAGTACTTCCTACGCCAATCTTCTTGTTGAGCTGCCGGCGGCACGTTGGACCAATCGACTCTTACAGGCTGTCAGTATCGGCTTCTTGGCCGCCGAACTGCAGATGCGCAAGCCGTCGATAGAGTGAACTGGTTCCCAATAGCGACATGTGTGTTCCGGACGCCACGACGCGTCCGCGGTCCATAACGAGGATCCGGTCGGCCTTGAGAACTGTGGCAAGTCGGTGGGCCACGATAATGGTAGTGCGCGAACCCATCAGGCCTTCCAGTGCCTGCTGGATCAGCCGTTCACTTTCCGCATCGAGATTGCTGGTGGCTTCGTCGAGCAGCAGCACCGGCGGATCCTTCAGGATGGCGCGCGCGATGGCGATGCGCTGGCGTTGCCCACCCGAGAGCCGCGTGCCGCGTTCGCCGAGGAAGCTGTCGTACTGCTGCGGCAACGCGCGGATGAATTCATCGGCGGCAGCAGCAACGGCCGCGGCTTCCACTGCGGCGTCACTCGCACCGGGACGTCCATAGCGGATGTTCTCGCGCGCACTGGCGGCGAACAACATGGTGTCCTGGGGTACGAAGCCGATCTGCCGGCGCAGCGCGAGTGGATCAACACGCGCGATGTCGATGCCGTCGAGCAGGATGCGCCCACCCTGCGGATCGTAGAAGCGCAGCATCAGTTGCAGCAGCGTACTCTTGCCGGCGCCGGAGGGACCAACGACCGCCACCGTTTCACCGGGAACGATGTCCAGCGTCACGCCATCGAGCGAAGACTGGTCGGGGCGCGATGGATAGTTGAAGCGCACGGCTTCGAAGCGCAGTTCGCCACGCACGCGCGCCGGCAGCGCGGCAGCACTCGCAGGCGTGCGGATGGCAGGCTCGGCTTCCATCAGTTCCACCAGGCGCTCCATCGCACCGGCGGCGCGCTGCACTTCGCCCCATTGCTCGATCAGCGCGGCAGCCGAGCCCGACACCAGCGCGGCATAGATGAGGAATTGTCCCAGCTGGCCGCCGGTCATCTGATGGGCGAGCACGGCGTGCGCGCCCAGCCACAGCACGAAGGTGACCGCCGCCATCACCAGCGAGGTGCCGATTGCGGTGAGCAGCGCGCGCACCTTGTTGCGACGGATCGCGGTGGCGAAGCCCAGCTCCACGGCTTCCGAGTAGCGCTGCGACTGCATGGACTCCAGCGTGAATGCCTGGATGGTCTGCATGGCGTTCAAGGTCTCGCCGGCCTGCCCGCTCGAATCGGCGACGCGATCCTGCGTATCGCGCGACAGCTTGCGCACCCGTCGGCCCACCGAGAACAGCGGCAGCATCACCAATGGGATCAGTATCACCATCACGCCCATCAGCTTGGCGCTGGTCACCGCCATCAGCACCAGCGCGCCGATGAGGTTGAGCAGCGAACGCAGCGTGATCGAGATGTTCACGCCCGCCATCGACTGCACCAGCGTCGTGTCGGTGGTGAGCCGCGACAACACTTCGCCGGTGCGCGTCACCTCGAAGAAGGTGAGGTCCATCGCCAGCACGCGCTCGTAGACCTTGGCGCGGATGTCGGCGATCACGCGTTCACCCAGCCAGCTCACGAGATAGGCACGCAGCGCCGCGAACACGCCCATCAATCCCGCTGCGCCGAGGAAGGCGAAGAAGTAGCGATTCACCGTCTCCGCATTGCCCGCCACCATGCCGCGATCGATCACATAGCGCGCGGCCACCGGCAGCAACAGCAGCGCGCCCGATGCGAACAGCAGGGCAAAGATGGAAGCCACCAGCGTGCCGCGATACGGACGCAGGAAGGGCCACAGGAATCTCAGCGGCTGCAACGACCGGCCCTTTGGCCGGTCCTTCGGGTTCTCGCTCATCCGTTACGCCAGCCGGTTCAGGCCGTTGTAGGCGGCGATGCGATAGCCCTCGGCCATCGTCGGATAATTGAAGGTGGTGTCGATGAAGTAGCGCAGGCTGTTGATGTCGCGGCTGGCCATCACCGTCTGGCCGATGTGCACGATCTCCGAGGCGTTGTCACCGAAGCAATGCACGCCCAGCACTTCCAGCGTCTTCGAATGGAACAGGATCTTCAGCATCCCCACGGGTTGCGCCGTCATCTGCGCGCGCGCCAGGCTCTTGAAATGGGTGTGGCCGATTTCATAGGGAATGCCGGCTTCCTGCAGTTCCTTTTCGGTCTTGCCCACCGAGGAGATTTCGGGAATGGTGTAGATGCCGCTGGGGATCAGGTCGAGGCGACGCGAAGGTGCGGTGGCATCGACGATGTAGCGTCCCACCGCACCACCCTGCTGGTAGGCCGCACTCGCCAGTGCCGGCGGTCCGATCACATCGCCCACCGCGTAGATGTTCGGCACGGCCGCCTGGTAATCCCCGTTCACCGTCAGCTGGCCGCGCTGGTTCGGCGCGAGGCCGGCCGCTTCGAGGTTCATGCCATCGGTATTGCCGGTGCGGCCATTCGCCCACAGCAGCACGTCCGACTTCAGGCTGCGACCGGACTTCAGGTGCAGCACCACGTCGTGCTCGCGCGCTTCGAGGTGATCGAACTGCTCGTTGTGGCGGATGACGCAGCCCTGGTCGCGCAGGTGGTAGGAAAGCGCCTCGGCGATTTCCTCATCCATGAACGACAGCAGCCGGTCCTGCGTATTGACCAGCGTCACCTTCAGGCCGAGGTTCAGGAATATGGAGGCGTACTCGCAGCCGATGACACCGGCGCCGTAGATGGTGACGCCGAACGGCGTGCCCGTGTAACGCAGCACGCTGTCGCTGTCGAGCACGCGCGGATGCGAGAAATCAAGCCCCGGCGGGTGGTAGGGCCGCGAGCCCGTGGCGATGACGAAACGATCGGCCTGCACCTTGTAAGGTTCACTGGCGCGCGGCGTCACTTCAATCGTGTTGGCATCGATGAAACGCGCCGCACCCTCCAGCACCGGCACGCGGTTGCGCTCATAGAAGCGTCGGCGCATCTGTACCTGCGCCTCGATCACGCCACTGGCCTGTGCCAGCAGCTGTGGCAGCGTCACGTTCAACCCCTCCGCCAGCTTGCGCAGCAGTGGATTGCGCCGTACGTCGCTCAGGGTCTTGACCGCGTGGCGCAGCGCCTTGCTGGGAATGGTGCCCCAGTGCGTGCAGCCGCCACCCACCTCGATATAGCGCTCCACCACCGCGACCCGGCGATGGTTCTTGCTGAGCATCATGGCCGCGCCTTCGCCGCCGGGACCCGTTCCAATGACGACGACGTCGAACTTTTCCATGCGCGGATGTTAGCGGTTCAGGCGCAGAGCCGCCTGAGACTCAGTCGTCGTTGAGCTGCTGGCCCGGGAAAAGCACGTCCTGGAAGCCGAACTTCGACAGATCGCGCATGCGCATGGGGTACAGGATGCCGTCGAGGTGATCCACTTCGTGCTGCACGACCCGTGCGTGGAAGCCATCCACCGTACGGTCGATGGCATGGCCGAACTGGTCCTGCCCCTGGTAACGCAGCCGCAGGTGCCGCGGCACCATACCGCGCATGCCGGGTACCGAAAGACAGCCTTCCCAGCCCAGCTCTTCCCCGCCATCGAGCGGCGTGAGCACGGGATTGATGAGCACGGTCTTCGGCACGGCCGGCGCGTCCGGGTAACGCTCGTTGCGTTCGAAACCGAAGATCACCACCCGCTGCGACACGCCGATCTGCGGCGCGGCCAGGCCGGCACCGTTCGCATCGCGCATGGTTTCTTCCATATCGAGGATGAGCGCACGCAGTCCGGGCGTATCGAAACGCGTGACTTCCTCCGACCGCCGCAGCAGCAGCGGATCACCCATGCGCAAAATCGTCCTGATGGCCATGCCCGCTCCGGTCCACTCGTGTGGATGGAGCGTACTATTTTTTGGCGGCGGAATCGGCGGGCGGAAAGCGCCTGTCCCAGCCGAAGTCGCGCCGGATGCGCTGGATCGCCATCCAGCCGCCGGTGATGCATGAAGCGGTCACGCCGGCGAGCAGCAACAGCACGATGATGTCCCACAGCGGGCGACGCTGCAGGCCGGGGAAGTCGAGGCCGTGCAGGCCATCCTCGAGCCAGCGTGCCTGCCGCGCATCGCGATCGACGATGCGGAAGTTGCCGGTCTTCGCACCGATGTACACGCGGGTGTGTTGCGCATCTTCCAGAGTCGCGCGATACACCGGCAGCTCGACGGCGTCGCCACGCGCGTAGTAGTACACATCGCCATCCGCCAAGGTATCGACGGAGGCGAGGTGCGTGTCCAATCCGGCGAGCACCTGCTGCACGTCCTGCAAGGCCAGTGGCGCCGGACGCGCCATGGCATCGAGACGATCCACCGATCCGTCCGCCCTGTAGGCCAGCACGAACAGGCGGCCACCGAAGGGACGCGCACGCAGCTGCGTGTATTCGCCGGACCGCAGGCCAGGCACGCCTTGCAGGAACTGCCGCAACTCCGCGACCGGTGGTTCGCCGGCCAGGCGCGGTTGCAGTTGCGCGCCCACCTCGCTGCCTTCGAGCAATCCCCAGGGATTCATCGTCAGCAATCCGCTGAACACCCAGGTCAGCGTGAGCACTCCGAACACGAGCCCGGTGATGTGATGCCAGTACCACCAGCCGCGAAACGGCGAGACGGAGGCGCTGGCGCTGCGCCGCCTGCGCAGGCGCGAGATGCCCACGTACAAACCGGTGAACGTGAGGAAAGTACCGATGACGGAGGTCCAGATCACCACCTGCGACCACAGCGGACCATTCCGTCGCAGCACCGTCGGATACAGCCAGTGCGGAACCGCGCCGAACCAGCTGAGCACGCGCTCGCGACGCGTGGTCTGCTGGAAGATCTCGCCGGTCCTGCCGTTGATGTACAGCTCGGTTCCTGCCGCATCGTCGAGCGCGACGTGCTGCGCCGGCTGGTTGCGACCGGCACTCTGGATGGACCACTGGTCCACGCGCACTTCCTCGAGCCAGCGCGGCTGCACGTGCAGGCCGAGCTGCGTGCCGTAGTCACTGGCGACCCGCAGCACTTCTTCCTGCGGCAGGCGCCGCAGCGGCGTACCGCTGGCCAGGTCGATGGGCACGACATTGGGCCGGCGCAACACCGGCCTGCCGTTGAACATCTCGATGCGGAAACTGCCGGCCGGCGCCTCGTCACCGGGCAGGAAATCCGTCTTGCAGCAGCCCTGCAGCTGCAGCGGCGCGAGTGCCGCGAGGCGCTCCGCCGCGGTGAACTCCGGATACGGCTGGTAGATCATCACGAAACCCGACAGGCACCACAGTGCCATGAGCAGGCCCACCACCACCGCGAGGTAGCGATGGATGAACAGCAGTATCCGCAGCATCGTCAGGCCATCAGAAGTTGTACGTGTAGTTCAGGAACGCCGTGCGTGGGGAGCCACGATAGCGGTACAGGAACAACGCCGATTCATCATCGTCCGCATCGATGTTCGCGGTGCGCAGGCGCGTGGCATAGCTCTTGTCGAACAGGTTCTCCACGCGCAAACCGACGCGATGATGGCGCGGCGTGCCGTCGACGTACCACCATGCGCCGAGATTGGTGATGATGGCATCGCCATAGGACGTGCGGCCGAATGGGGCGGAGAGGTCCGCATGCGTCGTGCCCATGTATTTCACGGCGATGTCGGTACCCCATGAGCTGCCAGGCGGCTCGAATCCAAGGCCGATCTTGGCGGTGTTCTTCGGCCGGTCCTGCAGCTGCTCGCCCGTATCCGGCGCGCGCTCGCGGCTGAACATGTAGCTGGCATCGAAGGTGAGCGCATCGGTGAAGGAGCCACGCAGCAGCAATTCGGTGCCCGACACCTTCACCTTGCCGTCGGTGTTCACGTAGATGCCGTAGTAGCCGGCCGGCGGGTTGTCCTCGTCCACATCGATCAGGTTCTTGATGCGGCGTTTCCAGCCGCTGACCTTCCAGGTGAGTGGACGCTCGCCCGCCTGCAGCCTGCCGCCGATGGCGACATTGACGTTGAAGCTTTCCTCGGGCTTCAGGTTGGCATTGCCGCGCGCATCCTCATCCGGATCCTTGGCATACAGCTCCTCCGCATCCGGCAGCTGGAACGCCGTGCCGAAGCTGCTCTCCGCATACAGCGAGTCGGTGAAGTTGTAGACACCGGAGGTGTTCCAGATGGTGGCCTTGCTGCCGCCGGTCTTGTTGTAACGCAGGCCCGCGGCGAAACGCGCGCTGGTGGAAAAATCGTCCGTGGTGCGCACCTGGCCGTACACGGCCTTCGCCCGCTCGGTGAGGCCGTCGATGATCAGCACCTCGTCGCGACCACGATAGTTCTGGTAGTCGGCACCCAGGTTGTATTGCAGCCCATGACCGGGATCGAACTGGCTGGCCGCGCTGAAGCCGAAATCCTTGTAACCCCAGAACAGGCGCTCATCGCGTTCACCGACCGGGAAATACCAGGTATGCCAGTCGTGGTAGTAGCTCTTCACGAACAACTGCACGGATTTGCCGGGCTGGTAGTCGAGGCGGCCGCTCCAGATCTCCTCATTGCGATCGTTCACGTTGGTATTCGAGACGGTCGGATAGTCGAGCGCGGCGTCGGTATGCACGCCCTGCAGGGTGAGGCGCAGCGCCTCGGTGAAGTCGTAGCCGTACTTGAGCCCGTAGCTATCGACGTCATAGTGGCGGTCGCGCGTGGTGGCGCCGGGCCGGTACGCGTCATACAGGTTGTAGCCGTCGGTCTTGTCTTTCGACGCCCACCCCACGAAGTGGTTGCCGCCCAGTGAGCCGCGCGCGTAACCGTTCAGGTGCAGGCCATCGCGGCTGTCGCCGCCTGCACTGATGGCGCCATCGGGTTGGTCCGAAAACGCCTTCGTGACCACGTTGATCACACCCGCCACGGCCTGCGTGCCATAAAGAAGGCCCTCACCACCCTTCAGCACTTCGATGCGCTCGATCATGCTGGCAGGCAGCGTGTCGGCGGGGCTGGTGCCGTTGTACAGGCGGTTGTTGATGCGTACACCGTCGACGGTCCACAGCACATCGCCGGTGCGCGAGCCCTGCAATGAAAGATTGATGTAGCTGAAGGCGCCGGCCTGCGGGGCCACGTAAGCCCCCGGCACGAGCATCTCCAGCGCCTGCGAGACATCGACGAAGCCC
Organism: Pseudomonadota bacterium; assembly: GCA_037200665.1. Taxonomy (GTDB): domain Bacteria; phylum Pseudomonadota; class Gammaproteobacteria; order Steroidobacterales; family Steroidobacteraceae; genus ZC4RG30. The sequence goes on along the minus strand of JBBCGD010000001.1, from coordinate 123,642 downwards.
TGCTTCTGCACCTCGGCGCTGCTGACGAACTCCACGTCATTGCCGTAGCGTGACAACTCCAGCGGCGTGGTCACCTCCAGACTGTGCCCGGTGACGATGACTTCCTTCAGCTCGTCGTCGTTCGTGTCGGCCGCCCGTGCGGACGACGCCATCACGAAACCGGACAGGGCCAGAACGGTACCGACTGCAGGCAGTTGGCGAGCAAGACGCATGCGATTCCCCAATTACTTGTTCTCGAAGGCGCCGGAGTCTAGGGATCCGCGCACGGCCCGCCAGTTCCGAACGGTTGCCGGAACCGTTCTCGTGGCGCGCGCGGCCTCGAGCAGTGTTCGTGCGTGCGCAAACCGGATGCGGCAGCTGGTTGCGATCAAAAACGAAAAAGGCCCGGTTCTCACCGGGCCTTCTCGTCAACACAGTGCGTGTCGTTTGCTTCGCTTACCAGCGACCGCCGCCGCCGCCGCCGCCGGGCCCGCGACCGTAGCCACCACCACCGCCACCTCCGCGAGGGCCACCGCCACCGCCGGTGCGGGGCTTGTCCTGCGCTTCGTTGACGCGCAAGGGGCGACCATTCATCGAGAAACCATTCAACGCCTGGATGGCGCGAGCGGCATCACCCTGGGGCATTTCCACAAAACCGAAGCCACGCGGACGACCAGTTTCCCGGTCCGTCGGGAGGGCCACGGATTCAACCGTACCGTGCTGCGAGAACAACGTGCGCACTTCGGCTTCGGTCGCCGTGAATGGCAGGTTGCCAACGTAGATCTTGGCCATAAATTTAAAGATCTCCAATCCTGTTCAAGTTTTGTTCGACACCTGATCGGAGACCTTCCACTGGAGCTCGCGCGCTTCCGTGGGCGCGACAGGACAGAAGCCGGACGACCAACGATCGGCGCGTATTCTATACACGGCTCGAAGCTGGAAAAAAGCGCTTTCTGGTGATGTCAACCCCTCGTCTCCACACGCTGCCGGGGCAGTTTGTTGAGTGAGGTGCGCGCACTGCTTCAGTGCTTACGACTCTTTCGGAAGCAGCTCCAGATGATGGGCAAGCCAGGCCGCTATGTCGTGCATCTCCGGTTCATTGAGCTGATGGCCCATCGAGTACTGGCGCCAATCCACTTTCACTCCGGCCGCGCGCATCACGTCGCGTGATTGTTCGCCGAAGGTGGGCAACACCACGACGTCCTCGCGCCCATGGCACATCAGCACCGGCGTCCTGCGGTTCGCTGGCGCAAGCTCCGCGGCGAAACGCGCACGCAACGGCAGGTATGAGGACAGCGCAATCACACCGCCCAGTGCAGTCGGGTGGCGCATGCCCACGTGCAGCGCCGTCGCCCCGCCCTGCGAGAAACCGGCCACCACGATGCGCCGTGCGGCAATGCCGGCGGATTGCTCGCGCTCGATGTAACGCTCGATGCGCGCACGCGTGGCGTTGAGCCCCGCTTCGTCATCACGCCCCTCGGGCGTCAGCTCGCGGATGTCGTACCAGGCACGCATCGCATAGCCGGCATTGATGGTTACCGGCCGCACCTCGGCGTGCGGAAACACGAAGCGCACGCGCGCCGTAGCCGGGAATTTCAGCTGCGGCACCATGGGCACGAAGTCGTAGCCATCCGCGCCCAGGCCATGCAGCCAGATGACGGCCGCATCCGCACCACCGGCCGCCGGCTCCAGTACCACTTCGTCTTCGCTTTCGATTTGCCGCAGGCGCATCGCGCGGGGTTCTTGCATGTCGCTCATGGCTGGATTCTGCGACAGGCTTGGCCGCCGGGGCAAAACCGGGTTACCTTCGGGCCCGCATCATCAGCAATGGAGCTGTGACCATGGCACTGTGGGACAAACCTGAAACCGGCGCGACGCCACCGGCTCCTGCCGGCACCCCCGCGCCCCGACCGGCCAGCACTCCGCCGACTGGCCTCTATACCCAGGACACCGCCTCGGCGCTGAAGGAGCGCACTGACATGAAAGAATCCATCATCGCGGCAGGGCTCTCGATCGAGGGCAAGATCAATGGCAACGGCCACGTGCGCGTGGCGGGCAAGTTCACCGGCGACATCAACGTGGAAGGCAACCTGCACATCGACAGCGGCGCGCGCGTCGAGGGCCAGGTGCGCGCCAGCGAAGTGATCGTCAGCGGCGAGCTGCAGGGGAACATCGAAGCCGCCAAGCGGGTCGAGCTGCAGCAGGGCGGCACCATTGTCGGTGACGTGAAAGCCGGTTCGTTCACCGTGGCCCCGGGCTCGCGCATGCGCGGTGCGGTAGACTTCGGCTTCGAAGACGGCGCAAAGTCCGGCACCAGCTCCGGAAGCTCCGCTGCCACTACGTTACTCGGGAGTCGTAGCAACGTCGCATGATCGGGTCGGCGCGTTCACTTAACCAGGCAGGTGCCACGCGCACCTGCCCGCATTGCCGGGCAACGATCCTGGAGAGCGCCTCTGTCTGCCCCGGATGCAAGCATCACCTGCGTTTCGACAAGGATGCCCGCCCGGGTGGCGTGGCTGCCACCAAGACGGCCTGGCAGATCGAAGGCACGCTCGATGCGGAGCGCATGGATTCAGCCACGGAATATTCCATCCTCGTGGTGGTGCGCAACGAGCGCAATGAAGAAGTGGCGCGCCAGGTGATCAATGTCGGTGCCCTGCAGGGCGCCGAGCGCCGCATGTTCTCGCTGTCGATCGAGACTTCCGACGCCAAGACCTTCACGCTGCCGCAGACGCCGCGCCGCCGCTGAGGCGGCGCGCATTCGTCAGGGCTTCGCGGCTCCCGTTAGCGGCACCACCTTGTCCACGCTGCCCACGGTCAGCGGGTGATACGCGGGCCGGGCCTTTGCGTACAGCGGCACGGCAATGTCCTTGCCCCACCCTCCCTGGCCCATCAGGTCCGTGAACAACGGCAGCACGAACTTGCGCCGGCCCATGGAAGTCAGGAAATCCTCGAGCTGCGGTACTGCAGGCTGGTAGCGATTGGCGATGGCGAGCGTCAGCCACGCAAAGCGTACTTCGCTGTTGTGCTGGGTATCGAGCGCCAGCAGCTTCACCAGTGAATCGAGGCGTGCGGCCGGTTGCCTGCGCGGCAGGCGATTCAGGAAGCGCACCCGCTCGGGACTGCTCCAGCCGCCGACCTCGGGCAGCTTGCCACTCGCCGAGAAGCCCTTCGCCGCGGCATCCACCTGCTGGAACGCTTCGGCGGTGACATGCACGGCATTGGCCGGCAGTCCCGGCTGGAACACCCAGGCATCGAGGCCGAGCCTGCGCTCCAGTTCGGCATCGCCCTTGATCAGGTGCTCGCGTAAATCGGCGAGGAAACGCGCCGAGGTCTGCGGCTGGAAGGCATGGCGATCGAAATAATCGCGCAGATACGCATCCCAGCGCTCGCGCCCCACGGCCGCTTCGATGGTGCGCAGGAATACGGCGCCCTTCTCGTAGGGAATATCGGTGAGGCCATCGTCGGGATCGCGACCGGCGAGATCGAGGTGCAGTCGCGTGTCCGGCGCCTGCATGCCGCCGAGATCCTTGATCTGCGATTGCAGGCTGTCCCAGCCCAGGTCCATCAGCATGTCGGCGAAGCGCTTGCCATAGACGCGCTCCATGATGCGGTCTTCGAAGTAGACGGTGAAACCTTCGTTGAGCCAGAAATCCGGCCAGGTCGCATTGGTGACGAGATTGCCGGACCAGCTGTGCGCGAGCTCATGCGCCACCACGTTCACCAGCGACTTGTCGCCCGCGATGATCGTCGGTGTCGCGAAGGTGAGACGGGGATTTTCCTGGCCGCCGAAAGGAAACGAAGGCGGCAGGATCAACAGGTCGTAACGCCCCCAGCGATAGGGTCCATACAGCGACTCGGCTTCGCTGACCATCTTCTCGAGATCGGCGAACTCGGTGGCCGCTGCATCGAGCACGGCCGGCTCGGTGTACACACCAGTGCGCGGACCGGTGCTGCGGAACGCGATGTCGCCGATCGCGATGGCGATGAGATACGGCGCGACCGGATGCTCCATACGGAAACGCCAGGCGCGCCCGCTGCCCACGGGGTCCTTGTCCGCGCCCAGCATCTCGGCACTCATCACCACCGTGAGCGCCGCCGGCGCGACGATGCGCGCACTCCAGGTCTGGCGGATGCCCGGGCTGTCCTGCGTCGGAATCCAGCTGCGGTTGAGGATGGATTCACCCTGGCTGAACAGATACGGCTGCTTGCCGCCCGCGGTCTGCGCAGGCGTCAGCCATTGCAGCGCGCCCGCGCCCGGATCGGTGTGGTACCTCACCTGCACGCGGCGCACGGCGCCGAGTGTCACCCGCAAGGGCGTGCCGAGGATGGCGTCCTCCTTGCCCAGCTCCCAGTGCAGCGCCTTGCCATCGCCATCGGTGACCGCTTCGATGGTGAGCTTCCGGGTGTCGAGCGTCAGCACTGGCGACACGCCCTGCGCCAGCACATCGAGTGCCGCCGTGCCGGCCAGCGTGTGCCCGGTGAAATCCGCGGCCAGGTCGAGATCCACATGCGTGACACGTGCAATGGCCGGTTCGGCGAATGAATGGATGTCGCGCGCGTCATCACCATCCAGCACGGGTGCCACTTCGGCGGCGACTGGCGGCGGCGACTCGTGCTTTGGAGTGCAGGCCATGGTGGTCATCGCGGCAAGGAAAGGCAGCAGGAGTTTGCAGCAGCGCATGGAGTTTCCCGGATCAGGCCGCACGGAAGACCCGTGTTTTCGCGCGAAGATAGCAGGCGACAGGCGCAGCCGTCGTAGAATCCAGCGCGTGCAACCCATCCTTTCGATCAGCGGTCTTTCCAAGACCTACCCCGGCGGACTCGCCGCCCTGCGCAACATCAACCTCGAAATCCGCCGCGGCGAGATCTTCGCATTGCTGGGACCGAATGGCGCCGGCAAGACCACGCTGATCGGCGTGCTGTGCGGCCTCGTCAACGCCAGCGGCGGCAGCGCGCAGGTGGATGGCCACGACATCAGGCGCGAACCGCGCATCACCCGCAGGCTCATCGGCCTCGTGCCGCAGGAGCTGGCCACCGAAGCCTTCGAGGCCGTGCGCCCGGCAGTGACCTTCAGTCGCGGCCTGTTCGGTTGCGCTCCCGATCCGGCGCTGGTCGAACGCGTGCTGCGCTCACTCTCACTGTGGGACAAGCGTGACGCGAAGATCATGACGCTGTCCGGTGGCATGAAGCGTCGCGTGATGATCGCCAAGGCGCTGGTGCACGAACCGAAGCTGCTGTTCCTCGACGAACCTTCCGCCGGCGTCGACGTGGAACTGCGCCGTGACATGTGGCGCCTGGTACGCGAGCTACGCGATGGCGGCACCACCATCATCCTGACCACGCACTACATCGAGGAAGCCGAGGAGATGGCCGACCGCATCGGCATCATCAACAAGGGCGAGCTGGTGCTGGTGGAGGACAAGGCCAAGCTGATGGCGAAGCTGGGCCGCAAGGAACTGCGGCTGCACCTGCGCGACAGGCTCGAGCGCATCCCCGAGGCCCTCGCCGCCTGGAACCTCAAGCTCGCCGACGATGGGCTGACGCTCCTGTTCACCTTCAACGACGAAGCCGAACGCGCGCGCATCGCGCAGCTGCTGCGCGACATCGGCCAGGCCGGCATCGAGTTCAAGGATCTCGACACCCAGCAGAGTTCACTCGAAGACATCTTCGTGTCGCTGGTGCGGGGTGCGGCATGAACTGGCAAGCCGTCCGCGCCGTGTACGGCTTCGAAATGGCGCGCACCTTCCGCACCATCGTGCAGAGCATCCTGACGCCGGTGCTCACCACCTCGCTGTACTTCGTGGTGTTCGGCTCGGCCATCGGCTCGCGCATGACCGAGATCGGCGGCGTGCCATTCGCCGCCTTCATCGTGCCCGGACTCATCATGCTGTCGGTGCTCAACGAGAGCATCGGCAATGCCTCTTTCGGCATCTATTTCCCGAAGTGGTCGGGCACCATCTACGAACTGTTGTCGGCGCCGGTGGGCGCGTCGGAAATCCTGCTCGGCTACGTGGGCGCCGCGGCCAGCAAGAGCATGCTGATCGGGCTGATCATCCTCGGCACTTCGGCATTCTTCGTGCCGCTGTCCATCCTGCATCCGTTCTGGATGCTGGTGTTCCTGGCGCTGACCGCCCTCACCTTCAGCCTGTTCGGCTTCGTGCTGGGCGTGTGGGCAACCAGCTGGGAGAAATTGCAGTTCGTGCCCGCGCTGATCATCACGCCGCTGACCTTCCTCGGCGGCAGCTTCTATTCCATCTCAATGCTGCCGCCGGTGTGGCGTACGGTCACGCTGTTCAATCCCGTCGTGTACCTGATCAGCGGCTTCCGCTGGAGCTTCTACGGCCAGGGCGATGTCGACGTGCGGATCAGCTTCACCATCATCGTCGGGATACTGGCGGCGTGCCTGGCGCTTGCCGCCTGGATGATCCGCAGCGGCTGGCGCCTGCGGCACTAGCCGCCGGCGCCGCGCATCGCTAGCCACCGTCCTTGATGCGCACTCCCGTGAATGGAATCTTCACGGACGCGAGCTCGATCGTTCCGGTGAACCTGTCGCCGGTGACCACACCCGTGTAGAGGATCACGAGTTCGTTGCCGCCCACGGACAACGTGCGCTTGTACGAGAAGTGGTCTCCTTCGAGCACGATGTCCTTGCCCGGCCCCGCCTCGGGCTGGCCCGGCACTGGCGCGACCAGCTTCGCCGTGATCGCATAGCCATCGGCCGCCCTCACGACCGTGACGATTTCGGATGCGTTGCCGGTAGCCGCGGCGGCCGTAGCCGTCCACTTGCCGACGAACGGTGAGTCCGCGGCAAATACCGGTGATACGAAGCCCGCGATCAAAGCCAACTCCAGCACTGCGGATGACATGCGCATGTCCCTTCTCCTGGTTGAAATACTCATGTGTGTGGCCGGAAGCATCAACGCACCGGCACCAGCCGCAGGACGCGGCTGCCGGACTGGTGTTCGAGCAGCAGGTAGACCACGCCCCCCCGCCCCACCGCGACGTCACGGATGCGGCCGAGCCCGCCGAGCAAGGTCTCGCGATGCACGACCTGGTCGCCATCGAGCACCATGCGATACAGCTCCGTGGCCTTCAGCGTGCCGACCAGCAGGTTGCCGCGCCATTTCGGGAAGGCGGCGCCGTCGTAAACCACGAAGCTCGACACGGCCGGTGCCGGCGTGAGATCCACCCTCGGCTGGTCGATGTCCTTCATGTCGAAGGTGATGCCGAGATCCTTGCCGTAGTCGACGGGGATGCCCTCATAGCGCAGCCCTTTCGAGGTCAGCGGCCAGCCATAGTTGTGACCGGGAAGCAGCAGGTTCACTTCATCGCCACCGCGCTGGCCCATCTCGGTCTCCCACAGCCGGCCGTGCTTGCGGTCGAACTCCAGGCCCTCGGGACTGCGGTGGCCGTAGCTCCAGATCTCGGGCAGTGCACCGGTCTTCTTCACGAAGGGATTGTCCGCGGGGATACTGCCGTCGTCGTTGAGCCGCAGGATCTTGCCGTACGGCAATGAAAGATCCTGCACGCCGGCGAACTCCGAGCCACCCTTGATGCCGATGCTGAGGAACACATGGCCCTTGCCATCGAAGGCGATGCGTCCGCCTGCGGCCATGTCCACCATGCTGGTGTAGTTCTCGTAGCCGGTGCGCCAGATCACCTGCTGGTCCACCCACTCGCCATTGCGGATGCGTCCGCGCACCAGCACCAGCATCGACGCCGGCCGCTTCGACTTGCGCGTGGCCTCGTTGCAGTCGCTGCAGCGCTCGGTATACGAGAGGTAGATCCAGCCGTTCTTCGCGTAGTCCGGATGCGGTGCTACATCCAGCATGTAGCCCATGCCATACACCAGCAATATGCCTGGCACCTGGAAGCCATCGTCATAGACCTGCGGCGTGCCGCGCACCAGCTCGGAGACCTTGCCATCCGCCGCGATGATGCGCAGCCCGCGCGTCTTCTCGGTGAGCAGCATGGAGCCGTCCGGCAGCGGCGCGATCGAATACGTCAGCGGCGCAAGATCCGTCGCCACCGTCTCGATGCGGAAGGACTGCGCTTCACTGCGCATCTTCCCCGTGGGCACCACCGGCGGAGCGCCGACCTTGAAATCGACATAGGAGAAATTGGCGCGTGTCTCCGCGATGTACGTGGCGATGCTGCGGATCTTCGCGGCATCCATGGTGGCCGCGAAGGCCGGCATGCCGCGCTGGGCATTGCCCCCGGCAATGCTTTTCGCGATGGCATCCACCGAGTCGCCATGCGCCAGCGCGCGTCCGACCAGCGGCACGCCCTGCGGCGCGCCTTCCATTTTTTCGCCGTGGCAGACCACGCAGGTCTGCTTGTACGGATCCGTGAATGGATCCACCGGCGCAGCGGGTGGCGTCTTTGGCGGCACCTGAGCCTGTGCCGGCGCCTGTGCCTGCGCCTGTGCGTGCACGACGACCGGCAGCAACGCGAGCGTCGTCGTGATCGCCACCGCGAAAATCGAGAGAACCGCCTTCTTGAAGGCGAGACTGACCCTGGCCTGCATATGACCTCCTGAAAAATCGACTGGTTGAAACTGCGTTCGGTAGAGAGGGACGCGCTATCCCGAATGGAAGCCGCGATCCGATGGAATCTTCATGTGCTTTCCCTGCATCAGATGTGGTCGCGCCGGCGCGCGATCACGGACGTGGTGAACACCATCGACGCGCAGATGACCACGAATTCGCCGGCCAGCATCCACAATGCGAACGGCGTCCACGTGATCTGCGCGGTCTTCATCGGTTCGATGATCGGCGGCTGGTTGATCGACACCATGAACAGGCTGAACAGGATGTTGACCGTCAGGATCATGATTCCGGACGCAGCCTCGGTGGTCACCACGAACAAGGTGCCCATGACGACGCTGAACAGCGCCAGCACGAAGCACTGGATCACCAGTGCATACACCACCATGCCGCGCACGCCACCCGGCAGCAGCGAGGGAACCAGCACCAGCACCGTGAGCGCCGCCCAGGGGATCAGGAAGGCCAGGTAGCCGCCCAGCAGCTTCGCCTGGTCATAGCGCGGACCCGAGATCGGCAGCGTCAGCGCGAACAGGCGGGTCAGCTCCTTGCGGTCCGACAGCAGCGCGTAGCTGGCGAGGAAGATACCGCCGGCCACGTTGGCGGTGAGGAACAGGATGCCGCCCACCGCGAGGCTCGCACCGGCGAGGCCAACGGTGCTGCCCAGCGCCATGATCACGATGCCGAGGATGCCACTGCCCAGCATCGCGACCATGAAGCCGCGCAGCAGGTACAGGTCCTTGCGCACCAGTGCCCAGAATACGGAGTTCATGATTTCACCTGCTGGCGGCTGCGCATCACGCTGGCCACGAAGATTTCCTCGAGTGACATGCGTTGCACCTCGTGGATGATCGCGCCGGCCGCAACCAGGCGCGCTTCGATGTCGCCGTCGTAGCGATCCGTGGTGAGGGTCGCGAAGCGCTCGCCCAGCGTCAGGTCCACCACGCCTGGCAGTTCCGGCAGCCGCACGCCCACGGGGATGTCGACGGACAGCCGCCTCCAGCGTTCGAGGAAGTTTTCCTTGTCGCGCGCGTCCACGAGGCGGCCGCGATCGATGAAGGCGATCTGGTCGCTGATGCGCTCGACATCCTGCGTCTGGTGCGAGGAAAACAGGATGGAGCGCGATTCGTCGCGCACGATCTCCATCAGTTCGGTGAGCAGTTCATGGCGCGCCACCGGGTCGAGGCCCGAGGTCGGCTCATCGAGCACCAGCAGGCGCGGACGACGCGCCAGTGCCAGCAGCAGCATGGCCTTCACATGCTCGCCACGCGACAGTCCCTTCACCAGCTGCTCGTCGCGCAGGTTGAAGCGCTTCAGCAGCTGCGCGGCATAGGCCTGGTCCCAGTGCGGATACAGCGAGGCCATGAAGCGCAGGTGCCAGCCGATGGTGGCGGTGCCGAACAGCCGCATGTCGTCGGACACGAAGGCCACCTCGCGCTTGGCGGCAGCGGCATCGCCAGGCATGCGATGGCCGAGTACTTCGATCTCGCCCGCTTCGGGCGCGATCAAACCCAGCAGCAGGCGGATGGTGGTGCTCTTGCCGGCGCCATTCGGACCGACCAGCCCCATGATCTGCCCGAGCGGCAAGCTGAGGCTGATGTCCTCCAGCGTGAAGTAGCGGAACGAGCGACGCAGGCCCTGCAGTGAAAAGGCCTCGGCGGCGGGCAGTGTGTTCATTTCGCGTCGTCCTTCTTGTCGCGCCGGATGCGGCGCAGTCGCTTGATGAGTTCGTCTTCCGTGAGATGCAGCAGCGTGGCGGCGCCGACGGCGGCGGCCAGGTGCTGGTCCAGTTCTTCTTCCTTCAGGCTGTTGCTGAGATCGACGTTCTCGGCCACGCAGGAACCGCGCCCATGGCGCGTCTGGATCACGCCCTCCATCTCCAGTTCCATGTAGGCGCGCTTGATGGTGATGACACTGACGCGGATGTCGACCGCGAGCTGGCGGATCGAGGGAATCTCTTCGCCCGACTTGAGCTCGCCCACGGCGATGCGGTGCCGGATCTGCTCCTTCACCTGCAGGTACAGGGGCCGCGGATCGGCCTGCGAAATCACGACGAGACTGTGCTGCTTTGTATTCACGGTATGCACAGTATGCACAGCTGTGCAGGGAGGGTCAACTACCCGCCGGCCTCCGCCCGATGAAGGGTTTTCAGGCGCTGCTGGCCAGCTGCGGCTCCGTCATCCCGCCCCTGGCCAGCTCGGCCACCAGCAGCTTGCGGATCTCGGGCCGGCACGAACCGCAGTTGGTACCTGCGCGAAGCTGCGCCCCCACCGCCTCGACGGTCGCGCAACCGGCACGCACGGCTGCGCGGATGGTGTTGGCGCCCACGCCGAAGCAGGCACAGACGGTGGCGCCGGGATCCATGGCGTCACGACGCGCACCCAGCAGCAGGCTGCGGCGATCCGCGAGATCAAGGTGCGGCTTTGCGAACAAGGTGGCGAGCCAGGAACGCGCCGGCAACGCACCGCTGCTCGCGAGCATGAGGCAGGCGAGCAGGCGCCCGTCTTCGACCAGCGCCGCGCGATAGTTGCCGGCCGTGGCGTCTTCGAACTCGATCCATTCCGCGCGCGCTGCTTCGGGGATCGCGGCACGCAACCAGCCTGCATCCGGTCGTTGCGCATCGAGTCCCGCGAATTCCAGTCGTTGCACGTCGTCGCCGGGCGAGAACGCCCACCACGACACGGCAGGCGCGGCCACGCGTCGCCGCGACAGCAGGAAGCCCTGCCAGTGCACCACCACCGGCTCCAGTCGTACCGGCGTGTGCTTGAACTCCGGCTCACCCGACAGCGCATCCACCACGGGGTTCACCGCCGCATCGACACGCGCCAGCTGCGCGAACTGGGAACTCCAGTGGATGGGCATGAACACCATGCCCGGCGGCAGTTCGCCGCTGCTGCGCGCACGCGCCAGCGCACTGCCCCAGCGCGACACCACGCGCAGCAATGCGCCCGCATGGATACCGGCGGCGGCGAGATCCTGCGGATGCGCATCGAGGTATGGCTCCGGTTCGTGCGCATTGAGTGAGGCCGCGCGCGCGGTGCGCGTCATGGTGTGCCACTGGTCGCGGATGCGGCCGGTGTTCAGCACCAGCGGATATTCGGCCGATGGTGCGTGACGCGGACCGCGCGGCGCCGTCGCGATGAACCGCGCGCGACCATCGGGTGTTGGATAGTGGCCGTTGGCGAACGGCCGCGCTCCGCGCGCCGGCACCGGCCACTGGGTTGGTGGCAGCTGTTCATAGCCCGCAGCCGTGAGCCCGGCCAGCGCGCCGAGATCAAAGCATCGGTCAAAGCGCCGTGCCACAGCGCTGAGCCGTGCATGTTCATCGAAGATGGCGGCGGGCCCGGCGTAGTCGAAGCCCTGCGCGAAGCCCATGCGCTTGGCCACCTCGCACAGCATCCACCAGTCCGGCCGCGCCCCACCCGGTACCGCGACGAAAGCGCGTTGCCGCGACACATGCCGATCGGAGTTGGTCACCGTGCCGTCCTTCTCGCCCCATGCGGTGGCTGGCAGTCGCACATGTGCATGGGGCAAGGTGTCGTTCGCCGCCACGCAGTCGGAGACGATCACCAGCGGACAGCGTTGCAGCGCGCGCCGCACGACATCGGCATCCGGCATGCTGACCACGGGATTGGTGGCGATGATCCACACCGCGCGCACGCGGCCCGCATCGATGGCGTCGAATAGGTCCACGGCCTTCAGTCCCGCCTGCTGCGCCATGCGCGGTGAATTCCAGAACTCCTGCACGGCATGCCGATGCGCCGCGTTCTCCAGCGACAGGTGCGCGGCGAGCTGCGTCGCGAGCCCGCCAACTTCGCGGCCACCCATGGCGTTGGGCTGGCCGGTGATCGAGAACGGCCCCATGCCCGTGCGCCCGATGCGGCCAGTGACCAGGTGGCAGTTGATGATGCTGTTGACCTTGTCGGTGCCGGCCGAGGATTGATTCACGCCCTGCGAGAACAGCGTGACCACGCGCTCACTGGCGCCGAACAGCGTGAAGAAGCGCTCCAGCAAGGCATCGTCGAGGCCGCAGGACTGCGCCGTGGCCGCGATATCGCTGCTGCCCGCACGCGCGGCCTGCAGCGCGGCCGCCAGCCCGCTGGTATGCGCGGCGATGAATTCGCGGTCCATGTGTCCACCCGCGACCAGCCACGCCAGCAGGCCGTTGAACAGCATCACATCGGCGCCGGCACGCACCGGCAGGTGCAGCTCGGCTTCATCGCAGCTGGGCGTGCGGCGTGGATCGATGACCACGAGCTTGAGCCCGGGCCGGCGCGCGCGCTCGGCGAGGATGCGCTGCATGAGCACGGGATGGCACCAGGCCAGGTTCGATCCCACCAGCACGATGAGATCGGCCTGCTCGAGATCCGAGTATTCCACCGGCACCACGTCTTCCCCGAAAGCGCGCACATGCCCGGCCACCGCCGAGGACATGCACAGCCGCGAGTTGGTATCGATGTTGGCGCTGCCGACGTAGCCCTTCATCAGTTTGTTGGCGACGTAGTAGTCCTCGGTGAGCAGCTGGCCGGAGACATACAGCGCGATCGAATCGGCGCCGTGCCCGGCGATGGTGGCATTGAGGCGTGTGGCGACGGCATCGAGCGCGGTGTTCCAGTCGGTGACGGCGCCATCGACTTCGGGTTGCAGCAACCTGCCCTCTTCGCCGAGTGTCGCGGCCAGCGCGCTGCCCTTGGAACACAGTCGTCCAAGATTGGCGGGATGTTCCGGATCGCCACGTACGGCGACCTTGCCAGCCGCATCGCGCTCGGCGATCACTCCGCATCCCACGCCGCAGTAGGGGCAGGTAGTACGCGTCGCTGCGCTCACCCGACCGGGCTCGCGGGCAGTTCGTCCAGCAGCAGCGAGTCGCGCAGTTCGGCCACGTCGCGCTGTGCAGCGATCAATTCGGCATAGCGTCCCGCATTGCGCGTATCACCGAACAGCACCGCGGCCTGCAGGCGGTTGTCCTTCAGCCACAGGCGCTTGTAGATGCCGGCCGCGTGATCGGCATAGCGGATGGATTCCACGCCGGCCAGCACGGAGATGTCACCGGCGGAGAACACCTCGATGCCGCTGACCTTCAGCTGCGAGGAAGGCTGCGAACCGCGATAACGCGTCACGCCGCGCTCGGCCAGGTGCGCCGCGCATACGCGCGCCTGCTCCCACAGCGGTGCGACGAGACCATACGTAGTGCCGCGGTGCTGCACGCATTCGCCCACGGCATAGATCGCGGGATCGTAGGTCTGCAGCGTGTCGTCGACGAGGATGCCGCGATCACAGGCGAGGCCACAGCCGCGCGCGAGATCGATGCGCGGCGTAATGCCCGCAGCCACCACGACGAGGTCAGCCGGCAGCACGCGGCCATCTTCCATGCACACGCGCTCCACGCGGCCGTTGCCTTCCACCGCGCGCGTGTGCGCGGAGAGGCAGAAGTCAATGCCGCGCGCCTGCATGGTCTGCTGCAGCAGGGCTGCCGCATCCGCATCGAGCTGGCGATCCATGACGCGCTCGCGCAGGTGGACCACGGTGACGGCGAGTCCCTGCTTGGCGAGTCCACTGGCTGCTTCGAGCCCAAGCAGGCCACCGCCGATCACCACGGCGCGGCGTGCGCCGGCCGCGGTCTCGAGCATGCCATCCACGTCATCGAGGCTGCGGAAGCAGAAGATGCCCGGCAGGTCGTGGCCGGTGACCTTGAGTCGCACCGGATCCGAACCCGTGGCCAGCAGCAGCCGGTCGTAACCGGCCACCACGCCAGCGGCGGACACCACGCGCTTGCGGCGCCGGTCGATGCTGACCACCGGATCGCCCGCATGCAGCGTGATGCCGCGCTCGCGATACCAGGGCAGCGGATGCGACATGATCCGCGCCAGGTCCGTCTCGCCGGCCAGCAGCGGCGACAGCATGATGCGGTTGTAGTTGCCGCGCGGCTCGGCGCCGAATACGGTGATGGCGTAGTCGTCCGGTGCAAGCTCGAGCAGCTGCTCCACGGTGCGCATCGCGGCCATGCCATTGCCCACCACGATGAGCTGGCGGCGCGCGCGCATGGTCGCGGCTGGCTGCGCCACGGTCCCGACCCACACATGTCCATCGAGCACGCCGCAGGGCCAGCAGCGCAGGCTGACGGCATCGTCCTCGAGGCAGCGGCCGCTGCGCAGGTTGAAGTGCTGCTTGTATACCGGCGAGGCGACTACCAGCTGGCCGGCCAGGTCACCAATGAGGCCGCGCGCCATCACATTGGCATCGCTGAAGGGATCGCGATTCTCGAGCGCGAATACTTCTTCACCGACGCGCAGCACCGCCACCTGTTCGCCGTCGATGAGCGCGCACGCGCCACCTCCGTCGAAGATGTCCTCGAGCTCGCAGACGAAATGCCGGCGCACGGCGCTCAAGCGCCCACCTTCGCAGTGGTGCGGGCACGCTCTTCGCTGCTGGCAGGGCGACGCTGGCCACGCTCTTCCACCAGCACGATGTTGGAATCCAGCCGCTCGCTGTTCACGAAATGGCGGAAGCGCTTCAGCGTTTCCGGATCTTCCACCGCCTTCTTCCATTCGCATTCGTAGGTGCCGATGACCAGTTGCATCGCCGCCTCGAGTTCGGTGGCGATGCCGAGCTTGTCCTCGCACACCACGGCGCGCAGGTAGTCGAGGCCGCCTTCGAGGTTCTCCAGCCAGCCGGCCGTGCGCTGCAGGCGATCCGCGGTGCGCACGTAGAACATCAGGAAGCGATCGATGTAGCGGATGAGCGTGTCGCGGTCGAGGTCGCTGGCCAGCAGGTCCGCGTGGCGCGGCTTCATGCCGCCATTGCCGCACACGTACAGGTTCCAGCCCTTCTCCGTGGCGATGATGCCGACATCCTTGCTCTGCGCCTCGGCGCACTCGCGCGTGCAGCCGGATACCGCGAACTTGAGCTTGTGCGGCGAACGCAGTCCCTTGTAGCGATTCTCCAGCTCGATGGCGAAACCCACTGAATCCTGCACGCCGTAGCGGCACCAGCTCGAACCCACGCAGCTCTTCACCGTGCGCAGCGACTTGCCGTAGGCATGGCCGGATTCGAAACCCGCCGCGATCAGCTCGCGCCAGATCGCCGGCAGCTCGTTCACCTGCGCACCGAACAGGTCAATGCGCTGGCCGCCCGTGATCTTGGTGTACAGCCCGTACTTCTTCGCCACCTGCGCGATCACCAGCAGCTTGTCCGGCGTGATCTCGCCGCCGGCGATGCGCGGCACCACCGAGTAGCTGCCATCCTTCTGCAGGTTGGCGAGGAAGCGGTCGTTGGTATCCTGCAGTACCGCCTTGTCGGGCTTCAGCACGAACTCGTTGTACTGCGAGGCGAGGATGGAGGCGGCGGTGGGCTTGCAGACATCGCAACCGGAGCCCTTGCCATGCTTCGCGATGAGTTCGGAGAAGGTGGTGATGCGCCCCACCTTCACCAGGTGGAAAAGCTCCTGGCGTGAGTGCGGGAAGTGTTCGCACAGGTGATTGTCCACCACTACACCACGGCGTTGCAGTTCAGCCTTGATCAGCTGCAGCACCAGTGGTCCGCAGCCGCCGCAGGAACTGGCGGCCCTGGTCGCCTTCTTCATGCCCCCCAGCGTGACGATGCCCTCGCCCACTGCGGCGCAGATGTCGCCCTTGCTGACGTTGTTGCAGGAACAGACCTGCGCGGTGGCCGGCAACGCGGCGATGCCGAGGCCCGCAGCCTCGCCGCCTTCGCCCGCGGGCAGCAGCAATGATTCAGGCTTCGCCGGCAGCGGCACGGCGCCCAGCAGCAACTGCAGCCACGTGCCGTAGTCCGCTGCATCACCCACCAGGATGCCGCCGATCAGGCGCGTGCCATCCTTGTTCAGCACCAGCTTCTTGTAGACGCCGGCGCGTTCATCCACCAGCGTGCAGCACTGCGCATCGGGCGTCATCGCCTGCGCATCGCCGAGTGAGGCCACATCCACGCCCATGAGCTTCAGCTTGGTGCTCATGTCAGCGCCCTTGAACTGCTGCGTGCCGACGCCGAGCAGTGCATCTGCCGCAGTCGCAGCCATCTGGTAGCCGGGGGCTACGAGGCCGAACAGCTTGCCCTGCCACAGCGCGCATTCGCCGATGGCGTAGATGTCCGCATCACTGGTGGCACAGCCATCATCGATCACGATGCCGCCACGTGGTCCGACCGCAAGACCACATTCACGCGCCAGCGCATCCTGCGGCCGGATGCCGGCCGAGAACACCACGATGTCGGTATCGAGCGCTTCGCCATCGGCGAAGCGCAGCGCGTGCGCGTGCTCCGTGCCGGCTTCGATCGCTGCAGTGGATCGGCCCGCATGCACACGCACGCCGAGTGATTCGATATGCCGGCGTAAAACGCGGCCGCCGCCCTCATCCACCTGCACGGCCATCAGCCGCGGTGCGAATTCCACCACATGTGTTTCGAGGCCGAGATCGAGCAGGGCCCTGGCGGCTTCGAGGCCGAGCAGGCCGCCACCAATGACGGCGCCACGACGCGCATGGCGTGCGGCTTCACGGATCGCGACCAGGTCCTCGATGGTGCGATACACGAAGCAGTGTTCACGCTCGCGGCCAGGGATCGGCGGCACAAAGGGATAGGAGCCCGTCGCGAGCACCAGCTTGTCGTATTCGAAGCTGCGACCGCTGCCCGTAGTCACGACGCGGCGCTGTCGATCGATCGCAGTGGCGCGTTCGTTGAGATGAAGCGCGATGCCGGGTTGTGCGAAGAATCCCGCCGGCACCAGCGAGAGATCGTCGGCACTGCGACCGGCAAGGAAGCTGGTGAGCGCCACGCGGTCATATGCCGGTCGCGGCTCCTCGCACAGCACGGTGATCGCATAGTCATGCGTCGTGGCGGCGAGCTTCTCCAGCAGCCGCTGCCCGACCATGCCATTGCCGATCACCACGAGTTTGCTGCCGGCCATCAGTTTCTCCTTCAGGTGCAGCTCAGACGCGTGCCTGTGCCACGGCGCCCCAGGTCGTGCGCCAGCGGGCCTTCACGCTGCTGAGGCTGAGCAGCGCCACCAGTGCGAAGGCGCCGAAGATGCAGAAGCCACTGGAGTAATGACCGGTGACCTGCTTGGCGAAACCGAGGCTCGATGCCAGGTAGAAGCCACCGACGCCACCGGCCATGCCGACGAGGCCGGTCATCACGCCGATCTCTTCGCGGAAGCGCTGCGGAACCAGTTGGAACACCGCGCCATTGGCCATGCCCAGCGCGAGCATCGCCAGGATGAACACCGCCGCCGCGGCATACACGCCCGGCAGGCTCATGCTCGCCGTGAACAGCGCCAGCGCCGCCACGCCGTAGGTGAGGATCAGCGTGCGCACGCCGCCTACGCGATCGGCCAGCGCGCCACCGAAAGGCCGCACCAGGGAACCTGCGAACACGCAGGCCGCAGTGAGATAGCCGGCCTTCACCGCGGAGACGCCGAACTCATCGTTGAAGTAAATGGTCAGCGACGAGGACAACCCCGAGAATCCGCCGAAGCTCACCGCGTAGAAGAACATGAACCACCAGGCATCACCGCGTGCCAGCGGCGCGAAGTAGGCCTTGATGGGTCGCGCTGGCGGCTGGTCCGGACTGTCACGCGCCAGCAGCAGGTACACCACCAGCGCCAGCAGCAAGGGCAGCGCTGCGAAGCCGATGACGTTCTGCCAGCCGAAGGCGATGGCGAGCGACGGCGCGAACAATGCCGCCAGTGCCGTGCCCGAATTGCCCGCACCGGCGATGCCGAGCGCAGTGCCCTGGTAGCGCGGCGGATACCAGCGTGAAGCCAGCGGCAGCGCCACGGCGAACGCGGAACCCGCGACACCAAGCAGCAGACCGAGCAGCAGCACCTGCTTGAAGTCATGCACACCGGTGAGCCACGCGAACAGCAGGCCGGCGATCACCACGAGCTGGCCGATGAGGCCGGTGCGTCGCGGTCCGAGTCGATCCACGAGGATGCCGTTGACCACGCGCAGCAGCGCACCGGCCAGCACCGGCGTCGCCACCATCAAGCCCTTTTGCGCCGGCGAAAGGCGCAGGTCCGCGGCGATCGCGACGCCGAGCGGCCCGAGCAGCACCCACACCATGAAACTCAGGTCGAAATAAAAGAAGGCCGCGAACAGCGTGGGCTTGTGTCCGGCGCGCCAGAATCCTGCATCCATCTAGTTGTCCTCCTTGGTGTCCAGGGCTTTTGAGTAGAGATCGTTGCGGAAGGCCGCCCGGGCGCGGGTACGCGTCGCGGCGCTGTCGGTGACCTGTCCGCAGCGAACCATGTGTTCGCAGATCAGGTCCGCGTAGCGCGGTTCAGGGCGCGTGGCGGCGACATCGAGCTGCAGGAAACCGGCGCGGGTGACGGGTGCGGTGTCGATTGCCATGCGCAGCTCGCCTGCCAATGCCGCATGCAGCAAGGCAGGACGCGCGCCCACGTAACGTGGCTCGGCGAGCCAGCCCACCAATGCGTCACGATTGCGCGCATCACTGGCCCAGCGCGCCGCATCGACCACGCTGCGCACGAGTGCGGTGACGAGCTCGGGCTGGCGTTCCGCACGATCGGCGCGCAGGCCGATGACCTTCTCGGTGGGCTGCTCCCACATGTCATTGCACAGCGCGACGATGACCCCGCTGCCTGCATCCACCGCGATGCTGCCCCAGGGTTCACCGGCGCAGAAACCATCGACCTGGCCGAGGCGCAAGGCATCGGCGAGCAACGAGGGCGGCAGCACGACGAGCCGCACGTCGCGATCCGCATCGATGCCGGAAAGCGCCAGCCAGTCGCGCAGCTGGTAGTGATGGCAGGAGTACGGGAACACCATGGCCAGCGTCAGCGCGCCCTGCCCCTGCTCCATGCGGCGCGCGATCACGCGTGCCAGCGCTTCAGCTTGCGTGCGCGGAGTCGCGCCGTGCGCGGCACCGGCCACCTGCATCTGGCTCCACAGTTCGCAGGACACGGTGATGACGTTGCCGCCCAGTCCGAGCGATACCGGTGCCAGCAATGGCGCGCGGAATGGACCGAGGCCCAGTGCTTCGGCCACCACCATCGGACCAAGCATCTGCGCGGCATCGAAGTGACCCACCGCGAGCCGGTCGCGCACATTGGCCCAGGAAGTCTCGCGCACCAGGCGCAGTGCGAGGCCATGGCGCGCGGCGATACCGGCTTCATGCGCGGCCACCAGCAACGCGCAGTCCAGCAAGGGCATGAAGCCGACCGTAGCCTGCAGGGGCGCGCTCACTTGAGCAGCTCCGCGGCAGTGATGACGCTCTGTGCCACCTGCGCCAGTTTCAGATTCGCATCCATCGCGGTCTTGCGCAGCAGCTCGTAGGCCTGGTCCTCGGTGACGCCGCGCTGTTTCATCAGGATGCCCTTGGCGCGATCCAGCAGCTTGCGATCCACCAGTTGCTGGCGGGTCTCGTCGAGTTCGGTGCGCAGGCGATCGAAGGCGTGGAAGCGGCTGATGGCCATGTCGACGATGGCGCGCACGCGTTCCTTGCGCAGCCCGTCCACCACATAGGCACCGACGCCGGCATCGATGGCCGCCTCGATGGCACTGCGATCGGATTGGTCCACGAACATCGCCACGGGCTTCTTCACGATGCGCGACACCTGGAACATCTGCTCCAGCACATCGCGGTTCGGGTTCTCGAGGTCGATGAGGATCACATCCGGCTCTTCATCGAGGATCCGCCGCATCAGGTTCTGCATGTCGCGCACCACCACGATGTCGCGATAGCCGGCTTCGCGCAGGCCGTCCTCCAGCACGGCTGCGCGAAGCAGGTTCTGGTCCACGATCAGGACGCGCAGCGTTGCTTCTCTCATGCTGCGGAGTCTGTACTGTCACGGCCATGCGACGGAACGCAGCGGTCCGCTTCGCGTTGCATCTGGTTGAACTGCCATCTCCGCACTCACATTTCCTTCGCGCAAAACAAAAACGCCGCCGGTCTCGTGGTTGATGAATCAACCGGAACCGGCGGCGTTGCCGTAAGTGAAGCCCATTGCACGCGAGCCTCGGCCGGAACACAAGCAAGCCTTGTGCCAATGCAGCGGCTGTTCGCGAGCGCGCATGGCGCGGCTTGCGGATCACTCGGTCGCACCGTCGAGGCGAGCCGTGCTTCGCGACAGTGCAGACGGATGACTTGATGCACGCGCGAAGTGCAGGCTCGGTCCATGCGGGTGTCAACCGTCGCGTGCCGGCTGCGTTCATCTCCCCAGCACCATCGCCAACCCACCAGGGGAAGACAGACATGAAAACTGCAACGCAATTGATTGCCTCCGGCCTGCTGGCACTGCTCGTGATTCCGGCCTTCGCGGAAGACAGCAGCGCTGCGCCGACCAGCACGGCACAGCCCGATCGCGGCGCGCGCGCCAACGCGCGCCTCGATGCACGCGGGGAACGCATCAACGCCCGGCTCGACGCACGCGGCGAGGCGCGCAACGACCAGCTCGAGCAGCGTGGCGCGGCCATCAACCAGCGCCTGGACAACCAGGGCGAGCGCATCAACTCGCGGCTCGACCAGCGTGCCGATGCACAGGCTGCCAGGGGCCACGAGCAGAACGCGCAGCGACTCGACGCGAAGGGCGAGCGCATCGAAGAGCGCAAGGACGAGCAGGGCAATCGCGCCGAGGATCGCCTCGACGCCAAGGGCAACCGCGTGGATGCCCGACTCGATGCCAGGGGCAACCGGATCCAGAACCGCCTCGACCTGCGCGGCAATCGCATCGAGCATCGCGTCGATCGCCGCCAGAGCGAGTGATACCGGGCTGACCGAAGACACACCCGAAGCTGCAGGGAATGTGACGGGCCATGGGGACTTCCCCGTGGCCCGTCGTTTTACATGCGCACCTGATTCAGCGCGCGTTCAAACGCCGTGCGCGAAGCTGTAGTCCAAGGACTACTTGCACGGGCGATGCCGCCGCATCGCGCAGCGCGCTGCAAGCACATGAAAATCAGTACGACCGAGGAGGGAACTCATCATGCGATACCAACCACTACTGTTGACGGCTGCGCTGGGCACGCTGGCACTGCTGGCTGCCTGCAACAAGGCACCGCCATCACCTGCAGCTGCCGAAGCTACGCCGCCACCGGTGGCAGCGGTAACTCCGCCGCCGGAAGCTCCGGCGCCTGCAGAGGTGCCGCCGCCTCCGCCTGCACCTCCGGCGGCGGCTCCCGCGCCCAAGCCGAAACCCAAGCCGGTGGTTACACCGGTAGTGCAGCCGCCTGTGCCGGGACCCAAGCCGCCGCCTCCAGTGGTCGCACAGGTGGTCACGGTGCCAGCGGGCACGATGCTTTCCATGTCACTGGATACCGACCTCAGTTCCAAGACCGCGAAGGTGGGTGATGCGGTGGAAGCCACGGTGAGCAACGACGTGCTCGTGGATGGCAAGACCGCGATCGCCAGTGGCACCAAGGTCGCAGGCTCAGTGATCAAGGTCGTGTCCGGCAGCGACAAGATCGGCGGCACCCCTACGCTGGCGGTGAGCTTTGATCGCCTCGAAATGCCCGGCGGCAAGGACGTGCCGATCTCCGGCGAGATCACCCAGCAGGGCAAGAGCGATACCGCGCGCGATTCGGTGAAGATCGTCGGCGGTACCGCGGCCGGCGCCATCGTTGGCGACAAGATCATCAAGGGCAAGAAGGGCAAGTTCATCGGGGGCCTGCTCGGTGGCGCAGTGGGCGCCGTGGCCGCGCAGAAGACCGGTACCGAAGTTCAGATGACCCAGGGAACGGCGCTGTCGGTGGTGCTCGGCGCACCCGTCGAGATCACGAAGTAGTCGCGCCACGCCGCGCGATCAGGACCTGCACCAGTTCCAGCCCGGTCTGCTGGACTGGTGGCAGGTCCGCATCCGAAGTGGCGATTGGCCTCGTGCGCTCGCCCCAGCGCACCAGATGCGCGCACCAGGTGAGGCCGGCGCCGAAGGCCGGCAGCAACAACAGTGCTCCTGGTGTGACGCGCCCGGCTTCCAGAGCCTCGACCAGGGCAACGGGCACAGTGGCCGCCGACATGTTGCCGTAGCGTTGCACATTCACGAAAGCTTTCTCCGCCGCGACACCGACGCGTGCGGCAACGGCTTCGATGATGCGCAGGTTGGCCTGATGCGGAACCACGAGGTCGACATCATTGGCGGTGAACCCATGTGCAGCGAGCACATCCGCCGAGGCCTGCGCCATGCCGACCACGGCGCGCCTGAAGATCTCCGGCCCATCGAAGATCCATTCCGTGACGCCCATGCGGCGCGTGAAATCCGCGTAGCGGCTGCCCATGCCATGGATCACCAGCGCATCGCGGCCGTCGACGTCGCAGCCAAGCCGTTCGCCGAGCAAGCCTTCCACGCGGTCGGTAGCTTCGATGAGGATGGCGGCGCAGCCATCGCCGAACAGCACCGCGACATTGCGGTTGCTCCAGTCCATGAAACGGCTGATGACTTCACCACCCACCACCAGTGCATTGCGCACGACGCCGGTACGCACTAGGGCATTGGCCGTGCTCCATGCGTACAGGAAGCTGGTGCAGGCGGTGTTCACGTCCATGGCCGCGGCGCGGCGCGCGCCGAGTCGCTGCTGCAGGCCAGATGCCTGGTTCGGCGCCTGGTCGTCGAAGCTGGTGGTACCGAAGACGATCAGCTCGATGTCATCCGCATTGCGTCCCGCTGCGGCCAGTGCGCGGCGTGCGGCCACTTCCGCAAGTTCAGTGAGCCCGACATGCGAGATGCGTCGCTCGCGGATGCCGGTGCGCGACAGGATCCACTCATCACTGGTGTCGAGGAAGGTCGCAAGGCCGGCGTTGTCGAGCACCGCGGGCGGCAGGCACTTGCCCCAACCCGTGACGACTGCATGCGCCATTGCCCATCCTCCCCTGAAGAGGTGGGCACTTTACCCCACGTTCAACGACATCGGCTCAGGGCGCGGAGCCGCCACCGCGCGAACGCGCGGTGGCGACGAACACCAGGTTCGCAAGGCCGAGGAAACCGACCACGCAGGCGCCGATGGCCAGAGGCCCGACGATGCCGCGTGGGATGAATCCTTCCGGCAGCACATAGCCGATGAGATACGCGGCCAGCGCGAGACCGATGCCGAGGCCGAGCAGGCGGATACCACCATGCAACGCCCGTTCGCGCCGTTCCTGCGGTGTACCGCCAGCCTCGCGACGGCTGCTGCCGAAGGCCTGCTCTTCCATCGGCGGCGGCTGCATGCCGCGCTCGATCATGGCGCGACGCTCTTCTGAAATGAGCCGGCGCCGGCGGTAATCCATGATGATTGCGACGATGGGAATCGCGAAGGAGCCGGCGATGGCTACGATGGGGATGGCAATGCCTGCGTTGAAACTCATGTTCAGGTTCCTGTGCGGTCGCGCAGACATGTCATCTGCGACAAGATGAGACGCGGCTCCCGGGCCGCGGTTTCAGAAAATAACTGAAACCGGACGCGCTGTCGGCGCGTCCCATGGGGGAATGAATCGTGGAGTGACACCTTGGAAGAGGATGAGCTCGTCTGGATCCGCCGCTGCGCCCGCGGCGAAGCCCAAGCCTGCGCCGAACTCGTGGCCCGCTACGGCCGCATGGTCGGCAGCATCATCCTGCGCACGCTGGGCCGGCGCGAGGACGTGGAAGACCTGGCGCAGGAGGTGTTCCTGCGTGTGTTCCGCTACCTGCCGGAGTTCGAGGGTCGCGCGAAGCTCTCGACCTGGATCTGCACGGTGGCACAGCGCGTGGCCGTGGATGAATTGCGGCGACGGCAGCGTGCCGTCGTTACGGCGCCGGCCGAAATGGCCGCAGAAGTGCCCGCCGATGACGATGTGGCGCATGACGTCGAACAGGACGAGCGCGACGCGCTGCTGCATGCGGCGCTGGCCGGGCTGCCGGAGAAATACCGCCTGCCACTGGTGTACGCCAGCATCGAGGAGATCGACTACGACACCATCGCCCACATGCTGGGGCTTCCGGTGGGCACCGTGAAAACCTATATATTCAGGGGCAAGCAGCAGCTGCGCGAGCGGCTCGTCGCCCTCGCCCCGGGAAGAACCTCGCCATGAACAGCGAACAGGAACACGCAGGCACCGAACTCGATGCGCAGCTGGCGCAACTGCCGCAGTGGCAGCCGCCCGCGGACTTCGCGGCACGACTGGCCGCGGCGGCGGCACGCCAGGCTGCCGAGCCGGTCACGGCCACACCGCCATCGACATCCGCATTGGTGTGGGAAGGTTTCGTGGAATACCTGCCGCTCGCGCTTGGTGTGGGTGTGCTTGCACTGGTGTTGGCACTATTGCCCTGGACACAGTGGGCAGCAGCGCCGGTATTCCCCTGGGCGGTGGCTGGCGCCGGGCTGGCCGGTGGACTTGCCCTGACACTGCGCCTGCTGCGTGTGCCCTGAAATCCAGCCGGGTTATTTCGTGACCCGCGTGTAGCGCGCCAGCAGCCACAGCACGCAGGGCCAGAAGCAGGTGTTCAGCAGGTCGTGAACGCTGGCGCCGAACAACAGGTGCTCGCGACTGCGGAACTCATCGCGCAGGTCGAGTATCTCGCCGGCTACAGCCACCACCACTACCGCCAGGATGGCGACGCGCGAGCGCAGCCCATCGCGCACGATGGCCGCGACCACCAGGAACACGGTGAGGCCGACATAGATATGCAGCGCGTCCTTGGAAAGAGACGCGACCTGCACGACTTCGTGCTTGAAACTCTGGAAAGCCGACATTGCCATGCGCGAAGGCTAACGGGCTCGCGCGCCGAGGTACAGCACCGGTTTACGAAAGCTTAACCATGCGGCAAGGCACTGCCCGGCTGGGCGGGCCGATACTTCGCAGCGGTCTCAACCTGGAAGGAATTCTCCATGCGCAAGCTTGTCGTCGCCATGATGATCGGAACCCTCTCGCTGGGCGTGCACTCGGCCTTCGCCGCCACCGCGCAGCAGGACAAGATGAAAACCTGCAACGCCGATGCCACGGCGAAGTCATTGAAGGGTGACGAACGCAAGGCTTTCATGAAGAGCTGCCTGTCCGCCAGCACCACCACTGCGGCCAAGGCCACCACGCCGCAGCAGGAAAAGATGAAGGCCTGCAATGCCGAAGCCGGCTCGAAGAGCCTGAAGGGCGACGCACGCAAGTCGTTCATGAAGGACTGCCTGTCGGGCAAGGCCGCCGCTCCGGCAGCCTGAGCCTTTGATGTACGCCACGGTCGCGGCCCTTGGCGGCCGCGACCGATGGCACAATCGCTGGCCTTCGGGGGAACCAACAGCAAGGACCAGCCATGACCACGCGTCTTCCATTGCGGCTATTCGCCAGCGCCCTGCTCGCCGCACTTGCTGGCTGTGCCGGCCACGGGCCCACTACCACTTCCATCAGCTGTGATCGCGCCTGCCTGAAGGGCCAGATCGACAACTACCTCGCGGCGCTGCTCGCGCATGATCCCGGGCGGCTGCACCTTGCCGCCAACGCGCGCTTTACCGAAGACACCACCGAGAAGAAGCTGGGCGACAGCCCGCTGTGGCATGACGCCACCGCGCTGCGTCCCTTCCGCCAGGATTACCTCGACGTGCGCACCGGCACTGCCGCCGCACACGTGGCGCTGGAAGAAAGCGGCAATCCGGTGCTGCTGGCGCTGCGCCTGAAAGTGGTGGGCGGCAAGCTCGCCGAGATCGAAACCATCACCGTGCACAACCAGCTGGAAGGCATGCTGTTCGCGCCCGAAAACCTGAAGGCGCCGAGCGCAGCGATGAACTACGTGCCCACTGCCGCTGAACGCAACACGCGCGATGACATGGTGGCGATTGCCTCGGGTTACCCATCCGGCCTGAAGATCGGCAGCTTCCCGAAGGCCGGCGCGAAGATCGCCGCCAACGCCTACCGCTTCGAGAACGGCATGCGCATGGCAGGTCCCGGCTGCACCTTCCAGCCGCCCAGCTGCGAGAACATGCTGCAGCAACGTATTCCGACGCTGTCCGGCATCGTGTGGCGCCTCGTTGCAGTGGATGAAGAGATGGGCCTGGTGTTGTTCCGCCTCGACTTCGGCCCCGGCTCACTGATGGGCGCCAACGCGAAGACGCACACGCTGCATGCGTGGGAGGCGTTCAAGGTCTACGGCGGTGAGATCCACGCCGCCGAAGCGGTGATGCGTGGCATGCCGGCGGGCACGCCCTCGGGCTGGGATCCTTGATCGTGTTCATGCGCGCGCTGGCGCGCATGGTGTAAAACCCGGACCATGCTGCGCAGTTCACGCATCCATGGTCCTGCGTTGTTGCTGCTGGCGCTGCTGCTCGGCGGTTGCGCGAGCGCGCCGCGCGTACACGAAGCAGCGCCCGGTGAAGTCATCGCCAGCACTGCGCTGGCGCAGGTCGGCCGCCCCTATCTGTACGGTGGCTTCACGCCGGAAGGCTTCGACTGCAGCGGACTCGTGCGCTATGCCTATCTCGCCGCCGGCTTCACCGTGCCGCGCACGACCGAGGATCAATACAGCGCGGCCCGCAGGATCAGCCTGCGCAAACTCGAACCAGGCGACCTGCTGTTCTTCCGCATAGGCAGCCGCGAGGTTTCACACGTGGCGATCTATGCGGGTGAGCGACGCTTCGTGCACGCGCCCAAGACGGGCAAGCCGGTGGAGACGAAATCGCTGGACGATCCCTACTACCGGGATCGACTGGTGAGTGCAGGCAGGTTGTACTGACGCGCCGCGGAGTCGATCAGGCAGCGCGGGGCAGCTCGTGCGGCGCGGAGTCGATGCGCAAGATGCGCCCGGCTTCGTCGTGGTGTACGACGCAAACATTGCTGTCGCGGGCTTCGGTCAGCTGGCGCGGCTCGATGCCGAAGTGGCCCGCGTAATCCGGCACCAGCGCAAGGCGCGGCAGCGGCGAAGGCTGGGTGGACAGGCGATTCCACAACATCAACAACGTGCAGGTACCGATCAATGCGACGACTGCATCTTCGAAGGTGAGGATGCCGCCGGTCGGCATGAGCGGAGCAGCCACGGAAGTCGCGTGCGTAACCGTAGCCGCATGCGCTACTGCGGCATGCGCGGCAGTGGTGTGATGCGCGGCCGTCACATGCGTCACCGCAGTGGCGTGAGTAACCGTAGCGTGCCGCAAACCCAGCGCGATGCCGGCCATGTCCATCACCCGCAGCAGTGCCGAGCGGCACAGCCACAGCCACACCGCCCACAGCGCGATGGTGGAAGCGTCGGAGAACAGGCGCCGGTTCCAGCTGAGCTGGCGGCGGGCGTTGATGATCAGTGGGTTAGACACGGCGCGCATTCTATCCACAGCCTGCGGTCCGCGCATGAAATACCGCTAATCTGCGCAGGATGTCGCCATTACCGGACGCTCTAAAGGGCGCCGTCCCGCCTGACCCCCCGATCCGGGCTCACCCAGCGCGCCCGCCGGTTGGCTGGACGCAACAAGACCTTCGGGTAGGCGACGACGGCGGCGGCGATGTTGATCATCCAGAACACCACCGGGTACCAGATCATCCAGTAGAAATTGCGGCCCAGGCCGACCTCGTAGCGACTGTCGAGCCACTTGCTGAACGCGAACTGAGCGAGGCAGGTGGTGGCGAGCAGCAGCCCCCCGCCCTGCGGGATGAACGGCGAACCCAGCGACGGCAGCGAGATGGAAGTGGACATCATGTCGACTACCCACAGCAGCGTGCACACCACCATCAGGTAGGACCAGAACAGGCTGGCGCATAGCTCGACCATCAGCGGCCACATGAAGGCTTCGCGCGGATGCCACAGCAGGTCGATGTTCTTGCGCAGTACCTGTGCGCCGCCCATGGCCCAGCGCAGGCGCTGCTTCCACAAGCCACTGATGGTCTCGGGCATCAGGATCCATACCAGCGCGCCCGGTTCGAAACGGATCTTCCAGCCGGCGCGCTGCAGCTTCCAGGTGACGTCGATGTCTTCGGTGAGCATGTCGGGGCTCCAGTAGCCCACCTGGTGCACGGCCTGGCGACGGAACGCCGTGATCACACCCGACACGGTGAAGATGCGCCCGAAGGTCTGCTGCGCGCGTTTGATCATGCCGACAATGGCGGAGAACTCACCCACCTGCACGCGGCCGAGCAGCGTCGAGCGATTGCGCACGCGCGGATTGCCGGTCACGGCGGCGATGTACGGATCCTCGACGAAATGCCGCACCATCCAGTGCGCGGCCTTGCGGTCGAGCAATGCATCGCCGTCGATGCAGATCAGGATGTCGTGCCTGGCAAGCAGTGCGCCGGCAGCAAGCCCCATGGCCTTGCCCTGGTTCTGCGCCAGGTGCACCACGCGCAGCCGCGGATGCAGTGCCGCCATGCGATCGAGCACCTCGGCGGTGTTGTCCTTGCTGCCATCGTTGATGGCGATGACTTCGAACTCGGGGTAATCGAGCGCCAGCGCGTGCGTCAGCGTTTCTTCGGCGTTGTCGCCTTCGTTGTAACAGGGAATGAGCACGCTGACGGGCGGCTTCTCCGCCAGCGAGGCGCGCGGCGGCGGCGTGTTCTCGCGGCGCAGGCGGAACAGCAGCGCGCCCAGCATCCACAGCCAGGACATGAACAGCGGATAGAAATAGACGAACCCCAGCAACGCATGCCACAGACCGTTGGAGGGATGGGGCTGCATGCGTCTACTTCAGCGGCACTTCGTCGGACATGGTCGCGAACACGGCCCGCATCGGTGCCGGATCCGGATGGTTCTGGAACAGCATGTCGGGATAGTAGCCAACATTGCGCACCCCCAGGTCGTACAGCTCCCGGATGGTGGCGACGAGTTCGGTGGTGGGCACGGGCTTGTTGTCATGCGCCCAGTCCACGGTCTGCAATTCGAACACCACCTTGTTCATCGCACCCGGACGCGCCTTCACGTTCTGCACCAGCTCGCGGTAGAAGGCATCCGTATCGGGCGCCTGCTCCATGTAGGGCATGGCCATGATGGCGGTGTAGTCGTAGTTGCGCAGCGAGTTCTCCAGCGCCTGCGAATACCACACCTCTGCCTTCGGGCTGAGCACCACGCGCGCATAGAGGTTGCGCGCGGTCATCAGCGTGGGCAGTTCATCGCGCATGACGCTCGCCATCTCCTTGTCGAAGTCGTCGATGGCGTTGATCTTCATGATGGTCCAGCGGCCGATGAGGTCGTCGTCGGCACGGATCTTCTCCACCGATGCAGGGAAGCCCCACTTGCGATACGCGGCCATGGCGGGTTCGCTGGCGTCCTCGTAGTCGGACAGCGTCGCGTCGTCGTGGAACAGCACGCCATCCACCGGCGTGTGGCGGGCGAGGTCCTGGTAGATCTCGCGCACGGTCGCGTGCACGCGCGCCGAGAACGGCGACAGGCGGCGGTAACCCATGTTGACGTGCCCGCCATCCTTGTTCTGCAGCGTGACCACGCGATCGTTGGCAGCGGGTTCATTCGCTGGCAGGTCCCAGGCCAGCGTCGGCAGCCAGGCATACAGCCGCCGCACCTGCGTGCGTGTGCGGATCTGCCAGGCCACGCGGTCGAACAGGTCCGCGCGCATCGGCATGTGGCGGCTCGGGAAGTACACGGAGTTGGCGGTGCCGTCGCCATCCGGATCGGCGAAGGCCTGCAGGTACACCGTGTTGACGTCGAGGAACTGGATGCGATCCAGCAGGTGGCCGAGGTTCTTCTCCTGCTGCACGGGGTCGGGGTCGTAGATGTAATCGAGGTCGACCTGCATCACCTTCTGCGCGCGATCGTTGTCGGTGGTGTTGGCGTTGCGGATCTGGATCTGCTGGTTGAGATCCCACAGGTCCATGGTGCCTTCCACCAGCACGCGACGCAGCCGCCACAACGGCGTGTCCTGCACGTTGGCGCCGTCGTCGAGCGTCAGACCGACGGTCATGCCCTGGCGCGTGGCCGCCTCGTGCAGCGCGCGGTTGTAACGGCCATAGGGCCAGGCGATTACGCGCGGCGCGCGGCCGATGTTCTTCTTGATGTCGGCGGCACTGCGGGCGAGGTCATCGCCGATGCGCTTGCGGTAGGCCTCTTCGGTTTCATAGCCCAGCGCGGTGCCGAGCCAGCGCCGCGTAATGGCGGAGGGCTGCGTGTTGCCCTGCGGATTGCCGGGGATGCCACGATGCAGGTCGAAGGTATGGCTGCCGATTTCCACCAGACCACTGTCGGAGAGTTCACGCAGCTGCTTCCAGGTCATCAGCTTGTCGCGCGGGATGATCTTGCCGTCGAAATCCACCTGCCTGTTGTCGTCTTCCCAGCTGCCCACCACGGCCACCACGGAGGGGATCTTCCAGTCGCGCAGCACCGGCCAGGCATGGTCGTACATCGAACGATAGCCATCATCGAAGGTGAGCAGGATGGCCTTGTCGGGCAGCGGCCGGCGGCCGGCCTCATCGGCGAGCAGGTCGTCGATGCTGATGAAGTGGTAGCCGTTGTTGCGCAGCCAGTCGATGTGGCGCACGAACATGGTGGGGGCGACGGCATAGTCGGTGTTGAGCGCATCCTTCGCATCGGCCACCTCGTGGTAGCTGAGGATGGTGAAGCGCTCCTCGGTATCGGCGAAGGCGGGCCGCAGGCCGCAACCGGCCAAAGCCAGTGACAAGAGAAGGAATCGTCGGAAAACACGCAGCAGCATCAGGAGCCCCTTTGAAAGCCGCGCAAGTTTGCGGTGCCAACGAGGCGACGTCAAAACACGATACGCCGTATGCGGCCGGGTTACGAAAACTTGAGGCCCGTAGCCAGGTATCAGCCCCCTGGCGTGGCCTGCGACGTGGTACCACCTACTCCAGCCAATTCGTGCAACAAGGGCATCAGCAGGTCGAGCTGCTCGTAAAGAGAAGTGACATGGCCACCGAAGCCATCCTCACGGAGCAGCTGCAGCGTCAGCAGGCGCTTGGGTTCATGCGCAGCGGCGAACAGGCGACCGGAGTTCGCGTACGGCACCACGCGATCAGTCACGCAGTGCGCGATCACCACCGGCATCTGTACCTGCGGCAGGCGACGCAGCGAATCGAGGCGCACGCCGACGATGAAGCGCACCGGCAACCAGGGATAGCGCGACACGGCCATGTCGGGTATCGAGGTGAATGCACCGAACAGCACCAGTGCCGCCGCGCGATGATCCGTCGCCAGCTTCACCGCCGGACCGGAACCCAGTGAGTGACCCCAGATGATGATGTGGTCAGGCACGACGCCATGCGCCAGCAGCCATTGCCATGCGGCCTCGGCGCCGGCATAGAGATTTTCCTCGGAGGGCCGGCCCGGGCTCGGACCGAAACCACGATAGTCGATGGCCAGCACGGCGAAGCCCTGCCCGCGCAGGCGCTGCATGTTCTCCTGCTGCGTCTCCGAGAACACCGAATCGGAATTGCCATGCAGGTGCAGTACCCAGTAACCGAGTGCGCGGTCGGCAGCGGGCGTGACGGTGTAGCCGTGCAGGGGCGCACCACCCGGCGCATCCACCAGCACTTCCTGCATTCCTGGTGGCGCCGGCGTCGGCAATTGCGTCCAGCGATGCGAACGATCGGACTGGAACACCAGCCGGCCTTCGTTGAACTTGAGGTAGATGAGCGCGCCGCCAATCGGCATCACCACGAACACCACCAGCAACGCGACGATGAGCCTGGGCGAGAAGCGCAACCGCATCAGCATCGACCTGCCACCCGGTTTCCTCACGTCACGAAATCGCTGCTATTGTGCCGTGGAAACAGGAGTTGTCCATGACACGCATTCTCGGCATATCCGGCAGCCTGCGCGCTGCTTCCTTCAACACCGCGCTGCTGCGCACCGCGCAAGGCGTGGCGGGAAGTGACATCGAGCTCGAGGTCGCGACACTGCATGGCATCCCGGTTTACGACGGCGACATCGAGGCAAACGAAGGCATTCCCGCGGCGGTAAAGGCGCTCAAGGAAAAAGTCATCGCCGCCGATGGCGTGCTGCTGTCGACCCCGGAGTACAACGCCGGCGTGCCGGGCAGCCTGAAGAACGCCATCGACTGGCTGTCGCGCCCGAGCAGCGACATCGCGAAGGTGTTCACCAATCGTCCCTTCGCCGTGATCGGCGCATCCCAGGGCAACTTCGGCACCCTGCTCTCGCAGAATGCCTGGCTGCCCATCCTGCGCCGGCTCGGCGCGCATCACTGGGCTGGCGGCCAGTTGTTGGTGTCGCGGGCGCAGACGGTGTTCGATGCGAATGGACAGCTCACCGACCAGGCGATCGCGGTGAAGCTGGGCGAGTTCGTGCAAGGTTTTGCAGCCTTCGTCTCGGGCAAGGGCTGAATCAGCACGGGATTGCCTCCAGGTGCAGGGTTCTTGAGGATTGATCCGCCCCGGATCAGTGGCGCCGCGCCGGCGGCGCTAACACTCGATGACGTTCACCGCGAGGCCGCCGCGCGAGGTTTCCTTGTACTTGGTCTTCATGTCCGCGCCGGTCTCGCGCATGGTCTTGATGACCTTGTCGAGCGACACATAGTGCGTGCCATCCCCGCGCAAGGCCATGCGCGCGGCATTGATGCCTTTCACGGAAGCGATGGCATTGCGTTCGATGCAGGGAATCTGCACCAGCCCACCCACCGGATCGCAGGTGAGTCCGAGGTGATGCTCCATGCCGATCTCGGCGGCGTTCTCGGCCTGCGCAGGCGTGCCGCCGAGCACTGCGCATAGCGCGCCCGCCGCCATCGAACAGGCCACGCCCACCTCGCCCTGGCAGCCGACCTCGGCACCGGAGATGGAAGCATTCTCTTTATAGAGCAGCCCGATGGCCGCGGCGGTGAGCAGGAAGTCGATCACGCCGGCATCGGTCGCACCGCGAATGAAGCGCGCGTAGTAATGCAGCACCGCGGGGATGATGCCGGCGGCGCCATTGGTGGGCGCCGTGACCACGCGCCCACCCGCCGCGTTCTCCTCGTTGACGGCCAGCGCGTACAGGTTCACCCAGTCGAGCACGATGAGCTGGTCGCGCAAAGCCGCTTCGGGATCTCCCACCAGCTGCGCGAACAGCTCCGGCGCGCGGCGCTTCACCTTGTAGCCACCGGGCAGCACGCCCGGCGTCGAGCAGCCGCGCTTCACGCATTGCTGCATCACCTGCCAGATGCGCAGCAGCCCCGCATCGATGGCTGCATCGTCGCGCCACACGCGTTCATTGCGACGCATGACGCCGGCGATGGAAAGCTTTTCGCGCGCACACAGCTGCAGCAGTTCCTCACCGGTGTGGAATGGCAGCGGCAGCACGGTGGCGTCCTCGACGATGCGCTTCTCGCCCGCCTCATCGCCGGCCACGACAAAACCACCACCCACGGAGTAATAGATGTGTTCGGCCAGCGTCGCGCCGGCCGCGTCCAGCGCCGTGAAGCGCATGCCATTGGAATGCAGCGGCAGCGACTCGCGGCGGTTGAAGATGAGGTCGACCTTCTCGTCGAATGCCACGGCCTGCGTACCCGGCAAGGGCACGCTGCGCGCATCGCGCATCTCCAGCAGCAGCCGTGGCACGGCCTCCACATCCACGGTATCCGGCTCATGACCGGCGAGGCCCAGAGCACGGCCTTGTCGCTGCCATGCCCCTTGCCCGTGGCACCCAGCGAGCCGAACAGCTCCACGCGCAGGCCGCGTGTTGCGCCCAGCACACCATCCGCCTCGAGCCGGCGGGCAAACGAGCGCGCCGCGCGCATGGGCCCCACGGTATGCGAACTGCTAGGGCCGATACCGATCTTGAACAGATCGAAGACACTGACCGCCATGCCGATAAGATACTGCTTTCACGGCGCATGCCGCGCGAGGAATCATCATGGCCAACGAAACCAGTGCAGCCAGCAACCAACCCGCCGGTTACGAACTTCCCAAGGTGTGGACCTGGGGCCAACCCAGCGGCGGCACCTTCGCCAGCATCAACCGACCCATCTCCGGACCCACGCATGAGCAGCCGCTGCCACGCGGCAAGAAGCCCATGCAACTGCATTCGCTGGGCACGCCCAATGGCAAGAAGGTCACCATCATGCTCGAGGAGCTGCTGGAAGCCGGCCATGCCGGCGCGGCCTACGACGCGTGGAAGGTGGATATCGGCAAGGGCGCGCAATTCGGCAGCGGCTTCGTGGAGCTGAACCCGAACTCGAAGATTCCCGCATTGCTCGATTACTCGACCGATCCACCCACGGCGCTGTTCGAGAGTGGTTCGATGCTGTTCTATCTGGCCGAGAAGTTCGGCGTGCTGTTCCCGCAGGAACACCACCGCCGTGCCGCGACCATGAACTGGTTGATGTGGCAGATGGGCTCGGCACCCTTCCTCGGTGGCGGCTTCGGCCACTTCTTCAAGTACGCGCCGATCAAGATCGAGTACGCCATCAACCGCTATGCGATGGAAACCAAGCGGCTGCTGCATGTGCTGGATACGCATCTCATCGCCAATGAATACCTGGCCGGCGACACCTACACCATCGCCGACATCGCGACCTGGCCCTGGTATGGCGGACTGATGAACGGTGCCTACGAAGCGCAGGAATTCCTCAACGTGGAGGAATACCGCAACGTGCGGCGCTGGACCGACCTCATCGGCAAGCGCCCCGCGGTCCAGCGCGGCAACAACGCCGCCTATCTCTAGGGGAGGACGACGTGGCCATCACCGGATCCTGCCTGTGCGGCACGCTGCGCTACGAAGTCGACGCGCCCGTCGCGTCGATGATGAATTGCCATTGCTCGCGCTGTCGCAAGATGCATGGCGCGCCCTTCGCCACCTTCGCCACGACCACTGCCGATGGCCTGCGCTGGATCAGCGGCAAGGAGGCC
Organism: Pseudomonadota bacterium; assembly: GCA_037200665.1. GTDB lineage: Bacteria > Pseudomonadota > Gammaproteobacteria > Steroidobacterales > Steroidobacteraceae > ZC4RG30. The sequence continues at coordinate 88,429 of JBBCGD010000001.1, read as the reverse complement.
GTGGTTTCCTACGCGGTGTCACCGGGCGGCCCGCGCCACTTCTGCGGCAAGTGCGGGTCCATTGCTCCGAGCACGCTGCCGGAACACAACCTGTCGTTCATCGCTGCGGGCACGCTCGATGGCGATCCCGGCCTCGGCCCGCAGAGCCACCTGTTCGCAGGTTCGAAGGCCGCGTGGCATGAGATCAGCGACGAACTGCCGCAGCATGTGGCGTATCCACCGGAGTTCAACGCATCCGGATTGCCGGACCTCACGCGCAACGCCAGCGACGGCAGGCTGCACGGCAGTTGCCTGTGCGGCGAAGTGGCCTACGCGCTGGTGAATCCCATCGCCATGTTCCAGTGCCATTGCAGCCGCTGCCGCAAGGCGCGCAGCGCGGCGCATGGTGCGAACCTGTTCTGCCGCATCGACGACTTCCAGTGGGAGCGTGGCGAAGAACTGCTGCGCGACTACAAGGTGCCGGAGGCGAAGTTCTACGCCATCGCCTTCTGCGGACAATGCGGCGCTTCGGTGCCGCGCGTATCGAAGGAGCGCGGCATGGTGGTGGTACCGGTGTCGAGCCTGGATACCGACCCGGGCATGCGCCCGATGGCGCATATCTTCGTGGGTTCGAAAGCGCCCTGGTTCGAGATCACCGACGAGCTGCCGCAGTATCCGGAAGGGCCGCCTTCGTTCACGGCGCCACCGCGCTGAAGGGCGATCTCATTCCCGGCATCGTCGGGCGTCGCCACGACCAGCGCGACGCAACCATCGGCAATGGCTCCATGATCGCCTTCGATGTCGAGAGTCCCGAGCGCGTGGACACGCTGCACGCCAGGGTCCTGGCGATGGGCGGCACCAGCGAAGGCGATCCCGGTCCGCGCGGAGAACAGGTCTACGCCGGAACTGGCGCGACCTCGACGGCAACAAATTCAACTTCATCTGCTACCGGCAGAAGACCACGGCGTGACCGGCGGCGCGTTGCGTTGGGTACTCGTCACCGGACTGCCCGCGACGGGCAAGACCACTCTCGCGAATACGCTGGCGAAGCGCTACGCCGTACCACTGCTGGCGAAGGATGCCTTCAAGGAAAGGCTGCTCGATGCCAGCGGCCCCCGTGGATGCCGCCGGTTCGCGTGAACTGAGCAATCGCAGCTTCCACGCGCTGTTCGCCGAACTGGCCCGCTCTGGCCATGGCCGGCAGCGACCTGCTGCTCGAAGGCAACTTCCGTGCCGGCGAACACGAGATTGCGTTGCGCACGTGGCCGCGCGCACGCATTGCCCAGGTGCTGTGCCGCTGTGGCGAAGTGCAACGGCTGGCGCGCGTCTGGAAATGAATACCGACGATGCCGCGTGCGGCATCGTCGGCGCATTGCTCGACACACTCGATCACTGGTGGCGAACCGGCACTGTCCGCTGAGTGTCCGCGGACACACGGACACTGCGCGCGCCGAAGGCAAACCTCGATAGATCAGCTACTTGCCGGCCCGTCGCTGCTGGCACGGACCGTGCAATGTCAGGCCATGATCCGAGATACCTCCGCCCAGGACCAGGTCGTCAGTCACTCGCATCGGCGTCCGCGCTGGGTCATGCCCGTCGCGGGCGCCGCATTGCTGATGGTGGGCATCAGCTGGGTGGTGACGCAGTGGCTGTCCGGTTCGCGCTCGTTCGATGCGGAGCGCCTGCGCATCGCCACGGTGACGCGCGGCGAGCTGGTGCGCGATCTCGCCGCCGATGGTCGCGTCATCGCCGCGAACAGCCCGACGCTGTACGCCATTGCCGCAGGCACCGTGCACCTCGACATCGTCGCCGGCGACAAGGTGAAGAAGGGCCAGCAACTCGCCGTCATCGACAGCCCCGAACTGCGCAGCAAGCTGGTGCAGGAAGAATCCACGCTGGCCAGCCTCACCGCCGGCGCCGATCGCGCCAGGCTCGATGCCAGCGTGGCACGGCTCAATGCACGCAAGGCGCTGGAACAGGCCGATGTCAGCCACACCGCCGCACAGCGCGACGTGGAGCGCTACCAGCAGGCGTACGCGCGCGGCGCGGTGTCGCAGAACGATCTCGCCCGCGCCGAAGACCTGGTGAAGAGCACCAGCATCGCGCTCAATACCGCGAAGGATGACTTCCAGCTGCAGTCCGATGGCGCCGACCTCGACACGCACAACAAGCAGCTGCTGGCCGAGCGACAGCGCGCGGTGGTTGCCGAAGCGCGTCGCCAGGTGGACGCACTAACACTGCGCGCACCCTTCGATGGCCAGGTGGGCCAGGTGCACGTGGCGCAGGGCACGAGCGTGGTCACGAATGGCCCGGTGCTCACCGTGGTGGACCTCAGCCGTTTCGAAGTCGAGATCAAGGTGCCGGAAAGCTTCGCGCGCGATCTCGGCATCGGCATGACCGCGCAGCTGTCCTTCGGCAATGGCGAGCCGGTGGCCGGCGAGATTTCCGCGGTATCGCCCGAGGTCGTGAACGGCGAGGTCAATGCACGCGTGCGCTTCAGCGACAAGCAGCCGCCCGACCTGCGCCAGAACCAGCGCCTGTCCGTGCGCGTGCTGATGGACACGCGCCACGACGTGCTCAAGGTCGAACGCGGTCCCTTCGTGGACCAGTCGGGCGGACGCTATGCCTACGTCGTCAATGGCAGCACCGCCACGCGCCGCCCTGCCCACTTTGGCGTGAGCAGCCTGCAGGAAATCGAAGTGCTCGACGGACTCGGCGCGGGCGAGCGCGTGGTGGTCTCGGGCAGCGACCTGTTCGGCGATGCCGCCACCGTCAAGATCCACTGATCCAGAACCCCGAGGAACCTTCCATGCTCGAGATGCAACACGTCAGCAAGGTGTATCGCACCCAGGTCGTCGAGACACATGCGCTGCGCTCGCTCGACCTGCTGGTGAAGGCCGGTGAGTTCGTGGCCGTTACCGGACCTTCCGGCTCGGGCAAGACCACCTTCCTCAACATCGCCGGCCTGCTCGAGACCTACACCGGTGGTGTCTACAAGCTCGACGGCGAAGACGTGAGCCGCCTCGGCGACACGGCACGCAGCAAGCTGCGCAACCAGAAGATCGGTTTCATCTTCCAGAGCTTCAACCTCATCCCCGACCTCAACCTGTTCGACAACGCCGATGTGCCGCTGCGTTATCGCGGCATGCCGGCGGCCGAACGCCGCAAGCGCATCGAGGAAGCACTGGGCCGCGTCGGCCTCGGTTCGCGCATGAAGCACTACCCGGCCGAACTCTCCGGCGGCCAGCAGCAGCGCGCCGCCATCGCGCGCGCACTGGCGGGCACCCCGAAGCTGCTGCTCGCCGACGAACCCACCGGCAACCTCGATACGCAGATGGCGCGCGGTGTGATGGAACTGCTCGAGGAGATCAACCAGCAGGGCACGACCATTGTGATGGTCACGCATGACCCCGAGCTCGCCGCACGCGCCCAGCGCAACGTGCACATCGTCGATGGCATGGTCACCGACCTTGCGATGGAAGCACCGCTGATCCGCGGCGCCGAGGGCACCAGTGCCACCGGCGTGCCCTTCCCACTCTGACGCGAGGCACACGCCATGTTCGGCTACTACTTCAACCTCGCGCTGCGCAGCTTCCGTCGCAACAAGGTGCTCACCGCGCTGATGGTGCTGGCGATTGCGCTGGGCATCGGTGCGTCGATGACCACGCTCACCGTTTACCACGTGCTGTCCGGCGATCCGATCCCAGACAGGAGCAGCCGGCTGTACTACGTGCAGATGGATGCCGCTTCGAAAGACGGCTACACGGCCGGCGAAGAGCCGCAGCAGCAGGTGACGCGCTTCGACGCCGAAACGCTGCTGCGCGAGGCGAAGGCCGACCGCCAGGCGATGATGACCGGCGGCGCCGTCAGCCTGGTTCCACAGCAAGCAGGCCTGTCGCCATTCGCGGTCGACGCGCGCTATACCTCGGCGGATTTCTTCCCCATGTTCGCGGCACCGTTCCGCTTCGGCGGCGCCTGGAAGGCCGGCGACGACGAGGCCCGGGGCCGCATCGTGGTGCTGTCGAGCAAGCTCAACGACAAGCTCTTCGGTGGCGCCAACAGCGTCGGCAAGACCGTACGCATCGAACAGAACGACTACCGCGTAGTCGGCGTGCTGACCCGACTGGCGGCCGGTGCCGCGCTTCTACGACATGAACATGTCGAGCTACGGCGAACTGGAGGAGCTGTTCGTACCCTTCTCCACGGCGATCGAGCAGAAACTGTCGCGCAATGGTTCGATGGACTGCTGGGGCGATACCAACGGCGACCAGACTTCGCTCAATGCGCCCTGCGTGTGGATCCAGTACTGGGCGGAACTCGACACGACCGCGAAGGCGTCGGCCTACCAGCAGTACCTCACCAACTACTCCGACGCGCAACACAAGGCCGGTCGCTTCGAGCGACCTACCAACGTGCGCCTGCGCAATGTCATGCAGTGGCTGGACTTCAACAAGGTGGTGCCCGGTGACGTGCGCCTGCAGGCCTGGCTCGCCTTCGGCTTCCTGCTGGTGTGCCTGGTCAACACGGTGGGCCTGCTGCTCGCCAAGTTCCTGCGCCGTGGCGGCGAGATCGGCGTGCGCCGCGCGCTGGGTGCATCACGACGCGCGATCTTCACGCAGGCGCTGGTCGAGGCCGGCACCATCGGTCTTGCGGGCGGTGTGTGCGGCCTGGTGCTCGCACAGCTGGGCCTGTGGTCGGTGCGCCGCATGAACGACAACTTCGCCGGCATCGTGCACCTGGATTTCGAAATGCTGCTGGTCACCTTCGTGCTCGCGGTCGCGGCCAGCCTGCTTGCGGGCCTGCTGCCCGCCTGGCGCGCCTGCCAGATCACCCCGGCCGTGCAGCTGAAAGCGCAGTAGGCGCACAAGGAGCCATCCATGGAAATCCGTCCGATCCTTTCCACGCTCGGTCGCCACAAGACCGCGGCACTGCTCATCGTGCTGCAGATCGCGCTCACCTCGGCCATCGTCTGCAATGCGCTGTTCCTGATCGGCAACCGGCTGGAACGCATGCAGCGTCCCAGCGGCGTGGTCGAGAACGAGCTGGTGCGCATCCAGATCGCCGGCATCGGCACAAGCGACAATCCGCAGAGCCGCACGCGGACTGATCTCGCGGCACTGCGCGCCGTGCCGGGCGTGAAGGCCGCAAGCGTGACCAACGAGATCGTCTTCGACAACAGTTCCTGGAACAGCGGCGTGAAGCTCGACCCCAAGCAGACGCACACCAATCTGAACGCCACCGACTACATGGCCGACGATGGCTTCTTCGATACCCTGGGCCTGCATCTGGTCGAGGGCCGCGCCTTCCACGCCGATGAATTCATGAGCTTCGAATCGCTGGACAGTGCCAGCGCGACGAAGGTGCCCGTCGCCGTGGTGACGCGCGCCATGGCCGACAAGCTGTTCCCGGACGGCCATGCGCTGGGCAGGGATTTCTACAGCTGGGGCGATACTTCGCCCACGCGCATCATCGGCATCGTCGACAACCTGGCGCGCCCCAACGACAACCCGGCCGGCTACCAGTATTCGATGATCTTCCCCATCCGCGTGCCCTACACCAAGGGCGGTCGCTACATCCTGCGCACCGACCCCGCGCGCCGCGCGGAGGTGATGCAGGCGGCGGTGGCGGCATTGCAGGCCGGTGACCCGAACCGCATCGTGCTGAACCAGGACAATCTCAGCGACATGCGCATCAAGTTCTACAAGCAGGATCGCACCATGGCCTGGATGCTGGTGCTGGTGATCGCGCTGCTGCTGCTGGTCACCGCGCTGGGCATAGTCGGACTCGCGAGCTTCTGGGTGCAGCAGCGCACGCGGCAGATCGGCGTGCGCCGTGCGTTGGGCGCGACACGGATGCAGATCCTGCGTTATTTCCAGACCGAGAATTTCCTGCTGGTCACGGTGGGCATTGTGGTGGGCATGCTGCTGGCCTATGCGTTGAACCAGCTGCTGATGGCCAAGGCGGAACTGCCGCGACTGCCGTACTACTACCTGCCCTTCGGCGCGGTGGCCCTGTGGCTGCTCGGCCAGCTCGCGGTGTTCTGGCCCGCGCGGCGCGCGGCCGCGGTGCCGCCGGCCATCGCCACGCGCAGCGCATGAACCTTGCATAATCGCGGCATGCCCACTGTCCTCGTCATCGACGACAACCCCGCGGTCGCCACCGCGCTGGAAGTGCTGTTCTCGCTGCACGACAATCGCGACGCTGCGCGCGCAGTTGCCGGAAGCCGGACTCGCGCTGCTGCGTAGCGAAGCGGTCGACCTCGTCATCCAGGACATGAACTTCACGGCCGACACGACATCGGGAACGGAAGGCGCGGCGCTGTTCACGGCCATCCGCCGCGAACATCCGGACCTGCCGGTGATCCTGCTCACCGCGTGGACGCACCTGGGCAGCGCGGTGGAACTGGTGAAGGCCGGCGCCGCCGACTACCTCGGCAAGCCCTGGGACGACGCACGCCTGCTCACCACGGTGAACAACCTGCTCGAACTGGTGGAAACGCGGCGCGAACTCGACACGCGTCGCGAACGCGATCGCGAGGTGCGGCAGCGCCTCGTCGCGCGTTACGACCTGCGCGATGTGGTGTTCGCCGATGCCGCCAGCGAACGCGTGGTGGCACTGGCCTGCCAGGTGGCGCGCTCCAACCTGCCCGTGCTGATCACCGGACCGAATGGCGCCGGCAAGGAAAAGATCGCAACCATCATCCAGGCGAACTCCACGGTGAAGAGCGGCGCGTTCGTCACGCTGAACTGCGGAGCGCTGCCTTCCGAGCTCATCGAAGCGGGAGCTGTTCGGTGCCGAGGCCGGCGCCTACACCGGCGCGAACAAGGCGCGTGAAGGCAAGTTCGAAGCCGCCGATGGCGGCACGCTGTTCCTCGACGAGATCGGCAACCTGCCACTGGCCGGACAGGCCAAGCTGTTGCGCGTGCTGGAGACCGGTCGCTATGAACGGCTCGGTTCGAACCGCGAGCGGCAGGTGAATGTGCGCGTCATCAGCGCCACCAATGCCGACCTGCCGGCGATGATCCGCGACGGCCGCTTCCGCGAGGATCTGTACTACCGGCTCAATGCCATTGAACTCACGCTGCCGCCATTGGCCGAGCGGCCCGGTGACATCCTGCCGCTGGCGGAGCTGTTCCGTCCGCAGGACAAGATCCTCTCCGAAGGCGCGCGCTCGGCACTGCTGCGGCATGGCTGGCCCGGCAATGTGCGCGAGCTGCGCAACGTGATGCAGCGCGCCGGTGTGCTGGCCAGCCGCGAACGCATCGAAGCGGCGGACCTGCAATTGCCGAAGGCACCCGCCACGCCTGGCCATCGTGGAACCGGACCGCGCCGGCATCGAAGCGGCACTGGCACGCGCCAACGGCGTGGTCGCACAGGCGGCGGCTGAACTCGGCCTGTCACGCCAGGCCCTGTACCGGCGCATGGACCGCTACGGCATCGAACAAAGATAATCTGCGCGGATGAAGATCCGCCGCTCGCTTGCCGGACGCGTGTTCGCATGGCTCGTACCCTTGCTGGTGCTCGCCGTCGCGCTGCCCTTGCTGCTGGTTCAATGCTCTTCATCGATGAACTGGCGGCCACCGCCAAAGCCGACCCGGTGCAGTTCCGCCTCGCAATGCTGCGCGAGAGTCGTGAGGACAATGTGTTCCGCAAGGCGCGCTCGATCGCGGTGGTCGAGGCGGCAGCGAAGACTTTTGGCTGGGATGCGCGGCCGGCGCCGGATCCGCGCGCAATGACCGCCACCGGCAACGTGCTCGGCGGTCGCGGCATCGCCTATACCTATCGCGGCAATACCATTGCGGCGGTTGTCGCCGAAGTCGAGGTCCATCGCGACACCGGCCGCGTGTGGGTGAAGCGACTGGTGTGTGCGCACGACTGCGGGCTGGTCATCAATCCCACGGGCCTGCGCTACACCATCGAGTGCGGGATGCTGCATGCATTGAGCCGCGCGCTGCATGAAGAGGTGAGCTTCGACCACGAGAAGGTCACCAGCGTCGACTGGAGCTCCTACCCCAGCCTGCGGCACTCGGATACGCCCGCTGCCATCGAGGTGGTGCTGGTCAATGGCGATCCGGCTCCGCGGCGTCCCGACCTTGCTCCGTATGGCGCGGGCGAAGGCAGCCACAAGCCGGTGGTCGCGGCAGTAGCCAATGCGATTTTCGATGCCACGGGCGCACGCATGCGGCGCATGCCGTTCCGGGCCGAACGGGTCAAGCAGGCACTGACGCCGACCTGAACAGGTGGGGCTTTGAACAGCAGGCGCACCTGCTGGCAGGCGTATTGCTAGTCCTCATCGGACTCCGGAACATCGTCCTCGCGTCCCTGCGCGAGTCCGCCCGAAGCATTGGTGCCGTCACTGCTTCGCTGCCCATGACCTGAATCATCATCCGAATAGCCGAGGTCATCGCGAGCGATGCCGTCGTAGGGCCCCGTCCAGTCCTCGGGTTGCGCGCAGCGCTCCATGCCCTGCGATTGCCAGGCATCGCGCGGCAACTCCTCGATGTCGCCATCGAAGTACTGCACTTCCACCGTACCTTCCTCGGCATCGATGTCCAGTACCTGGAACATCCCGCCCTTGTCCGCATCCGGATGCCGGTACCAGTCACCGACCACCGGGTTGATTGCATCGAACATGAAGCCTCCGCGCTGTGGCATTGAGCGAGGTCCATCACATTAGCGGCGCGTGAGGCGGCAGCCATCGGCGTCTCGCGCAGGACTTTGCAGGACGAAGACCACGCGGGCGATTTATATTCCCGGTCCGTTGAGGTAGCCTCGGCACGGCACAACCAATCAAGCTGATGGATTCGGCTGAAGTGCGGGGAGCGATATGGGTTCTGGCCTATCGCAGACGGAACGCGTCAGGGAAGGCGACACACAGCAACTGGTGGTCTTCTTCCTCGACGGGCGTCGCTATGCCCTGGCGTTGCCGGCAGGTGGAACGCTTCGTGCGCGCAGTGGCCGTGACGCCGCTGCCCACGGCGCCCGCGGTCGTGCTGGGCATCATCGATGTCGCAGGCCACATCGTCCCGGTGATCAACCTGCGCCAGCGCCTGCGGCTGCCTGAGCGTCCCGTCACCGCCGATGATCAATTCGCCATCGTGCGTGTCGCGAAGCGCAGGCTGGCGCTGGTGGTGGATGCTGCAGCGAGCGTGATCGCCGCACCGGCGCGGGCGCTGGTCGGCAGCAACGACATCGTGCCCGGCCTCGAATACCTGCGCGGCGTGGTGCAACTGCCCGACGGCCTGGTGCTGATCCATGACCTCGAGCGCTTCCTCTCGCTCGACGAAGCGCGCGCACTGGACGCCGCACTGCAGGCCGGGGCGCGCATATGAAGATGCGGGCGCCATCCACTTCACCGTGGCCGCGCCTCAGCGCACTGATCGCCGAAAGTACCGGCCTGAACTTTCCACCTGATCGTTACGCCGACCTGCAACGTGGGCTGCAGAGTGCCGCCGTTGAACTGGGCTTCGCGGACAGCGAGTTCACCGCCTGGCTGCTGTCCGCGCAAGCCACGCGACGCCAGATGCAGGTAATCGTCGGCCATCTCACCATCGGCGAAACCTATTTCTTCCGCGAGCGCAGGGTGTTCGAAATACTCGCGACGCAGGTGGTCCCGGAGTTGCTGGAACGCCGCCGGCATGAACGCAAGCTGCGCATCTGGAGCGCGGCCTGTTGCACCGGCGAGGAACCCTATTCGCTGTCCATCCTGCTGCAGCAGTGCGTGCCGGACCTCGGGGGCTGGCACGCGACGGTGCTGGGCACGGACCATCAACGAACGCTTCCTGCAGAAGGCCAGCGCGGGCGTCTACGGTGAGTGGTCCTTCCGCGACGTGCCCGACGGCTTCCGCGAACACTACTTCGCGCCCGCGGAGAACGACCGCTACTCGGTGCTGCCGCGGATCCGCGAGCGCGTGCGCTTCGCGCCGCTGAACCTGGCCGAGGACAGCTTCCCCTCGCTGGCCACCGACACGCAGGCCATGGACCTGATCTTCTGCCGCAACGTGCTCATGTACTTCACGCCGGCGCAGGCAGCGAAGGTGGTGGAGAAACTGCGCCGCGCGCTGCGCGAGGATGGCTGGCTGGTGCTGAGTTCGAGCGAAGGCTCGCATGCATTGTCAGGCGCATCCGGATTCGCGCCGGTGAATTTCACCGGCGCCACGTTCTATCGCAGGAGCGGGAGCCGGGTCGAGGCAGCGCCCGATGCGCCGGTGGCGCGGCCCTCTTCGGCGGATTCGCTCTACAGAAAGGCGCATACGTGCAGGCCGAGGCAGCCCTGGTGGCTTCCTTCGTTCCCGATGTCACGCCCGAGCCGCCGCAGTTCTCGCTGCTGGCGCGCACGCTGGCCAACCAGGGCAAGCTCGAGGAAGCGCTGTCCTGCTGCGAGCGGTGGATCGCCGCGGAACCACTCGATTCCGGTGCACGTTATCTGCGCGCGATGATCCTGGAAGAAACTGGCGACACCGACGAAGCGCGGCGCTCGCTGCAGCAGGCCATCTACCTGCATCCTGATTTCGTGCTGGCGCATTTCGCGCTGGGCAATCTGGCGCGCGGCGCGCGCCACATGGGCGAGGCGCATCGCCACTTCGACAACACGCTGGCATTGCTGAACAAGCTGCCGGCCACTGAGCCACTGCCTGAATCCGACGGCCTCACCGCCGCGCGGCTGAAGGAAGTGGTCGAATCACTGTTCGTGCTCGAGAACGCGCCATGAACGGCGAGACCGGGATCCTGCAGGGCGCGCGCGCGGCAGCTGGCACAGGCCAGTGCGGCACCGTCAACGGAAGCCACGCTCGAACTGCTGGAATTCCGCCTCGCGCAGGAGCGCTACGCAATCGAGACCCGCTGCGTGCAGGAGGTGTATCCGCTGCGCGAACTCACCCCACTGCCCTGCACGCCGCCGTTCATCCGCGGCATCGTCAATGTGCGCGGCCGCATCCTGCCGGTGCTCGACCTGAAGAAATTCTTCGACCTGCCGGAACAGGGTCTCACCGACCTGCATCGTGTGATCCTGATACGCGGCCAGGGCATGGAGATCGGACTGCTGGCCGACATCGCGCTCGGCGTGCGCACCATCGCGGCCAGCGCATTGCAGGCATCGTTGCCCACACTCACGGGCATACGCGCCGAATACCTGAAGGGCATCACCGAAGAACCCCTGATCGTGCTCGATGCGGATCGGTTGCTGGCCGACCCGCACATCCTCGTGCACGAGGATGTCGAAGGCTGAATCCGGTCAATGGAAGAGTGGAGATGAAAATGAAGTGGAACGTGGCATCGAAACTGGGCGCGGGCTTTGGCCTCGTGCTCCTCATCTTCGTGGTCATCGCCGCGGTGTCCTACCGCAGCGTCACGGGAGCTGGTGGCGGCCGCGTCGATCCGTGAGCACACCTACCAGGTCATCAACGAACTGGGGAAATGCGCTCTGCGCTGCGCGACCTGGACAACAACCAGCGCACCTTCATGCTCACCGGCGAAGACAGCTATCTCGTCAGCTGGCGTTCCGCGCAGGCCAACATCAAGCGCGCCAACCAGAACATACGCACGCTCACCATGGACAACCCGCGCCAGCAGGCGCGCCTGGATCGGCTCGATCCGCTGCTGGAGCAGCGCATCGACCACTCCAGCGGCGGCGTGCAGGCGCGACAGGAAAAGGGGCTCGAAGCCGCCGTGCAATACGCGAAGAGTGGCGAGGGTACCGCCATGTCGAGCGAGATCCTTGGCATCGTGCAGGACATGCAGAGCGATGAGGACGCGCTGCTGCGACAACGCTCGGCAACGACCGATGCCAGCATCACCAGCACCAGGAACACCATCCTGTTCGGCACGCTGGCGGGTTTGCTGGTCGCGGCGCTGGCGGGCATCCTGCTCAGCCGCAACATTGCGCGGCCGCTCGGCAGCTCACCGTGGCCGCGGATCGCATCACCATCGGCGACCTGGGCGTGCAGCTGCCACAGGGCGAACGCAGTGATGAAGTCGGGATGCTTGCTCAGTCCTTCGCGCGCATGACCGCTTCCCTGCGCAACATGGCCGCTGCCGCCGAACAGATCGCCACCGGCGACCTGCGCGCCACCATCAAGCCGCAATCCGACCAGGACGTGGTGGGCCATGCCTTCGTGCGCATGGTGGACAACCTGCGCCAGCAGCTGCGCAGCATGAGCGAGAGCGCCAGCATCCTCGCTTCCTCGGCCACGCAGATCGTCGCCAGCACGGCCGCAGTTCTCCGCCAGCGCCAGTGAATCGGCGACAGCCGTGAGCGAGACCACCACCACCGTCGAAGAGATCCGGCAGACCGCGCGCATGGCGAACCAGAAGGCCAAGGCGGTTGCCGACAATGCGCAACGCGCGGTGCAGGTAAGCCAGAGCGGCAAGCAAGTCCACTGGTGAGGTGGTCGCCGGCATGGGGCCGCATCCGCCAGCAGATGGAGGCCATCGCGGAGAGCATGGTGCGGCTCAGTGAGCAGAGCCAGACCATCGGCCAGATCATCGCCACCGTGGAAGACCTGGCCGCGCAGTCGAACCTGCTGGCGGTGAATGCTTCCATCGAGGCGGCCAAGGCCGGAGAACACGGCAAGGGTTTCAGCGTGGTGGCGCAGGAAGTGAAGAGCCTCGCCGAGCAATCGCGCCAGGCGACGAACCAGGTGCGCACCATCCTCGGCGACATCCAGAAGGCCACGACGGCCGCGGTGATGGCCACGGAACAAGGTGGCAAGGCTGTCGAGACCGGCGGGCGACAGACCGAGGTCGCGGGGGAATCCATCCAGGCGTTGAGCGCCAGCGTCACCGAGGCGGCACAGGCCGCAACGCAGATCGCGGCATCCAGCCAGCAGCAGCTGATCGGCATGGACCAGGTCGCCGTCGCCATGGAAAGCATCAAGCAGGCCAGCACGCAGAACGTGGCCAGCGCGCGCCAGCTGGAAACCGCTGCACGCAAACCTCGATGATCTCGGCCGCCGCATGAAGCAGATGGCGGAGCGCTACACGCTGTAAGCCATGGCTTCCAAAGAAGAAGAATTCCTGCAGGCCCTGCGCGCCACATTCAGGGTCGAAGCCGCGGAACACCTGCAGGCGATCGCGCAGGGGCTGGTGCAGCTGGAGCAGGCTGCCGAGGCGGGGGCGCGGCAGAAGCTGGTCGAAACCATCTTCCGCGCGGCGCACAGCCTGAAGGGCGCGGCGCGCGCGGTGAATTTCACCGACATCGAGACCACCTGCCAGTCGCTGGAAGATACGTTCTCAGCGTGGAAGCAGGGCAAGAGCGCGCCATCGCCACAATCGATGGATGCCGCGCATCGCGCACTCGATAGCGTGTCTGCCGCCATCGCGGTACCGAAGGAAGCGCCCGCACCCGCCTCCGATCCATCCGCTGCATCACCACCCACAGCAGCAGCCGACAAAGCCGGTGGCCATGAAACCGTACGCATCACCGTCGACAAGCTCGATGCACGCCTGCTCGAAGCGGAAGAAATGCTCACCGCCAAGCTCTCCACTGCGCAGCGCGCGACCGAACTTGGCGCCCTCGCCGTGCAGTTCGAACCCTGGCGCAAGGAATGGAGCAAGGTGCAGCCGCAGGCGCGCGCGCTGCGCCTGCAGGGCGCGCATGCGGCGCTGAGTGAATTCCTCGAGTGGAACCATGACTACCTGCGCGCGCTGGAGGGCAAGGTCGGTGCGCTCAGGCATACCGCCGAGCGCGACCAGGCCACGGTGGGCAAGCTCGTCGACGAGCTGCTGGCCGATTCCAAGAAGCTGCTGATGCTGCCAGTGGCCACGGTCAGCGGCCTGTTCTCGAAACTGGTGCGCGATCTGGCGCGCGATCAGGGCAAGGACGTGGAATTCACGCTGCTGGGCAGCGAGGTCGAAATCGACCGGCGCATCCTCGAGGAGATGAAGGATCCGCTGGTGCACCTGCTGCGCAACGCCATCGACCATGGCGTTGAAACTCCGCAGCGACGCCAGCAGGCCGGCAAGCCGGCGCGCGCCACCATCCAACTCGCAGTGACACCGGTGAACGGCAGCCACGTGCGCATCGAACTCACCGATGATGGTGCCGGCATCGACGTGGCGCGGCTCAAGGCCACTGCCACCCAGCGTGGCATGCTGGGCGCACAGGCCGCGGAAGAAATCGACGATGCGCGCGCGCTGCAGCTGATCTTCGAGCCCGATCTCTCGACCAGCCCCATCATCACCGAGGTCTCCGGTCGCGGACTCGGCCTCGCCATCGTGCGCGAGAAGACCGAGAAGCTCGGTGGCCAGGTCACCGTGCAGAGTCGCCATGGTCGTGGCACCAGCATCGCCATCTCGCTGCCGCTGACGCTGGCGACCTTCCGCGGCATCCTGGTCAGCGTGGCCCAGCGCAACTTCGTGCTGCCCACCATGGAGGTGGAACGCGTCATCCGCTTCCGCGCGCGCGATGTGCAGACGGTGAAGGGTCGCGAAGCACTCAACGTGAACGGCCGCACCGTGGCGCTGGTGCGCATGGCCGAGGTGCTGGAATTACCCGCCACCGCAGCTTCGACGGATGACATCGCAACACCCGCCGTGCTCCTCGGCAGCGGCGAGAACCGCGCAGCCTTCGCGGTGGATGCGGTGCTCGACGAACAGGAAGTGCTGGTGAAGCAGCTGGCGAAACCGCTAGAGCGGGTGCGCAACATCGCGGCCGCCACCATCCTCGGTTCCGGACAGATCGCGCCCATCCTGCGCGTCGCCGACCTGCTGAAGTCCGCACGGCAGGCCGGCACGCCCGCGTGCACAGGTGCATGCCGTGTCGGGTGCGCGCCAGGCCAGGTCCATATTGGTCGCGGAGGATTCGATCACCTCGCGCCTGCTGCTCATGGGCATCCTCGAATCCGCCGGCTACATCGTGAAGACCGCGGTGGATGGCCTCGAAGCCTACACGGCGCTGCGCACCGCGCAGTTCGACCTCGTGGTCTCCGATGTGGAGATGCCGCGCCTCAACGGCTTCGATCTCACCGCCCGCATCCGCGCCGATCGCAAGCTCGCGGCCTTGCCGGTGATCCTCGTCACCGCACTGGAGAAACGCGAGGACCGCGAACGCGGCGTCGAAGCCGGCGCGAATGCATATCTGGTGAAGAGCAGCCTCGACCAGAGCAACCTGCTCGAAGCCGTGCGCCGGCTGGTTTCGTGAGCGAAGCACTGCCATTGCCGCCGATCAAGGTGCTGATCGTGGACGACACGGCCGTGGCGCGGCAGCTGGTCGTGCACCTGCTGCAGGCGGAGCCGCGCATCCAGGTGATCGGCGCGGTGGCCAGTGGCACCCTCGCATTGCAGTTCCTGCAGCAACAGCGCCCCGATGTCATCGTCATGGACATCCACATGCCCCGGCCTCGATGGCTTCGAGACCACGCGGCGGATCATGGAATCGCAGCAGCCCTTGCCCATCGTCATCTGTACGGCCACCAGCAACCCGGCCGAGATCGCCATTGCCTTTCGTGCGATGGAGGCCGGTGCAGTGGCCTGCGTGGGCAAGCCGGTGTCGTCGGCGCATCCGGCGTACGCAGCACTGACGCACCAGCTGCTGGAGACCGTGAAGCTGATGGCGGAGGTGAAGGTGGTGCGGCGCTGGTCGCGCGCACGCCTCGCCGCCGTACCGGCACTCACTTTCAAACCGCTCCCGGCGCACCGCATGGTCGGCATCGGCGCCTCCACCGGCGGACCGCCGGTGCTGCAGACCATCCTTGCGGGATTGTCCAAGGATTTCCCGATGCCGCTACTGATCGTGCAGCACATCGCACCAGGTTTCCTCGGTGGCTTCGTGGAGTGGTTGAACCAGACCAGCAGCCTCGATGTGCAGATCGCCGCGCATGGCGTGACTGCGCAGCGCGGCCATGCCTACGTGGCGCCCGATGATTTCCACATGGCCGTGGATGCAGCGGGACGCATCGTGCTCGACCGCGCCGCGCCGGAGAACGGCCTGCGTCCTGCCGTCTCCGCCCTGTCCGTTCACTGGCACGGCACTGTGGCAGGGACGCCGTCGGCGTGCTGCTCACCGGCATGGGCAAGGACGGCGCGGCGGAACTGAAGCTGATGCGCGACAGCGGCGCGACCACCATCGCGCAGGATCGCGCCAGCTCCATCGTGCATGGCATGCCCGGCGAAGCCATCGCGCTGGGCGGCGTGGACCAGGTATTGCCCGCCGATCGCATTGCCTCGGCACTGATGGTGCTGGCGCACGGCATGGACGCATTGAAAGGCACAAGGCCATAGGAAGGACCTCATGAGCATCTCCCCTGCCCGGCAACCAGCCGGTGGAGAATACTGGTCGCGGAGGACAGCGCCACGCAGGCGCAGCGCCTGCGGCACATCCTCGAACAGCGCGGCTACCGCGTGACGTTGGCGACCAATGGCCGGCTCGCGCTGGAAGCCGCGCAGCGGCGCAAGCCTACTCTCGTGATCAGCGACGTGGTGATGCCGGAGATGGACGGCTACGAACTGTGCAGCCGGCTCAAGGGCGATTCGAAGCTCGGCGACCTGCCGGTGATCCTGGTGACCACGCTGGCTGATCCGCAGGATGTGATCCGCGGGCTCGAATGCCGCGCCGATCACTTCCTGCTGAAGCCCTATGACGAGAGCCACCTGCTCGGCCGCATCCAGTCGTGCTGGTGAATCGCGAGATGCATCGTGGCGACCAGCCCGGCATGGGCCTGGAGATCTTCTTCAATGGCCAGCGGCATTTCATCACCGCCGACCGGCTGCAGATCCTGAACCTGCTGCTCTCCACTTATGAGGCCGCGATTCATCGCAACCGCGAACTCAGCTCCACCCAGGAGACCCTGCGCCGTACCAACACCGAATTGCAGGTGCTGACACGCGACCTGGAAGACCGCGTGCTGCAACGGACGGCTGAACTGGAACAGGCCAACGAGGATCTGCGTCGCTCGCAGCAGGCAGCCATGCAGCAGGAACGGCTGCGCGCACTCGGGCAGATGGCGAGCGGCATCGCGCACGACATCAACAACGCCATCTCGCCAATCGCGCTGTACACCGATTCACTGCTCGAACGCGAGACGGGCCTGAGCGAGCAGGCCCGCGGCTACCTCACCACCATCCAGCGCGCCATCAACGACGTGGCACAGACCGTGGCGCGCATGCGCGAGTTCTACCGGCCGCGCGAGACCGAGGGACACCAGACGCGCGTCGACCTCAACGAACTGGTGCGCCAGGTACTCGACCTCACGCGTGCGCGCTGGAGCGACACCCCGCAGCGGCGCGGCGTGGTCATCGAGCTGAAGACCGAACTTGCCGAGCGCCTGCCCGATGTCATGGGTACGGAGAACGAGATCCGCGATGCGCTGACCAACCTCATCTTCAATGGCGTGGACGCCATGCCCGATGGCGGCACGCTGGCGATCCGCACCTGCACCACGGCCGGCGATGGCTCGCACGCCACGGTGCAGCTGGAAGTCAGCGACAGCGGTCTCGGCATGGATGAAGAGACGCGTCGCCGCTGCCTCGAACCCTTCTTCACCACCAAGGGCGATCGTGGCACCGGACTCGGCCTGCCGATGGTGTATGGCATGGCCCAGCGCCATGGCGCGCAGCTGGAGATCGACAGCAGCCATGGCAAGGGCACGACCATGCGGCTGCGCTTTCCCCGCGGGCAGCAAGGATTTTTCCGACACCGTGGGCATGGCCATGTCCACGGCGCATGGTGCGCAAACTGCGCGTGCTGGTGGTCGACGACGACACCGTCCTGCTCAATTCACTGCGCGAGATCCTCGAGGCCGATGGCCATGCGGTCACGGCGGCAGATGGCGGACAGGCCGGCATCGACGCGTTCATGGCGGCGCGTGGTGGCAGCGAACCCTTCGACGTGGTGCTCACCGACCTCGGCATGCCCTACGTGGATGGCGGCAAGGTGATCGCGAGCGTGCGTGCCGCTTCGCCGAAGACGCCGATCATCCTGCTCACCGGCTGGGGCCAGCAATTGCACAACGAGAACGAAGCGCCGCTGCAGGTGGACCACCTGCTGGGCAAGCCGCCACGCATACGCGAACTGCGTGACGCCCTGCTCCGCTGCTGCGGCTAGGCGGCCTGCTGTTCGGGCGCGACACTGATCCGGTCGCGTCCCCGTTCCTTCGACACATACAGCGCCGCATCGGCGAGCCGCATCACGTCGTCGAAGGACTTGGCCATCTGTGAATCCGCGAGCCCGAAGCTGGCCGTGAACGGCGGAACACCTGCGAGCAGCAGCGCTTCGGCGAGGCCGGTGCGGATGCGCTCCAGCACTTCCACGATCTGCGCCGCGCTGGCGCCCGGGAAAATGATGGCGAATTCCTCGCCGCCCCAGCGCGCCAACCTGTCGTTCTGGCGCACATGCTGGCGCAGTACTTCGGCGAACAGCTTCAGGGCCGCATCGCCGGCGTCGTGGCCATGCGCATCGTTCAGGGCGCTTGAACTGGTCGAGGTCGGCCATCGCGACGGTGTAGGTCGCCTGGCCGTTCTGCAGCGACGCGATCACCGGTTCCATCGCGCGGCGATTGCCGAGCCCGGTGAGCGGATCGGTATACGCATGCAGCTGTGCCTTGGCGAAGGCGCGCACCGCACCGACACGCGCACCAGCCTGCGTGCCCAGTGCGGTGAACTGCGCCACCTGCTTCGCGCTCGGTGGCCTGCGCGCCGTGCCGGCGACATGCAGCACGCCGAGCGAATGGCCCATGAAGGTGACCGGCACGCATACCGCCGACATCGCCCCGCAAGGGCCGGTCGCGCAGGCGCGGACAGGCATTGAGGGCATCGCTGTCCTCGAACACCATCGGACTGCCGCGGCGAATGGCCACGCAGCCATCGAGGGATTCCACGCCGCAACCCGCCTGGCCGCGCTGGGGATGCTCGGCCACCACCTGCAGGTCGGATTGGTCGGGCGCGGCCAGCAGCATCTCCATCGGCAGGTCGGCGGCGACCTGCGCCATGGCGCGGCTGACCACACCCTGCGCCTCGCGCTCGCTCTCGGCCATCTCCAGCGCCTGCATCAGCTGCGCGGTGAAGGCATCGCGATCCGCATCCGACAGCAGCCGGTCGATCATGTTCTGCAGGTCGTCGGCCATCTTGTTCAGCGCACCGGCAAGCTCACCCACTTCATCCTGGCTCGCGATCTCGCTGCGCACGGAAAGATTGCCGGCGGCCAGCGCCCGCGCGGCCTGGCTCACCTGCCGCAACGAGCCACGGATCGAATGCGAGATCAGCACCACGAAGCCCCAGGCCAGCAGCGCGGCAGCGATGCCGGTGGCGATGATCCAGTTGCGGGATGCGCTGGCTTCCTCGACGGTGAGTTGCTCGGCGCCTTCGACATGCGCGGACAGCAGCATGGTGACGTGGTCATTGACGCGCAGCAGTTCCTCGAAGGCAGCGGTGAACGCGGGCTCGAGCGCCAGCGCCTCGTCATGTGAACGCAACGCGGTCTCGACCAGTCGCTGGGCCTGCGTGACATACGCCGCAGCCTTCACGCTGGCCGTCACGAACCCCTGCGCCAGCTCATCGGGCAAGCCGGTGAACGCGCGGATCTCTTCGAGGTCCTGCCCATACTGGCGTGCGTCCTCGCGCGCGCTGGCCAGCACTTCGCCAGCCATCGCGGAATCGCCCGGCGTCAGCCGCAGCGCTTCGTTGACGTCGGAATGCAGCGCGTCGTGCATCATGTCCGCGTTCAGGTGCACGCGTTCCACGCGACTGAGCTGGGCCAGTGCCAGGCCGGTCTGCTGCTCGAGGTTGATGGCGTGCCAGCACACGAGGCCGGTGGCCAGCAATGCACCCAGCAGCAGGATCTGGATCAGCCCGAGGCGGACCCTTACCGACAGTTTCGAGATCGGGAAGCGGCGCAACATGGAAACAACCACTCCGCAGCCATGTAAATGACAGCGCCGAGACTAGCTGCAATGCGGAGCCAGGACGTTGACCGGGGGTCCCAGCCGGGATACAGTGCGCCCTCGATTCATGAGGGCGACTGCTTCGCAGTGAGGAATATCTACGCCCGTCACGTCCTGTCCAGCGCCGTACTCGGCGCCGCGCAGTACAAACCGCAGCCCGACAGCAGCGACTACAAGCTGGAGCAGAGCGACAGCCTGCCGATACTGGTGTCGCCGGGATTCAAGCTGTCGTTCTGATCGACAGAGCACGGCGCTGGTTTCGCTTCCCGCACCGTTCAGCCACCGTCGTGCAGGCGCGTGGCAAATTGCCGACCGGGAATTTCTCCCGTGCTTGCCAAACCTGCATCGCCGCTGACAGAGTGCCCGCCATGCGCAAGAAACTGCTGGATCCAAAGGGCGCGCTGCTTGCCGCAGCGCTGGTCGTCTCACTGCCGGGGCTCGCGGATGCCGCGGGCTTCCAGGTGTTCGTCACCAACGAACGCTCCGGCGACGTCACGGTGATCGATGGCACCACGTTCAAGGTGGTCGAGACCATCAAGGTCGGCAAGCGTCCGCGCGGCATCCATGCCAGCCCGGATGGCAAGACGGTGTATGTCGCACTCAGCGGCACGCCCATCGAAGGTCCGCCGCAGCTGGATGCCAAGGGCAACCCCGTGTTCAACCGCGACAAGGATGACGATGATGATGACGAGAAGGCGGATAAATCCGCCGACGGCATCGGCGTGCTCGACGTGGCCACGCGCAAGGTGACGAAGAAGATCAAGGTCGGTTCCGACCCGGAGGAGTTCGACCTGAGTGCCGATGGCAGGCACCTGTTCGTGTCGAACGAGGACGTGAAGACTGCAAGCTTCGTGGACATCGGTAGCGGCAAGGTCGAGAAGATCGTGTCGCTGAGCCAGGAGCCGGAGGGCGTGGCGGTGACGCCGGATGGCAAGCGCCTGTTCATCACCTGCGAAACCGGCGGCGACATCTTCGTCGTCGATGTGGCGACCTTCAAGGTGGTGGGCCAGACCAAGGTGGGCCAGCGCCCGCGCAGCGTCGCCTTCCTGCAGAACGGCAAGCTCGCGGTGGTGCCGTCGGAGTCGGCCGGTGAGCTGTACGTGATCGACACCGACACCATCAAAATCACCAGGACCATCACCCTGCCCAAGGGTTCGCGGCCGATGCGGCTGCGTGTGTCGAACGACGGCAGCAAGCTCTATGCGAGCGCGGGCCGGGCTGGCGCCGTGGCGGTGGTCGATACCTCGACGCTGGAAGTCACCGGCTCGATCGCGGTGGGTCAGCGGCCCTGGGGCATCGTGCTGTCACCCGATGGCAAGTACCTGTTCTCGGCCAACGGCCCGTCGAACGATGTGTCGGTGGTGGATCTCGCCACCAACAAGGAAGTGGCGCGCGTGAAGGCCGGCGACAGCCCGTGGGGTGTCGCGGTGGTGCCTACTGCCCGATGACGTAGGTCTGCTGCGCGATCACGCTGCGTGTGAGGCCATCCTTGTACGCGCGGGCGCGCAGCACCGCCGGCCCATCGATGCGGATGGGCTTCTCGTATAGCGGATCATCAGTGCCCGGCGCGCTGCCATCCAGCGTGTAGTGGATCTGTGCACCGGCGTCGCCGCTCGACAATGAAACCGTCACTGACCGCTTGAAGCTGCCGCCAGCCGGCAGCATCGCTGGTGGCGCGAGCACATCGCGACCCGGCAGGCTCTGGATCCACTCACGCAGCAGCGCCGCGCCTTTCACGTCGATGGTCTTGCGCGCCAGCGGTGGCATGCGGCGATCGTCATTGGTGTCGACGCGCATCAGCATGATGGAGCGCCAGGGATCGTGCGGCGAGATCACGCGCGCGCGATCCACGCCCTGGTCGATGAGCACGGGGCCGTCGATGAGGTGCTGCTGGTCCAGCGGCGTGTCGTAGCGCGCATCGAAGTTCGCCACCGTGCCGCCGGGGCGATGGCATTGCGCGCAGTTGGCATCGAGGTAAGAGCGGGCGCGATCCTCGAGGCTGCGCGTGGTGTCGTCGGAGCGCGCGAGCACCGGCAGCGTGGCGATGGCGGCGTCATCGAGGGCGGGCTCGAACAATCCCAGCCTGCTCCAGCGTGTGAGCTGGTTTTCCCGCACACCGTCGGGGTAGCTGAAGTCGTGATTGAACTGGCGCGTCTTCGGACCGAGCTGGCCCGCGGTGTGCGCGTTGTGGCAGGCGAGGCAATCCTCACGACTCGGGAAATGCCAGGTCTGTGTGTGCTCGTGGCCGGCCGCGTCGCGGATCGCGATGCCCTCGTCAGCGCCATCGGCGAGCAGGTCGGCATCGTCGAGATCCGCGCGCCACTTGTAGGTGACGCCATAGACGCCGCCATTGCGATCCAGCACCAGCAGTCGTGTTTCCAGGCGACGCAGCCGTTGCGGCTGGGACGCATCGAGCGGCAACTCGAAGGTCTTCACGAACACCGTGCCGGGCGGGAACTTCCATTCGCCGTTGGCCGAGAACACGACCTTGCCAGCGGGAATCGCCGCGAGCCGCGACTTGGAAGCGCCATCGGACCAGAACGACAGCACGAGGTCGTAAGGCAACAGCCCCGGCGCGGGCACCAGTTTGCGCAGATCCGTGAACGCGCCGGTCTGGGACAGCAGTCTGGGGATCGCTCCCTCAGCGGTCTCCGGCATGTTCAGGTAGGCCTGTGTCGGGATGCGCTGCTCGGGCGCGGCAACGGCCAGCGCCGCGGTGACCATGGCAATGGCGGCAAGGCAGGCTATGGCGCGGCGAATCATGGGGCGTAGTTTATCTCCCCGCGGGGCCTGTGCTTTACTTCGGGCGCATTGCGAACACGCACCCGCGAGGCCGCGCCGATCACCAACCCACTCATGCAAGCGCACACGCTGTACTACTGGCTGCCCTCGGCCAGCCAGCATTTCCTGATCGTCGCGTTGTCGCTGCTCATCTATATCGTCAACGCCCGCGCGCGCCGTGAACGCCGTGCTCCGGCCGCCGCCATCGCCTGGGTCATGGGCCTGGCACTGCTGCCCTACGTGATGCTGCCGTTGTACCTGCTGTTTGGCCGGCGCAAGGTTACGGCGCCTTCACAAGGACCTGCGCCGAAGCTTCGGGTAGCGACACACTGGGCGGATTCACTGCTGTCGAGCTTCGGGCTCGAGCCGCCGGCACCGGCGAATGTACGCTTCCACGCGGATGGCGCGGCTGCGCGCGATGCCTTGTGGGAACTCATCGAGTCGGCCGGCGATACGCTCGATGTCTGCACCTTCCTGATCGGCAATGACGGCTTCGGTCGCGAGGTCATGGCGCGACTCACCGCGCGCGCCCGCGCCGGCGTGCGCGTGCGGCTGCTGCGCGATGGCCTGTTCTCGATGAGCGAACCGCACCGCGCCCTGCGCGCTTTGGCGGCGGCAGGCGCGCAGGTCGGCGTGTTCCATCCCCTGCTCGCGCCACGCCGCATGGGTCCGCGCAACCTGCGCAACCATCGCAAGTGCGTGGTCGCCGATGGCGCGCGCCTGTGGGCCGGCGGCCGCAACTTCGCCGCCGAATACTTCACCGGCGATGTCGGTATCGAGCCGTGGCTGGACATGTCCTTCGATCTCGACGGCCCGGTGGCCGCGGCCGCAGGCCGGCAGTTCACGCATGACTGGGAAGCCGCGCGCCGCCACCACGATCCGCGCCGCCATGCATCGCATGCGGTCGAAGCACCCACCGAGGGCGCACTGGCGCAGTTCCTGCCCAGCGGGCCGGACCAGGATGAAGATACGGCCGAAGCATTGCTGGTGACTGCCTGCTTCCGCGCGCAGAAGCGACTGCTCGCCATCACGCCCTACTTCGTGCCCGAAACCTCGGTGCAGCAGGCGCTGAACCTCGCCGCACGCCGCGGCGTCAAGGTCACCCTCATCGTGCCCGCGGTATCGAACCATCGCCTCGCGGATTTCGTGCGTGGCCGGCCGCTGCGTGAACTGGCGCGCGCCGGCGCGCAGGTGCTGATGTTGCCGCGGATGTCGCATGCCAAGGCGGTGGTGGTCGACGACACGCTGGCGATGAGCGGCTCGGTGAACATCGATTCGCGCAGCCTGCTGCTCAACTACGAATCGGCGGTGCTGTTTTATGGACGGCGCGAGATCGACTGGCTGGCCGACTGGATCAATGCGCGCGCGGCGGAGTGCCGTCCCTTCGACCCGAAGCCACCGGGCCTGGTGCGCGATATCGCCGAAGGCGCACTGCTGGCGGTGGCGTTCCAGATCTGATCAGCCGCCGCTCAACAGCACCTGCCACACGTCGGCATTGCGCGAGCGGAAGCCCGCGGCCACCGAGCTCAAGTAGTACCACCACATGCGATAGAAGCGCTGGTCGCGCGTATTCGACAGCTCCGGCCAGGCCTTCTCGAAGTTGTTGCGCCAGGCGATCAGCGTGGTGTCGTAGTGCGGACCGATGCGCTGCCAGCCTTCGATCCAGAACAGGCCGGTGATCGCTTCGGTGATCTGCGCCTGCCGCGGCACCACTGCGTTCGGGAAAATGTATTTCTCGAGCCAGGGATCGATGTCGTAGTTGCTCGACCACCGGCCCGAGCCGATGGTGTGCAGGCAGGAAGCGTCCGCCCGGCTTCAGGCAGCGCCGCGCCACTTCAAGATAGGTACGATAGTTTCTTCGGCCCGACGTGCTCGAACATGCCGATCGAATAGATGTGGTCGAACTGCTGGTTGAGCTCGCGGTAGTCGATGAGGCGGATCTCGATGGGCAGGCCCCTGCAGTTGGCACGCGCCAGCTCCGCCTGCTCCTTCGAAACCGTGAACGCCCCACGCCGCTGACGCCATACTTCTCGGCCGCATAACGGCAACGAGCCCACCCCAGCCACAGCCGATATCCAGCACCTGCTGTCCCGGCTTCAGGCCAAGCTTGCCGAACACGAGGTCGAGCTTGGCTTCCTGCGCCTGGTCGAGGGTCTGCGCATTGGCCCAGTAAGCACAGCTGTAGATCATGCGGCGATCGAGCATGCGTTCGTACAGGTCGTTGCCGATGTCGTAGTGCTGCTCACCCACCTGGAAGGCGCGGGCCGCGGCTCTGCATGTTGGAGATGCGCGCAAACGCATAGCTGACTATGTCGCGCCAGCTGCGCACGCGCTGGTCGAGCCTGGGCGCCAATAGCTTGGTGATCAGGCCGTCGAGATCAGCGGCATCCCCACCAGCCGTCCATATAGGACTCGCCGATGCCGATGGACCCTTCGGCTATCACCCGCGCATAGAAGCGCTGATCGTGTACCTGGATGTCGGTCCGGCCGTGGCCCGTTGACCTTGACATCCCCCTCTGCGAAGAACCCGGTAAGGGTTTCTCTGGCTTTTTCTTGACATCCCCTAAAACCTAACACAGATTCACAGAACGGTCAGATAGGCCGCGGGCTACGTTGGCCGCGTGCAAGCCCCATTCCCCGTTTCGCGCGAGCCCGATGACGGCAGTGATCGACGCCGGGCTTGGCGTCAGACCGTACTGGTCGCACTGGCGGCGCTGCTGGCCACCAGTGCCGGCATCCTCGGGCTGTGGATCTCCACCTGCACGCTGCTGCAGCGTGATTTCCGCGAACACCTGCGCGAGCTTGCGATCGCCGCCGCCCAGCAGGTGGATCCGGTATTGCATGCGGGCCTGCGCGATCCGGCGCAATTGAACGGGCCTGACTACCAGCGCGCCGTGGAACCACTGCGACGCATGCGCCGGGGCACTGCCCGCCGTGCGCTACATCTACACCATGGTGCGCGGTGATGATGGGCTGATGCACTTCGTGCTCGATGCGGCCGATGCCGGCGACCACGATGGCGATGGCATCGAAGACCAGTCGGATGTGTGGGAGGTGTACTCGCAGACCGATCCGGCCATGCCGGTTGCGCTCGGTGATGGCCGCACGCCAGGCCATGCCTCCGCCACCTCGGAACCCGCCTCGGACAAGTGGGGCGATTTCATGACCGGCTGGGCGCCGCTGCTGATCGCGATGGCCGGCAGTACGGCATCCTCGGCGTGGACGTGGAAGCCAGTCGGTATGTCGCGCACCTGAGGCAGGCCCATCGCCTCGCGCTGGCGGGACTGCTGCCCGCCGCATTGTTGATCGCATTGCTGGCGGTCTGCTTCTATCGCACGCGACTCGGCGCATCGCCGCCGGCCGCGCGGCCCGCCATGCGGCGCGCGTGCTGTCCGAGGAACAACAGCGGCTCGCCGGCGTGGTCGAGGGCACGAATGTCGGCACCTGGGACAACACCATCGATCCGGATTCCGCGGCTAGGAGTAGCGTCACGGTCGACGCGCGCTGGGCCGCCATGCTCGGGTCGCGATGCCGATGAACTGAACCCGCTGAGCACCACGCGCTTCTTCTCGACGCTGGTGCATCCCGACGACACGCCCACGGTCAAGCTCGCGCTGAAGCGGGCAATGCGCGAGCCCGGCCTACCCTGTTGAGCTTCGACGTGCGCATGCGCCACGCGGATGGCCAATGGCTGTGGACCGAAGTGCGCGGCAAGGTGGTCGAGCGCGACGCACGCGGCCGCGCGCTGCGCATGGTCGGCACGCAGATGAACGCCAGTGCGCGCAAGGAAGCGGAGCTCGCGCTCCAGCACAGCGAAGCCAACTTCCGCTCGCTGTTCGAACTCGCGCCGGTGGGCATCTGCCAGGTGGAGCAACCCGGCGGCCGCTTCCTGATGGTGAACAACTCGCTGGTGGAGGCCACCGGCTACAGCCGGGAAGAACTTTTGCGCATGACTTACTGGGACATCACGCCGATGGAATGGCACGGCGAGGACCGGTTTGCAGTCGGAGCGGTTCATCGTCGACGGCGACTTCGGTTCCTTACGAGAAGGAATACCAGCGCAAGGATGGCAGTCGCTATCCGCTGCTGGTGTCGGGCACGCACCTCGCCGATGCCCTCGGGCCGGCGCATCGGCTGGGCCATCGTGCAGGACATCTCCGAGCGCAAGGCCATGGAACTGCAACTGGCTGACGCGGCCAATCGCGATCGCCTGACCGGCCCTCGCCAATCGCGCGCTGTTCATGGAAAGGCTGGACGCCGCTGTGCAGGGCGTACGCCGTGGCCGGCAACAACATTTCGCGCTGTTGTTCCTGGACATCGACCGCTTCAAGCTGGTGAACGACGCCATGGGCCATGAGGCCGGCGACAGCTTGTTGCGCGAGGTCGCGACACGCTTGCGCAACGAACTCGATGCCGATCGAAACATCACCGAAGATACCGCCACGCTGGTCGCACGCTTCGGCGGCGATGAATTCCTGGTGCTGCTGAATGATGCCGGCGATGACGCCACGGCCGAGCGCGTGGCCACGCGGCTGCTGGCTGTGCTCACCGCGACCTACCAGCTGCGCGGCCGCGAGATCTTCTCCAGCGCCAGCATCGGCATCGTCACCAGCCGGCAATGCGTCGAGAGCGCCGAAGCGGTTGATGCGCAATGCCGATGTCGCCATGTACGAAGCCAAGCGCCGCGGCCGCGCCCGCGCACTGCTGTTCGACGACGCCATGCGCGCGCGGCTCACGCGCTTCGTCGCCATCGACACCAGCCTGCGACGGGCCATCGGCACATCGCAGCTGTCGCTGGTGTATCAGCCCATCGTCGATCTGGACACGCTGTCGATGGTGTCGGTGGAAGCACTGGCCCGCTGGCACCATCCCGAACTGGGGGACGTATCGCCGGCGGAATTCATTCCGGTGGCCGAGGAATCCGGCCTGATCGCGGAGCTGGGCAGCTGGGTGCTGAATGAATCCTGCAGGCAGCTCGCCGCCTGGCGCGGCATCGATGCCGCCAACGCGCCGCGCACCATCAGCGTCAACATCTCGCGCGCCGAGCTCGCACTGGGCGATGCTTTGCTGCAGAAGGTGCGGCAGGCACTGCGCCACTCCGGCCTGCCGGCGCACTGCCTGCAGCTGGAAGTCACCCGAACGCGACGTGATGGCTGATCCCGCTGCGGCGCTGAAACTGATGCGCGCGCTGCGTGCCATGGGAGTCGGCCTCGCGATGGATGATTTCGGGACCGGCACTTCCTCGCTCGGCTGCCTGCGGGACTATCCCTTCGACGTGATCAAGATCGACCGCTCCTTCATCAGCGACGTCACCGGCATCATCGACGTGCCGGCGGTGCTGCTGCTTCGATCATGCTGGTACGCAACCTCGGCAAGACCTGCGTGGCCGAGGGCGTGGAGACGGCGGAGCAGCTTGCAACCCTGCAGTCACTTGGCTGCCATCGCGCACAGGGCTACTACTTCAGCAGGCCGCTGCAACCGCGGCAGCTGCTGAAGTTCATGACGACATCAGAGGCCGAAGCCCGGAGCGCCTGATATTGCTGGTGTCGCCGCTGCGCAGGACTTCCTCGTGGATCTGCACCAGCGGCACCGGTCGCCGCACCTGCAGGCCCTGCACGAAATCCACGCCGATCAGCGTCAGCGCCGCGAGCACTTCCTCGCTGTCGACGCCTTCGGCCACGGTGTGCGCGCCCATGATGCCGCCGATGCGCTGGATGGTTTCCACCAGCGCGTGGTCCATCGGATCACTGGCCACGTTGCTGATGAAGGCGCGGGTCGATCTTCAAGAGGTCGATGGGCAGGTTGCGCAGGTACGAGAACGAGGACATGCCGGTGCCGAAGTCATCGAGGCGCGATCACGCAGCCGAGGCCGCGCAGCCGCGACATCAGCGTACCGCAGGTCTGCACATTGCCGATGGCCACGGTCTCCGTGAGTTCGAAGCCGAGGCATTCGCCGGCAAGCTTGTTGTCGCCGAGGCAGCGCGCGACGTAGTCGGCCATCTCCGGATCGCCCGTGGAGGAACCCGACAGGTTGATCATGCAGTGGGCATCGGCTTGCCGGTGTCGCGCAAGACTGCCAGCTCGCGACAGGCGCGCGCGATCACCCAGCGGTCAATGCGTGGCATCAGTCCATAGCGTTTCGGCGGCGGGAATGAAAGCCATCGGCGTCACGGCCTGGCCATCTTCACCACTCATGCGCAGCAACAGCTCGAAGCGCCTGCGCATGGGTACCTGCGTGCGGCTGCGACGCGCCTGGTGCGCCAGCGGCCTGATTTCCCTGCGCCACGAGCTCGAAACCATCGCTGTCGAGTGCGGCTTGCAGGCGTTCCACCCAGTGCAGTTTCCACCCCCGCCGCTGCTGCAGATCGCGATCGTCGGGATGATATAGCTGCACACGGTTGCGGCCATTGTCCTTGGCGATGTAGCAGGCCTGGTCGGCCGCGCTCAATGCCTCGGCCACCGACGCCACGCCCTCGTCGAGCACCAGCGCGCCGATGCTCGCGCCCACCGCGAAAGCCTTGCCATTCCAGTAGAAGCGCTGCTCGGCGATCTGCTCGCGGATCTGCTCGGCGAGCGCCAGTGCCGCATCACGGTTCGCGCCCGGCAGCAACAGACCGAACTCGTCGCCGCCCAGCCGCCCCATGGTGCTGGCATCACCGGCCATTCGCTGCACGCGCCAGGCGATCTGGCGGATGAGCTCATCACCAGCAGCATGGCCACAGCTGTCGTTGACGACCTTGAACTGGTCCAGGTCGAAGTACAGCAGCGCGGCTTCGTGGCCGCTGCGCTGGCGCTCGTCGATGGCCGCGCCGAGCAGTGCCTCGAAGCGGCGGCGATTGGCGAGGCCAGTGAGCGAATCATGCGTGGCCTGGTGTTCGAGCCGGCCGGTGAGCTCGCGCAACTCGAGCGCGGCGCGTTCGGCACGACGGCCGAGCACGCGGAACACCGCGACACCGATGGCCACCATGGCCGCCGCGATCAGCGGCATCACGATCATCAGCAGCGACACGAGCTGGCGTGCCGCCTTGCCCACGGTATCGCCGAAGTCCTTGACCAGCGGCGTGATGCGCGCCTGCACGCCATCGGCCTGCACTGCCAGCGAGGCCAGCCGCGTGCGATCCGGCACCGGCTTCGCGTATTCCTCGTGCAGCTCGTTTCCGATGCGCTGCTGCTCCAGCACGTAACCATCGGCCTGCGTCCAGATCTCGACGGCCCGCATCATCAGCGAGTGGTGCCTGAAGTACACGAACATGTTCACGAGGCCGGAGACATCGTCAGGCGGTATGCGTCCGGCGAGGAAACTGCGGCGCGCGAAGTCGATGTCGGGTTGCGCGCCCTGCAAGGTGACGCGCGCCTTGCCCATCTCCAGCGGCACCGCCAGCTCGCGACGGAAGCGCTGGTAGGCGGCTTCGCCACCGCCTTCCTCGTATTCATCCAGCTCGAAGGCGGCACGACTTTCGGCGGCGACCCAGATCGCAAGCCCACCCGCATACGCGCGCGTCCACGAAACCACCTGCACGCTGGCAATGCTCAATGCCAGCATCAGCAACATGATGATGAGCAGCGGCCATGCGGCAGGCCCCATGCCGCGGTCTTCAGTTTTGGAGCGCGAACTCGTCTTCAACATTGCCCCGCTGGCCACCTTCGGGATTCAACAGGCAGCCGACTCCCGTGGATTCTCACAGAAGCCCAAAGGCAGTCTCGTGAACACAGCCACAGTCTGCCGGCAGTGGAACTGGTCGCTGTTCACAGCTGACCGGCGGGCAATCGATGTTGCGCTGCAAGGCTAGAAATCAAGGCCAATCTGTCCACCGCGCGATGGTGGACGGAACAATGTCGTATCTGGTGTAACGCCGCGACTCGCAGTGAGACCGTACTTGCGACAAGCGAGACGAAAGCGATCGCGCAACAGTTGCGCCCATGCGCCGGTACCGCGCATGCGCGCGCCAAACGCACTGGCATATTCCTTGCCGCCATGCGTCTGGCGCATCAAAGACATGACGTGTTCAGCGCGATCGGGCATGTGCGTCTGCAGCCATTGGCGGAACAGGTCGGCGACTTCCAGTGGCAGGCGCAGCAGTACATAGCCGGAATGCGTAGCGCCTGCATCGGCCCCACGTTCGAGGATTTCCTCGAGCTCACTGTCGTTCACCATCGGGATCATCGGCGCCGCGAGCACGCCGACGCGCACACCCGCGGCGCGCAACTCGCGCACCGCCGCCAGCCGCGCCAGTGATGCCGCCGAGCGCGGCTCCAGGCGGCGCTTCAGGTCGTGGTCGAAAGTCGTGATGCTGTAGATCACGCTCGCCAGACCCTGCGCCGCCATCGGTGCCAGCAGGTCGAGGTCACGCAGCAGCAAGGTGCTGCGCGTGGTGATCATCACTGGATGACGCGTCTCGGCCAGCACTTCGAGGACGGAGCGCGTGATGCGCAGGCTCTTCTCCACCGGCTGGTAGGGATCGGTGTTGGAGCCCAGCATGATGGGTTTGCAAACGTAACCGGGCTTCGACAGCTCATCGCGCAGCAATGCTGCCGCCTCGGGCTTGTAGGTGAGCCTGGTTTCGAAATCGATACCGGGCGACATGCCGAGGAAGGCATGGGAGGGCCGCGCATAACAGAACACGCAGCCATGCTCGCAGCCGCGGTATGGATTGATGGACTGCTCGTAGACGATGTCGGGCGAATCGTTGCGGGCGATGATGCTGCGCGTGGTGTCGACACGCACTTCGGTGGCGATGCTGGCCGGCAGCTCATCCTGGAACCAACCGTCATCGACAGCCTCGGCATGCGCGCGGTCGAATCGATTCGCGGGATTGCCGAACGCTCCGCGTCCCTTGAATCCTTCTGGCGGAATGCGGTTCGACATGCGCGGACTGTACATTCATACAGTACCCCGGACAATTGCCAACCCGGCGATTTCCTCAATCGTAATTCATTGAGAATGATTCGTATTTGCGCCAAAATGGCAGCATTCTCGCGTACTTGGTGAACGGTAGTGATGCATCCAGTCGGGGCTTGCGCATGAAGCCCCTCGAATCGACACGACGCGCCGTCTGGCTGAAGCGGATGCATGAATGGCACTGGATCAGTTCCGCCATGGCGCTGCTCGGGCTGCTGTTCTTCGCGCTCACCGGCTTCACGCTGAACCACGCCAGCAGCTTCGAGACCAGCAAGCAGCAGTTCACCACCGAGAAGAAGGACATCCCCCCTGCCCTGGTCGAAGCGCTGCGCAAGGACGTGCGCGACAACGGCGAAGGCGCAGCCGAACCCACCGAGGCATTGCGCAGGTGGATCCGCGACACGTTCGCGGTGGATACCGCGCATCGCACGGCCGACTGGAAGAGCGACGAGATCCAGCTGACGCTGGAGCGGCCCGGCGGCGATGCCTGGATGCGGCTCGACCTCAATCGCAGCGTGGCCGAATACCACGTCACCAATGCCGGATGGATCGCCTATCTCAACGACCTGCACAAGGCACGGCACACCGGTGCGGTGTGGTCGTTGTTCCTCGATCTCATCGTAGTCGCCTGCGTGGTCTTCGCGATCACGGGTTTCGTCATCCTCAAGATGCACGCGACCAAGCGCAGGCTGACCTGGCCCCTCGTGGGTTTCGGAATACTGGTGCCGGTGCTGATCGCGGCGCTGTTCATCCATTGAGCTGGCCGCTGCAGGCCGCAAGGAGTCGAATTTGAAATCGAGACAGACGTTGTTGCTGGCTGCTGCTGGTGTGGCGGCGTGGCCGGCTGCCGCAGCCGAGGTGTCGATCAAGGTAACCATTCCCGAGATCGCGGCCACGGGTCCGCGTCCGCCTACCCGCCCGTATGTGGCGATCTGGCTGCGCAAGGACGACAACAGCTTCGTGTCGAACCTCGCGGTCTGGTACCAGATCGAGAACAAGCAGCGCGAGCGTCGACCACCTGGCCAGGAAGGCGCAGGCAATGGAGCTGGTGCCGGCGGTCAGCCTGGCGCGCAGCGCGCCGATGGTCCTCCCGGCGATGGCGCTCCGCGTGGTGATGGCCCGCCGAAGGAGCGCAAGCCCGACAACCCCAGGACGCCCGGCGGCGCGCGCTGGCTCAATGAAGTACGCCAGTGGTGGGCGGACAGCGGCAACGAACTGCAATTCCCGGTGGATGGCCTGACCAGTGCCAGCCGTGCCGCGGGCACGCATGAACTCACTTTCTCGAGCGCGGATCCGAAGTTCGCCAGGCTGCCGCCTGGGAAATACAAGCTGATGGTGGAAGCCTCCCGCGAGCACGGTGGCGAGGAAACGATCGCCATCCCGTTTACGTGGCCTGCCAAGTCGGCGCAAAGCGGCCAGGCTTCAGGCAAGACGGAACTGGGCGCTGTTGAACTGACGTTCAAGCCCTGAAGGTCGGGTGCTGCGATACGCGGCGATGCCATGAGTGTGCGTGTACTTCTGCCGCCGCGAATCCAGGGCAGCGTTCCCGAAGGCAGGATCGCCATACTGCGTGGTCGCAGCATGGGATGCGGCTGGTCGGTGATGTTCGTCTCGACGGACGATGCCGACCTGGCGCGATTGGCGCCTGGCATCGAGGCAGTGCTCAGGCTGGTGGTCGAACAGATGAGCACCTGGGAACCCGGGTCGGCCATCACAAGATTCAATCGCGCAGTTGCAGGCAGCTGGCTGCCGATGCCACAGGAGTTCGCACTGGTGCTGGCCTGCGCGCTGCACGTGGCCCGTGCCAGCGGCGACGCGCTGGATCCCACCGCCGGCGCATTGGCCAGGCTGTGGGGTTTCGGCGCGCAAGGACGCTACAACGAACCTGGTTTCGCCTTGCCCGCAATCGATGTCATCGCCTCGACGAAGCAACGCAGTGGCTGGCAGAAGTTGCAGGTGAATACGCAAACCATGCAGGTGCTGCAGCCTGGCGGCCTGGAACTGGATTTCTCCGCAGTCGCCAAGGGATTCGCGGTGGATGAAGTCTGTCGCTATCTGCGCAGCGAAGGCATCCATCATCACCTGGTGGACATCGGCGGTGAGCTGCGCGGTGCCGGCATGAAGCCCGATGGCCAGCCATGGTGGGTGGAAGTGCAGCTGCCAGCGGACTGCAAAGGCGCGGTGCCGACGCGCGTCGCCCTGCATGGCCTTGCCGTCGCCACCTCGGGCGACTACCTGCAGGGATTCACCGCGGACGGACGCAGCTACAGCCACTGCATCGATCCGCGCAGCGGCACTCCGATCGACAACGGCGTGTGTTCGGTGACGGTGCTGCACGCCATGTGCATGCAGGCCGATGCCTGGTCCACCGCGCTGATGGTGCTGGGCGTTGAAGCCGGCATGGCGCTGGCCGATGACGAACAACTCGCCGCGCAGTGGCTGCTGCATGCGGAGGGCGGCGTGACCGAACACTGCAGCCGCGCCTGGCATGCGCTGGTGGCTGAAGCGGCATGAATACCCAGCCGGCAAACCTGCTGCTGTCCGTCAGCGTGCTCGCTGCATATCTCATCATGTGTTTCGGCATCTGGCGCGGCACGCTGGCCAGGCGCCGCGCACTGGCGCATCTCGCCAGCGGACAAGCTGGCGGGCCCGCGCCCGTGCTGGTGGCCCATGCCAGCCAGACCGGCACCGCGGAAGGCATCGCCGTGCAGACCGCAGATGCATTGCAGGCCGCCGGCGTCAACGTGGTGCTGCGTTCGCTGTCGCAGCTGGACCAGGCCACGCTGCAATCCAGCTCCGAGGTGCTGTTCATCGTCAGCACCTATGGCGAAGGCGACCCACCCGACGCGGCCGCGAGTTTCGTGGCGAAGCTGATGCGTGAGCCCATCGATCTCGCGCGGCTGCGCTTCGGCATGCTGGCGCTGGGCGATCGCGCCTACAGGAATTTCTGCGGCTTCGGCCACCATCTCGAAGCCTGGCTGCTGCTGCAGGGCGCGAATGCCTTGTTCGCACGCATCGAAGTGGATCGTGGCGATTCGAAGGCCATCGCGGCGTGGCGACACGAACTCAGCCACATCGCTGCGACCACCGACCTGCCGGAGTGGCAGGACCTGCCGTTCGAGTCGTGGACCCTCAGGAAGCGTACGCATCTGAATCCAGGCAGCCAGGGCGCACCGGTGTTTCACCTGGAGCTCACGCCACGGAATGCAGCCGGGAAAGACTGGCAGGCCGGTGACCTGCTGCAAGTGCAGGTTCCCACGGACCCGCAGCGGCCACGCGACTACTCGATCGCGTCGATCCCAGCTGACGGCGCGGTGCATCTGCTGGTGCGCCTGGAGATACGGGAAGATGGCGGCAGCGGCGGCGCCTCGGGATGGCTCACCCATGAACTGCCCGTGAACGCCATGCTGCGCGCACGACTGCGCGCGCACAGCCAGTTCCGCATCGGCGCCAACACTACGCGCGACCTCATCCTGATCGGCAACGGTACCGGCCTCGCCGGCCTGCGCGCGCATCTCAGGCAACGCGCAGTACAGGCCACGGGCCATGCACCGGCGCCGCGCCACTGGCTGCTGTTCGGCGAACGGCAGGCGGCCCGCGATGCGCTGTATGCGGAAGAACTCGAAACCTGGCGACAGGCCGGCCTGATCACGCAGCTCGACCTCGTCTATTCACGCGATGGCGGTGAGCACCGTTACGTGCAGGAACGCCTGCGCGCGCAGGGCAAACAGTTGCAAGAGTGGATTGCCAGCAGCGCCGCGATTCTTGTCTGCGGCAGTCTCGATGGCATGGCCGAAGGCGTTGCCGAAGTCCTGCGCGAGCAGCTCGGTGACGAACTGGTCGCGCAGCTCCAGCAGGAAGGCCGTTACCTGCGCGACGTGTACTAGCGCAGGCCCTGCTGCACCCAGGCCGCAACCGCATTCACGCCCTTCTCATCGAGCAGTTGCGGATACAGGGTCGGCATCGGTGCCTTGGGCTTCTTGATGTACTCGATGGTCGCGGCGAGATCACGACGCGCGGCGAGATTGCCGAGCCTGTGGTCGGCGATGAGGTTGCCGTCGGGGCCGTGGCAGGACTGGCATACCTGGCCGTACAGGCGCTGCCCCAATGCCGCGCCGTCTTCACCCGCAGGCGCCGTGATGTTGAGCGATACCGCCGGCGTTTTCGGATCCAGCGCCATCACCACCACGCTCGGGAAGCCCAGGTCGCCGAAGGCGTTGCGCGAGACATTGCCGGCCGCGAAGGCCACGTACTGCCGGCCACCCACGTCGTAGGTGACGAGTCCACCGGCCATCGCGCCACCGGCTGCGCTCTTGCGCAGCAGCTTGCCGCTCTTGCTGTCGAACACCAGCAGGTTGCCGCCGAGATCACCGGCGAAGGTGATGCCACCGGCGGTTGGCGTGACACCAGCGACCACTGGTTTGTCGGCGTGATATTTCCACCGTACCGCTCCGCTCACCGGATCCAGCGCAGTGACCCAGCCCGTAGTCGGACCGTCGGGTTCGACGCTGCCGCCGAATTCCACCGAACCCGGCGTGTACCCCTTCGCGGCCACGGGCTTCACGTTGAAGCAGATGTCCACGCTGCCGACGATGAGCAGGTTGTCGAGACGATCCAGCGCCGGGCCATTCCACTCCACGCCGCCAGCGTAACCGGGGCACATGCGCGCGCCCTGCGGCGGCGGATTTTCCGGGACGGCCTGCACGGTAGTGACCGCCGTGCGGAATACGCGTTGCTTCGTGTCGCGATCGACCACGGTCACATGGCCATCCTTGCCAGCGATGGCGACGAGGTCGCGTGCGCCGGCGCGATAGAGCACGGGAGCTGCGACGAGATCCAGGTCCATCCAGTCGCCGGGCGAGATCTGGTGCCACCACTTCAGCGCACCGGTGCGTGCATCGAGCACCACCGCTGAATTGGTGAACAGGTTGTTGCCGGGACGATAACCCTTGTCGATGTCCGGCCAAGGATTGCCCACCGGCACGAACAGCTCGCCAGTGCTGACGTCCAGCGACATCACGCCCCACACGCCACCACCGCCGGTCTTCGCGGTCTCCGGCCTCTTCCAGGTGTCGGCGCCGGTTTCATTGCCCATCGGCACGGTGTTGAAGCGCCACAGCTCACGACCACTGGCGGCATCGAAGGCGACGACGCGTCCACGCACACCGAGCTCGCTGCCGCCAACGCCCATGTACACCACGCCCTGCCACACCAGCGGTGCACCCACTGTGCCCTCGCCCAGCGCCGGCGAGGCCATCACGTTCTTCCACAGCAATTTGCCGGTGGCTGCATCGAGCGCGATCAGGCGGCCATCGCAGGTACCGCGGAAGATGCGACCGCCATCGAGCGCGACGCCGCGGCTCGATCCGCCGCAGCGTTCGTCCTCCGGCCGGTAATCGTATTTCCAGCGCGGCTGGCAGGTGGTCGCATCCAGCGCCACGGTCTCGCGCGAAGTGGCGGTGTAGATGGTGTCACCCTGCACGATGAGGCCGGCATGGAAGGAACCCGGTCCATCGATCTGCACGCGGCAAACTTCGCCGAGGCGCGCGACATTGGTCGCGTCGATCTGCTTCAGCGGCGAGAAGCGCTGGCCATGCAGGCCATTGTTGTAACTCAGCCATTCGCCACCGGGCGTGGCTTCCTGTGCGGAGGCCACTGCAGCGAACACCCACAGCAATGCGACCAATCCCCGATCCATTTGCCCATCCCCCGTGCCTTGCTTTACTCGAACATCCGCCATTCTGGACGGTAACTCAACCCCAGCTGCACAATGCGGTTCAGCAACCGTTCGTAGTCGAGCCCGGTGATATGTGCCGACTCCGCGAAGTCCTCGCCATAGGTGAGGTTCGGATTGGCGTTGGCCTCGAGCACGAACACGCTGCCATCGGCGCGCATGCGCACGTCCATGCGCGCGAAGCCGCTCATGTGCAGCGCGCGGTATACGCGCTTGGCGAGGTTGGAGAGCCGCGCTTCAGCACCTTCCGGCAAATCCATGGCGGGCCCGGTGCGAATGCCATGGCGCTCCTGGTAGGCGCGATCCCATTTCACCTTGCGCGTGGCGATGCCGGACTGCACATCCCCGAGCTTGCCGAAATCCAGCTCCCATACCGGCAGCGTGGTGAGCCGGTCATTGCCGATCACGCCGACGTACAGCTCGCGGCCTTCGATGTACTGCTCGGCCAGCGCATCGCTCTGCGTCTGCGCGTGGATGAACTGCACGCGTTCACGCAGGTGTTCGCGGTCGTGCACGATGGAGGCCTGCGAGATGCCGAACGAGGCATCCTCGGTGGCGGATTTGACGAACAGCGGGAACTCGATGCCACGCGGCTCGCGATACGCCTTGTTCCATGGGAACAGATGGAAGCGCGGCGTCAGGATGCGGTGGTACGCGAGGATCTGCTTGGTGAGCACCTTGTCACGCGACAGCATCATGCCGCGCGGGTTGCAGCCGGTGTACGGCTGGCGCATCAGCTCGAGGAAGGCCACGACGTAATGATCGTAGGTGACGATGCCGGAGAACTCCTCCAGCAGGTTGAAGGTGATCTGCGGCCGCCAGTCGCGGATCACGCGGCGCAGTTCGCCGATCTTGTTGCCGATGCCGAGCACGCGAACTTCGTGGCCCGCGTTCGACAGCGTCGACAGCACGTTGTATTCCGTGCGGCAGGCCTCGATCTCGTCTTCCGACAGGCCGCGCAGGTCATCCGGGGGAACCAGCGACTGATTGACCAGCAGCAGGATGCGACGCTTCTTCACAGCGCGTAGCTCTCGCGATTGCGCTTGAGGATGCCCTGCGCCACGCGTTCCACCAGCCCGCCGAAATCACGCTGCGCACGGCGCCGGTCATGGCGCAGGTGCAGCTGCATGCTGCTGCAACGGGCGAGCAGCATCTGCATGGTGTGCTCCACCACATAGGGATGCAGCCGCGCCTCGCGCACCAGCCGCCGCCCGATGCGGGTTTCCACCGAGCGCAGGAACTGCGCGGCGGCGGCATGGCGGCGATCAGCCGCGGCGGTGAACAGGCGGCGCAGCATGCGGTCGTAGCGCGCGTCCTCGAGCATGTAGCGCGCGGCCTTGCGCCTGTAGTGCTCACCGAGCGTGCGGCGTGAACCGTCCACGGGATCGATCTTGCGGCGCGAGGCGTAACGTGGTTTCGTCTTCGCGATCTCTGCCATCAATGCATCCACGTATTCCAGCTTGCGCAGCGCCGGC
This sequence comes from Pseudomonadota bacterium, assembly GCA_037200665.1. Classification (GTDB taxonomy): domain Bacteria; phylum Pseudomonadota; class Gammaproteobacteria; order Steroidobacterales; family Steroidobacteraceae; genus ZC4RG30. The sequence continues at coordinate 49,687 of JBBCGD010000001.1, read as the reverse complement.
CAGCCGGCGTACTCGCGCCGCCAGCGCGCGCGCGGCTGCAGCCACACCGCGAAGGTCTCGGCGAAATCCTCGGTGGGATGCGACTGCGCATACCAGGCGCCGAGGTGCAGCACGTAGCGACGGCTCGCCGGGCGCGGCGCGTAGTCATCGGGGTAACGCTCGTGCGGACTGCCGAACACTTCGCGCCAGTCGCTGCGATCCCGCAGGCCATAGGCGCTGTCGAGCACATGCCCGGTCTCGTGCCGCAGGATCATGTTGAGCGCGCGGCTGTTGCCGCCTTCGGCCTGGTGCATCAGCCGTCGTTCCAGCCGCAGCAGCCGCGGCTGCGCGAGATAGAACGGCAGCGCGATGCCGGGCACGCCATCGGGCGAGAACCATTCCTCGGCATACCACCAGTGCGGACGGAAACGGATGCCACGGCCCGCGAGGTCGCGATGCAGCCGCTGCATGTGCGCGGCCACCATGCCGGTGCCGCGCGGCAGTTCCAGGTCGCGGAAGCGCAATGCCAGCAGGGATTCATCATCCATGCCCGCCAGGGTCCGCGCGCGATGCCTCAAGTCCTCGTCTCCCGTACTCGAACGGCTGCCCCTTGGCAGCCGTGGTACGGAACTATAACCGGCGCGGCGTGCCTGGGTCCGCGCCGGTTTTGCGTCGCCTAGTGCAGGTTGAAAACCACGCGGAAACCCTTGCAGGCGGCGATGGCAATGCCGCCCTGGGTTGCCGGCGTGAAGCGCAATGCCTCGCGCGCCCAGGTGATCGCGGCCGCATCCAGCCGCGGACTGCCCGACGTGGTCTCGATCACCGGCTTGCCATCCACCTTGCCCGCAGGCGACACGCACACGCGCACGATGGCCGTGCCCTCTTCCTGCAGGTTCAGGGATTGCGAGGGGTAGTAGGCATCCGCGGGACGTACGGCGCGGAACTGCAGCGGCGTAGGCGCGGGCACCTGCGCCACGGCGCCAGTGCCCACCGGCTCGGGCGGCGCCGTTGCGATGGGCGTCGAGTCGATCGATATCGCCGTTGGCAGCGATATCCGCTCGTCCTGGAACTCCGGCGTGGGGATCGGCAGTGGAGCCGTCGGCATCGGCCGCGCGATATCGGGCTTCAGTGAGTGTGGTGGCGGGTCGACGGTCTTCATCTGCACGAATTCGTCGACGGGCAGCAGCGGGCGGTCGAAGAGTTTCTCCGGCATCACCTGCATCGTCATCAGCACGGCGATGACCAGCGCATGGAGACCAATGGTGACCAGCAGGACCATTTGCCGGCCATGGAGCATGCCGGCTTGTTGTTGCAGCGTATGGGCACTCACGATGAACCCCCTTGTCGTTGTTTCCTCACGGTGAACGCACGGGGTGATTGTGCTCGCATCGAAGGCGGCCGCAAATCGCGCAGGCAATCGCCGCCGCGGCAAGGGCTCAAGCTACTGGCCGAATACTTCCTTCAGCAGCGCATTCGCCTGGCCGAGGGGATCCTTGCGTATCGCGGCTTCCTCGCGCGCCATCACCAGGAACAACCCGTCGAGAGCCTTGCGCGTCACATATGCGTCGAGCGAGGCGTCCTGCTGTTCGACGAGGCCAAGGTCCGCGGCCTTGGTAGCGACGGCGGAATATTTCTTAGCGAGGTCCAGTTGCGCGGTGTTCCTGCCGACGATGGGCAGGAAGGCTTCGGTCAATGGCGCGGTCATGCTGGCACGGAAGTACTGCGTGGCCGCGTCGTCCGGTCCCTTGAGGATGCCCAGCGCATCGCTCAGGCTCATGCGCCCGATGGCATCGGCGAACAGCTGGCGGGCCTGGGGCACCGCGGCTTCGGCCGCGCGATTGATGGCGAGATCCAGCGCCGCGGTCTGCTTTTTCAGGCCCAGCTTGTCCAGCGTCTTGCGGCCTTTCTGCAGTACGCCGGGCAACGGGATGTGCACATCGGGGTTGCCGAAGAAGCCATCCTGCTTGCCCAGCAGCGCAATCGCCTTGCCAGCGCCCTGCTGGAGCGCGACCTTCAAGCCCGCGGCGGCTTCATCCGAACCCACTGCGGCTGCGGTCGCAGGCAACGCCACCGCGGCCAGCAACACGCACAACAGGGTCGCGAGCTTGCGCATCAGGACGGCCGTTGGGCTCAGCCGGATTTCGCCGGCGGCCAGTTGTGCTGCCGCTCCATCATCAGCGTGCGCAGCGACTTGGGCTTGTTGCCGGTGAAACGCTCCACCACGTCGGTGATGCGATCGAGCCAGCCCTCGCGGATCATCCTGCCGAACGACACCATGCCATCGCTGCACCAGGGCACCGGCGAGCGCGAGAAATCACCGGTGGCCTCGCGCGGCACGCCGAGCGAATCCCACATGGCATACATGGCTTCGTCGCTGAGATCGATGTCTTCGATATGCGCGCCGCTGAGTTCACGGATCTGCCGGCTCACTTCGCTGAAGGCCAGCGCCTGCGGACCGGTCACTTCATAGGCCGTGTTGTTTTCGCCCTTTCCCTGCAGCAGCTTTGCCGCCACCGCCGCGACATCATCACGCGCCACGAAACCCACGCGCCCCGTGCCGGTGTTGCCGATGGCCTTGCCGGTGGTGATGGCGATCGCGGCCTGGTTCTCGGCCATGGCATCGCCGTACTGGTTGTTGCGCATGAAATTCCACGCGATGCCGCTGGCGCGGATCAGCGCTTCGGTGAGCTTGTGGTCGGCCAGCTCCAGCGAGTTCACTTCGGGCTTCTCGGCATTGAGGAACGAGGTATAGACAATGTGCTTGACGCCCGCCTCTTTCGCCGCCTCGACCGCATTGGTGTGCTGGTGCTGGCGGTTCGGGCCCGCTTCCATCGCCGACACCATGAACAAATGGTCGGCGCCGCGGAACGCAGCCAGCAACGCAGCCTTGTCGTCGTAGTCGGCCTTGAATGCCTGCACGCCACGCGTGCGCCATTCCGACAGCGTCGTCTCGTTGCGGCTGGTGACGCGGATGTCTGCCGGCCGCACGCCATCCTTCAACAGGTTCTCCGCCACGGCAGCGCTGATGTATCCACCGACTCCGGTCACGACATGCACGATGTTTCCCCCAGCCATTTTCCTGCCCATGCGAGCCCCTGCATCGTACCCGCCGCAGGCAGGTACTCGCAGCCGATGTAACCGCTGTAACCCAGTGCGTCGATGCCGGGCAGCACGCGCTCGAAGGCCACCTCGCCGGTGCCGGGTTCATGGCGGCCGGGATTGTCCGCGATCTGGATATGCCCGATGTGCGGCAGCAGCCGGCCGATGGAGCGCAGCAGGTCGCCCTCCATGATCTGCATGTGGTAGACGTCGTACTGCAGCCGGATGTTGGGACGCGCTGCGCGCGCCATGCATTCCAGCGCCAGCGTGGTGGAATCGAGCAGGTAGCCCGGCACGTCCACGCGTGTGTTGATGGGTTCGATCATCACCAACGCACCCAGCGCCGCGAGCCGGTCCGCGGCACGGCCGATGGAATCGATGAAGCAATCGAGATGCCGCGCACGATCGGCACCCTGCGGCACGAGTCCCGCCATCACATGCACGCGCGGACAGGCACCCGCCTCCGCGTAACGCGCGGCGACCTCGATGCTGGCATCGAAATCCCGCTCGCGACCCGGCAGCGAAGCGATGCCACGCTCACCGGCATTGCCCGGCGGTGCATTGAACAGCACCCATTCGAGGCCGGCCGCCTGCACCCGTGCCGCCACCACTGCGGGTTCGGCTTCATACGGAAACTGGCACTCCACCGACTTGAATCCCGCCGCGGCCGCGGCGGCGAAACGCTCGAGGAACGGCAACTCCGTGAACAGCGTGGACAGATTGGCAGCCAGTCGGATCATCGCTGCGCACCTTACTGCATCGGGCGCATCGAAGGTATGCCCGGCGCGACGCGGCCCGATAAGATGGTGCCCATGAACCAGGACGAACAACGCGCCACGCAGGTGCTTGCCTACCTGCACCGCCTGCAGGATGACCTGTGCCGCAGCTTCGGCGATGAAATGGGCGGCCGCTTCGAACGCGATGCCTGGCAGCGCCCCGAGGGCGCCGGCAAATTACAGGGCGGTGGCATCACCGCCGTGCAGGAAAACGGCGCGGTGATGGAACGCGCCGGCGTCGCGCTCTCGGATGTGCGCGGCACGCAGCTGCCGCCGGCGGCCACCGCGCGCAATCCGCAACTGGCCGGGCGCGGCTTTCGCGCCATGGGTGTGTCGGTGGTGATGCATCCGCATAACCCGCATGCGCCCACCAGCCACATGAACGTGCGCTTCTTCAGCGCCGGCGATGTGTGGTGGTTCGGCGGTGGCTTCGACCTCACGCCGTACATTCCCTATGAAGAGGACATAGTCAGCTGGCATGGCACGGCGCGCGCCGCCTGCGATGCCGTGTCGCCGGTGCTGTATCCGCTGGCGCGCCAGCACTGCGACGAGTACTTCTTCCTGAAACATCGCGGCGAGTCGCGCGGCATCGGCGGCATCTTCTACGATGACGTCAACGAGCAGTCCGCCGACATGCCGCTGAGCTGGGAACAGGGCTTCGCGCTGATGCAGAGGGTGGGCCATGGTTTCCATGAGGCGCTGGCCGAAGTGATCCGTCGCCGCCGCAATACGCCGTTCACCGAGCGGCAGCGCCAGTACCAGCTGTATCGCCGTGGCCGCTACGTGGAGTTCAACCTGGTGTTCGACCGCGGCACGCTGTTCGGCCTGCAATCCGGTGGGCGCACTGAAGCCATCCTGGTTTCGATGCCGCCGCTGGCGAGCTGGTCATACCAGAGTCCGGATGCGGAAATGGATGCGCAGCTCTTGCCCTACCTCACCACTTTGCGTGGCAAGGACTGGCTGGCCAGGAGTTAGCGCGCGCATGCCGATGCTCGACGAAGCCTTCTGCGAGTTCCTCACCGGCGCGAACGCGATGATGGTAGCCACGCGCGACACGGCCAACGCGCCCACCATCACGCGGCCCGCGGGCTGCGTGGTCTCGCCGGATCGCACGCGGGTGGTGGTGTACCTGGTGGAGGATCCCGCCGATCCCACCATCACCAACATCCGCGACACCGGCGCCATCGCGCTGGTGCTTGCACGGCCTTCGAACTACGAGACCTACCAGCTCAAGGGCATCGACGCGCGCAGCGAAGCCATCACCGATGCGGACCAGCCGAACCTCCTGCACTACAACGACATCATCATTGCGGAGATGATCAGCGTGGGCCTGACGCGGCAGTTGGCCAGCGACATCATCCCGGCGCCGCAGGTTTCCATGGCGCGCGTCAGCTTCTCGCCCTGCGAGGTCTATCGCCAGACACCGGGCCCGGGCGCCGGCGAGAAGCGCTGAGCCTGGCCATGCAGATCGCGCTCTCCGACATCGCACCCTGCTTCGAAGGCGTCATTCCCGCGGTGATCGCCACCTGCTCGGCCGACGGCATGCCGAACATCACCTACCTGTCGCACGTGCATCGCATGGACGAGGGCCACGTCGCCCTCAGTGCGCAGTTCTTCAACAAGACCCGCAGCAACCTGCAGCAGGTGGATCGCGCGGCGGTGCTGGTGGTGCATCCGGACGACGGCAGCCAGTACCAGCTCGATGTGCAGTTCCTGCGCACCGAGACCGAAGGGCCGCTGTTCGAACGCATGAAGGCACGACTGGAAGTCATCGCCTCGATGAGTGGCATGACGGGCCGCTTCAAGCTCATCGGCGCGGATGTGTTCCGCGTGCGCGAATGCCGGCGCGCCATGGGCATGGGCATGGGAACGCGCGCCGTTTCCACGGCCGCGAAGCCACGCTCGCTCGATGCGCTGGCAAGACTGTCTTCGCAGATGGCGGCCTGCGAGGAACTCGCGGCGCTGCTGGCGGTGACGCTGCAGGGACTGGAACAGCATCTGCAGCACGCGCATTCGATGGTGCTGCTGGCCGATGAATCCGGCAGGCGGCTGTACACCATCGCAAGCCATGGTTACGAGAAATCCGGCGCCGGCTCGGAAGTGCGCATGGGTGAAGGCCCGATCGGCATCGCTGCCCAACGCGGCATCACCATCCGCAGCACGCATCTCGAGCGGGATTTCCTCTACGGTCGCGCCGTGAAGCAGCGGCTGGTGGAGGAAGGCGAGATCGATGCCATCGAACAGGAAATCGAATTGCCGGGCCTGCCCGAAACACGCAGCCAGATGGTCATTCCGATCCGCATCCGCGATCGCAGCTATGGCGTGCTGTGCCTGCAGAGCGCGAGCCTCAATGCCTATTCGGAACAGGACGAGGTCATGTTGCGCGTGATCGCCGATCACCTCGCGACGGCAGCCCTGCTTTCAAACCAGCTCGCCGAGCTGCAACCGCAGCGCGAAGCCATTGCCGCGAAGTCCGCCCCAGTGGCCGGTGCACCGGTGCTGATGCGCCACTACGTGCACGACCACAGCATCTTCATCGGCGGCGAGTACCTGATCAAAGGCGTGGCCGGCGCCATCCTGTGGAAGCTCGCGGGCGCATGGGTCGGCGAAGGTCGCGACACCTTCACCAACCGCGAGCTGCGTCTGGATCGCACGCTCAAACTGCCCGAGCTGTCGGACAATCTCGAAGCGCGCCTCGTGCTGCTGAAGCAGCGCCTGGAGGATCGCGGCGCCCCGCTGCGCATCGAGAAGGAAGGCCGCGGCCGTTTCCGCCTGGTGGTCAGCCGCGCGCTGGAGTTGCAGGAAGCTACCTGATATTCGCGGCCGCCATCGAGGGCGCCTGCGGCACGAACAGGATGAACGGCGTCTTCACCACGCCACCGGGCGCTACATAGTCGGGTGCCGGTTTGCCGGCCGCGCCCAGGCTGCGGATGAACTGGTACATGGCACCACGATCCGCATCGCTCAACGCTCGCAGCGTGAACCAGGGCATGGGCGGACGCAGCTCCATCTGCAGGCGGCGGTTCCATTCATCGGCCGTGAGCTTCTGCGCCAGCAACCGCAGGTTCGCCGGATACGTCACGCCCCACGGACCCTTGTAGCCCACTGGCTGTCCGGTGAGCCACTGTGATTCAGGCAGCTTGCCAGCGGCTTCCGAATAGCCACCGGTGTGGCAATCGTTGCATCCACCGAGCCGTACCAGATACCGGCCACGGTCGACTTCCGCGGGCGTGGCCGCCTGCACGACGATGGGCAACAGCATCAGGCCAACCGATGCGATGAGACTGGCCGATGCAACGAGACCGACCGACAGAACCCTGGAAACTTTCATTGGAAATCCCTCTTCATGTTTATTCGCACTGCTTGTGCAGGACGGGGCGCATGCTCGGGGACTGCCGCCAGGGCCGTTCTTAAATCGCCCATAAGGCAACCCTAAGAGTTTCTTAAGTGCCTGTGAAAGGCGCGCGACGCGGCCGAGACTCGCTCCCGCCGCTGTCGGCAACAGGAGAAACCACGATGAATACGCGTCCCGTCATTGCCGTCATCGGCGCCACTGGTGCGCAGGGCGGCGGCCTCGCAGAGGCCATACTTTCCGATCCCTTGCACAGGTTTGCCTTGCGCGCACTGACGCGCAAACCGGATTCACCCGCTGCGCGCAGCCTCGCGGCGCGCGGCGCCGAAGTCATGTACTGCGACCTCGATGCACCCGACAGCATCGCGGCCGCGTTCACGGACGCGCATGGCGTTTTCGCGATCACCAGTTTCTGGGAGCATTTCTCGCCCGAGCGCGAACTGGCGCAGGCCTGGAACATCGCCGGTGCCGCACGGCGTGCAGAGGTCCGGCACATCATCTGGTCAACGCTCGAGGACACCCGCCTGCAGGTGCCGCTGCACGATGCACGCATGCCGACGCTGCTCGGCCGCTACAAGGTGCCGCATCTCGACGCCAAGGGGGAGAGCGACCGGTTCTTCCGCGACCTGCCCACAACCCTGCTGCGCACTTCGTTCTTCTGGGACAACCTCATCCACTTCGGCATGGGTCCGCAGCGCGATGCCAGCGGCGGCTTGGCCTTCCTGCTGCCGATGGGAGATCGCAAGCTGCCCGGCATCGCCGCTGCGGACATTGGCGCCTGCGCCTTCGGCCTGCTGCGCGAGGGCGCTGCGCACATCGGGCGCACCGTGGGCATAGCCGGCGAACACCTGAATGGCGAGGAGATGGCGGCGGCCCTGGCGCGGGCGCTGCGCGAACCGGTGCGCCACCTCGACATGCCCACCGAAGCCTACGCACGCCTGGATTTCCCCGGCGCGGCGGACCTCGCCAACATGTTCCGCTACAAGCACGACTTCAGCGCCAGCTTCCGTGCCATGCGACCCGTCGGGGAATCACGCCGCCTGCATCCGGGCCTGCTGGATTTCAGTGGCTGGCTGCGCCTGCATGCGCAGCGCATACCGCTGCAGGCCGCGGCCTGAGCCCGGAATCAGGATCCGATGGCGAACCAGCTGATGTCGACCCGCCACAGGCGCGTGTTGAACCAGGTGCAGAGCACGATCTCGAACCCCTGCGGCGAGATGTTTTCGACGCTGGTCTTCAGCCGCGCCGCGTCGTGGTTCGAGATATCGAAGCCGACGATGCCGGTATGCACCACCGGGATGTTGTTGAACGGTCGTTCGAACAACACCGTGGCCCTGAAAACCCGATCCGCCGTGAAGCCGGACTCATGGTCGAGCGTCCAGCCTTCGCGGGCATTGCCCAGCTGCTCGATACCGGAAAGAAAACTCAGTGGCTGGATCCCGTTGCTCACGACTGCTCCTGATGGTTCGTTGTGGCGCGCGCTGCCGCCGGTAGACAGAGTGCCGTGGTTACGGCCGCAGCGTCACGAAGATTTGGTTGCACGCGCCATGCATCGGCGCGGGATGCTGCGACGTCAGCCCGCAGCCGCCGGTGCGCGCTGGCGCCGCCAGGCCGCAGGTGGCAGGCCGAATTCGCGCTTGAAGGCGCGATTGAATGCCGCTTCGGTTTCATAGCCACTGCGCTCGGCCACGCGCGCGATGCTGTCGCGGCCCGCGCGCAGCGCCTGCGCGGCCAGTGCCAGGCGCCAGCGCACCAGGTATTTCATCGGCGATTCGCCCACCAGCGTGGCAAACCGATCGGCCAGCGCCGATCGCGACAACGCCACGCGACGCGCGAGTTTATCCACGGTCCATGCGGCGTTCGGTTCGCCATGCAACAGCGCCAGCGCCTTGCCCACATGCGGATCACGCACGCCGGCGAGCCAGCCGCTGCCATCCGGAGGCAATTGCTCCACGTGGCGACGCATCGCTTCGACGAACATCAGCTCCGACAGCTTCGCCAACATGGATTGCGCACCCGGCCGCGCAGCCGATGATTCACGCACGCCTTCCTTGAGCAACTCGCGGAACAGCCCGGCCGCGGAGCCGTCGCCCACCGGGATGCGCAGCAGTCGCGGCAGGGCATCGAGCAACGGTCGACACACGCTGCGACTGCAGGCGAGGTAGCCGCAGATGAAACGCGTGGCTGTGCCGCCGCCACCATGGCGCAGCTCGACGTAGTCGGCATCGTGCCTGTCGTCGGGATGCAGATCGGCCGTCTCCACCGGAGGCAGTTCGAGGTTGGTACCGAGCACGTGCGTATCCTCGTTCGGATACAGCACCAGGTCGCCGGCCGACAGCGCGACGATTTCATCGCTGTTGTCCAGCCGCGTGAAGCACCGACCCTCAGTGACGAAGTGGAAGAACAGCACGTGTTCCGCGCCAGCCAATCGCGCCAGCGCATTGCCGAGGCCGAAGCGCGCCCGCACGCACCAGGGCGCGGTGAATTCCGCGTTGATGTACACGGCGCCTTCGAGGCGTATGGATTTCAGGACGTCGGAAAGTGCATCCATGGCGTTTCGGACAAGAGCGGCGGGGTTCGGGACAAGGGCTCGCGCGGGGTCGCTATCCATACTAGCTCCATCGAACCTCAACCGGAGCCACACCATGTCCGCAGTCATGCCCCTTGCTTCTTCTCCCGCCGATCTCGCCGCCGTGAAGGCGAAGCAGCAGGTTGCCTGGTCCACCGGCAACTACGCCGTGGTCGGCACCACGCTGCAGATCGTCGGCGAAACGCTGTGCGAAAGCCTCGACCTGCGCTCCGGTGCGCGCGTGCTCGACGTGGCCGCCGGCAATGGCAATGCCACGCTGGCCGCGGCCCGTCGCTGGTGCGCGGTGACTTCCACCGACTACGTGGCCTCGCTGCTCGATGCCGGTCGCGCCCGCGCGCAGGCCGAATGCCTCGAGGTGCAGTTCCAGGAAGCCGATGCCGAGAACCTGCCTTTCGCCGACGCCTCCTTCGACGCCGTGCTGTCCACTTTCGGCGTGATGTTCACTGCCGACCATCCGCGTACCGCGCGCGAACTGCTGCGCGTGTGCCGGCCCGGTGGCCAGATCGGCCTTGCCAACTGGACGCCGCAGAGCTTCATCGGCCAGCTGTTCAGGACCATCGGCAAGTACGTGCCACCCGCGCCGGGCGTGCAGTCGCCGGGAACCTGGGGCACGCGCGAACGCATCGACGAATTGTTCGGCAAGGGTGCGGCGCGCATCCAGTGCACCAGCCGCCAGTTCACCTTCCGCTATCTCTCGCCGCAGCACTGGATCGAAGTGTTCCGCGCCTATTACGGTCCCTTCAACAAGACCTTCAATGCGCTGGATGGAGAAAAGCAGATTGCCTTCACGCAGGACGTGCTGGCACTGATGGCGCGCGACAACCGCGCCACCGACGGCACGCTGGTGCTGCCGAGCGAGTACCTCGAAGTGGTGATCGAGCGCGCGTAGCGCGTGGAATGCGCGGTTGCGCGTCGCCGGCCCTCAGGCTGGCGACGCGCCCGTGAACTTCATCTGCACCAAACCACGGCGCTCGAGGATCTTCCACTCGCCGCCTTCGCGCACGAAGCGATCCTGCAGCTCACCGAACCAGATCGGCCCGGCTGAAGTGAACGGTGGCTTGGTGTCGGCCGGCGGCGTGGTCGAAATCATCGTCAGGTAGGAAAGCCCGCGCGCACTGTCGCGGCTTTCCGCATCGATCACGATATTGGTGGCCAGGTGGCGCGTGAGCAGCGTCTTCGGTCGCGACAGCAGCGAGGTGCGGATGGCTTCGCGTCCCTGGATCACCTGGTCCGGCGCCATGGGTCGCGCGAAGCTGCCCTGCGCGGCGAACATGTCAGCGGCCGCGTTCATGTCGCCGAGGTCGAGCGCGCGTGAATAGGCAAGTACCAGCCTTTCGCAGGCACGTTCGATTTCGATCCGCTCGATGGCGCTCAGGGCGTCTGACATGGCTCGCTCTCCTTCCCAATGGGCGGAAGACCTGCCCGGTCGGGCCTGGTGTTCACGCAAGGAGCAGATTCTGCCAGTCCCGGGCAGCAAGTTCATGTCGCGGACGGTTTGCTCGAGCGGACCCGCCGGGTGACTTCCTACAACATCCTCACGAGGCGCGCAGGAGTGCCCGCCACCATTGAGTTCGGTGGCACATCCCGCGTCACCAGCGCGCCCGCGGCAACGACGGCCCCTGCACCAATGCTCACGCCTGGCAGGATCGTGCAACGCGCGCCAAGCCACGCGCCATCGTTGATCACGATGGGCCTCGCCGTAACCGTCGGCGCCGCCCTTTGCGTGGGTGGCCCGATCTCATGCGTGGAGGTCAGCAGCAGCACCTCATGGCCAAGGGCCACCCGCGAACCGATGAAGATGGGCGCATTCAGGTCGAATACGCAGCCGATGTTGATCCAGCAGATGTCGCGGATCTCAAGGTTGCGGTGGAGTCCCCTGCCACCCAGCAGCACGGGCATCCCGGCGAAGATGGTTCCATGCCCGATGCGGAATCCCAACGCCCGCAGCACTATTCCGCGCAACCGCCCGCCCACCATCAACGGCAGCGGCCACAGCAGCGCGCGCGCCAGCAGCAGCCGCAGATGCAGGCCTGCGGATTCCTCTCGCGCCACGCGGGCAATCTTTGCAGCTACCCGTCCACTGCTGCGCTTGGGCAGCGTAACGGGGCGCCCCTCCGCGGCAGCGAGCGGCAGCGAAGCCATGCTGCTCATCATGCCTGCGGGGTGGGCGGTGGTGGGCGGCGCCGGTGCAGGTGCGTTCATGCGCGATCACCCCGCAGTGTGTCGAGCATGCTGGCCAGTTCCTCCGCATGCTCTTCCTCGTTGGCGAGGATGCCTTCGAGCATGCGCCGCGTGGTCGGGTCGGCGTTGCCGAGATAACGGATCATCTCCGAGTACGACTCGATGGCCACGCGCTCGGCCACCAGGTCTTCCTTGACCATGTCGGCGAGCGTGGCGCCCTCCACGTATTCGGAATGGCTGCGATCGGTGATGCCCTTGGGGTTCAGGTCCGGCGCGCCGCCCAGCTGCACGATGCGTTCGCAGATGGCGTCGGCATGCGACTGTTCCTCGGTGGCATGCTGGAGCAGCTCCTTCTTGATGGCTTCACCCACGGCCCCGCTGGCCATGAAGTAGTGGCGACGATAGCGCAGCACGCACACGATCTCGGTGGCCAGCGCTTCGTTGAGCAGCTTGAGCACGTGTTCGCGATCCGCGCCATAGCTCTGCGTCACCGCACCGTCCTCGATCTGCTGGCGCGCACGCTTGCGGATGGCCTCGATGTCGGAAAGGAAGCTGTCCTTCGGTTCCGCGGGCACTTCGGCTTTGCGGATCTGCATGGCTGTCTCCAGTACGCGTTAGTTGGACTTCTGCATCTGGTCGGCGTGCTGCTTCGTGGCATCACGCGCCATCTGCGCGCTGCTCTTGGTCGCCTCGTATGCCGCGTCGGCGCTCTTCTTGCACGAGGTCTGCGCATCGCCCTTCAGCGCTTCACAGCTCTGCCTGGCCACGTCCAAGTCGCCCTTTGCTTTTGCAATCGCGGTGTCGTAGGCGGCATCGGCCTGCTTGCCAAGCGCTTCGCCATTGGTCTCGGACTGCACCTTGGCCTGGTCGGCCTGGGCCGCGGCGACTTCCTTGGCGCGATCGGCCTGGGCCGCGGTGACATCGGCATTGACCTGCGCGGGCGTGTCGGCGCGCTTGCAGGCCGGCACGACCAGCAGCGCAGTGATACCCAGCATCACGATCCCGAACACCGCCACGGATTGAAGAATTGATTTACCCACGATCTCCTCCTTGAGCGGCGCACCGCGTGTCATGTGTGGATGCATGGTGGCGAGCGGCATACAGAGCGGATATAGGCAAGCAACCGGCAAATACATAGGCGCTGTCCTACCCCCGCGCCATGGGCATCGTTCTATGCTGGCGCATGTACTTCCGCTTCACCTGGCGGGCGCTGCCCGCGCTGGCACCGCTGCTGATCACCGCTTGCGCAACCACCGCGCCCACTCATGAAGCGCCGCCCGTGGTGGCACCACAGCCACCACAGATCACCGCGACCGAAGCGGTGAACGAGGGCAAGATCGCGGAGAAGACCGAAGAACAGGCACTGGCAGAAGCGGCAGCCACTACAACTCCTGCGACCCCTGCAGCACCGGCCACGCCGGCGACAGTGGTACCGACCATGGCGCCGGATCCCGCGGCGCCGGGCCGCGCGCAGCGCTACCACCCCACCGACCGTTCGACGCAGCAGATCCGCGAGCAGAACGCGGCGGCGGCCTTCCCGCTCGATTTCAGCCAGCGGCTCGATCACGCCCATGACGTGCTCTACACCTGGGAACAGGGCATGGTCGAATCCACCGACCACTACTTCGCGGACAAGGACCGGCCACTGCGCCCCGTACCCGCGGCGCCCTTCCGCATCGGCACCGCGCTGGAACTGGTTGATCGCGACACCGGCGTGAAGCCACATCTGGATGTGAACGTGGACATCTCCCTGCACATGCCCAACATAGAACAGCGCCTGAAGCTGTTCGTGACCAGCGAAGAGCTGGACGGCAGCACCGGTCGCGACAGCGAGGACTCCCACCTGCGCGCGGGCCTGCGCTACGAGCTGCTGCGTGACGTGGATTTCGACCTTGGCATCCGCGTGCGCGTGCCGCCGGTGGCCTTCACCTCGGTGAAGTGGTCGCGCGAAGTGCCAATGGGCTCGTGGGATTTCTATCCGCTGGTGCGCGTATTCCTGGAGACGCGCGAAAGCCTGGGCACCGAAGCGGCCACCACCTTCGACCGCTGGTCAGGTCACACGCTGCTGCGTTCATCCACCGATGCGAAATGGCGCGCCGACCGCAACGCCACCAACTGGTCGCAGACCTTCATCTACGCGCGCGCCAGCGAGATCATGGTGCCGGATCGCTACGGTTCGTATGTGAGCGCCGACGACATCGGTCGCGGCTGGGGCGTGCGGCTCGAGGCCAGCGGCGATACCACGCATCACGTGGATGCCTACGAAACCGGCCTCTTCTACCACGCAGCCACACCGCATCGCTGGCTGTACTGGTACGTGGAACCGCTGGTGCGCTGGGATCGTTCCTATGGATGGAGCGCCGATCCCGGCATCCGCATCGGGATCGACGCCCTGTTCTGGGACCTTGCGCGTCCGGCGAAGTGATCAGCGCGCGCGACCGCGGCGCAACAGGTTCACCAGCGCCAGCAGGATCACCGAACCTCCCAGCGACACCAGGAAGGTGCTGACGGTGAGCACGGAGTTGTTGATGGTGCCAGTGCCGAACACCGGACTCAGCAGCAGGCCGCCAACGAAGGCTCCCACGATGCCCACCAGGATGTTCAGGAAGATGCCCTGCTGCGCATCGGTACGCATGATGATGCTGGCGAGCCAGCCCACGATGCCGCCGATGATCAGCCAGATGATGAAGTTCATGATGTTTCCCCGGTTATGCATCCATTGGACAACCCGGGGCCCGGCCTGCGCAGCCGGCAGCGACGCTTTGCCAGGTAGGAAGTAGCCTACAGGCGACAGTCAGTTGCGCATGTCGGCCATGCCGGCCATGGCCACGGTGCCGGCATCCGCATCAACTGGCACATGCAGTTCGACGCTCGTGGTATCCGCCGCGATGCGCACGGCTTCACCGGCCGGCTCCTCGCGCATCTTCGGCCGCCAGGCACGCACGGTGTATTTGTCCGGCGCGAGGCCATTGAGCACCAGCTTGCCGCTGGCATCGGTGCGACCGAAGAAAGGCGTATCCACCACCAGTACCCAGGCCACCATCTTGTCGTGGATGTTGCAGCCGAGCGCGACGATGCCGGTATTGGGGAATTTCACCGGCGGCGCAGCCGTGCCGGCATACAGCTTCAGCGTGAAGCGGTTGGCCTCGGAGAACGAATACACCGAGTGCCGCACGTTGTCGCTGTTGGGGAAGCTGATCATGGCGCCACGCTGCACCACCATCATCTGCGGCACGAACTGCCGGTTCACCTGGTCGATGCTGGCATTGCGTGGTGCACGCAGATCGGGAGTCGTGGGTACTGCGTAGACCGCAGCGCCGGCAACGGGCTTGCCATCTTCATCCAGCACGGTGGCCTGCAACGATGCGGCGTGCACGCTGGCCAGCGGCGCAGCCGCGGCCAGCAGCACCAGCACGCCGACTACACGACGCATCTTCAATCCGCGGCGGCCGCGGGCTGCTTCGGCGCGGGCGGCGCCGGCACGTCCACCACGTCGCGCTTCATCGGCGCGAGCAGCGCCAGCAGTTCGTTGCGTTCGGCGAGGCCGATGTGCAGGTCGATCATGTTCTGGCGCAGCACTTCGACCATGCCGTAAAACTCGGATTCGGAGATCTGGTGGCCCGCATGCACTTCACGCATCGGATCGCCGGTATACGTGCAGGCACCACCAGCCAGGAAGCAGATCTGCTCCACCAGCTTGTCCTTGATCCGCTGCAGGTTGGTGTCCTTGAAGGAACGCTTCAGGTGGTGGTCGGCGGTGACGTCATCGATGGTGACGTTGACCAGCTTCTTCACGACGACTTCGCCACCCATACGCGCGTACAGCGAACCAGGAGGCGGTTCTGCCGCGACTGCGTGCAGGGCGGGAGCGACAGCCATCAGGGCGATGAGCATCAGGCGATTGATCAGCGCGCGCGCCATGTGGGTTCCGCTCCGCAGTGAAGGACGGCGTGTAGTCTAGGAAATCAGCCTGTTCAAGCTGCGTTAAGTGGGTCACAGGTCACGGATCACGCGGCGGTGCTGGCCGAAGATTGCCGCCATGAAACACCTGCGCACATGGCTATTCGCTGGATTGGGTGCACTGGCTTCGCAGACGGGCCTGTGTGGCGACCGCTTGCTGGCAACCGGCGGCGTGATGGAACTGGAAGGCAGCGCCGGTGGTGGCCTCACGCCATGGGCATTCATCGCCGGGCTGGACACCGACAAGCAGGTGGGTGTGAGCGGCTTCTGCACGCGCGTGAAGCCGGATGACTACAAGCTCACCAGTTGCGGCGCCGCCGTCGGCCTTTTCGACCGCGTGGAACTCTCGGCCGCGCGGCAGAAGTTCGACCTGGGTGGCACCGACCTCAGCATCCGCGTGCGCGTACTCGGCATCAAGGTGCGTGCCTTCGGCGATGCGGTGTTCAGCGACAACGCATGGCTGCCGCAGATCGCGGTGGGTGCGCAGTTCAAGCACAACGAGGACTACGACCTGGTGTCGTCACTGAACCTCGGTACGCGCAGCGGCAATGGTGCGGATTTCTACGTGGCCGCCACGAAGGTGTGGCTGGCGGGACCTTTGGGTCGCACCTGGCTCGTCAATGCAACGGTGCGTTCGACGCGCGGCAACCAGCTCGGCATCCTCGGCTTCGGTGGCGACGCGGGCAATCGCTCGCTCGAGGCCGAAGGCAGCGTCGGCGCCTTCCTCACCGACCACCTGGTGCTCGGCGCGGAATACCGGCAGAAACCCGACCACCTCTCCGCCCTGCGCGAGGATGACTACAAGGATGTGTTCCTGGCCTGGATACCGGTGAAGTATTTCTCGGTCACCGTTGCCTACGCCGACCTCGGCACCATCGCCGGCAAGGCGAAACAGCGCGGCAGCTACGTCTCCCTGCAGGGAAGCTGGTAACCCCGCGCCCCCGCGTTACTTCGAGCGACCCATGTAACGCGGCGCCTGCAGCGGAATCGCCACGATCTCGTTGCGCGCGCTGGGCGTGCCCCAGCCGCCGTAGAACACGATGCCGAGCAGCGTCCTGTTGTCCTTGCCGCCGATCATCACGCCGTGGATTCCCTTCGGGCCCGGGATGGAACCCAGGAATTCACCGCTCGGCGTGAACACATCCACCGATGCACCCGTGGTTGCGTAGACGCGGCCCTGTGCATCCACCGCCGCGCCATCACCCGCCTGCCCGCCGCGCAGTTTCGCGAACTCGCGCTGGTTCTTCAGCGAGCCATCGGCCTGCACGTCGAAGGCGAAGATCACACCGGCATTGGTGATGTACAGGATCTTCTCGTCCGGACTGAGCACGATGCCGTTGGCCGCCGGCGCCTCGCCATACTTCGCGAGCACGCCTTGCGGATCCGCGTAGAAGACGCCGGCGCCGGAGATCGACACATACACGCCGCCGCGCGAATCGGCGGCGAGATCGTTGACGGCACCGCCGACACACTCCAGCGGTTCGCCCTGGAAGGTGTTCACGACCATGCGGCGTTTCGGTTCGAGCTGCTCGACTCCTCCACCGATGCCCCGCGACACCATGAACAGCGCACCGGTCTTGCTGCGCGAGACCGCGCCGCCAGTGTTGGTCTGGTCGAACACCACGCTGGCCAGACCGGTGGCTGGATCGAGCTTCATCACATTGCTGGCGTCGTTGTTGGCGAACAGGATGGTGCCGTCGTCGTTGGCGATGGGACCGTCGGCATTGTTGCCTTCCCAGGACCACACCACTTTCCACGCCTGACCCGCGGCGAGCACGCCGGGAATCGCGCTGGTTGCCGGTAATTCGGGCACGGGCGGTGCCTTTGAATTCTCGGGAGTTGCCGGACCACCGCGCGGCGGACGCAAGGTCGGCGGGTTCCTGCACTTCGCGGCGATGCCCGGCAGCCGCGGATCCTGGCTGGCCTGCAGGCTGCTGCCGCGATCGAACGCGGAAGACGGCTTCTGCGCCATGGCCATGACCGAAACACCGGCGAGCATTGCCGCCGCCACCAGCTGTGATTTCTTCATGCGTGCCTCACTTCACTGAAAACGCCACGAGCACATTGCCCGGCGTGCCACCCACCACCGCGAAACCGGAGCCGACCAGCACCATGCCGTCGGCGACCACCGGACCCTGCGCGTTGATCGATCCGCCATGCGCCTTCACGCCATTCACGGTGTCGAAGTCACGCTTGGTTTCGTAGGACCACAACAGCTTGCCATCCGTCGTCGATACCGCCTGCAGGCGACCATCCGATGAACCCTGCAGCGCCACGCCGGGGAATGCCGAAGTCGCCGAGCCGTAGCCCGCGCCATTCTGCGATTCGAGCGGATTGAGCCACAGCCGCTGGCCGGACTTCAGGTCGATGGCGCCCATGCCGCCGCGCGTGAGTCCGAAATACATGGCGTCATCGCCTACCGCGATGCCCCACAGGAAGCCCGGCGGTGCACGCTCACCGGGATTCGGCAGGCGATTGCCGAACACGGGCGCCGTGGCATTCACGCGCCACACCGGCTCGCCCTTGTTGTCGGGATCGAGCGCCAGCACATCGCCGGGCTTGGTCACGACGATGATGCGCGTGCTGCCGTCGCTCAGCGTCTTCAGCACCGGTGATGCCGGGATGTCCCAGTCCGGCCCGACGCTCTTCGGACAATTCTCCTTGCCCGGCGGATTGCAGCCGATGAGGAAGGAATCGCCTTTGAAAACCTGGTAGGTCCACAGCACCTTGCCGGTATCCATGTCCACGGCCATCACGGAATCGGAGGTGTCGATGGCCGGATACGTCGTCGCATCACCGGTGCCGAAATACACGGCATGGCGTGCGGGATCGACGGTGGGTGAATTCCACACCGCGCCGCCGGCGGGACCCCACTGCTGCACGCCCTGTGAATTCCTGTGCGTGGGCTTCGGAAGTTCCGGCGTCACATGTCGCAGCCAGCGTGTCTTGCCGGTGTTGGCATCGAGCGCGGCGACACCGCCCAGCGACCTGCAGCATTCCCAGGTATCGGTGGAGGCGCTGAACTCCTCATAAGAAGAGATCGGCACATACAGGCGACCCTCGTGGTAAGTCGGCGCGGCGGTGACGCGCGCGGTGAATTCCTTCTCCGGCTTCGCCGCCCACAGTTTCTTGCCGGTGCGCGCATCAGTCGCATACACATTGCCCTGGCGATCGCCGAAGAACAGCGCATAGCCGCTGGAGCCGCGCACCTTCACCGCACCGATGCTCATCGCGGTACGCACGGCGTGGCCAGCGTTGAACGACCAGTACACGCAGCCGGTCGCCGCATCCAGCGAATAGACGTACCCCGTATCGGCGCCGACATACACGCGCCCGAACATCACCGCGGGCTGTGAATAGGCAGAGGTGCTGTTCGGCAAGCCAAAAGCCCACTTCAGCTTCAGCTGCGGCACTTGCTCGGCGCTCAGTCCTGCACTCGCTGCGCTCTGGAAGCGCGTGTTGCTGAGGTTCGCCCCCATTCCACTCCATCCCGGGCGTTGCGTCGGCAGCGCCGGGTTCGAGCTGCAGCGATTGGCCATGCTGCTGGCTTCGCCGCTACCGGCCGTGCCCATGCGCTTCTGCGTGATGGTCTCCGCCACCGCAACCTTCTCGCCATCGGAGAGCTGGTTGCCGATCACGCTCGCCATCACGCCATGGGTCAGCGCTTCATAGATGCGTTCGGGCGTGTACTCGTACAGCACCGAGGGCGGCGGCGCCTTCGGGTACTGCGCCTTGCCATGGCAGCTCAAACATTTCTGCTGCAGGATTCCATAGCCCGCTTCGGTGGAAGCGCTGAGATCGCGTTGCGCCTGCGCGGCCAGCGAGCCCGCTGACGGAATCACCGCGGCCATCAGGCCGAGCAATGCGAGTGGACGGATCAGCGCGGCAATGACTGCTCTTGCTTGCATGGACTCCCCCGAGTCGCGGCGCGGGGTTCATGGTCCCCTGCATCCGGCGGGGCATTGTCGATCAGGCCGTGGCGGAAACACAAACCCCGGGCATGTATCGCTTCGCTTAGCGGGGCTGGCGCGGCAGCAGCGTCACGCTCTCGGTCTGCGGATCGAACAGGATCTTCACTTCGCCACGCTCGACGCCGAGCAGCACCTGCGCGATCTTCTGCTCGTGCGTGAACTCGCGTGCGCCGTAGTCGGTGCCCTCGCGCAGCACGAAGGCCTCGACCACGCCGCGCAGCACGTCCGCCGACAGCAGGGTCCAGGGCACTTCCACCGGTTCAGCCGCCTCGCCGGCGGGACCGGGGTCTTCGTCGTTCCATTCCATGCCGCCAGTGTGCGGCATCCGACGTAACATGCGCGACTCACCAGAAATGAGGGGGGCAGCATGGGACGTCCAGCCGCAGCAATGCGCATGGGTTTCGATCCGGCAAGCTTGAACCGCAAGATAAAGGCCGGCACGGCGCGACGCGCGCTGGCCTACGCGAGGCCGTACGCCGGCACCCTGCTGCTGTTCCTGCTGGTGGTGATGACCAACGCCAGCATCGCCGTGGCGAATCCGCTGATCTACCGCGAGATCGTCAATGTCGGCATCCTCCGCGGCGACATCCCGCTGATCGTGAAGCTGGCGCTGCTGGTGGGCGTCATCGGCATCGTCGATGCGGCCCTGGGGCTGTTGCAGACCTACATGGCGGCGCGCATTGGCGCGGAGGTGGTGATGTCGCTGCGCGGCCGGCTGTTCAGCCATGTGCAGCAGATGCCCATCGCCTTCTTCGGTCGCATCCAGACGGGCGCGCTGGTGAATCGCCTGGTCACCGATGCGGCCGGTGCGCGCAGTGCCTTCACCGAAGTGCTCTCCACCGTCGTCGGCAACAGCATCACCGTGATCACGCTGATGGTGGCGATGTTCGCGCTGTCCTGGCGCATCGCGCTGGCGGCATTGGTGCTGTTGCCGCTGTTCATGCTGCCGGCGCGGCTGTGGGGCCGGCGCATCCAGGCCATCACGCGCGAGGGCTATGAAGCCGGCGCGGCGATGAGCAGCGTGATGGTGGAACGCTTCAACGTGGCCGGCGCCACGCTGTCGCGGCTGTTCGGCCGACCGCAGGATGATGCGAAGGGCTTCGAAGCCCGCTCGGAGCAGATGACGCAGGTGGGCATCAAGGGTGCCATCTACGGGCGCATGTTCGGCACCATGCTGCTGCTGATGGCGACTGTCGCCACCGCCGTGTGCTACGGCTGGGGCGGCGTGCTGGCTGCGCGCCATGTGCTCGACCTCGGCACGGTGGTGGCATTCGTCGCGCTGCTCGGGCGCATGTACTTCCCGCTGATGGGCCTGTCGAACGTGCAGGTCAGCATCATGACCGCGCTGGTCTCGTTCGAGCGGATCTTCGAAGTGCTCGACCTGAAGCCGATGATCATGGAGAAGCCGGGCGCGGTGCTCGTGCCGACCGGGCCGTTGAGCGTGCGCTTCGAGCAGGTGTCGTTCCGTTATCCGAGCGCGAGTGAAGTGTCGTTGCAGTCGCTGGAAGCCATCGCCGTGCCGGAGCGCAAAACGGCGCCGCGCACGGTATTGCAGGACATCGATTTCGAAGTGAAGCCGGGGCAACTGGTGGCGCTGGTTGGTCCTTCGGGTGCCGGGAAATCCACGCTGACCATGCTGATCCCGCGGCTGTACGACGTGCAGTCGGGCGCGGTGCGGCTCAATGGTGTCGACGTGCGCGATGCCACCCTCGAATCCGTGCAGCAGCGCGTCGGCGTGGTCACGCAGGAAGCGCACCTGTTCCACGACACGCTGCGTGCAAACCTCGTATATGCGCGACCGGACGCCACGGATGAAGAGATCCGCTCGGCGTTGCGCCACGCGCAGATCCTCGACGCCGTGGATGCCCTGCCCGATGGCCTCGGCACCATGGTGGGCGAGCGCGGTTACCGTTTCTCCGGCGGCGAGAAGCAGCGCCTGGCCATCGCGCGGCTGCTGCTCAAGTCACCGGATCTCGTGGTGCTGGATGAAGCCACCGCACACCTGGATTCGAACTCCGAGGCGGCGGTACAGGCTGCGCTGGAAGAAGCACTGGCCGGGCGCACTGCCCTCGTGATCGCGCACCGGCTGTCGACGGTGCTGCGTGCCGATCTCATCCTGGTGCTGCAGGAAGGCCGCATCGTGGAGCGCGGTACGCATGCGGAACTGGTGGCGGCTGCGGGGTTGTATGCGCAGCTGTACCAGAAGCAGTTCGCGACCCAATCTGCCGGCTGAGTCGCGAACCAGAGCACTTCAGGCATCGAGCCGACCGAAACGGCCGGCGTTGACATCATCGAAGGCGGCGATGATTTCATCGCGCGTGTTCATCACGAACGGACCATAACCCACGATGGGTTCATCGATGGGCACGCCGCTCATGACCAGCAGCGTGGTGGGTTCGCGCACCGACAACTTCAGGTCGCCGCCGGTCGCACCAAATATCGCGCTGTCGCCGTCACCGAGTGCCTCGCCACTTGCCAGTGTGGCGCCGCCTTCGAGCACCGCGATCACCGCGTGGTGTCCTTCAGGCACAGGCAGCATCACATCGCCCGGCTGCAGGTTCGCATCCCACAGATTCAGCTCGGTGAACGTGCTCGCCGGTCCACGCGTATCGCCGTAGCGACCCGCGATGACGCGCACGCTGCCGCGACCCTGCGCCAATTCCACCGTCGGAACCTGCTGCGCGGTGATCGCCTGGTAACGCGGCGTGGTCATCTTGCTCGCCGCAGGCAGGTTCACCCACAGCTGCGCCACCTTGAAGCGGCCGCCGCTGCGTGCGAACGCCTGCGAATGGAATTCCTCGTGCATGACGCCGCTGCCGGCAGTCATCCACTGCACATCGCCGGGACCGATGGTGCCGCCGCTGCCGGAGGTATCGCGATGGGAAACCTCACCCTCGTACACCAGCGTCACCGTTTCGAACCCGCGATGCGGATGCTCGCCAACACCGCGCTGCTTCTCCGCCGGCGGAAACTCGGCAGGCCCTGCGTAATCGAGCAACAGGAACGGACTGACCAGCTTGCCCAGCCGGTCATACGAAAACAGCGTGCGTGCAGGAAACCCGTCACCCACCCAATGCGGTGCAGGCGAATGGAAAACGCCGACGGCTTCGCGGCCCATGGTTCCTCCTGATGAAGGCCAGGCGCTACCCGCGCCCGACATAGGGCATGTGTGAGGCCATCACCGTCATATTCAAGACGTTCGCGGACAGCGGCAGCCCCGCCATGTACAGCACCGCATCTGCCACGTGCTGCACTTCGAAGGTGGGCTCGGGCTTCAGCGAGAAATCCGCCTGCAGCGTGCCGGTCTGCATCGAGATGCCGAGGTTGGTCTGCACATTGCCGATGTCGATCTGGCCGCAGGCCACGTTGAAGCGCCGGCCTTCCAGCGCCAGCGTCTTGGTGATGCCGGTGACGGCGTGCTTCGAGGCCGTGTAGGCCACCATGTGCGGGCGTGGCGTGGTCGCGGCGATGGAACCGTTGTTGATGATGCGTCCGCCCTGCGGGTCCTGCGCCTTCATCGCACGGAACGCGGCCTGTGCGACCAGGAACACACCGGTGAGATTGGTATCCACCACGCGGCGCCAGGCATCCACGGGCAGCTCGTCGATGGACGCAGGCGGCGCGGCGGTACCGGCGTTGTTGAACACCACGTCGAGGCGACCGAATTTCGCGACGGTGGCATCGACCATGGCGCGCACCGCTGTTTCGTCGGTGACATCGGTGGGTACGACCAGCAGGCCGCCACCGGCTGCGGCTGAAGTTTCTTCGAGCGGCGCCGCGCGGCGCCCGGCAATCGCAACCCGGTAGCCGGCCTTCGCCAGCGTCACCGCCACCGCACGGCCGATACCCGAACCCGCGCCCGTCACCAGTACGACTTTTCCACTCATGTCATCACTCCGCCTGGAATTGGCTTCATTTTCGCAGGCGGGCAAGGTTACTCCAAACCACCCGTGAGGCATTGCACCGATCCGCGCCCCGCCGATGGCAGGCGCACGTGAAATAACGACAGCAGATCGTCCGGGCATCGTGCAGGGGCGCGATCACCACCGAACAGCTGCGCGACATCGCGCAACATCCCGGACGAGCTCTTCTGCTCGCACGCGCGCTGAACGTAGGACGGCCACGGACGCGCAACACCGCACGTTCGTGGCATGCTGGCGCAAAGCCCAATGCATGGAGTTCGCCAGATGAAAAACCTGCGCCATATCCTCGTTGCCATCAAGGAACCGAAGGCGCGCAGCCAGCCGGCACTGCGCAAGGCCGCGCAACTGGCCGCGGGCTGCGGCGCGCGCATCACGTTGTTCCATGCGCTATCGATGCCGCTGTATCTCGACGCCTACAACATCGAGGGGTTGACGCTGAAGCAGACCCAGAAGCAATGGCGCGACCGCGCGCAGGCTGAACTGGACAAGCTGGGCGCACCGCTGCGCAAGCAGGGCCTGACTGTCGCGGTGGACAGCGACTGGGACTTCCCGGCCTACGAGGCCATCATCCGCCACGCTGCGCATGTCGGCGCGGACCTCATCGTCGCCGAGCGCCACGCGAAAAGGCACCTGCTGCCTTCGCTGCTGCGCTTCAACGACTGGGAGCTGCTGCGCCGGAGCACCGTACCGGTACTGCTGATCAAGCGCGGTGGCCTGTGGAAGCGACCGGCGGTGCTGGCCGCCATCGATCCGACGCACGGTCTTGCCAAGGCAGCGCAGCTCGATGGCGCCATCCTTTCCGCCGCCAACCTGCTGGCAGCTTCACTCGGTGGCAAGTTGCATGTGGCACATGCATGGCCGGATTCACGCGCCGCCGCGCTGACCATGGCGCAGCTGGCGATGGTCGAATCGGCCGTGCAACCCATCATCGACAAGGGTGCGCGGCGCGCCGCCGAACAGGTATTCGACACGGAGATCACGCGCGCGGGACTGGGCAAGGCGAAGCGCCACTTCATCGAAGGTGAGCCGGCCGAAGTGATCCGCAAACTCGCGCGGCAGCAGCGTGCTGGCCTCGTCGTGATGGGTGCGATATCGCGCACGGGATTGCAGCGGCTGGTGGTGGGCAACGTGGCCGAGCAGGTGCTCGATTCCCTGGCCGCCGATGTGCTGGTGGTGAAGCCTGCGCAGTTCAAGGCCCGCGTCGGCCGCCGCACGCGTGGCGTGCAGCTGGTGCCAACGCCATCCTACACCTAGGGATGCGTCGAACCCGGACGGCCGTCATCACTGACGACCGCCGGGCCGTCGCCTGTCACCGTGCAAAGATCGAGGTGAGCACACCAACCGGAGATTTGGGAGCCGAAACAGGCTTGCCACCTGGCACCTGGGGGCCAGTGGAGACCCAGAACCCGTCCACGCAGTACAGGGTCCTGCCGTCGGCCGTCTTCACTGCCGAACCACTCGAAAACCAATATCCGGCGTAGTAGCACTGATGATCGGTCGGGGTCTTGCTGTCGGCCGCATGCGCGGTGCCGACGGTACCCAGCGTGCTGGTGCCGATGATGGTGGCGGCCACGAAGGCCTTGGTGATCTTGTTCATTGAAATTCCCTTCCGTGTTTCAGTCTTGTGAGTGCAGGAGAAATTTCCTGCTCGCTAGATGAATCGGAAACGGAAGGGAAAACCCGACATGCGGCGCGAAGCCGCGAACGATCAATCAACCAGCAGCTTGCGATCCACCGCGCGCACGTCGCTGCAACCGGTCAGCGCCATGCTGGTGGCGAGCTCGCCGCGCATGATCTGGATCGCGAGCTTCACGCCCGCCTCGCCCATTGCGCCCAGTCCATACAGCCACGCGCGGCCGCACATGGCGCCGCGCGCACCGAGCGCGACGGCCTTGAGGATGTCCTGGCCGCTGCGCACACCACTGTCCATCAGCACTTCGCAGCGTCCCTGCACGGCTTCGACCACACCGGGCAGTGAAGAGATGGATGAGGCCGCGCCATCCAGCTGGCGGCCGCCGTGGTTGGAGACGACCAGCGCATCCGCACCAAGATCCACCGCTCGGCGCGCATCGGCCGGGTCGAGGATGCCCTTGATGATGAGCTTGCCCTTCCATTGCTCACGCAGGCGCGCGAGATCATCCCAGGTGAGCGAGGCATCCACCTGCGATTGCACCCACTGCGAGAAATGCACGCCACGGGCGCGTGCGACGGCAGCGGAAAGATTGCCGAACTCGCGACGCCGCGCCGTGGCGAGGCTCCAGGCCCAGCGCGGCTTGCCGGCCATTTCGAGCGCATTGCGCAGCCCGATGCGCGGTGGCACGGTGAGGCCGTTCCTGGCATCGCGCCGGCGCAGCGCACCGATGGGAATGTCCACGGTGAACATCAGCGCCGTGCAGCCCGCGGCAGCGGCGCGATCCACCAGTTCGCGCGTGTAGCCGCGATCCTTCAGCACATACAGCTGGAACCAGAACGGGGCTTTGGTGGCACCGCGCACGTCTTCGATCGAGCACACCGACACGGTGCTGAGGCAGAACGGAATGCCGCAGGCTTCGGCCGCGCGCGCGGCCAGCATCTCGCCATCGCCGTGGATGAAACCGGCCATGCCGGTGGGCGCGAGCACCAGTGGCAATGCGACGTCGGATCCCAGGATCGTGGTGCCGAGGTTCTGCTTCGACACGTCCACCAGCACGCGCTGGCGCAGGCGCAATGCGTCGAGATCGGCGCGGTTGCGATTCAGCGTGAGCTCGTCGTACGAGCCGCCGTCCACGTAGTAGAAGAAAGCGCGCGGCACGCGGCGGCGTGCCAGTTCGCGCAGGTCGGCGATGCTGTTGATGACCTTCAAGACTTGCCCATTGCTGTTGAGTTGCGCCGTGGAAACCTAGTTCACCGGCATCGAGAATTCGGGGCCTTTGCCCGAACCATCCGGCCAGCGCTGCATCACGCTCTTGTAGCGCGTGTAGAAACGCAGCGCTTCATCGCCATAGGCATGGTGATCGCCGAACAACGACTGCTTCCAGCCGCCGAAGGAATGCCAGGCCATGGGCACGGGGATGGGCACGTTGATGCCAACCATGCCCACCTGCACGCTGCGCGCGAAGGCACGCGCGGTGGCGCCGTCGGCAGTGAAGCAGGCGGCACCGTTGGAAAAGGGATGCGCGTTGACCAGCTGTACGGCGGTGGCGAGATCAGGCACGTGCACGATGCTCAATACCGGGCCGAAGATTTCTTCCTGGTAGATGGCGTGCGTGGGTTTCACCTGGTCAAACACGGTGGCGCCAGTGAAGAAGCCTTGCTCGTAGCCGGACACGCGACGGCCGCGGCCGTCCACCAGCAATTGCGCGCCCTCTTCCACGCCGCGCGCGATGTAGCCCTCGACGCGTGCCTTGTGTGCGGCCGTGACCAGCGGACCCATCTCCACACCGGGCTCGAGTCCGCTGCCGATCTTCAAGCCGCGCGCACGCGCGATGATCTTCGGCACCAGCCGCGCACCGGCATCACCAACGGCGACCAGCACCGAGATCGCCATGCAACGCTCGCCGGCGGAACCGAAGGCCGCGCCGGTGATGGCATCCACCACCAGATCCACATCGGCATCGGGCATGGCGACGAGGTGATTCTTGGCACCACCGAGTGCCTGCGCACGCTTGCCATGCGCGATGGCGGTCTGCTGCACGTAGCGCGCGATCGGTGTCGACCCGACGAACGACACGGCCTGCACGTCACGATGCGTGAGCAACGCATCCACCGCCACCTTGTCGCCCTGCACGACATTGAACACGCCATCCGGCAGGCCAGCCTCTCGCAGCAGTTCCGCAAGGATCAGGCTCGACGAAGGATCGCGCTCCGATGGCTTGAGCACGAAGGTATTGCCGGCAACCAGCGCCAGCGGAAACATCCACATCGGCACCATCACCGGAAAGTTGAACGGCGTGATGCCAGCGACCACGCCCAGCGGCTGGCGCAGGTTCCAGTTGTCGATGCCACCGCCGATATTGTCCGAATGCTGGCCGACCAGCAGCCGCGGCACGCCGCAGGCGAACTCCACCACTTCGATGCCGCGCGTCACTTCGCCATCGGCATCAGCGAGTACCTTGCCGTGTTCACGCGTGATGGCTTCGGCCAGGCGCTTGCGATTGGCTTCGAGCAACTCACGGAACGCGAACATCACGCGCGCGCGGCGCAGCGGTGAAGTCGCGGCCCATGCGGGAAAGGCAGCGGCAGCGCTGGCAACAGCGGCATCCACTACACCGGCATCAGCCAGCGCAACCGATGCGGATACCCGGCCCGTTGCCGGATCGAATACTTCAGCGCGCAGCTCCGCGGCCGCTGCCACCACGCGTCCGCCGATGAAATGCCCGATCTCCACTACAGCTCCAGCGGATGCGCCTGCCGGTAACCGGGATCGCCGTAATCGACGATCTCCACCCGGTTGGCGGCGCGATACAGGAATACACGGCCGTGGTAATCCTCGCGCAGCGCCAGGTTCACCGCGGCCGCGGCGAAATCTTCGGTGGAGCCTATGGTCTCCGGCGCAAGGCAGTTCACGCGGATCTTCTGCGCCTGCAGCGAACGCAACGCCGCCGTGAAACGCAGGATGCCCGCCTTGGCCGCACACCATGCGGGGCGCGTCTCTTCACCGAAACCCAGCGCCGACACCGCCGCCACATTGACGATGGCACCACCGCGCCGCTTCAGGATCTCGATGGCCCGTCGCGTCACGTGCATGGTGCCGAGCAGGTTGGTGCTGACGATGCGCGCCCAGTGGTTGAGTGGATCGTCATCGAGCCACGGTCCTGCCACGTTGAACACCAGGTCGAGGCCACCGAACTCGCGCGTGCTGCGATCAATGAGCGCGGCCACCTGGTCTTCATGCGCAACATCGCAGCGATGCGCCAGCGCCGCGCTGCCGGTCGCACGGATGCTGGCCGCGACTTCGCCAGCCAGCGCGTAGTCGATATCCGCCACCACCACGCTGGCGCCCAGCTGCGCGCAACGGCGCGCGATGGCCGCACCAGCGCCAGATCCACCACCAGTGACCAGCGCCACGCGCCGGTCGAGCCGGCGCAGCGTCACTACGGTGGCGGTGGGGAGGGAATCGGCAGGCATATTGACTGAGGGCGTATCATCGGCAGCCATGTCGCAAACGTTGCACAGAGTACCCGATCCGGCCCGCTACGCGCGCCATCTCGCGCTCACCGAGATCGGCGCGGCCGGACAACAACGCTTGTCCGCAGGCTCCGTGCTGGTGGTCGGCGCGGGTGGCCTTGGCTCACCTGCAGCGCTGTATCTCGCTGCGGCCGGCATCGGCACCATCGGCCTCGTCGACCACGACCGCATCGAGCTGTCAAACCTGCAGCGGCAGATCCTGTTCGCTACGGATGAGATCGGCCAGGGCAAGGCGGCCACCGCGGGCGCGCGACTGAGCGCGCTGAATCCTTCGGTGCGCATCGACAGCCACGAAGTGAAGCTCACGGCCGGCAATGTGATGGAGCTGTTCCGCGACTACGACGTGATCATCGACGGCACCGATCGCCTCGCCACGCGCTACCTCATCAACGATGCCTGCGTGCTGCTGGGCAAGCCGCTGGTCAGCGCCGCCATCCATCGCTTCGAAGGCCAGGCGATGACCTACCTCCCGGGCAAGTCGCCCTGCTATCGCTGTCTCTATCCCGAAAGCCCCGAAGACCTCATCCCGAATTGCGACACTGCCGGCGTGCTCGGCGTGCTGCCGGGCGTGATGGGCAGCCTCCAGGCTACGGAAGCCATCAAGATATTGCTGGGCATCGGCGAGACCCTCGCCGGCCGCCTGCTGGTCTACGATGCGCTCGCGCTGAAGTTCGACGAATTCCGTTTCGCCCGCCGCACCGACTGCGCGGTGTGCGGCGACCACCCGACCATTACCAGCATTGCGCAGCATGAGGAGAGGGCTTTGAGCCAGATCAGTGAATGGACCCCGCAGCAACTCGCGGAAGAATTGAAGAACGGCGGCGAAGAGCGCCTGTTCATGGTGGACGTGCGCGAGGAGCATGAATGGCAAGCGGGTCGCCTGCCCGGTTCGGTGCATATCCCGCTGGGCACGCTGCCCGATCACGTGCAGGAGATTCCCGCGGACCTCACGCCCGTGTTCATCTGCGCCGCCGGAGCGCGCAGCATGCGGGCCGCGCGCTTCTTCGTGGAGTCGCAGGGACGTGAAGCCATCAACCTGACTGGTGGAGTTTCCAGCTGGAGCCAGGTGTACGGCGCGCCGCCGAAGCCCGATGACGGGCATCACCATCACTGAGCGCGGCCCGGGTCACTGCGTACTATTCATGGCGCAGTGATTCCACCGGCCTTGCCGCGGCAACGCGCAAGGCCTGTGCGCCCACCGTGGCAAGCGCGATGATCATCGCCAGCGCCGCAGTCACGGGGAACAACCACATCGGCAGATCGATGTGGTACGCAAAACCCTCGAGCCAGCGCTGCATGGCCCAGCCTGCCAGCGGCCAGGCGATGAGGTTCGCGAACAGCACCGGCCGGGCGAACTGCCATAGCAACAGGCGCAATACGTCGCTCGTCTTCGCGCCCAGCGCCTTGCGGATGCCGATCTCGCGCGTGCGACGTTCGGCGACGAACGATGCCAGCCCGAACAGGCCCACGCCCGCCAGCAGCAGCGCCAGCAAGGCCAGGATCGAGAACAGCCGCGCCTGTCCGGCAAGCTCGGTGTACAACTGCTGCACGTAATCCGCGTAGAAACGACGCGAGATCGGCGCGGGCAGCGGCGAGTACTGCTTCCACAAGGCATCGATGGCTACCAGCGTCTCCGGCACGTCGTGCCCGCGCAGCTTCACGTCCATGCGGTAACCACCGCTGTTGTTGTAGATCACCGGCGCGATCGGCGTGCGCACGGAATCGCGCGCGAAGTCCGGTACCACGCCGATGATCTGCCGGCGCGTGCCGGGGCGCACGTCGCTGAGGTTGGTGAAAGCCTGGCCCAGTGCGGCGGCGGGATCTGCAAACCCCAATGCGCGTGCGGCGGATTCATTCACCACCGTGGGATACAGATGCGACAGGTCGCGATCACCCGGATTGGATGGAAACAGGTCCGCTTCGCGATCACGCTCATAGAAACGGCCCGCCACCGGTTTCAATCCCATCAGCTCGAACAGCCCGGGACCGATGGAACTGTTCTGCAGCGTGGCTTCGCGTCCGTCCGCCGCGCGGTATTGCTGCGTGCCGAAGTTGCCGAGGAAATCACTCTCGCAGGCGGTGCCGCTTACGCCAGGCAGCGCGCGCACCGCATCCGTGAACGCCGAGTGTTCACACTGGGGCGCCGGCACGCCGATCATCAGCAGCTGATCGTCATCGAAGCGCAGGCCCTGCGCGAGACCGAAACGAGTCTGCAACTGCACCACGCCAGTGACCAGCACCAGCCCGATGAGGATTGCGAACTGCACCAGTACCAGCAGCTGCCGCAAGATCCCCGAGCCTGGTCCGCGTGACGCCGTGCCCTTCAGCACCGCGGCGGGACCGAACAGCGACACCAGCAACGCCGGGTACAGACCGGCCAGCGCGCCAACCAGGACAGTCGCGCCGAGCAGGCCACCGAGCACGGCAGGATCGAGGTAGTCGAAGTGCAGCTGGCGATCGACGAAGGCGCCAAGCCGTGGCAATACCAGTTCAGTGAGCGCGACGGCACAGAGCATGGCCAGCAGCGCCTGCACGAATGCCTCGCCGATGAACTGCAGCACGATGTCGGCGCGCTGCGCGCCAACAGCCTTGCGCACGCCCACCTCGACTGCGCGTCGCGTGGCCCGCGCCGTCATCAGGTTCACGAAATTGATGGTTGCGACCAGCAGGATGAGGCCACTCACCAGTGTCAATGCATCGAGCATGCGTGGGTCGCCGCCCGGCTTCATGTTCAGCGCACCGGTGGGTCGCAGGTGGATGTCCGCGATGGGCACCAGTTGCAGCTCGAAGCCACTGCTGGATTTGCCGGCACTGGCGGGCGCCTTGATGTTGGCGTCGATGAATGCCGGTAGTCCGGCCCGCAGTGTCTGTGCCGATGTACCCGGCGCCAGCCGCAGGTAGACATAGGTGCGATACACGAAGCCCGGCTGATTCGGCGGCAGCGCCAGCGTCGAACCGAATACCTCCGGCGTGAAATGCGTGCTCGACGGCAGGTCTTCCAGTACCGCCATCACGCGCAAGGTGCGCTCGCGGTCGACCTCCAGCGTCTGTCCGATGGGCAGGTCCTCGCCGAAATACTTGCGCGCCATGCGCCGCGTGAGTACGAGGCCATCGGGCCGTGCCAGCGCGGCGCGCGCATCGCCGGCGATCACCGGCAGTGGCAGCACATCGAAGGCCTGCGGATCCGCCCAGGTAAAGCGCGGTTCGAGCGCTTCCACCAGGCCACGCCGCAGGCTGGTGTTGCCCAAGGTGTTGCGCAGCTCGGCAATGGCATGGATCTGCGGGAAAGCCGCGCGTAGCGCTTCGGCCACCGGACCGCGCAGGTCGTCGGTGGTATTGGCCGCCGAGCCGCCGCGCAGCGATGCGCCGGAAAGCCGGTAGACATCGGCATAGCCAGGAATGAAACGCTCGAAGGTGCGCTCGTGATGCACGTACACCGCGATCAGCAGGGCCGCCGCGAATGCGACGGTGAGCCCGAGCACGTTGATCGCCGCATGGAGGCGATTGCGCGCCAGGTTGCGGAGCGCGGCGGCGAGATAGTTGCGTAACATGGATTGGCCGCCTACTCGTGGCGCAAAGCCATCACGGGCTTTGCGCTCGCCACGCGCAAGGCATGCGCACTTACCGTGGCGAGCGCGATCAGCAGGGCCAGCAACGCCGCAGCGGGGAACATCCACAGTGGCAGCGCTATGTGATACGCGAAGCCATCCAGCCAGCGTCGCATGGCCAATCCGGCCAGCGGCCAGGCGATGAAGTTGGCCCACAGCACGGGTTTGCCGAATTGCCACAGCAACAGCCGCAGTACATCTGAAGTCTGCGCACCCAGCGCCTTGCGGATGCCGATCTCGCGCGTGCGGCGCGCCACCGCCGCCGCCGCGAGGCCGAACAAGCCGAACACCGCAAGCACCAGCGTCGCCAGCGCGATGGCGCCGAAGGCCTGCGCCTGACGCAACAGCGCCAGGTACATCTGCTCGAGGCGCGCATCGAGGAAGAAGCGGTTGGCCGGCTCTTTCGCGCCCGTGGCGGCCCATGCCCGGTCGATGGCCGCGAGCGTCGCGGCCATGTCATTCGCCGCCAGCTTCACGCTGACCAGATATTGCTGGCTGGGTTCGAATACATACGCGGTAGGCTTGATCACGTGCTCCACCGAGACCAGCGAGAAATCCGGCACCACGCCGATGACCACATGGCCACCGCTGGAGCCTGGCACGGTGGGTGGAATGTCGATCTGCTGCCCTACTGCTTCCTGCACATTGCGGAAGCCCAGCTGGCGCGCGGCTGATTCGTTGATTACGTAGCGCGCGGCGTCGCGCGGATACTCCCGCCCTGTTGCGTCCAGCGTCAGCCGACCGGCCAGTGGTGCAAGCTCGTACAGATCGAAGGCCGCGAGATCCACGGGCACCACCCACAGGTTCTGCGGGCTGCCATCGCGCGCGCGCACGGCGGAGCGGCTGGAATCCTCGTTGATCCACTGCCAGCCACTGCAGGCGAAACCGCGCACGCCCGGTATGGCACGCAGGTCGTTCAGGAAACCTTCGCGGCATGGCGCCCACATCATCAGCATCTGGTCGGTATTCACCCGCAATGCCTGGTTGAGTGCGAAGTGGCGCTGCTGGAACACCACGCCGGCGGCGATCATCAATGCGATGAGCAATGCGAATTGCGTGGTCACCAGGATCTGGCGCAGCAGGTTACCCTGTGACCGCGCAAACGCGGCAGTGGCGATGCCTGGACGGAACGATGACAACACCTGCGCGGGCCAGGCACCGGCCAGCAATGCAAGCAGCAATGGGGTCGCCAGCAGACCGGCGGCGAGCACCGGATCACGCCAGTAATTGAACTCCGCGCCGCTGTTCAGGAAGCTGTTCACATGCGGCAGCAACCATTCGGTGAGCGCGATCGCCAGCACTGTTCCCAGCAATGCAAACACCAGGGCCTCGGCGAGGAACTGCAGCACCACCAGGGCGCGCGTCGCGCCGGCTGCCTTGCGGATGCCGACTTCCAGCGCGCGCTGGCCAGCGCGCGCGGTCATGAGATTCACGAAATTGACCGCGGCCACGAGTACGATGATCGCGCCCATCAGCAGCATCATGGCGATCTTCACCATGAAGCCTGGGGTCAATCCTTCGTGCAGGTTGAGGCGGTCGATGCGCACCAGCTCCAGCGCGGTGCGGGCATTGTCCGTCCGCGCCGGCAATGCGGCTGCCACTTCGCGCAACGCGTTGCCGAGACCGTTCATCGCCGCATCCGATTCGATGCGTACATAGGTGCGCACGCTGGCGGTGTTGCTGCCCACGACTCCCGGCGCCGCATCCGCCTGCGCCAGCGGCGAGAACGGCGCGAGCCCCGAAGCGAAGATACCGGACTGGAACGTGGTATCGGTTTCGGGCAGATCCTCGAGGACGGCGGTCACCGTCATCGGATGCAGCACGCGCGTGGCGGCGCTGCGCAGTTGCAGTGTTTCACCCACCGCGTCGTCGCGGCCGAAGTAGCGACGGGCGGCACTGCGATCCAGCACCAGGCCGTCGGGACGCCGCAATGCCGTGGCGGAATCGCCCGAGATCACGCGCAGGGGCACGAGGTCGAAGAAATTGGCGTCCACCCAGTAGATCAGCTCATCGGCGCCCTTCGCACCGTTCTGCAAGCCACCATTCTCGAAGCCAAGGCGGCTCGCACCTTTCGCAGCAGCGGTGTGCTGCCCAAGCAATCCGGCCACGCGCGCATCGACGGAGCGTGACCATTCGGCGGGCTGCCCCGCCGCCTGTACCATCGCCACGACCTGGTAAAGATGCTCATGGCCGGCAATGAAGCGGCCCTGCGTGCGCTGGTCGCGCACCACCAGCACCGACAGCAGCGCGCCACACAGGCCGATGCCGAGACCAAGCACGCTGATCGCCGAGAACAGCCGGTTGCG
Source organism: Pseudomonadota bacterium (assembly GCA_037200665.1). Lineage (GTDB taxonomy): Bacteria > Pseudomonadota > Gammaproteobacteria > Steroidobacterales > Steroidobacteraceae > ZC4RG30. Next base: position 14,776 of record JBBCGD010000001.1, on the reverse strand, counting down.
CGCGAAATTACGCAGCATCGCGGCGAGGTAGTGTCGGAGCATGCGCGCTGTTCCTCCTGTTCAGTCCATCGTTGACGGGTGAAGCATTTGCTGCCTCACTGATGTCGCAAAGCCATCGCTGGCCGCGCCCTTGCCACGCGCACCGCTTGCCCGAGGACCGCAGCCAGCGCGATGATCCATGCGGCAAGACCCGCCAGAGGGAATATCCACAAAGGCAGGTCGATGTGATACGCAAAGCCGCGAAGCCATCTGTGCATCGCGAGGCCGGCAACCGGCCAGGCGAGCAGATTCGCCCACAACACCGGGGTGCTGAACTGCCAGAGCAGTACGCGCAATACATTTGCGGTGGTGGCGCCCATGGCCTTGCGGATGCCGATCTCGCGCGTGCGGCGCTCGGACCACGATACCGACAACCCCACCAGCCCCAGGCAGGCAATGGCGAGTGCCACCAGCGAAAAGCAGCCAATGGCCGCGGCCTGCCGCTGTATGTCCCGATGCAGCAGGGCGACATACCGGTTCACGAAAACCAGATCCATCGGGCGGGGATCGCCGACCCTTTTCCAGACCTCGCCTATGGCGACCAGCGTGGCAGGCAGGTCGCTGCCGGAAAACCTGACCGTGAGGAGCCCGTATTGCCGGGGCGCCAGGTAGTAGATGGTGGGCTGAACGCTTTCCCTGATCGAATCCACCGGCAGGTCAGGAGCAACTCCGATGACTTCGAACACGGCATTGCCGCCGTTGCCATCCATGCGCAACACCTTGCCCAGGGCCGCAGCCGGAGTCGATGCCAGCCGACGCGCGGCGGCTTCATTGATCACCGCTGCCACAGGCTGGGGCTGCACGCTGCGGAGTTCGAAACTGGCACTCTTTTCATAGTCGTCCGGAAGGCGGTCCGCCAGCCGCTCCCGCGACAGGAACCGGCCCGCGATCGCCTTCAGGCCGAATATCTCGAACAGTCCCTGATCGATGGCAGTCATGCGCAGGCTCAGGCTGCCGCCCTCCGGTTTCAGGAAAGTGGCCATGGAAACGCTGATGTTCTGCAATGACAGCGCAGAACAGGCTGCCGACTGGACTCCGGGCAGGCGCAGAACTCCATCCCTGAAAGCATCACTGCAACTGGTGCGGATCATCACCAGCTGATCACCCGGAACGCGCAATCGCGCGTGCAACGCGAACGCCGTCTGCCGCTGGATGACGAAAGTGGCCACGATCAACCCGATCAGGATTGCGAACTGCGCAGCGACCAGCGCCCGGCGCACCAGACCAAAGCCCGCAGGCTGCGCGGCGCCGTACAAAGCGGTGCGTGGCCTGACACTGGAAAGTATCCATGCCGGGTAGGTCGCCGCCAGCACACCCATGAGCATTGCCACCAGGAGCAAGGCCAGCACGAGACTCCCGTGCTGTGCGTATTGAAAATGTACGTCCCAGTCCAGCAGCAGGTTCAGACGCGGCAGAGACAGCTCCGCCAACGCAATCCCCAGCAGCAGCGCAACCGAGACGTACAACAATGCTTCACCGATGAACTGGACAGCGAGCTGGACGCGGCTGCCTCCGGCCGCCTTGCGCACGCCTACTTCCACTGTCCGGCGCGCACCGCGCGCCGTCATCAGGTTCACGAAATTGATCGCCGCCATGGCGAGAACCAGCGCACCGATGATGCAAAGAGCGCGCAGGGTCTGCGGACTTCCGGAAGGCTTCATCGCACCAAGCCCCGCGGGCTGCAGGTGAATGCCCTGCAGGGGAACAGCATGCATTGCAAACCTGCCGCGGATCGCATCGGGAGAACGGCTCGCAGTGAAACGCTGCACGGCGGCGTCCAATGCTTCCGCGGACACTCCGGGTTTGACGCGCAGATAAGTGAAGACCTGCGCCATGTATTGGGAAGGATCAGGCGGCTGTGCATCGAAGATCGACAGCGCCGAGAAAGACGCAAGCCCGGACGCGAAGATCTCACCCAACAAATGAGTATTGACCGGCAGGTCTTCGAGGACGGCAGTGACGGTCAACGTCTGCCGGCGACGGATGGTCAGCGTCTGCCCAACAACATCGTCCCTGCCAAAATACTTGCGTGCGATCCGGCGCGTGATGACCACGCCATCCGGCCGCGACAACGCGGTCTGCGGATTCCCGGCGAATGCCGGCAGTTGCATCAGCGTGAAAAACCCCGGATCGGTCCAGTAGAGTTCTTCCATGTGCTCGACATCGCCCTGGGTGACGCCGAGCTGGATGGATTTCAGGCGCGCGACCATTTCGACTTCAGGGAGCTGTTCCTTCAGCATGGCCGCAAGGCTTGCATTGCCGATGTCGAGACGCATCGGCGCACCCTCCAGCGGCGTGCTGACGGCCGACATGCGGTAGATGCGCTGGTAGTCGGGGACGAACCGGTCGTACGTGAGCTCTTCGTGTATGAAGAGCGCCATGACCAGCACCGCCGCGAACGCAGCCGCAAGGCCGAAGATGTTGACCGCGCTGTAAAGGCGATCACGCACCAGCCTGCGCAGCGCGGCGACCAGATAGTTGCGAAGCATGCGAGGCGGACCGCTGCGCTCAGGCCGCGAGCAAAGTCTCGCTGACCACCTGCCCGTCCAGCAGCCGCACCGTGCGCTGCGCGAGCGCCGCATGGGCCAGCGAGTGCGTGACCATCACCACCGTGGTGCCCGCGCGATTGATCTCACCCAGCATCTCCATCACCGCCATGCCGTTCTCGGTGTCGAGGTTGCCGGTGGGTTCATCGGCGAGGATGAGCTTCGGCTCGCCCACCAGCGCGCGGGCAATCGCCACGCGCTGCTGCTGGCCACCCGAGAGCTGGCTCGGCAGATGCCTGGCCCGATGCGCGAGGCCCACGCGTTCCAGTGCCGCGGCCACGCGTCGCCGGCGCTCGGTACCACTCACGCCGCTATAGAGCAGCGACACCTCGACATTCTCGCGCACGTTGAGGTCATCCACGAGGTTGAAGCTCTGGAACACGAAGCCGACGCCACCGCGTCGCAGCTGTGTGAGCTGTCGCTCGCTGAAGCGCGCCACGTCCTCGCCGAAGAACCAGTAGCGACCTTCGTCAGGACTGTCGAGCAGCCCGAGGATGTTCAGCAGCGTCGACTTGCCGCAACCCGATGGCCCCATGATGGCGAGGAACTCACCGGCCTGTACGTCGAGCGAGACACCGCCGAGCGCATGGGTTTCCACTTCAGTGGTGCGGTAGATCTTGCGCAGGTTCTCCAGTCGCAGCATGTGTGCTCCCTTGCTTATTCCAGACCGATGCGATCGATGCGTTCGAGGCCGGCGTAGTCGGAGATGATGACGCGCTCGCCGGGCGCGAGACCCGACAGCACCTCGACCTGTTCGGCGTTGCGCCGACCGAGTTTCACCCGGCGGCGCGTGGCGGACTTGCCATCGGCGGCCAGCACGAATACCCAGTCGCCGCCGCTGCGCTCGAGAAACGCACCGCTGGCGAGTATCACGCCGGGCTGGTCATCGCCCAGCGACAGTCTGCCCTGCAGAGACTGGCCACGCAGCAGACCGTCCGGCGTCGCGCCGTCGAAGGCGAGATCGACGATGAAGCCGCCGTCCTTCACCTGCGGATACACGCGCGTCACCTTCAGCTGCCAGGGCCTGCCATCGCGCTCGACGCGCGCCACCTGTCCCTCGCGCACCCGGCCAAGGTAGTACTCATCCACCGTAGCGGAAAGCTTGAAGCCCGTGTCGGGCGTGATCTCCGCCAGCCGCTGGCCGCGATTGCGGTTCTCGCCGATCTTCAGGTCCATCGCGGTGACGAGACCGGCCACCGGCGCGCGCACCGTGAGGTTGCGCAGCTTGTCGTGCGTGATGGCAAGGCTTTCCTGCAATTTCGACATCTGCGCCTTCACCTGCGGCAGCTGCTGCACGCGCAAGGTCTCCTGGCGATCGTTGCTGTCCTTCTGCAGTTCACGCTTGCGCAGCGCGCTGTCGAGCTGGTCGCGCAGCTGGTCGCGTTCTTCAATGGATATCAGGTGCTGCGCGATCAGCTCCTCGCGCCGTGTCAGCGCGCGTTGCAGGCGCGTGACGTCATACTCGGCATCGGACAGAAGGCGCTCGTTGCCAGCGCGGTTCTGCTCCAGCTGGGTCTCGAAGGTCTGTAGCTGCGTGAGCGATTGCACCAGGCTGCCTTCGCGATCCAGCACTTCCAGTTCCAGCGCGGTGTTGCTGAATTCCACCAGCGGCTGTCCGGTAACGACGCGATCGCCGGCCTGCACCAGCACGCGGGACACGAGGCCGCCTTCGAGCGCATCGAGGTACACCGTGTCGCGCGGCACAGCTTCGCCCCGCAGCGGAATGAAGTCGTGGTACAGGCCGTGCTCCACGCTCGCGATACTGACAGCAGCGCGGGCCATACGCAGGCTGCGCTGTGCAGGGCCGAGCAGCACCACCGCTGCGATCACCAGCAGCAGCAGCACCAGTGTCGCGATCGCCAGCCGGCGCCACAGCGGTCGCTGCCACCAGGCCTGCAGCAATGGGCGATCCATGCCTGCATCCTGTCGCGCGCTGTTCACGGCCATGTCCATGTGGATTAGTGTATGGTCGCCCGCGCGAATCAAAAAACACCTGTACGACAGGCACTTGCATGCTCCACCCACGCCTTGCCCACGCCGCCGGTGTCCGGAAATGAACAGCGGCGCCTTGCTGGTCATCGAGGACGACGCCGACGTGCGGCACGCGGCGCGCATCGCGCTGCTCGGTGAATTCCCGCGCATAGACCTGCTCGGCGCGCCGGCGGCGGAGCTGGAGACGCAGCTCACCACCGGCAATTACGACGCAGTGCTGCTGGACATGAACTTCGTCGCAGGCGAGCGCAGTGGCGCGGCGGGCCTCGATGCGCTGGCACGCATCCATGCCTGCGATGGCACGCTGGCCGTGGTGCTGATGACGGCATACGGCGGCGTGCAGCTGGCGGTGCAGGCACTGAAGCGCGGTGCCACGGACTTCGTGCTCAAGCCCTGGCACAACGACAGGCTCGTGACCACGATCGAGGCAGCCGCGCAGATCACGCGCACCCGGCGCGATGCCGAAGCGCAGACACTGGACCAGCTGGAACGCGGCGCCATCGAGCGTGCACTGGTCCGCGCGGAAGGCAACATCTCGGTCGCAGCGGCAACGCTGGGCCTCAGCCGGCCAGCGCTGTACCGGCGCATGTCCAAGCATGGCCTTTGAACGCGCGCGCACCGGCTTCCTGTTCGGCGTGGTGCTGCGGGCACTCCTGCTTGCCGTGCTGTCCACTGCGCTGCTGCAGCTGCTGGAGCACACGCAGTACTACGCCACCGCGCTGGTGGTGTCGCTGTGTGGCGCAGTGGTGGTGGCCGACCTCGCGCGCTTCGTGGCGCATGAAAGCCGCGCCACCGAACGCTTCCTCGAAGCACTGTCGGCGAGCGCGCTGGAAACTCCCGTGCAACGCAGTGCCATCCCGGCCTCGCTGCGGCTTGCGTACGACCGCACGCTACAGCAGTTGCGACAGGACCGGCAGCGACGACGCCAGCTCGGCGAACACCTGCAGGCATTGCTCGACACGGTACCTGCCGGCCTCATCGTGGTGCGTGCCGATGGCAGCATCGACCTCGTGAATCGCGCCGCGCATCGCCTGCTGGGTGAGGCAGCGCCACGTCTCGCACAGCTGCCCTCACTGGGAACGGAGGCCGTCGCACAGCTGAGCGCGCTGCCACCCGGCACGCATCGCATCGTGCAGCTCGCAAACGGCACACGCCTGCTGGCCGCAGCTTCGCAATTCACGACGCCAGACGATGCGCCACAACGACTGGTCTCATTGCAACGGCTGGCCGGCGACCTCGACGCCGTTTCGCTCACGGCCTGGGACGACATGGCCCGCGTGCTGGCGCACGAGATGATGAATTCGCTGACACCGATTGCCTCGCTGTCGCAGAGCCTGGATGGCCTGCTGCGCAACGGCGGCTCCACGGAGGAAGTCGCCGCGGCACTCGAAGCCATCATGCGACGCAGCCACGGGTTGCTGCGTTTCGTCGAACGCTATCGCGAGGTAGCGAGCCTGCCTGAACCGAGGCTGCGGGAGTTGGGGCTCGGCTCGCTGATCGAAGGCATCGAGCGGCTGCTGCGGCCGGGCGCTCGAGGCACGCGGCATCACGCTGAGTCATCAGGTCCCGGCGCATCTCACGCTGCGTGCCGATGCCGAACTGCTGGAACAAGCGCTGATCAACCTGCTGCGCAATGCCGCCGATGCCGCTGCCGGCGAAGCGCAACCGCGCATCGGCATCGACTGCCGCGTCGATGCCGAACACTGCCTCATCGACGTGCTCGACAACGGACCCGGCCTTGCACCCGCACAGCGCGAGCAGATCTTCGTGCCCTTCTACACCACCAAGCCCGGGGCTCCGGCATCGGCCTGTCGCTGGCGCGGCGCATTGCGCAGGCGCATGGCGGACAGATCAGCGTGCTGGCGCAGGAGCGCGCGGCTCGGTGTTCCGGCTCAGTATTCCTCGTTAGCCTCGGGCTGCACGACGATCTTGCGGGGGGCGTTGCCCACGGCGATGGTCTTCGTCTGCGCAGTCGCCAGATCCACGACGGTGACATCGTTCGAACCTTCGTTGGTCACGTAGACGGTCTTGCCATCACCGCTCGCCAGCCAGTGCGGCTTGTTGCCGACGGGGATCGAACGCAGCGGCACATTCTTCTTCGCGTCGAACAGCAGCAGCTCGCCCGGACCCTGCACCACCGCCGTGCCGAACTTCGCGGCGTGGAAGAAAGTCGCGATGTGCGGCGACGCGCCGCTTGCGACCTGTGCAATCACCTTGTCCGTAACCGGATCCAGCACCTGCACGGCATCCACGCCGGCGAGCGTGAAGTACAGCGCCTTGCCGTCATGGCTGAACTCGATGTCACGCGGCTGCTGCTCGAGCGGCACGCTGCGCGCGATCACGCGCTTCTTCAGGTCGATGACCACCAGTGCGAAGTTGCCGGCCAGCTGCGAAGACACATAGGCGAACTTGCCATCCGGACGCACCGCTACGGTGTGCGGCTTTGGAACCGGCAGCGTCGCCACCACGACCTGCGTGTGCGTATCGACCAGTGCCACCTTGTCCTCACCGTTGATGGCGGCGAGCAGCAGGCGTCCATCCGGCGTCAATGCCAGGCCATGCGGCGCCTTGCCGATTTCGATGGTGCCGGTGACTTTGTCGCTTGCGGTGTCGATGATATTGAGCAGCGACGTGCCATCGCTCGCGACATATACCGTGCGGCCGTCGGCAGTGATCGCCATGCCATGCGGCCCCGTTGCCACCGGCACGGTGGCCACTACGGCATTCGTGCCGGTATCGATGACACTGACGGTGCTGTCCCTGAAGTTGCCGACATAAGCCTTGGGCGCAGCCACGGCACCCACCGTGGCGAGCAAGGCAAGGGCACCGAGAAAAGTCTGTCGGATAGCGGAGCGCATGATGAATCCCCATGTCGAGAAGTAGTGGATGGCCAGAAGGCCTGCCCGCGGCATTGCCTTCGTGCCCGTTGATACCGCCAGCTGCGCGCGGTTATTCCTGCGGGAATAAAATCGCCGCTACTTCGGTATAGGCCCCACACACCAGGAGCAATCCCTTGCCTGAGTCGCGCTTCGAAGAGCTGATCCTGCCGCACCTGGATGCGGCATACAGCCTTGCGCGCTGGCTGGCCCGGGACGGCGACGACGCCGAGGACGTGGTGCAGGACGCCTGTGTGCGCGCCATCAAGTACCTCGATTCGCTCCGTGGCAGCGAGGGCCGCGTGTGGTTCCTGGCCATCGTGCGCCGTGCCTTCTACGACTGGTGCGAGCGCAACCGGCCGGCGGAGATCCTGCGCAATGCCACCGAAGCACTCGATGCCGCGGTCGATCCCGCCATCGGCCCCGAGCGCACACTGCTGCGCGATGCCGACTCGCTTGCGCTCACCGATGCACTGGCCGCCCTGCCCCTTCCCTATCGCGAAGCACTGGTGCTGCGCGAACTGCAGGAACTCTCGTACAAGGAAATCTCGCGCATCACCGACGTGCCGATGGGCACGGTGATGTCGCGCATCGCGCGCGCCCGCTCGCTGCTGCAACGTTCGCCGCTGCTGCAGTCGATGCGCGACCCGCTACCCCGGAGCAGCCCATGAATTGCGCAGCCGCCCTGCCCCTGATCAGCGCCTTCGCCGATGGCGAGCTCGATGTCTTGCGCGGCCATTCGGTGCGCAAGCATGTGGCCGGCTGCGCGGCGTGCGCGGCCGAGTACGAGAACATCCGCCTGCTCAGCACGCGGTTGCGTGATGAAGCGCCACGCTTCGTGGCGTCACCGGCATTGCAGTCACGGGTGCGTGCGGCCTTGCACAGGGCTGAAACGGAACAGCCGGTGGGCAAGCCACGTCGCGTAGCTGGCACTCGCAGCTGGTTCTTCGGCGGCGCATTCGCAGGTTGTGCGGCAACGGTGCTGGCCTGGTTCATGGTCACGGCGCTGCTGCAATGGCATGCCAGCGAGGATCTCGTCGCCGAAGCCGTGGCCATGCATGTGCGCGCGACGCTGGGCAACCACCTGATCGAAATCGTCTCCACCGACCGGCACACGGTGAAGCCATGGCTGTCCGCGCGGCTCGACTATTCGCCGCCGGTGCAGGACCTGGCCGAAGCAGGCTTCGCACTGGCCGGCGGCCGGCTCGACTATCTCGACGGTCGTCCTGTCGCGGTGCTGGTGTACCGCTACCGGCTGCACATGATCGACGTATTCGTGCGCCCGGAGACCGGCCACGCCACGCCCGCCGCGCTGCGCACCCTGCGCGGCTTCAATGTCGTGCACGCCAGCGGCTCGGGCATGGAGTGGCTGGCAGTGTCGGATGCGGGTTCCGACGTGCTGTCGCCATTCCTGCAGCAGCTGGCGCAAGGCTCCGCGAGCACGGCCAGCGAGGCCCGCTGACCGTCCCTTGCGCTTCGGGCACGCCGACACAATATTCTTGCCGCTCATCCGTCTACCCGGACGATGGCAGCCGCAATCGCCAATACCCCCGATGCTCCCCGAGCAGAACCGCCAGATCAGCGACACCGTCGCGCGCGAACGCAAACGGCTGCGCGCCTTCATCCGCCGTCGCGTGTTCGACGAGGGCGAGGCCGAGGACATCCTGCAGGACGTGCTGTCCGAGCTCGTGGTGGCCTATCGCCAGTTGCAGCCGCTGGAGGAAGCCGGCGCCTGGCTGTTCCGCGTCGCGCGCAATCGCATCACCGATTTCTTCCGCCGCAAGCGGCCGGTGCTGTCGGATCGCATTGATGAGGCTGGCTTGCACGCCCACGAATTCGACACCGATGCCGAAGTGCTGGTGCTGGAAGAACTGCTGCTGCCGGCCGCGCAGTCACCCGATGCGCAGCTGGCGCGCGAGCTGTTGCTGGAGCAGCTCGCCAGCGCCATCGGCGAGCTGCCCGACGAGCAGCGCGAGGTATTCATCGCGCACGAGATCGATGGCACGAGTTTCACGAGTTTCAAGGAGCTGGCCACCCGCATGGGCGTGCCGCTCAACACCCTGCTGGCCCGCAAGCACTATGCCGTGAAGCAGCTGCGCCGCGGATTGCAGGGCACCTACGACGAATGGTTCCGGGAATGAGGAGAGAGCAATGAAGCGTGGATTCTGGATCGCGAAGATATTGAAGGTACTGGTGGTCGTTGCGCTGGTGGTCGGCGTGGTCGGCTTCGTGACGATGGGGCTGTGGAACTGGCTGGTGCCGGCGTTGTTCTCGGGACCCGTGGTCACTTACTGGCAGGGGCTGGGCTTGCTGGTGCTGGCACGGCTGCTGGTCGGTGGTTTTCGCCACCACGGTGGTCGCGGTCGCTTCGGTCCATGGGGACACCACATGGGCCAGCAGTGGCGCGAACGCTGGGAACAGATGACGCCGGAAGAACGCGAGCAGCTGCGTGGCCGCTTCCGCGAAGGCTGGGGTCGGCGTGGTTCCTGCGGCGATCGTGAGGCCGCCGAACCGAAGGCTTGAGCGCAAGAGCGGAGCGTGCCGTGTGCGGCACCGAACAGGCCGGGCCGTGCATACCTGCTGCACAGAAGAAATCAAGGTCAGTCCGCTGGCTTCGCGCCGCATCGCAAACCCGGCAATCGAGGCGGCGCGAAACCGCTGCGCGCAGCAGGAAGCGCTGCAGATTGCCGCGCCGGCCAGGAAGCCGTGAACCTTCAGTAACGCCGCGAAGTCAGCGCGCCGGCGTGAGGCCGATCGAGCGTTCGGCCGACACCAGCGTGTTGTACAACAACATCGTGATGGTCATCGGGGCCCACGCACCGGGAACCGGCGAGATCAGCGAGGCCTTTTTGCTGACACCCGCGAAATCCACGTCGCCCACCAGCCGCCCCATCGGGCAGGCGGTTGATGCCCACGTCGATCACGACCACGCCTTCGGTGACCATGTCTTCCTTGATGAGGCCCGGCACGCCGGCGGCCACCACCAGGATGTCGGCCAGGGCGCGTGAACTGCCCGAGGTCGCGCGTCTTCTTGTGGCAGATGCAGACCGTGGCGTCCTGCTGCATCAGCATCAGTGCCATCGGCTTGCCCACGATGTTGCTGGCACCGACCACGACCACGTTCTGCCCTTCGATGGGCACCTTCTCGTGTTCGAGCAGCTTCTGCACGCCATAAGGCGTGCATGCGGGAAAATGGTGTTGCCGGTGATCAGGCCACCGACGTTGTACAGATGGAAGCCGTCGACGTCCTTGCTGGCGTCGATGCGTTCCAGCACATGCGCCACGTTGATCTGCGGCGGCAGCGGCAGCTGCACCAGGATGCCATGCACGTGCGGATCCGCATTGAGCGAATCGATGCGCGCCATCAGCTTCTCTTCCGGCGTCGCCGCCGGAAGGGTGTACAGCTCCGAGTGGATCCCCGCCTCGTTGCAGGCCGTGACCTTGTTGCGCACGTAGACCTGCGAGGCGGGGTTGTCACCGACCAGGATCACCGCGATGCCCGGCTGCACGCCGTGCTCCGCCTTCAGCTTTGCCACGCGCTCCGCGTATTCGCCGCGGAGCTTACGCGCCACCGCCTTTCCATCGATGATCCTGGCCGTCATTGCGCTACTCGTTCCTCGTTGCTCAGTACCGGTAGTGTTCCGGTTTGTAGGGGCCTTCGGCCTTCACGCCGATGTAGTTTGCCTGCGTCTCCGTGAGCTTCGTCAGCTTGGCGTTCAGCGTCACCAGCTGCAGCCGCGCCACCTTCTCATCCAGGTGTTTCGGCAGCGTGTACACACCGATGGCGTACTTGCCCGGGTTCGCATAGAGCTCGATCTGCGCCAGCGACTGGTTGGCAAAGGAAGAGCTCATCACATACGACGGATGGCCAGTGGCGCAGCCCAGGTTCACCAGCCGGCCTTCGGCAGCAGGATGATGCGCTTGCCGTCCGGGAAGATGATGTGGTCGACCTGCGGCTTGATGTTCTCCCACTTGTACTGCTTGAGCCCCGCGACGTCGATCTCGTTGTCGAAGTGGCCGATGTTGCACACGATGGCGTTGTTCTTCATCGCCTTCATGTGGTCGTGGGTGATCACGTGGAAGTTGCCGGTGCAGGTCACGAAGATGTCGCCCTGGCTGGCCGCATCTTCCATCGTGACCACGCGGTAACCTTCCATCGCCGCCTGCAGCGCGTTGATGGGGTCGATCTCGGTGACCCACACCTGTGCCGACAGCGAACGCAGCGCCTGCGCCGAGCCCTTGCCCACGTCGCCGTAGCCGCAGATCACCGCGACCTTGCCGGCGATCATGACGTCGGTGGCGCGCTTGATGCCGTCGAGCAGAGATTCACGGCAGCCGTACAGGTTGTCGAACTTGCTCTTGGTGACCGAGTCGTTGACGTTGATGGCCGGGAACGCGAGCTTGCCTTCCTTGTGCATCTGGTAGAGGCGATGCACGCCGGTGGTGGTCTCTTCGCTGACGCCCTTCACCTGCTTCAATCGCGTGGAGTACCACTTCGGGTCGGTGGCGAGCTTGGCCTTGATGCTCTTGAACAGCGAGGTTTCTTCTTCGCTGGTGGGCTTGCTGATGACCGACTGGTCCGTCTCGGCGCGCGTGCCCAGGTGCAGCAGCAACGTGGCGTCACCACCATCGTCGAGGATCATGTTCGAGTAGCCGTTGTCCGGCCATTCGAAGATGCGGTGGGTGAAGTCCCAGTAGTCGTCCAGCGACTCGCCTTGAAGGCGAATACGGCCGTGCCGCGCTCGGCGATGGCGGCGGCGGCGTGGTCCTGCGTCGAGAACACATTGCACGAAGCCCAGCGCACCTGCGCGCCAAGCGCCTGCAGCGTCTCGATGAGCACCGCGGTCTGGATGGTCATGTGCAGCGAGCCGGTGATGCGCGCGCCGCGCAGCGGCTGCGTGGCTTCGAACTCGTGGCGGATCGCCATGAGTCCGGGCATCTCGACCTCGGCGATGTTCAGTTCCTTGCGGCCCCAGGCGGCAAGACTCATGTCGGCGACGTGGTAGTCCTTGCCGTTGCCGGGTTTCACAACTGCGTTCATAAGTACCTCTCTATCATGTGGAAGCTAGAGAGCGCCGTTGTTTTGATTGGCGGATCCACCGAGCCTCGCATCCTTGAACTGGACGCTGCAAGCGCTCCTCGGCAGTCCGCCCTCCTCTCAACTCTTTCGCATCAAGCGACCTTCACGCCCGCATCGGCGGCAAGCGCTGCGGCCTTGTCGGTCTTCTCCCAGCTGAAGCCCGCTTCGTTGCGACCGAAGTGGCCATAGGCCGCGGTCTGCCGGTAGATGGGGCGCAGCAGGTCGAGCATCTGCACGATGCCCTTCGGACGCAGGTCGAAGTGGCGCGCGATCAGCGCCTCGATCTTCTCGTCGGAGATCTTGCCGGTGCGAAGGTGGTGGCCATGATGCTGGTGGGCTTCGCGATGCCGATGGCATACGAGACCTGCACCTGGCAACGATCCGCGAGGCCCGCGGCCACGACGTTCTTCGCCACGTAGCGCGCGGCATACGCCGCCGAACGATCGACCTTTCGAAGGATCCTTGCCCGAGAACGCGCCGCCACCATGCGGAGCCGCACCGCCGTAGGTATCGACGATGATCTTGCGGCCGGTGAGGCCGCAGTCGCCCTGCGGGCCACCGACCACGAAGCGGCCGGTCGGATTGATGTGGTACTTGATGTTTGCCCTTGACCAGCTCCTTCGGCAGCACCGGCTTCACGATCTCCTCGATCACGGCCTCGGACAGCGCCTTGTGCGCGATGTCCGGGTCATGCTGCGTGGAGATGACCACGGCGTCGATCTCGCTGGGCTTGCCATCCACGTACTTCACGGTGACCTGGCTCTTCGCGTCCGGGCGCAGCCACTTGAGCTTGCCGGCCTTGCGCAGCTGCGCCTGGCGCTGCATCAGCTGGTGCGACAGCGCGATGGGCAGCGGCATCAGTTCCGGCGTCTCGCGCACGGCATAGCCGAACATCAGGCCCTGGTCGCCGGCGCCCTGGTCGAGGTCGATGCCCTTGCCTTCATCCACGCCCTGCGCGATGTCGGGGGACTGCGTGTCGTACGCAACCAGCACGGCGCAACCCTTGTAGTCGATGCCGTAGTCGGTGTTGTCGTAGCCGATGTCCTTGATCGTCTGGCGCGCCACGCCCTGGTAGTCGATGCGCGCCTTGGTGGTGATCTCGCCCGCCAGCACCACGAGGCCGGTATTGCACAGCGTTTCGGCCGCGACGCGCGAGCGCGGATCTTCCGCGAGGATGGCATCGAGGATGGCATCGGAGATCTGGTCCCGCAACCTTGTCCGGGTGGCCTTCCGAGACCGACTCCGACGTGAACAGATAGTGGCTCATGCTTTCTTCCTGACCTTGGATGATTTAGAAGTGGCCGAACAGTGTTTCGTAGCGCTGCCGGAACTGCTCCGGCGTGAACTTGTGGTTCTGCGTGCCGCGCGATTCGATCTTCAGTGATCCCATCAGCGAGGCGATGCGTCCCGTCTTTTCCCAGGGCAGGCCGTGCAGCAACCCGTACAGCAGGCCCGCTCGATAGGCATCGCCACAGCCCGTGGGATCCACCACGGAGCGTGCCGGTGCCAGCGGGACGTCGATTTTGCCATCAGCGGTATAGATCGTCGAACCTCGCCGCCGCGGGTGACGATCAGCGCAGCCACATGCTTCACGACATCGGCTTCCTTCCAGCCGGTGCGCTCGGTCATCAGGCTCCACTCGTAGTCGTTCACCGCCACCCTGATGCTTGCTGGATGAAGGTCTTCAAGTCCTCGCCCCCGAACATCGGCAGGCCCTGGCCCGGATCGAAGATGAAGGGGATGCCGGCCGCGGCGAAGCCCGCCGCGTGCTGGATCATGCCGTCGCGGCCGTCCGGCGCGACGATGCCCAGCGCCACGTTTTTCGCATCGCCCACCTTGTTGATATGCGAATGGCCCATGGCGCCCGGGTGGAAGGCAGTGATCTGGTTGTTGTCCAGGTCGGTGGTGATGAAGGCCTGGCCGGTGTGCTCGGCATGCACCTCGATGATGTGTTCGCGCGGGATCTTGTGCCCGTCCAGCCACTGCGCGTAGGTCGCGAAGTCATGGCCTACTGTCGCCATGATGGTGCCCGTATCGCCCAGCAGCTTCAGGTTGTAGGCGATGTTGCCCGCACAGCCGCCGAACTCGCGCCGCAGCTGCGGGACGAGGAACGAAACGTTCAGCATGTGCAGCTTGTCGGCGAGGATGTGGTTCTGGAAGCGGTCGCCGAACACCATGATGGTGTCGAAGGCCATCGAACCGCAGATGAGCGCCTTGCCCGGCCCGACCGTTACTTGCTTCAT